>CAWAXV010000038.1:0-109144 GCA_963786095.1 uncultured Acidobacteriaceae bacterium | reverse complement strand
TCGGCTGCTCTACCAACTGAGCTACGTCGGCCTCTGGCGGGCCCCATTTAGTTTACCAAATCATGGGATTGTGGCTACGGCGAGCCCCTCGCCAAAGGTCGTTAGTCTTTCGTCGTCAATCTTTCAGCGTCACGACCGAGACTGCAAATGGCGGCAAGTGAAGCTTCAGATCTCCCAGATCTTGCTCCACAACATCGGGGGAGGCTCCTGCGATCGTCTGAACCTTACCTCCTGCAAATTCTTTCGGCAGTTCGACCGCGATCTCGCGATATCGTGGGTTGATCAGCAACAGCTTTCGCTGGCCGCCTCGCGTATAACCCTGCGCGGATATCGCGTCCGCGTCTGCTGGCATGCCATTGGGTTTTATTTCGGTTTCTACAAAATCGTCGCCGGGTCCAAGATTATTCTTGAGTAACTCGAGAATGGTCAGTCGCGCATTAGGCTTGCCGTTCGTCCAGTCCACCATGCTCACGCTGGGAAACTGGCTCGGGTATCCGACCAACTGAGACTCCCCCACGGTATCCACACCAAGGTTGGCCAATTGGACATAAAGGTAAGCGTAGAGCGCGCCACTCAGATTCCAGTACGCGGGCGGGATCGGCTTTTCCACATGATTGGGCTCACCTTGAACCATATCGCCGGCGAGGATGGAACCTGCTTCGTTGACCATGATCTTGGTCGACGGTGAAAGGCGGTCTCGCATTCGAAGGATGTATCGCGCTACTCCGATGAACTCGTTCGCCTTGTCAAGGAAGGTGAATTGCCACTGATCCAGGGTCTGGTCAGAACCAGGAGCGGCGTACACGTGGAAAGAAAGATAGTCCAGTGGTATGCCCGGTTTGTGGTTCTTCGGATCCAGGAAATATTCGAACATGCGAGCACCACGCGGCGCGTCCGACAATGCAACGCCTACAAACTTCATTTGCGGAACCACCTTGCGCACGGCCTCTACGATTGCGTCGTAACGCTCCACATATTGTTCCGGCGTCGATTCGTGCTCCCAGTCAATCTCATTGAAGACCTCCCAATAGCGGATGTCATAGCGGTGACCGGAGGAGTGAAATTTCCCCAATTCGTCCGTAAAGCCACCCTGCGTATACCAACCCGCCAGCCGAGCATAGTAGTCGGCTAGTGCTTTCAAATCGTTGACTTGGGTGCCTTGCGAATACTCCCAGAAAACCTGGTGCGGGTCTTCGGGATACACAACGGGTTGCAACGTGGTGTAGAGCCACTCAGGTGCGGTGCTGAAACTCCAGACCGCAGGATGTCCATCGCTGGCAGTGAGGAAATCCTCCACCAGAGGGTCCATGTATTGGAAATCCCAAAAGGTCTGCCCGTGGTCCGGAGGTCGCAATTCCGCCACCACCAGTTTGGGATAGGGAAACCAAAAGGCATAGCGGACGTAGTCACATCCCAGTTTGCGAAGAGCGGCGAACGAAGCATCGTGGATGGGTGAACCGCGACGCAGCATCGGATTCACCACGGCCTGCAAGGTAGGAGTGGTGTGGTTGGGGATTTTCTTGTTCCAGTTCACCATCACCAAAGGGGTACCCTGCGCAAACAGGGTGCCGCTCATGGCAATCAGCAGCGTAAGTGAGACCATTGCCCGTTGGAGTAGATCCTTACGACGCTGTCTCATTGATTCCACGAACGCCATCGTAGGGACAGGACAAGTGAGCTGTCAACGACTAGACGCAGGGCGCCGTTCAGAAAGAGAGAAGTCTCAGGAGAATTCGGCGATGCTTAGGCCGCTCGCGTGGTGACTAGCGCATCATATTCACGCTCGGATTCCGCAGGCAGCAGTACCCACATGGTGTAGATCCCGAGAGCCGTTCCAAAGGGAATGTTCGTGAACAATGAAATGAAGGCGAGCACCAGGACTGCAACTCGAGCCCAATGCTCCCGCTGCAGCAAGCCCCATCCGGCAACGAATCCGCAAGCAGCCTTCGCCAGCAGGAGAATCGCTACCGTGCTGAGCAGCGGTCGCAAGAAGGCAGTGGAAGACTCGGGTGCACCCAGGCCATTGATACGCGCGAACAGCGTATTCGCAAGCACGTAGAGGACTACGGCGCCGACAGTATTGAATGCCGAGAACGCGAGCCAGAACAGACCGAGCAGTCGTACATGCTCCTGAACGCGACCAGGAAGTGGTTGCATGATCGAAACTGGACCAACGATCTGCTTACCGCACCGGCTGCAAAAGGCTTGTCCCGGTTGCACCGCTGTGCCGCATCCATCGCAGAACATGAAGTCCTCCCCGAATCGGTTCGCTAAGGCGAGAGTAAATCGCACAATACTCTCAACAGATGATACGCAGTGAAACCTGGAAACGTTCCATGCATTAGCGCTTGATCTCTTCGCGAAATGCTCGAAGTTTACTCCGTGCGAAGCGATGCGAATGCAGAAAACGAAAAGGCCACCCGGCAACTGGGCGGCCTCTTCTTCAAGGGAGAATAGTTCCAACGGAGGCAAAGTCCGTCAAAACTTTCTGGAGAAATCTTATGAGTCCAAAAACGGGGGTGTCAAGCGATTTTTATTAAATAAATGTCTTTGTTTTCAATCAGTTACAAAATCAATCAATACGTGCGCCGAGTGTACCAATTTGAGACAAAAAGGCTTGGAAAACTTTGTAAGCCAATACTTTCTAAAGCCACTTACCCAGGGATTAGGCGCGGTTTTGCGGCGCCCGAGGACTCCCATCCGAGCCCGACGAAGGCAACCCTTTTACGACAGTTTCGGTGAGGTGCAGCGAGATAAATTCCATCTGCTCCGGACGGTCAAACACCTTGATCGGGATACAAACGCTTCATCAAAATACGGATTCCACCGAACGCAACACCTGCCACGATCGCGAGCCCCGCGAGAATCGCACACAGAACGACGATGTTGAGAATCAGCATGATACAGGTCGCGCACTTGCGGATCGCTCGTCGGTGTTTGCCAGGTGACGTTGGCTTCGTAGTTCACCATTCCCAGCAGAGATCCTTCGCATCGCTGTCCGAGATCCGGTCCAGTCGCGATCGCGACGATTGGTCCGGTGCGCTTGTCGAAGAATGTGCCGGAATCGTCGACAGTGGAAACACCCGTCTGGGGTTGAGTCAAACTGATGCGCTGCATCAATGCGCGCAGATGCTCAGCGGCGATTTGCGGCGTGGGATAAGAGATCAGCATCAACGTCGCTTCGCCGCTCGATGTGTTGTAACGCCCCAGCGACACCTCAGAACTGGCGCCGAAATCCACCAGATCAGCGGAAACCGGGGGCGCCAGCGCCGTCAGCGCCGCCGGCCCCATCACGTATTTCTGCGTGTTCGCGACGTAGCCCGCGCTGCGGCATGAACTGGATGAAGTTGGGAAGAATTGCATCGTTCCCTTCGGGACGCGGCAGAAGTCCGGCCAGTTCACGCAACTCGGCTCCCGACATCGCTGATTCCTGGCTGAACTGCGCATCCACCAGCACGTGTCCCGCGATAGAAGAGCACGCGCTGATCCAAAGAGGCCCCCTGATCGCCGATCTTCTCCTTCGCGCATTTCGGACTGCAGATAGAACGTGTACGCACCAAACGCACCGGATGCATCGGCAAAGCGCGCCGCACGGATCTTCAGCGTGCGGCCGTCGTCGTCGCGGGTGTAGGTCGCCGACGCAGAAATCCGTGAGTCGATATTCCTTTAGCACCGCCGCATTCGTCGGGTCCGCCGTCGAGGGATCAGTGCTGGTCTGGGCTCGACCTTGCATCTGCCACCCGCCAAATTGCTGTGGAAGAATGACCGGAGCCTCGGGCGAAGGAGCATGCGCTGGCGCTTGGGCCGCTGGCGGGTTGGCGGCAAATGCCGCACTCAGAAGACTGGCGACACAAATAGCGCCAATTGGACGGAAAAACCTCATGAATAGCCCCACGACGGACAATCGCTTCCAATAATTAGACCACAAACGGCCGAGAAAAGTTTCCGAGGGCTCGCAACTCATTGATTTGGCAGTGCCCGCGTGTGGTTACCTTCGTGCCTGACGTACCTACACATCAGAGCCATTCACAATAATCCTGTCTCAGGGCAAACTATCGGTGGGTGAAGGAATGCAATCGGTAGCAGTGCAAATAATCAGCGCCGAGGGTGTCGCACGAAAGCAGTTCTTCCCGTCAGAGTAAAGGGCAAAGACAGCTCCGGCAAGGCTTTCGAAGAGCTGGTGCATACGCTTGATGTGACGCCTTCGGGAGTGCGCCTGGGTTCGGTTCGGCGCGAGTTGAATGTATTGGACGAAATCACAATTTTCTATCGCCAGCGAAAAATGCAGTATCGCGTGGTCTGGACCAAGAAGCTCAAAGGAACGTCAGAGTTTCAGGTAGGACTCGAGGCGGTGACGCAAGACAGGGAAGCTTGGGGAATAAGCTTCCCGAGATAACAAGAGCCAACAGGCTCCGCAGTTTGCGGCTACGCACGCATAAGAAATCGCGCGAGGTCGCGCAAAGCTAAGGAGAAGTTATGGACAATTCGGTCAGCAATCGTTGGGTGAGCAAACTTTGGACGGAAGAAGAAGGTCAGGACATCGCCGAATACTCGGTGATGTTGGCGGTGATCCTCGTCATCGTGGTGGGCACCGTCCGTTTGATCGGATCGAACGCGGGGAACATCTTCTCGCAGGTAGGCAGCGCCATCCAATAGGCAGCGGCTCCCGCTGCCCTCGAACTCCCAGTAATTAAATACTTCCGGCTCTCTTAGCGCCTACTGGCCGGCAGCTTTGTCCATCTTGCTGGCCATCTTCACGCCACTCAATCCGTTCACGTACTTGGCGATACCCCGGTAGAGCGAGTCCGCGATACGCTGGCGGTATTCGCTGGTTTCGCAGGCGATGCTCGTCGGTGGGATTGCTGACGAATGAAATCTCCGCGAGGATTGAAGGCATATTGGCGCCGATCAGCACGATGAACGGCGCTTTCTTCACTCCGCGGTTGCGAATCGCAGGACTCTTTGCGGCCAGGCCGTTGTGCAGCGATTCCTGTACATCTCCGGCGAACTCGCGGGACTCTTCGATCTTCTCCTTTAGCGCGATCTTCTTGACCAGATCCTGAAGCTCGTAGATCGATTTTTCAGAGACAGCGTTCTCGCGAGCCGCCACTTCCAGTGCCTGCGGCGAAGACGTGAAATTCAGATAGTACGTCTCAACGCCGCGAGCGGCCGGATCACCGCTCGAGTTGGCATGAATCGAAATGAACAAATCGGCCCGCTGCTGGTTCGCGATGGCCGTGCGCGTTTCAAGCGGGATGAACGTGTCGTCCTTGCGCGTATAAACGACTTCCGCGCCCAGACGAGTCTCCAGCAGCTTGCCCAGGCGGCGTCCGACTTCGAGCACCAGATCCTTCTCCTCCAGGCCGTTCGGACCAATGGTTCCCGTATCGTGGCCACCGTGGCCGGGATCAATCACGATCCTGCCAATCTTCAGACCCAAGGCGCGAATCAGCGACCGGTCACCGCTCGCCGTGGGCTGCGCGTCGTGGATATCCAGATCCTTGGCCCGGCGTGCACTAAGTCGTGAAGAAGACTTGCTGCGTACACCGCTGGTGGGGGCGGGAGAATCAGCAGTGGGACTATCGTCCGCGGACGTAGTCGTCCGGCAATCATCGTTCATTACTTTTTGTTGGCCGTGTACCGTGGTCGATGACGTCTGAATGGATCGGCTCTTCACTGGCTTCGCGAGGCTTCGCCGGCGGCATCGTCGTCGTTGGCCTCGACCATGACTTTCTCGGTCGACGGAGCTTTGCCGCTGGCCGGGTGCGCCGACCTCGCTTCGGAAGGCTTCGACGCGTTCCGCAGGCACTGTCTCGCCCTTGGGCCGGCGATTTTCCGGACGTCTATCCCCTGGACCTCTTCCTTCTAGTGACCGGCTTCCCCGCCAGTGCCTGCAGTGTCGGCTTTGACTTCGGCTTCGAGATCAACTTCAGCCTTCGTCTCGACTTCGGCGGAGCCTCGATATCGTCAGCGCGGTCATTTCTGCCTGCGTGATTTCGCGTTCGCGATCTTTGTCGCCCTTGCCGTGAATATCAATGATCAGCCGGTAAGGATTCGGCAGCAGAAAGGCGTCATAGTCGAGAGATCGTCCACTTCGAGGACAACGCGAGTGCGTCCCGGCGCTGAAATTGCGCCACGCGAATCTTCTTCAGGAAACCGTCATCCACATCGAAGCTCTTGCCCACCAGAGTCGAAGCCAGCTTGGTATCGCGCAGGTCGAAGAAGATGCGATCAGGATGCGCGATGCGCTGTGAGCCGAACTTGATTTCGCTTTCCAGATCGATCGCTACCCGAGTGTAATCCGGAGTCGACCAGTGCCGGATCGCGGTCACCCGCGGCAGTGCCCCGGATTGATGCCGGCGAATCGGTTCCCGCAGCCGGCTTCGCGCATGTGCGATCTTCGCGAGTATCTGCCACTCTGGCCGGCAGCCGATTTCGTGCTCGCTCTTCTCGCCCGCACTCCTATCGGCTTCTTCTCCGAGTCCGCTCTTTTCCCGCCTCGGCCTTCTTCTCGTCCAGACGCCTGGCTCAGAGTTCCACGATGGCCTGCTGAGCATCCTCATCCAGTCGGTTGTGCGGATAGCGTTTCAGAAACTCCTGAAACACGCGCGCGCCTGCTCCGGATCGTTCAGATCGTCTTTATAAATCTCGCCGATCGTGAACAGCGCGTCGCAGCGATACTTGCTGCCCGGATACTCCTTCCGCAGAAACTTGTACTGCGCGATAGCCTTGTTCAGGATCTTGTCATCTTCGAAGCGCCGCCCCATCTCGACCAGAGTCTCGGCGACGGCGACGGCGCTGGGATCGGCCTTCGTGGAAGTCGGCGCGCCGAAATAGACGCTTGCGGTAAGCATTGATGACGCGCTGGTAGTCGTGGCGCGTGCGATCGGCGGGAGGACGTCCGTTGAGCGCCTCGCGCATGCGCTCGGCGGCGGCAAAGCGATCGCGGGCCCAGGATTCCGCATGGCGCGGGCGGGCATGGGCCTGCAACCCGGGAGCGCTACCAACAGCAGCAGCACTCCCCAGTGCATTCCGCACTGGCTCGATCTGGTTTTCAAAGTCGTCGGTCCGTAACTGTCTCGATCCGCCGTTGCAGTTGAACTGCCGTGGTACCTGAGAGAATCCCAATGCTGCTTAAAACAGATGCCCGGAACCTAATCGGTGTTGCTGATGTAAAGCACGCCCCTCGCATCTCGTTGAACCCTAACGGGATCGCGCGAAGGACCGGACGGCGAAAGATCAATACCTCCGTAGTAGAGGTTCGTGATTCGCCGGACATAATTCTGAGTCTCGGCGAAGCGCGGCACGCCGTTATTACGCGCCACTGCTCCGCTGCCCGCGTTGTAGGCGGCCAGGGTCAAATTCACGTCACCGCCATAGTTTTCCAGAAGCTGCTTGAGATGCCGCACCCCGGCATCCACGTTCTGATTCGGGTCAAACGGATTCTTTACATTCAGCTGTCGCGCCGTCGCGGGCATCAGCTGCATCAGGCCCATGGCACCTTTGCGCGAAACCGCATTGGAGTTGAAATTCGATTCCACCTTCACCACGGCGCGCACCAGGTTAGGATCCACATTGTGGCGAGCGGCTGCCATCACGATTGAAGCGTCAATGTCTTCCTGCGACGCCTGATGTCCGTGATAGTTCGCACTAACAATGCGTGCGTTGGCTGACTGGGCCGATTCGTGCCCGATGTATTGGCCGACCTCAGCCGCCGCCGACCGCGCTGCCTGCATGGAGGCGGTATGCGCGGAGGGTACCGGCTTCCAGCGATTTTCTTTGGTGCTCCAATACACCAGCGACGGGCGCTTGGCCTGCGGAGCCTGCGTCTGGCGGGGCTTCGCCGGTCCGTCGTCGTTTACATAGATCTTGCGTCCGTGCTCGTCGGTTGTGCTAACCATGGGACGAACCCTCCCCTTCGGCTGCTGATATCAGTGGCGGACTACTGATCGAAGAAAGGAAGACTAAGGAGGTCGCGATTGTCGTCGAGGCCGTCAGCATGAATGCGATTTGTAGGCGCTTTCGCATATCCGGGCGTTTTCCCTTTCACTGAACCTTCGCTGAAGAGGCGCGGACAAGCGTCGCCCTCCCCATGTTCTACCCGGAACCTGACGGAGAATCATCTACCAGAGTAGGACGATTATAGGCGGGCGGCAGTACGCGGGCAATCTATCCGAAGGGAGTAGAACCACCGGAGTAATTCAGCGCAACTAGCTGATAACAAACAGATTAGATCAGACTCACAATGGCAGATTCCGAGTCTGGGCCAAACTTCTGGGTGATTACTTATGGTGACGTAGTTGCGGAGTTCCTAGGCAGCGTTTCGATGGATGTGGCCCGTATCATCATCTCGGTGATGTGAGCGCTCGCGCACTGACGTGAAAATCGACCAGTAGTCTCGCCGGAAACACGCAGCGCAGCGCACAGGCTGCATCAGGAATAGAGGAAGAAAATAGCGCTCCGTCCAGGTGCGCCGCCGCGAGCGCACACCTTCTGCTCCCCCGCAATCTCGACACCGATAGGGTCCAGCAAACGGAATACGCTGTGAGTCAGTCACCGTTTAACCTCAAGTGAAGAGAGGGCGGAGGAGTAGATCGACGCCATTAAGCTCCGACTGCCCATTGTTGCTCCAGAGATTACCTGTTGCCGTCAATGAGCGTGTTATCGCAAGGTTCCAACAACTGCAAAAAGCCCTCGCCAGAAAGAAGGTTTGGAGAGGGTTTCTAGAGTGAAAGGTTATCAACCGTGAGGGGCTTATCTTATGGGCGCGCTGGCGAACCAGACAACTATCAAAACTTACAGTGCCTATCGGCTTTGTAGCTGGCTGTGAGTCTTTCTGAGTCTGTTCGGATTTCCGAACACGCCTACATTTTGAGGCCAAACAGCACATTCGATGTTCTAGACTTTTCAAGTGAACAAGCGGAACTTGGTTCACCCGGTTGTGGGCACAAGGGAGGCTGAAATGTCCTGCCAGTCATGCCAATCAGCGTGCCAGAGGAACTTCAATGGCGAAATCGCCATCCATTTCCCGGGACTCAAGAGTTTGGGGAAGCAAGTCGTGTTCGTCTTTCCAATGCTTTTGATTTGTCTGGATTGTGGCTTCACGGAATTTGCAATTCCTGAAGCTGAGTTGAGACGCCTGGTGGAAGCGGTACGCGATACGGCTGCAGCGTAGATTGCCTCGGGAGCACGTGAGATTGTCCCATCCGTTTGAGTGAGTGGGAGGGGGCATTTCACGGTTCCTTGTTTTCGCTAGAGTCACCAGCGATTCCACTACTGACAAAATCATCACCGGAGGGAATCCCTGCCACTGCGGTAAGGAGTTCAATCCCGGCACCGCTTTCAGGACGTAACCTAGCGCACCAAGACTTGGCACGCGCTTCCCACCCGCCCACTGAGCCCACCTCTAACCCCCTGTCAGAAAGTCAGGGTGCACCATGTCAATAATTCACGGAGCGATCGGTTAGTGGGCGCGACGGGCCAGCGTGATCAATCAGATTCGAGCCTTCCTGCTTGAACGTGGCATAAGTTCCGCAAGGGGCCGGCCAGCACAGTCGGGTGACGAGTTTCATCCAGCAGTCGAGTGCGGTAATAGCTCATGACGCCGAGGCCCAGCTTGCAAAGATCACTGCGCCTGCGCAGACCGCGATCTGCAATTCCGTCAACCGAGGACAAATGGCATTCGGACGAAAGTCGCGACCTAGGCGCACAATCTTCGTCCGACTCTCTTGACAGCCCGTCCGGGAGCGCGCATTGTGCAGTGGTACGTCGCAATCTACTCACCAGAGTCATCCTCGGAAAGCCGATTCTGTCTGAGCAGGGCCCTTCCTGTTCTACGGCGCAGTCCACGAGCACAGCCCGCGCCCAATCCTCGTGGACGTAGAAGGAGATTGCCATGCGGACTCACACAAAATTGAAGATATTCTTCGCCGGGGTGCTGATCGCACTCACGACAGTGACCAGTCCCGCGCAAGTTACGGGCGCGAACTCCAAGGGATCGGCGGATCATGCCTCCGAACCGGGGGCCGTATTGGGCGACTCGCAAGCTCCCGCACCCCTGATCAACCTGCCCCTCGTCCCTGACGCAACAGCACCGGGCGGTGCGGCTTTCACTCTGACAGTGAATGGGACTGGATTTGTTTCGGGCTCCGTGGTGAACTGGAATGGCAGCCCACGAGCCACTACTTTCGTAAACAGTACGCAATTGAGGGCGGGGATCTCTGCCGCTGACATTGCTACGGCACGCACGGCTTCAGTGACCGCGGTCAACCCGGCGCCCGGCGGCGGAACGTCAAATGTTGCCTTCCTCCCAGTCACTGACAGCACAGGCAAATCGGTGGCTTTCACCCTTGGCCCTTTTTTGACGGCGGGCGATGACCCGAACTCAATCGCGGTTGGCGATTTCAACGGGGATGGCAACCTAGACCTTGTGGTTGCTAACGTTTACGGCGGCACGGTTTCGATCTTCTTGGGAGACGGCAAGGGCAACTTCGCGGTGGCATCGTCTCCGGCTGCGGGCGCTAATCCCTCCGCGGTGGCGGTAGGAGACTTTAATGGGGATGGAAAGTTGGACCTTGCGGTAGCCAACCTCAGCAGCGGCACGGTTGCAATTCTCCTGGGGGACGGCAAGGGTAATTTCACGCTGGGTTCGACTGCTGCTGCTGGTGGTTATTCCGTTTCCGTGACGGTAGGCGACTTCAATGGGGACGGCAAGCTGGACCTTGTCGTCTCCAACTACTACAGCAACACGGTTTCCATCCTGTTGGGAGATGGCACGGGTAACTTCACGTTGGTATCATCACCGGCTACGGGCGCCAATCCTGCCTTGATGGCGGTGGGCGACTTCAATGGAGACGGCAATTTGGATTTGGCGGTGCCAAACTGCGGGAGCGATACAGTTTCCATCCTACTCGGGGACGGGAAGGGTAACTTCGTCCTGGCTTCTTCTCCAGCTGTCAGTGCCTGTCCCCTGTCAGTTGCAGCGGGCGACTTCAATGGGGACGACAAGTTGGACCTAGCGGTCGCCGACGAAGGGGGCATAGCTTCCATCCTGTTGGGCGACGGCATGGGCAACTTCACATTGGCGTCGTCTCCCGCTGCGGGCCTAAATCCCCGCTTTGTCGCGATTGGCGACTTCAATGCAGACGGCAACCCAGACTTGGTTTTTGCCGACTACACCGGCAGCACCGTTTCCATCCTGCTTGGAGATGGGACAGGCACCTTCAGCCTGGCCGCGTCTCCATTTGTAGGTAGCAACTTCTTCGCTCCGGTCGCAGTGGCGATAGGGGACTTCAATAGAGACGGGAAGTTGGATCTCGCGGTAGCCGACTTCAACTCCTTCGATGTTTCCATCCTGCTTAACAGTTCCTCGGGATCTCAGAATTCGACCACCACTGCACTCACTTCTTCGCTGAATCCTTCCACCTACGGCCAGAAGGTCACGTGGACTGCGACGGTCACCTCGTCCGGCTCAATCGCACCGACCGGAAAGGTGCAGTTCACCTGGAGTGGCCACACGATTGGTTCGGCAACACTCAACAGCGGCGGCGTCGCAAGTCTCACCAAATCAAATCTCAATGCCGACCCGTACCCAATAACGGCGGTGTATGGGGGCGACGCGGCCAATCTTGGCAGCACATCGGCTGTACTCAACCAGGTGGTGTTGCAGACCACGAGCGCGGCCACCCTCACTTCGTCGCCGAACCCGTCCACGCAAGGTGAGGCAGTGACTTTTATCGCGAAGATTTCGTCGCCGACCGTGTTGCCGACTGGTCCTGTCACCTTCACCGCAGGAAAGACTGTGCTGGGAACTGCTCAACTCAGCGGCGGCAAAGCGACGCTGACCATCTCGTCGCTGGCTGTGGGCTCGACCAAAGTCACGGCGACCTACAACGGAGACTCAAACATCGCCAAGAGTTCAGCTTCGGTTGTCCAGACGGTGCAGTAGCACAAGAATTACCTCAGACACCGGTCTCTCGGGTCCCGCAGGAACCTCTCAGTGAGACTTGAGAGGCCCGGTGTTGTCGTACACCCAACGTTTCCGTATCGGATTTTCCCACGCAACGCTCAAAGACATTCTCGGCGGCAGCGAGTCTTTGCGGAATTGCTCACCGCGTGAGGATGTGCGTCCCCTCGCCTTGCGGTTCTCTCTTTGACACCTAAGCGGGTAGCTGTTGCAAAATGCCATTACGCTCACTGACCACCTGTTGGGTCTCAAGGGGACCTAGCGGCGTTCGATCCCGCAGTGTCTGACCAAGAACTTTGTTAAGGGGCGCCTAAAAGGAGACGCTGATGCGATCATCGAGGATTCCACTGAGCATGATCATCATTCTTCTCATCTGTGCCTTTGTCCCGATCTCAGCACAGACGCGAGCAACGAGCCAGCGCATTGTGATTGCGGCAAGCGCCGTGTTCGATGGTAAGGGCCACGTACTGCACGATGTGCACATAGTGATCGAGGGCTCAAAGATTGTTGCCATAAATCCCAGCGCGGAAGGGCCGGCAGACTACGACCTGCGTGGCCTCACGGTGTTGCCTGGCTGGATTGACGCGCACGTGCACATTACATGGATCTTCGGCAAGGATGGGAAAAATGCCGGCACAGAGGGCACAACGCAAGAGGATGCCTATCAAGCAGCTTCGAATGCCTGGCTGACGTTGATGGCGGGATTCACGACGGTACAAAGCGTAGGTGCTGCTAACGACGTCGCGTTGCGCGATGCGACCTCGCGGGGACTGCTGCCTGGTCCGCGCATCCTAACTGCCGTCGAACCGCTTGAAGGGCGTGGTGAAGCGACCGGCACGCCCGACGACATTCGTTCGTTTGTCAGGAAGGAAAAAGCAGCCGGAGCGGACGTGATCAAAATTTTCGCGTCGAAGTCCATACGCCAAGGCGGTGGAATGACTCTTTCGCAGGAACAATTGAACGCAGCCTGCGACGAAGCGAAAAAGCAGGGACTGCGCACGCTTGTGCACGCATACAAAGAGGCTGTGCGCGCCGCAACTCTCGCCGGCTGCACCGAGATCGAGCATGGTACGTTGGCGAGCGACGACGACCTGAAACTTATGGCGGAGAAAGGCACATATCTGGATCCGCAAGCCGGGCTGGTGATTGAGAACTATCTGCTCAACAAAGATAAGTATCTCGGCACATCCGGCTACACCGCCGAGGGCTTCGCCGCAATGGAAAAGATTCTTCCCCTGAATCACGAGATTGTGGAACGCGCGGCGAAAACTCCGGGATTGAAAATGGTTTTCGGAACGGACGCCGTAGCGGGCGCGCACGGGCGCAATGCGGAAGAGTTTATCGATCGCGTGCGCGACTGTGGCGTGGACCCGATGGCGGCTATGGTTTCCGCCAACTCACTAGGCGCTGAAGCGCTGGGCATGGGCGATCAGATTGGCGCCATCGCTCCCGGCTTGCAGGCCGACATCATTGCACTTGATGGCGATCCGCTGAAAGACATTACCGCGGTTCGTCGCGTTGTATTTGTGATGAAGGGCGGCATCGTCTACAAGAACTTTGCACGCAGTGCCATTCCCGTGTATGCGGGTGTCCAGCCTTAATTTGAATCAGCCTTAATTTGAATCTGGACGAAGACGTTCGTTTGCGATTATGCTCTCCGCTCATGGACCGACGAACCTTCCTTCAGGGCGCGCTAGCCGGCGCCGCGACCTTAGCGATTCCCCATCGTTTAGACGCGGATCAAAGTGAGCTCGGTCCGATTTTCACTCAAATCGAAAAGCAGCACGATCAAGCTGTGCAGCGGTTGCAGGAATGGATCAAGCAGCCCTCGATCGCAGCCGAGAACCGTGGAGTAACGGATGGCTGCGATCTCACGATGCGCTTCCTTCGTGATGCCGGATTCGGTGAGGTCACGAAAATCCCGACGGACGGCCCGCCGGGAATATTCGCCAAGCTGGACGCAGGCGCTCCGAAAACGCTCGGGCTCTATTTCATGTATGACGTGAAGCAAGCGGATCCTTCCGAGTGGTCGTCGCCTCCATGGGCGGCGGCGATGGTCGAAAAACCTGGACTCGGAACAGTCGTCGTGGGTCGAGGAGCTGTGAACCAGAAAGGGCCCGAAGCATCGTTCATTGCCGCCCTCCATGCGATTCGCGCGAGCGGTCGGAAGCTCCCCGTGAACCTAGTGCTAGTTGCAGAAGGAGAAGAAGAAATCGGGTCGCCGCATTTCCCGCAGATCGTGCGCCGTCCCGAAGTCCTGGCTGCGCTTCGGCCCTGCATTGGAATTTTCATGCCGTCGGCTGAGCAGGATCCCGATGGCTCGATGACGATGACACTGGGGGCGAAAGGTGTTGTAGAGCTTGAAATGGTGTCGAGCGGGGAGCGCTGGGGTCGGGGACCGCGCCACGATATTCACTCCAGCAACAAAGCGCGCGTCGACAGTCCGGCATGGCATCTCGTGGAAGCATTGGGGACCCTCGTCTCTCCTGACGGCAACGACCCTGTCATCGAAGGCTTTGCCGATAAGGCACGTCCTGTTTCTGCAGCCGAAAAGGCAATGATTGCCACAGCCGCGCAGCGACTGGACGAAGCTGTAGCCAAGAAACAAATGGGCGTCGAGCACTGGGTGCATGACGCCAGTTGGCAAGAAGCGCTCGAACGGTTGATGTCCCGGCCGACGGTAAATATTGAGGGCCTCGTGGGCGGCTACACCGGGCCGGGAGGAAAGACCATTCTTCCTCACCGTGCAGTGGCGAAGATTGACATGCGTCTGGTACCCGACATGAAGGCCACCGAAGCTTTGGCCGCACTCCAAGCTCACCTGGCAAAGCGGGGCTTTGGCGACATTGAGGTACACATGACCGGCGGGTACGATCCGAACAGTACGTCTGCCGATGCTGCACTCATCCGTGCACAGACTGCGGTGTACAAGCGAAGCGGCATCGATCCCATTCTGTTGCCGCGAAGTGCCGGGTCCTGGCCAGGATACGTGTTTACCGATGAACCCCTGCGTCTCGCGGCCGGACATTTCGGCTTCGGTCATGGAAGCGGAGCACATGCGCCCGATGAATATTATGTAATCGAGTCGAAGAACGAAAAAGTCCAAGGAATGGATGGCGCGGTGCGGTCCTTCGTTGAGTACCTCTACGAAGTCGCTAAAACGGCCTGAGGCATCGCCCAATCTTTAGATCGCACCTTGTTCACTACGATGCCCAGACTCAAGGGTGAGCCTGGGCATTTCTATTTTCGGAGAGCGTAAGCTATCAACTATCGACGGTAAGGTCACATGGGCTCGTTTTACGCAAACGAGAATTTACTATATGGACGCAAAATCAGGTCCGTGTTGGACTCAGACTGGGAGAGAATAATCGGGTGAATTCGAATTTAACAAGCCACGCAGATCTGCACGCAGGAATCCTTCAGGTTGATCCACGGGATAACGTGCTGATCGCCTTGCGCAACCTTGGAAGAGGTCAGATCATCCACTGGTCGGGCAACTCGCTGCAGTTGCACTCCAATGTTTCAGCCAAGCACAAATTTACAACCGAGAAGCTTGCTCCCGGCGCCGCTGTCATTATGTACGGTGTTCTTGTCGGTAAAGCGAGAGAGCCCATTGAGGCGGGCGAGGCCCTGACCACTCGCAACACCGTTCACGACGCGTCACCATTTCGTCAAAAATCACAGGTATACGAGTGGACACCGCCTGATGTCAGCGGCTGGAAACAACGGACGTTCCTCGGGTATCACCGCTCAGACGGCCAGGTCGGAACCCGGAATTACTGGCTGGTGGCGCCCCTGGTCTTCTGCGAGAACCGAAACATCGCAGTCATGAAGCAAGCCTTTGAAGAGGAGTTAGGGTTTGCCCCCCCCCAAATCTATCGTCAGCAACTGGCGGAATTGGTGAACCGCTATCAGGGGGGCAGCTTGCAACCTGGACTGGCCAGTTCGGGGAGTAAGATTCCGCCAACATCGTCTACGCGAAAAATCTTCGAAAACGTCGACGGTGTCAAGTTCCTCATTCACGAGGGTGGCTGCGGTGGAACGCGAGAGGACTCCAACAATTTGTGCGCGCTGATTGCAGGATATATTCATCATCCGAATGTCGCGGGCGCGACCATCCTCAGCCTCGGTTGTCAGAACTCGCAGGTCGCGATTTTACGTGAAGAGATCAAGCGCCGCGATCCGAATTTCGCCAAGCCTCTCCTGGTTTTTGACCAGCAACAGAGTGGGTCAGAATTTAATCTGCTATCGAGAGCAATTGAGGCTACTTTTCTTGGCTTGGTGGAGGAGAACAAGAAAAGTCGCGCTCCGGCCGCCATTTCGAATTTATGTGTTGGCTTGAAGTGCGGCGGGTCCGACGGATTTTCCGGTATATCGGCGAATCCCGCCGTCGGGCACGTCTCCGACCTCATCGCCGCGGTTGGCGGAAGGAGCATCCTGTCAGAATTTCCCGAACTGTGCGGCGTCGAGCAGGAATTGCTGGACCGCAGTGCAGACGACGCCGTTGCAGAGAAATTCGCTCATCTGATGCGGGACTACGCAGACCGGGCCAGCGCCGTCCGTTCCGGCTTCGATATGAATCCATCACCGGGAAACATCCGCGATGGCCTCATTACCGACGCGATGAAGTCTGCCGGCGCTGCGAGAAAAGGGGGCATTTCGCCGGTAAAGGCCGTGCTCGATTATCCCGAATATTGCACGCAGCCGGGGTTGAATTTACAGTGCACGCCCGGCAACGATGTGGAGTGCGTAACCGCTCAGGTTGGCGCAGGCGCAAACATCGTTCTGTTTACTACGGGTCTGGGCACTCCGACGGGAAATCCAATTGCGCCCGTCGTGAAGATCTCAACCAACTCGGAACTGGCTGCGCGGATGCCCGACATTATCGACATCGACACGGGGTCCATCTTGTCTGAAGAAACAAGTGTCGAGCAGACCGGAGAAATAATTTTGGATACGGTCATTCGCATTGCGAGTGGCCAGGCTAAAACGAAAGCTGAGGTCCTGGCGCAAGATGACTTCATCCCGTGGAAGAGAGGAGTTTCGCTCTGAAAGGTTCGACGGAGAATTCAAGTTCATTTCGCCTTGATGGCAAGGCGGCCATCATTACGGGGGCTGCCAGTGGCATAGGCTTCGCTATTGCCCGCAAGTTTGCGGCGAACGGCGCTCACGTCCACATTCTCGATATCAACCTTGGAGCTGCAGAGAGCGCCGCTGAACAAATCCTGAAGGATGGTGGCAAGGCCCGAACCGGTCGCTGCGACGTTACCCAGCAAGCAGAAGTCAACACGGTCTTTGACAAAATCTTTGCGCTGGAAAGGATTCATATCCTCGTCAATAATGCTGGGATCGCGCACGTCGGAAATCTGGAAAAGACGACGGAAGTGGAATTTGACCGCGTGTTTCAGGTCAATGTCAGAGGCTACTACAATTGCATGCGCGCGACGATCGGCCATATGAAAGAAAATGGCGGGGGAGTAGTTCTGAATATGGCGTCGATTGCGGCATGGTCAGGTCTCGCAGATCGATTCGCTTATTCCATGAGCAAAGGTGCCGTGGTCGCCATGACGTACTCAGTGGCGAAAGATTACTTGCAGCACAAGATCCGTTGCAACAGCATCTCCCCGGCTCGGGTGCACACGCCCTTTGTCGACGGATACCTGCAGCAGAACTATCCCGGCCGAGAGCAGGAGATGTTTGCCAAACTCTCACAAACTCAACCTATCGGCCGTATGGGGCAGCCCGACGAAGTCGCTTCACTCGCGCTGTTCTTGTGTTCGGACGAGGCTGCGTTCATTACCGGAACGGACTACCCAATTGACGGAGGATTCTTGAAACTGCACGGCTGACAACGCCGGCACCGGCTCGGCTACCCACATGCATATCGATTCCCATCAGCATTTCTGGCGTTACAACGCAGCCACACACGGCTGGATCACCGATGAGATGTCCGCGATCCGCCGCGATTTCCTGCCTGAGGATCTCCTTCCTGAGCTGCGCCTCAACCAAATGGATGGGTGCATCGCAGTACAAGTGGATCAGTCGGAAAACGAAACCAACTTCCTGCTTGAATTGGCCTCGCGATATCAGGGGATCAAAGGAGTGGTGGGCTGGGTAAATCTCTGCGCTTCAAACTTGGCTCAGCGTCTCGAGTATTTCTCTCGCTTCGAAAAGCTGTGCGGGTTCCGGCATATCGCTCAGTCGGAGCCCGATGATCACTTCCTCGTAAGGAAAGATGTCCTTGAGGGAATCGGGCGTCTGCAAGAATTTAACTTTTGTTACGACATCTTGATCTATCCACACCAGCTGGACTCAGCAACCGAATTGGTTGAGAAACTTCCCGACCAGCGATTTGTGCTTGATCACTTGGCAAAGCCATCCATCCACACGCGCGAAATCGAGCCATGGGCGCGGCAACTACGCACTCTTGCCGGCAACCGCAACGTCTGCTGCAAGGTTTCGGGGATGGTCACAGAAGCCGATTGGAAAAATTGGCGAAGCGCAGATTTCGAACCATTTCTCGATGTCGTCTTTGAAGCCTTCGGGCCGGACCGCGTCATGTTCGGGTCGGATTGGCCGGTCTGCCTGGTTGCGGGCACGTACAGCAGGGTCAAGCAGTTGGTTGCGAACTATGTTCAGGACCTTCCTCTGCAACAGCAAGAGAGAATATTCGGTTTGAATGCGATTTCGTTTTACGGCCTCAAAGTCTCGAATCATGAACCTGCAGCTGCGCGATAAGGTTGTATTAATTACGGGGGGCGCCAAGGGGATCGGCGCGGCCACCGCGCGGGCCCTCGCCACCGAGGAGGCGATCACGGTCATCGCGGATCGCGACGCCGATGCGGGAGAGGGCCTTCGCACGGAACTCAGTCAACGTGGAGCGCGAGCTTCTTTCATCGAGATTGATTTGATATCGGCCGAGCAATGCAGCAAGGCGGTGGACCACTGCGAAAAAGAGTGGGGCCGCATTGATGCCTTGATCAATAATGCCGGCGTCAACGACCGCGTCGGCCTCGAGCACGGCAGTCCTGAGCAATACGTTGCCTCGCTGCAGCGAAACCTGCTTCATTACTACAACATGGCGTACTATGCACTGCCGCACCTCAAACAATCGCGCGGATCGATCGTGAACATAAGTTCGAAGACCGCCATCACGGGGCAAGGAGGAACCTCCGGCTACGCATCCTCCAAGGGGGCTATCCTCGCCCTCACTCGCGAATGGGCAGTTGAACTGCTTCCCTTTGAGATCCGCGTCAACGCCGTGGTGCCCGCAGAAGTAATGACACCGCTCTATCAGCAATGGCTCTCAACTTTTCCGAATCCCGATGAAAAGTTAAAGGGCATCGTTGCCAAAATTCCGTTGGGAAAGCGAATGACGCACGCCGAAGAAATTGCCGCAATGGTGGTCTTTATGATTTCATTCAGGGCGGCTCACATTACAGGTCAACACCTGTTCGTCGACGGCGGCTACGTGCATCTCGATCGCGCTTTGACCTAGTGGGGAGAAAATGACAGGGACTTCCGGGCCTCTGACTGACAGACGATACATCGTTCCGTTCGCCCTAGTGACCAGCCTCTTTTTTCTGTGGGCCATTGGTGTCAATCTCAACGACATTCTCATCCCTCACCTGAAAAAAGCCTTTAGCCTGACGGATTTTCAATCGTCTCTCATTCAATCCGCCTTCTTCGGAGGATATTTCCTCGCCGCGCTTCCGGCCGGCTGGCTGATGCAGAGGATTGGGTACAAGCGAGGTATCCTGACCGGATTGTTGATTTGCTCGGCGGGAGCACTCCTGTTTATCCCTGCCGCATCGGTTCGCACGTACGGATTTTTTCTGTTCGCGCTCTTCGTGATGGCCTGCGGCCAGTCCTTTCTGGAAGTGGCAGCGAATCCGTATGTGACTCGGCTAGGTCCCCCTGAAAGCTCAGAGCGGCGGCTGAACTTCGCTCAGTCATTCAATTCCGTTGGCGCTGTGGTGACGCCATTGCTCGGGGCCGCGTTCATCCTTTCTGGAATCGAGCACACCCCGAGTGAACTGGCGGCGATGAATCCGGCGCAACTGCTCGCCTACCGCGCCTCCGAAGCGAACATGGTGAAGCTGCCGTACCTCGCGATTACTGGAATTTTTCTGTGTGTTGCCATTTTGATTTACTTCTCGCACTTGCCGGAAATTCGCGAGAGCCGCGAAGTGGAATCGTCGTCAGCGCGTCTAAGTGGGGTTTGGGCTCATTCTCATCTTGTTAGAGGGGTGATTGCTCAATTCTTCTATGTTGGCGCGCAGGTCGGGGTAGCGAGCTTCATCATCCGTTTCGCCGAGCACGAGATTCCTGGAACACACGAAAAGGTCGCGGCGCACTATTTGCAGCTGCACATGTTGGGATTCATGCTCGGGCGCTTTTCAGGTTCAGCCGTCATGAAGAAAATTCCCGCTGCGAATCTGCTCAGTTTTTTTGCCCTGGGGTCGCTTGTTTGTCTCACACTCGTTTCACTTGCGTCGGGCCAGATTCCGGTCTGGGCGGTAGTTTTAGTCGGTTTCTTTCATTCGATCATGTTTCCAACGATCTTTGCCCTAAGTCTGAGAGATCTTGGCTCCTATACGAAGTTAGGATCGTCGTTGCTGGTCATGTCGATCATTGGGGGAGCCGCTATTCCAGCCGTGATGGGCAGGATCTCAGACGCATCCAACATTCAAAGAGCCTTCTTTGTTCCTTTGCTCTGCCATGTCTACATTCTCTATTTCGCCGTGCGCGGACATCGACCTTCAGTCCTCGGTGCTGCTGACCCGATCTTGCACGTTGCCTCGAGTGAAGCAAAATGAGCGAACGATATTGTCTTACCCTCGATTTGCAGGATGACCCGAAGCTGATCGCAGAATACAAGCGTTATCACGAGCGCATCTGGCCGGAGATCACCGCGAGCCTTAAACAATCCGGCGTTGAAGATGCCGAGATCTACTCGTTGGGAACACGCCTTTTTATGATCCTGGACGTTAACGACAACTTTTCATTCGAGGCAAAGGCACTCGCGGACGGCGCGAATCCGAAAGTTCGCGAATGGGAGGAGCTCATGTGGAAATTCCAGCGTCCGCTGCCACAAGCTGCCCCAGGAGAAAAATGGATTTTGATGGACAGGATCTTTAAACTTGAACGGTAACCAATTCTTTCCAGCTGATCCCAAAAACACCTCACTCGGCTTGTCTCTGCTCTAAGTGTTCTCTCAAGTTTTGCTGACGGGTTTACTCCGAAACAGGCGAACAGTCTCAGGCTGTGCAACTTTGCATAGAATCGGTGGAAGCCCGCGGGCAATCAGTTCTGCGTCCGCAACAACCAGCTTCCCAATCTGTTTGATCGCGATTTCCATTGCGCCGGCCTGATGCGCGCAGAGAATTGCATTATCGGTGGACCGTGCCCGGTGTGAGGCAGGCAGGGGTTCCTCGGGAAAAACGTCGGTCGCGACGCGGATGAGCCCTTTCGCAGCGAAGTCGAGCATGGCGTCAAAATCCACGACAGCTGCGCGGCTGACCAGGACCAATGCGGCTCCCGGTTGCATTAAGGAAAACTGACTTGCCCCCAGAAAGCCCTGATTCTGCGACGTGGCCCCTGCGACCACGAAAATAAGGCGCGAGCTCCGCAGGACCTCATCGAGGGAAGAGGCCTCGCACCCCAAAGACTGAATATATTCCGCCGATAGCCACGGGTCGTATGCGCGAATGCGGCAATCGAATGGGCGAAGCAACGGTACGATCGCACGACCGAGATCGCCTAACCCGATAAAACCTATCGCCTGGCGGAAAAGAGAGAAGGCCTCGGCGTTTGCCTCCAGTCCATACTGCTCCGCGCCTTGGCGGAAATGACGATCTGATCGGGTGATGCCGCGGGCGAGGTCAATGGCCATGCCCAACGCCGCCTCGGCTACCGGCTCAGCGAATACCGGACTTATATTGAGCACACGTATGCCGTGTCGAAAGCAGTAGGCGTAGTCAACGTTAGCAAGAAAATTTCCCTCCACATTGAAGACTGCTCTCAGCGACGTGGCACGCTTCAGGCGTGCTTCGGGCAGGTCGATCTGGCCGATGATGATTTCTGCTTTCGCGGCGTTCTCTTCGAAGATTGCATCTGTGACGGGGCCATCTTCGTGAATCACCACGTCTCCAATGGCGCGCAACCGACCCAGATCTTTGTCATCGAAAATGTCGGATACCGTTCGTGGTGCGGGGGCAAGGAAGATGCGTTTCGACGTGCGGTTTAGCATGGAATCTCCTGCGATAAGTTACGGACCGGGGTCGAAGACGGCCATTGTTACTCAGGTGGTCGGCACTATAGGAATGACGAGTGCCGAGGGATGCTCGGCATCGTGATAGATCGTGTTCGTAGCCGGTGTTGACTTTCCGCCGATAGCAGCGTTCTCACCCGTATTCAGGTTCTTATCGAAACGCGGAAAATTGCTGCTGCTGACCTCCAGTCGCAACGTGTGTCCCTTGCGAAAGACGTTGGCGGTTGCCCACAGGTCCACAGTGAACTTATAAATCTGGCCTGGGTTCATGAGTTCTGTCTTTTCCTGCGAATTGCGATAGCGCGCGCGAACAATTCCTTCCGTGACATTTTGCGCGAATCCGTCTGGCCCGACGTCCACCAACTTGGCTGTAAAGTCGGTGTCAACGGCGGAGGACTTGGCAAAGAGTTCGAGTTGAACAGGTCCCGTTACTTCAAGGTCCTGCTCCAATGGAGGCGTCGAGTAGACCAGCACATCGGAGCGCGCTTCTACGGTGCGCTGGTCGCGGGGCCCGGGGCCGAGGTGTCCCCAGTCACAACACAAAGGACCACCGACCGTGGGCGCTGGGTTCGCAGGATCGTAGACGTACTGGTCAGGCTTGTCCGAGCCAGGTTTGTCCGAGGCAGGAGTTGCCGTGACCAGACTACCGTCACCCGTCGCTGAGTTCGCCTTTCCGGCGGAATGCAGAAAGTATTTTGTGCTGCGGGCGCGAGCGAGGGGCCAGCCGTCCTCCTCGCGCCATTGGTTAGCGCCCATCACGAAAAGTTTTACGGGCTTGGGATGGGAAAAATCATTGGCAACGTTCTTGAAGAGAAAGTCATACCAGCTCAAAGTAGTTTCATCTTCGTCAAACGGGGCGGTGGGGCCGAAATCTACGTCGCCAACCTTGCGGGAGGAACCGGCGTGTCCACCGATCGTCACCAGGAGACGTTGTCCGCGTCGCACGTCTTCGTCCTTGCCATGCAACTTCACTCCGACGTAGTTGCGTAAGGATCCACCCAGAAAAATGTCATACCAGGCCGCGACTGTCAGCGAGGGTACACCGATGTCGGCGTAGTGATCCTCAATGGACCACCTCTTCCAATACTCGTCATAAGCGGGATGAGCCGCCCAGTCGAGAAAGTAAGGAGCCAGAGAATGCAGCAGGTCCGCATCGGAAGATGCCTGCGGTAATGGAAAGAGCGGGTATTGAGTGAGAGGAAGTTTTGCGATGCCGTTCAATGCATTTGTGTGGTGTTGCACGAAGCGGTTCAGCGTGTCCTGGGCCAGACCTGAAGTCCACGATTCGTTGAACCACTGTTCGAAGGCGCCGCCCTGGTACGTCCATCCATCGTGATAATTGCTGGCGGTTACGACCGGACATATTCCCGCAAGATGCGGCGGATGTGCGATCGCGGCCAGCATCTGGGTGGCCCCGACATACGAGCCTCCGTACATTCCTACCCTGCCATCGGAATAAGGTAACGCCGCCGCCCATTCGATGGTGTCGTAGCCGTCGTTCGATTCGTGGAGGAAGGGATACCATTCGCCGTCGGATGTGTAGCGTCCGCGAACATCCTGGTTGATTACGACATAACCGCGGGCTGCGCCCTTATGGCCGAAGTCAACATCACCGTCACTATGTTTATCGTACGGAGTTCGCGTGAGGAGAACGGGAAATCTTCCCGATGCAGTTGGCCGGTAAATATCAGCGCGAAGTACGGTGCCGTCGCGCATCGTCACCGCGACGCCGTGTTCCACGGTCACGGTATAAGGATCGGCGGCAAAAGCAAATTGCGGAATGAGAGTCAGAATTGCGAAGGTGGCGAGCAGGACAACTCTGTTGATAGTCGATGTACGCATGCGAATTATTTTTTCTCCACGGATCTCTCTACGAGCCGGATTAACCCGAAACGTTCAGGAACGTGAAACGAGTCCTTCATTGGAGGCTGCCATGTTACCTCTTGCTGATGCGGAGGCGATCCCTGGCTCCGAAACAGGTTGATGCGCATAGTGTTTCCGGCGACTGGGGGACGCGCGTCAATCGCAGCCAAGGGAATGCGCATCGCTCCGTACCAGGTGTGCGTGCCTTCATCAATGCGCGCCTTCACTTCGAAGCCGGAGTTCCAGGTCCATCCGTCTTCGTGATGCGGCTTGCTCAGGTCGATATCGAGGTCAACCCATTCGCCCTGCGGAGATACTTCAAACTCCTTGTAGCGCTTGATGTTCGTAAAATCGGAGCCGACGAAGACTTCGGCGACGTCCCAATTCCATAGTTCGTTCGTTTCCTTCTGGGCGTTGGGCGAAGGCTTAAGGTGAAGTTCCTCGTAGGGGCAGACGAACAGAAAGTAAAGATTGTTCTTCGTCCAGCGCGTGCGGACCTCGGTGCGATACCGGGGAACAACCTTTCCGAAACCATCTTTCTCCATGTACACGGGACGTGAGGCACGCCAGAATTCGGACGTGGGATCGAGATGCAGAGGAACATCTCGAGTTGCCTGGACGCTCTCGATCACGGCCCGGTCCGACATGGCTTGGTTCGACACAGCTTGGTCCGAACCTCCTGCCATGCCCGTGACGAATATCATCAGCAGCGCGATATTAGCGAAGCCATTCATCAAGGTGCTCCTGCACGAATGCATCATCCTGCAAGATGCGGATAGGCTCGGCACACGCGATCGATTTCCGCGCTCTGACCGGGAGAGAGCTCCTCGTCCGGGTCGAGACACCAGCGCCCTTCGAGCAAGCCCTGTCGCCGCAATATCTCATGGATGCCCGGAATACATCCCTGAAAATTGTGCGCGGGATCGAAGATGGCCGCATTCGCATCCGTGATTTGCTGGGCGAGGGTCAGCAGTTCGCCGGGAACGGAATCGGAGTGTTGCTTGGCGAGGGCGAGGTGAGAAACGGCAGTCTTGGTCCACACCGCCCAATGGCCCAGCAAGCCGCCGGCGATTCGAAGCGGCTGAGTGCCGAAGTCAAACTTCGTGAGCAGATCGTTCAGAATGTTGTCATCGTTTCCGGTATAGAGAGCGACTTCCTGCGGTGCGGCCTGACTGCGCCAGTGCGCGAACGACGTCGAGCGTTTGATAGCGGTTGAACGGCGCGATCTTAATCGCGACCACGTTTTCAATCTCTACGAACTGGCGCCAGAATTCGTAGGACAACAGTCGTCCTCCGACGGCAGGCTGCAAGTAGAAACCGATAATCGGGACGACCGCGGCAATGGCGCGGGCGTGTTCCAGAAGCTGAGAAATGGTTTCGTGTTTAAGATCGGCAAGACTCAACAGCGCGGCATCGTAGCCCAATCTGGCGGCGAGTTCCGCTTCGGCTAACGCCTGCTTGCGTTTGCCGCAAACTCCGGCAATCTTCACGATGTCATTGCCGCGACTCTCTTCGGCAGCCAATGTAAGCACCGGTTCGAGCAATCCAAACTTGGGATCGCGAATGGCAAACTGGGTGGTGTGAACACCCACAGCGATGCCGCCTGCGCCTGCGGCCAGATAGTATCGAGTGAGAGCGCGCTGGCGGCGCTCGTCCAGTTGGCGTTGCGAGTTCAGGGCCAGAGGATGGGCGGGAATGACCAGGCCGGAAAGCAGTTTGTCGCGCAACTGCATCAGAATTTCCCGTCCCGCGTCTGAAAATGAGTTGGCTTATTCAGCACGGAACCGCCGTCGCGGATCCAATTCGCAATCCACTCGATCATTTCCTTCGGCTTCACTGTAGGAGCTCCGAAAAGGCCACGCGCCTTGCTGACGTTACTCAACAGGGCGCTCGAGCCTTCCGTTGACGAAACAAAGTTGGGTTCGACGCCAAAGTGTTGGCCAAATTCGAGTGCCAGTTCGCGCACCGAAAGCGTCTCGGGGCCCGTGATGTTCAGGACCAAGGGCGGCGACTGGCAATGGGCAAAAGACCGCAGACACCACGCGTTAGCATCGCGCTGCCAGATCACATTCACACGCGGCATGCACAGGTCGATGGGACGTCGTTCGAATACGGCACGTCCAATATCCACGAGCACTCCGTAGCGCAGCTCGACTGCATAGTTCAGGCGCAAGAGAACGACCGGAGTGCGCCAGCGCATCGATCCATATTCGAACATGCGCTCGCGGCCCAGAGCCGACTGCGCATACTCACCGACGGGACCGACTGGTGTCGTCTCGACCGCTCCACCGTCTTTCAGCGGACGTAGCGGGTAAACATTTCCCGTGGAAAAGGCCACGATTCTGGAGTTGCGGTAACGTTCGGCGACCAGCCCAGGCAGGTACGTATTCATCGCCCACGTCAGATGTTCTTCGCCAGAGGTGCCGAATTTTCGGGCAGCCATGAAGACGACGTTGGGAATCTCGGGAAGTTTTTCGAGCGAACTGCGGTCGAGCAAATCACAGGCGATAGTTTCGATCCCCTGCGCGGCGAAGTCAGATGGCAGTTTGTCATTCGTGAACCGGGCGACTGCGATCACCCGCTTCTTGACGCCCGCCTCGTCAATAGCGCGCCGCGCAAGACGCGCCAGGCTTGGACCCATCTTGCCGCCGGCTCCGAGGATGAGAAGATCGCCGTCCAGCGCCGCCATTGCCGATGCGGTCTCTTCGTCGGGGCGCGAGAGCAATTCTTCCAATTCTGATTCCGTTTTGATCTTTACGGTCATCCGAGTTCAAATCCTGCGATCGCGTAAATCGAATTTTCGTTTTCCCGCAATTCCTTGCCACGAGCCATGCGCACAAGATGCCGTTTTGGAGAAAAGCCCAAATCGCGAGCCAGCGCCACCGCGTGTTGATTTCGCGGGAACAGATCCCATGACCAGGCACACCTCGTGTTCTGTACGCACTCCTCGATCATGCGACGAGCGGTGTCCGGATTCTCGCTGACGCACGGTCCCAGGTACGCAGTCACGCGGCCGGGCCTGGAAAACAAATACGACTGCGAAATTGATGTCGGAGGGTTGATCTGCGCGAGTCTTCCGAGAAGTTGTGAACGATCAGTCCCGAATACCAGCGAATCCAGGTCGCGCCACGGATCCTCCACGGATGCCGCGCCGGCCGGTAGTTGTGCGTTCCCGCCGGGCCGCGACCAGCGCTCGATTTCCTGCTCGCATCGAAATCCGAGTCTCTCGTAGAGCGGCTGCCCCTGATCGGTGGCATCGAGTTTTATGGTTTCGATTCCCATCTTGTCTGCATTCTCTAACGTGCGCGCCAGCAGCTGTTCTGGCAAAGCCGCGTCGCTGATACTCTGCCTTGGTTAGAACCATCCCGATCCACGCCAGGCTGCGCCCATAACAAAGCAGAGTCGTGGTCGCAGCCAGAACGCCATCCACTTCGATTGCCAGACAGCCTTCGCGGACTAAGTTCCAGCAGCGTCCGCCAGTCTTCCTCCGTCTGGTTCCATCCCGCCTGCGCGGACAACTTGGCTGCCGCCGGAATGTCTTCGACACGCAAGCTGCGCAGTTTTTCGCTGCCAGTTCGCATGCGAAGTTCTTCCGAAACCAGCGCGCGAAGTGCGGCAGGGCAATATCAGCGTCTGCGATTTCCGGGTGCCACTTCTTTTCCCACTCGAAAGAAAGGAAGCGGTCGTATTGGAGATCATGTCAAAGCCGCTTTCAATTCGAGCAAGGGGAAAGTCGCCCTCGCCCGTCAGGACATAATTCCACCCGTGTCTGATCGCGCCGCAAATCCTTGATGTGAACATGGCGAATCGCAGCTCCCAACCGCGCGGCACCGTCCGCGGGTTGCTCCTCGGTCGCAACGAAACTGTTCGCCGGGTCCCAGACCACGCCGATTTTTGGAGAGGCCGCTTGCGTTAAGGATCGCCGCTGTCTCACTCGCAGCCGCAAAGTCACCGTGATTCTCGATCCAGACCTCGACTCCTCTTGCTGCGGCGATCTCGCCAATTCCCGAATGGACTCTGCGATCCAGCTTTGCGTGGAGGTGCGGTCCGCTCCCGGTTGGATCGTGTCCCCGAAAACTCGCAGGCCCGGCGCACCCAACTCCGCGGCCAGATCCGCCATCCGTTCTCCCTCCGTGATCCAACGTCCGCGCTCGGCTGCATCGGGCGAATGAAATCGGCAACTTGTATCCAGGCACGAGATGGTCAAAGCCTGATCCGCAAGTGCCCGTTTGGTGGATGCCAGTTCCTTTCCTGAAAACACCGGCAACTTCCACAACGAGTCCTCGCCTTGCACAAAACGCAACTCGATGCCGTCATAGCCCTCGCCCACGGCGATCGCGATGATTTGTGGCATCGTCCAGTCCGGGCAGGCCAGCGTTGAGAACGAAATCTCTTCACCGCTCACGTCATCCGGTCCAGCATGGAAGTTGTCACCCGATTTTCAACTCTCTTGCCGCTGAAAAATCTTTCCAGGTCATCCAATACGACACGCGCGATGCCTTCCCGGACGCGCCGTCCGCTCCCCGCGATATGCGGCGTAACGATTGCCCCTGGCATCGTCCGCAACGGATCTCCGACCAGAAGCGGTTCCTGCGGATCAGTTACGTCGAGAGCACAGCGCAGCCGCCCGCTCTGCACCTCTTTCCTGAGAGCATCCAGATCAATCAGGCCCACCACGGGCGATGTTGATGATGCAGCGCCGTCCGGCAGGTGCGCCAGGTTTTGCCGACCCAGCAGGCCCCGGGTTTGTTCGGTCAACGCCGCGGTCAGGACCAGCAAATGAGCCTGGGGCAGCAACTTCTGTAAACCGACGAATCGCACGGGATATCTGCCGCGAGAGAGAGCGCGGAGCGTAGGGGTCATGAACCAACCACTTGATGTCGAAGCCTCGCAGCAAATCCACCAGCGCGCGACCGATCCGGCCAAAGCCGATCATGGCCACCGTCTGCCCGATCAGTGATTCCGAACTGCCGTGGAGGTGCACTTCGTCATAGATCCGGTTCGACCGCTTTCGCAGTTCGGAACGATAGAAGTCGACATTGCGTGCGCAATACAAAAGCAGAGCGGCACCCAACTCAGCGGTGGCGCGTGCCATGGGAGCGGGTGCGTTGGTGATGGTCAGGTGTTTGAACAGGGATCGAGAGAAGCGCGATTTCACTTCTCCTCCGCAGTGGGCAATCATGCGCAGTTGCGGGGCCAGAAGCGGCAAGCTCGTCGCCGAAATGAGGGCTGTCCCAGGTAGTCACCAGCGCGTCTGCGGTGCTCAAGCGCTGCTTGAAATCGGCGGTGAATTTGCTGGTTCCTTGCCGTTCCCATCGGAATCGACGGCTCAAGCGCTGTTGCTCTTGCGCGGGAAAGAAAGAGGCAAACAGTTCTTCTCCGGCACTGATCAGAAGGGAAGGACGGCGCATGGCGGGACCGAGTATAGCATTCACATGGCGACTATTTCTTTCGTTTGTTGTTTCTTGGCTTCTATTTCAGCGAAAAACAAAGTATAAGGAAGCCTGGCTTTTCTATGGCAAGCGCAAACTCCGTCGACTACGTGGTCATCGCCCTCTACGCGCTGCTGATGGTGCGGGTGGGCTTCTACGTTTTGCGCTTCAACCGGGGTGCGGCCGAATATTTTCGCGGCGGCAGCCGCATTCCCTGGCTGGTCGCCGGCCTGAGTTGTTTCATGTCTGGGTTCAGTGCCTGGACCTTCACCGGGGCCGCCGGTGTCGCCTATCGCTCGGGCATCGCGGCCATTGGGCTCTACATCGGAAATGCTTTGAGTTTTCTGCTCGGCTACTTCGTCTTCGCCAAGCGCTGGCGGCGCAGCCGCATCACCACCGTGATGGAATATCTCTCGGGGCGCTTCAACCCGGCTACTCATCAAGTTTTTTCCTGGACCACGATCGTGTTCCAGCTGTTTACCAGTGCCAGCACGCTGTTTGGTCTGAGCCTCTTCGTATCTTCCGCCTGCGGCTTTCCTGTGACCTGGACCATTCTCGGCGCCGGCGCCCTGATCGTTTTCTACTGCGTGCTGGGCGGCTTGTGGGCCGTGGTCGTCACCGATTTTCTGCAAGCCTCCATCCTCATGCCGTTTTGCATGGTTCTGGTCGTCATGTCTCTCGCCCGCGTGGGCGGCGTGAGCGGCCTGGTGCATTCGCTGCCGCCGGAAATGAAAACGCTGCATGTTTCCGGGGAGTTTGGCTGGCTCTACATCGCCTCATGGACGATCATGGTCTCGTTCGGCTACAACACCAGCGCCATGGCGCAGCGCTACTTCAGCGTGGACGACGAGCGCTCGGCGCGCAAAATCGCATTGCTGTGCTGCGGACTGTTTTTCGTCGGGGCTTTCTTGTGGTTTATTCCGCCGATGGCGATGCGCGTGGTTTATCCGGAACTGCCCCGCATGGGCCTGCCCAACGCCAGCGAAGCAGCTTACGCGGTCGCCAGTCTGACGTTGCTGCCGCATGGCCTGATCGGAGTCATGTTGGCAGCCATGTTCAGCGCGACCATGGCCAATCTTTCGGCCCAGTTCAATGTGAAATCTGCGATTCTCACCAAAGATGTATATCAGTCGCTGTTCCGCAAGAGCGCGGGAGAACACGAACTGCTGGTCGTGGGTTGGGTCACGACGTTTCTGATCGGAGGAGCGACCACCGTGATCGCCGTGATCATGGCTGCCAGCGGGCAGAGCGTCTTCCAGATCATGCTGACATTCAATACGCTGATGTCGCTGGCGTACGGCCCGCCTGCTTTGCTGGGGCTGGTGGTGCGGCGGACGCCGCCCTGGTCGGGTCTGGCCTCATTCGCCACCGGACTGATTCTGGGCATGCTTGGCGCCTTCGTCTATCACTGGTCGCTCATTCAGCAGGTCGCGATCATTATTCCCGCGTCCTTCGGAGTTTTTTTCCTGACCATGCTGTTCGACCGGGGAGATACGCCCGGGCGGGCGCTGCTGTTCAGGAACCTGAATACGCCCGTCGACGTTGCCACCGAATTGAAGGATTCCGCCGATTTCACCGCGCCCGTATTCCGCTTTCTGAGCCGCACGATTTCCTTCATTGGATTGCTGAGCCTGGTGCTTGCTCTTCACCGTGCCGCCCAATCAGCGGATCACGGTGGTATGGTTCGCTGCGCTCACGGTTGCGGTGGGAGGGTCTCTATGGTTTGTGCGCGGAACCGCGAACGCGCAAAACCAACACTTGATAGCAAGGACCTTCCGATCGGCAGTACCGCTAGCCAGTCGTCGAGCCCATGATCGTCGAACTATGATTCGTCTTGGATTGATCGGCTGCGGAGCAGCATTCAGAGAGCGGGCACGCGATCCCGCTGGCGCGATACAAAGCCGCGCATCCCGACGAAATCCTGCTGGCCGCGGTGTGCGACCTGCAGATCGAACGCGCGCGGGACTTCAGCAGAAAATACGGCTTTCTGGCGGCGTATCGGAATGTCGACGATATGTTGCAGGCAGGAAAATCTCGACGGCTGCATCGCCGTCGTGCCGCCGGAAAACATTTCTGAACTTGGAATCAAACTGCTAAGTCTGGGTATTCCGTGCGTGGTGGAAAAGCCTCTCGGCGCATCGCTGGCCGAAGCGCAGGCGCTGCGAGATTCCGCTGCCGCAACGAAGACTTCGAACATGGTTTCTGTGAACCGGCGGTTCATGCCGATCTCTGAACCGCGCGATCGAGTGGACGCACAATGCCGGCGCTCTTCGCTACGTACACTGCACTATGGCCAGGCATGCGCGTCAGGAACCCGAGTTCCTATGGGCTACCGCAGTCCACGCGGTAGATACTTTGCGCTACATCGCAGGGCAAGTTGTCGCATTTGACCTTCGCACTTTGAAGGCGCCCTCAGGAGCAACAGCGTGGTATGCGCTGGACCTGCAATTCGAGAACGGAATCTCCGGACGTATCGATGTGCTGCCCACAGCGGGAATGGTGGAAGAAACCTATGACCTGTTCGGCGACGGCTTTCGGGCATCGGTCACGTGCCCCTTCGGTCCGCAACTCGGATGGCGCTGCTTCCGGGACGGCCGACTTGTCGGAGCAGAAAACGTACCCGCTGCAGACGCCCGAAGACATCGTGAATGGCTGCTATGACGAAGCCGCAGCGTTTCTTGAAGCCCTAAGCGGAGGGACTGCGAAGCCCTCGATTGCCGAAGTGTTTCCGTCGGTCGAACTCTGCTTCGCGATCGCACAGATTGCGAACGAGGGCGCAACTCGCTAATGGAGGTCTACGGCGAAATCGATTCCGACCGAGAGCCGTCAAACGCCTTTCCGCCAGCCACGATCGTTCTCTCCTTTGAGTTCTATAGTGATTGAGCCGTCCGGATTAACTGGCTGTTCACACGCCCAGGCGATTGCCTTTTTTACACCCCTGCGCATCTCAAGCTGGGCCGAGAGATTGAGCTTGCCGCTGTAGCCTTTAGGAAGCAGAAAGGACGCCTGCCGGAGGCCGCCGCCAGCGAGGGTGTCCCGCGTCGAGTGCTCCCTTCAAATTCATCTTCCCGTCGGGACTCTGCAAGTGCAGCCACAGCACACCCGGAACCCCAGCCACTCCTCGATTGCTGACGCATACGATTAATTCAAAAGTGTCATATCTCTTTCGTTGCCACACCCAGGAAGGTCGCAGACGGTATCCCAGGCTGGTGCGGAGCCGTTCGAATCCGCGAGGATACATCTCGTTGTAGCGCGCCAGATTGTCCGCTTCGGTCCACAGAGCCCAGTAATTCGCCCGCACATCCAGAACGTGCAGCATGTAATTTTCCATCACGTTGATTCCAGCCGCATCCGTTTTGAGTGTCTGCGTGTCGTACTGGCGGAAGTAACCATCCTCGAGGATCGCCGCGGTCCAGGGCGGGCGATTGGCCAGTTCATCGATCTGAATCGGTTCCTCGACGATAATGCTGTCCGATCGCATCCACGCGCCCGCCCGCACCGCCATGTCAATCACGGTGCGGTTGCCGACGTTGCTGATGTCTGGCTGCGTATTGACCGCGAGGGGAGTCTTCTTCCACGTGTCGAGCTGACGCGCCGTCATGTTCACGAAAGTTCGTTCTGCTGTGACGTAGTCCGGGAAAGGATTGGGAAAGTCGCTGGTGTGTCCTTCGCCCCAGAAGCCGTACTGCATCAGATCCATCCATTCGATCAGAGGATTGCCCTTCAAACTCAGCCGCCAGTAAATCGTTCAACTCCGCGAATGCTTTCTGAAATTCGGGGTGGTCATAACGAGGTTCCCGAAATTGGGCGTCGCCCTTGTCTGGAATGCGCCCGATCTTCACCAGCGGAATGCGCTCGCGCAAGAACGAAGGAAGGGCAACCTGTTCCGGCTGAAAAGAAGTAATTTGACAACTGAATGCGAAAGGCGACTCGAAGCCCTTTGCGTTTCGCGGCGTCCATCGTCAGAGCCCACACGGGATCGAGATCGAGCCGTCCGGGGCGAGATTGCACGTTGCGCCAATCGCAGCGAATATACAGAACGTCGACGAATGGCAGGCTTGAGATTTTTTCCACATGCTGTTCCAGTGTTTCTCGACCGGCGCGCGCCGCCAGAGAGGGACCGCTCTCTTCCCAGGTGTATCCCACTAGGCCGAGTCCTGGATTTCGGATCGGTTTTTCGGAGGGCGTAGTGAACAGAATGGTTTGCCAACCCTGGTCTTGCTCGATATCGAAGGGCCCCTGGTTCAGGCGCTCTCCTGGCGGCGTTGGGAAACAGATTGGATCGTCCCCAGTCGCGACGGATGCAAAGTTCAGGCGAGTCAGAGCAGGCAAGAGTGCCGCGCTTTTCAGGAGGTCTCTGCGACGCATGGCGGTGATTTCCTTCTTGATGCGAATGGTCAACAGCAATTTACACGTTAACGGACCTGAGATGCAGCGCCAGGCTACCGGGACTCTCGGTAACGGATATGTCGGCGCAACTATTGACGACGAAGTCGGCTCCTGCGACGAGCAACTCGCCTTCGGGAAAAGTTGTGCGTAGGGCGACAACCCGCGCCCCGGCAGCTTTGCCGGCCAGAACGCCCGCAGGAACATCTTCGCAGACGACGCATTCGGCGGTGGGAAAGCCAAGCTTCGCCGCGGCTTTGAGAAACGGTTCAGGATCGGGTTTGCCGCGAGTCACGTCGGTTGCAGTCACGATGCCTGGAGGAATGGGTAGCCCGGCAGCACGCAGCCGAGCTTCCGCCAAGAGACGTGTGCACGAAGTCGCGATCGTCCAGCGATGTGGAGGAAGGCTCGTCAACAATTCCACCGCACCGGGCAGCACGACGATCCCTTCCACGTCCTCGATTTCCCGGCGCTCGACGTCCCGATTTTCCGACTCGTGATCGGAGTTGGGAAGAAAATGCCTGACCGTGCTCAAGCTAGGCCGGCCGTGGGCGTGGGCCACCACAGTATCGGGGTCAAGGCCGCGTTCCTTTGCCCATTGGGCCCAAACCCTCTGCACAGCGGGAGTGGAATCGATGAGGACGCCGTCAAGATCAAACAAAAGCGCGCTGAATCGGCTTGCTAACCCGGCCCCACGGGAAGATTCAGGGTCCCCCTTCGATTCTGCTGAATTCATTTGATTCTCCGTTTGCTTTCGTTTACTGTACCATTGCTTTCTTTTCATTGCTGTCTATTTCCGATGTCGACCCCCGTTTATTCGCCGTTCCTGTCGCAGGCCGAGTGGTTAGGCCACCTCTCCGAAGTCCAGCCAGTTGCAAGGGAATTGCTGGAACGAAGCGACGAGGAGCAGCGACGGCTGGGATATTTCCATACGTTCCGCGAAATCGCCCAGCAGCCTTCGACCTGGGTTCGCACCTCTGAACTCATGCAGTCCCACGCGGGCGAATTGCGCGATCTGGTCGATGGGATTTCGTGGCTGGCTCTGTCGGGATCCGGAAGCTCAGAATATGCGGGTGACTGCGCGCGCCTGGCACTTCGCAAGAGACTGGGGATCAACGTGGAGGCTGTGGCTGCCGGAGCGTTGCTCGCACGCGGCAGGTATGCGTTGCCGGTTGGTAAACCTTCGTTGATGGTGTCGCTGGCTCGTTCCGGAGATAGTCCCGAAAGCGTTGGGGCGCTCGCCCTGGTTCGACAGCTAGAGCCTGATGTGCGTCACCTGGTTCTGACCTGCAACCGGGAGGGAAGTCTCGCCAACGCCTTCCGCGGCGATCCGAAAGTGCGCGTTATTACGCTGGCCGACGCCACGAATGACCGAAGCCTGGTCATGACGAGCAGTTTCACGAATATGGCGCTTGGCGCAAGTTTTCTGGGCTTTTCTAAGGATTCAGCCGCATACAACACATTGGTTGCCGCGTTGGCGCGCAGCGCATCCACCCTTCTGCGGGATCAAATGACTAAGTTGGCGAAACTCGCCCAAAAGCCGTTTCGACGCGCTGTGTTTTTGGGCAGCGGAGCTCGGCTCGCGGCGGCGAGGGAAGCCTCGCTCAAGATGCTGGAAATGACGGCGGGCCGGGTTGCCACGACATGTGAAACGTTCCTGGGATTACGCCACGGGCCTATGAGCGGCATTCACGGCGACACCTTGGTGGTTTGCTTCCTGTCGTCGGATCCGCTGGTACGTGCTTACGAGACCGATGTCCTGACAGAAATGAAGGAAAAGCGACTCGGGCTGGCGCGGATCATCGCCGGCGATGGCGTCACTCAGAGCATAGCCTGTGCGCAAGACTTAGTGGTTCCATACCAGTGCCCGGATGTTGCTGACGAGGATCTACCCGTGCTGGATGTGATGGTCGGCCAGCAGCTCGCCTTGTTCCGCTGCTTGCAGGAAGGATTGCGGCCCGATTCCCCTTCCGAAGGCGGTGTCATTCGCCGGGTGGTTCCGAGCTTTACCCTGTACCCGTTCCCCGCTTAGGGTGGATTGCGAAGGCTATCGAATACTTTCGATAATTTATTTATTTCTTGCTTTCACTTGCTGTTTTAGTTTAAAAGAGCTGGTGTTTGAAAGCCTCCCAAGTTTAGGAGTCCCCATCATGAACTTCGCAAAATATCTGGTTGTTCCGTTGGCGCTCGCGATCAGCGTTGGATGCGCGCAGTTGATGCTGGCGCAAGGCACAGATCTCGGTACTATTCGGGGAACGGTCACCGACCCCAGCGGCGCAGTCGTCGCCAAAGCAAGCGTGACCATCGCGGATCTAGCCACGAACACGCTCCGTCACGCCGAAACGAACCCCAACGGCGAATATCAGATGTTTGGACTTCCGTCAGGCACGTACAAGGTGACAATCACCGCTCCTGGCATGACAGCCCGTGACATCACGGGCATCGTCTTAACTGGCAGCGACACTGTCAATGCCAACGCCGTTCTTAAAGTTTCGGCCGCGAGCGAGAACGTAGTGGTGACGAGCGAAGCGCCCACGATCAACACCGCCGATCAGACGATTGCCGATACGATCACCAGCCGCGAAGTTATCGATCTGCCGCGCGATAGCCGGGATGTTTATTCGTTTCTGTACCTGAACCCGAATATCACGCAGAGCACCGGCGACGGCACATTCAAGTTTCTTGGATTCCAGAGTTATGGCGCGAACTTCACCATCGACGGACAGCGCTCCACGAGCACGCTTGATGGATCCGCCTCCGCCAGTGAGCCCTCGCTCGAGGCAGTCGGCGAACTGAATGTGCTGTCCAATGATTTCAGCGCGGAATATGCCGGTATTTCGAGCATTCGCGTGACCACCAAGCGCGGCTCGAACCAGTTCCATGGCTCGGCCTTTTATAACAACAAGAACTCCGCTCTTGCCGGCCTCACCATTCAGGATCAACAGGGGATACGCGATGCCCAGGGTTCTTTGTACCCTTATCCTTCTCCTTACTTCAACCTTAACGACGTCGGCGGTTCTTTTGGCGGCCCCATCCCTGGTCTGAAGAGGACTTGGTTCTTCATGGCCTACGAGCGTAACTACGACAGGGATTCGGTACAGATAACAGATAGCAAATTGCCGCATCCCTCGTTTTGGACGGGAGATTTCTCCAAGCTGATTGTTGACAATACGCTTGCCACTCAGCCGCACCTTCCTGCCGTTCCGGCAGGCGTGACCCTGACGCCGGCGGAGATTGCAGCTGACACCTATTGTGTGGGCTGGCCAAACTGCACAGGAACCGGCGCGCAGTTCGTCACAATCCCCTCTGAGCTTTTGAACCCGAATGTCCAGCAACTCATCACTACGTATTTTCCCAAGATCGATCCATCGATCGCGATCAATACAGCGAACGGTCGGATAGGAGACTTGTTCCAAACCCTGATGCCAAGCAACACGACACGGGACCTGGGAACCCTTCGCATCGACCACGATTTCTCGGACAGAGATCACGTCTACGGCGTGTATAACGCGCAGGCGTTCAGTGGTGGGAACGCGGCCGTCAGATCGCCATTTACCGGACTCGGCCTGACCCAGCAGGAACGGCGAACCCGTACCCTATCGGGTTCATACGTGCGGACCATTCGCAACAACATCGTCAATGAAGCACGGGGCGGCTTCAATCGCGAATTTATTTACCGGCACAGCAACACAACTTTGCAGAGTTTTCTGTCGAGCATCGGCTTCGACCAGAATGCGATCGATGCGTATGGCGCAGTGGTGGGCCCTGGAGAGCTTCTCACGCACGGGCATACTGTGATCACGTATGGTTCCTCCTATACGTCATTCGATCGGAGCGGCGACCGGAATACGGATCGTCAGGAGAGTCAATACCTGGCGACGTTCGGAGATACCCTGACCTGGGTCGTCAGGAATCACAACCTGAAAATGGGTGCTGATTTTGTGCACAACGAGGGTCTCGATGGTTTTTCAACGGGGCGCGGCAATCCACGGGGAACGATGACGTACTCGGGCAGCAGCACGAGCGCCTTCGCCAATTTCCTGCTCGGCTTACCGCCCTCCAAGGTCACTTACATTGCCAAAACCCGCCCCGATATGGACGTAACCAACTGGGAGCAGGGGTACTTCTTCCAGGATGATTGGAAGGTCAAATCCAACCTGACCGTGAACCTCGGTGTCCGCTATGAACTGGTCTCGCCATGGGTCGACAAGCATGACATCCTGCTGAACTTCGATCCTACGTTCAACAACAACACCGGACGGTTCATCGTGCCTTCTACAGGAACTCTCTCCTATCTGGACCCGAGAATTTCCGCGACTCTACCCACAGTCACCGCAGCACAGTCAGGACTTGGCGTCGGCCGAGGTCTGGTCCGGACCGACAAAAACAATTTCGCTCCTCGCATCGGGTTTGCCTGGGGCATCGGATCCAAATCGGTCATACGCGGAGGCTACGGAATCTACTTCCCGACATCGGCCGCACAGGGAATTCGGGATCCCATTTCCACGAACGGATTCAACCAGGCATTGACAAAGGCGAACGGCACCGTGAATCAACCGATACAACCATGGCCCACCCCAATGACGGGCGGCGATGTCGTGCTCGATTCCAGCGCGTTCTCGGTAAATGCCGTGCCCGTTGGGCTGCACGCACCTCTCGTCCAGCAGTACAACGGTACCTTTGAGCGTCAACTAGGTCTCAAGACATCGGTGCGATTTTCCTACATTGGGATTCATTCGGGGGGGCTGATTGGAGGCATTGACCTCAATGAAATCGCACCCAGCGACAATCCATGGGGCACTACGACCGGGGATGGAGTTACCGCGTGCTCTCCCGATGATGGAGACTGCCTCCCGACCGCCGCCGACTACGCCCGTTTAGCGTATCCCACGTTGGGCGATTACCTTCTGACTTATGGGAACTATGGGTACAGCCGATCCAACTCCTTCCAGACGCAGGTCGAACGACGGTTTGATAAGGGCCTGATGTTCAATGCGTCTTACACCTATCTCGACCAGAAGTCGACAGGTATCGACCAGGGCAATTCCAGTCTCGGCGGCGTTCCTTACGATCCGTTTCAGCCACATCTTGATTACACCGAAGACGCTTGGATCTCACACCACCGGTTCGTTTTCTATGGCATGTACGATCTGCCAGTTGGACGCAGCCGGAGTTATGGCCACGGAATGTCGAAGTGGGCGGACGCGATAGTCGGAGGTTGGCGGACGACGTTCCAGATGTTTGCCAAGAGTGGTACAGCATTTACGCCTTACTGGACCTGTGACAACTGCGGCAACAGTGCACGCATGGTGGGTCCGGGTAACATCGCTTCCGAATCAATTGACGCCCTCGGCGATTTCAACGATTTCATTGGTTATAGGCCGGCGATCGTCGGGAACTACAAGCAGCACGTCGCTGACCAAGTCTTCAATCCCAATGCCTTCGCACCTCCGCCCATGGGAGCGGATGTTTTTACGAACAGCTCCATTGCACGGAAGAACCTGTTATGGGGGCCCGGAGGCTGGGGACTCAATTTCGGTTTGCAAAAGGATTTCAAATTCGGTGAGCGAGTTAACGCCAACATCGGCGCTGACTTCGATAACATCTTCAATCACCCGATTCGAATGCCGAACCAGGATTTCGGAGATAACAGCTTTTCTTATCTCGGGGGCTTCAACATAAAGATAGATCCAGTCACGCTGCAGCCGGCGCTTCAAACTGGTGCTGACTGCGGTAATGACGTCGGTGTGCTATGCCTAAACACAAACTCGGACTTTGCTCGTTTGTTCTCTACCTTTCCACAGGAAGGCGTCGATAGCCGTCGGACGATCCGGTTGCGGCTTAGGATCACGTTCTAGGTTGCAAGGAGTCGACTGCAGAAGGACTGCCCGCTGCGAACAACGGCGCCGGCAGGCAGTCTGTCCGGAGAATCCATGAAGTTCAGACTAGTCATCGGCGTCGTCTTGGTTTTGAGCTTGGTCAGCGCCGCGGCCGAGCGGCCGGGAGATTTTCGCGTGATCGGTCCGGGTGGCGGCGGGGCCATGTTCAATCCCACCATCAGTCCGCACGATCCGAATACCGTGCTGGTCTCCTGCGACATGACCGGCTCGTACATCACCCACGATGGGGGACGTACCTGGCGCATGTTCAACCTGCGCGGCGTGGTGAATTTCTTTGTCTTCGACCCGCTCGATCCGAAGACGATGTACGCCCACGCGACGGGATTGTGGCGCAGCACGGATGGCGGCGAACGGTGGGAATCTGGTCTATCCGAATCCGTCCGCCGTCAAGGGCGTCAAGATGAATTCGGATCACTCCGACGAACAGATTCTTGCCGATCCGGATCCATTGAGCGACGATCGCAGCCCTGGCGGTCGATCCTTCCAACTCACAGATTCTTTACGCCGCGGCTGGGACCAAGGAGAGTCCCGCGCTCTTTGTTTCGCGCGACTACGGAAAGACTTGGCAAAAACAAGTGAGCCTGCCCGATGTTCCGCGCCGGCTTTGGGTGGACCCGCATTCCGCGCCCGATGGCCGCACGTTGTTTCTGGCAAGCGAACACGCGATCGCGGTGATCAGTCACGGCGGAGTGCGCAGTCTCCCGCTTCCCGCGACTGTCAGTGACATTTCGCTGGGCTTTGGTTCGGGCCCGCAGCCAATCATCTATGCCACTTCGGAGCAAGGAATCTTCGTTTCGAAAGATGGAGGCGCGAACTGGCGCAAGAGCGACCTGCCCGGCACGGGAGCGAAAGTGCGCGCGATCGCGACCAGCCTGCAGCATCCGGAGACGGCATATGTCTCCTACGATCATCTGACGCTTGATGGAAAGGTCTGGATGGGCGTGGCCAAGACCACCAACTCCGGCGCTGACTGGCAGTTGGTATGGAAGGAATCCGATGTCGCGGCAAAGAACGTGAATGACGATTGGATCACCGCGCGCTTCGGGCCAGACTGGGCGGAAAATCCTCTGAATCTTACGGTAGCTCAACAGGACGCCAACCTCGCTTACGGTACCGACCTCGGAAGAACGATGCGGACCGACGACGGTGGCGCTACCTGGGTGGCCGCAGTATTCGCGCAAAGTCGATGACTGCGGGCTGGACCAGCCTCGGGTCTCGACGTCACCACCAGCTACGGAATTCATTTCGATCCGTTCGATCCAAAGCGCCAGTTCATTACTTACACCGATATCGGACTCTTCCGCAGCGAAGACGGTGGCGTCTCCTGGACGAGTTCGACGGCTGGAGTGCCCCGCGAGTGGATGAACACAACCTATTGGATCGTCTTCGACCCCAAGGTGCGTGGGCGGATGTGGAGCGTCAATAGCTACACTCATGATCTTCCTCGCCCGAAGATGTGGCGGCACAACTCAGTGCTGACATTACAAAGGTGGCGTTTGCCGCAGCGATGACGGCGGCAAGAACTGGACCAAGTCGAACACCGGGATGGACGAGACAGGCGCGACCCATATCCTGCTCGATCCCACCAGCCCAGTGGATGCACGCGTGTTGTACGTAGCCGGTTTTGGCCGCGGAGTCTACAAGAGTTCAGACGGCGGGCGCACCTGGGCGCTGAAGAACAATGGGATCACGCAAGAACAGCCGTTCGCGTGGCGGCTGGCGCGAGCTTCGAATGGCACGCTCTATGTCGTGATCGCGCGACGGTCGGAGGATGGAAGCATCGGCAATGCCGGCGACGGTGCCCTGTACCGGTCGACCGACGGAGCGGAGCACTGGCAGCCCGTTTCGTTGCCTGAGGGAACGAACGGACCGAATGGCCTCGCCATCGATCCTGAGTCGCCAGATCGTCTTTACCTCGCCGCCTGGGCTCGAGCGACCGGAGAACACGGAGACGGCGGAGGGATCTTTCTCTCGGAGAATGGCGGCAAGAGTTGGAAGCAGGTGCTCGACAAGGATCGCCACATTTACGACGTCACCATTGATCCCGCAAGACCCCAAGGTGATCTACGCGGCCGGCTTTGAATCGTCGGCCTGGCGATCGGCAGACCGCGGGCTGCACTGGACCCGTATTCCCGGATTTAACTTCAAGTGGGGGCAACGTGTCATTCCCGATCCGCTGCACCACGACGAGGTCTACATCACAACATTCGGCGGGAGCGTGTGGCATGGTGCGGTCAACGGGAAGCAGCGGGACCGTGGACATCGCCACGCCTGTGCTCGACCCTGGGCAATAGCCGGAGGAGCTAGGTGATCAATCGGCGCCAATGGCTGTATGGAATGGGTCTGGTGGCAGGCTCTGGAATGCATGTGGGCAGGGCTGCCGGTGTTACGACCGGGAACGAAGCGCATCCCGCGCCCTTGGAGCTTTCGCAGTACGAGCCCAGAAGTATGCTCCAGGTGCACGAGTCCCGCGTCGAACGTTCGAGATTTCCGCTGATCGACTTTCACACGCATATCTCCGGTCTCGACAAAATCGGAGAAAGGTGTGGAACTCTCTCCAGATCGTGAGTACCTGGGAACTCCCCAAGAATTGCTGGCGGTGATGGACCGCAAGAACATTCGGGCGATGGTCAACCTGACTGGTGGCTACGATCAGGGCCTTGCCGAAGCGGTAGCGAGATACGACCGTGCGTATCCCGGCCGCTTTTACACTTTCACCGAGCCCTCCTATTCCCGCTTCAAGGAACCGGATTACCCGAAGCTGCAGGCACAGGCCATCGAGCGCGCGCATCGCGACGGCGGCGCGAGGCCTGAAGATTCTCAAGACGTTGGGACTCTATCTCCGTGAAAACATCACCTCGGGCTCGCTGGTAAAAATTGATGATGCTCGTTTCGATCCCATGTGGGACGCCTGCGGCCAGCTTAATCTTCCGGTAGCGATTCATATTTCGGATCCGATCGCATTCTTCACCCCGACGGATCGCTTCAACGAGCGCTACGAGGAACTGAACAATCATCCAGACTGGTCGTTCCACGGTGGGGATTTTCCCAGTAATGAAGAGTTGATCGCCGCTCGCAATCGGGTCATTGCGCGACACCCCAAGACGCAGTTCGTTGTCTTGCACGTAGGCAACTTCGCGGAAGATCTGCAAAACGTGTCGGAAAATCTGGACCGCTATCCGAACATGTTCGTTGACCTCGCGGCGCGCATCGGAGAACTTGGACGACAGCCGAGAACCGCGCGCAGGTTCTTCGAGAAATATCAGGACCGGATTCTGTTCGGCACCGATGCCACGCCGCATGGGGACGAGTATCCGCAACAGGTCTTCAATGACAAGCTGTATGAGATCTATTTTCGTTTTCTCGAAACCGAAGACGAATACTTCGACTACGCTCCAGCGAAAATCCCGCCGCAGGGGCGCTGGAGAATTTATGGGATTGGACTGCCGGAGACGATCCTCAAAAAGGTGTACTACGAGAACTCCGCCCGGATATTGCGAATTTAGATGCGACGCTATCTCAATCTCTTTGTCGTCCTGACCTTGGCAACGCTGTCGCAGGCGCAAGTGCGCGTGTGGGAAGGAACGCTCACTCTGCCCACTTACGAAGAGGGGATGCCCGATCCGAATCCTCCGTTCGACCAGTTCACGAACAACAAGTTCAACTATCCATATGTCCTGCGGGAAAACCTGACGAGCCGCCGCGCAAATCACGACTGGCGCGCCATTTATCTGGAAAATGAATACCTGAAATGCTCGGTGCTGCCTGACATTGGCGGGCATCTTTACACCTGCATCGACAAAATCTCGGGGCAGTCGATGTTCTACGCCAACACCTCTATCAAGAAGGCGGCTGTGGGCTATCGTGGGGCCTGGGCGGCATTCGGCATCGAGTTCAACTTTCCTGTTTCCCACAACTGGGTGAGTATGTCGCCGGTCGATTTTGCCTTCCATAAAAACGCGGATGGCAGTGCCTCTGTGATCGTGGGCAACGTCGATCGCGTTTACGGAATGGAGTGGACCGTCGAGTTGATGCTTCGGCCCAAGTCCACGCTCTTGGAGGAGCGTGTGACGCTCAGCAACCGCAGCGACGTTCGGCATCGTTTCTACTGGTGGAACAATGCAGCGGCGCGAGTTTCGGACGATTCGCAGATTGTCTACCCGATGCGCTTCGCCGCGAGTCACGGCTTCACCGAAGTCGTTCGCTGGCCCGTCGATGAGGACGGGCACGACTTAAGCATCATTCGCAATCATGTTCACGGCCCGGTATCACTGTTTACACACGGAAGCCGTGAGGAATTTATGGGAGTTTGGAATCCCGCAACCAAAACCGGTACGGTGCACTTTGCCGAATACGAGGAGCTGCCCGCCAAGAAAATCTGGTCGTGGGGCGTGGACGAGGAGGGCCTGGACTGGCGCAAGGCCCTCTCCGACGACAACAGCGGATACATCGAAATCCAGGCTGGCTTGTTTCGCAATCAGGAGACGTATGCCTTCATGCAACCGCGGCAGTCGCATCCACTTCTCGGAGTACTGGATGCCGGTTCGGGAGATTGGCGGCATCTCGCGCGCCAATCTTTCAGGAGTGCTCAGTCTTGCGCGCCACGGCAATGCGTTGATTGCCGGATTCAACGCGAATCGTGCTTTTTCTAAGGCTACGGTTTCGATCTTGAACGGTAGCAGCCGCTTATTCAGCGAGAAAGTTGATCTCGTTCCCGAACGTGCCTGGACTCACGAACTTCCCGTCCTCGACGCGCAGACTAAGTACACCGTCGAGATTCGGGACGCGCTGGAGCGCGTCCTCATCCGCCAGACTGAAGGCGAATATGACTGGACTCCGGAGTCTGAAATTCAGGTTGGCCCTCAGCCTTCCTACCGTCATACCCGACCCAGACCAGAGAACCTGCGATGACTGGATTCAGCTCGGGAAAGACCTTGAGCTGAACGGGAAAAATCTTCAGGCGCTCGATACGTACGAGGAAACGCTTCGCAGATTTCCCGGCAGCTTTGGGGCCTTGAAATCGGCCGGGCGACTGACCGCGAGCCTGCTGCGATTTGACGAAGCGAAGAATTTCCTTGAGCAGGTGCACGCGCGCGACACTTCTGATCCGGAAATCTCGTACTACCTTGGGATTGCATACGATGGGCTGGGCGAAACGCGGAAGGCGCGAACTGCATATGAGGATGCCCAGCGATTTGCTTCCTTTCGCGCCGCCGCTGCTCTGCGTCTCGGAGAGATGCTGGCGCGGGACGGCGATCTGGATGAGGCCGAGCGTCATCTCAGCGAAGCGGTTCGAGCCGCACCTGACGATGTGCGTGCAATCGAGGAGTTGGTTGCGGTAAAAGCTGCATCCGGCAAGGTGGAAGAAGGGAAGACGCTGGCGCGTCAGGGAATCGCCCATTTTCCGCTGAGCTATCTTCTCAGCGAAGAACTCGGCGAACCCAACCTCAAACAGCTCGCGAATGACGCAAATCGCGTGCTGAATCTTGCCGCTCAATACATGCGCCTCGGACTGTACCAGCGGGCGCTGACTGTGCTCTCGCGGGACTATCCATCGTCCCAGCTGATCAGACTGAACTGGGTGCGCTCGCCGCCCGGCAAACACCCGATGATCGCGTACTTCCGCGGATATTGCCGCGAGCGTCTCGGGCAATCGGGATTATCCGACTACAAGATCGCGTCGAAACTCTCGACCTCGTACGTTTTTCCGAGCTCGGCCGAAGAACTCACCGTCCTGAGTACGGTCATGCGCACAGAACCCTCGACGATGCTACAGCGCACTATCTGCTCGGCACGTTATATTTCTCCCGCGGGCTGACGGACTCGGCCCTTGAAGAGTGGTTGCTGGCCCGCAAGTCGAACCCGCAAATTCCCGTCCTCGATGCGAGCCTGGGTCTGGCTCTGCTGCACGAGAAGCATGACGCTGAGCAGGCCCTCTCTGCTTTTCGGGACGGACTGCGGAGCGACGCTACGAACGTCACGATTTACCTCGGTGCGGACCAGGCGCTCAGCCTCTTGTCGAAACCCGCCAGCGAAAGAGTGCAAGTTCTCGAGAAATATCCGAATCTCGCGGATGCGCCTTCCAGTCTGATCTTCGAACTGATCCTCAATCTGGCCGAGGCGGGCGATTTTCAACGCGCCGAGAGTCTGTTCCATAACCGATTCTTTCCACGCGAAGAAGGAGGAACCAACGTCCGCCAGGTTTGGGTTGAAGTCGAACTGCAAAAGATGCTCGCATCGGCAAGAGACGGTCATTGCGCGGATGCTCTCGATCTGGCAGAGCACTTGGGTGCGCCGGTGCCCGATCTTCCATTTACACATGACGGGCTCGAACCCATTCTGCAATCTGCGCGGACGAACTATCTGCTGGGCACTGCTTACGCCAGCTGCGCAAAGCCCGAGGAGGCGGCAAAGAAATTCCAACTGGCTTCTGCGGCATCCGCTCCTGATCAGATGTTGTGGGCCTGGCGGGCAGCGCAGAAACTACCCGGTTTTGACGAGAAGCAATGGCAGGAGCGCCTGCAAACCGCTCTCGCACAAGCAAAGAGTCGTAGCGACACCAGCAGCTATACCAGTTGGTGGGACTACACCGCCGGTGCGCTCGCGGGCGCACTCGGCAATCAGCAAGAAGCGGACCAGAGATTTCAGAAGGCGCTGCTGCTCCCTGACCGGATGCTGTGCATACCACTTCACGCGCATGGCACGCGCCGAAGCTGCGCCGTCGGTCCAAGTGAATCAGTGCAGACGGTGACAACGCGATCACACACGCAACAACGAGTTGCACTTGGAAACATGAACCAGGGAATGACGAGGCTAAATGAACCCGGTGTTGCAATCTAAAATAGAAATTCTTGCAGACAAGTACTCTTTAGGCCAGGCAGCAGCCGATCATGCCGCGCGCTCTCTCCGGCGGACGCTCGGCGATCAGGGAAGTGCCCGTCTCGTGGCCGCCACCGGGGCATCTCAGTTTGAATTTCTGGATGCGTTGACCAGCGCGCCCGACATCGATTGGAGCCGGGTCGAGGTTTTTCATCTGGACGAATACGTTGGCCTGCCTTCTACCCATCCAGCCAGTTTTCGCAAATATCTCTTCGAGAGATTGATTCACAAAGTCGGAATCACCAGGTATCACCTGTTGGACGGTGATGGCGATCCACAAGGGTCGGTTACAAAAATTGGGAGCCGAACTCCAGTCGAAACCAGTGGATATTCTCTTTGCCGGAATCGGAGAGAATGGGCACCTCGCGTTTAACGATCCGCCCGCGGATTTTCAGGTCGCTGACCCGTACCTCATCGTTGATCTCGATGAAGCATGCCGTCAGCAGCAGGTGAATGAAGGTTGGTTTTCGAAGCTGACGGATGTGCCTAAGAAAGCGATTTCAATGTCCGTGCGGCAAATCATGCGCTCCAAGGAGATCATCGTGGTCAGTCCCGGACACGCGGAAAGCCCGGGCGGTAAAGGCGTGCCTTGAAGGGGAGATCAGTCCCATGATGCCGGCGTCGATTCTGCGGACCCACCCAAATGCTACTATCTACCTCGACACGGATTCGGCTGCGCTCTTAAGTTCGGGAGTTTCCACCGCGCCATAATCCGGCAAAGTATGCCTGCATCTGCGCAAGTCCACTGGGTTGAACCTGCGGCCCATTCGCAACTTGCGCTGGTGGATCGGTGCGCTGCTGTTTGCGTCGACGGTAATCAACTACATCGACCGCCAGACCCTGTCCCTGCTCTCGCCCTACCTCAAACAGCTCTACCACTGGACGAATTCGGACTACGCGAATTTGCTCATCGGCTTTCGCATTGCGTACTCGATTGGCCAGAGCGTGTGCGGAAGGCTGATGGATCGCGTCGGTACCCGGCGAGGGCTGACACTCTCCGTGCTCTGGTACTCGATCGTGTCGATGGCCACTTCCTTGGCCGGCGGGTTCTACAGTTTCGCGACGTTCAGATTTCTTCTGGGCGCTGGCGAATCCGCCAACTGGCCGGGTGCGACGAAAGCTGTTTCGGAGTGGTTCCCGAAGCGTGAGCGGGCTCTCGCCACAGCACTGTTCGACAGCGGTTCATCGATTGGAGGAGCGGTTGCACCCTTTATCGTATTCGCAATCTACAGCCGTTGGGGGTGGCGTCCGGCGTTTGCAATTCCCGGAATGCTGGGTTTCGTTTGGCTGCTGGTCTGGCGTCGCGCGTATCACCTGCCCAAGGATCATCCACGCCTGAGCGACGAAGAGCGGCAAATGATTCTCGCGGATGCGGCCGATCCTGATGCTTTTCTCGAAGGGCCTCGTTCCCGGTGGGTCGATCTTTTGAAGCTTCCGCAGACGTGGGGAGTGATTATTGCGAGATCGTTCACCGATCCCGTTTGGTTCTTCATTGCAGACTGGTTTCCGATCTATCTGGTGGCGAAAGGAATTCCGCTCAAGAGCGGATTGATCGCAATCTGGATTCCCTTCATCGCCGCCGATCTCGGCAATTTCTTCGGGGGAGCGACGTCCGGATATCTGATTCGGCGCGGCTGGACACTGGGCGCAGCCCGTAAGGCTCTGGTGGTTTTCGGTGGGTTTGGAGTGACCTTGCTCATACCGACAGTGCTTACCGTTAACCTTGCGATGATCACCGTTCTTTTTGCGTCTGGCGACATTTTGCTATGCCGCGTTCTCGACGATTGCCAACGTGTTGCCTTCCGACCTCTACCGGAGCGACTCCGTAGCCTCGGTCAGTGGCCTTAGCGGCATGAGCGCCGGGCATCGGGACCATCATTGCATTCAAATTAGTCGGTTACTTCTCCGATGCAAACCAATCGCTGGCCACCCACTCCTTCGACACGATCATGATCGTGGCGGGACTTGTGCCGTTCGTAGGAATGATTCTCGTGCTGCTCCTGGTTCGCAACACGCGGGCGACGAAACTGGGGCTGGTGCGCCCGATATAGCCGCAGCGGACCGCATCGTCTCATCTTTCAGGCCGCTAGTGAATGTATGCCCCGCCCGGCAGCAGATACTGAATGGGCCACTGTTCGCGCTTCTGAATTACAAGATCGGACCACTTCATGATCGGCGCGCCGGGGTACGGAATTTGTTTGATCGCCGGCAGTGTTTCTGCAATTGCATTTGCCAGCGTGAATCCTTCCTCATCGCTGGCCACAGAAAAGTCTCCCGCGTGCAGTTTTAACCGAGAGAAACGGACCGCGATCTCAGCATCCTCGATCATCTGCAAGAAATAGGGTCTGCCGGTCAAGAGCGAGTTGTAAACATAATCCGCTAGCACGCTGGAGAGCGGATTGACGTAGGCGTGGTCGAAATCGAGCTGCGCAAAAGAGGGATCGTCTTCCGACACCGCCTTGTAGGGCATTCGCGTCTCGCCAAGCCCGCGAAAATCGAATGTGACGATATCGAAGCCTGCATCCAGGTACTTCACGATCTCGGGCCAATCGTTCACGCCCGCCTTGCCGTCTTTGCTGAACCACAGCAACCAGCGATGACTCTGGTTCGCTGTTCGGTGGATGTGCAACAGGGGCATCACAAGGCTGCGACTGTGACGCAAAACGTAGCGATCGATGGAGATGTCTTCGAATCGTCGAGCTTCCCGCACTCTCCCACGCAATCTCGCGCTCGGCCGGGGCGACGCCGTCGATATTCGCTGATGTTCCAGGTTGCAATGCCGGGATAATCTGCTGCCGCAGATAGAGTTGCCGGATAGATTGAACCGCTCTTGTTTGGTGCTCCGTGTAGTAGTCCCGGATCAGATCCATCAGCGACCTTGCATCTTCGAAATCCAGCATCACCTGGCCGGTGCGCGTGCACTGCACGGCTTTCTCATCCAAATCTTTGGCCGAAGCGAGCGCGTGTCTCGCTGCGGCAGCCGATTGAAGTGATCCAGAAATTCAAATGCCGCCTTCTGATTCTCATCGGAGTACTGATGGCCGTGATAACCCTCCGCCATCGCGATGCGATCCGCATGACCGAAACGGCTATACAGGCTTCGACACTTCCCGGAAAGTCTTATGCGTGCCCTCAATGGGAAAGAAATCGAGCGTCGCCGCGGCAACGAAGACCGGGCGTGGATACATCAGCAGCAAGAGTCCGGCATTGTCGACGCCGTTCGATATCATGCCGTACAAGTCCTGCTCCGGATCGCTGTCCGGGTCCTTGAAAATGCGGTTGTGAATTCGCATGGGCAATGAGGTGATGTAGCAGGAGATGGCGGCTACCTTGATCCGAGGCTCGAGCGCCGCGATGTGCATCGCTTGAAAGCCGCCTCCGCTGGTGCCCGTAATATTGATGCGTTCGGGATCGACTTCCGGTCGCGTCAGCAGGTAATCGAAGGCGCGTAGGCCATCCCAGATTTCCCAACGCGCCAGGTTTGTGCCTGCGAGATAAGCCAGATTGCCGAGCACGGCGTGCTCCGCGCAGATCCGGTTGTAGCGGCTCTTGCCTGCCTTCGCATCCCAGAACTGGCTGCGCTCCCCCTGACCCACGGGATCCCAGCTGATGACCACATAGCCGCGCTGCACCAGTCTCTGACAAAGCGCCTGATAGTGTGCCTTCCCGTTTTCTGCATGGCCGGCCGGGACTAGAACGGCAGGATGCTTCGTATGCTCACCGCTGTTGTGGTCGTCGGGCACGTACAGAAGCGCCGTCACGTAGATGCCCGGAAGGCTTTCGAAGATCAGCTTTTCAATGTGAAAGCCGTCCATCGCAATGCGTCCGGTGACGTGCGGATGCAGCGGAGTTCTTGTCGTGGGCAATCCTCCGAGCATGGTCAGAAGCTTTTGCCGCAATTGCTTCTGCAGGCGCAGCAGATCCTGCTCGGTGCGAATCCCATCCCACGCCTTCATCCTCTTTCTCGTCTTCGCGCCAAGCCAGCTCGGTTTGATACTGAAGATAAGGCGTGATCTGCGGACCACTCGGAGCCAATGGCAATACCGAGAACGCCTCCGGCGGCGGAGTCGATCCGCCAACGCGGTTGCGGCTGTCCAGACGACCAGCATGAAGCAGAGAAGTATTCTGCCTCGTCGCCTCGCACGACGCGAAGAAACGTTTTGGCGAAGGATCTCACAGGACGTTTTCGTGAAGGTGAACGGAAGTCAGCAACGTATGGCCGGATGAAACATGCCGCACGCTTTCCCGGCGAATCAGTTCAGTCGGCATCACGAGTTGCTGCGGGGGCAGGTCCGGTTCGTGAATCCGCCGCAGCGCAAATTCGGCCAGATGGCCGCCCAGCTCTTTAGGAAATTCGCGCACCGTGGTAAGCCCGGGATGCAGCACTTCGCCGATGGTGTCATTGAAGCCCGCAACACTGATGTCATCGGGAATTCGGATTCCAGATTCCTGCAACGCCTGGTACACGCCGGAAGCGGCCTGATCCGTGCCTACAAAAAGCGCGGTGGGCCTCTCTCCGCTGGCCAGTAGGGCCTTTACCGCCAGGTATCCGAGCTCGCGATCCTCGGAACTGATCTCGCTGAAACGGGGTTCGAGGTCGGCCTCCTTCATGGCCTGGCGGTAGCCCGCGGCACAACGCGCGAACCAGGGAAGTCGCTGATTGCCGATATACCAGATGTTTCGGTGACCTTGAGCGATGAGATAGCGAGTGATGTCAGCGGAACCTCGGACATCGTCCGTGAAAACGCAGTCGTATTGTTCCGGCTGCCAATCGCCGACAATATTGTTTCCCACGAGAGAGAACGGAATCTTCCTCTCCGAAAGCGCCGCCAGAATACTGACAGAGTGTGTGCCCGTGAGTATGACGCCACTCGGTCGATTCGATCGCATCAGCGCCTCGGGAAGACGCAAGGCTTCCCAAGGGTGCGTTCAGGTCACAACGAAAACTGATGAAATGCAAGTCCCAATCATGCTGAGCGCAGTACAGTTCCGCCCCCAGCAGCACTTTCGACTGGAACTCGTTCACCGTATCGCGATTGCCAAGTATGAACGTGATCGTGCGATTTCTCTTTCCCGCCGCCAGGGTCACACCCAGTTTTCGAGCAGCCGCCAGAACCGTTGCCTGCACCGAAGGGGCGACCTTGGCACTTCCATTCGCGATGCGCGAAACCGCCGTCACGCTGACTTTTGCGAGACGAGCCACCTCGGCATAGCGCTGTGTCTCTCTTGAGTCAGAGGGCGAGTCCGAACTCGCTTCCAACTTGCGGACTGCGCCGCCGTGAGATCGAACCGCCATGCCCTGCGAGCACAGCGCATCCAAGATCGCCGCGTGCCGTAACCGACGAGACGGCGAACCGCTCGACCAGTTCGCGTACGGTGATCTGTCCTTTTTGCTCGATCAGTTCGAGGATCTTGCGCCGGCGTTGCTCCGCCAGGAGACGTGAGTCTCTTGCAGTCATCATTAAGTTAGGATCCCTTCGCAGGAGGAGTACTCTCCTCTGAGTTCTGCATTCTCGTATTTTATACACCCCATTCAAGGAAAATAAAAGAAAGCGACGGAGAATGCGGAGAGTTCTGCGCCGAGTCGCTCGAAAACCAGCGACTAGGAGCGGGTCAGAGCACTCAGCGCGGTCCTGCACTGCCCGCGACTCAAATATCTGCGGATAGACTTTTGCTTGCGACTACTTGTGTTTACTTGCGTCAACGTGTAAAAAGGAAACCACTCTCCGCCTGAACTGCACAGCGGGCACAACTTGCGGTCGAAGGAGCATTCAAGAATGAAGCGGCGTGACTTCATGGCTGGCGTGGGCGGCTTCAATTCTTCTCGCGCTGTCGAAGAGCAACACTCAGGTCCCGGCCCAGCGCCCGCGGCTGCTGATTTCCAATACCGATGCCTTTACCGGTTTGGCGCTGCTAAGAACCAGGTACGCGAGCGGAATGCGCCCGTCCGAAGATATGGAGGGGTGGGCTCTTTCGTGGCAACTGACCCGGCAAGAGAGTTTCGCCGAGAAGGCCTTGGCCGCGATGCGCGCGGGCCACATCACCAAAGGGCGTGAAGCCATCGCGTTCCTGGGTTGACTATGCCCGCTGGTCGCTGGCGTTCGATTGGCTTTCTGGATATCCCGGCTTCGAGCCTGCTTTACAGAATCGGATTGCGGATGAGTTGATGGAGGGGGCTTCGGCGATGCTTGCGACCCCTGACTTCGCCGATCCAGGCAACTACTCGTACCACAACTACGCCGTGCGCTATCTCGCATTACCCGCATTCGTCTCCGCCGCACTCGATGGCTATCGCAGGCTGCAACGAATCGTTGCGATTCCTGGCGTGCGCAGGTGGCAAAGTGCCTGGCCAACGTTCTCGAGACCACGAATGTGGTCTCTCCCGAGGGCAGCTATCACGAGTCCATGGACTACATGCGGATCACATGGGCCAGCCTGACCTTGCTCGCTGAATTACAGCGCACGACGACCGGTGTTGATCCCGCGCACCACTACTCCCTGTTTCGCAATATTGGAAACACCTACCTGTACAAGCTGCTGCCGGATGGCACGCCCTCGCGCGAAGGTGATAACGAATATCCGATTCTGGATCTGCGCGACACCTCCGTTCTCGGTTACGCCGTCAATCGCTTTAAAGATCCCTACAGCGCGTGGCTCCTGCGCAAGAGCGGCTTCTTCCCAAAACAATGGACCATTCCGGTTCTCGAATTCCTTTGGGACGATCCTGAAGTCACGCCGCGCGATCCAGCGCTGGCCAGCGAGAGCTGAGTTGCCGCGGCAGCACTACTTTCCGGGCGTAGGACATCTGGTCATGCGCGACTGGATGGAAGCCGGACTCGACCTGGATTGAATTCGATTGCGGGCCTTACCTGGCCAAACATCAGCATCTCGATCAGAACCAGATCACCATCTACCACGGCGGCTATCTGGCAATCGATAGTGGCGCTGACTACACCGACAGCGAGAGCCCACACTATCTCAACTATTACCGGCGCACGGTCGCTCACAATTCGATATTGGTTTACGATCCCTCGGAAAAATTCTTTTGGTCGCAGAATCTTCTGCCGGCTGCCAACGACGGCGGGCAGCGCATGGACTCCTCCCGCTTCTGGAACACGATCCGCAGCCCTGAAGATTTTGAGCGTACTCGCGATCTGTGGAATCTTGGCTCGATGCGAGTCGTGGATTATGTGCCCGGCCAATACCACTACGCAATGGGTGATGCAAGCAACGCATATTCGCGGGAAAAGTTGAAGAAATTCACGCGCGAAGTTCTCTATGCTCCTGCGCAGGATCTGCTCTTCGTCTTCGATCGGGTCGTCAGCACGAATCCATCTTTCAAAAAGGCATGGCTGCTGCATGGAGTCAATCGAGCCAAGCGTAGACCAGGACGCAGGGCAGGGAGCACCGGAAGCGAAAGAGTTCAAGAATGCCTCTACTTTCCGCTTCCGAGAGGGCTCGGGAGAGTTGCTGGTGCATTCTCTACTGCCGCGTGAGCGGTCGGTCACTCGCCGCGGCGGTCCGGGTCATGATTTCTACACTCCCGGCGATGACCACGGCGGCGCTTGGGGAACCGGCGAAAATTGGCCTCTGGAGCCGCAGGAGGGCGGACCGTTGCCGCAGGATCCGAAACTCCAGCACATGTGGAAGACTTTTTGGGGCGACGACTTCTCGAAGATTTCTCCTTCGAACCGCAAAAACGTGGTGCCGGGTGCGTGGCGCATCGAAGTGTCGCCGTCAATCCCCGCCGAGGAGGATTTCTTTCTGCACGTTTTCGAGATTGGCAATACTCGGCGCCACGTGGCAAAAAGCGCAACGAACTGATCGACGGAGTTAATTTTCTGGGTGCCGCTGCGGAAGGCCGGCCCCTTCGTGTTGTTCAGTACGTCGGATACTGCTGTCTCAGGGAGGGGAAGTATCGTTGCCGGATCTGGCCTGCGATTCGCTGATCGCGTCCGGCCTGCTGCCGAATACGGTCTACGAGCTTAGTTTCACCGGCCCGAATGTTTCGTCGTCGCCGACTGCGGTGCTGCCGGGCGTTCTAGCCGACATGCTCCGCGTGCGGACCAACAGTCAGGGCGTGCTGCGACTGGAGAAACCGCATCTCGGGAATCTGCGTCTTCGCATTGCACGAATTTGAGTTTTGACTCCAAATAGTTGTAATTCTCCCGCAATCGCGGGCAACTACGGAAGGAATTTGAAGCGACACTTTCATGGGACATCCTCTTCTTGAACTGAAGGACAAGACTGCTGTCGTAATCGGAGGAGCCAGCGGCATTGGCTTGGCCCTCAGCCGAGGGCTGGCGCTGGCTGGAGCGAACGTGGTTCCTACGGGGCGTCGAGAGGCACCAGTGCGGGCCGCCGTGTCTGCGGTGGAGGCGCTGGGACGCCGATCGCTTGCTGCGACCTGCGATGTCACCGACAATTCCAGCCTCGAGAATTTCCTGGAAGTAGTTTGTAACGCTTTCGGAAGCGTCGAGATCCTGGTGAACTGCGCTGGTCGCACCAAACGAACGCCTAGCCTTGACGTTCCGGATGTGGACTGGGATGCCATCCTTGAAACCAACTTGACCGGTACTTTTCGCGCCTGCCGCGTATTTGGGCGGCACATGATCCAGAAGGGCTATGGCCGGATCATCAACATTGGGTCTCTATCGTCCTTTGTCGGCCTTTATGAGGTTGCGGCCTACAGTGCCAGCAAAGGAGCAGTTGCTTCTCTGACCAAGGCGCTTGCCGTTGAATGGGCCAGGTTCGGAGTGTGTGTTAACGCACTGGTTCCGGGTGTTTTGCGCACCGATATGAATGCTAACTTGCTCGATGGGACCGACCGCGGGCGGGAATTTCTGATGCGGACGCCGATGCGTCGCTTCGGGCAACTCGATGAATTGGCTGGAGCAACAGTATTCCTGGCTTCCGATGCAGCCAGCTTTGTGACCGGGCACTTGCTGGTTGTGGACGGAGGTATTCTGGCCAGCGGCGTCAATCAGTGACACTTTCAGACTGTAGCCCGATATTCGATTCTCTTATCCTACCGATCACCGCAGCTCTCGAATAACTCTCTATTTGCCCTCCAGTTCGGTTCGAAAGTATCGAGCCGGAGTGGTTCCCAACGTTTTCCTGAACATCGAAATGAAGGCACTCGGTGTACTGTAGCCGGCTTCGAGCGCGGCGTGCGTGACCTTCGCGCCTTCCGCCAGGAACCGCATTGCCTGCATTAGGCGAAGTTGCTGTCGCCATTTCCCGAACGTCATCCCCACGTCGTCCAGGAAAAGCCTCTCGAGGGTCCGCTTGCTGGCGCCGGCGATCCTGCAGAAATGCTTGAGTGTCCGCCGGTCGCTCGGGTCGGCGAAGAGGACTTCAGCGATTCGCTGCGCTCTTGGATCAGTCGGATTCGGCAATCGCAGTGACACCATTTCGATTGTCTCCAACTGATCAACAATGAGATCGATGACATGACGATGTCTCTTGATCGCCTTGTTCAAAGCGGGGAAAGTGCATGCATGCAGGATAAGGTCCCTCAGCAGGAATGGCACGTTGACTACCCGGCAACTTCGGGGGAGAGATCTGGCCAGGCGCGGCTTCAGGTAGAGCGTGCGCATCGCCACAACCCCCGACATCGTAATGGAATGGGGAACCGCCGCGGGAATCCATACCGCACGATGGGTGGGAACCACCCAGGCACCGTCTCCGGTGCGTACGGTCATGACTCCGCGGGACGCATAGACCAGTTGGTCGCGATCGTGAAAATGCAATGGGATCGCATGTCCGGCCGGGTAGTCCCGAGTGAGGGTCGTGATTTGGGAGTGGCGATCGCGTAAACGAACCGGAATCGCAAGCTGCCGCTTTTGCGACATTCATTGGCACTATATCCGAAGTACGCAAAGCCGCCAAGCGCTAACCTATCTTTAGTTTCGACAGTGAGCCCATTCGACTGAGGAAAATGTGAACCACTTGCATCATTGGTTGTGCCGTTCTGCCCGATGGCGGGAAACCATCCGCCAGCGGATGCCGTGGATGCTTGGCGGAGCGGACCTGGGTCCGAACGTGCTCGAACTCGGACCTGGACCTGGACTCACCACAGATCTGTTGCGATTAAGGGTCGAGCATGTAACGGCCGTTGAACTCGACCCGAGTTTGGCGCGTTCGCTGAGTTCGCGTCTTTGTGACAGCAATGTCGACGTGGTCGCGGGCGACGCAACTGCCATGGCGTTTTCGGACCGGTGTTTTTCAGGAGTGGTTTCGTTCACCATGCTGCACCATGTGCCCTCGCCCGAACTGCAAGACAGGCTGCTGCGTGAAGTGTGGCGCGTGATTCGGCCTGGAGGAAGTTTCGTGGGCAGCGACAGTCTGCAGGGCTGGCTAATGCGACTCATCCATATCGGTGACACTCTTGTGCCAGTTGATCCAGATCGGTTTGGCGCACGACTCGAGGCGGCGGGGTTCGAGGTCGTTGCAATTGAAAAGCACTCTCAGGCATTCCGCTTCCATGCTCGACGTCCAGAAGCACAGTCCTTAAAAGGGAGCAAGTCGTATCGAGCACTGACAGCGGGGGGCGTTGTGCGAGAAATCTTTGATCTCAGGAGGAATCCAATGAAGAAGCTAGACGTGTTTGTCCGGAAGGCAGGATGGCTCACGAACATTCTGTTTCTTATGGTTGTGGGAGTGTGGTTTGGGAGCACGGCGCAGAGCGCAGTCGCGGCAGACGAGCCTGAGGCATGTTCCGCGACCTCGGAGAGCAGGCAACTCGACTTCTGGCTTGGCGATTGGACGGTCACCAACTCCAACGGGTCAGGCAGCGCGAGCAGCAGCCATGTATCTCTTGCGCTCGACAAGTGTCTGTTTGTAGAGAACTGGAATGGCGGCAAAGGCCATTCTGGCGAAACCCTCTTGGCATATAGTCCCGAGGACAGGAGTTGGTACGGGATGTTCGCCGACAACGAGGGTCGGGTGCATGTCTTTGTTGATGGGAAGGTCGCATCGGGGTCAGCCGAGTTTCATGGATCAAGCCGCGGTCCCGATGGAGAAGCGGTCCTCAATCGCGTTAAAGTGGTCCGCGTAACACCTAACAAACTTGAGCAGACGTGGGAGAAGTCGACCGACAACGGGGTGACCTGGAAGACGGTATTCAGCGGACAGTACTCGCGCAAGGAGTGATCGGTTAGCGCAGGTCAGCGTCGCAACTCGACAGAACACCTAGCCACTGTGCATCAAGCCGTGCATTAGAAGTACGACGCTGTTAACGGCTATGCCGGAAGTTGTAGGCCCAGGAGAGGCTCACGTAGGATTTCAGCGGGACACCGACGACACGTTCGCTGGGCGCGCTCTCGGTGGGCAGTTGAAGAGTCTCGAGAGTTTGTCCGGCATAACCACGAGCGATCAGCGAGTTCAACCCTACATCGATTCGTCCGTCGCGAAACGATCGCAGAAGTGAAACGCGAAACTCGCGCACGGGGCGGGCCGTGAACCCGTCTCCCAAGGGCTTTGGGCCGACTGCTTCGTATTCGCTTCTCACGCGCAGGCCGAATGGAAGACGGTTGATTGTACCTGCCACATCCCAGATGAGGCGCGGCGCTTCGGGAACGTCCTCGCCCGTGAGGCGGTCGGTGGCGGTCGCCCGCGCCCACAATGCTTGCAGAGAGCCGAAGGAATAATAGCGCCGGGCCGAGAAAGTAACGGATCGAGCAAGGGACGCGCCAATGTCTTGCTGCAAGCCGGTGTCGGGGTCGATCTTGGCGAGTTCTTGCGCGTTTCTCACACGCGCCAGGGTAACGCTGAAATCCGTACCGGCAATGTTTTTGCTGATCACAAGCTGCGTGCTGCGCGAAGGAACTATCACGGTTGGTGTTGTCGTTGTCTGAGTCGCGGTGCCGATGCGCGGATCGTTCGTGTGAAATGCTTCCCCAAAGCTAAGGGCGACTTTCGGCAGGTACTTCTGCTTGGGAGGCAGGAGCGTGAACGTGCCCTTGGGTAGCGTGATGCCGGCCGCCTTACTAAAGGAATTTACCGGCGTCAGTCTGTCGACGTTGTCCATAAATACTTCTTCGCGCCGAACGCCGATGTCGTAGTGGAAAAAGCGAGTCATCGCACCATCGACCGATAAGAACGGAGCAACGAACCCTAGAGTAAGGTTGTTGCTGGTGACCGGCTGAAACATTCCGTTTTGGTCGGTGTGGTCAAGATTCAGGTTGCGCGGCGCATCACGGCGAAGATCGACTCCAGCGAGCACAGAGAACTCCTGCCGCGGTTTGAAAAGATACGTCGTGTTAGCCCCGGCAACCGTGCGGAACTCGCTCTGGCGAATCAAGCCATCGCCGAAATCAGATCGCAAGTCGAGACCGTAGGTGCGAAAGAATCCGGAGAACTCCAGATGCTGTTTGTCGTCAAGGCGCCACGTGTCGGTCGCAACGAGCAATGAATTGTGTGTCGTGTCTTGCTGGCGCGCGTCGATGGTGTCACCGGGCACTGCAACCCCTGTCGGAATCAGGCCCGGAACAAAAGAGAAGCCATAGTACCCAATTCCGAACAAAGTGATCTCTTGGTCGCCACTTTTGAAAAGGCGGTAAGCGTTGATCTTGTACTGCTGACGATGCTCCGGCCGCGCGAGGAATCCGTTGCCGAAGGAGGTTTCGAGAGTTACCCATGCGAGGGTTGCCAGATTCGCAGGGCTCCATCCGGTGACGAAGTCTGTGTCGTGCTGGTCCGCGGTGAACTGAGTAAACGGCAGAAGGCGATCACGCAGGCCGTAGGCGACGGCAAGATTCACGGCGTGGTTGCCTTCACGGACGTTGAATGCTCCACCATCGGCCTCGACTGACGCAATACTGTTCGAGATGAGGACGTTGGGATCGGCATACCCGTTGCCATGCGCGTTGGCGGGGAGGTTGTTGGGGAAAAGGAAATTGCCGATCTGAAAAAATTGTGCGATCGGCTCGCCGTGATCTCCCGCGACTCCAGGGGCAAAATACTGCGGTGCCTTGATCCCTCCCGATGCAGTTTCGATGGGAAGCCCCGGGATCGAAACCGGCGCGCCCGGGCGTCCCGGATTGGCCTCGAGTTGATCGTCGTGAACGAAGGTCCGTTGCGTGGGATCCGGGCTTAGGGCGTCTGCAGACGATGACACAACCGTAACCTGCTGCAATGAGGAGACATTCTGGAATCGGACATCTCCTTTGCTGACGCGGCCGGGGAAGACCGCGACGTCGATGCTCGTGGCCGTAAATCCGGGTGCTTCAGCGCTGAGTTTGTAGGCGCCCGGGTCGACTGAACTGAATTCAAAGTGTCCTTCGGCATCGGAAGTTGCTTGCTGCCCAGCACCGCTCGCTGCTCTTTGCAGCTTCACCCGAGCCTCGGCGACCGCTGCGCCATCGGGATCTAAGACATTGCCCGACAGTGACCCAGTTTGTGCTCGCAGGGGTGAAAGGCACACCACAAAAAGAAGGAGAGCGAGGGTAACGACGTTCAAGATTGGCGCTCTCATTTGTCTCTCCTCCTTTTTGCTGACAGTGGCGACGACTTCGTATGACGTGGCTAGTTTGTGATCTGCCGTTGGCTCATGCTGGCGAGCAGAGCACTGGCTTGCTCCGATCCAGTGGCATGCAGCGAGACAGACTGTTGCAGATAGCTCTCTGCCGCCGACCGATCTCCTAATTTGAGGGAAATTGCTCCTGCGTGGGCCAACAGCTTGGCATCACGAATTCCTATGGCCAATGCTATTGCGATGTGCTTCTGGGCCTCAGCGTCTTGTCCGTTTACGTGCAAAGTCCAGGCGTAGGCGTCGAGAGTGTAGACGTCGTGCCGCCAAGCGTATTCTTGCCGCGCAACTTCGAGAGCCCGAGCGGGTTGGTGCGCATGGTCGGCATAATAGAAGACCAGTTCGCGGCTCGAATTGTCTTTGCGTGACGATTCCGCCAGAGATTTGGTTTCGAACTCCGCGAAGGCTTTCTTCGCTTCATCTTTGCGTCCCGCCAGTTCGAGTGCCTCAGCGAGATCGTATAGATTCTCCGCGTGTGGCGCGGCTTGATAGCGTTGCTGTAATAGGACGACCGCTTCGTAGTACCTCTTCTGCGCGATGCGAACCTTGGCCAGGTTTCCCAGCGCGTAGTGGTAGCCGGGGAAGAGGACTAGTGCCTGCTTCAATATGTTTTCGGCATCCTCCGTTTTGCCCGCGATCACCCGGAGATGTCCCATTTGCGACAAAATCCACGCGCGGTCCTCGTTTTCAGTCGGAACGGTGGCCTGATAGGCCATGTCCATCAACTCATAGGCGCCGTCCACATCGCCAAAGAGTTCGCGCAAGTATGCTGCACGAGTCATGCCGGGAAGATTGCCGGGACGCAGGTTCAACATCCATTGGGCCGCGTTCTCGGCGTCGTTGTAGTTGCCGAGTTCTGCGTTGGCGTCGGTCAAGAAGCCGTACACAAGGATGTCGTCGGGAACTCTTTGATTCAGGACCTTCGCTGCCTCAAGAGCGGCCGGGAATTCGTGGCGTCCAAGCAGCAGCCATACTCGAATCTTCTCGCCTTCGAGATTGCCGGGCGAAAGCTCAAACGATTTCTTCAGCGCGTCCTCTCCCTGCGCATAGTAGGTCACGTCGGAGGTTTCGCGCGCCCTCCGCGAGAGTGCGATCGCGAGCTGGTTGTATCCCGAGAAGAGCGCGGGCTTCTTGGCGATTTCTTTTCGAGCGTTGGCAATGCTCTGCTCCGCCGGAGAGAGCGCCGTCTTCTCAACAACGGCGGTCTGCGCGAACGCCGCGGCGCTCAGGCTCAAGATCAGGAGAGCGAATAATTTCTTCATAAAAATCCTCATTTTCGATTTTCAAAATGTGGCCGCTGCCCGCAAGCGACAGCGGCCATCTGATTGAACTACTGAACGGGACAGATTCCGTTCGTCTGTCCGGAACAGCCCGCTTGGCCGGGGCCGATGTGGACCGAGTCGCGCCCACTATTGGCCGGCATGACGTAGGGGAACGTGGAACCGTACCCTTCCGGATTCAGCTGCACGCCATCTCCAATTGCCGTCCCATATTTGGTGGAATCGACAAGAATTCCAGCTACAGCGCGAGAGGCGATGTCGACGACGTCATCGATGGGCCTGCGACCGTTCGGGAACCCAGCCGTATCGCCAGCGAGGAAGCCCAAGCGCTTCTGGCTGCCAACTGCGGTTGGAGGAATTCCCGTGTTGAGGCGGAGCAGATCCGCGACTGGGCCGGCATCGCTAGCACCGCAACCAGGGCAGATCGGTGGCTCGTACTGCGCCAGGATCAGCAAATCCGTACGCGGTGGCGGGGCGACCGGAATTCCGAGTGACCCGAAACACCGTCGCCAGCAAGGGATTCAGCACGAAGTTCGCGAACTGCGAATCGTTCTTGGGATCATCCATGCTGAAGCGATCCTTCGATCCGGTTCCGATGATCAGTTCGTTGATCAGAGGATTTCCTTCTCGCTGGATCTGCTGAAACGCTCCCGAATCCTTCTCCGGGAATGGCGAACGCCGAACCGTGAGCTTGTGGCGTGATGTGCTGCCATAAGTCCCGATCACAGCCTGCTTGTCGGTGGTCGGATGAATCTTTCCGTCCACCGTGAGCATGGTGATCGGAACTTCCAACACGATCGAGTTCACATTGAAGCCCGCGACTGCGTCAGGAGCGTAGTTGTGCGTGTCGTCCGCGTCCTCGGCCGGGGGAAGCACGCCACCCACTCCCATGCGGAAGTTGAGCGAGTCGAACGCCGCGCCCAGGTCGATGTAGAACGGATCATCCACTGTTCCGGCAAAGACGCGAACGCTGTTGCCGAGGCTGTAGATTCCCTGGTTGAACAACGATTGGTAATTGGGCATGGTGCGCGGCCCAACGTTGGACGGAACCGCATAGAGCGTCTGGCCGCAGCTCAGACAGGTTGCTTGGCCGTTCTTCACCATAACGACGCTGTAAGTCTGGCGCAGGCTGAGGCCCGCCGAACCTTGACCCGAAAGCGAAGTGATCGGCGGAATCCCGGCGATGCCACCGACAAATCCGGTGAATAATCCCGGCTGGCGAATCTCAGTGTTGAATCGGAATTGGAACGTTACGTCTTCGATTCCGTCCTGGTTATTGTCGACCTTCATCTCGTACAGGACGTTGGGATCGAAAGGAAAGTAATTCGGACCGTTGGAGGGTTCGAGAAATGGATCGACGTTGAGAATCATGGTTACGCGATCCGGATGGTCGTAACTGACGAAGGCGTACCAGTCCGTCACGTCCGCGGTGCGATCGAGCGCCGTGATAGGAGCCTCGCGATGGCTGGATGCGAACAGGTTGGCTGGAACCAACATGAGCAGCGCCATGGCGAGGGCCACCGTTGACTTCAGTTGCTTCATGACATTTCCTCGGAGATTGAATTGAAGACGGTGCCCTTCAGGAATAGGCTGCACCAGACGCGGCGCCACGGCTGGTGCAGGTAAGCGATTGGCTCCGTCTACAGTCACTAGTACGGAAGTAATCAACGAATGGATTGGTATGATGATTTCCGAGGGCCGGGACCCCTCGGACCGTCATTTTCGCGGCGTCCCTTACCCTACCTACCCATTAGTGCCATACATAGCACGTCAGAGCCATTCCCCGATTCCTGGGGCATGCGTAGAGTTGTTCTTGAGCAGCACTTGGGGGAGGGCTGATCAACATACGTCCCGTGACTCAAACCGAGTCTGGGGCGTTTTGTTTTGCGCGTAAAACGGTATTTTTGCCAACCTGCACCGTTCGCGCTGCATGGCACGGACGAGCCATTTACCGGCTTTCGGAGCAGGAATAGAGTTGTTCTTGAGCAGCACTTGGGGGAGGGCTGATCAACAGGCGCCCAGGACTCAATTTGAGTCGGGGCGTTTTGTTTTGCGCGTGAAAACATTACTTTCCTTCCAATTTGCACCATTCGCGTTGCATGGCACGGACGAGCCATTTACCGGATTTCGGAGCAGGACTAGAGTTGTTCTTGAGCAGCACTTGGGGGAGGGCTGATCAACAGACGTCCTAGGACTCTAATCGAGTCTGGGGCGTTTTGTTTTGCGCGCCAGACCTTGCACTACGTCCCCAAGCCCGCCAACGGCTCTCCGACAGGCTGAAAGTCAGCTATTTCCTTGGGCATCGGATCACTCGCCTATCCACCTGTGTTTCCGATGGTGGTAGATTTGATTGCGCCTTTCGTTGCTGTGCCCACCGTTGCCCAAGGAGCAGGGAATGCCCATTCGGTTTGCACGCCGCGAATTCCTCGCGGGAATGGTCGCCGTGACCGCCGCAAATGCGGCCGCCCGTTTCACTGCCACCTGAATCCCACTCGCCCTTCCGCATTTCTGTCATTAATGACGAAATCTCGCAGGACTTCGGCCACGCGTGCGAGGTCGCGTCACACGAATTCGGCATGGGATGGATCGAGCTGCGCGGCATGTGGAAGAAGAACATCGTCAGCCTCGACGAAAAGGAAGTCGCCGAAGCGCGCCGCATTCTCGAAAAATTCCAGCTGAAGGTCACCGACATTGCCAGCCCGCTTTTTAAGGTCGACTGGCCGGGCGCGCCGAAATCGAAGTTCAGCGAGGCCAAAAGTTTCGGCGCAGATTTTTCCTGGAAGCAGCAGGACGAAGTGCTCGACCGTGCCATCGAGATGGCGAAGGCGTTTCAGACCGATCGCGTGCGCTGCTTCGACTTCTGGCGGCTTGAGGATCAGGCTCCGTATCGCGCTGCCATCAACGACAAACTGCGCGAGGCCGCCGCCAAGGCAGAGAAGATGGGCATCATTCTGGTACTCGAAAATGAATCGGCATGCAACACGGCCACAGGAGCCGAGGCTGCGAAGGTGTTGAGCGCGGTGCAGACTCCGTCATTCATGCTGAACTGGGATCCGGGCAACGCCGCTGCCGCGGGCGAGACTCCGTATCCCGACGGCTACAATCTTCTGCCCAAAGACCGCATCGGTCACTGTCACTGCAAAGACACCGTCAAGAAAGGGAAGAAATACGACTGGGCTCCGATGGGTGGCGGACTCATCGACTGGGCGGGCCAGTTCAAGGCGCTCAAGCGCGACGGCTACCACTTCGCCGTCAGCCTCGAAACCCACTGGGGCGGTGGCGGTTCGCCCGAAGAGTCGTCACGCAAGAGTTGGGCTGGAATGAAGAAGCTTCTGCAAGACGCCGGCGCATCCTAGAGTGGCTAGAGAAATCATGACTTGGGGCGAACTATGAGCCGAACAAACGAGACGCTCGTTTCTGAAGCAGGCTGCGATCGGAACGCCGCCGTGCTGGCCTATCCAACTGCCACCGTGCTGGGCGCGAACGATCGCGTGCGCGTTGGCATGATCGGAGTAGGCGACCGCGGCAACGATCTGCTGGGGCAAGTGCGCGGAGTCCATGGCGTCGAGCTCGTGGCGATGGCCGACGTCTATAGCCGCCGCCGGGACGAAGCCAAAAGCAAGGTCCCGGGCATTCAGACCTTCGACGATCACCGCCGTCTGCTCGACATGAAAGACATCGACGCTGTGATCGTCGCCAGCCCGCTGCACATTCACGCGAGGCATTTTCTCGACACGCTGGCTGCCGGCAAGGACCTCTATTCCGAGAAGACCATGACCTGGTCGATTCCTGAGGCCGATAAGTGTCTGGCCGCAGCGAAGGAGTCCAACCGGGTGATACAGATCGGACTGCAGCATCGAGAGTTCCGGCGCACTAACCGATGCCCGGCAGTGGATCAAAGACGGTTGGGTCGGCAAGGTCACGCAAGTCGAGTCCTGGATGAGCCGCAACACTCCCCACGGCAAAGGCCAGTGGGTGCGTCCTGTTCCATCGGACTGCACCGCACAGAACGTCAATTGGAGCGCGTTTCTCAATGGACGGCCCGATCGGCCGTTCGATCCTTTCAAACTCATTAACTGGCGTCTGTTCTGGGAGTTCTCCGGCGGCAATTGCGCGGAAAACATGGTGCACCAGATCGCCTGGATCATAGGTGCGCTCGACCTGCCTCTGCCGTCTGCGGCGTACATGTCGGGCGGCGTCTTCTCGGAAAAGGATGAACGCGAGGTGCCTGACACGATCGCCGTCACTCTCGATTTTCCCAAGGACATCGTCGTGACCTGGCAGTCGACCTTCAGCAACAAGCACTACGACATGGCAGACCGCATTCTGGGCAGCGATGGCACACTGGAGCACCACTTCGAGGAGCCTCTTGAATACTGGCCGGAGAAGACGAATCGTCCCGACGGAGAGTCGAAGAAGGGCGGGTCCCATAACCAGAACCACATGGCCAACTGGATCGACTGTATCCGCAGCCGGGGAGTGCCGAACGCTCCGCCGGAAATCGGTTATCGATCCGCGATCGCGGTGCACATGGCGAACCTTTCCTATAGGAACAAGAAGAGAATCACACTGGAAGAAGCGAAGGCGATGGTGCCGGAGTTCTGAACGCGGAACGCCGAACATCGCGCGGCCGGCAAGATGCCGAGCCAACCATTCACAATCAATAGCAGCATAGGAGAATTCATGGGTGCAGGGGAGTCCCTATGATCGGCGCGGTTGATATCGGAGGAACGAAGATTGCGGTTGGCATCGTGGACGACAACGGCAAGGTGCTCTCGCGTATGGAAGCCCCGACTGATCCGAATCGCTATTCCGACGGAATTGAGCTGATCGCGCACATGTTGCGCAAGACCGCGCAGAAGACTGGCGTGGAACTTACGGGCGTCGGTATTGGATCGACGGGGCCGGTCGATCCGATGAGCGGCGAGTTTGGGGATGTCGATTTTCTTCCCGGTTGGCGCGGCAAGAGCCCGGTGAAGGACCTGGCCACGGTTTTCAACGTACGCGTGGCCCTCGAAAACGACGGCGACGCCGCCGCATTAGCCGAGGCGGGATGGGGCGCGGGCCGCAACCGTACACGCCTGATCTACGTCACGGTTGGCACAGGCATCGGCGGCGGGATGGTGTTTGATGGCAAGCTTTACCGCGGAGTCGACGGCGCTCATCCGGAGGTTGGCCATCACGTGGTGGATCCGAACGGTCCGCAATGTTCGTGCGGCTTTCGTGGATGCTGGGAATCGCTGGCTGCCGGTCCGGCCATGGTGGCATGGCTCGAAGCGAACGCGCCTGCGGACTATCCCCATCGGCAGGGGATCACAGCCAAGCGTATCTGCGAGCTTGCGCAGCAAGAAGATGTCGTAGCGCTTCAGGCGGTCGAAACCGAGTCATTCTATCTGGGCTTGGGCCTGGCCAACTTGATCAACCTGTTCACGCCAGACGCCATCGTGCTAAGCGGCAGCGTCATGAAGAGCGCTCCGCTGTTTCTCGACCGCATCCGCGCCGTGATTCGTGGTGGTTGCCGGTTTGTTCCTGCCGAGAAAACCGAGTTGGCACTCGCATCGTTGGGGGAAGACACCAACCTGATCGGCGCCGCGCGTGTGTGGCATTACCGATTTGGGCAGTAACGCCATCAACTCTAAGGCTCCCTTCTTCCAGTTCCTTCGCTGATCTGTTACTGTTTTCAGTTCGCTTTTGTGTATCCGTGTGCCGATCTGCACGGAAAGGACGAGAGCCGCGTGATCGTCGGAGTTCCGAAAGAAAGCTATCCGGGGGAACGTCGTGTTGCACTCGTTCCCGTTGCTGTTCCCAATCTCACCAAAGCTGGGCTCGAAGTTATCGTAGAAGCTGGAGCCGGCGAGCAGGCTGGCTATCCCGATGCGGCCTATGTGGAAAAAGGCGCGAAAATCGTGCCGGATCGCGCCGCCGTCTTCGGCACTGCGGACATTGTCGTGCAGGTGCTTTGCTACGGCTCGAATGACGTCACCGGCAAAGCCGATCTACCCTTGATGCGCCGCGGCCAGACGCTGATCGGATTCCTGCGGCCTTTGGGATCCGAGGAAGTGGTACAAGAGATCGCGCACGCAGGGGTCACCGCTTTCTCCGTGGAATTCATGCCTCGCACCACGCGCGCTCAAAGCATGGACGCGCTTTCCTCCATGGCTACCTGCTGTGGTTACAAAGCAGTGCTGCTCGCCGCCGAGACTTCGCCGCGAATCTTTCCCATGATGACTACCGCCGCCGGAACCATTACGCCGGCTCGTGTGTTCGTGATCGGTGCCGGCGTGGCCGGACTGCAAGCAATCTCAACGGCTCGCCGTCTCGGTGCGGTCGCGTCGGCCTACGACATGCGTCCCGCCGCGAAGGAGCAGGTGCAGAGCCTCGGTGGACGCTTCGTCGAGCTGCCAATTGAAGCTCAGAATGCGCAGGATGCTCGCGGCTATGGCACGGCACAAGACGAAACGTTCTATGCCCGTCAGCGCGAACTGCTGGGGCGCGTGGTCGCGGAAAGCGACGTCGTCATTACCGCTGCCGTCATTCCTGGCAAAAAATCGCCGGTGCTGATCACCGCGGATATGGTCAAAGGCATGGCCCCCGGCTCGGTGATCGTCGATCTCGCCGCTGAACGCGGCGGCAACTGCGAACTGACTCGTACCGGAGAAACCGTGAAGGTGTACGGCGTTACCATCATCGGCGCCATCAATTTTGCCAGCAGCGTTCCGTATCACGCCAGCCAGATGTACGCCCGCAACGTCACCACATTTCTTCTTTACATGATCAAAGAGGGCAAGCTGCAACTGAACCTGCAGGACGAAATCGTGCGCGAGACCATGATCACCTGCGGCGGGGAAGTGGTGAATGCGCGGGTGCGCGAGTTCTTCAAAATGCCGGCACAAGCACCAGCGGGTAGTTAGGACGGAAAGACATTGGGGCTGTCGCCCCTGAGGGAGCACATGGGTTCCAACCTGATTGATGCACTGTTCGTTTTCATGCTGGCGGCTTTCATCGGATTCGAAGTCATCCGCCACGTCTCGCCTTTGCTGCACACTCCACTTATGTCGCTGACCAACGCCCTTGACGCCATTGCGGTGGTCGGCGCGATTGTGCTGGTCGGCGAGAAGAAGAGCACCTTCGCGACCGTGCTCGGTGTGATTGCGATCGTCGCCGCCACCAGCAACGTGGTTGGCGGATTCTTCATCACCGACCGCATGCTCAGGATGTTCAAGACCAGCCGTCCAACGAAGCCGCAGTTGACGAAGCCATAATCTATGCCGACCCAGTTTGCCGGAAGCCAGTACGTTATCGAAATCGTTTATCTCATCGCCAGCGCCCTCTTTATTCTTTCGCTGAAGTGGATGAGTTCTCCCGCCACGGCCCGCCATGGCATTCTGGCTGGCGAAATTGGCATGGTGCTGGCCATTGGCGGCACGCTCCTGCACCACGGCATCGTCGACTACAAATGGATCATCATTGCGCTCGTTCTCGGCAGCGGCATCGGCATCCCGTTGGGCATGGTGCAAATGACCGCAGTTCCCCAGCGAACCGCGCTCAGCCATGCGTTCGGCGCACTCTGCGTCACCTTGGTCGGAACGGCCGAGTTCTATCTCCGCTCGCCGGATGTTCCGAAGTTCATGATGTCGGTGCTCTCGCTGGAGGTGATCCTCGGAGGCCTGACATTCACCGGCAGCCTGATCGCCGCGGGTAAATTGCAGGAAGTTCTCCCGCAGCGGCCGATCACCTACAAAGGACAGAACGTTGTCAACCTGGTTCTGCTCGCGATAGCCATTGGACTTGCCGTTTACCTCGTTCTGCATCCGGAAGCGAAGCAGTTCTTCCCGGTCATTGTTGGCATCGCTCTGCTGTTCGGTGTCTTTCTTGTGATTCCGATCGGTGGCGCCGACATGCCCACGGTGATCTCACTGTTGAACTCTTACGCCGGACTTTCTGCCGCGGCCATGGGCTTCGTTCTCAACTCCAAACTGTTGATCATTGCCGGCGCGCTTGACGGGTCTTCGGGCTTAATCCTCTCCGTAATCATGTGCAAGGCGATGAACCGGTCGTTCACCAACGTTCTGTTCGGTGCTTTCGGCCAAGTGCAGGCCTCTGCCGCAGCCGGGGAGGAAGCAAGGCAAGTACGCAGCGCCACTCCCGAAGAAGCCGCCGCGATTCTCGCTGCCGCAAACAAAGTCGTCATCGTGCCTGGATATGGCATGGCTGTCGCACAGGCGCAGCACAAGGTTCGTGAGCTGTATGACGCGCTCACGAAGAAGGGGGTCGACGTTCGGTTCGCGATCCATCCCGTTGCAGGACGCATGCCCGGCCACATGAACGTGCTGCTCGCCGAAGCCGACATTCCCTACGACCGCCTCATCGAAATGGACGAGATCAACGGCGACTTCCCACAGACCGACGTCGCCCTCATCATCGGCGCCAACGACGTGACCAATCCCGCCGCGCGTACCGATCAGTCCAGCCCCATCTTCGGGATGCCCATCCTGGACGTGGATAAAGCGCATACCGTGATGGTCATCAAACGGAGCATGAATCCTGGCTTCGCGGGTATCGACAACCCGTTGTACTACCTCGATCAGACACTGATGCTGTTCGGAGACGCCAAGCAGTTCGTCGGTGCGATCGTCAGAGAGTTGGGCGGGGGACACTAGGGATGCACCCTTTCATCGAGTGTCATTTCTCATCAAGATTCGTATGTTGCTTCACGTTGTAAAGAAGGGAGACTCCAATGAAGCGCTATTTCGTCTTAGGTGCATTTTTCTTTCTATCTGTCATTCTGATCGCGCAAGACAACACTTCTAAGCCATCCACTTCTAACGGGGACAGTCAAACAAAGAACGCCACGGCTCCCGAGCAGGTGCCAACGAACGTAACCTCTGCCAAAGGTTTTGTTCTCGAGGATGCCACGCCGATCCGGTTGCGATTCAATCGTACCGTTTCATCCGCAGATGCCCATGTGGGTGACACAGTGGACTTCGAGGTATTGCAGGATCTCAGCGTGAACGGAACTCTGGTGATCCCAAAGGGAAGTCTTGCGTTCGGCACCGTCACCGATGCTCAGCCGAAGAGGAGAATGGCTCGAGGTGGCAAGCTCGAGATCAACATCGACTACGTGAAGCTCGTGGACAGTGAGAAGGCTGCATTACGCGCTGTAAAGGGAGGCAAAGGCGGCGGTCATACAGGTGCGATGACTGCGGGGATCGTTGCCACCGGCATCGTCTTCTTTCCAGCTGCGCCGTTCTTTTTGTTCATGCACGGAAAGGACATCACCATGCCCAAAGGAGCAGAATTCACCGCCTACGTGAGTGGTGACGTCACGATGGATATAACGAAATTCCAGCAGGCGAGTCCGGCCACGCAACTAACAGTGGCGGCTTCTACACCTCCTGCAATTGTGAATGCAAAGTTGCATTTCGAATCGACCCCGCCCAGCGCCGATATCGAGATCGATGGGAACTTTGTGGGAAGCACGCCATCTGATGTTGAAACGGCGGAAGGCGACCACACAATTGTAGTGAGAAAAACGGGCTTCAAAGATTGGGAACGGAAAGTGAAAGTCAGCTCCGGAAGCAGTGTGAATCTAACCGCGGAGCTTGAGAAAGTACAATAAGCTGGTTTTGGTGCGCTCAAACCTTGCCAACGCACCCACGAGGACTTTATGAGAGGGTTCATACTTACGCAGGTGTTGTGCGTCTTCTTGTTTGCATCATGTTTTGCCGCTGCCCAATCTCAATCCCAACTTCCCTTGATGCCGATGCCCGCCAGCGTGCAGCCCGGCACCGGCCAATTGCCGATCATTGCATCGTTCTCCGTCGCGGTTACCGGCGCTCGCGATGCGTCTCTCGACAGCGAAATCCAGAGGTTTCAAACCCAACTTTCGCGGCAGACGGGAATTCCATTTCGCTCCAAGTCTGGTACGGCTCCGAGTCTTCAGATCCACGCTGATCACGGTCGCGACGCCGTGCAGAAACTCGGCGAAGACGAATCCTATGAGCTGACCGTGGCCGATTCGGGCGCGAAGCTCACTGCCCCGACGGTGCTGGGTGCCATACGGGGACTTCAGACTTTTCTTCAACTGGTCACAATCACACCTACCGGCTTCGCGATCCCGGCAGTCACGATAAAAGACCAGCCTCGCTTTCCCTGGCGCGGTTTGCTGATCGACGTCAGCCGCCACTTCATTCCGATCGACGTTCTCAAGCGCAACCTCGACGGAATGGCTGCTGTAAAAATGAATGTCCTGCACTGGCATCTTTCCGATGACCAGGGATTCCGTGTCGAGAGCAAGAAGTTTCCCAAGCTAACCAGCATGGGCTCCGAAGGCAATTACTACACGCAGGATGAAATCCGCGACATCATCGCTTATGCGCATGAGTCGCGGCATTCGCGTCATCCCCGAGTTCGACACTGCCCGGTCACAGTCGTTCGTGGTTCGTCGGCTATCCCGAACTAGCGAGCAATCCGGGACCGTTTACCGTCGAAAATGAACACGGTCCTGAGTCGGTTACCGATCCAACCCGCGAAGAGACATACAAGTTCCTGGAAAAGTTCGTCGAGGAAATGGCGAAGCTTTTTCCCGACGCGTATTTCCACATCGGCGGCGACGAAGTTGACGGCAAATTCTGGGACAGCAATCCCAAGATTCAGGCCTTCAAACAAGCACACGGGATGAAGTCCAACCAGGATCTTGCAGGCCTACTACAACCAGCGCCTGCAGAAGATCGTCGCTAAGAACCACAAGATCATGGTCGGCTGGGATGAGATCCTGCATCCTGATTTGCCGAAGACGATCGTTGTGCAATCGTGGCGCGGGACAGGCATCGCTGGCCGCGGCCGCGAAACAGGGCTACAGCGGCCTGCTTTCGTTCGGATACTATCTCGACCTAATGTGGCCTGCGGCTCGGCACTATGCCATTGATCCCATGAGCGATGCCGCCGCGACTCTGACTCCCGACGAGAAGAGCCGGATCCTCGGCGGCGAGTCGTGCCAGTGGGCGGAATGGGTCACGCCGGAAAATGTCGATTCGCACATCTGGCCGCGCGACGCCGCCATCGCTGAGCGTTTGTGGTCTCCACAGAATGTCACCGACGTCTCCTCGATGTATGCGCGGATGAATGCTGTCAGCCTGGACTTGGAAACGCTGGGGCTGACGCACAGGTCTGCGCCGTATGCACATGCTGCATCGCATGGCTGGAACTGCCGATATTTCCTCGCTGCGCGTGCTGGCCGATGTTGTCGAGCCGGTGAAAGACTATAACCGTTGGAGCGACGCAAAAGGTCCCATCGACTTCCACGCCCCGCTAACCCGCATGATCGACGCGGTCTATCCGGAGAGCGATGCTGGGCGGCACTTCAGCGATCTAGTGCAGCTGTATATCCAGAGCGGCCACAAGGACCAGGCCGCCGAAGCCCATATTCGGTACTGGCTCACAACCTGGCGCGACAACGATGCGCATCTGCACTCGTTGCTCGAGCAGTCCTCTCTTCTGCAGGAAGACGTTCCACTGTCGCAGAGCTTGTCCGCCTTGGGTGCAGCTGGTCTGCAAGCGCTTGACTACATCGATAAGTCGCAGGCGCCACCCGATGCCTGGAAGACGCAGCAGTCCACCCTGTTTGACCAGGCGAAGAAGCCGATGGCCGATATGCTACTGATGGTGGTTGCGCCGGTACAGCAGTTGGTCGACGCGAGCGCAACCGCGCCACACAACTGAAGGTCGCTTACGGCGTGAACTTGTAAATAGCGCCGTCGTTGCCGCTGCCTCCGTGCACCGTCGCGCCGTAAAAATTCCCGGCGGAATCGCTGACCATTCCGTTGTAAGCGAACCCCGGGTTTGGTGTGCCGGGGAAGCGATACACCACGCTCTCGGTCCACTTGCCGGTTGCCCCGCGAGTCATCTTGAAGATGACGCCGCAACTGCATGCCGCCGCGCCACCATCACTGGTGGTTCCATAGAAATTCCCTGCAGCATCCGCAGCCAGGCTGCTGATGGGGCTTGCCCCGTCCGTGCCTCCCTTGAAGCTGTAGAGCACGCTCTCCGTCCAGGTTCCACTGTTGCGAGTGAGTTTATACACAGTGCCTACGTCATTCGCTCCGGCGTAGTAGGTCGTACCGTAAAGATTTCCCAACTTGTCGAACATCACGCCGCCATAGGGTAGCGCACCATCCGGTTGATCTTTGAAGGCATACAGCGTTGTCAGTTGCCACTGTCCTTGAATGGAAGACATCTTGAAGACAGTGCCGAATCCGTTCACGCCACCCACTGTGCACACGCCGTAGAGATTCCCCGCCGCATCGATCAACATCCGTCCCGCTGAACCTCCGCCGCCGTCGGAGCCACCGGTGAAAGTGTGAATCACGCGCATTCTCCAGCCGCCGGTTCCGTTCGGCCTGAGTTTGTAGACCGTGCCCATACCGTTTGCCCCACCTGTGGGAGTCGTGCCATAAACATAGCCATTCTTGTCGATCGAAACTGGGCTTCCCGGGCCTGAGCCGTCGGCGCCAGTGAAGGTGTGAATCACGCTGAAGTTCCAGCCCCCGCCGGAGTTGGCCAGCATAAAGACCACGCCGCAGCCGCCTTCGCACGATCCGCCGCCGCCGGTGACGGCCGTTCCGTAGAGATTGCCGTGCGCGTCAGGGGTGACGCCTTTGTACGGTTCGCCGCCGTCGGCACCGCCTGTGAAGTTATAGAGCACGGTGTGCACGCCAGCGGGAGTGACCTGAAAGACCGTTCCTCCTCCGAATGTTCCACCTTGCACCGAGGTGCCGTAAAGATTGCCGGCGCTGTCCATCACGAGTTCAGTGTCGGTGTACTCGCCGTCGGCACTGCCGGCGAAGCTGTAGATTAACTTGGTCGTGCTTGCGGCCCACGCCGCCGTCGCCATCAGGACGAACACTGCACAAATCCCCAAACTTTTGCTCGCAGAACGCGAAACTCGCCTGCTCCCCATTTGTTCCTCCACCCTCAGACACCCTTGGATTGAAAACAGGCTACGTCACCGGTAGCGCGGTAAAGAACTGTAGCACTGAAATGGCGGGAACGCACGCCCCTGACCCGGAAGGTTCTTCACACTCCGACGTGGAGGCGCGGTCTCGATAGTGGGCTACTTTGAAGTCCTGAATAAATCCACGCATATCAGGAACGCCATAACCGCAATCCCGGACACCATGACGAGAAGTGCGAAAGCCCCTATAGCGATGCCAATCCAGTAGCTGATCGGTTCCTTGTCCCGGCGAGAGGTGCGGCCTTTGATTGTAAGGACACGACTGCGAAAGGATTGGTAATAACCCTTTCCGAGGAGGAAGGCGATCGTCGCACAAAAAAAGAGTATGAAGAGTTCACGCGCCACTTAAATCACGATTCTAGCGTTCACGCCGCTCTTTCCGCCCTCTGCTGCTCGTAGGTTTCCCAGAGGGCAACAAGGTCTTCTACGTTCCACAGTCGATCTGTGACGCCAGCCGCCATGGTTGGGGCCATGCGAAGTGTATTGTGAATCTTGACGAAGTTGTAGGCGAAATAATTGAGGGCTGTCGCAGCCGCGTGATTCTCCATCTTGCGCGAGAAGCCATTCCTCAAGCGCGTATAGCGCCTTATGCTCGTGGGGACGCTCCAGTTCTGCCTGTCCACGAAACTTGTTGAGATGTGCTTGGGATCGGGCCGACCACTCACTTCTTTCATGTCGCAGCCAATACATTTTTGCAGGAGAGTAACGAGCTTCACCATCACGGGCAGCGCGGAACACCTCCGCCTGTCGTCTCACAATTCAAAGTAGCCCACTACCTGCGGTCTCAATCCCAGCGAAAAACGCACTTCGACGTGATATTCTATTAACTCCAGCTGCGTACCGTCTTGGCGGAATTCCCCGCAGGTCCTGAAGAAGTTACAAACCAATGCTCTCAGTCAGTAATGTGTCGATGCGCTACGGCGCCAAAATACTGTTCGATGAAGTCTCCACGGCGTTTACGCCCGGAAAGCGCTATGGCCTGACCGGCCCCAATGGCGCCGGAAAATCCACATTCATGAAGCTGCTCAGCGGCGAACTCGAGCCGCAAAAGGGCACGGTCGTCCGTCCCCGCAAATTAGGTGTGTTGAGCCAGGATCAGTTCGCCTTCGACGCCTATACCGCGATCGACACCGTCATCATGGGCAACAAGCGCCTCTGGGCCGCCATGCAGGAGCGCGATGCCATCTACGAGAAACCTGAGATGACCGACGCTGACGGGATGAAGCTTGGCGAGCTCGAAGGCATTGTCGGCGAAGAAGACGGCTACACCGCGGAGAGCGATGCTGCCATTCTGCTCGATGGACTCGACATAACGGAAGAACTCCACACCCGCAAAATGAGCGAACTGCAGGGTGGACAGAAAGTTCGCGTGCTTCTCGCTCAGGCATTATTCGGTCATCCGCAGGCGCTCCTCCTCGACGAACCTACGAACCACCTCGACCTCGATTCGATCCACTGGCTGCAGGGATTTCTGAACGTTTACGACGGAATCGTCATCGCCATTTCACACGATCGTCACTTCCTCAACAGCATTTGCACGCATATTGCAGACATCGATTACGAGGCAATCATCACCTACACTGGAACCTACGACGACATGGTCGTAGCCAAGACGCAAGTCCGCTCGCAGATCGAGTCGCAGAACGCCCAGCGCGAAAAGAAGATCTCGCAGTTGAACGAATTCATCGCGCGGTTCGCCGCCGGCACCCGTTCCAGCCAGGTGCAATCGCGCCGCAAGGAAGTCGAGCGCCTGCAAGTAACGGAACTTGCCAAGTCTAATATTCAGCGCCCATTCATCAAGTTCGAACAGAAGCGTCCTTCAGGCAAGCACATCCTCGAAGTCGAGCACCTCAGCAAGGCATACGACGAGAAGCAGGTCATCAAAGGCTTCACCGCCAGCATCATCCGCGGCGAGCGCATCGCACTCATGGGCCGCAACGGGGCCGGGAAGACCACGTTGTTGAACGCCCTGCTGGCGAATTCTCCGACGACGCCCGATGCCGAGTTACGCAAGACCAGCGGGTATGATGGCTCCTTCTTAGACTCGGGGAAAGTGATCTGGGGTCACGAAGCGTCCATCGGATATTTCGCGCAGGACCACCGCAGCTTGATCGAAGGCGGCATGACCGCAATCGAATGGTTGCATCAGTGGAACGAGGCAGCCGTCACAGAGGAACTCCGTGGAATTCTCGGCCAGATGTTATTTGTCCGGGAAGATGCGAACAAGTCCACCAGCGTTCTTTCCGGTGGTGAAGCCGCGCGCCTGCTGTTCTGCAAGCTGATGTTGCAGAAGCCGAACGTGCTCGTACTCGACGAGCCTACCAACCACTTGGATCTCGAATCCATCAACGCTCTGAACATCGCATTGCAGAAATACCATGGCACAGTTTTCCTCGTTACCCACGATCACGACTTGATCGACGAAGTCGCGACCCGCATCTGGCACTTCGAGAGCGACCACAAGATCACCGATTTCAAGGGCACTTACGAGGATTATCAGGCGGCCGTTGTCGCCGTATAGCGTTTTGCACCATTTTCGCTGCATGTAAACCAACCAGGTTCTCCACAGCTTTTCACAGGGTTTGCTGTTGCGTTTACAGCCGCAAGTTGAAGATAATGGCAGCGCAAGTATTTTTGCGTCCTTAGGGCGTTTCGTATTACCGTATTACTGTGTACAGCCGAGCCGATTTACTGAGGATTCTGCACGTCACACCGCGCCAGTTGGCGAACTGGGAGCGGGCTGGCCTGATAACGTCAGCCGAGGCCTATTCTTTTTCTGATCTGCTGGAAATCAAGAAAGTTCGTGACCTGTGCGCGATGAGTGTGCGGCCTGCCGTGATTCGGCAGTCGCTTGAGGCCATGCGCAAACAGGCTGCGGGTGTGGAGAAGCCGCTGCGGGAAGCGGGCGCATGGTCCACCGCGAAGCATCGAGTCGCCTATCGCCACGATGGCAAACTTCTGGAGCCAATCGCCGGCCAGTTCCTGATGGATTTTTCCGAGCGCGAGAAAGTGCTCACCAGCACGCCGGTTCCAAAATCTGAGCCGAGCCCGCGTGAGAATGAAGTTCAATCATGGTTTGCACGGGGCATCGCTTTGGAAGAAGATCCCTCGACGCAGACGGAAGCGATTGCTGCTTATCACAAGGTGCTCGAGATCGAACCTGTTCACGCGGCCGCTCACATCAATCTGGGCACGCTCTATTACAACCGCCAGGATTTCGCGCTCGCCGAGAGGCATTACCGCCAGGCGCTGGAAGCTGATCCACGTTATGCGCTGGCTTATTTCGATCTGGGCAACGTGCTCGATGAAACCGGACGCGTGCAGGAAGCGATTCAGACTTACAAGACCGCTCTGCAATTAGCTCCAACCTACGCCGACGCGCACTACAATCTGGCTCTGGCCTATGAAAAGCTGCGCGAGCCGCGCAAAGCGCTCAAGCACTGGCAGGCCTACGTCAGGCTCGATACCTCGGGCCCGTGGTCAGTACACGCCCGCAGCCAGATTAAACGCATCCTGCAAGCCGACGGGTTGAAGCTGGTTCATTCCCGCAAGGCTTGATCAATTCCCCAGAGATGGATCCTAAACTGAGAGTCGTGACTTGCTTGCCACTGGAACAAGTGTGGCGGGAAGACGGCGTTCTGATCTCGGAACACAGACTGAGATCGTTACAATCCCAAGATGTTGCGAGCCTCCTGCGCTTCGGGCCAGTCAACTTCGTCGTTGCTGACCTCGGAATGCCGCTAAAGTGGATTGACTCCAGCGATTGCTATCGATTCTGGAACACGGAAATCAAACCTCAACTTGCAGCGCCGGATCAGAAATGCTTACTTGATGAGTTCCCGGGCAGCTATTTTTGCTTTGCCTCCGAGTGGCGGAGGCAGGAAAAACTCCCTTTCGTCATTCTTGAGCGCTACCACTGACCTCTTCGGGTTGGGTGAATAAGAGTGCTAAAATTATCGGTTTGCCATCTCAGTATTCGAAGGTGTCCTTATGCCCGAGACCAAGCTGCAAGCCGCCGCTCCTGCGCCTTTGACCACGCTCACCGAAGACGAGATTCTTTTCCGCGACAACATTCGTCAATTCGCCGATGAGAAGGTTCGTCCCCTGGTGAAGGAGATGGATGAGAAGGCGGTCTTCGACAAAGAGCTTATTCACGATTTCTTTCAGCTTGGCCTGATGGGCATTGAGATTCCCGAACAGTACGGCGGAGGCGGAGCTAAATTCTTCGAAGCGATTCTGGCGGTTGAAGAATTGTCGCGCGTGGACGCCTCATCTGGCGTCATCGTCGACGTGCAAAACACTCTCGTCAATAACGCCTTGCTGCGCTGGGGCACGGAAGATCAGAAAAAACATTTTCTCCCCAAGATGGCCACCGAGACCCTCGGTGCTTACGCTCTCAGTGAAGCCGGTTCCGGCTCGGATGCCTTCGGTTTGCAGACTCGTGCCACTCTTAAGGGCAGCGAGTACGTGCTCACCGGCCGCAAGCTCTGGATTACTAACGCCAAAGAAGCCGGTCTGTTCGTGCTCTTTGCCACCCTCGATCCCAGCGCTGGATACAAGGGCATCACAGCATTCCTGGTCGAGAAGAACTTTCCCGGCTTCACCGTCGGCAAGAAGGAAGACAAACTCGGCATCCGCGCTTCGTCGACCTGCGAACTCATCCTCGAAGACTGTCGCGTGCCCAAAGAGAACGTGCTGGGCGAGCCCGGCAAAGGGTACAAAATCGCCATCGAGACGCTCAACGAAGGCCGCATCGGCATCGGCGCTCAGATGATCGGCCTCGCGCGCGGAGCCTGGGAGTTTGCCTGCAAATACGCCGTCGAGCGCAAACAGTTCGGTAAAGCTATCGCCGACTTCCAGGGCATCCAGTTTCAGATCGCGCAGATGGCCACAGAGATCGAAGCCGCGCGCCTAATGGTTTACAACTGCGCGCGCATGAAAGATGCCGGCGTCAACTTCGTGAAAGAAGCTGCCATGACTAAGCTATTCGCCTCGCAGGTCGCCGAGCGCGTGACTTCGCTCGCGATCGAAATCTACGGCGGCTACGGCTTCACAAAAGACTATCCCGTCGAGAAATACTGGCGCGATGCCAAGATCGGCAAGATCTATGAGGGCACGTCCAACATGCAACTGGCGACGATCGCTAAACTCGTGCTCGGCAAGTAGGACGCGCCAGCACGGATCTCATTCGGGATGGAAATGGAGTTCGATCAGTTCCTTGGATTCAGCACTGGCAGGCGCATATCTCCAACGAATGATCGCGTTCTGCGCCGCCTGAACCAATAGTGGGCTGCCGCCTACGGGGTCTACCGCCTTCACAGTTCCATCAGGCGCCACCGAGGCCATCACCTTGACCGTGCCGCTGAGGTTTGCCTTTTTTGCCATCTCTGGATAGGCAGGTTCCACCTTTCGGACTACCTTTCGCCCTATTTCGTTGGACGATTGTTGGCTTTGGGCCATTCCCGCCGGCACAAAGCAGCAGCATGAGAGGAGTAGGAACAGAGCATGCTTCCGCATTTTTTATGATTCCTGAGAAAGATAATTTAGAGTCCTGAGACTTCGATGGGATCGATCGTAAAAGACGACGAATCGGTCGAGAAGGTCACAATCGTAACCTTCTAAGAGATACCCTTTGGGTCCCTGGATCGAGTGCCTTTGCCCCGCAAACCGCAGCCGGTCTCAGCTAAAACCCGCGCCAGACAAGGGATTTGCGCCATCATGGCCTGCGCCTGAGCAAATCCCACTTACTCATAATGTGCATCGAGTTGCACATTCTCCGTTTTTGTCCACCCCATAAACAGCCCATAACCATCCTGTTATCAATCAGTTAAACGGAAGTATGTCATTGGTTCGCTGGATGCACTTCTCTATGTGCCCGCGAGCATGGGGCCAAGGACCGGGGTGCTATTTTGACGACTCTATTCGGGAACACCGCTGTACCCTCGGTAGCGGCTGCAGAGATTGCCGCTACCCGCAAGAAGCGTGGATGGTTGCCTCTGTTAACCGTGTTGTTCCTGATCTCTTACGGCTTGATGACCATGCTGATCGTGGAACAAGGCGCGACCATTGAATCGCAGCGCGCGCTGATCCGCGAACTCTTTCGAGACAGCACCGAACTGTCGGCCGTGAAGATGAAGGCGCAGCAGAACAAGAATGTTGCTGAAGCCCAACGAAGTTCGCAGAATCCGTCGGTGAAAATGCAGTCTCCAGTGGCCCAAAACCCGTCGACCCATGCCCCGTCAACCCAGGCTCCAATGAATCAGACCCCGTCTTCCCAGGCGGCACAGCAACGCCAGATACACAAACAAGCTCAGAAGCCGCAGTTCCAGATGCCGTCTCGTCCCGCATCAGACCTGGCGGACGATCGCCGGGCTGTGATCACGATCTAAGGTTCTGTGGAAGATTTGTGTTTGAGGCAAGAATTAGTCTCGAGGTTTGTAGGTAAGCAGTAACGGATTGAAAGAAAAAGAATGAAGGTCCTGACCCTAGCCTTGTTGTTGAGTCTGCCCATCGCCCAGCTGACGCCGCAAAAGCCCCTGCGTCAACCGACCACTGTAGCCACCAAACGCTCCAAGGGCGGGCGCTGGTACTTTGCTGCCAACGGACACGCAGTCTATTGCTATGGTCCTGTGATGACCGTCCCACGTGCGAACGGCGACCTGCAGAGAGTCGCAACGTTCTGCCGCGACGGCAGCGCCGTAGTTCCGTTGAAAGACTAGACTTCATTCTCGACTTTGATTCTTAGTTTTTGGATGGCGCAGCGCTTTTCGCGCGGCGATTTTGGAGAGCCTTCAAGGTTGGGCTTTAGCCCCGAAGTGCATTGGACCACGTGACAACCGCTCGCTGAAATTACCTGCCAATATCTTCATTCCATAAATCAGCGTGCGTGCGGATGAAGTCGTCCATCATCTGTATGCATTCCTCGTCGTCAAGAACGACTACGCTCACTCCACTCTGCCGGAACAACTCCTCCGCACCCATAAAGTTTCGATTCTCGCCGATGATTACGCGCGGAATTCGATAGAGCAGCGAAGTCCCCGTACACATGATGCACGGACTCAATGTGCTCACCAGCGTCAAGTCCGCCCAGTCCCGCCGCCTTCCCGCATTGCGAATACACACCGTCTCCGCGTGCGCCGTAGGATCGCCCGTCTGCACTCGCAGATTGTGCCCCCGCGCCACGATCTTCCCCGCGGCGTCGGCCAGCACCGAACCGATTGGCAGACCTCCCTCGCGAAGTCCCTTCTTAGCCTCTTCGACAGCTTCGTGCAGCAACGCTTGATCATCCATGTTTCGCTCAGCGCCATTCGTACAGATTATGACTCTTGCACGTGAACCGTGCTTGGCTCGCGCACCGGGAAGAGGGCAGAAAGCCAGTGCAGGGGCAGATTTTTGCACCCTCCCCCACCAGTGTCAAGACCACTAATCGGCGATGCACTCCTAATCGCGTCAATGTGGATAGAAGGGCGTGTTGGGGCGTCGTGCGTCCCCGAGCAGATCGACCGCATCCAATACGTGTAAGCAGGACGCCGAAGGGATTGCTGTCGCTTTCAAGTAGTATCTGTCTGTTCAACTTAGCTAATTATTGTCATTCCGAGCGCCGCTTTTCGGCGCGAGGAATCTGCTTCTTGTGTGGCTGGATCACCCGAATGCCCGAACTCCCCGAAGTCGAAACCATCGCCCGCGGACTCGCCAAGCGCGTCACTGGAGACGTCGTCGAATCCGTCTGGCTCGGCCAAAAGAAAGAGCCGCTGAAGTCCTCTGCCTCCGAAATCGCCGCTGCACTCGAGCACAGCCGCATCGCAACCGTGCACCGCATGGGGAAGCACATCGTCTTCGATTTGGAGCGAGATGGTGATGTGGTGCGCGGAATCTTGCCCGCGAAAGGCCGGGGAGCTAATAGAAAGATGACACCTTCCAGAACGAGGTCAGCTCCAGGCTCATCGATCGCGCCAGAAGCCGCGGGAGAGAGCGCTCGCCCCACGCAAACAAAAGCCCAGTGGATCGTTCATCTCGGCATGACCGGCCGGCTGCAAGTCTGTGAACCACAAGACGAAGTCTTAAAGCACACCCACGCCATCCTCAAGTTATCTTCGGGAAGGGAACTGCGCTTCGTTGATCCCCGCCGCTTCGGCCGCCTCAGCATCGCCGGCTCCGCTGGCTTCGATGCTACTGGGATCGAACCCATGGAAGTTGACCTCGACCGCTTTCTCCGGTTGTTCCACGGCCGTAAGACTCCGATCAAGAGCGCGTTGCTCAACCAGAAACTCCTTCGTGGTGTCGGCAATATATACGCCGATGAATCTCTTTTCCGCGCCGGTATCCGTCCGCGTCGCCGCGCCTCGACGATCACGCGTGAACAGTTTGGCAAGCTCTTCCTCACCGTGAAAGAAGTCCTGAGAGAAGCGATCGCGTTGGGCGGCTCTTCCGTCTCCGACTATGTAGACGCCGACGGCAAAGAAGGATTCTTTCAACTCCAGCACCGTGTCTATGGCCGCGAGGACGAGCCCTGCCTCGTCTGCAAGACAGGAATCCGGCGCGTCGTGATCGCCGGCCGCAGCAGCCACTATTGCCCCAAATGCCAAAAATGACCCAATTGCTGATTAACAGAACAGTCCTCGTATCAACGTTTCTCAAATCCGGAATCATCAATCAGCAATCATCAATCAACAATGAAAATGCGTCGGTGGTTCTGTTACCCTTTTCCCCATGCCTGATTTTTCCATCGGAGTCGATCTCGGCGGCACCAACCTGCGCATCGCGGCCATAAGCACCGACGGCCAGCTTCTAGAAAAAATCACTCTTGGCGTCAAAGTCGCCCTTGGCCGCGACCACGTCATCGGTGAAATGTGCGATGCCATCCACCGTCTCACTAATCAATATCGTGACAGCGGACGCTTTGTCGGCGCCGGCATTGGTGTTCCTGGCATCATCGACATGGAAACCGGGATGATGCGCATGTCCGCCAACCTTCCCGGCTGGTCTGACTATCCCGTACGCGATGAAATCGAGCGCCGCCTGGGCGCACGCGTCTTCCTCGACAACGACGCCAAGATGGCGGCCTTCGGTGAAAAGTGGATGGGAGCAGGTCGTGACTCCAACAACATGGCGATGGTCACGCTGGGCACGGGTATCGGCGGCGCTATCATCCTCAACGGAAAAATTTTCTACGGAATGAACGGTATGGCCGGCGAGTTCGGTCACGTCACCGTCGAGCCCAATGGCGTGCCCTGCGGCTGCGGCAATCATGGTTGTGCCGAGCGCTACGCCTCCGCCACGGCTCTCGTACGGATGGCCCGGGAGGCCATCGAGTCCGGTAATGCCCCGGCGCTGGCTAAGGCTGCCAACTCCGACCCCGAGTTTAGCGCCCGGTCGATCTACAATCTTGCGATTCAGGGAGACGAAACTGCACAGCGCATCTTCCGTCGCTTCGGCAGCGTCTTGGGCATCCTGCTCTCCGGCCTGATCAACGTGCTCAATCTCGAGATGTTCGTCATCGGCGGCGGAGTGGTCAGCGCGTGGGACGCATTCGCACCAACCATGTTCGCAGAGTTGCGCGATCGCTCTCTCGTCTACGCCGCAACGGCCCCGGAATCTCCTGTCGGCAAGAAGGAAGGCGCCTCCGCTCAAATCGCGGCCTACACGCGGAAGAAGACGATCATTACTCAGGCCCTGCTGGGAAGTGACGCCGGCCTCTATGGCGCGGCAAGAGTTCCCACCTCTTAGTCGGGGGGCGAATAATCATTTGAGAACCGGCTGGTCGCCGCTCCACTGGATCTGTTCGAGCGTCGCGGGCGCATGCGGCATCTGGTATGGCACTAGAAGGATCATTTTGCCGTTGCTGGTCTTGACCTCGCCTCCATTGGCTAGCAGAACTTTCAGGCCAACCTGCGCGGTGTCTTCTGCGAGTACGTCGATCTCAAATGAATCGGGCAGCCCCGCCAGCGTCTTGTTCCAGTACGTGTTGTGCAATGGCTCGCGATATTCGGCAGGAATCGCGTGTGCGCCAATCAAGGTTCCAAGAATCCCCGCAGCATTCGCTGGATTGCAATCCGCATCCTGTCCAGCGCGCGTCGCGTAGTTCATCGTCTTGTACCAATCGCCGTTGCCATAGAGCAGGCCCATCACGACGTAGCCGCCGTTCAGCTTTGCATCAATGTTGAAAGGCTGTTTGTAGCCATCGGGACAGTGGTCCGCCTCGCCCCACTTGGCCTGCAGGAGGTGCCACGTCTTCAGCCAGTCGTTGGGATTCTCGTCATGCCATTGAATGACATCCCGAATTAACTGCGCGTACAGACTCTGGGCAGGGATTGCGTTCAGCCCGTTCTCCACGACCTCGCGAATATTCTTTGCGAAGAAAGCCTGGGTGTACATCGCAGAAATGAACATTCCCCCATACACGCCGTCGCCATAATTCATGATGTGTCCCATACGCTCTCCGTAGCGATTGGAGACCAGGGGCATGCCGGGCGCAATCATCCCAAAAATATCGGACTCGATCTGAAAATCAATATCGTCGGCGTGCAGGTTAAACCTGGGATTCCCGGAGTCCGGCGGCAGTATGCCCTTCCTGATGTTTTGCAAGCCGGCGTCGTTGGCATGCCACACCTTCCGAATTTTGCGATCCCACTCGTGCGCAACGGTGACCGGATCTACATCGATTCCATACTTGCGCAGAGAGTAAAGAAAAAGAAGGTTGATGTAGATATCGTCGTTATCGGGAGCGCCAAAACTCGGGTGCTCCTTTTCCGAATCCATGATGAACTTCTGAAGGATGACAATCTTCTGGTTGTCGGATTCGTGTGTAATCGGATCCCAATCTTCCTGCTCTGGTTTGTTTTCGGCACGAGCGCGATAGTCTTTCATGCGCGTGGGAGAGAGCGGCCAGTCCGTGATGTCGAATCCGATGGGAGTGTTCTGGTACTGAAACTCCCATGGCTGGCCGAACGTTACGCCAATCATTTTTCCCATCCACGCGCCCTGTACCTTGTCGAGATACGTATCCCATTGCAATTCGCGCAACGGAGGCGTGCTCGCCTCTCGCGACGTTTGGCCGCTGGCACAACCCAACAAACTCACGAAAACAAGCAGGACGATCCGCAGCTTCATCGCGGCTCTCCACGTGCGGAATGCGTATCTTTTTCGCGAATGGCGTTTAAGAAAAAATGGTTCTGTTCCGGCGACCCAATGCTTACACGAATGCAATTCGGAGCGCCCCACGCCGCCAGTGGCCGAACGCTCACTCCATTACCCCGAAGCCACTCCGCAAAGCCAGCCGCCTCTTCACCGACGTCGCAGTAGAGAAAATTCGCCGACGTTGGCACCACCCGATATCCCAACTCTGACAATCCAACGCCCAGAATCTGCGCTTGCGCCGCATTGTTCGAAACCACGTGGCCAATATGATTCTGATCGTCGAGCGCGGCCAGTGCCGCTGCTTGCGCCAGCGACGACACCGAGAATGTATTTCGCATGCGTGCGCAATACGCCAGCAATTCCGCAGGCCCCAGCCCGTAACCTACGCGCAGCCCTGCCAGCCCTTGTGCCTTCGAAAATGTGCGCAGCACGACCACGCTGGCGCCCTGGCGCAAGTAGTCGAGCGATCTCGAATATTCCAGGTTCCGCTGTGCAGCAAAACGGAGCGCAAACTCGTAGTAAGCCTCATCGAGTACAACCACGACGTGGCCCGGAACCTCAGCGATGAACTTGTCCACCGCAGCGGCGTCGAGCATCGTTCCAGTGGGATTATTCGGATTAGCCAGGAACACGATGCGCGTGTCTTCGTTGATCGCATCCAGAATCGCGCTAAGATCGTAAGCATCGTCCCGCATCGGAGTCTCGATGAGCTGCGCCCCGGACGCCTGCACTGCCATCGAGTAGACGATGAACGAGCGCTCGCTCGTCACCGCATTCAGTCCGGGTCCAAGCATCGTCTGGCACAGCAGACCCAACAGCGCCGTCGAACCCGCAGTCACGAGAACCTGCTCGGCTGGTACTGCGTGGTGCGCGGCTAATTTCCTGCGTAGTTCGGTGCAGTCGTCGTCGGGATAAGTATGCGCGGAAGCCAGCGCCACTCGCATCGCTTCAATCGCGCGCGGCGAAGGCCCGAAAGGATTTTCGTTGGAGTTCAGCTTGATCAGCCGCGGTTGGGTTTCCGCGGGAGCCTGTCTCGGCAGCGGGCTCGGCAGGTAGCTGCCCATGTCGCGGACCGGCTTCGAGACCAGATCAAAAAATCGGCTCATGCTCGCCGTTCAGGATACCGATTGCTTCGCGCCTGTCGCGCCTTTGCTGGCGGATTTTAATCGCTCGACTTCTTTCAACGTCAGAGACCGGAACTTGCCGGGAGGAACATCGAGCGTGAGCGGCCCGTAGCGGACGCGCTTGATTTTTTCCACGTGATGCCCCACCGTCTCAAACATGCGCCGAATCTGGCGATTCCGCCCTTCGATCAGCGTGATCTCGTACCACGGATTCGCCGCCTGCTTTACCACGCGCACCAAAGCAGGCCCCGTCTTCACGCGTTTGCCATCATCAGTCGCGATCGAAACTCCAGCGCGCAACTTCGTGATCGCTTCTTCCTTGGGTGTCCCCGCCACTTTCACCACATAGGTCTTCGGTACATGTGAGGCCGCTTTCATCAGGCGATGCGCCAACTCGCCGTCGTTGGTCAGCAGCAACAAACCTTCGCTGGCATAGTCCAGCCGACCCACCGGGTACACGCGCCCTTTGACGCCACGCATCAGGTCCATCACGGTCGGCCGCTTTTCCGGATCGCTCATCGTTGTGACGTAGCCTTTGGGCTTGTTGAGCAGAAGGTAGATGTGTCGCTGCGGCCCGTGCAGAAGCTTTCCGTTCACCCGAACGTGATCGGTTTCCGGATCGGCCTTGCTGCCCAGTTCGGTGACGACCGTTCCGTTGACCTGCACATGGCCGGCGGAGATCAGTTCCTCCGCCTTGCGCCGCGAAGCGACTCCAGCAGCGGCGATAATCTTTTGTAGACGTTCAAGAGGCATAATGAAATTCAAGCCCCGCAGGCGAAAACAAATTAGCCCAGCGCTTCAGCGCTGGGTAAGAACGAAAACAAGAACAAGTCCCGGAGGGACGACAAAATCGATCAGACCGTCTGGTCCGCTTCCGGTACATGCTCACGGGCCGGTTCTTCTTCGGCCGTGACGCCACCTTCCGCGCTTGCTGTGGGTGTTGCCGGAATCAACTCCGCCTGAAACGACTCCGCCACCAGTTTTTCGAACTCCTCCATGCTGGGCAATTCGTTCACATCCTTCAGCCCGAACCGCATCAGGAATTCTTTCGTCGTCTTGTAAAGAATCGGACGCCCGATCACCTGCTTTGCGTCCCGCCGTCGTGATCAGCTTGCGATCGAGCAAGCGTGCCGATCACGCCGCCGGAATCCACGCCGCGAATGTCGTTGATCTCCGGCACCGTCACCGGCTGCTTGTAAGCGATGACGGCCAGAGTCTCGAGCGCCGGCAGCGACAGCCGAATCGGCGGCTTCAAACTCTTCGCGAACGAGCGCACCACCTCGTGCTGCTCCGGCTTGGTGGACATGCGATATCCGCCCGCGACCTGGCGGATCTCGATGCCGTGATCGCGGCGAGCCGTACTCGCCGACAAGTTCTTCCAGGCTCGATCGCACGCGCGACTTGATCTCGGCGCGCGTCGCGTGACACCTTCGGCGACAATCGGACTCCTTCACCAGCGCGTCATCTGCTCCAGCGTGATCGGCGTCTCCGCCGCGTAAATGATGGCTTCGAGTTGAGCTTTTAATAGACATAGTGTTCAGTGGTCAGTGACCAGTTGCTCAGCAAACCTGGACGAACTTAGCCACTGAATCACTACCTGATGCTTTCATTTCCAGTCGTCCCTCACCGCCGCCTGCTCGTTCATGACTTCGTCAAAGTGCGTGTGCTTGCGGACAGCGATTTCTCCAAACAATTTCTCCTGCCGCACCTGGATCGCCTGCAGCCGCACCAGTTCCAGCAGCGCCAGAAACATGCACACCAGCGCCTGCCGCGACTGCACGTCGCATCAGAATCTGCTTCAGGCGGATCGGCCGGTCTTCGAGCGACAACCGCCGCCGCAGATAGTCGATCATCTGCCCGACCGTGACCGTTTCTTCGTCCACGTTGCAGGACCGGACGTGTGCGCACCCGCTCCAGCACCTGCTGAAACGTCTTCACCAGGTCGATCACGTCGGCGGCGATTTCCGGCTCAGTGCCCTCCGCGTCCATGAACTCTTTGAGCGACGGGATTCGACCAGCACCGCATCTTCAATCTGCTGCTTCTGCAACAGCATCTGCGCCGCCGACTTGAACTTCTCGTGCTCCAGCAGCCGGTTCACCAGTTCGTCGCGCGGATCTTCCTGCTCCTCCGCCGTCGCAGCCGGATCGCGCGGCAGCAGCATCTTCGACTTGATGTGAATCAGCACCGCCGCCATGTAGATGAACTCGGCCGCAACGTTCACATCCAGCTCGCGCAATCTTCTCCACGTACGCGAGATACTGCGCCGTGATCTTCGCGATCGGGATGTCGTAGATGTCGATGTCCTGCTTGCGGATCAGGTCCAGCAGCAGGTCGAGCGGCCCTTCGTAGACGTCGCCGACGCGACCGCGAAAGGGAAGTCGCTCTCTTCCTTCTTGCGTCGCGTCCTTGGTCGCAGACGCGGGCGGGGCACGCAACGGTGCCTGACTGCCGCGATGATCGGTTCCGCCAACACGATTTTTGCTTCTTCCGTCATCGAAATCTGCCCTGTCATCCTGAGCGAAGCGAAGGATCTATGCACCCTGCGTTGCTACGACTACTCTTACTGGTTTTGCGGCGCCTCATACTCCAGCGACATCCCCATCGCCGCGCGCACATCCTTCATCGTCTCGGCCGCAACGTCGCCGCGCCCGCTTCGCGCCCTGCCTCCAGAATATCCCACGCCAGCCGTGGATTCTCCTCATATTTCTTGCGCCGCTCCTGCATCGGATTCAGCAATGTGCACCAGCGCGTCCGCCGCCCAGCCCTTGCACTCGATGCAGCCGATGCCCGCCGAACGGCAGCCTTCAGTTCACCTTGGCCATCGTCTCTTTGCTGCTGAAAATCTTGTGCAGATCGCCCACCGGACACACATCCGGATTCCCCGGGATCGGTCCGCCGCACCCGCGCCGGGTCGGTCACCATCGTCTTCAGCTTCTGCCGCACGACCGGCTCCGGATCGGTCAGCATGATCGTGTTCCCGTACGACTTCGACATCTTGCGCCCGTCAGTCCCGGGCAAGCTTCGCCGCTGGCGTAAGTCAGGCCTGCGGCTCGGGGAAAACTACGTTGGCGTCGTCATCGGAAGCCAGTCCCCTCGGATTGGCGTCTTCTTGCGGATAGAACCCGTTGAACCGCCGCGCAATCTCCCGCGTCAGCTCCACGTGCGCCACCTGATCTTCGCCCACCGGAACACAATCGGCCTTGTAGACCAGAATGTCCGCACGACTGCAGCACCGGATATCCCAGAAATCCGTACGTGCCCGAGATCCTTGTCCTTAATATTGTCGCGCTGCTCCTTGTACGTCGGCACGCGCTCCAGCCAGCCCAGAGGCGTGATCATCGAAAGCAGCAGGTGCAACTCCGCGTGCGCCGGAACGTGCGACTGAATGAAAATCACCGACTTCTCCGGATCGAGTCCGGCCGCCAGCCAGTCGAGCGCGACTTCGAGCGAATTCTCCTTCACCTGCGACGTGTCGGCGTAATCGGTCGTCAGCGCATGCCAGTCGGCGACGCAGAAAAAGCATTCGTACTGATCCTGCATGCCGACCCAGTTTTGCAGGGCGCCCACATAATTGCCGAGATGCAGCTTTCCGGTCGACCGCATTCCGCTGAGCACGCGCTTGCGAGTTTTCGACGAAGAGGTCATTTTCTACGAAGTTCCCCGCCCGGAAACGCGGCCAGCGGCAGGGCTGCTGAACGGATCAAATGTTGAAGTGTCATGCAGGGCTGAGTTCGATACTAACACGCGAAAAGCCGGGGAAAGAAGGCTTCCGGCTGTCAGTGCTCGGCTTCCGGAGATGACGCTCTGCAAACTCGGACAGCCGCCAGCGGGCCGCCGAAAGCCGCAAGCCGGTCTTCCAAATGCTTTATAATTCGCGCCGCTCCCCTCATCCAATAAAATCCCGTGACCACTCTCGCTCGCAAACTACGTGCTACCGACTATTTCACCCTGGGATGGGGAACCATGGTCGGCGTCGGCTGGCTCGTTATCATGGACGACTGGCTGCTCCGTGGCGGCGCGCTCGGCACTGTGCTCGGCTTCGTCATCGGTGGCGCCGTCTTGCTGCCCATCGGATGGGTCTACGGCAAATTGGTCGTCGCCATGCCCGACGCCGCGGGAGAAGTTGCCTACACGTCCGCAGTTTTTTCGCGCCATGCCAGCTTCGCCACCGGCTGGATGATGACACTCGCCTACTTCATTGTGTGCCCGTGGGAGGCCGTCGCCGTCGGCCGCATCGCAGGTTACATCATTCCTGGACTCGATTCCGTCGAGCTTTACCGCGTCGCCGGCCGCCCAGTTTATCTCCCGCACCTCCTGATCGGTCTTGTCCTGACTGCGCTCCTCACGATCCTCAACTATCGGGGCATTCGCCTCAGCGCCACTTTTCAGAATTGGACCAGCTTCGGTACCCTCGCCCTCTTTGTGGTTTTCGTGGGGCTCGGCGTGAGCCGCGGTTCTCCGGCGAATTTTCCTCCACTCTTCACACACGCTCCGTTGGTTTCGATTCTGCTGGTCATTCAAATCGTCCCTTATTTCATGACCGGATTCGAATCCGTAGGCAAAGCCGCGGAGGAGGCCAGCGCCGACTTCCGTGCAACCAGTTTCTTCCGAGCCATTTGGATGGCAATCATCGTCGGTACTCTGTTCTACGCCAGCATCGTGGCGGCGGTGGCGTTTGTTGCTCCTTGGCGACAGCTAACCGGAACGAAGTTCATGACTGCCGTTGCCTTTCAGCAAGCAGTCGGTTCTCGGTGGATCGTCAACATTATCCTCGCGGCCGCCTTGCTGTCGCTGTTCAAGTGCTTCAATGGAAATTTCGTTGCGGCCAGCCGACTGCTCTTTGCCCTCGGACGCCGCGGCATGGTGAATCCGGGCGTGGGCGAAATCCATCCTCGCCATCAAACGCCGTCGGCGGCGGTCCTGTGCATCGGCCTCGCCACGGCGGCCTGTATGCTGCTGGGCGACGCAATCCTCGTTCCCATTACTGAGGTCGGCTCAGTCGCTTGCGCCATCGGATGGTCGGCGACTTGTGCCGCCTTCCTTGCGCTGGGTCGGGAAGGGAAGAGCAGCGCGATTCAATTTTCGATAGCTGAGCGCATGATAGCCGCGTTCGGATTAGCTGTTGGAATTGTGATGGCGCTGATGAAACTCGTGCCCACGGTCCCCGGCCATTTCACCGTTTATGAATGGCTGGCGATGGGAATCTGGGTCGCATGCGGCGCGTTCGCATACGCCAAGAAAACTTCCCGAGCGCAAACGCAATGAGATTTTTCTTAGCGTCCTTAGCGGATTTTCTTAGCGAACTTTGCGATAAGCTTTTTCTTCGTAGCCGAACCCGTCGTATGGAGATGACGTCAATGAAGGTCAAGTCCCTACCACCAGCTGTGTTCGTCCTGATCCTGATCGCCGCTTCGTGCTTGCAGGCGCAAACTCATCAGCCATTCGACGTAGTCATCATCAACGGCCACATAATCGACGGCACGGGCTCCCCGTGGTATTCCGGTGACGTCGGCATCCGCGATGCCAAAATCGCCGCCATCGGAAATCTCTCCACCTCCCCGCGCAAGCGCACGATTGACGCGGCTGGCAAAGTCGTTGCACCGGGCTTCATCGACATGCTCGGTCAGTCGGAACTCACCATCCTCGTTGACCCGCGCCTGCCCTCGAAAATTTTCCAGGGCATCACTTCCGAAATCACCGGGGAAGGCAACTCCATCGCACCGCTCAACGACGCCATCGTTCAGTCCGACCGCAGCGGATACGATCATTACAAGATCACGCCTGACTGGCGCACCCTCCGCCAGTATTTTGCACGGCTCGAAAAGCAGGGCATCGGAATCAACTTCGCCACGTATGTTGGCGCAACCCAAGTCCGCCGCATGGTGCTCGGCGATGACGACAAGCAACCCACGCCAGAGCAACTCGAGCAGATGAAGGCGCTGGTGCGCGATGGCATGAAAGACGGCGCGGTCGGCGTTTCCACGTCGCTTGAATACGCCCCCGCTCCCTACGCGAAGACTGAGGAGTTGATCGCTCTCGCCGCCGAGGCTGGCAAGTCCGGTGGTATTTATGCCACTCACATGCGCAACGAGAGTGATTCCGTCCTCGAATCGATTGACGAAGCCCTGCGTATCGGGCGAGAAGCCCACATCCCCGTCGAAATCTGGCACATCAAAGTCGCGGGCAAGAACAACTGGGGACGCATGCCCGAAGTCGTTTCGAAAATCGATTCTGCCCGCAGCGCCGGCGCCGATGTCAGCGCCGACACCTACGCTTACACCGCTTGGTACAACGATTTTTCCGCGTTCATCCCGCCCTGGGCGCACGATGGCGGCACAGCGAAACTCGTCGAGCGTCTGAAAGACCCTGGCACCCGCGACCGCATTCGCAAAGACATGATGACTGCTTCACGTAACTGGGACAATGAATGGCAGGAGATCCCCGGTCCCGAAGCCATCATGATCGGAGCCGTCGAGAATCCAAAGTTGGTGCCACTGCAGGGCAAGCGTCTGTCAGAGATCGCCAAACTCTGGAACAAAGATCCCATGGATGCGCTCTTCGACTTTCTAATCGAAGATCCTTCCACTGGAGTCGCCGTCTTCGGTATGTCGCAACCTGACGTCACTCTGGCCTTGCAGCAGTCGTGGGTCGCCATAGATAACGATTCCGAAGGCACATCGCCGGAAGGAATTCTCGGCCAGGCTCATCCTCACCCGCGTGCCTTCGGGACATTCCCACGCATCCTGAGCAAATATGTTCGCGAGGAGAAAGTTCTGACGCTCGAAGATGCCATCCGCAAGTTTTCCGCGCTCCCAGCGCAGCGTATGCGTCTGACCGATCGTGGGGTTCTCAAGGCTGGCATGTGGGCCGACGTGGTCATCTTCGATCCGGCGACCGTCCACGATCGCGCCACATTTGACAACCCGAATCAGCTCTCCGAGGGAATGGACTACGTGCTCGTGAACGGCGTGCCGGTCATCGAAGAGGGAAAGATGACTGGCGCTCTCCCCGGTAAGGTTCTGCGCGGCGCAGGATATGTGCCGTAAGAACTATTTAGCAGCGACAGGTTTGAGCTGTGCTTGCGTCTCGGGATTCAACGAGGTTTGGACCACGCGCGGCTCAGCCAGCGTTCCGCTGATCGTATAAGCCGCGGCCGGAGTGCCATTCGAGGGCTTCGCCAGCTTCAGATCGAGTTCCCGCTTCAGCGACGCCGTTCCGCTCAACAGGAACTTCCCGGCGGGTGATTCCAGCATCGCTTCCTTCATCTCGAACGTTCCTGCGTGCAATCGCGCTTGTCCGCTGAGCCGCGTCACTTTCAACGCTCCCACATCCTCTCCAAGAGAAATATGAGACAGCGTCGAATCCTTAACTTCAAACCGTAGCGCGCCTTCTGCCGATGGCCAGAAATCCAATGTGCAAGTTCCTCTTAGCTCGTAGCTGCCGCTCGCGGTTCCTTCGACCCATTGGTCCTTCATTGTGTTCGCGAAGCGAGCCAGCGAAATTCCGGTAAGGCTACCGCTACCGTCGCAAACTGGCTTGCCGCTGAAATCCGCCCGCCATTCACCGTGGTGTTTCCCGCCGAGAAAGTCCGCATTCAAATCAGATATCTCCAGCTTCCCGCCATCCAGATCTACGTCCGCGGATACGTGCGTGGCCACAAGAGTCTGCATCTGTAAACGTTCCGTCGTCACATGCCCCGACGCGCGCAGGCTCCCAAGAAACGATGGGCCAGATTGCGTGTTCGATTCCAGTACCCGATACCATGGCCGCGCCTTGGGACTCGGGTCCGCCCACTCGCTCAACTCTCCGAGCGCAATCTGGTTCGCATTCAGATTGAAATTCACTTCGCAAGCGCCCGCAGTTCCGCATCCGCGTGGCATTTCAAGCGACCCCGTCCATTGCGTGCCCGCAACTTTCGCGCTCAACCTCCCGATCCGCACATTGTCGGGCGCAAGTTCCATGTCGGCCGAAGCAACCTCGACGGGCTCGCCTGTTCCGCGCACGGCCATGCGCACGTTTCGCAATTTCGCGAACCCGGTGACTTGCGGTCTGGGAAAGCCGGATTGCGCTCCATTGCTCCAACCCGCCCAATAACCAGCGATTTGCAGATCAATATTCGCTGTGCCATCTATCGCTGTCGTTTGCAGCGCCGGAAGGCCAATCATTCCCGCCATATGCAGCGCCTTGCCAATTTCGGTTTCCCCAGCCAACGACACGCTATATCCAGAGCGGTTGATCCATCCGCGAGCGTTCGTTGCTCCCGGGCGTCCGATCGCCACGGGGAACGGTCCGAACTCGACCCGAGATCCATCCGGAAACATCATGGCGGTACTCTTGCGAACCGCTAGCTTTCTCGCAAGATTATTTCGCCCTGCATCACCAGTCGTCAGCCTAAACGGAATCGTCTCCGGCCCGATCTCTGCCTTGCTCGTTGCCGAAGCCAACCGAAGGTCGGCAATTTCTCCCAGCCCATCGAATCGTAATCTCGCAGTTTCTGCGTTCTCCTTAACCGTGACGCTGCCGCTCACAGTTCCTTTCGCCACAAGATCCGAGGGGAGATTCTTCTTTGCCCGTTGTGCCAGCGCTACGATCGCACTTGCCGGGACGTTCTCCGCGTTCAATGCCAGATCATAGTTCCGGCTCCCAGGAAGACCGAGGTTTCCTTTCAAGGTGATCATCCCGTTTCCAATCGGGGCGTTGCAGAGCACTTCGTGAAACGCATGCTCGACTGAACTGTACCGCCCGTCGCAATGTGCCGCCAGGCGTAGAGCATCGCCGGTGGCAATGTCATAACGGCGAAAATCTTGAATGGATGCATCACTCGCAATCTGCAGATTCGCCGGCGTCCCCGCCATCGTCACATCCAATTGCACCGATCCCCGCCAGCCCTGGTCGGTTCCCATGAAGAACTTCGTCAGCTGTCCAAGCTGGGCCTTATTCCACTCCATACTGAATTGCAGGGGCGTATCGCGCACGGTGGTCGCGCGTTGCCACGTCCCGCTCACCCACAGCGTACCCGTATCATTCAAGTTCAGATCGGTACGGAACGGTTGCGCTTTGAGCCGGACGCCCCACGAATTCTCCGAATCCTGCCACAGGGAGAAATCCGCATTCGTCAGAGCGTAGGGCTTCTTCTCTGGTCCGTTCTTGAAGTTAATCCGCGCCGACGTGGCCTCAATATAGGGAAACCCCAGTCTCCGCTCCGTTTTCGCTTTCCCCGTTGGCGCAAGTGGAATTTGGGCGGTGTGCTCCAGCAACGCTTCCAGGTTCCAACGCCCGTTGTCTCGATGAACTAGATTCAGGCTCGGTTCTGTCAGGTCGAGACGCGCAATTTCGATCCGTCCGCGGAGGAGCGAAAGCAGGCGCAGAGACGCCGTCACTTCCCCGGCTCGCAGCATGGGCTCGGCGCCAAACGATGGATCGTCGTAAACCACCAGGTTCTTGATATCGAATCCCGGTCGCGGCAGCAGTCGGATCTGGACCGATCCGATGTCCACGGAACGGCCGACCCCTGAACTGACGGAGGAAACGACTCGCGATTTCAAACGGGAGGCGCCCGGTCGAAAAACAAATAGCAGCAGCACAACAAGAGTTGCTACCGCTATCAAGCGCCGTTTAGAAGAAACTTTCACTGCTCCCTTACTGGACCTTCGAGGGGCATCATTTTACAACGTTCAACGTTCGTTTCCAGCGGGTCTCGTCGAAGAAGTGCAGTACGACCTTGCCAAAGAATAAAGCGCGATCACCCCAACTGGTCTTACGGTACTGGTCCGGCGGCGTCTCAAACGACCAGTAGATAAACATCGGCCGCCCAATGACGTTCTCCTTGGGGATGAATCCCCAATAGCGGCTGTCGAGACTTACGCCCCGATGGTCGCCCATCGCGAAGTAATGGTCCGGAGGAACTACCAGATCCTCACCCTGGATGTGAGACGGCAGATCAACCAGCCAGTTCGCCGAGATATTTGGACCATCTTCCGGCGGCACGGACGGGAAATTGTTGCGATAAGGATCCTCAGTATCGGCGTCGTGGTCAACGTAAGGCTCATCCAGGGCAACGCCGTTGCGATAAACCACTCCATTGCGCAGGTGGATGCGGTCGCCCGGCAGCCCGATAATCCGCTTGACCACGTACATGCCAGTCTCTGCCGGATCGGGATGCAAAAAGACGACGATGTCTCTGAAGTGGACGTCGCGGTAGGGAATCAGCGGCCCGATCCACGAACTCTTGGGCGCAAACTGTATGCGGTTCACGAACACGTGATCGCCGATCAGCAGCGTGTTCTCCATCGAACTCGACGGAATCTCAAACGCCTGCACCACAAACGTGATGATGAACAGGCCCGTTACCAGCACCGCCGCCAGCGACGACAGAAATTCCACCGTCGTCTCTTTCGGTTTCTCCTCGGCGATGTTCTCTTCCACTTTATTTTCTATCTTTGCCACAGTGATGACCTGACACCCTTTCAGTGTACCAGCCGCAGCGTGCGGTTCCAGCGCGTGATCTGCAGGATGTGCGTCGCGGAATAGAGCACGCGATAAAGCTTGCCCGCAACGGATCCAGGCGGCGGATCCACGACCACGGGCTTTACCGACCAGTAAATCAGCAGCGGCCTGCCAATAATATTTTCCCGCGGAACAAATCCCCAGTACCGGCTGTCCTGGCTGTCGTCGCGATTGTCGCCCATCACGAAGTAGTGTCCTTCGGGCACGATGAGCTGTCCATCCTCCACCAGCTTCCGCATCTCGAGCCACCACTTTCCCTCGAGGCCCAGCGCCGGAACGTCCAGCCGCGGAAAGTTGTCGCGGAACAGATTATTTGGCGGCTCCAGAAAGCGCACGTACGGCTCATCCAGCGGCTTGCCGTTGATCCATACCTTCTTGCTCACCAGCCGCAACCGGTCCCCGGGCACGCCAATCACTCGCTTCACAAAATGCTGCGTCGGATCCACCGGATAATGAAAGACAATCATATCGCCGCGCGCAATCTTCTCGTACGGCATCAGAGCCGAATCCTCGGCCCCCGTAGCAAAGCTTGTTGACCAGCAGGTAGTCACCGACCAGCAGCGTGTTCTCCATCGATTCCGAGGGAATCTGAAACGCCTGCACGATAAAGGTGATCACAAAAATCGCAATCACCACCGTGCCCAGCAGCGACTGCAGCGATCCAATGACGTCGCTGCTGACCGTGCTTACGATGGGAGGCTTAGGGGAATCCATGAACTCTACTTATCCACCGGGTGCAGAGGAACGCCCCGAAGACTTTCGTCTCAGCGGTTTTCGGCCGCGACGCCAGGAACGTCAGCAGTTGCCGCGCCGCATCTTGCTCGGCCGTCTTCTTCGTCGAACCCTGCGCGCGTCCCACAAACTCCGGCTCTTTGCCGTTCTTCGGATTCAGACGTGCCTCCACCGTAAATGTCTTGCTGTGCTCTGGACCCGCCTCCTCGACCAGCACGTATGCCGGCTGCGGCAGTCCCAGGCTCTGCACCGCTTCCTGCAGCGCAGACTTGAAATCCGTCACCGGCAGTGTGCCGCCTCCGCGCTCCATCCGCTCCAATTCCGGTGCAATCACATGTCCGCCGAACGAACTCACGCGCCACTTCAAGTCCGCCGTCCAGATAAATCGCCGCCAGAATCGCCTCGAGCGCATCCACCAGCAGCGCCGTCTTGCCCCGGCCACCGCTCTTTTCCTCGCCGCGCCCCAGCCGCAGGTAGTGGCCCAACTCCAACTGCTGTGCCACCCGGATCAAATGCCGTTCACTCACCAGGTGCGCCCGCAGCTTCGAGAGTTCGCCCTCACGAAACTGCGGAAAGCGATGAAACAACTCTTCGCTGGTCACCAGGGCCAGCACCGCATCGCCCAGAAACTCCAGTTGCTCGTTGTCGCTGACCTGTACTTGCTCTCGCCCGCCTGTTGCGCTTCCTGTTCGCGCGCCTGCGAACTGTGCGTAACCGCCTGCTCGATCACTGCCCGCCGCCGGAAGTGGTAGCCCAGTCCCTCTTCCAGCGCCGTGATTTCCCGTTCCTTCATACTGTAGGGACAGCCGCCCTCCGCTGTCCGGCGAGCGAAGCTCGCCAGTTCTTGAATGTGCTGGTTCTTCGGAGTCTGCCCCGGAGCCGTGCCCGCTGTTCAACTTCGTCAACCGATCCTGCTCCTCGCGCGCCGCCTTTCCCACGCCCGAGTCCGGCCGATCCTTGGTCAGATCCACCGCCTGATTGGCGATACTTCAAAGCCTCCGGATACTTGTTCTGCATGTCGAGCGCGACTGCCAGCCGAAAGACGGCAACGGCATCCGGCTGCTGCGGGCAGGCGTCAATCGACTTCCGCAAATTCGTTTCGGCCTCCGCCCAATTCTTCGCGTTGGACGCCAGCGTGCCCAGAATCGCGTATGCTTCCGACCGCAAAAACCCCTTGTATGCTGCCAATCTGATCCGGCGGATATCCCGACGTTGGAACGTCCGTATCGACCGTCACCAGCGCGCGCTCGGCATCTTTCTTCGCTTCTGCCAGACGCTGATCCTTGATCCAGATCCGTGTCGTGAGTCCGCTCCGCCAACACCTGCGCCACTCCCACCAGCGCCTCCGGATCGTCGGGATCGATACGCGAGAACCTTCTGCGCCATGTCCATCATCTTGTCGGCATTGTTCGCCTGCTGGTAGCGTCTGCATCGCGGCTGTATAGAGCACGGCCACGCAACTCGCTATCGGGAAATTTCGTGGCAAAGTCGTCAGCCGCTTTTTCCGTTGCCGCAGCATCCGTTATGCGCCATCGCCGCCTTGTACGCGTCAAACTCAGGCTGCGGTCTTCGCCGCGGTGGCCGCTTGCCCTGCGGCGCTGCCGCCGCCTGCCGCCTGCCCCGCGGGCCGCGAGTCTGCGCCGCCGGTTTGTCGCCTGCCCAAAACTCCAAGCGCACATTCCCAGCACTGCGACCACGATCGCTGCTCGCTTCATGCGTTCTCCTCGCTCCCAGACTTCCCAGTTTTTAAATGAATTCGATTTCCGTAACCGCGCATTCTACCTGATCTGCCGGCCGCAGTTTGTGTTGTCATCCTGAGCGTAGCCGTTTTTCAGGCAAAGCGAGAGATCTCCCGCTAGTCCGTCGCCACGCGTAAGCCAAAATTCGCCGCGACCTTACTGCGGCTTCGCCGGAGGCTCATACGCCTGCTGCAACCCGCGTTCCGCCGCCGCCTTTACCTCGGGCAGGTCCGCCCCCGTCGTCAGCGCCGCGCGATACTCGTTCATCGCGCTCTCGCGCTCCTCTTTCATGTCCAGAATCCTTCCCAGGTACACGTGCGACCACCCAATCACCTTGGGATCCTTCGTCGCCTCAATCGCCTTCTGGAAATTCTCCAGCGCGCCATCCGCGATTCTTGTTCGCCACCGCCACCTGCGCCAGGATAAACAGCGCCCGCCCCTGATCCCCGATCTTCTTATCCAGCGCCTGCTGCGCCAGTTCCTGCGCGCCCTTGGGATCGCCCGCCGCCAGCCGCTTCTCGGCCGTCACCAGCATCCGCCGGTCTTCCATGCGCGACAGTTGCACCAATTCCGGCGCCGAGACGCTGGCGTACTGCACTTCGTTCGCCGCCTTCTGCTGCGCCTTCAAATCGATGCCGTCGAGCATGTCCCCATAGGCTGTCCGCAATCCCGCCGGATCTTTTTCAAAAGCCAGCAGCGAAGTGTAGAAATACTTCGTCAGGATGTAGCCCTGCTTCACCGCGTCATCCACCGCCTGCATGCGCATCGCTTCCGCCGTCTGCTTGTTGCCCGTTGGTCCGAATCTCGATCGCCCGCACCAGGCACTCCGTCACCAGCAACGAAATATCCGTTCTTGAAGCTCTCGTCCAGCGGCGCCCGCTTCACCGACTGCAGCAGCGGTTCAAGCCGCTTGATCGCGCTGAAATGTTTGTCCGCCATCGGATCGAGCAGGTAATGCAGATACGCATGCCGGATCTGCGGCATCTTCAGCGGATCCAGCGCCTTCGGATCCGGCGAAGGAAACACGACCACGTAGTAGTCCGTCCCGTAGTTGCGCGCATTCGCCTCACTCGGATCGCCCATGAAATCCAGGTAAATCGTGAACGTCCGCCCCAGATATCCGCCCGACTGCAGCTTCAGGTAGATATCCGTATCGAACACCATCTTCGCCAGCGGCACGTGATACCGCTCCACCAGCGACGCATAGTTCGCCCGGTGCCGCTCCCAGATCCCGTGCAGCCCAGCCTTGTCGTAAAACTTTTCGAGTAGCGCGCCGAACGCCGCAATCGGCACCGCATCCGGAGGCAGTTCGTCCTCCTTCACCCGCGGCAAAAACTGCGGAGGTCCCTGCAGATAGAGCGCCAGCGACACATACTGCGACAAGTCGTGCGCCGCATCTCTGCCGCGATGCGCCTGATACCAGTCGCACATCGTGGTCAGCGCCGCCTGCGCCTCGTCCGAGCCCTGCAGATTCCTCTGCACCTCGGCCCGAATGTTCAGCCGTTGCGCATCCGAAACGTTCAGGTCCACGTCGTAGCCGCACGTATTCATCGCCGTCAGCACGGCGAACAGCGTCTCGCTCGTATCCAGCGTAATCGGACTATTGTTGTCCGCCACGCAAACGGGGCGCCAGCAGGCCCACCAGGGCCGCCACCACCGAACCTCGAAGCCCAACTTATCCAACCACCAAGGAAACGACTCAGGAATCCCTCCCGCAGGATGGCCACTCCACCCTCCGGGCCACGAAATTAAAGATAGGCGGAGAACCCCTTCAGTTTAAGGTCTCCCAAGCAGAGGGTCAAACCCCGGAGGGGGTGGTGTATACAGACGGCAAAATGCTCCCTCCCGGTCCCCGACATTCGACAGGTCAATGAGCGGTAGCGTCAGTTGTTCTGCATTGACGTATCCATCTTCGTATACATTGTTGCCATCATGGGTGAACATCCAGCGTTCGAACGCGATCTCCTTCTGATAACTGGTATTCCAGGAACCGGCAAAACAACGTATGGAGACAAGTTCGCGGAAGAGTTCGGCTTCCTGCATCGCGACCTCGAAGACGCGCAGACTCTCAATCATTTTTTCCGCAATCCATCACAATTCATCGACGAGCTATTGAATGAAGAAAGAAACGTGGTGATCACGTGGGGCTTTGGACCAGATCACGAGCCATCAGTCTCCCGTGTGCTGCAACTCAGAAGTGCTGGATTCAAGTGGATCTGGTTCGACGGCAATCGCCCCGCTGCGCTAAGGGAGTTTCAGAAACGCGCCACAGTGCCGGAACTTGATCTCTACGTTCAAATGTACCGAATCGAAAAATCCAGAATAGTCGAGCAATTAAGACCAATAATCATTAGTTCGTTCGATGACCTTGGGCAATTCAAACCGACCAAAGAATTGCTTGCGGAGATCAGGGCAAGCAAATAGTTACAGTCGCAAAATTGACGGTCGGGCGGGGTTTTGAGGCCAGTTCTCGACAGTTAACTTCAATCTCTCGACCGCACTTTTCTGCACATTGTCCCAACGTTGCAACGGGTGTAAGCTTCTCGCGGCCCTCACCCCTCAGAGGGCTGAAACCCCAAAGGAGATTGCCGTGCGGACTCCGAAACTTGCGCTATCTTTGGCCCTCGCGTTGATAGCAGTTGTTGCTGCGCCGATGCAGGGGCAATCTACTTTCAAGCTGCTCCACGGCTTTCTCGGAGGAAACGACGGAGCGAACCCTACCAGCGGCGTGATCTTTGGTCCAAACGGATACCTCTACGGGGTGACTCTCGACGGCGGAGCATACAACTGGGGGACTGTCTTCTCAATCAGCCCAGGCGGTCGTTACAAACTGCTCTACACCTTTACTGGAGGTGCGGATGGGGCGTCGCCCAACAATCAGTTGACTTGGGTCGGAACTAGCCTCTATGGCGTCACCGATTTTGGGGGCGCTTACGAATGCAGGAACAATCTTCAAGATCGATTCGATGACGGGGGCCGAGTCCACGCTGTACACGTTCACGGGTTCGACCGATGGCCATACTCCGAATTGCACGATGATCCCTGACAAGGCCGGGAATCTTTACGGAACGAGCGGGAGCGGCGGAGCTAACGATGCCGGAAGTGTTTTTCGCTTTGAGCCAAGCAGTGGGACCCTGACAACTCTCTATAGCTTCAAAGGCGGAACCGACGGAAAGTATCCGTTTGGCAGGATGGCTCGCGATGCGTGGGGAAATCTTTATGGAGTCACAGTCGAGGGCGGAGCAAGTAATTATGGAACGATCTTCAAGCTAAGCCCTTCTGGGGTCGAATCGGTTTTATACAGTTTCCTCGGTTTCAATGGGCGTGATATTCAAACGCCCTTTGCGAATCTGTCTAAGGACTCCGCGGGTAATCTCTACGGCGGCGGAGGTGGCGGAGACGTGAATGGGGCGATATTCAAAGTCAGCAAGACAGGCGAGGAAACTCTCTACACCGCACCCAGTGGAGATGCGGGTACATCGAGCGGGGTAGTCATTGATTCTCAAGGCAATCTGTACGGTACCTTGGAGATTGTCGGGTACTACGGAGGCGTTTTCAAAATGGACAGCGCCGGGACGTGGACCATCTCTATAAATTTACTGGCGGACTGGACGGGGATACTCCGGGCGGTGCGAATGTAATCCGCGACGCGAAAGGTAATCTTTACGGAACCGCGTATTCGGGAGGCGTCAGCAGGAAGTACGGAACAGTATTCGAACTGACGTTCCCCTAGAAGGAGTTCGTTGCTTGCACTTTCGAATCGGGCCCGGGCCGGGCCCGCCTGCCCTGTGCGGGGGGAGGTCGGGCTCGTGCATAGGTGAGGAGCGTCGCGTAACACGAAGGAACGGGGGGACGCGAGTGTAAGGTAGAAAGGATTACTTCCCGAACAGATACACTGCCCCTTGGTTTGCGTTTCCGCTTACAGTATGGTCTGTAGCTCCTATGACGGCCTCTGCGCTACTGAGGGAGATCGACACGCCGAAGAAGTCGTTGGCACCGCCGTCAGGGGCCGTAAACTTTGCGTTTGTGGTGGATGTGTCCGTCCAACCGTTTAAAGGTTTCACATATGCGAATGTGGTGCCTTGCTGCAAGTTGTGACTCACCGTGGCAGTTTCCGCGCCCACGAGGGCCAAGTTCCTCAACAGAGCAACGCTGCACGCGAAGCAGTTATTGGATGGGTGCGACTGTGTCAGTTCCGCCACCTGTCGCGCCTGACCCGTTCCGTCGTACTCGAAAATATAAGCCGCTGGCCGACGGGGAGCACCTACAAGTACCGTACCTTCACTGATGGATACAGACGTTCCGAATCCGTCTCCTCCCGTTGAGTCGGTGGGGACTAGCGTTTGAAATGGAACCATTCGGCAACGACAGAAAGGCATGTGAAAGAGATAGACGCTGCCGGAGGAACTGTTGCCACAGGTTGGACCGCCAACCGCGACCAGCCCGTCCTTTATCGCCACGACCCAACCGAATGGGGCATCCAGTTCACCATCTGACTGTGTTTTGTTGACCCAGCCTCCATTTGGGAGATAAAAAACGCCAACACCGCCAGTGCAACTGCCTCCGGGGGTTCCGACAAGAATGATGTGCTGGTTTGGCGAGATTGCCACAGAAGCACCTCCATAGACTCCGGTCACCAATTTGGCAGTCTCGGTCATACGTTGTCCCAACCAGTCACGGGCTCGACAAAAACATATACGCCATCCACGTCATTTCCGACGGCTATCGTGTTGCCCACGATCGCAACCGAGTAGCCGAACCTGTCACCCGGTCCCCCATCGGAGGCGGTCAGCTTTGCAACTTGCGTCCACGTACCTCCAGCATTTACATACACGTACGCGGCTCCCTGACCCAAGTTCGCGAAACGGGGTGCGGAGGCCACGAGCACGCTGCCGTCTATTGCAACTGAAAACCCAAAATTGTCCCCAGCCTGCCCATCCGACGAAGTCAACTCCGACACCTTCACTTTAGGCGCTGCTGTCGTCACCCGCGTATTTGCGAATGCAGGGAAGACCGTTTCCCGAACCTGCCCCAGAGCGCAGCCCACGAACAGCGCAATCATTGCGAAGACAAATCCAAGATTGGTACGGCTATGCAAGTCCGTCAATTGAACTCTTCAAATGTTTCTCGTGCAACACGTCCTCCAGTTCTTGCGAAGTTCCCGTTCCATTGACCGCCATGGACTGTGGGCTCCCGCCGCCGTTGTCGCTAATTGACGGCAAAATTGGCTCTCCCCCAAAGACCTGGGCGTGGGAACTACCTCCCATAATTACCGAGGCGAGGACGGCAAGAACAATCGCACCAACGTGAACAGAATAATTCCGGCTGAGCATGGCGTCCTCTGCTCTCGCTGGTGATTGCTGAAACGCGCCACCACCACGGCGAGAGAGGTAGTCCGAGACAATTAGGAAGAGACAACGAAATGAGAAGGCGGGGGACCTCCTCATCCGCGTTGAGAATTGTGCGCTCAATCGAGACATCAGTCAACGTGTGCAAGAACATGCACATCGCCACACTGCTCTCACACCACGCCGACCAACTTAACCAGCGCCTCCCAATGCCTCGGATGCGGTCTTCTCCTTCCTCTGCGGATGTCGGACGCATACAGAATAGACACGTCAATCGCGGAGGCGATCTGGGAAAGCGTGATATTGGTTAGCCTAGGCTGAATCTGATTCTTGTAGAAGTCATCCGTGAGCCAATCCGGCTGGCTGCTCGGGATTCCAGTTCCGACGGGCAGTTGCTTGACGGCGCTGCGTCGTCGCAAGCCGTGCTCTGGATTCCGGGGTCTTGGAAGCAATTCGCCCTTGCTTCGCAATCTCCAACATCTTTGTTCGTGAGACCTCAACCGCGCAGATAGCACAACGTGTACTGCTCCCAGCCACTTCTTTCCCGCATCCCAAGCAGACGTTCTGCGGCTGAGGGGCGGGGCGTGGTGCGGGGCAGCTTCTTGCCTTTCGCTGCACGTTTGTTGCTTTGAGTCAGTCTCGTCGCAATTGGGGCGTTCCGGTCTTCGTATGGTTGACCAAAACGCACGAGCGACCCACTCCGCAATCGGAGCCACAGCTCGTCGCCAGATTGGAGCTGTCTCGGAGAGGCGAGCCGCGTAGAAGCCGTCAGTCGACAATTTCCGTCGCCTCGCTCAGCGAACCACTCTCGCCTCAATGGTTGGCGCGTAATCCAATCAAGCAGATAAGCGTCAACTTGCGAACGAGCGGGCTCCATGAGATCGCACGCCAAGCTGTCGCGAGCTGAGGTGTCAACGTGCAAGACGCCCAAACCGGGGTCCAGTCCTAGACATGAAGCTGCCAATCGAGACTCGGACTCCAAGAGCGAATATAAGTAGTTCAGAATGGCGTTGGGTGGATTCGCGGCAAGCCGGGGCGATCCCGTGAGAGGCGAGACTCGCGCTCCGAAACTGAGCCAATGATCTGGGATTCGAGGCAGATCATTCTTCGGGAAATTGATTGGCAACGTGCTCCATGCTGACCAGTAGGCGCGTGCAGCTTGCGATTCGATCAACCGGATCGAGTTGATGCTGTCAGCTGTGGGCAGTTCGGACTTAAATCGAGCGATTGTGTCTGCGGTGGATGTGTCCAAGAGCTTGTGGCGTGCAACGTGATCCTGTCCGTCAAGCTTTCGGCTGATCAGTTCTCGCGTGATTCTTAACGCCGCTCCGGACGTATGCGCGAGAGCTTGAGCTCGTCGCAGCTTCGCCTCGGATGGTCGGACGGGGCCAGTGGTCGCGAGTACCTTTCCATCAGTCTGCGAGCATGACGAAGCTGGCGTCCTGATCCGCCAACCACTGGAGAGCAGCCAGGGAGATGAAGCCGTCTGATCCGATGATGACCAGCCTCTTCAGTCCGTGACCCACGCGAGCGAGCCTGATTCTGCGCCGCTCCGGGCCAATGCCATCCTCGATTTCGAGATGGCCACATTGCATTCGCACTTTGATGCCGTAGCCGGAGAGCGTCAAAACGCCACTCTTGCCAATCGGAGATTTGCGGGAAAAGTTGGGTTGCGGTAGGGTGCCTGAAGCTGCCATCGGAGCTCATACCTCCAGTGGTGGTTAGGGCTTGTCGGCTGCTTCTAACAGTCGGCAGGCCCGTCTATCCGCTTATCATTCTACAACTTAGAACGTTCTCTCTGAAAGTAACGGTTCCCTTATATAGCCACGCTCGGATGTGCGTAGTGACGCAATAGCGAGACCTCGCACGTTCCATTAGACTTCCGTGTCGGGAAATGTCCCCAATTAAACCCAAAACTAATCTTGCTCTCACAGCGGCAACAGAGGCTGTCGCCAACTTGTGCGAAGACGAATTCTCCAAACTCGATCCCCGGAGTGAAATGGAAGCACTTCGAGTAGCTCCCAACTCCGGCAACCGAATATTGGCGGGAAGAGCGCAATCTTTTATCGATCTTTCTTCCCCCTGCGCGCAAAGATGGTTGGGCTGCTGGCGCACCTACCGTCGATATTTCAAACTAGCGCTCGCTCATCCCCGTGACACCGGACAAGATGCAAATCACTGGGCACTGATTCAGCTACAGCCCGCGATTCATGCAGCGATAGATTGGATCCGTGACTGGTACGTCTTGGCCTGTGAAGGAGAAAACCGTCACTTGGTGACTATGGCCACGGTTCAGGTCGTTCCTACAGACCGTCACGACACCGATCCAGTTCCCTGAGTCTTCTCCTCCGCCGCCACCACCTTGGCGAGCTCCCGCTTGGCTGTTTGGAATTTCTCTCGCGTTCTTCGGCATTGGGATGCTGAAGACTAATCACGTTCCGAACAAGGAAACGGCAGAGAGACTAGGGCCCAGCCATAGCCGATTGCTGAAGGGAGCCAAGCGCGTGTTCTTGTGGGAATTGCAAAAGGCGATCGAGACGGTACGAAACGAGGAGACCGCCGCAGCTGGCGCAGTTCGAACGGAAACGGCGCATGCTCCAGTACGGCGACCAAACAAGCGGAAAGGATGGGAGCGCAGACTCAAACTCTACTCGTCATCCAGAAGATTCTAAGCGCCAACCCCAACATGCAAGGCATAGAGTTCTGCGCCGAACTAGAGAGTGCTACGCCCAGCCTCTCCACGATTGGTTGGCTAGTGGAGAATGGCGAAACGGCCTTACTTGGAAAGAGGCCTGGGGTGAGCCTGACTTACGGCGCAAGATTCGTCGTGTTCGTCAAGAATCACAAAAACAGAGCTAAACCTTGCTCTGAACCATGCTCGCATTGGGCTTCGCAGTCCTCCCCCTCAATCACTTCTGCACGAGCATTTGAAGCCTACGGGGAATAGATACAAGCAGGCAGAAGGATGCCTCGTCTCCTCGGGTTTGCGACCCGAACCTACTCGTAAGTAAATGCAAGCAGTCTAGCTCGTGGGAACGCATCAAGACGAATCGAGCCACTCGCAAACAAAACCGAGTACTTACAAAAGTGCCGCAGTTCCTCTTATCTTCGCGGCATGGCGAGAACCAAAACATCCCGGCGCCGCAAGAATCAAAAGCCGCGAACAGGCGTCACACCTTTACATGTCTCAGAGCCTAGCCACGCGGCAAGAGAACGATCCCTGAAAGCAGTGGCGGCAATGCGACGTGGTGACAACCTCTCAAGTGCTGCCCGCGACAACGGCGTCACGATTCGCACGATCAAGCGTTACGCCGGATCAGCGCTCGTGCAAGATCGTCGAGGCGACGCATTCGCGCAACGAAGAGCGACCGACTCGTCCGACACCTCCAAATTCCCGGTAATGAGGGCCCGAGCGACTAAACCACGCGGATCGAAACCAGCGAGCGAGTTCGCCAAATACAAAGCTGCGATCAATCGATTGCTTCGCGGTGACCGTGACGCCATGGCTCCGTGGCACGGGAGAGAGATTGCGGGGATCGAACTCATAACCGATACGAAGACCCTAATCGACCAGGCCCGCAAAGAAATACTCCCGTATTCCCTTTATCGCGCACTTTCTGGTGGTGCGGCATGAAATCGAACCGCTCTCGAGAAGCGCTGCCCAGATTGTCCGGAGCAGTGTTTTTGTGGAGGTTTGCAGAAAGTGGAAGAAAACCATGTTGGAGGACGAAAACACGCTCCTGGAATTTGGCTTCCGTACTGCCTTTCGGATCATGCCCAGTTTCACGCGAACTGTCGAAGAGCGGGCGTCGATTTCCAGAAACAGAAGAACAAGGTGCTTGGACAGATTCAGGCACTGAAGGCGCACATGGTGGGGATGTGGATGGTCGTTGAGTCGATGGAGAAATACATAAGAACGCACTCGGAGGAGCAAAACGATGACCGAAATACATGATGTGTTCGTTCGTGCGTACGCACTTCCGAAAAAGGAGGAAGAGCAGAAGAAAGATGGCCAGAAACGCAAGGCCAAACCACAA
>CAWAXV010000037.1:0-169568 GCA_963786095.1 uncultured Acidobacteriaceae bacterium | reverse complement strand
TTAAACGCGTGCCGATTTTTGGACTAGGGTGCGTTGCAGGAGCCGCAGGAATTGCGCGAGCCGCGGATTACGTGCGCGCCTATCCTTCGCAGGCTGCGGCTCTGGTGTCGGTGGAGCTTTGCTCGCTAACTATCCAGCGGGACGATCTGTCGGTGGCGAACTTAATTTCGTCGGGACTGTTTGCAGACGGTTCTGCGGCGGTTATTGTTGCCGGCGCCGATGTCAAAGCTACTGGGCCGGAGGTGCTGGCGACTCGATCCATTTTTTATTCGGATACCGAAGAAATGATGGGTTGGAAAGTGACGGAGAAGGGATTTCGCATCACGCTGTCACCGGAAGTGCCGGTGCTGATTCGCGAAAATTTGGGGCACGACGTCGATACGTTTCTCGCCGACCACGGACACAAGCGGAGCGACATTGGAAGCTGGGTGCTGCACACAGGCGGTCCGAAAGTTTTGGAGGCGACCGCGGCGGCGCTTGATCTGCACAATGGACAACTCGATGCTTCGTGGGACTGCCTGAAAAAGGTGGGAAACCTTTCGTCGGCGTCAGTGCTCGTTGTGCTCGAAGATGTGATGAAGAACCGGCGTCCGCGGCCGGGCACGCTGGGAATACTTGCAGCGATGGGGCCGGGGTTCTGCTCGGAGCTACTACTTTTGCAATGGTGAGGTATGGCAGTTGTTGAACTCGACCGATGTTTTCGTAATAGGGGGTGGGCCTGCCGGGCTGGCGGCGGCAATTGCTGCGCGGCAGCAGGGGTTCCGAGTGATTGTTGCCGATGGTGGAGAGATGCCGATCGACAAACCGTGCGGCGAAGGTCTGATGCCCGATGGAATCGCGGCTCTCGAACGGCTCGGCGTCTCAGTCGAAGTGGAGAACGGCTACCCTTTTCGCGGCATTCGTTTTCTGAGTGAGGGTCTCGCGGTCGACGCGCCTTTCCCGCGTCGTGCTTCTGGCATGGGAGTGCGGCGACCCGTGCTGCATCGGGTCATGGCGGATCGGGCTGCGAGCCTGGGAATCGATCTTCTCTGGCGGACTCCGGTGACGGGCATTTCTGCAGACGGAGTTCAACTGAGTGGCCGTAAGGTGAGTGCCCGGTGGATCATTGGAGCCGATGGCGGTAGTTCGCGAGTGCGGCGATGGGCAGGGCTCGATGCGTTCCGGAGAAAAAATTGCCGATTCGCGTTTCGGCAACACTATCGAGTGGCGCCGTGGACTGATCGTATGGAACTGCACTGGGGCCGGTGTGGAGAAATTTACGTTACACCGATTTCGAGCGAAGAGGTTTGCGTCGCGCTGATTTCCCGCGATCCCAAGCTGCGACTGGGCGCGGCATTGGGACGATTTCCGGAACTACAGGCACGGCTGCGTGGCGCCGAAGTTACTTCTACCGAGAAAGGTGCGCTTACAGCCACGTGCAAACTACGGCGCGTGAGTCAAGGGAATGTTGCTTTAATCGGAGACTCATCGGGTACCGTGGATGCGATCACGGGTGAAGGTTTGTGCCTGGCATTCAGCCAGGCGATGGTGCTGGCGGATTGTTTGCGGACGGGCGATCTGGCTCGTTACGACCGCGAACATCGCAAGCTGGCGCTGCGGCCCTTGCTGATGACCCGGTTAATGCTCACTCTGGATGGGCGCCCGCGGCTGCAGCAGCGCACTCTGCAGGTCTTACAAAAACGCCCCCGGATTTTTCGCCGCCTGCTGGAGTTGCACGTAGGAGTTTTGTCGCCGCTGCACCTTGCACTCGATGGCTTGAGTCTGGGCTGGGGGTTGCTCACCGCATAGCCATGAGCAAATCGACCACTTGTTGGACAAAGACGGCAGCGTGGCTTGTGGCAGCGTTTGTTGGCATGGCTATAGCGGCAGCTGCGCAGCAGACGCTCGCACTCGATCCCGCGCTTGCTTCTGTCAAATTCACATTGGGGGATGTTCTGCATACGGTGCACGGAACATTTCAAATGAAACGAGGCGAGTTGCAGCTCGACCCAACCTCAGGCAAGCTTTCCGGAGAAATCGTGGTGGACGCCAAGAGTGGCGAAAGCGGCAGCGGCATGCGCGACCGCAAGATGCACAAGGAAGTACTGGAGAGCGCGCGCTATCCAGAGATTTCATTTCGTCCTGACCGGGTCGATGGCTTAGTGGCAAGCCAGAGAAAGTCTTCGGTGAAGGTGCATGGGATGTTCAGCATTCACGGCGTGGACAGGGAGATCACGGTTCCGGCTGACGTGGAGATGGCTGCCGACCATTGGACGGCGACCGTTCACTTCACGGTTCCGTACGAGAAGTGGGGGATGAAAAATCCGAGCACTTTATTCTTGAAGGTTAACGATTCGGTTGAGATTGATCTGACCGCAGCGGGAAGTGTGGTCCGATCACAGCATCGCAGGTCGCGAAGCCACTCAATAGCCGTCTTGCGGCGTAATTCCTTTTCCTTCGGTACATTCATAGCAGCGTCCGGCGGCGAGATTCTTGTAATCTTCCGTGCGGCCGCTCGGCCACTCGATGACAACGCGGTCGATTCGATCGCGTTTTTCCAGGCCGAACGTTACCGGTAATTCAGATTGCGACAAGATAGCTCGAACCGCCCTTGACCATCCGCGACTGAGTCATGCCGCCGGCAAAGACGCGCACGATTGCGCCGATCGCGTCACGATTCGATTTCGTGCCGACGAGACGAAAACGAATGCTGCGGTTTCCGCCGAGTTGATCGTTGCGATACAGATACGCAGGGCCGTTGTTGGTGGTGAGCAGCAGATCGAGATCGCCGTCGCGGTCGAAGTCACCGTAGGCCAGGCCGCGGCCGACCTTGGGTTGATCGAAACCTCCGCCGACTTCAGCAGCCACGTCGCGAAAGCTTCCCTTCCCGCCGTTGAGAAAAAGCTGCGGCGGTTGCGCGTATCCGACATTGCCGCGAATGTTGCGCACGGTCTCGTCAATGTGTCCGTTGGCCACGGCGAAGTCGAGCCAGCCATCGAGATTGACATCGAGAAAGACGCAGCCGAAGCCGAGGCTGTTCCTCGATGCCATGCCGACCCCGGCTTGCGCGGCGATGTCTTCGAAACCCTTGCCGCTGGCGCGGTACAGCCCGATCATTTCGTTGTCGAAATTTGTGATGGCGACGCCGGGCGCGCCGGAGTTTTCGAAATCGGCGACGTCGACGCCCATGCCGGCGCGGGCTTTGCCTTCGCTGCTGAAAGCGAGTCCGGCTTCGACCGCCGACATCTTTGAAAGTGCCGTTGTGCTGGTTGCGATAGAGCTTGTTGGGCTGAGTGTCGTTGGCGACGAGCAGATCGGGCCAGCCGTCGTGGTTGTCGTCGAATAGGGCGACGCCGAGCGACTTGGAACTGCTGTCGAAAATTCCGCTGGCCGCGGTGACGTCTTCGAAGGTGCCGTCGCCGCGATTGTGAAAGAGCCAGCAGGTCTCTCCGCGATAGGCCTCGGGCGTGCAGTACGATTTGTGCTTGCCGTCGAGGCTGCAGAAGACGTCGTGCTCGGGCGACCACTTCACGTAGTTGCAGACAAAGAGATCGAGCAGGCCGTCGCGATCGTAGTCGAACCACAGAGCGGATGTGCTGAATCCCTCGCGCTTGCCGAGACCGCGCGGCGTTGGTGACGTCAACGAACGTGCCTTTGCCGGTGTTGCGGAACAGCCGGTTCTGGCCGACGCAGGTGACGAGAATGTCGGGGAAGCCGTCGTTGTTGTAATCGCCGACGGCCACGCCCATGCCGTAGAGTTCAACATCGAGGCCGGCGCGCGCGGTTACATCGGTGAAGGTGCCGTTGCCGTTGTTGTGGTAGAGGCGAAGCGTGGTGCGGTTCTTCTTGTGGCCGGGCCAGTCGACTGCCGTTGATCAGCAGAATGTCTTGCCAGCCGTCGCGATCGTAGTCGAGAAAGGCGCAGCCGGAGCCGAGAGTTTCCGGCAGGAACTTGCCGCCGAACGCGCCGCTGTTGTGCTGAAACTGGATTCCGGCCTGGGCTGGTCACGTCGGTGAATCGAAAGCCGGGAGAACTGCGCAGCATCGGATTGCGCCGCAACTGCTTGCAGCGGCGACGACCAGCGCGACAACGACGCCAGACCTGCCATTCCCCAGAGGAAAGACCTGCGATTCACGGAACGTTCACCAGCCCGGCACGAATCGCGTAGACGACCAGTTCGGCAGTCTTGTGAATTCCCAGCGTGTTCATGATGTTGGCGCGGTGCACGGCCACGGTGTTGGCGCTGAGATCGAGCACGGTCGCGATCTCTTTGTTTGATTTGCCGTCGACGATCATCTGCAGAACTTCAAGTTCGCGTTGCGTGAGTGCGGCGTTGCGTTCGCCCTTCGAGCGCCGACTGTTGCTCGACTTGCGGATCGAACACCGTTTCTCCGGCGGCAACCTTGCGGATCGCGGATCCAAGTTCCAGGTCCATTGCATTCTTGAGAACGTAACCTTTAGCGCCGGCCTCGATTGCCTGGCGCACCCAAGTGTTTTCGGTGTGCATGCTGAGCATGAGAACGGCAGTATGTGGAGAATCCTCGAGAATCTGGCGCGTGGCCTGCAGGCCGTTCATAGCCGGGGAGTGCGCAATCCATCACGACGACTTGCGGATGAAGTTCCTTTGCGAGTTTGACGGCTTCCTCGCCGTCTCCCGCTTCGCCGACGACCTTCATGTCGGGCTCATCTTCGAGCATGCGGCGGAAGCCGCGCCGGACCAGGCTGTGATCATCCACCAGCAAGACTGTGATCTTCTTTTCCATAGGACTCAGCTTTCTCCCTGGGAACGGTCAGGTGCACCAAGGTTCCACCTTCGGCGGGCGTGAAAAAATAATCTGGCCGCCCATCAACTCGGAGCGTTCGCGCATCGCAACCAAGCCGATGCCACGTTTACTCGGGCGCTCTGGGAAGCCGACGCCGTGATCCTCCACTTCCAATTCAAGTGAATCGGGCAGGAATCGCAACCGCACCCACGCCTCTTTTGCGCCGGAATGCCGTGCCACATTATTCAGCGCTTCCTGCACGACGCGGTAGACATGCACGCCAGCGCCGCCATCCACATGAAAAGGCTGGCCCTGCTTTTCATAGGATATGGCAATTCCCGTTTGCCTTTCCACGGTCGGGATGTACCAATCGAGAGTGCTCTCCAGTCCGGCTTCGTCGAGCATGACTGGGTGAAGGGCCTGCGACAGGCTGCGAACACTCTCCAGTGTAGTCTGCACGGTCTGAAGAACTTCCTGCAAATCAGCGCGAAGTGAGGAACCTTCCGGCGCGTGGGTTCCCGCACGGCGCAGCATGGAACCCACTGCGGTCAGAATCTGACCAAACTCATCGTGCAGTTCGCGGGAAATGTAGCGCAGCGTCGATTCCTGCGTAGAAATCAGTTTCTGAGCGAGTTCGCTGCGGCGCTCGGAAATTTCGGCTAAGCGCGCGAATAGCCGGCGGTTCCACCGAATCAGCGAAAGGCCATTCAGCAGGATTGCGAAAAGAGTTGCGGCGAGAAAGACGTACACCTGGCGTTGCACGCGATCGTAAATCTGAACTATGCGCTGGCCAGCCTGTTCTTCATTTTCGCTGTTCTGCACCAGGAGTCGGGCGACGGCGGTGCTCAACGATGCCTGCCGCTCCTGCAATGAAAAGCGGATCTGATAGCGAGCTTCCTTCTCTTTGCCATCACGGGCGAGGGCGAGAGTACGGTCGACCGCATCCCAGAATTGCGTGAAGGAACTGGTCAGGAAGGCGCTCTGCTCGGGGGTCCGACTGGCGGCAGCAAATCCAGCCTCAAGGCGGATGGCATCATCCAGATCGGTACGAATACGCTGCAACTGAGCGGACCAAGCCGTGAGTGGGTAGGACTCATCGCCGCTCACCATGTCGCGCATATCGACGGCGAGCAGGTTCAGATCATTCTGGATGCGGAGCAACTGCAGCGAATCCTTACGGTTGCGGTCGACCAGTTCGGTCTGCAGTTTGCGCAGTCCGGTCACCTGGCGCGTGATATAGACCGAATACGCCACGACGACGGACAGGGTAATGAGGAGGCCCAGCAGCAGGCCCAGGGTCGGCGATCGGTCCGGCGGAGAGGGGCGGGACACGCCCCGAGCATACAACGTTAAGACCGTGCGTGTCACAGCCTTAGCGGGGTTTACTCGAACGAGGCGCGGATGTGTGACAATGCAGTAATAATGAAGCGAAGACCCGCCAATCGGAGTCAAAGAATAGATTGAGTCCTTCGACGAAAGAAGCAGCGAAGCCCCCGAAACTCCAGCGGCTGAAGGCCGTTTGGCCGGAGGTCTGGAATCTGATGCGTCCGCGCCGCGGACTGCTCGCGCTGGGCTTCGTGTTGATGGTGATTAACAAGGTTGCGGGGTTTGTGCTGCCGTACTCCTCGAAATTCTTGATTGATAATGTGGTAACCAAAAATCAAACGGGACTGTTGCGGCCCCTGGTCTTGTCGGTCTTATTCGCAACCCTCATTCAGGGTGTCACTTCTTTTTCCTTAACGCAGTTGTTGTCAAAGGCCGCCCAACGGCTGATCACCGAGCTTCGGCAGCAGGTGCAAATGCACATCTCCCGCTTGCCGGTGGCGTTCTACGACGCGAATAAGACCGGAGCGTTGGTGTCGCGGATCATGACCGATGTCGAGGGCGTCCGCAACCTGCTGGGCACGGGGTTGGTGGACTTTGCCGGGGGGCTGGTCGCTGCCAGCATCGCGCTTGTTTTGCTGTTGCGTACCAGCGTACCCCTGACGTTGATCGCCGTCGGTTCTCTCGGTTGTTTTGCACTTGTGTTGAACAAGGCGTTCGCCGTGATTCGTCCAATTTTTCGCGAGCGGGGCAAGATTAATGCCGAGGTGACGGGACGCCTGACTGAATCGCTCGGTGGCGTGCGCGTGATAAAGGGGTATCACGCGGAAGAACGAGAAGAAAAGATTTTTGCCGGCGGAGTGCGCCGGCTGCTGGATAACGTGATGCGCACTCTAACGGCCACGTCATTGATGGGTCTCTCCGCGAGTGTGCTGCTGGGAGTGGTCGGCGCCGCCACGATGTTCGTAGGAGGACATCAGATGGTGGCGCACAATCTGACCCCCGGCGGTTACATCTCCTACAACTTGTATCTGGTCTTCTTGGTTGCGCCCATCATGCAGGTGGTTTCGATTGGAACTCAGATCACTGAGGCACTGGCAGGTCTGGAGCGAACACAGGAGATCATGCGGGAGCGGCCGGAGGATCAGGATCCGAACCGGTCTGTGACCCTGCGGGACATCGTGGGCACAGTCGATTTTGAAGATGTGAGCTTCAGCTACGATGGCACCCACGAAGTTCTGCACCAAATTTCATTTCGCTCGGACCCCGGAACTGTGACGGCGCTCGTCGGTTCTTCCGGGTCGGGAAAGTCTACGACGATTGGACTGATCTCGGCCTTTTACGTGCCTACAAAGGGGACGATCCGCGTAGACGGAGTGGACTTGAGCACGGTGCGGCTCGATTCATTCCGGACGCGGTTGGGAGTCGTGCTGCAAGAGTCGTTCCTTTTCGATGGGACGATCCGCGAGAATGTCGCGTTCTCCAGGCCCGAGGCGTCCGAAGAAGAAATCATGCGGGCCTGTCGGATTGCGCGCGTGGATGAGTTCGCGGAGTCGTTTACTGACAAGTACGACACGATCGTCGGAGAGCGCGGAGTGAAGTTGTCTGGCGGTCAACGGCAGAGGATCTCGATTGCGCGCGCGATCCTGGCCGAGCCGCGGATTCTGATTCTCGATGAGGCAACGTCGAGCCTTGATTCGGAATCGGAAGAGATGATCCAGCAAGGGCTCTCCTATTTGATGCAGGGACGAACGACGTTTGTAATCGCGCACCGCCTCTCGACGATTCGCCGGGCCGATCAGATCATGGTGATGGAACAAGGACAGATTGTGGAGCGCGGCACACACGCGCAACTCTATGCAGCGCGTGGACGCTACTACGACCTCTACACGCGGCAGCATGGCGTCGAAGAAAACTTGTTCCTGGCGCCGGGCGAGGGTGACGCGGTATCCGTCACCAACGGTGGAGATGCAAAGAATGGCGACGTGAAGGCGGGCGACGCTTTGCGTGTGCTGCGAGGAGAGATGCGCTAAGCGCCTATGGTGGCTATTCCGGGAACGATCCCTAAAACTGGAACCGTTGCGATTCGCAGTCAGAGTCTCTGCCGGCATTATCGGATGGGCGAGACTTTGATCCGAGCGGTGGACGGCGTTTCGCTCGAGGTGCGCGCCGGAGAATTTGTCGCGTTGCTCGGCAGTTCAGGCTCGGGCAAATCGTCGGTACTGAACCTGATCGCGGGCCTTGATCGTCCGACGTCAGGAAGTGTCATGGTTCAGGATCGTGATCTGGCGCAGCTCACGCGTGAGGAACTGGCCAAGTACAGGTTGCACGTCGTCGGCATGGTTTTCCAGTCGTTCAATTTAATTGCCAGCATGACCCTGGCAGAGAACGTGGAACTACCACTACGTTTCGCGGAGGTTGACCGGAGCAAGCGCGATGCATTAGCCCGCGAGGCGTTGGAGCGAGTTGGGCTTCGGGCGCGCATGAATCATCGTCCGAGCGAGCTTTCCGGCGGCGAGCAACAGCGGGCCGCACTCGCACGCGCTTTGATCAATCGTCCCAAGCTGCTGCTTGCCGACGAGCCTACGGGAAACCTCGATAGCCACACGGGCAGAGAAATCATGGACATGGTTCGGGACTTCAACCATAAGCTCGGCATGACCGTGGTGATGGTGACGCACGAGCGCGCACTCGCCGAACGCTATGCACAGCGCTTGATCTTCCTGGCGGATGGAAAGTTGATTGGCGATCAGGCAAACGTAGGCGTTGTGGCGGCTCAGGAAGGCGATCGTGAAGATTCCTGATCTCACCGAACTCGCCTTGCGTAACCTGCGTGAGTCGCTGCTGCGAAACTCACTCACGACCGTCGGCATATCTGTGGGCGTGGCGTCGCTAGTAGCGATGTTGTCGCTGGGAATCGGCTTACAGCAACTGGCCTCGCGCCGCTTGGTCAAGTCGGGTCTGTTCGACACGGTCGTAGTGACTTCACGCCGCGACCTGCGCAGCATGGGCCGCGACGAAGAACGCGGGGGTCCTGCGCCCGGCGAAAGCCGCGTCCTCGACGAACCCGCACGGCAGGAGATCGAACGGCTGCCCAATGTGAGCGAGGCTTATCCTGATATTCGCTTCATTCCAGAGCTGCGCTACGAAGACAAGCCGCACCTGACGATGGTTTCAGCTCTGCCGGCATCGGCGAAGTCCAACGACGCGTTCGAAGGAATGCAAGGCAGCTTCTTTTCGTCGGACACGGCGCGCGAAGTGATTCTGCAAAAATCATTTGCCGCCGAATTGCTGGGAAAAACTCCTGTCCCAGGCGGCCCAGAAATCAACGTTGCCGATCTGGCGAGACCGCTGTTGGGCAAAGAACTGACTATGCTCTATTCGCAGCGCGCAGCCGCTCCGTCCCAGCCTCTGCCGATGAGGGCTCTTGAAGCCTCCGATGATCGCAGTCTCTCTGGCGCTGCCTACTCCGTGATCTCTCGCGAACTGAAGCTCAAGATTGTTGGCGTTGCAGATCTTGATCCTGAGAGCATGCGTGGTCCAACCCGAGCAAGGGTGTTCCTGCCGTTGAAGCTGGCGGAGAGTCTGCACGTGATGCAGCCTACCGATCTGCGGGAGATGGCGCGGGCTGCGAGCGATCAGCCGTCGTATTCCTCGGTCAGCGTGCGTGTTAAGAATCCAGCGCAGGTCCAAATCGTGGAAGATGCCATCAAGAAGATGGGCTTCAGCACGTTCTCGATTCTCGATGCCACGCGCAGCCTGCGGCAATTTTTCGCGGTGCTCGATTTGTTCCTCGGAATCTTTGGCAGCCTCGCCCTGGCCGTCGCGTCGATCGGCATCGTGAATACTCTGGTAATGGCGATCCTTGAACGACGCCGCGAGATTGGGATTATGAAAGCGATTGGAGCCAGCGACGGGGACGTGAAGAAACTATTCTTTGCTGAAGCCGGCGCCATGGGAATTCTCGGCGGGATTGTGGGAGTCGCGCTGGGCTGGACGATTGGACAGGTCATCAATTTTGGGACCAACGTCTACCTCAAGCGTCAGTCGCTGCCGCCGGAGCATTTCTGGGCCGTGCCGTGGTGGCTAGTCGCGGCTGCTATCGGGTTCGCATTCGTTGTGAGCCTGATCTCCGGCCTGTATCCGGCAGGACGCGCCGCCAGGCTAGATCCTGTACAGGCTCTGCGCTACGAGTAATCGAGACTGCATGACACTCGTCTTTAGACATGGATGGTGGACGCTCTTCTTCTGCGTTTTCTTTGCTGCTTCAGCCGCCGCACAGAGCCGAATCGACTGCAACGCGTTGAACAGCAAAATCCTGAAGCAGGTGGTTCATTACTGTGTTTACCTGCCTGCAGGCTACGATGCGGTCGCCGCGCAGCATTCGGCGAACCGATATCCGGTTCTCTATTTCCTGCACGGTCTCGGTGACAATGAGCAGACGCTTTTCAATAGCGGTGGGTGGACGTTGCTTGACGATCTACGCAGGCAGCATAAGATGGGCGATTTTCTCATCGTTGCTCCGGAAGGCCGGCGCAGCTTTTACATCAACTCGGCGGATGGTTCTGTGCGCTATAGCGATTTCTTTCTGCAGGAGTTCATGCCCAGGATTGAAGGCCTGTATCGCATTCGCGCGGGACGCTCGGGCCGGGCCATTAGCGGAATCTCCATGGGAGGATACGGTGCGCTGCGGTTCGCATTTGCGCATCCCGAGCTGTTTTCGGCCGTGAGTTCCCAGAGTGCCGCGCTGATTACCGAATCGCCGCAGGAATTGGACGCGGCTTCGCAAACCGGTTCACCCTTGGCCGGAGTCCTCGGACCGGTTTTTGGAAAGCCGATCAACGGCACTCACTGGAACGAAAACAGTCCGTTTGCTCTGGCCAGGAAGAATACTGTTGCTCTGCGAAAACTCGCGATCTATTTCAACTGCGGCCGAGATGACAATTATGGATTCGAAAAAGGTGCGGCAACGCTGCATGACGAACTGCAGAAGGAGAAGGTCGTCCACGATTATCGTTCTTATCCCGGCGATCACAGCCTGACCTATTTCCTGACACACTTTTCTGAGGTGATGGAGTTTCATTCCAAGGCATTCGGACTGCTGCAGCAGTCCAACGGATCGAAAGGCGCACAAAAATAGAGGGGTTTCGCGTCCTGTTGTAAACTACCAAAACGAGAGCTAAATGCTCGTCCCGCCTCCCGCGGAGGGATGTGTGAGTGGTTGAAACAGGCGGTCTTGAAAACCGCTGTACCGGAAACGGTACCGGGGGTTCGAATCCCTCTCCCTCCGCCATCACTCAATTGGTGCAGAAGCAGTAAGCAGTATCACAGAACTACTGGTCCAACCTTGACCTCATCTAGAGCACAAGTGGAGCACAATAAGCTTCCGAGAACTGCCTCATTGCCGCGATCGCATCGAGGAATGCGGCCTTGATGTAGTGATTTTGGGTTGTCGAACCAAGGTCGATGCCCCCGCCCACCTCAACGTGCAACGCGGAGGCCCAGAACATCAAGCGGCTGGCGCGCTTCCTCAGCGAACCGACAACTCCCGTTCTGTCAGCTACCACTTCGCCAAAACTGAAAGAAGAAAATCTCCGCAGGGGAATGCTCGCAGCGAAAAGCCGTTCTGCTGACGTACTCTCTTCCACGTCTGATTTCGTCAATAACCGCTACAGCCCTTTGGCCGCTTCGCCAAGCTGACAAAACGGCTCCTGTCACAAGTTACAGTTCGCAGCCAACGCAGTACCTGCTGCAGTGTCTGGGGTTTCTCCCCATTCGGAGGACTGGCAGTTTTGTCCAAAATCGCAAGGAGCCGCGGTGGCGTGATAAGGCTGTTGTTTGTTACGATTCTCGCCCGGATGTTCCTGCATTCCTGCTGGGCGCAGGATCTCGCGCCGCGCGCCTACCTGATCACGCCGGTTCATACCAATGCGATCAACCTGACATACTCCTTTTACCATGGCGGCCTGGATTTCAACGGTCTGGTTCCCATTACAGGTGCAACGGGCACTTACAGTGTGCCGATCTTCAGCCTTTATCATTCCTTCAGCTTCTTTGGGCGTTCCGCCAACATCGCAGCGTGGTTGCCCTACGGCGTAGGAACATTTCAGGGGTCTGTGCTCGGGACAGACAAGCAGATTTACCGCTCCGGTCTGTTCGATTCAGGACTTCGCGTTTCCGTGAATCTGAAGGGAGGCCCCGCGATGCCCATCTCACAGTTCGCGAACTGGAAGCAAACGGTGGTGTTGGGCGTCAGCCTGAAAGTAATCGCCCCGACCGGCCAGTATGATCCCACCAAACTGATCAACTGGGGGAGTAACCGCTGGGCCTTCAAGCCGGAGTTCGGCTATTCTCAGCGCTTTAGAGGGAAATGGATTCTCGATGGCTACGCCGGGGCGGTCTTCTTCACCACAAACCAGGAATTCTTCTCGAATCCTTCACCTCAGCCCCAAACGAAAAGCCCATATGGTTCATTCGAAGGCCACCTGAGTTACGACGCCAAGCATTACCGCGGGAAGCCAACCCTTTGGCTCTCGCTCGATGGCAATTTCTGGTTTGGGGGAACAACGAGTATGAGCGGCATATCGAACCCGGCTTCCAGGCAAACGGCGTCCCGCGTTGGAGTCACAACAGCCATTCCGGTGAGTCGCCACCAGGCGATCAAAGCGAGCTTTAGCAGGGGAGACTATGTCCGTATCGGTGGCAATTTCGATAACGTGGCAGTCTCATGGCAGTACACCTGGTTGGGCAGACCGAACTAGTTTGGCCTTCGGCCGAATGTCCAAGGTTCATAGGCTGCCTCGTTAGTGCATTGCCTGGTGGGCGTGGGGCCCTGCGGAGCGTCCTTCAGGCGCAGATCGCGGCCGTCAAAGCGGGCAGGCCAAGACGCCGCAACAGATCTTGGAAACGCGGGTTGTCCTGCACGCCGTCCATGGCCGGATCGATGTGAAGATAGATCAGCCAGTGCGAGTGCTCTTCATAGCATTTCTCCAGGTATTCAATCGCCCGCTCGTTTTCTCCCAAGCCGATGTGGATTCCCGCGAGGAAGTACGGTGCTACATATTTTTGCTTTGCCAGCGTTGTCAGCTCATCGAGCAACTGACATGCTTCCTTTGTCCTGCCGGCCGTGGCGAGAGTGTGCGCCAATGCTGCCTTCATCAGAGGACTACCACCTGATAGCTTCACGGCCTTCTCACCCTCCGCGATCGCCAGTTCGTAACATCCTGTTTTCCTGAGCAGCAGACCGAGAATCCAGTAGGTGACTGGGTAGTTTGTGTCCAATTCGACAGTTCGCCGGAGTTGTTCGATGCCTTCGTCGTATCTGCGGGCAAAGTACAAGGCCCATCCGACTGCAACATTGATAATCAACGACAGAGGATCGAGATCCTGGCCCCTCTTCATCCTGTCCAAACCTTCTCGGTGTGCCCCCATGGTCATCACATATTCGGCATACCAGTGATTGGCTGTTGGGTAAGTGGGACTCAGTTCGAGGCTGCGTTTGAACTCTCTCCCAGCCTCTTCCCACCGCCAATCGTAAAGCCACAACAGTGCCGCTTGGGACGTGTGACCTTCGGCCAGATTGGGGTTGAGCCGCAGGGCAGTCAACGCCGCCACCTTGCCCTTTGGGAACACTTCCTTCGGCGGCAGATAGCTGTTCCATCCCTGGAGCACATAGGAATCGGCCACGCCGGTGTGGGCGAGGGCATAGTTGGGGTCTTTCTCGATCGCCTGCTGAAAGTATTCAATCGCCTTGTTGAATCCTTCTTCGGTCCATCTGTTCCAGTGATGACGGCCTTTTAGGTACAACCGATAGGCCTCGGCATTCTCCGTGTCGCGTCTTGTGAGTCGCTTCTTCTCCGCCCGGGTCAGCTGGAGCCGCAATTTTCCCGATATTTCGTTCGAAATTTCGTCTTGCACCACAAAGATGTCGCCGGGTTTGCGATCATATTGTGCTCCCCACAATTGAGAGCCTGTGGCTACATCGACTAATTCGGCCCCAATCCGCAAAGAGCCACCGCTCTGCATCATTTTTCCGGTGAGCACAGCCCGCACGTTAAGCTCGCGACCGATGGTTTGCGGGTCAATCTCGCGGCCCTTGTACCGAAATACCGTGCTCTGCGCCATCACTCGCAGTTTGGGCACAGTCGCCAGAATATTGATGAGGCTCGCCGTGATCCCGTCACTGAGGTATTCGTGTTCGGGGTCGCGGCTGGCGTTTTCGAAAGGCAAAACTGCAAGCGAGTCAATGATCTTGGCGACTCGCTGCGGGCGGAGGCCACTTGTTTGCCCAGAGGAAGTCTGCGCTCGCTGTTGCCGAGTGGCAGATGAACTGGTGGTTGGTATAGCGGCAGATTCTGTTTCTTCTTCCACAACTCTGCGGCCCGACTCAGTGTCCCGCTTCAGCCGCTGGATGTCTGCGCGCATGTCGGCCGCGTGCTGATAACGAAGGTTGATATCCTTCTCCAACGCTCGGTGGATGACCTCCTGGAGTGCCGGTGGAATATCAGGATTAACGCGTGTGGGAGCGACAGGATTGCGGTTGAGGATAGCTTCCGTGATGAGGCCCGTACTGCCCCCTCGAAAAGGCAAGCTCCCCGTGGCCATCTCGTAAAGAACGATACCGAACGAAAATAGATCCGTACGAGCATCCAATTCCTTGGCCCGCACTTGTTCGGGCGACATATAGGCCACGGTTCCTAGAGTCGCTCCCGGACTGGTGAGATGATCTTCGGCGACATAAGACAGAGCTTGCGTCGGTTGCGCTGCAATCTGACTTGCGAGGCTCCCCGCAACCATGTTTTTGGCGAGGCCGAAGTCGAGAATCTTGGCGTGCCCCCGCTTCGTGACGAAAATGTTGGCCGGTTTTATGTCGCGATGAATGATGCCTTCGCTGTGAGCAGCATCGAGCGCATCGGCAATCTCGATCGAAATCGCGACGATACGCTCAATATCCAGAGTGCCTGCGGCTATAAGATATTTCAGCGTTACGCCATCCAGATACTCCATGGCGATGAATGGCTGCCCTTCGTGGCTCCCAATTTCGTAGACCGTGCAGATATTGGGGTGATTGAGCGCAGATGCACCTCGTGCTTCGCGGCGGAAGCGTTCCAAGACTTGCGGCTCATGGGCCGCGTTCTCAGGCAGGAATTTTAAGGCCACAAAGCGACCGAGATCGTTGTCCTGAGCTTTGTAGACGATCCCCATTCCACCGCTTCCCAGTTCCTCCAGAACACGGTATCGCGAGATGACTTGGCCAGTAGCGGAGCGGGGTTGAGGCACACCCAATGCTAGAACGAGGGCATTCCCGGGCATACTAGCAGAAGTGTTAGTTGAGTCGGCGACTGAAGTTTTCCGCAGTGAATCCGTTCCGAAATCGTCGTGCAGCCAGACTGCTAGAAGCTCGTACCAGCAGGGTATCGGTCTCCGCCGTTTCGCAGGCCAGCTCTGAAGCAGAGCGTCTGTTACTCAAGGAGCGTCTATTCGGGCTGACGAACACCGAATGCAATCATTACGAGCAAGAGCCGCAACCGTGGCGATATGGAATGTGAGCTTCTAGATACCGGTGTCTTCAACCACGACCGCTATTTCGACGTCTTTGTGGAATATGCCAAGGAGACGCCGAAGAGTGCGGGAAGAAGCAATGCCATGGTCAACTCGGAACGCATAATATCGACATGTGTGTCCCTCCACTGGATTTCGGAGTCCGCGAAGAACCAACCCAGGATCCGCACTTAGGCTAACGTTCAGGCAGAAGTGGAAGACCGTCAGTTCTGCCAGTTGTTAGTCGGGCTTAGCGAAGACAACAGTTCTAATGCCTGCTCCTAGATACGACCGTCGCTCGTAGCGGCCCCGACGCTCTCCCGTGTTCGAGTGTCCAATTTGGCAGTTATCGAGAGATAGGGTGTTTATTCAAATGCAGACTGAAGGAGAGCCGCTATGCAGCGTTCACAATTGAGTGCTGGAGGAAGTCGGTTCGACCGCCGGGCCTTTTTCAAGGCTGCCGGATTGGTGACCGCTGTCGGCATAGTCGAGGCCAGCATCGGAAGCGTGTCGGCCCACGCGGACTTCACCAAGGAACAGCGTGACAAGATGGCGCCAGACGAAGTCATTCGGCACATGAAAGCCGGTAACGAACGCTTCCGGTCGGGCAAACCGCAGCATCGCGATCTCATGAGCGAAGTCAAGGCGACGGCGAAGGGACAATATCCAGCAGCAGTTGTCTTCAGCTGCATTGACTCACGAGCACCCGCCGAACTGATTCTCGACTTCGGTATCGGCGAAATCTTCAGCGGTCGCGTGGCGGGAAATGTCGCTGATGAAGACGTATTGGGCAGCATCGAATTCGCCTGCAAGGTGGCAGGCTCGAAGGTCGTGCTTATCATGGGCCACACCAGATGCGGCGCCATCAAGGGAGTCATTGATAACGTACAGCTTGGCAATCTCACCGCGTTGCTATCGAAGATCCGTCCAGCCGTTAGTACCACTCACTACGCGGGGGAGCGTTCGGCCAAGAACTACGCGTTCGTAGACGCGGTGGCGCGAGAGAATGTTTCACTGACTATCGCCAAAATTCGCGAAAAGAGCCCTGTGCTTCGGGAACTCGAATCCGCCGGCAGCATCAAGATTGCGGGCTCGATGTACAACATCGAGACGGGAGCCGTTGAGTTCCTCGCCTAGCTTCCTTCACCGCATGGCTCGGAACAGATACTCTTCCTCCTGAAAGGAAGCTAATGATCTTGGGCGCGCTCAGATACGCGTAGAGCGCGAATGGGCGCGGCGGTTCCACTCGTCGGCGAGGAGGGAGCTCAATGATTCCGTTTACCATCGAAACTGGCTCCAGCCCGTTCATGAGACCGGAACCTCGGCCTCGTGTCGCTGTTTTCCCAAGTCGAACCCCCTTCCAGATCACTGACGAGAAGAACGATACGCTACTGTCAAGCCTGCCAGTAGTCGCGAGGTCTGCCCGCGGATAGCTTTAGCGTGTACATCGCCGGGAGAAAACTATGACGATGAAAGGTCAACTTTCCCACACCGCGATACCAGCAATGATGCTGGTACTAGCCAGCGGACTTCTATGCTTTGCTCAAGACGGCAAACTAGCCCTTCGAGCCACTCCAGAGCGAGCCTACGTTTTCGTAGATGACCATGCGATCGGCGAAGCCAGCCACCATCGCTCGGTGAAGCTGAGTGCCGGAGATCATAAGGTGGAATTGGTCAACTACGGGTATACGCCCGTAACTCGGACCGTCACCATCACCGGCGGGAAAACGACCGATCTCGAAATCACCCTGCCAGCCATTGCCTCCACTGTGCCGCCACCATTTGGTGCCATCACCATTGAGAGTGTTAGCCGAGATGCCGTACTGCTCAACGGCAAGACTCCTGATTTCTTCGTGGGCCACGGCGATGAGTTCAACCACGAATGGGGGTGGAAGCAGGAACTGGTGGTTCCCCCGGGCACCTACCAGATGACGATTCTGGGACGCGAAGGGGAACTTTGGTCCGGTCCTGTCGAGGTTCCGGCAAACCAGCGCGTGGTCATCCATTACCCCAAAGGAGTTGTTAAGACAGTCCCGTGGCCTCGTGGCGAAAAACTCAGCGCATTGCCACGATTCAACGTGGGCACGGCGAGTGCCACCGTGGCAGTTGCCAAGCCGACGGCAGAACTGTCTGCAAGCGCCGCGCAGATCAACTGCGGGGACACGTCGCAGCTCAAGTGGTCCTCTGCGGATGCGCCGAGCGTCGAACTTACCCCGGTTGGCGCGGTTGCGACGTCTGGCGACCAGTCCGTGCAGCCCAAACAAACGACGACGTACCAACTCACCGCGTTGGGCCCGGGTGGCACGGTTAATGCCAGCACAACGGTAAACGTAAACACTGCTGTTCAAGCCGATCTACGGTTGGCGTCTCCCGAGATTCGTTACAAACGCGTAGGGGACAAAGTAGTCGAGGAGAGCAATGCTTCGCTTAACTGGACCGCAGCGAACGCCTCATCGGTGTCAATCGAACCACTCGGCACCGTTGATTCCAGCGGTAGCCGCACCCTGTCGATCACGCCGAAGAAGACCGATGCCGGCCCCGTTGATGAGACTGTCACCTACACACTCAGCGCGTCGAACGCGTGCGGCGGTTCCGACACGAAGACGGCAACCCTGCACATTGTTGGTTTGATCGAGGTGCCAGATACCGGCCTCGCCCTCAACAGCATTTACTTCCAAACGGATGTCCCTCGGTCAATCACGACGGAGACGGGCCTGGTGACGAGCCAGCAGGTGGCGCTCACCTCGGTCGCTGAAGCGTTCAAGAAGTATCTCGAGAGCAAGCCCGATGCCCGCCTGACGCTCGTTGGTCACGCCGATGAGCGCGGGCCGAACGGTTACAACAAGGATCTCTCGGATCGGCGCGCCGAGACTGCCAAGAACTTCCTGGTCGCGCAGGGGGTACCGGCCGATCACCTTGAGACCCAGGGTTTAGGCGACGATCAAAACCTGACGGACGATCAAGTCAAGCAAATGGTAGAGCAGAATCCTGACCTGAACGATGAAGAGCGACAGAAGGCTCTGGAAAAACTCCGCACCCTTGTCTTGGCCAACAACCGTCGGGTGGATATCACCCTGAGTACCACCGGGCAGGAGTCCGCCCGCCAGTATCCCTTCAAGGCGGAGGATTTCGCAAACCTCGTTGATCGAAACGGCGCCACTAAAGAAGTGGTCCAGCAAGCGGCCAAAAAAGAGAAGATCGAAAACTAACAAAGGACAGACAAGAGTCTAGTTCGGGAGTGGTCCGAGTGCTTGGAGTAATTTGCGCTTACTCTCTCCCCTGAACGATTTACGTCTATGCCTTCCTCATCTGCTCTCTGAATGTTTTCTTAAAGAAGACCCGGTTTGATCACCACGACACCGACGGTCTCTGCGCCAATTACTAAGATCCAAACCATGCCTTCGGCGACTCGGAGAGCGTAGTCATCCGTCATTGGGCTTGGTGGCTTACCGATCCTCGGAATGTAACATTTGTATGCTTCAGAGATGACGTGCTCAATCTCTGGTATGTCGGAGTCTACAGCGTGACGAATTTCCGCTGTCACAGGCGAAGATCCCACCTCACTCCTCCTCTGCTTCCAGGTCGAAGCGTATCAAGGCTGCTCTGAGTGCCATACCCAATCCGCACGTCCACAGATCTTTGTCTATCCCCCGCTCAGTCAGAGCTTCATCCAAACGGTGACCTCTCTCCAAAGTCAAATTTCTTCCCCGTTGCTACACAGGCAAAAGCGAAAGCTCAAACCTTAGGCTCTGGGCAATCCATCTCCCTCCGCCATTCCGCTTTAGTCACATCAGCGCGTCCCGGTACTTTGATTTGGCGGCAGGGATTCGTCGATGACCTGCACCGGCCACTGAGGAAGAGATGACAAATCAAAGGGCGGAACAGATGCTGATTCGTCAAAGTCGGATCCGGTCAAAAGCGTCCAGACTTTCGCAATGGCGGCTAGCGGCAATAGTGCAAGCCTGCCAAGCACGTATAGCCAACTCGGGTAGACGGGTGGAACGAGCGTCTCGATTGGCGACCCGATGGCCAAGTCTGCGCGGATCGCTTCGGCAGCAATGAGAGCGCTGGTTACGGCCCCTTCCATCGATACCAAATCAATCGGGGTCTGACAGTAATCACCCGCGAGGTAAAGATTCTTGACTTGAGTGCGCGCGGTCGGACGGTAGGCCCATCCTCCGACATCATTCATGAAGAGTGGCTGGCCGGCATGAGACTGAAAGGTGATGCGCTCGACGTCATCAAAAGTAAAAGGAGGCAGGTAGCGGCGCAGGTCTTCCATCAGCGCTGACACTGCAACGAGTGGTGAAACTTCATCGAGATCGGTGACATCGGACGCGATCAAATTCAAGACGGTGCGATTTTCGTTTCCCCAAGTCTGCGAAACATCGATAAATGAGATTCCATAGCGCGAGTCGAGCAAGTTTACGTGAGCGCTTGGCATATCAGGAATGCGGCCCCTGAAGTAGATGTTGAACGCCGTCATGGGACGGGTTTGAACATGACCCAGTTCTCCAAGATCTGGCGCGCAGGCGTAGAGTTTGTCCTTTACGAGGGCCGTTATCTTCTCGACGGGAATCGCCAGCAGCAGATGATCAACGGGATGTTCTTCCTCGTTTCCCTCTCCATCGACAAAGCGCACTCGTCGCACCTTGTCGCTTTCCATCTCAATGGCTACGAGGCGTTGCCCGAGATGCAACGAGGCTCCGAGACTGGCGATCTTGCTACGGATCGGCTCGATCCAAAGCGATTGAAGATCGCCCCTCAGGATGCGATGCATGGGTTCTGGAGACTTGACCCAGAAGCGCATCACATTTCGCATCGTCATGGCGGAAACTTCGTAGGTCGGAACGGAAATGCCTTTCAGCATCAATTCCTGGAACTGTTGGGCGATGCGTTCGGTCCTGTAAAAGCGGGAGCGCAGAAAGCCTGTCATGGTCACCTGATCGAGTTGGGCGCGATACCGATATGGTTGGCTCATCAGATCCAAAGCGGCATAAAAAAAGAGAAAAGTTTCGGCAAACGGAATGACGCCCGCGGTCAGATTGCTCCGCACATATCGAGCGGATGTAATGTTGGTGAAGGTGCGAAAATCCGGGTACACCCCGGCACGAAGTTGCTTGAATTCAGTGCAGTCCCGGAAGGATTCGCGCAGCCCGAGTTCTTCTACCAGCCGCCGCACATTCCGGTACCACGCAGGGAATATGTGGTAGCCGTGTTCTTCGAAAGTGCCGCCACTTTGTGTGGCTCCAGCTTTTCCGCCCCATCGGCCTGAGGCCTCGAATATCGCAACGTTGCATCCCCGCTCGAGCAACCGCCACGCGGCGACCATCCCCGCGAGTCCGCCGCCCACGATCGTTACATTGGCGCCGTTCATAGGACTCTGAAATCCGTATTGTGAGCCCACGCCTTCCGGATGGGAAGAACGAAATTCAAACGTTTCGTGTCATCGCCCTGAGTCTCGTTCGAGAGTCCGAGTCTCGATCAATGAGGCGGGTGACTCGGATCTGTAATCGCGATCGGCGCGATGCCTGCCTGCTGTAGTTGCTGGTTCAGTTGCGGCAGGCGTGTCGTCTTGAACTGGTCCCATTCACCGATCTTTAGTTTCATCGCCGCACCTGCTTCTTTGTACAGTTCGAGTGCTTGTGTGGGCACTGCGCGGTCGCTGCTCTCGACAACTCGAAGTGCAGAGGCCAGGCCTGAGTTGGCGGTTTGCAATCCCATCGCGCTCGGCGCGCCATCGTGGCTCAGAATGTTCTGCAATGCGGTGGCCGCGTCCGCTGCCGCTGTTTTCAACCCAGCATTTTCGGCGAGTTTCGGCTGCAAGTCAGAAAGTTGCTTCTGCACGGAATCGATTTCTGCCAAAACTCGCCGGGTCTGCACAGTCTCGGCGAAAATTTCCCGCCCTAGTTTGAGTTGTTGCTCCAATTCCTGAGGCGTCGCTGCCGATCGCGGATCCATTGCGACCTTGAGCGGCTGCGTCAGCGTTTTGCCGTCAACGGTGAGCCGCACCTCGTAGGTTCCTGGGACTGCGCGCGGTGGTCGTGGAGCGCCGTATTCATCCTCTCCAGTGTCTGCGTCGGTGCCACCTCTCCACGCCAAATTCCACACATAGCGATGCATGCCTGGAGTTTTCTCGAGAACCTGCGGCTTCGGCAACCACCTTTCGGCGATCGGTAATGGTGGATGCTTCGGTTCTTTCTCGTCGTTCGAGGAGAAGCTGCGCACTATGTTGCTTCCCTGGAGGATCTCGAGCTTGATCTGCGCGGCTGCTGATTTGAGGTAGTAATCAACTATGGCTCCGTTCGGGGGATTTGCAGCCGTTGGTTCTTCCGGCGGCAACGGACTGCCGAGAAATATGTCGTTGTCCACGCGCACGGCTGTTGCAGGGCGATAGAGCCAGGCTCCCCCAGCTTCCATCGCCTCCCGCGCCTGCCGCAGCGCGGTGATGTCATCGAGAATCCAGAATGAACGTCCGTGAGTCGCGATGACCAAGTCTTCGCCGTGAATGGTCATATCCGCAACAGAGGTCACAGGAAGGTTCAGCTGCAACGACTGCCAGTGGTCGCCATCGTCGAACGAGACGTAGATACCGAACTCGGTTCCAGCAAAGAGCAAGCCCTTATGACTGGGATCTTCCCGAATCGCGCGCATGAACGACGGAGCGCGAATGCCCTCTGTGATCGGCTGCCATGTAGCGCCGTAATCCCGCGTGCGATAAATGTAGGGCGACTGATCGTCGAGCCGGTGCCGATCGACCGCGGCATACGCTTCACCGGGGTTAAAGTGAGAGGCCTCGATCAAAGAAACCCGGCTCCAGTTGCCGATTTCTTTCGGCGTGACATCCTTCCATGTTTTCCCCCCATCCCGCGTGAGATGGATTAGGCCAGTGTCGCTGCCCGCCCAGATCAAGTTGCCATCGAGACTTGATGGCGCGATGGTGAAGACCACTCCGTATCCGCGCGGCTTGGCGTCCTCGATTGTCGGCGGCCCTTCATTTTTAGCTGCGAGAGGCTGCGTAGCTCCAGTGAGATCAGGACTGATTTCTTTCCAGTGAAGGCCGCCGTCGGTTGTCTTCATTACGTACTGCGTGCCGAGGTAGAGGGTCGTTTTGTCGAAAGGAGAGAACACTAGCACCGGAGTCCAGGGATCGCGGTATTTGCGGGCCGAGATCTCTGAGCCAAAACTGGCAAGAGGCCACGGAGTGATGTCCTGGCTGAACGATGTGCGAACATTGAAGCGGGCCACGCCTCCATAGGTCTGACTGACGTAGAGAATGTCAGGATTTTTGGGATCCGGGGCGATATACCCGCTCTCGCTGCCGCTGGGCTGGAACCAGTCGCGTGGCGTGATCAGACCGTGATCGGTGCGGCTGAAGACGGCTGCGCTCCCGCTATCTTGCTGCGTTCCATAGACCACATATGGAAACCGGTCGTCAGTAATCACGTGGTAAAGCTGTGCGGTGGGCTGGTTGAACCACGAACTCCAGGTCTTGCCAAAGTCGACGCTGATGCTCGTGCCTTGGTCAGTGCCGAGAACCATACGCGCGGAGTTTTTCGGGTCGACCCAGATCTGATGGTAGTCGTCGCCTCCGGGCGCGCCGCGGACGACCGAGATTGTTTTGCCGCCGTCCTCTGATCGATAGAGTGCGACGTTGGGCACGTAGAAGACATCCGCTTTCTGCGGATCAATTGTGATGTTGCCGAAGTACCAGGCACGGCTGGTGAGGCGTTTGTCGGCGTTTACGAGCGTCCACGTATCGCCGCCATCGTCCGATCGGTACAAACCCGATTTCTGTGCGTCGTCGACGATTGCATAGACGCGCTTGGCATTGGTTGAAACCGCGACGGCGACTCGGCCCCAATCTCCGTCGGGAAGACCGTGGCCCGTTAGGCGTTTCCAAGTTTGCCCAGCATCCTGAGAGCGATAGATTCCGTTGCCTGGTCCGTCGATTGGAGCATACGTGCTCCACGGGGGACGGTGCGTGTGCCACGTGCCGGCAAATAAAATGTTCGGGTCATCGGTCGAGATCGATAGATCTGCAATGCCAACGTCTGGGCCTTGATTCAGAACCTTTGTCCAGTGCGCCCCGCCATCCGAGGATTTGTACACGCCTCGTTCGTCGTTCGGTCCGTAAGCGTGACCGAGCGCGCCGACATACACGACATCCGCATTCCGCGGGTCCACGACGATCCGGCTGATTTGCCGGGTATCGCGGAGCCCGATGTTCTGCCAGGTCTGGCCTCCGTCTGTGGATTTATACACGCCATCGCCCGATGCGAGATTCGATCGAATGTCGGCCTCTCCGGTCCCGGCGTAAATCACCTTCGGATCCGATGGCGCGACCGCCAACGCACCGATTGAAGCTACACGCTCGTTATCGAAGATGGGAGTCCAAACCACGCCTGCATCGGTCGTTTTCCAAATGCCGCTGTCTACGCCGCCGAAGTAAAAGGTCGTCGCATCCCCGGGCACGCCCGCGACCGCCACAGCACGACCGCCGCGAAACGGTCCGATCAGCCGCCATTTGAGCCCTGAGAAAAAATCGGGAGAAACGGACTGCGAAGAGGCTGGGATGAGAGCAAGAAGAAGAGTAGCGAGAAGAGTCAGAGGCGATTTGCGCAAGGTAAGTGTCTTCATGTTGAGGAGATCAGTGTAGCGAATGCAGCGAATTGGCGGAAAGGGCGCTGGCTGCCCTTCAAGACGACAGGCCAAAACGGTCGCGCTGCTCTTCATAAATCTTCAGCGCAAATGCACCCGCGGGACGGGCACGCATCTCGGTGACCACGGCCTGAATCTCGCCGGGCATTTGATCAAACGACGGTATCGGGCCGCCGTAATTTGGAGGCAGGACGACGGGCGCGGCCGCTACCGCAAAGGCCAGATCGGACAGCGTGAGCCGATCACCCACCAGATAGGTTTGGCCGCGCGCGAGCCGTGCTTCTACCTTTCCAAATATCGTGCGGACTAGGTCGACACTTTGCGCGGCGTGCTGGGCATTCAGGCGCAGAAGAAATCGAAGGAGTCCGGCGAATACTCCATAGGCGCGCTGAACCGCGGTTCGTTCGTAACTCGGTGCTCCGGCAGAGAGAGGCTCGATCATCAATTGGCGATGGGGGAGCAAGTGGTAATACGCAAAGACGGCGGTCGCGATCGCCAGCGATTGGTTAAAGAGAGTCCAATCGCTTTCGACTTGTTGCCGCTGCTCCGTCACCTCAGGCCACAAACGGAGTTCCGGCGCGCACTGCTTGTCGTAGTAGCCGGCGATTGCCGCCGGGCCTGAGAGTCTCAGAAATTCGTCGTAGAGCAAGGGGAAAATGACCGTGCTGCCGTGCCATAGGGTTGCGAAGAACGAAAAAATGAATGCGTGGCGCTGCTCGCGATGTTGAACGCCATAGTGTTGCATCAGGAACCTTCCCAGTTCGCTATCGAGGCTGGGTGGGAACGTGATCAAAACCGGGTTGGATGAGGCGTCTGATTCCATCATCGTCAGGCTCACTTGAGCGTCGCAAGGTAGTTTAAGGCGCGGAAGCTGGGCAAAAAGAAATATGCGCCACCCTTGACTACGACAAAGCGGCTCAGGTTCTGCACTGTCTGGCGCAGTGGTTCACCTTGCACCGTAAAGAGTTTGTTGCCCTTCGCCAAATCGCCGACGAGAGGGTCGACCTCGTCGTACAATCCAGAAAAGACGGGATTATTGATCCAGGTTTGCTGCACGAATTCGAATTGACGTTCGATGTCGCTGTTCAGGCAGATAAAATGCAGGCCGCGTTCGGCGCCATCGTCGACGAGTGGGTTTTCCAGATGGTGTCCGTAGGAGCGCCCTCGACGCAGGATGCGGTGACGGTTTGCCGATTTAAGAGCCGTGGGCGCATCGGGACCAAGAGAATCTCTGGGATTCGACCGCCTGATGTGCGAGCCGATTGGACAGGCGACCCCGTGCGGATCCTTGTCGAAGTAAGTGAAATTGTTCTCGCTGCCCAAACTGGGATCGTCGTGGTCTGGCGAAAGAACCAGAGGAGCGCCGCTCTTCCAACGGCCCACGAACTTTGCGCCGAGACGGTCGCGCGCCTCGGGATCGCTTGTGCCATCTGCTTTGCAACTTGCTTTGTCCAGAAAACTCCAGAAGGCGCCAACCCGCTGGGCCAACTGGCGGAAGACGAGGTAACTTCCGTTGCGGCCGAAGTCGTGCATGCCGGCTTCTGCGTTTAAGCCCGTGGCATCGGGAGAAATAATCGCAAGCAATTGCTGAGGATCTTCTTCGGGCTTGACTGCCGGACTGGGCGCAATGACACCATAAACGTTGGGGTATCCCAGCAGAAATTCGCCCACGGGCAGCTCGGTGGCGTGATGAGTCCGCTCCAACTGGCGCTGCTTGTTTCCTGTACCTTCCATGACGGGCTGGCCAATTCCGTCCGCGAAGCCGAAATGCTCGTGCGTGTTTGGTTGGCGACCTGCCCGAAGAATCTTCACGATTGCCAGTCCGCCGGTCGCGAACGCGGCCTGGTGCGTTTGGAGCTCCGCGTCCACTGTTTTTTCGTCCCTTCCAAATATGAGCAACAGGACGTCAACGGGATTTGGCCCCGCTCCCCAGTCCCAACCGGCAGGAGCATTTTCGTCCGTGTCGCCGAGGAGCCTGGAGCGATACTCCGCGTCCATGCCTTCTTGAAAGGGGAAGGAGAAGCCATCCAATGCGTTCTGCTTCAGGGCGAGGCTTTGAAGTCCTGTATATGTGACCGCGAGGTTTATGGAATGACTCGCGTGTTTCGCTTCCGACGCCGTAATATCGGGCAGACGATCGGCAATCCACTGACGCGTGGCGGCTGGATTGCTCACTCGCAGCAGAACGTAGGCTGCGCATGGCAGATGCTTGTAGGCGCTCACGACGATTCCTTGAATATCATTGCGTTCGAGTTCTGCCATGGCTCAATCCTCGATTCTTACAAACGCTGCAGCAATGCCTGCGCGGCGGCGGCATCGGCGGGATTCAGGAGATCCTCACGAACGCTGCTGCTGTTATCAATTCCCTGCACCGTAAGCTCGCGGTATGCGCTGTACCAGACGTTGGTGACGGTTTGACTGTCGCGCGCCACGGCCTTAAAGCGCGGCCCGTCGGTAGCGCCCCCGAAGATCAGAAAGTATGTTCGGGGAAAATTAACGGTGTTGCTCCACACTCCAGTCAGCCCATCGCTGGCCTTGTCGATGAAGTCATCGAGATAGTTCTCCCAGCTGCCGTCGAAATTGCTGAGGAAGAGCAGACGTCGCCCGTTGTCGATCATCGACCAATGCGCGAAGTGGATGCTGGGGATGCCGCTGAGTTCACCATCAGTCGCTCGAGCCCGCGCCAGCAAGTTCACCGCCCACAGCACAAGCCACAGAGCAGTACGGCGGAGCCAGCCGGGTTTCACGATGGTGATGCTGGCCATGTGGTTCTGCACACTCGCGGTGTGGTTCTCTGTCTCCAGGAGACTGGTGACCTTGTCGGAGTCAGCAGCGTCGGCTTGCACGGAGTCTGTGCTCTCTTTGTAGCGCAGCACCAGCAGTCCCAACACGAGGAGAGCCGCGAGGAGATAGAAAACGTCTCGGCAAAGAACTGAAAAAAATGCGCCGACCACGAGGCCAACCAAGAGTGCGACGACGAAAATCAGCTTTGCCCATGCAACGAATTTCTGAGCAAACGCTTCTCGGGGACCAGCAGGTGACATTACCCAAGAGAATCTGGGATCGGCGCGGACAAACTGTTGCAGCACGGTCAGAACACCTTGCGCTGTTGTGGCTTTGCCGCTTCGAACAAGGCTGTCGGCTTGCTGTTCGAGCGCTGCGCGAAGTTCGCGCTCCTGCAAAATGCGCTCGGCACTGCGGCCGGTATTGCCAACGTGGTAGGCGTTCGGCCGCACAACGTGTGCAGTCAGGTAGCTCAGCATTCCCTGGCGATCGGTTGCATTGGTAACCGAGTAGTCCAGACAGCAGCTGTAAATCTGGTGCAGACCATTCGCCGCCTGCGTGTACAAATCCGCGAGGTAGTCTTCCAGGACGCCATCAAAGTTGTTTTCAAATACCAAGTACGGACCATAGTCAGGAGACTGGTGCAGCACCAAGCTGCCGAAGTGCAAACGCTTCAGAGAACGGAACGGAATATAGGCGTTTGTCTCCGGATTCGTGCCGATTTGATCGAGCAACTTACCCAGACTGACTGCCTGGTCCGGCTTGACCTTGGACACGAATGTGAGAACGGTGTGAGTCATCTCGTCAACCTCCATTCCTCGAATCAAATTCGAGCACCAGGCGGTTCGGGAAGGGACCGTCATACAATATTTTCCCCGCACTTCCGGGCGCTCGGCGCAGGTTCGGAAGTCGTAACAATGCGGCCACCAATTCTGGTATCTGCACCCCATTGATGGCCTTCCCGAAGCAAGTGTGCATGCCATAGCCGAAATGCAGATACTCGGTTTCGCGCTTGCCGTTGAACTCGGTTGGGTTGGTGAAGACCTCGGGATCGAACATCGCCGAAAGGGTGGCGACGTAAGTGTGTGTCGACGCAGGAATCGTCTTGGATCGCTTCTGGCCTTGAGCAATGGAGGTATCACGCGCGCAGAAGCGCACCTGAAGTGGGTGATGCGGGTTGAAGCGCACTGCCTCCCACGCGTGATGCCGGACTGCCTCGACATCGCCCTTCAACGCACAGGCGCGCGCATCGGCCAGCGCTCGAGGGCGTCGCAATAGCTCGTCCATTGCCAGAGTTACAAATTTCGAGGTCGTATCTACCGCGCCAACGATGTTTCCACTCAGGTTGCGGCGCACAGCATGGTCGTCGAGCCAGGGATGCGCAGCATCCTGCAAGGCAAGTAGGCGGCCCAGCACGTCGCCACCGTGGTCGCGGCCTGCGCTGGCCTTGCGCGCTGCAATTTGCCCGTCCATGTGCTTCTTCAACTCGCCGACGGAATTGAGGGCGTCCTGCAAAACGCTGGGACTGTTCGTCAGGTCTGCGAAGATGTAGTGAAAAATGTCGCGCATCCATCGCATCATCGTGGGATCGTTGGGTCCGGGCATTCCGAAGTAGGAGCCTACGACGCGCAGAGCCACGACCCGGGCGAACCCGTTCACCACATCGATTCGGCCCTGTGGCCGGGCCATGTCAATCATCTCGCCGGCGGAGCGCGCCACAAACTGCCGAATGTCCTCGAGATCGTCTCGACGGACAGCTTCGAGCAGTGCCGCCTTTTCCATGGTGTATTGCGGCGAAGCGTCCATGCCCAGAATGAATGGCCCGTCGATCTGGTCGATCTTGCTCGCGTTGATCGGGCCGATGGTGAACTCGGTATCTCGCTTCAGCACCTCAACCACGTCGTTGAAGCGCGTGACAACGGCCGTTTTTCCAATAATCAGGATGGGCGCCACGCTCCGCAGCAAGGAAAATATAGGACGCAAAATGCCAGGACGAATCAGAAAATTAGTGAGCTTGTCTTTGAAGGTACGTCCCGAGCCGTGTTCGCCGAGAGCGACCAGATCCGGTACGCGCTGCGGACGGTTCTCGGCGTAGAGTCGCAAAATGAACTGGCCCGCGGGACGGGTTCGCCAGGTCTCGATTGTCTTTCGCATTTCCGCCGGCAACTCATCGAGTGCGGGCATGGGACCACCGTACAGCGGTGGAATCATAATCGGAGCCGCCAGTGCCGCGAGGGCGAGGTCGGGCGCGGTGAAGACATCCCCCATCAGAAAACGGCGCCCATCGGAGAGCCGGGCTTCCACTTTCGCCAACGCAGCTTCGATGACCTTCTGTTCCTGAGTAATGCTGTCCGGTTTCACCGCAAGGGTGCGGCGTACCGACGAGGCGATCAACGGGTAAAGAGCGTAAACTCCAAGCCGCTCCCACCACGGGACCCGATCGGTCCAGGCATGGGCCGTGCTGGATCGCGCCGGCAACATATAAGCATAGGCCCAGGCGCGTGCCGCCACTCCGAAGGTGTCGAAGAAGAAATCAAAAAGTTGGCGGGCCTCTGTCTGCGCCGCGGCATCCGCGGGGTACAACTTCTGACTTAGTGGAGCACGCGGCTCATAATAGTTGACGATCGCGCGAGCATCGAGAAGAGCGACTTCGCCGGTATCGAGGACTGGGACAGTGTTCCCAGCGCCGTATCTCCCCGTGGCAAGCGCGTGGAAGACCGGAGCGTGGCACTCCTCAACATACGGAATTCCGCGCGCATCGAGCACCCACCGTGCCAGCTCACAGTAGGGGCTGACCGGGATGGAAATCATCCGCGGATGATAGATGGTGGCGGTCGTCAACGTTGCTGACCTCACAACCGTTTGCGTGTTGTCGTTGGGCCCGTGTTTCTATTGCCGAAGGAGTGCGAACGGTGGCGCACTATACCGACTAATAGTGATAGAAATGCGCCGAGCGTTTCGCAGCAGCGCAGTCCATCATCAGTGCCGTATCGGGGAAGAGACAGCGACTAGGTTCTGGTATAGGTGGCCGAAAAATACGCCAAACGGCATGGCAAGTCAAGCAAACCCGGCACAAGCCCGAACATCTTGGCCCAGTGATCGGATATGGGGAGGAATACTGTTTTCTTGTTACGAATTCAGAACAAACTTCGGAATCATGCGTGACGGCACCGGCAGGTTTGGGATGGTTCCAGCGTGAGTTTATCGATGATTCCGATTGCGTCAGTTAAACGAAGTCCCGGCCCATGGGGCCGGGACTTCAATAGATCTCCGGCCTTTAACTACGAGGCGCGGCGCTGCCGGTCCTGGTTCTCGTTATCTTCGTTTTCGCCCTGACCACTCTTTTTCTGCTGGTTGGGCTGTCCGCTCTGCTGGCCACCTTGACCAGGTTGGCGGTTCGGCTGTCCCGGCTGGTTGCTCTGTTGACCAGGCTGTCCACCCTGTTGCCGGTTCTTCTCCATATCGTCTGCCATGAAATATTCCTCCATCCATTTGCGGCGCGCGAAGATTCGCGCACTGCGATTTTTATTCACCGTACTAAACTTAGTTGCGATGGAAGTTGCGAAGGTTGGGACTAAAGACTCAATGCGAAATAGTTGAAAGAGAAGTAGCCAGCATGTCTTAATTACGGGAGTGTGGAGAGTTGAATCGATGTAGACTGCGGTGCTGCCTTCAACTTTTCCAATTGATCTTGTGCTTTCTGCCACGCCACTGCATTGCGCTTGGTTGCGTTCGGAGCGTTCGGATCTTCATAGAAAGCCAGTATGTTTTCGCGCAGCTGCGGCGTGATCTGTTCAAAATTGTGCTGTGCCAACTGATCCAGCAGGTGTGCATAGGCCTTATCTGTCAAAACGTACTCGCCGGCATGCGTCATGCGCCCGGTATCAAAGTCGGTATTGGCCAGCTGAAGCTGCTTCGCTTTGGTTTCAGCAAGAAGGGCTCGATAATTGTCGAGCGTGTGATTCACGCTGGCGATGTAGAGGTCCTCTGTCTTCTGAGTCGGAATCTTGAAATCGACCGCCTTAAACGGTCCGACCTTGGGGACGAACTTGAGAAAAAATGCGAGCACGCGCGTACCAAATCCCGGCCGCCGGTATCCCTTGCCCCACTCTCGCTGGTAGTTTGCTCGCGACAAGTAGTAACGAAATTTGCGGGCATTGAAGTTCGGTGTCTCGGCGACGAGTTCTTTTTTGCGCGCCAGCAGGGCGACTCGCGTCATCTCGGGCAGTATGTGACTGATCGCGCGCCGAAATGTTCCTATCGCCAGATCCTCGTTGGGGATTACATCGCTGAGCGGGATGCCGTAGGTGTCTTGGAAGGCGCGTTCCAGAACCGGTTTCGATACTTCGAATCCAATGAAATCGTGATAGCGATCGGAGGTGTATCGGTTCTTTGCGACCTGCGTGACATCGAAGCCAAATTCCGTGCGGATGTGAGCCTTGGGATTGTCGGCATAGGTCACTTCGTCGCCGAACTTTTTTCTGAGCTTTGGAAATTCCAGAGCCACGGCCCGGTTTACGACGGGATGTCCGACGTTGTCCGACGAGTAGTGCGCGAGGGCGCCGAGCGCGAAAGCATATTCGTTCAAGTCGGATGCTTCGTTGATAAGGTTGAGAATGAAATCTCCGCTGCGTACGTAATGAGTCAGGTCGCTAAAGTACTTTTTGCCGAAAGGATAGTAGCCCATGTCCTGTATGAGCGAGCCGCCATATGCAAACGCGTGGGCTTTGAGAAGGTCATCGTCAGTCGCTGCCGGGAAACGTTTCTTGAGCAGAGGCTGGATGTCATCTTTCCACAGCAGGTCCACGACCTCCTCATGCGTCAGCACCGAGTAAGCGCTACACACTGGGGGCAGGCCGATGATCATGGCGAGGCCCAAGCAGATGAGCAGCACTGTGGGAGAACGCATCATAGGGATCTGTGTCCACCTTTTCGTCGCCCATATCGGCGTCAGGCAGTGTGCCATGTGGATGCTCCTCGAAACAACTCCTGGAATCCGTGATTGCAAGACAACCGCAGCATACTTAGTTGCCAAATCGCGAGCCACGGCTTCCAAGAAAGAATGCCAGTAGGTGCGAAGGCGTACAGCCATATAAGCGGTCTGCTACCAGATGTCCCGTACTGACACTTCGGGGGCCGGGAGCCTACGCTTTCTTGGGCGCTACCTGACGGTGTGACGTCGGCGCCGTAACGCTGATTTGCGAGGAGAGAGATAAATGAGCATCTGGACGATCTTGTTCGTAGTACTGCTGATCGCATGGCTTGGTGGATTCACCGTGTTCCACGTGGCTGGTGGACTCATTCACCTGTTGCTGGTATTCGCGATCATCTCGCTGATTCTGCATTTTGTTATGGGCCGGCGTGCTGCTTGAACTGGCGTCACTGAATCCGGCTTTCTTAATTTCAATTTCATTCGCATCCACTGGAGGCCAACTCCGGCGGGTCAGAAAGGAAGGTTTGATTTGAGCAGATTGTATAAAGCGCTATTGAAGACCGCAGCCTGCGTGTTGGATCAGTATTCCGTGCAGGTCGATCGAGCGGCGAATCGTGTTTCGGGATTTGTAGACGAGGCGTCGGATCGTGCTTCGGATCTGGTGGACCGAGGCCGGGAGATGATTCAGCCTCCTGACCATACGATGCGCAATGCCTTGAGCTTTGCGGCCGGATTAGGTGTCGGCATTGGAGCGGCAATTCTGTTTGCGCCGATGAGCGGATCAGAGATTCGTGACTCGATCAAAGAAAAAGTGCAGAACATTAGAGGTCGCGCTGTATAGCGAGCTCACCGAAGTGGCAGCGAGGAATGGGCTTCCTTGGATATTCAGGAGGCTCGTTCTTGCTCCATGACCGCATTTGATTGCGACTGAATCGGTAGCTTGGCCCGCACCGACGTACCGCGGCCGTCCGACTGGATATCCAACTCGCCACCCAATTGTCGCAAGCGCTCTCGCATGCCGCGAAAACCTACGCCGGTTCGATCAGAGCTCAACTCCAGCTGTTTTTCCAGGGAAATGCCCTTGCCCGCGTCTTTTATTTCGACGATGATTCCATGGTCCTCTTCGCGGATGACAATGGTCGCGGTGTCGCTTCCGGAATGGCGATGAATATTCGTCAGACACTCCTGCACCAGGCGGAAGATCGTAATTTCCATCTCATTGGAAAGCCGGCTCACGTCTGCCGGAATCTCCACATTAACGTTGATCTTGCTGCGTTCTGAGAAACCGTCCACATACCAGCGAACAGCGGATGCGAGGCCAGCTACATCGAGCAGAGGTGGGTGCAGCAAGTGCGAGATCGTGCGAATCTCTTTGGTGATTTGATCGACGATTCCGACATTTTCAACCAGTGCCCGGGTTGCAGCGGGGTCCAGCCGGTCGGCTTGCGCGCGCACTTTTGCGAAATTCATGCTCAGCGCGGCAAGCATTTGTCCAACGCTGTCGTGCAATTCGCGGGCGAGGTGCCTGCGTTCTTCGTCGCGCAGTTGTTGCAGTCGGCCCGAGAGTTCCCTCAAGTTCTCATTTGCCCTGCTCAGTTCCGCGGTCCGTTGCTGGACTTTGCGTTCAAGCTCCGCGTGAGCATTACGCAGTTCATCTTCCGCCCACCGGCTCTTGGCGAGGGCTCGCCGATGTCCCTCGCCCAGCGCAATGATGACGCACGAGAACACGACGAACCCAAGCATCCCAGCGATTCCGGTTTTCGGATCTGCGAGGTGAAACGAATTACCCGGCGGGAGGAACCAGTACCAGATACCCACCAAATCGAGAAGAACTGTGAGGATCGAGGGGCCAACGCCGCAATACCATGCCGAAAAAACCACTGCCAACCACGCGGTATGGTAGGCGTTGTGCTCCCCTAACATCGGTGCCAGCAGTCTTCGCAAGACCAGCGCGCTGACTGCCGCCAGTATCGCCAGACCGTATCGACGGATTCCCGCAGTGCTCGAAATTCGTTGGATATTCATCGAAATCGGCCTTTCAGGACCAGGATGAAAAAGAACGGTTCCTTCTGGAATCATTTATCCATCCGCGGAACCGATGTGCTTCGATGCATCGGGCTAGATAGCATGGTCTTGCGCTTCTCAATTTCCATTTGCAGCCATGCGAGCTTTTTCGGATCAGTGATCACCTTGATCTGAGCTTTCGCGCTGCGCTTCTTCTTCATACCTTCCCACCTGTCCGGTTTGCGAAACCATTTCTCGAACTATTCGAGCATAGGGGTTCCACTAAAAATAGGTGGGAATATTCAGTTCGTATCTCGACTCAATCCCGGCACGCAGAGCAATCCTCTTTGATCAAGCATTGCTGTCATAATCTTTAAATTATCATTAACGTATAAGTATGGTATAAAAAAATTGACACAAAGTAAATACTCTAGTATTGTAAAACTAAGATTGATGGAGGAGGGTTCATGGCTAAAGGAGACAAGTCGAATGTCCCGAGCGGTCTTAAGTATCGGCAGGTCGCCCTCGCGAGCCTGCGAAGAGGCCGGAGGGGGAAACACCACGATTTGGTGGAAGGGATACTGAACGAACTTGATGCCGTGCCCCGGGGTTCGGCGCTAGAGATCCCGCTTGCCAATGTCGAGATCGGCTTGGCGAACGTCCGCTCCGCGGTTCATCGAGGCGCGATTGCGAAAGGTATCGAAATCGAAACTTTGGCCGACGAGAAGAATTTCTACGTTTTTAAGAAATAACCGATCCGGGGTTAATAAAAAAAAGGCCAGCACAATTGCTGGCCTTGGGGGGGGAAGCGACTTACCAGACTAGTTCGGTGAGCTTTCCTTCTTCATGGTATCTCCCGCCATCTTGAGCGACACGACGTTCACTTCATTGGTATCGGCAGAGACGTGTGCTTTCAAGATCACGTGATGTCCCTCGTGGCCTTTGACCGCCTCGGGATTGCTGATGGTCCAACTCTTACCGTCTTTATCGCTCACAAACGTTTTTCCATCATCACTGATTTTGCCCGTGATGCTGGCAGCTTTCATCGAGGCGCCAGCCTTCATGTTGTCCTGCTTCATGGTGTCTTGGGCGACCAGGGCAAAAGACGTCAGCAGGCTAAGCGCAAACAGCATCTTTACAAACCTTCTCATCTCTTTTGTCTCCTTTGCGAAACTAACTCCCGCCGGCGCCATCCATGGCAGAATCGCTCAGTTCGGGAAATAGGCAATCGTGAGGGTCCGAATGTCGCCCTTCGACGCTAACCCATGATTGCCCAAGATTTCGTACCAACCAAGTTAACGGACGACTCGCAGACCATCAATACAGCGAATGCCGTAACACGTAGGGCAGCGATTCCTGGCGCAGCCTCGTTGAGCAAGGTTAGCCGCCTCCCGACGCGTAATATCCAGTTCGGGCATGTGCCTGCAAGAATGTCCACTTTTTGGGCAGTCGCAACTTGACTCGGATCTTATGCCACTTCCCGTCATGGGGCGCAGCTTGTGGATGATAGGCCAGCACATACTGGGTTCGCAGTTCCACACTGATGCGGCGAGCTACCGTTGGGAGTTCCGCTGCGTTTTCGAGGGAATATGCCCGGCCGCCGGTCGGCTCGGCAATCTCCGACAATAGCCCGGGGCCGCGAAATTCTTCGATCGTTGGAACGTAGCGATCAAAAGTTCCGATTCCGTAAATCATCACGTCAGATTCCCTGGCCGCGGCCTTCACTTCTCGCTCGCTGTAGCGGCTATGATTGTCGCCGCCATCGGAAATAATTAGCAAAGCTTTCTTGCCGTATTTTGCCTCTCTCATCTTGCCCAAACCCATGTAGATGGCATCGAGCAGAGCGGTTCTCCCCTTTGGTTGAGTGAAGAGCATCTCCTTTTCGATATCCTCGGGGCTGGACGTGAAGTCTGCCGCCAAGCGAGGCTGATCAGCGAATGTAATCATGAAAAATTCGTCCTGGAGATTAGCGGCTTCGCAGAATTGTTTTACAGCGTCGCGTACGCGATTCATTTTGTCGCTCATGCTACCGCTCGAGTCCATAATGATTCCAACCGAAACAGGGGCATCTTCACTCGAGAAGTGCCGAATCTCCTGCGGCTGCTTGCCTTCAAAAATCTGAAAGTTCTCTGGACCCAAACCGCTGATCAATCGCTGACTCGTATCGGTCACACTCACGGGCACGAGCACCAGGTTCACGTCCCTCTTTATGACGTGTCCGAACGACTTGCTGGAACCCGCTTTGCCTGCGATGACCGAGCCGGTCCCTACCGGTGCTATATGAATGTCATTCAGACTGGTCTGAGCAGGAACCGCCGTCTCGAACAAACTGAAGAAGAGTGGAAGAGTCAAAAAGGGTTTCAGACTTGCAATTCCCTTCAGAAGGGCCGGCATGGCTCACCGCCTGGCGGCAGGCCACGTTTGACTTCTTCAGGGGCTTGCAATCGCCAACATTGTTCTTACGATGGATCGGTGAGAAGTCCCATCGGTCCGAACCTGTAAACTCGCTGGGACGTTCCTGCAACGACTAATGCGTTTCGGACTGGTTCGCCCGGAGAATACGTAGTTTTGTGCGCAACCTCTCCAGATAGTTCCACCTCTAAACACACCGCGAGGTTTCATTCTGAGCCCGGGGAAAAATGTTGGCCACGAGAGCCGACGATTTGCGTAGTGGTCGCGCAGTGAAAGTCTACCGGTCAGTCCACGCAGCCCGCAGCAGCAAAGCAAAAACGGGTACGCAAGAGGAGATCGGATAGGAGAGATTGCAATGCGTATTGCTTCGATTCGTGCGGTGGTGCTGTTCGTACTCGTAGTGCTGGCCATGTCTTCGGCCTCGTTCGCACAAGTCCGCATTTCGGTCAGTTTCGGTCCGCCCCCGTTGCCCGTATACGAGCAGCCGATATGTCCTGGCGAGGGCTATATATGGACTCCGGGCTACTGGGCCTGGAGCGACGACGATGGCGATTACTATTGGGTGCCGGGCACGTGGGTGCTGGCACCAGAAGTTGGCTATCTCTGGACGCCGCCCTATTGGGGTTGGGATGACGGTCGCTTTCTGTTTTATGACGGATACTGGGGGCCGCGGGTCGGCTTCTATGGCGGCATTAACTACGGCTTCGGTTACTTCGGTGAAGGCTTCGTAGGTGGACGATGGGACAACGGGCGATTCTTCTACAACCGCGCCGTAGTGAATGTGAATGTCACGAATATTCACAATGTCTACAACGAGACCGTGGTCAATCGGACGGTGACGCGCGTCAGCTACAACGGCGGGAACGGTGGGATCAATGCGCGTCCCTCTGCTCGCGATGAAGAGGCGATGCACGAGCGGCATATCCCGCCTGCGCCCGTCCAAATGCAGCATATTCAAGCTGCACGCGGGAACCCTGAGTTCCGCGCTTCTGCGAACCATGGCAAACCTCCGGTTGCGGCGACCGCCAGACCAGGAGCATTCACTGGTCGCGAAGCAGTCGCGGCGCGCGAAGCCGGCGGTCCGTACAACCCCCCGGCGAATCGGGGAGGAAATCAGCCCCGTGGTGAGAACGGGGGACGCCCTGCCTCGAATCCAACCCACGTGAAGGATTTGCCGCCTATGGAGCGACATGGCGCTCCCAACACGGGGAATGCGAAGTTAGACCAGAAATATCAGCAGCAACAGCAGAAGCTGCAGCAGAAGCAGGATCAGGAGCGACAGAAACTGCAGCGGCAGCAGGAGCAGGAACATCAGCGAATGGATCAGCAGAAAGCGAACGACGCCCGGAGACAGCAGACAGAGCAGAGGCATCAGCAACAAACGCAGCAGATGCAAGAGAGACACACGCAGCAACAACACCAAATGCAACAGAGGCAGGCACCGCGAAGTCCGGCGCCAGCGGAGAAACCTCATAAGTAGAAATTGCGATCAAATGGGCGCGGCCCAAGTTACATAGGAGGCCACGCCCATCATTTTTTCGTAGACATATTCCGCGGCGGGGTTATTTCTTCGATCAGACTTAAGGAATATCGATCGCGAGGGTGCCGTTCGCGCCGTGAGGGTCAGAATTTCGGCGTTCGTCGCGCTCGTCCAGCGCCTTTGTGATACTGGAAACAAGATCCATCAGCTTTTCCGGGTCCATTTCAGTAGCGGCTTCCGCGCAGAGATCCCGCCAATCTTTGTCCTCAGTCATGATGCACCTCGTTCCATGAGAGTGAGTATTCAGGCGCGATATGTACTGAGTGCAAGCGGAGGTCCAGAGCCAGAAAGCCTTATTCGAGAAGGACTTAGATAGTAATTGCTGCTTTGAGTGAAGCGACTATTTCCTCACGCCGCGAAATTTCGCTATGCAGTCTTTTGACCAAGGTCTACAGGAAACCCCGGAGGACTTGAAGTCTTCTTGGGGGGCCCGCTCTAGAGCGGTCTCATCGTGAGGTGGAATTGCAGCTTGTAAGCGCGCCCGCCTGCTCTGGCTCGTTTAGCCTGCGAATCTGCATCAAGGCTTCGGTTAGAGTCGTTGCGACTGCGTCGGTGCAGCCGGGGCCGACTCGCTCCAGGGCTTTGGGAACGCCGCCAGCGAAATCCCACAACCCGACAACGATCGCCAAGTCAGGGAATTTCGCGCGTAACCTTCTGCACAGGGAGCGTGCCTGGCCCACCGCGAACGGCGGGAGCGCCGATACACAAGCGATGCGATATCCACCACGCGAGACTTGCTCAAGCATATCGTCGACCGTGCCGATCGCGAGATAACGAACGCCGGTCCCGGAACGTCGGAGTATTTGGCTAAGCATCATTCCTACCAGTTCGTCCGCTTCGTCTCTTGCAGGCAAGCAAACGACCTCCACACTCGGAGTCTGAGCATGCGATTCGTTTTCACCTTCGACGGCGTTTGCCTCTGCGTCTTCCTTCTCGACACGGTCGCCCAAGTCTTCAATCAATTCCCGTGTGCCCTGGTAAATGAATTCGCTGGTCCGGGTGCCGAGAGCATCTATGTGGCGATCTTCTTCCGCCAGTCGCAGAGCTGGAATCAGAACAGACTCATAAAGGCTTTCGATCGGATGTTCCTGAAGGTGAGCCTCCGCGATGCGTCTCGCCTCGTCCTGGTCCATTGCCAGAAGGCGCTGGTAGAAGACCTCCTGCGCGCTGAGTACCGGTTCATCCCCAAGCAAAACTTCGAGGAAACTCAATTGGGGAACGTAACGCCCGATCAACATAAGGCAGACCGTTAACGGAGTGGAGAGAATTAATCCGACCCCTCCCCACAGCGTCGTCCAGAAAACAGCGGCCACGAGGACTGCGAACGACGAGATCCCGGTGTGCGCACCATAAAGCCACGGCTCGACTACATTCGCGATGATCAGCTCAAGGATCAAGAATAGGCCGAAGGTCAGCAGCGCGTGAGCCCATCCAGGAAAGACCGCGAGCGCAATTGCAACCGGGAAAGCGGCCGCGATCAATGTGCCCACGTAAGGCACAAAGCGCAGCAGGGCAGCTAGCGTGCCCCACAGAAATGGGTGTGGAAGTCCAATCAAATACAGGGCCGATCCAAAGAGAACGCCATAGCTGGCGTTGATCAGGAATTGCAGCATCAAGTAACGGCTGAGGCGATGGCTGGCATCGTCCAGCGCCTGAGTCATGACATTCAACTGTCCTTGCCCACCCAATCGAATCAGCCGGTTGCGAAGGTCTTCTCGCTTGATCAGCATGAAGGCCGTAAAGATGATGACGATTCCGCTCGTCTCCAGTGTGCCCGAGAGCGGCCCGAGAAGCTCGCGCAGATCCTCCGTAAAATTTGACGGAGGCGCCGCTACTTGCACCGGAATGGGATGAGACGCCGTGTTACCGTCTCGAGCTCTCTCTCGTGCAGCCGCGGCCTGTTGGGGCGCGGCTGCCAATTCTTTATTGAGTTCTCGAACGGTGGCGGCTGCTTGTCCGAGAGCTCCGTGATTAGGAGCGTGGAGGGACCGGATTTTGTCATCCAGGTTAGTTCGGTAGTCTCCGATGTGGGCGGTGATCTCTAATAATTGATTTGCGATCTGCCAGCCCACACTGCCGGCCAGCACAAAGCAAATCGCCAGAACGAGTACGACCGCCGGGATGCGTCCCAGACGACATTTCTCGAGCAGGCCCACGAATGGCGTGAGCAAGAAACTAAGAACCAAGGCTAGAGCGAGAGGAATTAAAATCTGTCGGCCGAAGAACAGCATCGCAATCGTCAGGCCGACTGCGATGAGCGTCGACGATCTCGAGGAAGTCCCGGAGTTCGGAGAACGAACCAATAGCTAGACCTCCAGTTTAATTCGGCTGAGCGCGATGCTGCCGCTCTACGAGATTCTGCCCGTACACCCAGAGTGCTCGCACTCGCACGCGATCTCGGCTGTGTTTTTCGCGGACTCACAGTGAGGACTGCAGTATTTGCTGTCGGGCGCAGCTATGCAGCTGCAGTTCATGTGTGCGCACTTTTTTGCTTTTCCGCTTTCCATCTTTTCGTTCTCCTCTCAAGTAAACCGTGGTTAACTGCTATCCGCCTCGTTCGGGTCACGTGCCGGACAACAGTTTTAACCATCATTGGCCGGCACGTTCCCCAGTTAACACTGGTTAATACGAGACCCCTTTCAGACTGCGCGCGGCAGCCGAACGTCAGGAGCAGTGTCATCCGAGGCTGCTTCGCCGGTCGAGGAAATATCTTGCGCGCCTGTGCGCTTTAAGACGTCCTTGGCTTGCTTGATCCAGTCAGAGCTGTCCGTATGGACCGACAGCAGGATGCCCCCATCCTTCACGCGACCCTCGTAGCGCTTTGCTTCGTATTCAGGAATACCCATTCCGATCAGGGCTCCCGCGATCCCGCCGACAGCGCCGCCGACACCAGCGCCAGCCATGGCTGCCATGATCGGACCGGCCGCAATGAATGGGCCAATGCCCGGAATGGCGAGCGCGCCGATTCCCATAAGCCACCCCATCGCTCCACCCAGGACGATGCCTGTTCCCGCCCCTGTCGTCGCGCCCTCGGGCGCCTTAGTGTTCTTCTCGTGCGCAAAGTCTCTGGTTCCTGCGCTCTCGGGGAACAGTACCGAGATGTCAGCATTGCTGAAGCCGGCGGTTCTGAGCGCGTCCACTCCGATTTCGACGCTCGTGTAAGACGGGTAAATGCCAAATATTGCGGTATGCTTTCCTGCCATATTGAGAACTCCCTCGAGTGATTTCAAATGAGTGCTTGACTCGCGCCGCATGCACAGATCGAACGCTGCCCATCATCAGCGCGATTCGACCCCAAGTTCTCGGCGCAATCCCTGACCCGAAGATAGTGTTGGGCCGTTGATGAGCCTATAAGGTCCGCTGACTAGTTGATCCGAGGAATGACTGTAGAAATCGTTGAAGGCAAAAAAGTGAGTAGATCAGGTACGGCGGAGACTGCGTCAGGCTACCTCGCGCGCGGGAGAAGCATCCAAGCTCTGTCTCTCGGAGGTTCTTCTCATGCTGAAGTCGACATCGATTGCCACAAACCTAGCCACTGCGGCCGGGGTTCTATTCGTCGGATTCCTCGGATACGTGATCCTCAGTGCGCTTCCGGATCTTCGGCGCTACATCAGAATCAGCACTATGTAGAGGGAGCGGACGTCAATCCAGTTGGCGAACCCGGCTTAAGAAATATGAGCGCGAGAGAATGGTTTGATCCTTCTTCTCGCGCTCTTGAGTTTTTCACCTTTCACTCTCTAGAAGCGAAAGACCGGACCAAAGGTGACCTTCAAGTTGTTGCGGGTTCCATTGTCGAAATAGATGCTGTCTCCAGCATCGAGACGAAGTCCGAAAGGCCCCCAAAAGCCTTCCACGCCAAGGCCGGGGTAAATCGCTGCCCGCGTGTTTCCTGAGGTCACACTGCCCAGGGCCCCGTTGAATCCTGTGGCCGCATTGGAATTCGTGGTGGTGAAGTTCACGAACCCTGCTTTGAACGTCGCAAAAGCGCGGAACGCTCCTGAGTTGGTCTGAAACTTCGGCCCGAACAGCGCCGTTAGCGGGCGAAGGTTGGTTTGCACCAACTGAGAGGTGATTCCGTTTGAAAAAGTGCTGGTAAAGTTGCGTTCGAAGTCGTAACTCATTTCGGCTTCAATTTGAACGTTGCGGTGCACGTTGAATCCCGCACGTGCGCCGACCCCGACGAAATTGATATGTGGACTGGTTCGAGACAGGTTGAAGTAGTCTGCGAAGGCACCGACCTCGATGTGGTCGCTCTGTCCACTACTGCTTTGGGCGGTAAGAAATGAACAAAAACATAAAGCAAATGTGATGACAAGGGCTGTTCGTTTCATAAACTGGCTGGACATCTCCTGATAGGGATAGTTGGACCAAATATCTGCGAGACTAAGTTCTCTGGGGCATTGGTCCAATCCCGGGAAGGCAGTAATCGGCGACAGGAGAGTCCGTACTCCTTGTCCGGCGCGGCTTTTGGGGCTCAACGATATACCGGTTGTGAGGAGTTTTGCTCGTACGAGTCACGACGCCCGGCGTTGGCGCTCGGGCAAAACACCTGTAGCCGGGGAGGAAGTGCTGCTACTATATTTCCCCGTGAATGCATACCAACGGATAAGCAGAGCCTCAAGCAGCATTCGCGTGCCATCGGCCAACGGGTTAATGCGAGTTCCAGCATCGTGACTCCACACGACGGGAACCTCGGTTACCTTGAACCCGCATCTGCGCGCAAGGAAGAGAATTTCAGGATCGAACCCCCAGCCCTCGATTCTCTGCAGAGGGAAGATCGTTTTCGCGGCACTTCGCCGGAACGCCTTGAAGCCGCACTGAGTGTCTTTAAAGTCCAGCCGCAGCGTCATTCGAAGAAATAAATTGAACGCCCTGCCCAGGAGTTGTCGTGCCAAGGACTGGCGCTGGCTCTGCAGTTCGCTGCGCATCCAACGTGAGCCGATCGCGATGTCGGCTCCATTCTCAAGAACTTCCAGAAGCTTAGGGGACTCCTCGATCGGCGAAGACAGGTCCGCGTCGGTAAATAACACAATCGCACCGCGCGCATGAAGAATGCCATTGCGCACGCTGTAGCCTTTTCCGCGATTTCCGGGATTTTCCAGAAGCCGCAAAATCTCGTCTTCTCTGGAATAGCGCCGGACGATTTCGGCCGTATCGTCCGAGGAGCCGTCATTCACTACAATGACTTCCGCGTCCCACTTCTGCTGGCGTACAAAGGCCAACACGCGCTCTAGAGTAGCTCTGAGACGGGCACTCTCGTTGTAGGCAGGAATTACTATCGTATAAAAAGGATCCAAGACTGATTCTCTATTCCGGGTTCGCAGTTCTCGCTAGGAGAACTGAGGACTCCAGTGGGCTATTACGACGTGCTTTAGAGGTGGAAAATAGCATTCAAGGTTGCGCCACAAAGTAAGCTTGGCGCTTTCCTCCAAGACTTATCGTGGAAGATCCAACCCTGCGAGGTCAGCAACTTTCCGAAGAGCCTGGCGTCGAGCTGCCTACAGGAAATACCTTAGAGCGGGTCGTCGGGCCACTATGGTACCAATGCAGGGATAAGTCTAGGTGATTAGCCATTTTTCTGGCCGGCTGGGATCGAATGCGTGCTCCCCTAAAGCGGAAGGCTAAACCGCTTACACAGACAAAAACCGACGCCCTACAGATGGATTCGGAGTAACTGCCGAATATAGCCCTGCAAGTCGAACTGCCCATTGTTTCGGGGGACGATGAGATGAAGAGAACCGATCCTGCAGTAGTGCCACCCACCTCCGTTGGAACCACCCCTCCCGTGTTGAAGAACGACGGGTCTCGCAATGGAAAGTCAAAAGCCGCAGTTGCGGATGAGTCCCTGGACCTTGCGGTCATTCTTGCGAGCTTACAGACCATGCGGGATGGCGATTTCACCGTGCGGCTCCCGGGGACATGGGTCGGACTCGCGGGAAAAGTTGCCGACACGTTCAATGATATTGTCGCGGCCAACCAGCACATGGCGCAGGAACTGAAGCGCGTCGGGCAGGTCGTCGGCAAGCAGGGCAAAACGCGCGAGCGCACACGCTTCCACGAGTCCCGAGGCGCATGGGGCGAGATGGAAGTTTCGGTGAACACGCTGGTCGAAGATTTGCTTCGTCCCACAGCCGAAGTTACGCGCGCAATCGCAGCCGTCGCGCAAGGTGATCTGACTCAAACCGTAAGACTCGACGTTGATGGACGTCCTCTGGAGGGCGAGTTCCTGCGTTCCGCCAACCTCGTGAACACGATGATTCAGCAACTCGGCGTGTTCACCGCCGAAGTGACGCGCGTGGCGCGCGAAGTCGGCACCGAAGGCAAAGTTGGGGGGCCAGGCACAAGTGCCCGACGTTGCCGGAACCTGGAAAGATCTCACCGACAACGTAAACCTCATGGCCAGCAACTTGACGGGCCAGGTGCGCAATATCGCAGAAGTCGCGACTGCCGTCGCGAGCGGCGACTTGTCACGCAAAATCACGGTGGACGTACGCGGCGAAATTCTGCAACTCAAAGAAGCCATCAACACGATGGTTGACCAGCTGCGGTCGTTCGCCTCAGAAGTGACGCGCGTGGCGCGCGAAGTTGGTACTGACGGAAAACTCGGTGGACAGGCGGTCGTGCCCGGCGTCGCGGGAACCTGGAAGGATCTTACTGACTCCGTCAACGCGATGGCAGGCAACTTGACGGCTCAGGTACGAAACATCGCTGAGGTTACGACGGCCGTAGCTCGCGGTGACTTGTCACGCAAAATCACAGTCGACGTAAAGGGTGAAATTCTCGAACTCAAAGACACCATCAACACGATGGTCGACCAGCTCAACGCGTTTGCCGGCGAAGTAACTCGCGTGGCCCGCGAGGTCGGAACGGAAGGAAAGCTCGGCGGACAGGCGCAGGTGCCTGGTGTTGGCGGAACGTGGAAAGATCTCACCGACAACGTGAACTTCATGGCCAGCAACCTGACTGGCCAGGTTCGTAACATCGCGGAAGTTGCGACGGCTATTGCCAGCGGCGACTTGTCGCGCAAAATTACGGTGGACGTGCGCGGCGAAATTCTGCAGCTGAAAGAAACCCTTAACACGATGGTCGATCAGCTGAACCGTTTCGCTGGCGAAGTGACGCGCGTGGCACGCGAAGTGGGAACGGAAGGGCGTTTGGGCGGACAGGCCAATGTCCCCGGCGTCGCAGGTACGTGGAAGGATCTTACCGATTCAGTGAACTCGATGGCTGGCAACCTGACCGGCCAGGTACGAAACATCGCCGAAGTGACGACGGCTGTGGCCCGCGGCGATTTGTCTCGCAAGATTACGGTCGACGTGAAGGGCGAAATTCTCGAACTCAAGAACACCATCAATACGATGGTGGATCAGCTCAATGCGTTCGCGGGTGAAGTCACCCGCGTTGCCCGCGAGGTCGGTACCGAAGGCAAATTGGGCGGACAGGCACAGGTCCCGGGTGTCGCCGGAACGTGGAAGGATCTCACCGACAACGTAAACTTCATGGCCAACAACTTGACTGGCCAGGTGCGTAACATCGCCGAAGTGGCTACGGCCGTGGCCCGCGGCGACTTGTCTCGCAAGATTACGGTCGACGTGAAGGGTGAAATTCTCGAACTGAAAGACACCATGAATACCATGGTGGACCAGTTGCGCTCGTTCGCGTCGGAAGTGACGCGCGTGGCTCGCGAGGTCGGCACCGACGGTAAGCTCGGCGGACAGGCGCTTGTGCCCGGAGTCGGTGGAACGTGGAAGGACCTTACCGACTCGGTCAACTCGATGGCCAGTAACCTGACCGGCCAGGTACGCAACATCGCCGAAGTGTCGACCGCGATTGCAAGCGGTGACTTGTCGAAGAAGATCACGGTCAACGTAAGCGGTGAAATTCTGCTTCTCAAGGAAACCATCAACACGATGGTGGACCAGCTCAACGCGTTCGCAGCCGAAGTCACCCGCGTGGCGCGCGAAGTTGGTTCTGAGGGCAAGCTCGGTGGACAGGCGCAGGTCCCCGGTGTCGCCGGTACGTGGAAGGATCTTACAGACTCGGTAAACTCGATGGCCGGCAACCTGACTGGCCAGGTTCGAAACATCGCAGAAGTGACGACCGCAGTCGCGCGCGGCGACCTTTCACGCAAGATTACGGTCGATGTGAAGGGCGAAATTCTCGAACTCAAAAACACCATCAATACGATGGTCGATCAGCTTAACGCGTTCGCCGGCGAAGTAACGCGCGTGGCGCGCGAAGTCGGCACTGACGGCAAGCTTGGTGGACAGGCACAGGTTCCTGGCGTCGCCGGTACATGGAAGGATCTCACCGACAACGTGAACTTCATGGCCAGCAACCTGACTGGTCAGGTGCGCAACATCGCTGAAGTGGCGACGGCTATCGCGAATGGCGACCTCTCGAAAAAGATTACTGTAGACGTTCGCGGCGAAATCCTGCAGCTCAAAGAGACGCTCAACACGATGGTCGAGCAACTGCGCTCGTTCGCTGCCGAAGTAACTCGTGTCGCACGCGAAGTGGGTAGCGAAGGCCGACTGGGCGGACAGGCGAACGTCCCTGGCGTCGCCGGAACGTGGAAGGATCTCACCGATTCAGTGAACGCCATGGCCGGCAACTTGACAGGCCAGGTGCGAAACATCGCAGAGGTGACTACGGCTGTGGCGCGCGGCGACTTATCGCGCAAGATCACGGTGGACGTGAAAGGCGAAATTCTCGAACTGAAGAACACCATTAATACAATGGTGGACCAACTTAATGCATTCGCCGCCGAAGTAACGCGCGTGGCCCGCGAAGTCGGAACCGACGGCAAATTGGGCGGCCAGGCGCAAGTGCCGGGTGTCGGGGGAACATGGAAAGACCTGACCGATAGTTTCAATGTGATGGCCGTCAACCTCACCGAGCAGGTACGCGGCATCGTCAAGGTCGTTACGGCCGTTGCAAACGGTGATCTGACACAAAAATTGACGGTGAACGCCAAGGGCGAAATCGCGGCCCTGGCAGAAACCATCAACAACATGACCGGGACGCTGGCGACATTTGCGGACCAGGTCACCACGGTGGCGCGCGAAGTCGGTGTCGAAGGACGTCTCGGTGGCCAGGCCAATGTGCCGGGCGCCTCGGGCACGTGGAAGGATCTTACCGGCAACGTCAATCTTCTCGCCGACAACTTGACGAACCAGGTTCGTGCAATCGCTGAAGTCGCAACTGCTGTGACGAAAGGTGACCTGACGCGTTCGATTCAGGTTGAGGCTAGCGGTGAAGTGGCGGAGTTGAAAGACAACATCAACACGATGATTGACAACTTACGCCTGACGACGGACCGCAACACTGAACAAGACTGGCTCAAGACCAATCTGGCTCGGTTCACCGGAATGTTGCAGGGGCAGCGCGACCTGGCGACTGTGGGCCGCATGCTGCTGTCTGAGTTAGCGCCACTGGTGAACGCCCAACAGGGTGTCATCTATCAGATGGAAACGGAAGAATCCGCTGGAATGGTACTGTTGTCGGCATTCGCCGATGACGGAGACACTGGGCACCTGCGTCGCTTGAGAATCGGCGAGGGACTCGTCGGGCAAGTTGCGGCGGAAAAACGACGCATGCTCATCTCGGATCTGCCGCATAAGACAGTTCCGATTCGTTCCGGATTGTTCGAATCTGTTCCGAAGAACGTCATCGTGCTGCCGGTGCTTTTCGAAGACCGAGTCAAGGCTGTCATTGAACTCGCGTCGTTGAGCACTTTCACCGCTTCGCATCTCGCGTTCCTCGAGCAACTCACGGCTAGTATCGGCATCGTGCTGAATAGCATTGAGGCGACGATGCAGACCGAAGGTCTCCTCAAGCAATCGCAACAGCTGGCAGCCGAACTGCAAACTCAACAGAAGGAATTGCAGCAGACCAATGAGCAGCTGGCGCAAAAAGCCCAGCAGCTCGCTGAACAGAACGTCGAAGTGGAACGCAAGAACCAGGAAATCGAACAGGCCCGCCGTGCTCTGGAAGAGAAAGCAAAAGAACTGGCCCTCACTTCGAAGTACAAGTCAGAATTCCTGGCGAACATGTCTCACGAGTTGCGGACGCCTCTGAATAGCATTCTGGTTCTCGGACAACAACTCAGCGAGAATCCCGATCACAACCTGACGCCAAAGCAGGTCGAATTCGCGCGCACCATTCACGGCGCCGGAACCGACTTGCTCAACCTGATCAGCGACATTCTCGATCTCTCGAAGATCGAGTCAGGCACCGTCTCGGTTGAGGCAGAGGAAGTTTTCTTTGCGAACCTGCTCGAAATGGTGGCCCGCCCGTTCCGTCACGAGGCGGAAAACCGGCGGCTGGCATTCGAGGTGCAATCCGATCCTCACCTTACCCGTAGCCTGGTTACTGACTCCAAGCGTCTGCAACAGGTGCTGAAGAATCTGCTGTCCAACGCGTTCAAGTTCACGGAGCACGGCTCGGTGCGGCTGGCGGTATCGGTTGCCGAGAAAGGGTGGACTGAAGATCATCCGATTCTGAGCGGGGCGGCATCAGTGGTCGCCTTCGAAGTCACCGACTCGGGGATTGGCATTGCGCTGGATAAACAACGCATCATCTTCGAGGCCTTCCAGCAGGCAGATGCCAGCACCAGCCGCAAGTACGGCGGAACGGGACTGGGGCTTGCCATCAGCCGCGAGTTAGCCAGTTTGCTAGGTGGTGAAATTCAGTTGCGGAGCACGCCGGGTCAAGGCAGCACGTTCATTCTTTACCTGCCTCTGACCTACGTTGGGCCGACTGCATCGAAGCTGACCGTCTCCGATTGGAAGATGTCATCACCGACCTTGCCGCTGCAGCTGTCAAAGATGGTAGTTTCGGAGCATCCGGTGGAGGCCATCGCGGACGACCGGAACAACCTGCAGCCCGATGACGCGGTGTTGCTGATTGTCGAAGATGATCCGCATTATGCCCGCGTGCTTTGCGACTTGTCGCGCGACAAAGGATTCAAGGTTCTGGTTGCGTTACGAGGAACGGATGCTCTGACGCTGGCGCGTGAATTTCATCCCACGGCGGTTTCATTGGACGTTTTCCTGCCCGACATGCTGGGATGGACCGTACTCAACCACTTGAAGCAAGACCCGGCTACGCGGCATATCCCGGTTCAAATGCTGACGCTCGACGAGGACCGGCATCACGGCTTAGCGCGGGGCGCATTTGCGTTTGTCACGAAGCCGACGAGTCCCGAAGGTCTGGATATGGCCTTAGGGCGGATTAAAGAATATGCCGCACCACGGCGGAAGCGGCTGTTGATTGTCGAAGATAATCCCGCCGAACAACTGAGTATTCGCGAGCTGCTAGGTTCTGACGACATCGATGTGACGGTTGCCTCTACGGGCGCGGAAGCCTTGGGCATGGTGGCTGGAGGAGCGTTTGATTGCGTCGTCCTCGATTTGCGGCTGCCCGATATGACCGGTTTCGACATTCTCGAGCGCATGCGAGATATCCCGGAGGCGACTGACTTGCCGGTGGTCGTCTTTACCGGAAAGGAATTGTCACCTGAGGAAGATGCCCGCTTACACACGCTGGCGCGCAGCGTAGTCGTCAAAGGCGTGGAGTCACCCGAACGTCTGCTCGACGAAACTGCGCTTTTCTTGCATCGTGTCGTGGCGGATCTTCCTGCCGAGAAACAAAAAATGCTCGACCGCCTGCATCGGTCCGATGAGGCGCTTATTGGCAGGAAGGTGCTAGTCGTCGACGACGACATGCGCAACATCTTCGCCCTCAGCAGCGTGCTGGAACGGCGCGGAATGGTGGTGCTAACTGCTGGAACCGGGCGCGAAGCGATCTCCATGTTGGAGTCAACACCAGACGTTGCTATCTGTTTGATGGACATCATGATGCCAGAAATGGATGGATACGCGACCATGCAGGTGATCCGCCAGAACCCGTCTTTCCGCAGGCTTCCGATCATTGCCTTGACTGCGAAGGCGATGAAGGGCGACCGTGAAAAGTGTCTGGAAGCAGGCGCATCCGAATATCTGGCCAAGCCGGTCAATACGGAGCAATTGCTCTCCGCATTGCGCATGTGGCTGCATCGATGAGTGAGTTAGGATTGCGGGGTTGGCGGGAGATGGCTCGATGAATTGTTGAGAAACTGATGACTGCCCTCGAAAAAGTGAACATTCTCATGGTCGACGACCAGCCGGGCAAACTGCTCAGCTATGAGGCGATCCTCGCCGATCTGGGAGAAAACCTCGTGAAGGCGACATCCGCCAAGGAGGCACTTGAGAGATTGCTCAAGATGGATGTTGCTGTCGTGTTGATGGATGTGAGCATGCCGGAGATCGACGGCTTCGAACTTGCCGAGATCATTCGACAACATCCGCGTTTTCAGAAGACAGCGATCATCTTCGTTTCGGCCGTGCATTTGACTGACTTGGACCGCCTGAAGGGATACCAGCACGGGGCGGTGGACTATCTCTCGGTCCCGATTGTTCCGGAAGTCTTGCGAGCAAAGGTGAGGGTGTTTGCGGAATTACACCGCAAGAACCGCCAACTAGAATTGCTCAACGTCGAACTCGAACAACGGGTCGTAGAGCGAACCCAAGAACTAGAACGGAAGGCGATTGCCCTCGAGCAGTTGAATGTCGACCTTGCTCAAAAGAATCAGGAGTTGGATGCGATTGTGCAGACGGCCCCCGACATCATTTTCAGCCGGCAATCCGACGGCACGCGGGATTACATCAGCAGCCGGTTCTATGAGTACACGGGCGCGCCGCCCGAAACCGCAGTCGGTTTTGGCTGGCTGGAATACATGCATGCGGATGATCGGGAGCCAAGCATGGCTCATTGGTTGCGGTGCGTGCAGTCAGGTGAGAACTACGAATCGGAATATCGCTTGCGAAGCAACGAAGGATTGTACCGATGGTTCCGCGCTCGTGCAGTTCCGCTGCGAGATCCGGAGGGAAAAATTCTCAAGTGGTATGGAACCTGTTCCGACATCCACGATAGTAAGTTGCTGGAGCAATCGATTCGTGACAGCGCCGTTGAATTGGAGCGCATGGTGGATATCAGGACCATCGAGCTTCGGCGACTCTCGAGCCGCTTGATGACCATGCAGGATGAAGAACGCAGGCGCGTGGCCCGCGAAATTCATGATGGCCTGGGACAGGAACTTGCGGCAGCCAAAATGATATTGGATGGCATCGTCTCGAAGGATCCTTCTCCCACAATCCGGCAGGCCGCCATCGATGCCAGCCAGTTGATAGACCGCGCGATCAAGCAGGTCCGCACGATTTCACATCTGCTGCACCCTCCGCTCCTCGACGAGGTTGGCCTGGTCTCTGCGCTTCGCTGGTACCTTGAGGGACTCTCCGAACGCAGTGGAATCGAAGTCCGCCTGCAGGTGGATCCACCCGATCTCGGGCGCTTCAAACCAGACGTCGAAACCGCCGTCTTCCGCATCATCCAGGAAGCACTGACAAACATGTTCCGGCACTCCGGCGCGCGCAATGGACGTGTCAGTCTGGTAGAAAGCGACGGGCAAATTGTCGCTACCATTCGCGATGACGGAAAAGGAATTGAGGAGCAAGTGGTTCAGTTGCGGCCAGATAGTGTTGGCGTCGGAATCGGCGGGATGCGCCAGCGCGTGAGCGAACTGGGCGGAAATTTGCGATTGGCGAATGCCAATCCCGGCACTATCGTTGAAGTGATCATCCCTTCCCGGCGAAAAGAACGCTTGGTCCCGGTTGCAGCTCAGGACGTGCGCCCGACCCCACAGCCGGGTTAATCGGTCTCCACACTTGCCCAGTCCAATTCTTCCGCCTAAATAAAAAAGGCCTTCCGTCTCGGTCGGATTTGAAGCCGATCAGGAAGGCCTAGGCCAGTCTCTGTCTGCGACTCACATCACGACGAAAACCGCGATGCGAATGCCAGGATGCAGCAAGTCAAAGAGGAAATATTCGCCGTCGACGTAATCGATATAGCAATCATCGGTGTAAGCCCAGTCCACTGGCCACGCATCAACCAACGCGAACCAATATCCACCGTATTGAAAGCGCGGCTGGCCCTCGACGACTGTAACCCGGTTAACCGCGAATTTGTGCTCACGGCCGAAGTGTGAGTGAAACTTGTCGTCGGGAATATGGCTGCCCTGACCGGCTGCGTGCTGCTGACCGCGATGATCTTGCTGCTCGGCACGCTCGCTTTGCTTATTGGGCCTTTCATCATTTGGTTTTTCTTGGTTGGGCTTTTCTTGAGCGTGTTTCGGCGGCTTCTCTTCTTCTTGTCGAGGTGGTTTGGCTTCGTCCTGCCGCGGCGGTTTAGCTTCGTCCTGCCGAGGTTTGGTTGCCTCGGGCCGGGGCTCCGGCGGTTTTGCGTCGGGGTGCTCATCCTGGGCACAGACAACGGCAGCGCTGCTGAGCAGAATCATCAAGCCTGCGGTGCTTACTAGTGTTCTGAGTTTCATGATCGTTCCTCCATCGATTTTTAAAAGTAATGGCCCGGTCTTTCAGTTGCGATTGTTCAAACGATCACGAAATCGCAAGCCACTGGTAGATGCCAACGCCTTGGAAGTGGATGCCGGGGGATGTCCCGTATCTGTCGTTCCATCAGGTCAGGAAGCTCCCTGATCAGCAATCAAAAACCGTCGGCTAAGTACTTTTACCGATTCAGATGTGCTCATTCTTCGTTCTACGCTCACATTCGCAGGATGCCGGTGGCCATGTCCTCATGGGAGTGACTGCACACGGTGGCCCGAGCCGGGCCTTTGCAGTTTGATCGACTTGGAAGCCATCCTTGGCCGCCGCGCATCCAGTCCATTTCTCATCCTTTCAGCCTGCATCGTTACCCGAAATCCTGCGGCACTCTAAGGGGTCCAGTTGATGTTGACCGACTGGCGCGACAGGCACAGTTGTAAGAGGTCGTCTCAGCGTATGTGGCTATTCGCGGTCGGATTCCCGAAAGCCGTTCAGCGGGACCGACGACGAAGAGGCGAAAAGGAGAATTGATGAAACTAGCGAAAACCGTTTCAATCGTACTTACAACCCTGGCAATGATGTTGGCTCTAGCCTGCTCAGAGCGGGCAAAAGCGCCCGACGTCACGAGTGATGTACGGCACGCGCTCGATCAGGCGGGCTTCAATGATGTCACCGTTAGTCGAGACCGCGACAAGAGCGTCGTTACCCTCGGCGGAAAAGTGGCCAGCGATGATGAGAAGGGCCGAGCCGAATCGATAGCCCGATCCATCGCCGGCAACCAAGTCGTATCCAACGAGATTGGCGTAAGGCCAAAGGACGACTCGAGCACGGCCAAGAAGGTCGACTCAGATCTCGACTCCGGCATCGACAAGAACCTTGAGGCGATGCTCATGCAGCACAAGCTGAAGAAAGATGTGCGGTACGACGTCAACAATGGCGTCGTCACCCTGAAAGGAAACGTTCCGTCTCAGTCGCAGCGTAGCTCTGTCGAGAAGCTGGCTGAGCAAGTGCCGAATGTCAAGCAGGTGGTCAATGAACTAGAAGTTAAGAATCAAAAGGCGACTTCATCGAAGTAGTTGACGACGAGGTCGAAGGGCCGGCTTCCTGTGCTCGGAGCCGGCCTTTCGTAGTTCGTCGTATCAATGTTGCGTCTGCGGTTCGTTGATTGTCGACAAGGCAAAAGAGAATGACGAGGCGCTCAAATCCCGCACCCAACGTACACGCTTTGTCCTCCACTACCCTCCGTATCGCGTCTCTTGGTTTGGTTGTTCTTGCCATCCTGGCTCTAGGAGCGGTCGCGTATTTTACCGAGCGTGGCATCGCAGTCGGCCGCGACTTGGTGATTCACACATATCAAGTGCGATCTCAGCTCGGCGATCTGCAGTTGGAAATCATGCGCGCTCAAGCCGACGTGTCCACAGGCCTGCCGATCCAGAAAGGGCAAGGTCAGCCATCCCTCGAGCAGTCGGATTTGGCTCGTCAAACTGTGGACGAATTGCGCAGGTTAACCACGGACAACCCTCAGCAGCAACAGCGGCTCGACCGACTGGGGCAAATGTTGCAAGAAAACGTTGCACTCATCGAGAGCCGGCCACCCTCGAGCGATGTCAGGAGTCAGATTTCGCCGAGCGAACGACGGCGACAAGAGCAAATTAGTAACCGGGCTAAGCAAATCGACTCCGTCGTGAGAAGTATGCAGGTTGAGGAAGAGTCTCTGCTCGAGCAACGACTGAAGGCGTGGGATTATCTGTTCAAACGAAAAGTGCTGATGCTCGGGCTGGCGTTCGCCGTCGTGACCTTGATGCTGGCCTACAATTTCCGCCTCCTTTTGGCCGAGGTCGCCCGAACCAAGAACACGGAAAAGCGGGTGCGCGACAATGCCGAGTCCTACCGGGTAATGAGTGCCCGGATTTTGGAAATGCAGGATTCTGAGCGCCGGCGGATTGCGCGGGAACTCCACGACAGCGTTGGCCAATATCTTGCGGGCCTCAAGATCAATCTCCACCAGATCGAGGCCGGTACGCAATCCGGGGAGAACCATCTGATTCGCGAAACGATCGATCTGACCGACTGTGCCATTCAGGAGGTGCGAACGATTTCCCATCTCCTGCATCCGCCGCTTCTCGAGGAGTTGGGATTTCTGTCGGCGGCGCGCTGGTATGTGGATGAGTACGGCAAGCGCAGCCAGGTCAAGGTGTCTCTGATCGCAGAAGAGCCGATTGAGCGCTTGCCGAAAGAAGTCGAAATTGCCTTGTTTCGCGTTCTGCAGGAATCTCTGACCAATGTGTACCGGCACGCAGCGGCTAGGTGCGTGGATGTTCGCATCTTGTGCCACGATGGGCATGTCAAATTAACGGTCGCAGATGATGGCACAGGCATTCCTCCTGACGTACTGAAGAAATTCCGCGACGGTTCGGCGGCAGGAATCGGCCTTGCTGGAATGAGAGAAAGACTCGCGGAGTTTGGGGGCGAGATCAGAGTCGAATCATCAAGTGGCGGATCAGTTGTGCAAGCCATCATTCCCACAACTGGATCGACCCCCGTGCGAAAATCCTTGCCGAAAATGTCCGCAGACTGAGTTATTTAAAAGGAAGTATCCCGAGACCAAAGCTTTCGCGAGATTTTGGACGAAAACAGGGTCCCCATTGGGGACCCCCTGTCTTATGTTTGCCTGCTCTTCAGCTCACTGATCTGCGGCCACTGGCAAGGTGTGCGACCAGTGACACCAGAAAAAGAATCAGAAAGATAACGAACAGTATCTTCGAAATACCGGCAGCCGCGACCGCTATACCCGTGAAACCGAGAACCGCGGCGAGGAGTGCGATCACAAAGAAAACCAGCGCCCAATAAAGCATGTTTGCCTCCAGTCTGATTTTTGCTCATAGGAGCATACCGAAGGGATAGCGCACCGAAATATCCAGCGCAATGTGTATTGAGAGGCCCCAATTCCTGTATGGGCCGCCCCCTCGAGAAGGAGGCGAGTGCCGATCGCTCCCAGTGGATCGGCACCCGCTTTGGGGGCGTTGTGTCGAGTAGAGCCGCAGATTAATAGCGCCAGCCGGCGGGAACAATACGGTAGACCCTGTATGCGCCCTCTGAAATCCCGTTAGTTTACCCGGACTGCCGTCGATTGGCCCTCAAGGAAGTTCTCTCGACGTGTAGGGACTCCTCCGGATGGGACCGTTGGCGCGCAGGCGGTACCGTGGTTCTCGCGAACCATAGCAGGTGCTCACACGAGCACAGAAGAGGACACAGAAATGAGACGAATTTCTTCGATAGTGCCGAGATGTCTCCTGGTGCTCAGCATTTGTTCAATGTTTATAGGCGTGAGTTGGGCCGCCGATAAGGACGACTCCGACATCGCCAAGCGGATCGATGCGTCGGCCAAAGTGCTGAACGAGATTATGGCGACCCCGGACAAAGCGATTCCTGACAAGGTGATGCGAGACGCCAAGTGCATCGCCGTAGTTCCTTCAATGGTGAAGATTGCCATCGGAATTGGCGGGAACCACGGGAAGGGCGTTGCGACTTGCCGTACGGGGGCTGGCTGGAGCGCTCCTGCCCCGATCACCATCACCGGCGGAAGCTGGGGTTTGCAGTTAGGCGGTCAGGCGGTGGATATAGTCATGATCGTGACCAACGATCAAGGCATGCAGCATCTTCTCTCGAGCAAATTCAAGCTTGGTGCTGACGCCTCTGCGGCTGCTGGCCCCGTGGGTCGTGACGCCGCTGCCGATACCGATGCGAAGATGCGAGCGGAAGTACTTACCTATTCCCGAGCTCGCGGACTCTTTGCCGGCATCGACTTGAGTGGCGCAGCCATCACCCAAGACAAGGACGAGACACGCTTGCTGTATGGAAGCTTTGTACCCTTCTCCGAAATTTTGAACGGGAAGGTGCAGCCAACGTCCGTCAGTGAGCCATTCTTGACCGCAGTCAGGAAATACTCGGTGCAGAGCAAGGAATCAAGCAAGAATGAAACCGCCCCTGCACCCGCGTCGAACTAGTTGCGTGAATTGACACCAAGGGCTCGGCACAGTACCGAGCCCTGTGACTAAATCACCTTTTGGAGGATCCGATGTTCACAATTCTTCTTATCGTTCTGATCTTGATGCTGCTCGGCGCGCTTCCTGCCTGGCCATACAGCCGCTCGTGGGGATATTACCCGAGCGGAGGTTTGGGACTGATCGTCGTGATTGTTTTGATATTGGTTCTAACCGGCCGAGTGTGAGACGTCCGTCTTTCAGCGAACTCAACAAAATGGTGGGAAGCTTTGTAATTCCCACCATTTTTATTTACCCAGAAATCTTGAGTCCAGCAATTATCGGAATGCGAAAAATGACGAAACTGCGCCCAGACTGCACGAACGGCCCAAAGAGCCAGAGCACTTCGTCGTTCGCAAACCCATCGAAGGTTCTTCGCATCTATTTACACGACCACATTTTTGTGGGGAGCGGCCATGTCGACTCATCAAAATTCTGCCTTTAGTGAATCCGTCTTGGAACTTCGGCGACAGACCTTATCCAGAAGCCGCTACGATAGCAACACAGGTGCCGTGCGCCCGTTACCCGGGCCTCCGCGCCCGCGATCTCGCCCACCGGATGAAATTTGGGGACAGTACAACAACTATCGTTCGAACGGTGTCGCGATCTCCGCAATGGTGCACGTCGCATTGCTCGGCTTGCTTTTGAGCGGTGTCTTCGTAGGTCATCAAATCGTAGAACAGGCGAAGCCACGCGAGGTTGTGACGTTGATCGCGCCGTCGCCAGATTCGTACGCATTGCCAACCTCTAAGAAAGTAGTCAGCGGCGGAGGCGGCGGAGGAGATCATGATCCTCTCCCAGCGCCGAAGGGACGACTACCAAAGGCCGCGTTGCAGCAGATCACGCCGCCAGCTATAGTGCTTCGTAATCAGAAACCGCGCCTCGCGGTCGAGCCGACTGTAGTAGTTCCGCCACAAGTTCACATGGCTGAAAATCATATGCTGAACCTTGGCACCAATGCTGCTCCTGTTATGCCATCGGCCCCACCGTCCAATGGAACCGGTTCGGGCGGAGGCATTGGCTCTGGTTCTGGCGGCGGTGTTGGTGTGGGCCATGGGCCTGGCGTCGGTACGGGCAGCGGTGGAGGCATCGGCGGCGGTGTTTACAAAGTAGGTGGTGGAATTTCCGCCCCTCAGGCACTTACTGCCCCCGATCCGGAATACACGGAAGAAGCGCGCAGGGCCAAAACGCAAGGAACCTGTATTCTCTGGCTGATCGTGGACTCAGCTGGGAAACCGCGCGATGTGAAAGTAGTTCGCGGTTTGGGCTATGGGTTAGACGCTAAAGCCCTTGAGGCTGTGCGGCAATGGCGCTTTCAGCCGTCGATGAAGGATGGAAAGCCTGTAGATGTTCAGATCAGCGTGGAAGTAGCGTTTCATCTCTACTAAGCATGCAAATATTTTCTTTTTCGGCGGCGCTGGCGATTTTCGCCAGCGCCGCAAGCTCTTTGTGCACAACGGTTTCCCGCCAACACTGTATGCAAAGTTTCGGCTTACGAAAAACCACCAGTACATTACAGCCTCCCCTAGAACCATTTACAGGTGTGACCCGATAGAACAACTGACGCTGGTTTTCTACTCTTGATCATGCTCGCGGGCGTTACCGAGAGCAAAAATTTCAAGCACCTGGAGGAAGACCACCGTGGCGACTTGTGCGATTTCCGCGACAGAAGTAAACGTGATTCCTGCGACTACCACCAATGGCCGCGATGATTCTCAGCTCAATCTCGTTAGGCGCGCACAGGCAGGCGATGAACACGCGTTTGCCACACTATTTCAGCAGCACAAAAACCGAGTTTATTCGGTTTGCTTACTGATGACGAAAGATGTTGCTGAGGCAGAAGACCTCACCCAGGAAGCATTCCTGCAGGTATTTCGCACGGTGGGTTCGTTCCGCGGCGATGCTGCATTTTCGACGTGGCTTTATCGTGTAGCGGTTAACACGGTGCTCATGAAGTTGCGCCGCCGGAAATCGCCGCCCACCATCTCTTTGGATGAGCCGGTGAGCTCTGAGTCGCCATCGCTTCATCGTGACTTCGGTAAGAATGACCCACAACTGAGTGGAGTGGTGGATCGTATCGCGCTGCGACGCGCGCTCGAAGAGCTGCCGGAAGGGTGTCGGACGATTTTCGCTCTGCACGAGGTCGAGGGCTATCAGCACCACGAAATCGCGCAGTTGCTGGATTGCTCTATCGGCAATTCGAAATCACAACTGCACAAGGCGAAGCTGAAGATGCGCGACCTTCTCTTCCCGAAGCGAAGAATCTCGCGCCGGCGTCCCGCGAAATCTGTGGGCGTGGAAGCATTGACTATGAAGTCGGTCGCTCGCTAGGCGACGGCATGCCAGGTCTGGCTCGTGCGCCCGAATCGGGGCACGATAGGTCTTTGAACGAAAGGTGGCTTTGGGTGTTGGGTGCAATCGTTATCGCCGGACCTGAAATAGGGAAAGTCGAAGGCGGTGCTGTCGCCAGCAAGCCTTCGGCCGCAGGCTCGCACGTGCGACTCCAATCCGGAACTCCATTGGCCTGCGTGGAAGTCTTGGGCCGATCCCTAGTCGACCGGTCAATCGAGGTACTGCAGCAAGCTGGTGTTGAGGCGATTACGCTGCTTGCCGACATCAGCCTTGCAGGTACCCGAAGTGACGTCGATCGGTGCACATACAAATTTCCTTTTCTGTGGGTCGAAGACGCATGGTATGGGGTTACACAGATTCTGAATAGCTACAAGGAACGCGGGGTCAAAACGGCGTTCATCATTCGAATGGGTCCTTATGCCGAGCTAGATCTGGCAGACGCACTTCAGTTTCATCAGGAACAACACGAAGCCGTGACTCAGGTATTCGACGAACAAGGGTCCTTGGACATCTGGATTCTGGACACTGCTCGCATTGCCGACGGAGAAGAGATTGCCCCCAAGCTCAAAGGTACAGCGCCAGTCCGTTATTCGATGAGCGGGTACGTGAACCGCCTCGAACAACCGGCAGATTTGCGCCGCCTTGTCGCGGATAGTTTGACTTCCCGGTGCCGGCTCCGCCCCACAGGCTTTGAAACGCGTCCGGGTGTGTGGATTGGTGAAGGCACCCAGGTTCACAAGGGCGCTCGAATTGTCGCACCGGCATTCATCGGTAGCGAATCAAGAATCGAAGAACAATGCCTGATTACCCGATGCAGCAATGTGGAGAGCCATTGCATGGTCGATTACGGGACCGTCGTTGAAGATAGTGCGATTCTGTCGAACAGTTACGTTGGCATCGGCCTCGACATCTCACACTCGATCGTTAACGGTAACAATCTATTGAATCTGGAGCGTGGAGTGGCGCTTGAGATTACGGATCCGGGCGTGATGCGACAAAACCGAGTTTTGCGCAAGGAAGCCAGCCGTCCGTCACCGGCTGAATTTGCACCGGTGGGGATGATCCTTGCATCGGCAGAAAATACTCAGTAGTTGCTGGTTAAGGTAGCTGTCAAATTAGAAAGTAAGACTTAAAGGGGTAAAGAGAATGTCGAACAATCGGCCCGTAGTCGTGATGCAACTGCCAGAGCACCTCAACCAGGAGCAAGTCCCAAGCTTTCGAAAGGACCTTGCGCCCCTGCTCGAATCCCACCGTCCGCGAATCGTTCTCGACTTCTCCCAGGTCCGCTACGTCGACGTTGCTGGCATAGAAATGTTGCTCTACAGCCTCGAGGAAGCGATGAAACGCGACGGTGATTTGAAACTGGCCGAAGTCTCTCCTGAGTCGAAAGTCCTTCTCGAACTGATGCGAGTGGATCGTGTGTTTGAAGTGTTTGCAACGGCCGAAGAAGCAGTGCGGAGTTTCAGTGCAGTTCCCGGGGAAGCGATTCCCCAAGACGCTCCCTGGTACTCGACAGTGTTTGGCGATCTCGGGGCTCTGAAGCAGGCCAGTTAGTTCAACGGTCAGACACGGAGAACGAACATGCGACTGTTGCACAAAGGCTTTGTATGCGCGGCGTTTAGTGCGCTCGCTCTGGGTTTGCCAGCCAACATTCTCGCGCAAAGCGGACAACAGACCGCGCCGCGCGATCCGCAATCGGCTGGAGTGAGCCAAGAGGAGCGGGTATCCTCAACTGCGAGCGGAGATCAGACAAACCGTCCCACATCTCCTTCTGCGGTTGAGGAAACCGCGTCCGCGGAGCTTCCTGACAGCCCTGGGGCAGTGCAGATCCAGTTGCAGAACGCGCCCCAACAGCAGCAGAGCAACACCTCTTCATCGTCAACGCAGCCTCAATCGACGAGTTCGCAATCGGCCACGCCTCAGGACTCGAAGCCGCAGCGCCCAGTGGGAACTGCTGCTGCCGAGGCGCCTAACGTCAGCGGTATTACTGCCGCTCAACCCGCAGGAGTTGCGATTGCTCCCGCCAAGCAGCGAAGAGTGCGCACACTTGTTTTGAAAGTTGGAGCCATCGTGGGAGCAGGTGTCGCAGTGGGAACGGTCATAGCGTTGACCATGGGAACTTCGAGCAAGCCGCCGGGCGCACACTAGTGCCCTGGTTTGTAACTTGTATTGATGCCTTGCGGCTAACATGCGAACAGACAGTGCAAAAGTTATCAGCTTTTCGGGAATAGATGGGGCTGGCAAGAGCACCCAGATCGAGGCCTTGGAGCGCTACCTGAAAGAACTCGGCTTTCGTTACACCACCTGCACGTTCTGGGACAATGTGGTTGCTTTTCCCTGGTTGCGCGAGGTCATCAGCCACAAAGCGTTCCGCGGAGACCAAGGCGTAGGGAGTCCAGAAAAACCGATCAGTCGCCGCGATAAGAATGTTCAGTCGTGGTACGCGACGGCTGCACGACTGATTTTCTATTTAATGGACACTCTCAGCCTGCGTCTTACATTAGCGGGAATGTCAAGAGATGGATACGACTTCATTATCGTCGACCGCTATATCTACGATGAACTTGCCAACCTGCCGCTCACGAACTCTCTGATGTTGTGGTACGTGCGAGTCCTCCTGAAGCTCAGCCCCAAGCCTGATGTCGCCTATCTTGTGGATGCAGATCCGGAAGTGACTCGCATGCGCAAGCCGGAATACCCACTAGAGTTTCTGCGCCGCAATCGGGACGCATATCTCACCCTCAGCCGGCTCGTCGAAATGAACGTAGTTGGGCCGCTCTCAGTTGAAGAAACGACTTCACAAGTTCTGGGATCGATCGCGGAATGTCTGCGCACTGTACTCTCCCCGATCGCGTTGCAGCAATGTGCCGTTCCGGCAGATGGTCCCACAAATGGAAAGGCCCAGAACAGTTGAGGCCCCTCTTGGCTGCCAACATATTGTCTTGAAAGGTCATCGAACCCTAAATCATCGGACCTCAGAGCAATCGTGAGGCGGGAGACGAATGAAAATCTGTCTAGTGACCACCTTTCCCCCCAGCACCGGGGGATTGAGTGAATATGGGTTTCATATCGCGCAGGAGTTGCGCCGTAATCCGTTTCTGAGCCTCACCGTTTTGGCCGACGAGATTCCGTCGGACCACGTTGAGATCGAAGGGTTTTCTGTTCTGCGCTGTTGGTCTTTTGACAGTCCAAGCAGCGTCTACCGCCTCCTCAAAACGCTGCGCCAGTTGAAACCAGACGTGGTCTGGTTCAATCTTCTCTTCAGTACGTTTGGGCGTAATCCTCTGGTTGCTTTCAGTGGACTGATGACGCCACTCCTCACGCGGCTCAGCGGTTGTTATACCCATGTCACGTTGCATCACTTGATGGATACGGTGGAATTGAAAGACGCCGGCGTGCGTCAGGAATGGCTTTATCGTACAGCTGGCGCCCTCGCCACGCGAGTGCTCCTGCTCTCGAATTCAGTTTCAGTGCTCATGCCAGGTTACCGGAAAATCTTGAACGACAAATACGGGCGCGATAACGTGCACTTGCGATCTCACGGCATTCTTGCGCGCTGCCCCGAGGTTCCTGATTTTTCACGCCGTCGAAATCCCACCATTCTGGCTTTCGGAAAGTGGGGAACATATAAGCGTCTGGAGCTCATGATCGAGGCGTTCAGCATTATTGCGGCGAGGCTGCCCGGGGCAAAGCTCGTTATCGCCGGCGGCGACCATCCGCAGGCCGCCGGGTATACGGAATCGGTGAAGGAGCAGTGTTCCGGGAATCCGCAGATTGAGTTCAGTGGCTATGTTCCTGAGGATGCTCTTCCGGAGCTGTTTCAGAGTTCGAGCGTTGCGGTCATGCCCTATTCGTCGTCGACGGGATGCAGCGGCGTCGCACATCTGGCGTGTGCATATGGTGTTCCCATCGTTTCTGCGGACTTGGCGGATTTTCGTCAAATGGCGCTGAACGAAGAGTTAGCCATTGAGTTTTATCCGCCAGGAAGTGCTGAGGGCTTGGCGGAGTGCCTCATTCAACTTCTTCAAAATTACGAGAAGCAAGAAATCATGGCGGCAATGAACTTCTCAGCCGGGTTGCGCATGACGATGCCCAACGTCGTGCAGAAATATCTTCGTCACTTCGAACTGCAGCAAAGGACCCAGACCCTGAAATACGTGTCCCGAATTCGCCGGCTGCCCAACTGGGTTCCTTCGAAATCTCTGCTGCTGCGTTTCATGACTCGAAATTCCTTAAGCTGGGCGCGGAGGTCGGCGATTCTCCATACGTCATGGAACGGCCGTGACGATCTGCGCTTACTGCACAGTAACGGTAACGGTCGTGGAAAGCTGAACGGCGCCGGAATTCCCGTTGATGGTCAGGGCATAGCTGGTGGCGTTCCCGCTGGAAGTAGTGACGGGGCTGGAGGTCTTCGCGCCACAGGAAGTGGAGCCGGCAATCATGACAGCCAGGATACAGGCAGACAGGACGGGCATAAGCCGCTTGCGCTCCACCTTCCCGATCATCGTAAGGCCAACCAGTCCCAAACCAAACATCCAGGTGCCGAGAATTGGACCGCTCCTCCCATCGCTGTTGTTCTGGGCGGAAACGGAAGCGGCGGAAACGGTAAGAACGGAGTGGGCGGTACCAGCGCCGGGAGTAACGGAAGCGGGGGCGAACGAACAGCTCAGGTTCTTGGGCAATCCGGAACAGGTCAACGCGATAGCGTTATTGAAAGTACCGGATTGAGGGCTGGCAGTGACGGTGATATTGCCTGATCCACCTGACGTGATCGTTACGATGGATGGATTCGCTCCAAAAGTCAGATTGGGGCCGGTTGAACCAGGGCTACAGGTGGATGTGAGTTTCACTGGCCCTGAAATCTGGTTGTTAAGGGTCGGCTTACCCACGGCCTGCACATACAGCACATAACTGCCATTTGGTATCGAATAGCTGCACAGGTTGAGCGAGTCGGTTCCCGCATTCACAGCATCTAGCGCCATCAGGTTTTGACCGTCTGTGCTGATGTACGGGACGAAGTGGTCTATCGTGTTGACGTCCCCTTTGACGCTCCAATTCAGCGCGTTGCCGGAGATGGTTCCAGAAATCGTCAGGCAATTGCTGATACCAGATTCGATCTCAGTACCCTCTTCGTAATCGTTCCATGTCACCAATTGCAGTGCGGACAACTGTTTCCCTAAGTTGTAAAGGCCATTGATTTCCGAAAATGTTTGCAGCCACGTCTGGCCGCATTGCTGGCCCATCACGCGGCCCGATCCCCAAGACGCCAGCGAATCATTGAAACCTTTGTAGGACGCGCCGACGGTCTGCTCGCTGGTGAGAGGGATGCCAGTGTCGTAGAAGCTTGTCAGATAGCTCTTCCCATAGTCGGTGGTCGTAGGCATGACCCAGGAATAGCTGCCATCGCTCAGCATGTGGCTGAACCCACTATTGTTCTGAAAAAGAAACAGCGGTTGCGAGGTGAGCGCGGCGCTCACAGCGGTCCAGTCGATGGTGTACACGAGATCAATATCGAAGTTTGTGACTACCGGGCGCCCCTGTTGCTTCATGTACGCCGGCGAGACGAAGTATTGTTGCTCGACATACTGCAGTTCACCGATCAGTGCCTCTTGCGGCGTACATCCGGTACAGGTGGCCTTTCCAATGGCACCCTGGTCGACCATGATCGCAAACGTGAATCCGGGATGGGTCTCGGCTTCTGCCATGACGAGTTTCGTCGCCTGGTCCTCGTCATTATTTGGACCATACCAATCGATGATGACGCCATCGATACCGCGACTGATCATGTCGGTGATCTGGCGGTGGACTTGTGCTGCATCGGTGGAACTGTAGCCGACATTCATGTGGTTCGACCCGCCGAACCAAACCATGAGATGAGCGTAGACCTTGGTGCTTGCGCCCGAATAGAGCAACGAGTGAACGTCGACCTTGCTCACGTTGGCGGCGCCGGCATTGCCATTGGTCTGGCTGATAAAGCTGTTGGCTGCGCTAGTATTGTTCGCCGTTTGGGCGGCGAGAGTGGTTGACGGAACAATAATGAGGTTACTGGCCGCGAATACACTGGTCGCGGACAGCAGCAGAACTGCAGCACACAAACTCTGTCGACACATCTGTCCTCAGGAGCGGAGGGGCCGAGGTTCTTGCCACTGCACCAAATCCGAGGGAGGCACGCACGCCTGTAGATTCCCCGGAGCCGGCGGACTTTCTGGGAGTCTTTCTGGGAACGGAAGCAGCTTAATGCGGACGCTTTCCGATGAACAGGTCACACAGGTGTGTGAACCATCGGGTGGTGGAAATGTACCCTCGTGCCATTGCTTGTGGGGCATCGAGCGGGGATCGGGCTCGACCCATCCCTTTTCCGGCCAGCGTCGGCCCCGAAGATTTTGGACCGATTAAGCTGGCATTCCAGACGCGTCCTACCACCCTTCGACGACATGAGGCGAGCCGGTTCGCGCGACCCGATTGGGATCTGACAAACCATGTCTTTTCAGTATTTTACTGTAGTAAAACCGGGCCCCTGAGCGGGATCCGAGCCAACACTCGAAGGCCAGAACTCATCCAAGCATGGCTGAAAGTTTCGAGAATTCTCTGGAGACAATTGGATGACTGCGACTGAGAAGTTCCGCTCGTTCTCGCTAGTGGGAATCACTGCTGTTTTGCTGGTGCTTTGTGGCTGCCAGGGACTCCAACAGGGCTCAACAACGACAACACCCCCCCCGCCCCCTCCCCCGCCAGCGACACTTCAGACTTCGGTTAACCACATCATTTTCATGGCGCAGGAGAATCGCTCGTTCGACACTTTTTTCGGACAGCTTCCCGCCTACTGGGCAGCAAATGGATATCCACAAAGTCCGTCGCAATTCGACGGCATGCCTGCCGCTGCATCGAACCCCGGGTTTAATGGTGGCGCCGCCATTTCGGCGTACCACCTGTCAACCGTATGTATCGAGAATCTCTCTCCGTCATGGAACGAAAGCCATGTCGACTGGAATGTATCCGATCCGACTTCTACGACCGCCACGATGGACGGCTTTGTCTACAACGCCGCCAACTATGCGATCAATGAAAATGCCGCCGGTGCGCAGCCAGCCTTTACTGACACGGTCGGCGCGCGCGCGATGGGCTACTACGACGGAGACGATTTGAACTACTACTACTTCATGGCGTCGAATTTTGCGACTTCGGATCGCTGGTTCGCGCCAGCACTCGACCGGACGCAGGTGAACCGCATGTATCTCTTTGCCGCGACCTCGCAAGGATATGCGTACCCGCCGGGCTCCAACCCCCCCTCGGACAATCACCCGTTAACTGATCTGACCATCTTTGACGCTCTAACCAAAGCGGGAATCAGTTGGAAGGTCTATTACAGCGACGACACGTGCTCGACGGCAGTCGCAGATGATCGAACTCCGAGAGGAGCGATCGTTCGCGACTCTGCAGCCTCATCGGGCGCCTGCACATATTTGACGCAGTTTGCCGGGTACGCCCCGCCCAACACACTACCGAGCAACGTCGTGCCGGTAGACCCAGACTATTTCAATGACGTGCAAAATGGCACGCTGCCCTCTGTTGCTTTCATCGAAGGCGGATATGAGTCAGGGCGCGACGAACATCCAAGCTCTGGCACGAACACTCAGACCGGCGCGAATTACGAATCGAGTCTGATTAACGCACTCATGACGAGTTCCGTGTCGTGGAAGGATTCTGTTTTCATTTTGACCTACGACGAACCAGGCGGACTCTATGATCACGTTTCTCCCCAACCGGCCTTGAATCCAGACGGTATTGCGCCGATCGATCTATTCCCGACCGATATCTGCTCGCCCACGCATGATGCGAATGCTCCAAATTGCGATTTCAATTACACGGGTTTCCGGGTGCCGCTGCTGATCGTGTCGCCATTTACAAAGAAGAACTATGTGTCGCATACGGTGGCCGACTACACAGCGATTCTGAAATTGATCGAGACGCGATTCAACATACCTTCGCTGACCCAGCGGGACGCCGCTCAGATGGATATGACCGAGTTCTTCGACTTCCAGAATATTCCGTGGGCTACGCCGCCGACTCCGCCAGCGCAGAACACCGGCGGAACCTGCAATGCGACAGTTTTAGGGGATGCGGCTCAAGGGCAAGCAAGATAAAGAGAGTTGTCTGGTGAAGGAAGCCGCTAGCCGGAGTTCCCGCTCAAAAAGCCCGCCGGACTCCGTTGGGCGACGGATCGTTCATGTCTATTACTTACCCTGAGAGTCGACGGAGAGGGCCCGTGCCACGTAGCGGGAGCCTTCGAAATTCGTGATGACCGTAACCATCGCACCGGTGTGCAGGTTTTCGTCCGGAGAAAGAGATGGATCGAGGTAGACCTCGTAGGTCTTGTGATCGGTCGAAGAATTGATCACCAGCAAGCCGGTGCGCAGATCAACATGTGCGACTTGGCCCGCGAAGGTGTAATGAGTTCCCGGCAGGGCAAGGATCGAAATCTCGCGGGCTACTTCGTGCCCGTTTCCTTCGGAACTGAACTTCACCGCGACCAGGGAACCAGTTGTCAGCGTGCTGCTTTGAACCGTGCGATCCCCTTGGGTAAAACGCGTCGAAGTATCCACGCGGACGCGCAGGGGCGACGGCGAGATTGAATCGCGGACCGTTAGTTCACCGCGGTCAGGCCGGTATCTCAACACAGTGCCCTGACTTTCGCCCACGGTCGCCGATGCTTTAAGGCGGATGCTGCGAGCGAAAACGGTATTCCCATCGAGGATGGTATCAACGTAAACACGCTGTCCCTGGCGCAAATCGCTAATGGTGGCGGTCGTCGCGCCGGCAAGAAGAATGCGGGTACGAGGATCGATGAGAACCTTGATTCGTCCACCGCCGAATACGCTCACCGTGATCTGGTCGCGGACGCGATCAAGCTTTTCGATGGTCCCGCCAACCAGCGTTGCCTTTGCTGGCGGAACGAGTGGTAGATCCGGCAGCAGGCTGGCGGGATCGGCGACGATGTCGGCATTTTCGGAAGTGTCTGGCGTCGTCGGAGGCAGCGGCTTGATGTTGCTTTCGGTTTCCGGCGACACCATCGCGGATGCTGCGGGCTGTGAAGGTGCTTGCGCGTGAGCCAGGTTGCAGAGCACCAGTGTGCCCAGGAAAAGACCGCCGAATGCGAATTTCGCTAGAGATCGATTCATGCAAACTCTCGATTGAAGCGTGAGTTTCACGCAGCATTTGGATGCAAGGCGGGACCGTAAGGTAGTCTCAATTCAACGGGTTATGGTCTTATTTCCGGCAAACAAATCTCCCGTTTGGGCATCAAAGTTACGTCTCAAATTGAGGTAAAAAGGGCGGACAACCAGATGCTTTGCAAGCGTTGGTTTCTCACGGCATTAGTGGGTTTTGTGGCGGCAGGAATTGTGTCTCCGCATGTGCAGGCTAGCGACAAAGAGTTCAAGATCACGGTCCCCAGGCGCAGCAAACTCACTCCTGTGCAACGCCTGAATCGTGAGGGGGTTGAGGCAGTGCGCAAGCACAATTACTCGAAGGCGGAGCAATTGTTTTATAAGGCGTACTTGTTCGATCCGGATGATCCATTCACAGTCAACAATCTAGGCTACATTTCTGAGCTGCAGGGACAGATTGATCGGGCGCAACGTTTCTATGAACTGGCGGCAGAACAGTCGAGTGATGCGGTCGTAGATCGGGCGAGCGCGCGTCGTGTTGAAGGCCGCCCTATGAAAGAGGCGATGGCCATCACGGATCAACCGCTGCAGATCAATCACGACAATGTCGAAGCAGTGCGGTTGCTGTCGCAAGGCCGTGCTCCAGAGGCCGACTTGCTTCTACAGGGCGCATTAAAGACCGACCCGCGCAATGTTTTCACGCTCAACAATATGGGCGTCACGAAAGAAATGGAAGGCGAGAATCAGGAAGCGCTCAAGTATTACGACGAAGCGGCTGGCGTGCATTCCGATGCAACTGCCGTTGTCACGGTAAACCGTGTGTGGCGAGGACGCCCGGTGAGTCAAATGGCCACGCAGAGTGCCAAGGCCTTGCGTGAGCGGCTGGGTCGCGCTAACGACGTCGCCGAGCAGGTGGCAGAGCTGAATCTGCGCGGGGTCTCCGCCGTAAATCGCAACGATCTGCGTACGGCCGACGAGGATTTCCGCAAAGCGTACGCGCTGGACCCGAACAGTGCATTTACGCTCAATAACATCGGCTATGTGGCGGAGCTAGAAGGCGATCGCGAGACCGCTCAATTCTTCTACGATCGTGCGCAACAGGCTGGGGGAGCCAAAGCCACAGTCGCAGTAGCGACGCGGCGCTCAGCTGAAGGAATGAAACTTTCAAGCGTTGCCTCGGACAACAATTCTAAAGTCGAGGCAAAGGTCGATCGGGATCGCGAAGAATTGCGTCGCTTGCGTGAACCGGTGGTGCTCCGGCGTCGCGACAACAGTATCGTCGATGAGTCAGCGCAACCGGCGCCTCCGACAGATCCAAATCAACCGCCGAGATAGCAATCCTTCTGCAGCTTTGGATGGGATGAAGGAGGATGGGCGAGCTATATATCGCTTTCCTGAAAACGTCCAATATCCGATTCAGGATCGTAGAAGACGTGCCGCAGGAGGTTGGTCAAATACCGCGAGAGAGTGTTGACGTTGGTGCGATACCAGCAGCAACGCGTCATAGATGGGGATAATCCGCAGATAAATTGAAAGCTCTCGAGTTCAGCGGGAGGCTTCGCCAGCATGGCAGCCGCCATGCGATGATTCCCGTCGAGAATCGTCAAGGTGCTCCGGGGATCAACTCCAATGAGAAGGACCGTGGGGTTCAACAGGCTCTCTTGTAGGGAATCGGTCATCCGCGCGAGCTTGCGAAAAAACTCATCGTCCGAAGACTCCTGCCACTTGAGACGGAGACTTTCGATCATGTCGTTCAGATAGAAACTGCCTTGGGAGACCCGACGCCATTGGGCGCGCGGAAAAAACCTGACTCGTGCGAGATCGTCGGGAGTCAGGCTGACTTGAAACCACTTCGTATCCTGCGGTAGCTCGCGCCACATGGCTCCGCGACGCAAGAAAAGCAAGGCACGCCGCAAGGCATTCTCGCGGTGGCTCTCCAAATCCGGATGAATAACCAGGTCACGAAATTCCTGATAGTCCTTGAACTCCGGGTGGTGAAATTCGCTCCGTAGAAAATCGGCGATTACTTCGTGTTCGTCCAAGGACCGGAGCACGCGGAGGCTGGAGTAACTGCGAAGAACCTCCGCTGGAGCGACTTCTCGCTTGAGCAACGGCAGTGCCACCATGACCAGCAAAATCAAAACCAGAATCAACTGCACGACGATGACTTGATGCAACGTTTGGTGAAACAGGCAAATGCCCAGAACCAGACAGCCGCTGAATGCCAGCTGCACCCAACTGGTATTGGCAATCTTGCGGGACATCTCGTACGTGATGATTACCGAACTGAGCGAGTAGACGCCCGTCGTCACTGCGTAAAGAATGAGCAAAGAAGCCAGTCCGCCATAGTGGGCCAGGCCAAAGTGCACGCCAAACAGGGTTCTCCACAGAAAACTGGGAACCAGAGAGAGTCCCAGAATCAATGATGACAGGATCAGGAGGACGAGGAATAACGAGGTCAACAACACGGGCTGAGCGTCTTTGTCGTCGGAACGGACACCGGCGGATACGGGAAACATTGTGTTGACCACAGACCATGCGCACATGTTTACCAGTCGCCCGACGAGTGAGATCGCGGCATAGAGTCCGGCTTCGTCCGATGGAAAGAAATGCTTCACCAAAACAATGTCGAAGTTATTGATGACTACCTGGCCTGAGAAAAATACGATGGCTTGCAAGCCTTCTCTGAATGGGATTGCAACGCGGATAACTTCGCCGAGTTTCCATCCGGGGCTGGGCTTGGCTGCAAGGTAAGAGACGATTACGGCGGTGGCGCTGGCCAGGATCGCTCCTCTGACGCCTAATCCGAGACTAATCAGGAGGTACGCCCCGCCAAGACGGACCAACCCTTCGAGCATGAAGTTGATGGCCAGCGGACCGAACGCATGGGTTCCCTGAATGTAGCCGCGCCGAACTCCGAGGGGAATGTAGAAGGCCGTTCCGAGGCCAAGCAACAAGATCAGGAGCGGATCAGACAGGTTCAGGTACGACGTAATTGCACCCTTGAACAAAACCAATAACAGCCCAAGTGCGGTTCCCGCCACCCACGCTTGCCGATGCAGCATCGCGAAGACTGCTGTTTTTTCTGCCGGCGACTCCTGCTTGGCTACGTATTTCGCGCAGACCACCTGGAATGTAAGCGTGATCGCAGACATCAACATCAGCAGGGTGTAGACGGCGGTGGCATTCGCGAATCCGGTGGGACCGAGCAAGCGTGCCGTGACGATGTTGTAGACGAGATTTGTGATGCCGACCAGGCCCGAGCCTGCCAAGAGAGTGAGGCTCCCCCCCAGTAGTTTGGAGCGGAGCGCTTTGGTTGGTCCCGGGGGCGTTCCGTGTCTGGTTGGGCTAGACGCTTCGTGGTTGCTTACGAGTGACATCGCTGGGCGAGAGCTCCTCAGAACAAAGTGAAATGCACCACGGGGAGCACCGTAGTTCTGCTGGATCCCGGGAAGTCGTAGAACGTCTGTTGCTGAATGCCAAAGGAGAAGCGCATCGGATAGCTGACTGGAACTTCCCCGGTCCCATCTTTCAAATTCCCGCGAAGCGCACGCGTGTACGTAACCAGCATTTCGCTCTGAGCATTGTCATACGCGTGATAGCCGGCGCCTCTCGAGAGGATGAACGAACCCGTAACACTCCAGCGTGGGCTCGCGCGGAAGTCGAAGCGACCCCCGGGCAGCAGCGCCTGGGCGATCGCGTATTGATTGTTCTGAACACGCCACGAGCGGAGTTCCTCAGCAAGCGCCGCTACCGTGAGGCGATTTCCGAATTTGTGTTGCAGCCCGATGTAACTCGAAGTATTAAAATATTCTTCGATCAAAGGACGAAACAGCAGATCACGCGCGGAATAGCCCGTGATCAGAGAAGTCTTGCCCCACGGACGGCCGACCGTGAATTCAATATTGGCTGCGGCATCGCGCGAATGGAGGTTCTGATCAATGAATGGTCCCGCTTCCCGTATAGCGCTGCCGGTCACCGATACCCAGTTGTAGAACGAACTCGTGGAGATGTACAGGAACTGCCGGAAGAGATTCTGACTCATGAATACCGGCGAGATCGTGTCGCGTCGAAGGGTGAACTGCAGGCCGCCATTAAAGGTGATCGCGTTCTGTCCAAAATGCAGAACGGGCGTGATGCCCCCGTTGAGAATTGTGTCGTAAGTATTGCGGGCTTGCACGACACCGATGCTCGGAAACAGTAACTTACCGGCGGTCATGCCCTGTCCGACGAAGCCTGTGATCGCGGGGAAGTTGCCTAGACTGACGCGGTAGTGAGACTCCGCCATGCTTTGATACGAATGCCGCGGTGGCGGCAAGACGGCGGGATTGTTAGTTACGCCGAGGATTTTGGCGTCGAGAGCGTAGACGTTGATATCCTCGAGCGCCGGTGTGAATGAGGCCTCGGGAACGAAGCTGATTTTGTCATTGATCTGTCGGCCCTCCACGTCGGCGGCTGCATATTGGGCCGTCTCGGCAACCGCTTGATCCTGTTGGCCCGCCGCGGTACTGGCTTGTGCGAACGCCGAAAGAGCGTGGAGGGGATCCTGGCGTTGGCGATACAGATTGGCCGATGCCATCATGTAGTCGTAGTCGTCGCGGAAATCATCTGCAGGCCCAAGCGACGCCAGCGAGTTTTCTGCCTTTCGAGTATCGCCTTCAGCGAGATAGGTGTTGGTCAGACCGATGGCGACAGTGCGGCTGTTCGCGCCGGCAAGCTTTGACTTGTCGAAATACTGCTCCGCGAGATCGAAGTCGTGCAGGGCGAGGAAGAGATTGGCAGCTTCGGCAAGATCTTCGCCCGTGACCGTTGAAGTTGTGTCAAGACGCGCTTCCGCGAAACCCAGCGCGATCTGACGACGAGCTTCATCTGCGTGGCCCTGGCGTATGAAAATCTGGGCGATCGCGAGGCGGACGCCAATTCGATCTCCGCCCGGCACATCGAGCGCACGGCCGAAACGCTGCATGGCGGCGTTACGATCTCCGAGGGTGAGTAGGGCATCGCCCGTGGCCGTGAGAATTTCGATGCGATTGCCACCGAACCTTTCTGCGGACTCGATGTCGTGCAGCGTCTGTTCGCGGTCACCCTGCTTGGCGTGAACTTGCGCCATCAGCGCGAAGATCGCGGGATCAGACGGCGAGAGCTTCAGCGCCGTGTTCAGTGCCGTCGCGGCTTCGGGGTAACGCCGCATGCGGTACAGCACGTCGGCATAAGCTAACTGTGTCGTAAGATCATTCGGAGTTTCCGCGAGTGCAGCGCGGTATTCATTCTCAGCATGCGGGTAGTCCTGTTCCTGCCGGAACGCTTCTGCGCGGGCCAAGTGCCACGAGTGTGACTTGCCAAGAGCCTTCTGGGCCGCATCGAGTTGGTTGAGGGCGGGCCTTGGCCGATGAAGTTGCAGGTCTGCATAGGCAAGGCCCAAGTGGGCCTCACCATAACTGGGTTGAAGTTGCAGCGCAGTTTGAAAGTCTTTTGAGGCCCTGCCTGGCTCGCGAAGATCGTTCAACACGAAGCCGCGATTCACATATCCCGTCGCCATTTTCGGATCTCGCTCGAGCGCGAGCGTGAAGTCCTTGAGTGCTTCCTGCAGATTGCCACTGTGAACCTGAACGTTGCCGGCAATGAGAGGAAGGTCTTTATCCTTGGCGAGAGTCGGTTCGTATTTGTCAACCAATGCGAGCGCCTCGTCGTAGCGGCCGAGGTAATAGAGATCGTATGCAAGATAGACGACACCCTCGCGATCATTGGGCAGCTTTTCAAGCACCTCGTAACCCAGCTTCGCCGATTCCTCGTATTGGCCTTTGAACGTGAGATAGCGTTCGCGCTCGCGCTTCACTTGCGGGCTCGCATTGGACTTGGCAGTGGCCCGTTGCAGCCAGCGATTCGCCAGATCGATGTTGTGCGCCTCGAGTGCGGCATTTGCGCCTCCAGCGATTACGAGCGCATTGTCGGGCATGTGCTGGTAGGCGTTTTCGTAATTCGTCTCGGCGGATTTAAAATTCCCCTCGGCTGTATAAAGATCGCCGAGGGCAAGGTACGGAGCGAAATCTTTGGGATGCGCGGCCGCGGCGCGCGAAAAATATGTTTCGGCAAGCTTCGCGTCCCCGGCATCTCGCGCGAGGTAACCGAGCGCCGAAAGCGCCTGCCGGTTGTTCTTATCCATTTCAAGTATTTTCGTGAACGTTTCGCGCGCTGCGTCTTTCTGACCCAGCTTCCACATGAGGGTTCCATAGTTCATCAGCGAGTTCAGGTTTCCCGGTGCAAGGGAGAGCGCTTCTTTCAGGTCGCGGTTTGCGGCGTCCAGATTGCCCGAAGCAGATTCGACTGCGGCGCGCAGCCTGAGCATCTCTGGGCGAGAATTCTCGGGCACCTGCAGTTGCTGAATCGCGGCGGCGGCGGAATCTAGTTGCTGTTTCGCAGTGGCAGCATCGTCCTGACGGACGGAGAGCTCATAGAGGTTCAGCCGCAATTCGATTGGATACAGTGGTCCTTCGGGCGCCCGTGCGGGCAAATTCTGCAGCGCAAGCTTGTATTCCTGATCCGCGTCGGAGAGTCGATCTTCAGACTCCGCAATGCCAGCTAGAATCGCGTGAAGGCGATAATTGTTTCCGTCGATCTGGCGAGCGGCATCGAGGAAGGGACGCGCCTGATCAGGCTGTCCGACATTCACCCATGCTTGCGCAGCGCTCAGATCTAATCCAATATTGCCCTTTGCCGCTTTTGCCAGACGCGTATAGAGCGTGGCTGCTTCTTGTTGCTTGCCCGCGAGCTGGTATGTGTAGGCGAGCTCTGCCATCACATCAGCGTTTTTGGAAGGGACCGACTGCAGGGTTGCGATGGCCTGATCGTACTTTCCTTGATCGCGATACTCTCCAGCCGCCGCGCGCAAAACTTCGGGATCGTGCGGAGCGCGGCTCTTCGCTCGATTCAGATATTTCACTGACTCATCCGGCTGCCCGAGGCGTTCGTAGGCGTGAGCGATCAACAAGTCCGTGTGGGCGGAAGACTGCAGGGCTTCAGCGCGTTGAAGAAAATCGAGGGAGTGTTTGGGATCGGAACTTAGCAGCAATTCTCCCGCGAGTTGCAGGCTGTTCGCATCTTTCGGATTCGCTTCCACGACCTTCTGCAGCAGACTCTCGGCTTCGTTGTCGCGGCCCATCTTGGCATAGGTTTGTGCGAGACCTGCCAACCCGCGTACTGAATTCGGTTGGCGTTGAAGTCCGCGATTGTAAGAGTCCACAGAAAGCGGGTAACGCTGGTCGAGGCGTGCGGCATAACCGAGTAGAAACCATAGCTCGGCATTTTGCGGCGCCGACTTCGCCGCTTGCTCTGCATAAGAAACAGCAGCGGCGTAATCGTTTCGCTTCAACGCGTCTTGTGCGGCCCGGGCCTGGCGCGCCACGTCGATGCCAGATCCCCAGCTGAAATCAGGCCCACTCTGCTGCTGGGCCGAGGTTGGAGAATCCTTGGTCGGTTGTTTACTCGGCGCAGGAGGCTTGCCCTGGCCACCGACGTCATACGTCTGGCCAGAAGCTTGCGTCAACAAGCCGAGGATCATGACAATGCAAAAGCTCGCGAGCGGAAATCGGCTTTTCACGTAGTCACCACTACATCTTCAGATAGTTAGAGTTCCTGCCGCACCAACACTTAGCGGCTCCTGTCAGATGCGCCCTTTGGCACTAGGTTTGCCGTCTGTGGACGGCAGACCTGGTTGGCGATGGCAAAATCGGGGTAAACCCTGTAGGCGGTTTACGAATCCAAGGGCTGCTAAGGGTACTGGAGTGCACTGAATGAGCTCTCAAGAAAGCTACTCTCGACCCATTCCGCTATTAGCAATTGTTTTAGTAGCACTGGCAGTGCATGGGCCGCTCTTGCTCATGCAACTTCCGGCGGGATCGTTCGATACAAACTTTCACATTTTTCTCGCGTCGCACTACGCTCACCACTGGTTCAATCCGTGGAATGAAAAGTGGTTCGCTGGTTTTTCGCAAACCACCTACCCACCCCTGACCCACTATTGGATCGCGCTACTTTCAAACGTTGTCGGTTTGAAAATGGGATATATGCTGGTGCAGTTGATAGCGGTCCTGTTGTTGCCAGTGGGTGTGTTCCGCTTTTCGCGCATTTGGGTGGACGAGCGTGCCGCCAGTTACGCGGCTTTGGGGAGTATTTTTCTCGGCGCGCTCGCGTTTCTGGTTTATCAAGCGGGCCAGTTGGCCACTGTAGCCTCCGCCGCCTTGTATTTGAATGCGCTGCCGTATTTCTACGAGTGGGCGACGTCGGCATCGGGACGTTCACTCGTCAAAGGAATTGCAGTCAGTCTGTCGGCGGCCGCGGCTCACCACGTCACGCTGATTTTCGGCATTGTGCTGTTCGCTGGACCAGTATTGTGGATTGCCTGCTGGGATGCACGTGACGAGCGGGTGAGCGGATCGCTGGCGGGAGTAGTATCGCGAGCTGCTGTTTTTGCGGTGCTGGTAGGCGCTGGAGTAGGAATTGTTCTGTTGCCTTACTGGATGGCTCTGATCCAGCATCCCATTCACCAGATTCCGATTCCCCACGATAGCCGCGCGAATTTTCTGCTGAACTCGATCACTGGGATCAACTATTTCGTGATTCCGTACGGCGCGTTGATTTTGGCTCTGCCGTTCATCATCATGCGCGGTTCGTCGGTGCGGCGACTACGGCCGCTGCTTGCGGGGTTCTGGCTCACTCTCATTTTTGGTTTGGGGGGAACGACTCCGCTCCCGAGGTGGTTGCTCGGACGCGCCTTCGAAATTCTAACCTTCGAGCGCTTTACCTTCTGGGCGACCCTGATGGCAATGCCGATCGTCGGATTACTCGCCGTTGAACTGCTCGATCGCTTTCGCGCCAAGGCCGCCGTCGCATTGTCTCTGGCCTCGGTCGCTACGATCGGCGCGGCGCTGGCATGGCTCACGGCCAACCCTTATCGCCCAACGATCAGCATTAATGTCGACCCTGTGATCGCCTTCCTCAATCGCGACGGCCACGATTCCTATCGCTATCTCACGCTTGGCTTCGGCAGCGAACTTGCGCAGGTTTCGACGTACACCGACGCGAGCAGTGTCGACGGTGACTATAACTCGGCCCGCCTGCTACCGGAGATGACGCAGTACGGTTCAGCGCAGCTGACGAATGCCAAGTTCTATGGATCGGCCGGCATGGCCTCACTGCGAGCCATGCTCGAACATGCGAACCGTTACGGCCTGAAATACATCTTTGTGCACGATTCGTATTACGAGCCACTGCTGACCTTCGTCGGATGGCGAAAGACCGAGACGTTTAACAACGGCCAAATCACGGCGTGGGCAAAGGATGACGTGCCCCCCGCCCACAGGATCGAGTCCGATGCGATTCCTCCGGCATGGATGGGCCTGATGTGGGGAACTCTTCCCATCGGCGTCAGCGTGTTGGCGATGTTCCTTGAGTTGCTCTTGCCCGCTGGCCGGCGCGCTCCTCTCACGGTTGGGCCACCGGTGCGGATCGAAGAACGTGAGAGTCATTACGTTGCCTGAGAAAACACAATGAAGCTAGCTCTGCCAATCATCATCATTGCTGTGACCGTGCTCCTGCTGGGTGTGGGCCTGACCAGTGTGGGAAGATCCGCCACGGTTGGCATCGCGTCGGGTTCGGCTTTGCCCGGGTTTACTGCGAATGCCAGTACCCCGGAGCAGGCGCTGAACAATTTTCTGTTGGATATACAGAAGCGCAATTGGGATCGCGCTTTTGCGAGCGTAGAGAGAACGAATGGTAGTCTGAACGAACAGGCTTTCATGCAGGAATGGATCGGGTCGAATGGCGGCCTGCGATCATTTTCAAACCTGGAAGGCTATGACTCGCGCCCGCTTCATGCCACGGACTCCGAGGCGCAAATGCGCACGCGATTGCACTGGGCAACTCCAGTTGGGCCGCAGGAAGATGTGCGCGACTTCCGCCTCACGCGCCAAGGAGATAAGTGGAGAGTCGTGTGGGGCGAAGCACCGGCGCCGAATGTTCCAGCTCAAGTCATTCCTGTGACCTACCTCCGTTGGGATCTCGTTACCGGCGGGGCCGGGGAAGAGTGGGGATCGCGCAACGTGGACGCGCCCCATGTGCGCATCGTTTCCATGAACGCAGTCGACTCCGCAGAAGGCACAGTCGTGATGGGCGAGGTTGTGAATGAAGATACGATTCCCGCGTTCGTGAACGTGAACGCCACTTTGGTGGATGCCGCAGGAAGCGCGATCGATGACGAGAGCAGCTTCGACAAGATTGATCATGTGTTGCTGCCCAAGCAAGTGTCACCGTATCGCGTGGATTTTCCGCACATCGATTTGAGTAAGGTCAAAAACGTGCGTATGGACGTGAAGGCAGCGCTTGTTCCGGCGTCGTCCGATCCTGTGATTGGGGTCATGAACCAGAAACTCGATACTGATGCCCAGGGCCACGTTGTGCTGCGCGGCGAACTCATGAATGAGAGCGGAGAGACTGTGAACATTCCGCACGTGATCGCCAGCTTTTACGACAATAGCGGTAAGGTCGTGTGGGTTTCTGACGGTTATGTCGCGCGAGCGCTGCTTCCTCAGACGGCTGAGCCGTTCGCGGTTGAAGTCCCGAAATCTCTCGCGGGAAAGGTCCAGAACTTTCATGTCGTCGTCAACCAATACAGTCTGGGCAAATCGTAGGATGTGGCGCCGTTGGAGTATCAGACTGGTCGCCCTTTGCCTGGCGACGTTGTCTCGGGCACAGAGCGGGGAGCTTCGTGCGCCCTCCAATGTTGTCGCGGGATCTGCGGCCTCAATCGGCACAACCGGCAGTGGCGCGGCAACGTTCTATCTGATTGGACCCAGCGTGTCGCTGAAGCGCGAGGTGACGCTTGGCCAGGAGATTACGCTGGCACCGCGCGAATTGGAAAGTGCCGGACGCTACGTCGGAATCGTTTGTGATAACGCGTGCCAAAGCGTTGAGTTCTTTGTGGCTCCGGCGAAACCCGCCAACCTTACCTTTCTCGTACATCCGTCGCGTGCGCCGGTTGCGGAAAATGACGTGATCAGTGGTGTGGCGATGCCGCTTGACGAGTTTCACAATCTCGTCCTCGCGCCCGCAACGGTGGTCTTTCAATTGACCGCGCACAATGCTCCCGTGATGTCGCATCCGGCAACCACGCAAGGGGGAGTCGCGTGGTTCCGCACAAGTTCTGGCAAGTCGGCCGGCGCCTTGCAGGTGACAGCCTCGATCAACGATGTGTCCGCGAAACGGGTGGTGCAACAAGTAGCCTCTGATCCCTGCAGCTTGCGCATCAAGGGCCAGCGCACTTTGAAAGGAATTGTCGTCGAGACGGAGCCAGTGCGCGACTGCTCGGGCAATCCCGTGCCCGACGGTACCGTTGTGACCTTCACTGCCAAGGACGGAAGAGACACAAGTACCGTGGATGCTCCGATCAAACAGGGTGTCGCGCGCGCACAGATGATTGCGGCAGGACCGGTCGTGATATCAGCGGCGTCCGGCGTAGTGATGGGGAATGAATTGCATTTGGGGGCTCAGTAATGGCGAGTCGTATTTCTCCAAGCCGGATGGCGAACTCGATTGCTATCGTGATGCTCGCGTTGAGTTCGCTCTATTCAGTTGGAGCCGACTCATCTCCGCAAGTCACACTGAATACGAGCAAAGCCGGGCCACGCCAAGTCGAGAGCCTGACCGAGCGCAGCGTTCTTCGGGACTACCGGTTCGCGTGGGAAAATCTGGCCGAAGCCATGGAGTCGAACTCGACCGCGCCGTTGAACAGTTTGTTTACCGGAACCGCGAGTGCCTGGCTCAATAGTGCGGTAAGCGGTCAACGTCGCAGCGGCCTGACGTCCCGGTATCTAAATCAAAGTCACAAACTGGAAGCCGTGTTTTACGCACCGGAAGGCGACGTGATCGAACTTCACGACACCGCCGATTTCGACTTGCAGATTCTCGACGGCAGCAAGACCATACACAAGGAGCATGTTTCAGTGCGCTACGTGGTGCTGATGACGCCCGGCGCCGATCGGTGGGTAATTCGACAACTACAGTCTGTCGCGCAGTTCTGACGCCGCCTTCCACGCCAACCACCACCCCGCCCGCGGCATCTAATTTTCATCAAACGGTGGAGACATGGAGTCTGCATTTGCCGAAAACGCTGCTAGCACTGGCGATCGTATGTTTCATGGTGGGCGGCGGGTGCACGACTCCCGGCATGCACCGGGCCTTGCAGCAAGAGATGCAGGCTCCTAAATCGTGGCCCAAACTCCTTGCCGTCTATATGCCTTGGTTTGGTGACCACGTCCACATGGATGTGGGTTATTCGAGCAACGATCCCCTGGTTCTGCGCCGTCAAATTCAGCAAGCTCATCGCATGGGACTTTCGGCTTTCATTGTGGATTGGTATGGCGAAAGCCGTCCTTTCTCCGATCACAACTTCGGGTTACTTCAAGAAGCCGCCGATGAGAACCATTTCCAGGTTGCGCTCCTGTACAACGAAGCGGAGGACGAAGATGCTCAGGCCACTGACGATGCCATCGCGTCGCTCGACCGCGCATACAAGAATTTCATCGGGCCCCAGGCACCGCATCGCAACGCCTATCTGACCTACAACGGTCGCCCTGTAATTTTCATTTTTCCGAAGCACGGACGCGTAGATTGGAACCGCGTTGTCGAGCATTGCCAGGGATGGGATGCGGCACCGCTGTTTTTCTACAAAGATGAGCCGCCCCCTCAATATGCCGCTGATTTTGCCGGGCTGTATGCATGGGTGCAGCCCGGGCATCAAGGATGGACGCCCGACGGCAGCAATTGGGGCCAGCAATATCTGGACGATTTCTACAAAAACATGACGAACAAACATCCGGACAAGATCGCGGTTGGCGCCGCATGGCCGGGCTTCGACGATTCCGCCGCAAAGTGGGGGCTGAACCGGCACATGCAGAGCCGGTGTGGAAAAACGTTCGACGATACTCTGCACTTGTACGGGCGCTACTACGACGAGTCGCGGCCACTTCCATTCCTCTTGATTGAAACGTGGAACGATTACGAGGAAGGCACCGCCGTTGAGCATCTCAGCTTCACTCATTGCAGTGCTCAATCAGGGTCGACTTCAAAGTGAGCGGCGCACCCTGCAGCGCCAACCGTCGTAGTGGTTTTCACATCGAACCTATGGCGTCATCATCTTATTAAAACGGGAGCTCTGGCCAATGTCGCAACTCCGCAACTTAAATCGGAACCTCCAACTGTTATCCGAGCTTGTCCTGGCTTGCCCGGTGGAACACCGCGAGGCTTTGTCCGCGTGGGGTCCGGCGGATCTGTCGGGACTTGAAGCTTTGGCCATGTCAAACCACGTGATCCTACGAGCGTTTGAGCCGCTTCAGCAGATCCTTACAACCCTCGGAAACAACGGCGGGGCAGAGTGGGTAGAGAACGCGATCCAGCGAGAGCATTCCCGCATCAATCATGCGCTGAGCTTTCTAGATCAAATCTGTATGACATTGGAAGCTGGCGGATGTCCGGTCACCGTCATCAAATCTCTGGATCATTGGCCTGATCTTGGCAGCGATCTGGACCTTTACACGGACGCGGATGCGGCGCGCCTGGTCGAAGTCATGCGTGCGCACTTCAATGCGAAACTAGCGGATCGCAGCTGGGGAGACCGTTTAGCGAACAAGTGGAACTTCATTGTGCCCGGTTTACCGGAGTTGGTGGAGGTCCATGCGGGACGTCTCGGCCAGACGGGAGAGCAAACTGCCGTGACTCGCTCGGTGGCGAGTCGAGCCCATCAAGCGGAAGTGGGTGGTCACACGTTCCGTGTTACTGCACCCGAAGACCGAATTGTGATCAGCACGCTGCAACGGATGTACCGGCATTTCTACATCCGTCTGTGCGACATCGTGGATAATGCGCGGCTTCTGGATTCACACGCCGTTGATTTCGCCTATCTACGCACGCTTGGGTTAACGACTGGTCTTTGGGAAGGCATCGCGACCTACCTCAATATTATCTCCGAGTATGTCGAGGCCTATCGTGGCGACGGTGTTCCGCTGCCTGCGTTCGTTACGCGCGCGGCGAAATTTGGCTCCGATCAAATCGGTTTCCGGCGTGACTTTCTGCGGGTCCCGATCTTGCCGCACTCAGTCAAGCTTTATGCATCTGAGCTCAAGAGTTTGTTGCTACAAGGCGAAATGCGGAACAGTTTTCGCCTAAGCCTGCTGCCGTGTCTCGCCACCGCTGCTGCACTCGAGCAGAAGATCACCGGCAGTGATAAGGGAATCTGGTGAAACATCACGGCTCACACTTTGTCTGGTTGTTGGCGTGAATGGCTATACAGCCTTCGCTGGATTGAGGCCGTCAGTCAGGTTCGCCTAGGTTAGTTATTGGGTTTGTTTAGGGATCGTGCCGGGAAAGAGCACATCCAAAGCGCTGATCACTCTGGCTGATACGGCAGCCGGAACAGCTCGAGGGAATCCGCATCTGGCCGCGGGGAAGGGTTTTTCGTGGTTCGTATTCTTTTAGTCGATGATAATCCCTCCGTCCGCCACTACTTGCGTGCGATTCTTGAGCAACAGACCACCTGGCGTGTATGCGGCGAAGCACGAACTGGCGCGGAGGCATTGCACAAAGTGATCGAGTCTCCCCCTGACCTGATTCTGCTCGATTATCAAATGCCCGATCTCAATGGCGTTGATGTCGCCAAGCAAATAGGGGAACTGTTCCCGAAGATTCCCATTTTGATGGTGACACTTCACCTTTCGAAGCAGCTGGCCGACGCTGCGCGTCTGGTGGGTGTTCGCGGGGCCTGCGCCAAGCAGGACATTGGATCGGTGGTGGAGGCGGTCGAAGTTTTACTGCGTCAGCAGACGTACTTTCCGCCGATCGCGCCAGGATGAGGTATGGTTGATGCTGCAGATAAGCTGTCGGCAGAAGGGTTTCCGGGCGAAATACAGGATTCACTGTATTGGACCTCATCTGGCAGGACGTTACTCTCGCCATTGAGCGGTAGGGCGTCCGCATCCCTAGGCGAGTGGTGTCCGCGTCCGATTGTTGGCATCGCCTGCCTTGAGCGCTAGAATGTGGCGAATCGTCTGACTTGTCTCCCTCGGAGCAACGAAAATTAAAATGACAATTCGCATACTACTTGTGGACGACCACCCGATCGTTAGGCAAGGGCTGAAGACGCTCTTGGAGGGCCGTGCTGGCTGGGAAGTGATTGGGGAAGCTTCGGATGGGGCCGAGGCGGTTGAGAAAGCGAAGGATCTTAGCCCCGATGTCATGGTGCTCGATGTCACCATGCCCAGGATGAATGGTTTGGAAGCGTGCCGCCTGCTGCGCAGGCAGGCTCCCCAACTTGAGATCCTGTTTGTCACGCAGCACGATTCTCCTCAAATGATGCGCGAAGCTCTGGATGCCGGGGCACGAGGTTACGTTGTGAAGTCGAATGCGGCTCGCGATTTGCTCGAGGCGGTCGAGGCCGTAAGCCAACATCGTATCTTTACGGCGCTCAATGGGCGGGATGCTGCTGCAATGCACTAAAGTCTGTCGCGAAGTTTGATACTGCGGTCCACCTTTTAAATCTGTGGGGTGAATCATGAGACTAAGGATCTTGTTGGCCGACGATCACGAAATTGTGCGGCGCGGGTTGCGCTCTCTCCTGGAAAAACATGAAGGCTGGGAAGTTTGTGGCGAAGCCAGCGATGGCCGCGAGGCCGTGGAAAAAGCTCTGCAACTGAAGCCCGATGTCGTGATCCTCGACATTGGAATGCCGCTGTTGAACGGTCTCGACACCACGCGGCAACTGCTGCAGCATGATCCACAATTCAAAGTCATCGTTCTGACCATTACCGATTCCGATCAGGTCATTCGGGAAGCATTGGACGCCGGAGCTCGCGGGTTTGTTCTGAAGTCTGACGCCGCCAGAGATCTCGTGTCCGCGGTCGAAGCCCTGCAGAGTAAGCGCATGTTCTTCACGCCACGCGTGAACGACCTGGTGCTGGCCGGATTTCTCGAGAAGGGGCACGCGGTCTCGAGGAGTGAAGCTCCGAAGCTACCGACATTGACGGCTCGCGAGCGTGAGATCACGCAGTTGCTGGCTGAGGGCAACAGCTCCAAGGAAGTCGCCTGTCTTCTGAACCTGAGCACGAAGACGGTGGAGACGCACCGCAGCAACATCATGCGGAAGCTCAGTTTTCACTCGATTCGGGACTTGGTGGTGTACGCGATTAAGAACAACCTCATACAGATCGAGGTCCCGCCTCCACCGAAAACACCGACGGGCCCCACGGCTGCTTGAGCTTCCCAGAGAAGCGGAACTAGCGAACTGACTCACCTGGGTAGTATCCGCTTCGCGTGCGGACCGTCAGCCGTTCTTTTTTCGTTCCCCGTGCTTCGACACGAATTGCCTGATATCCCGTCTTCGGACCCGCTGGCTTGTACGCTAGCGTGTACTGGCTCCTGATGTCGTGAGCCACGGTGCGTGTGATCTCGTTCACCTCGTCCAGACCCTGCGGAAAGAACGCAACGCCGCCAGTGGTCGACGCCAAGCTCTCAAGCGCCTCGCGTCCTGCTCTCGTAAAGCCATGATCGGTCAACCCGATCGCGTATAGCGTTGCGCCTTTGTTGGGCTGCAATTGGCGCATCGCCTCCTGCAGAGTCTCCCGGCTCATGTTGTCCTGACCATCTGTAATGACGAGTAGAACTTTCTTGTTCAGCCGCGGATTGTTGCGCAAATGAGTTGCTGAGGCCACCACAGCGTCGTAAAGCGCCGTGCTGCCCCTGGTCGAGACTTGGTGGAGCGCTGCCTGAAGCAGGTTGACGTCCGAGGTGAAATCCTGATCCAGGTAAGGGTTCTGACCGAAGTTCACTACGAAAATCTCATCGTCAGGATTGCTCGCGCGAATCAAATTCAGTACCGCCTGATTCACTTTTTCCCGCTTGTCCCTCATTGACCCAGAGTTATCAATGACGATACCCATCGCGACAGGGACGTCCTCGCGGCGGAAGGAAGTGATCGGTTCCGGCGTTCCATTCTGATAGATCGTGAAGGCGCTGCGATCGAGATTGGTTACCAGACGACCTGACTCGTCGACGACAGTCGCGTGCAAGACTACTTCCTGCACATCCTTTTTAAAGACAAACCTGCCTTGCTCTTCACCGGTCGCATCCTGGCCAGCCGCTGGTTGTTGTGCACTTTGATCTGGACTTGACGGTTCCTGAGCAGCAGGCGCGGGAACCTGAGTAGGCGCCGGCTCTGCCGCTTGGGGAGGCGTGGACGCAGGATTGTTTGGAGCCGGTGTTGTAGACGGACTGGTTTGAGCGACGGTCAGTACGCAGCACGACGCTACGATGGCTGCCATCACACACGAGCGGAGAATACGAATCACAATCTTCATCGGCCCGAGCCTCCGTGCAGCTTTTGGATGCGGTTCCCGACCGATCCGTCTATCTCAAACACGAGTGAGTCGTAGGCGTTCTACAGTGATTCTCGGGACGAGCTAGGGTCAAAGCCGTAGCTTGTGAGAAGAGTTCAGGGCGCAGAAAAACTTACACGACTCATTCGATTCATCAATGCATAAACTTATTGGATGCAATGAGATACGGATTTGGCAAGATTTGTGCTTCCATGTGGGGAACGCGCGCCTTCCGAAGTGTTTTTCGCATCCAGATATGGACCTTTACCTTTGGTCCGCACATTCGATCTGTACGGAGGTAGGGAATGCTTCGAATCCTGATTGCGGATGATCACGAGGTGGCGAGACGAGGAATCCGCGCGGTACTGGAAAGTCATCCAGGTTGGGAAGTCTGTGGTGAGGCAAAGGACGGCCGCGAGACGGTGGACCTCGCGGGCAAGCTGAATCCTGACCTCATTTTGCTCGATATCGGCATGCCCAATCTGAACGGCCTTGAGGCGGCTCGGCAGATTCTGGCGATTTCACCGGATGCGGCGATCCTCATCCTGACGATGCACGATTCCGATCATGTTGTGCGCGAGGTGCTGCGCGCGGGCGCACGCGGATTTCTGCTCAAGTCCGACGCTGGACGCGATCTCGTCGCCGCGGTGGAGGCCTTACAGCGTCAAAGGACTTTTTTCACCACTCGAGTCAGTCAGATGGTATTGGATGGATATCTGGATCGCGATAATCGTGAGATTGCTCCGGAAGAGACCTCTGGGGATGTTCTGACTACGCGAGAGCGGGAAGTCATCCAATTGCTCGCTGAGGGGAAGACCAGCAAAGAAGTCGCAGTTACCCTCAATCTCAGCGTCAAAACCGCGGAAACCCATCGCACCAACTTGATGCGAAAACTCGATTTGCATTCCGTTGCGGATCTGACTCGATATGCGGTGCGCAACGGGATCGTCCAGGTATTTTGAAACGGTGTTTGAGTCCGATACAGCTCCGCTTCGCGACTGATTCAACCCTTACCGTGAGCTCTATCCTCATCTCGATAAGGGGGCTCACCTCCCTAATTACGGAATTTACTGGATACCTCCTCCTTCTCATTCTGCATAGCCTCAACGGAGCGACTGAGCCTTTGATAGAGGGGCCAGTCTGCCAGAAAGGGATGATCTCCGATGCTTTGGACTATCGTTGCCCTGCTATTGATCCTTTGGTTGCTGGGGATGGTCAGTTCCTACACAATGGGCGGGCTTATTCACATTCTGCTCGTAGTGGCTGTGATCGTCGTTCTTGTACGCATCATTCAGGGGCGCAGCCCGGTGGTGTGACGGGCGCGCGAAGTGTCGTGGCGGCTACTATGCTACGCACGCTCATCCCTTCGGAAGCGCCGAAATGCGAATAAATCCATAAGGAGGACGGCATGAATAAAGATCGAGTTGAAGGCAAAGTAAAAGACATAGCCGGACGCGTTGAGCGCCAGGCGGGAGAGTGGACCGACGACCCCAAGAAGCAGGCGGAAGGGGCGGCAAAGCAGGTTGAGGGCAAAGTGCAGAATGCTTGGGGAAAGGCCAAGGACGCAGTCAAGGAAACTGCTCCCAAACCACCTCAGACAGCGCCCGATCCCGCCGATGAAGAGTCGGATAAAGCTCGCAGCTCGCGGCGCTAGCACCCGGACAAGCAGACTGCAGCCGCGTCGTTGAGAATTCCCGGGTGAACGGTCTGTACCGTTCACCCATTTTTGTTTTGAGCTGGAAATTAAGGATTTCGACGGAGAGGCCCTGGGGGGAGAAGTCGGTTATCAGATGAGCCGCTCGCCGCGCATCCTGCCGCGAGCTGAGGTAGTCAAAAATGGCGCCAATAAATCGATTGCAAACAGCACCAGGGCACTAGTCCCGAATAAATAAACGACCGTCCCATGCAGGTGCACAACCAGACTGAGCAACCAGAACAGCAATAGAAATGCGCCGAAAGCTCGTAGCATAGTCACTCCTCCTTAGCGCTTAGCGACCCATTGCAGGCGAGACTTTCCACAGACGCGCGAGGGCTCGGGCTGCGTCTGCGACGGCTCGCTTTTCGACCGCTGAATCGTCTGCCAACGATGTCCGCGGGCGGACCGCGATTGGAGTTTGAGCTAAAGGTCGCCGGCGCCCCTGAATCTGTGCGATTGCGCTTTCAAACGTTCGCCGGGGATCTTCCGCCGGTGCTACAAATGCGGGTTTGGTTGGCATGGTCGACATTGGTCTCGCTCCTGTGGCCTATTTAAAGCCAGCGGCCGACATCGAGGAATACAGTGTTGCCTGCAAACTTGGTTGAATACTTTACTGGCTTGATGTGCGCATTCCTCTAAGGCGGTCACGGCATCAGGAGGAGAGGGAACGTCTGATAGGCGCAGTTCCACGAGCATCCACAGGACTGGAACATAGAAAACCAGTAGAGCCGTAGACCTTATGCCGCGGGGGTGCGTAAGCGGAGAGGATCTCCGACGCCTTCCGGAGTATCCAACCGCAACTCGCAGAGTTCGGCGATCAATCTTCCCGCCCATCGATAAATGTTGCGTTCGCGAATCACGCGCCGCATCTGCTGCATGCGCGATTGCTTTTCTTCCATGTCCATCTCCAGCGCGGTCCGAATTGCTTCCGCGGTCTGTTCAATGTCGTAAGGATTAACCTGCAACGCATCGCGTAACTCGCGCGCCGCTCCTGTGAAAATGCTCAGGATCAGGACACCGTTCTCATCACCGCGTGCCGCCACAAATTCCTTTGCCACAAGATTCATGCCGTCGTGCAGCGAAGTCACCAGGCACAAGTCCGCCGCTTTGTAGTACGGCTGTATCTCCTTGTGGCTATGCTGCCGCTTAAGCAACACGATCGGCTTCCATTTGTCTCGCTGGAATCGCCAGTTAATACGCCCGGCTTCGGCTTCGACCTCCGCCTCAAGGTCGTGATATCGCTTGAGATGACTGCGGCTGGGTGCGCCAATTTGGACGAAAGTAAACTGGCCTTGATATCGCGGATACTTCTCGAGGAATCGTTCAATGGCTAAGAAGCGTTCCAGAATTCCCTTTGTGTAGTCGAGGCGGTCCACGCCCACTCCGAGGAACAGAGCGTCGATGTCAAGGCTTTTCAGAATTCCAGAGCGAACTTCGGCGCCCGACTCGTCGCCAGGTTCTGACGTTGGGTCCAGTGTTCCCACGCTGATCGGGAATGGGTGCACGACGGTGGTGTGGCCGAGGCGCTGAATGGAAAAGTGTTCCCAGTTAATTCTGGACTCCACGATGCGATCCGTGGTTTGAAGAAAATTATTGCAGTGCGATTGGATGTGGAATCCGACAAGGTCGGCGCCAAGCAATCCATCTACCAGTTCACGCTGCCACGGACAGATACTGAATGCCTCAGAATTCGGCCACGGAATGTGCCAGAAAATTGCGACCCGGGCGTCGGGGCGTTTCTGCTTGATCATTCTTGGCAGCAGCGCGAAGTGGTAGTCCTGCACGAGAACGACCGGTTTCTCCGTGTCTTTCATCTCCTCCAGAAGAGCATCCGCAAATTTGCGATTGACCGCCTGATATTGCTTCCAGTCACTGGCGCGAAAGATCGGACGGGTATGGGCGATGTGACAGAGGGGCCAAAGACCTTCATTGGCGAATCCGTAGTAGTATCCCTCCTCTTCTTCTTTGTTCAGCCATACGCGGCGCAGAGTGTACCGCGGATCGTCCGGAGGCACTCGCAGTCGGCTGTGGCGATCCACCGCATCCCGGTCGGCGGTACCACTTCCGTGCGCGATCCACGTTCCGTCACAAGCAACCAGCACGGGTTCGAGCGCCGTGACCAAGCCACTCGGAGGCACACTGACCTCCACCGAACGGCCAGTCCGCATGTGCATGTAGGGTTCGCGGTTTGAAACCACGAAGAGCCGGCCGATTCCCAGTCGCGTGCGGAGATCCACCGTGAGCCGCTCCGCAGTCCATTCGGACTGCCCCTGGGCACGCAGCTGAGCTTCTCGCGCGGCCGCTGAACGGGCTGTGTTCAGACTTTCGGCAAACGTGGCGACCTCCCGCGCCAGTGGACGAAACAACTCAACATCCGGCACTCCAATCCGCGACGGCATACGTCCGGTACGCAGAGCTCTCATCCAGTGTGCCGTGCGCGCGATCGGCCCTTCAATACTCCACCGAACGATCAGCAACGTGATCAGCGCAATAAGGACCACGTGTGCCAACGCACTCAGAAATGTTTCGCGCCAGATGCGAAGGCTTTGCGCGCGGATGTATCCCGCATCATGCACGATGGCCAGCGCACCTAGCTGTTTGTCTCGACGACCATCCAGGATCTTGTCTTGACTATGAAGAGGAAGAACACAGATGTGCACACGGGAATTCCCCAGCTTCTGAAAAGAGTCCGTCTCGTGGTCCTCCTTGAGAGTTTCGACCACGACAGATGGCGCGTCGTTCATGTGCGCGGCCAACTCCGGGGTCACGGCGATGATGTGGCCGTCGGGGCTATAGACGGCCAAGCCCATTAAATTTTCTCGATTGGCAAACCGCTGGACCGTACGCTGCAGGGTCTGCAGGGCTCCTTTTTCAATGTCGCGGTCGACGTTTCCGGCCAGGCTCTCCCCGAGCACCTCGGCCCTTCGTTGCAGGTCGCGCCGAAGACTTCTCTTCCCGACCAGCACTTCATAGCCAGAGGAGCAAAGCGAAACTAACGTCACGCCAACTATAAGAGAGACGATGAGCCGGGCGCTGAGCAGTCGCATGCATAATCCCTTCGTGGGAAACCAAAGCATCCATGGTCGCGCCTCCGCGTACTCCTCCTGAAGGCGAAGTCTTCCCGTGCAACTTTTGATTGCAAGCTATTTTTCGATGCGGTGTGGAATCGTTTGGCTGCCGCTCGCTTTTGCTGTGGCCGTACAGAGAACACTTTATGGACCGCGGCACGCGACGGATGTACAAGTGCCACAGGTAGTAGCAGAAGCATCCCGGATGCACTGCCTTTGGGAAGCCAGTCACCGTCGGCAAGGGGTTACTTGCTGCTTCGTCTCGCGGAGGTGCCCTTATGCGAAGGACAATACTGCTCGTAGGCCTGATGCTGGGATTAACGCCATTTCTGTTCAGCCAGGAGGCACAGAGTCAGCCTCCGCGATCTCCGGGCGATTCTCTGGCATCCCAGGAACTCATCGCATGGTCACGGATGCAGAACCCGCGTCCCGTTCCGGAGCCGCTTCCCCCGCCCGATAAGGGCGTACCCCAGCCTGAGCCGCAGCAAAAACAGCCGGTGCCTCCCGCTGCCGATGAGAAGGCCCCGACGCAGACCTTTACCGGCAAAATCGTGAAGGATGGTAGCCAATACGTCCTGAAATCGGCGAACCACATTACTTATCAGCTCGACGAGCAGAGCGGCGCAAAACAGTATGAGGACAAGGACGTTCGCATCGTCGGTACGCTCAACGCCGGCAGCAATACGATTCGGGTTACCAAAATAGAATTGCTTTCTTAGGAGAGTTGCAACTCACTCGATACAAGAGGGTTGTGGGACGTGCGCTCTACATGATTCACCTTAGTGCGCCTTTCCTACCGGTACTCTATCGTCTTTAAGACCGCGATCTATCTGTACTGTAAACAATACGCACTCTTACCGAAGATTCAGACGACATTTGGAGACTTGGTTATGGCAGTGAGGGGAACGGCTGCTTACGGGATGTACCCACGCAATGCGGTATTGCCTGATGTTGTGTGCACCCTGAACCGTGCCGGATTCGACAAGGAAAGCATTTGCATGGTCCTTTCACCGGCTCATCCAGCGGCTGCTGTCATGCGCGACGCGAAGATCGGCAATGCCCAACCGGAAGAGAGCGCTGCTAGCGCGCGTACGATCGGCTGGTTCTCGGAATTCGGTGCCGTTGTGATTCCTACCGTCGGCTTCTTCATTCGTTCGCAGGCATTCTTTCATGCTTTGATGGTTGAGCAGGATTTCACCCCTCTGTGCGGAGAATCGAGAACGCTGCTGGGGCTGGGCTTCTCTGAAAACGAAGCCAAAAGGTTAGGCCACCAAATGGGCGATGTTGGAGCCATGGTCTACGTGGCATGCGCAGAAGGCGCGAGAGCAGAGTGGGCCATCGAATTGTTGCGCCGCACAGGCGCGAACGAAGCTGCAGGCCTGGAGAAAGTCAAAGCTAAAGCGAAAGCTGCAGAGGCTGCGGCCTAGATATATTTTCCCTCTGAGAGTCGATTCCACGTAGCAATCTCCTCTTAATCATCAGTATTGGCGCGAGTTCTCCCTGCCTTCACAGTCACTTGCTTGATGGCAACCCAGTTGCAACTGTTCTCACAACCAACTTGTCGCGTTCCGGCCGCATCAATAAAGTGCCCCGAAGGAGGCTCGCTGGCCATGAAAATCAATCGTATCTGGGTCGAGATCGTGATACTCGGTACCATGACCGCGTGCGCGCTTGCTCTCTTAATTGCAACGCTCGGAGCTGCTGCGGGAGCCGCTAGTGGGGCACAAGTGCAGCAACCCTCGCAAGTCAGCCCGGAAGAGGTGAACCAGCCAGCGGCTCAACAAACCTATCAGGGAATGGTGACCTGCTCGCATTGTGGCGCCAAGCACCCCGCGGCGCTTGGGAGAACTGCTACGGATTGCGTTCGTATCTGTGTGCACGGAGGCGCCTCCTTTTCCCTGGTCGACGGTGATCAGACCTATATTCTCGACGGCAACTTGAGCGCGCTGAAAAAGGTTGCGGGACAGCGGGCCCACATAGTCGGTGCAATGAGCGGCAAAACGATCAGAGTTGCTTCGGTCACGGCAAGCTGAGCGGCAGGCGCCGGTTCCTCCTTCCAACCTTGCTGGAGCGTACGAGCAATAAGTTACGGTTTGGGGGAGCAAGTGCATTTAAGTCGTCGGCGCACTTCGTCTGGACCGTTGGTTCAAAAGGGCTAATGAGGATCGTGCAGCAAGTGACGTTCTCCGTGCATGAGTCTTCACGGGAGAGTGAAGAGAAATGTTATGAAAGATTTTCTAACGCGCTTGTTACTGGCGGTCGCCATCATTTTTGTGGCCTTTGCCCTCGCATCGTCGGCGAACGCTCAAACGGCCGATAGCAGCCGCTCGTCCACCAGTTTCCAGCAGCCTGCATCGCAGCAGTCTCCGAGACGGCCTGACGCCGGTGCTTCTTCTTCAGGGGATACGCAAACGCAGGACGTCTTGGCTTTCACGGGTCAGGTGATGAAAGAAAGGGACAGATCGTATTGCACGATCCGGTGACAAAAGGGAGCTACCAGTTCGACGATCAGTCGAAGGCCAAGCCCTACCTCGGCAAACACGTGAAGGTGACGGGCAAACTTGAGATGAACAGCAACACGATTCAGGTGGAGCGAATCGAACCGCTATCGTGAGCATGCGATGTCTGTTGTGATTGTGTGAATTGTTATGGTGAATGAAACCTCAACCCGCATGGAATACGATCTACCGACGGCAGTCACGTTTCTATTGGCAGGGCTCGCTCTAGGCGCGACCCTGGTCGTGCTGTTCTCTCCACTCAAGGAAAAGAGCGACACCATTCAATGGGCCACGAACCACGGAGTCCGCCGCCGGGAAAAGGACGAGGTTCTGTCGGAACAAGAACAGTAATACAGGAATTTCCCGATTGCCCAGCGCCGCGAGATGTTTGTTAATGAGATCGGCGACTTCTTGTTCGACCTTCAGCATGAGTCAACTTCGAACCAATTCCGAGACATCCATAGTCCGGCGGGCTGTGGAATTCTGGCCATATGCGCTCATCGTTGTTTCGATCACAGGCTTGACGTACATCGTTTTGAACGCCATTCGCTAGCCGTCTATCGATCCCAGGCTTCAGTCCATTTTTGCGTTGCTCACCGAAAGAGGCTGATTTGAAAGAGACTGGTTCCGCCTTCGCATTTTCCCTTGAGGGTGAGGGATCCGAAAATGGCGGCTTCCGCCGCCGTGGATAAGGCATCTCAGAGGCATGCAACCCGACAGCGCCTCACTCATCGAATTTAGAATTCCATCCGAGCCGGCTCCTCCTCCGATCAGGGAGCCTATCGACCCACCTGAGAATCCGGATGTGCCGGTCCGCGAACCCGATCGCGAGGAACCCAACGAGATTTGAAGCGTGAGGCTGAACCCATTCAGGCGACCTTGCGTTGTTGTTCGACTTCGCCTTCTTTCGCTTTAATCTCAAGATTCTCGCTCTTGATGTCGAGCCTCAGCCGGTTGTAGATGCTCATGTACTGATTGGCTACCCAGACCAGCGCAAATAGAGCAACGATGTATCCGCGCCAGCCGACATAGAGCATCTGAAACCGGGTGATGACGAGGAATATCGCAGCCACGTAGTGGCTGAAACAGTACTCGCAGGTAAATAGGTAGAAGAATTTCCGGCGAGACGCGCTCCGGGCCACGCGTGTCTGGCGTTTACAGTATTCCCGGGGCTCCCGCAAGACCTCTTCATGGGTGACGGTCCAAGCCACACAAGCGACGGGAATCCCGAGCAGGAGGAGCCATCCCGTCTGCATTGCGAGCGATGAAGTGAGGGCTTCCATTAGCACCCAGAGTGGAGCTATCCGCCGCAAATCGCTGGGCACCAATGAGATGCCGCGGTCGTATCACGGGATGCCGTCTAGATCGTCCGGGTTCGGCTCACTCTTTCTACAGAGAAGCTCTGATTGTCCATAGCGTCCCGCAACCCAATACTCAATTGGGCTGCAAAATACTGCCTCCGCTCACAGACGAACGCGAGGAAGTCTCGAGGCGGAATTACGGACGGCACGCCAAATTGAGCGCGGAATACATCAAGCTCAAGCAAAAGACGCGTACCGAGGAACATCCATGGCAGACATGGTTGCGGGAAATCCGAGGGCGAACCGAAAAGGGCTGTGCGTAGCGATAGCTTTCTTACTTATTGCGCTGCTCAGCATCGCTCTTATTGCGCTCCTAAGAAAGAGAACGAATCCCCAGAAGGAGCCGCCACTTCATCCCGCCAACTCGATCGCTACTGCCAAAGTTCCGGGGACGAGCATGGCGTTTCGGGTAGCCGAGCAACCCATCCCGTTAAGCCGCGGTTGCTTCGGAGGTGAGGCAACTGCGCAGCGCACGCAAGCCGTACAAGGCATCGTCTAGTACGAGATCTTCCTCGATGTGGTCCCCAGCGTAACCAAACAGCTCCTTCACTCGTGCCAGAATGGCCTTTTCGGCTTCGGCGATCCTTTGCGGGATCTTGTCCCGATCGGTTTCAAATAATGCTTCGTGATAGAGGACGTGCCAGGTTGGCTGCGAAGTGGGCGGTTTGCGGGTACTTATCATTTACAAATCCCCCGTGGCGTTGGGTTGCGGAGAGTAATGGCAGGCTAATCGAGTTTCGCGACCGCCCAAAATCGGGTAATTCCTGTAGTTTGCACAGTCGAAAGGAAAAGCTGTGGAAGAACGATGACATGTCCTTCCACATGCATTTAGGCTGCGCGCTTAGAGGCGCTCTTGCTCGCTTTGGGCTGCCGATTCGTGGTTTCCATTTCACTGTCCCCAGCTTGCGAATTGATCTTCTGGGCCAACTGTGTCAGTTTTTCGTCTGCTCCCTTTTCCTCATTCAGAGTCTCCTCGATGAGCGGGATGTCATCGCGTTCTCCCAGTAACTCAGCGAATGCCCGGACGGTCCCGTAGCCGGCGATTTCATAGTGCTCGACTCTCTGAGCGGCGCCGATGAGGGCGGCATCCATCACGTTGTCGCTGTACTTCTCCTGCATCGTCTCGGCCCCTTCTTTCACCAAGCCTTCCATACCCAAGCATTTCTTCCCTGTGGGTTTTTCTCCGAGCCTCTCGAAGATTTGCTCAAGCCGCGAAACCTGTTCCGAAGTTTGTCGCAAGTGCTCCTCGAAAGCTTGCCGCAACTGGGCATTGGATGAGGCCTTGGCTAGCTTGGGAAGGGCCTTCACCATCTGGGTCTCCGCGCTATAGAGATCTTTCAATTCATCGATGTACAGCTGCCGTAATGAGTCCTTCTGCATCATTCTCCTCCTGGTTAAATCCCAGCGACGGGCGGAGCGTCTCTAACTGGGTCTTAATCCGAAAATTATGTCCGTCACTTGCGGCAAACAATACCCCGGATGCTGTATGGAAGCTATGCGGACCAACTCGGGTAGACGTTAACGCGCGGCCGCGGCCTCGCCGCGCGGCTCCGGACTGCGTTCCTCTTTGTGATGAAAGTCGAGCCCAAAATGTGGTTCGTCGCGAGTGCCGGTGATCTTGAACGGAACTTCGGTTCCAGCTCCATTCTTGCGAAAGAACGGATCGACAGGCTTCAACAATATTGACTTCCACCCCGTCGTCATCTGCGACAGCTTTGCATCCAGCTTCAGAGTTCCATGAAAGTCGAATGTATTGCCGTCCAGGCTGTACTGCCCCGTCATATCGGCGTGAGTACCAGGAATCAGAAAATGCAGAAAAGAGAAGGAGAGAACTCCATCATGAAGGGCGAAGGTGCCCTGCAGATCTGAGGACACGGGCGCTTCGACGGCGTCTTTTGAATCCCTGTGCTTTCCCTGGCTGCGCTGGCTTAGCGAGTCAATGCGGTTTTGAACTTTCTCATTCGTAAAGTGGCCCTGGGGGATGTGAAAATTTCCTGTAAGGTTCAATCGGTTGGCTACGTCGGCGTCACCCGGACGGAGGCTCAGTTTGGTGTGCATCGCGACCTTGCCGGTCATGATCGGTGGGTCCGTTCTGACGCCAAGCTTCAGCAGATCTTCGATCGTGGCGCGACCGAGCGCGACATCGAGTTCGATATCGTGTCCTGGCGGATTTTGCACGCGTACGATCTTGCCTTTCGCTGTAAACGAGGAGTTGAGCACCCTCGCCTTCACGGGTTGAAGGTAGGTGTCACCATCCGTGCCGTCTACGATGGCATGGAACTCGGTGTGTAACGGGACCCGATGTCCGCTGATTGCTATCCGGAAGTCAGGCGTGTCGGTCTGACCTTCGACCTCGATATGCCCCAGCGTTCCCTGATAGTTTCCCGTGGAGGAAAGGATTCCTCCAATCCCTTTGAGCGTTCCAAGGTCGGCATGAGTAAATGAATAGTCGCCGGTGACGGCAGAGTCGCGCGGGCTCAGTTCGTTCAGGGGGCCGAACTGGCCTGTGGACCGGATATCTCCAATCGGCTTCGGATTGACTAGGGTTGCATCAAAGCGCAGCGGCAATCCGGGGCCAATGTCTTTCATCCGCAAGTCGCTGATGTCGAATTCGAGCGGCGCTCTGCCGGGCTTGTCAGTATTGATGACGAGCCTTGTGTCGGCGCACACAAACCGGTCCACCGCGATGCTGATCTTTCCTCCCTGCCGGCGCATGTTTCTGAACTCCGCTCGCTCCTTCTTTGGCGGGATGTTCATCGCGAGACCGCTCACATAGATAGTGTCAACATGCATCGGTTCACGGAATAGGTTGCGCAGCGCGGTCTGAAAGTGGAATTCCCCCACTTCAAGCAGAGGCTGGACACCGGGTTCCCAGGGGTTCGGATCTGTTGCCCCGTAAATCTTGAGACCCCGGCCGTCGATGTGAACTCCATTCGCGATCCAAACATGTAGTTCCGCAAGTTCGACACGACTCTTGAAACGTGCTGAGAGAGTTTCAATGACTCGGGCACGAAGAATCGGTTGGGCCCGCGCAACTACCATGTAGATCGACACGCCAACGACTGCAAGAATGGCGATGAGAACGCCGACGACCCAGCGCCACCTCCGGAAGCGGCGATGGGGCATCGACAAGATTTGGGCCTTAGAGGATTCAAGGCGAGCTGGATCGGGAGCAGCCAAGTCTATTCAGTAACGCCGACCCGCTGGCAAAGGAATCGGGTCTTTCCTGCACTTGGGGTCGCTATCATTCGTCAAGTTTCGTCAAGCATCGGCCCCCGTTACAGAAGTGCTCGAATCTGCATCTAACTTTATGGTCTATTAGGGCTGCTTTCCGATTTACAATGGCCTGCGTCAGCCGAGTCTGTTCGCCATGGGGCGCGAATCGATGGAAATGCTGGCTGGTGGGCGGTTTCGGTCACATTCGGTCTCGCTTGAGCTAACTTCATTTGACCCTTATGCATTCACGGTGCTTTGGGATGGTCGCCATAATAGGGGCGGCTACCTTTCTGCTGGCGGTGGGGACAGCGGTTGGGCAAAATACGACTCTAATCAGTCTTGACCAGGCCATCGATTTGGCGCTGGCCCATAACCATTCGATCAAGGCCAACCGCACGCTCATCCTTCAGAATCAGGACCAGGAAGTTACGGCGAATCTGCGTCCCAACCCAACACTGGGATTCGACAGCCAATTCGTCCCGTTCTTCAGCCCGCAAGACTTTTCTGGGACGAATCTGAATCAAACACAGCAATTCGACATTGGCATTGGATACCTGTTCGAGCGCGGCCACAAACGCCAGCGCCGTCTGCAGGCTGCCCGCGATGCAACTGCGGTTACCCGTGCCCAGGTCACTGACGCTGAACGCACGCTGGCATTCAATGTAGGTCAACAGTTCGTCAGCGTTTTGCTGGCGGAATCCACTCTTCGGTTCGCTCTTGAAGATCTAAAAGGTTTTCAACAGACCGTCGATATCAGCGAGGCGCAACTCAAGGCGGGCTTCATTGGCGAGGGCGACTATCTCAAGATCAAACTGCAGCTTCTGCAGTTTCAGACCGACGTCTCATCCGCCCGACTGGCCAAGGTGCAGGCGCTCGTTGGGCTTGCGAGATTTGCTGGGTTATGACGCCGTTCCGGCAGACTTCGATGTGATCGGCGATCTAGCGTACCAGCCTCTGCAGGCGAAGCTCGAAGATTTGCAGGCGCGTGCGTTGCGCGAACGCCCAGATTATCGGGCCGCAGAATTGGGAATCACTGCTGCCAAGAGCCAAATCCAGCTGGCCAAGGCGAACGCCAAAGTCGACGTGAACGGCACATACGACTTCACTCACGTTTCCGGTGAGAACACGGCCTCGATCTTCGCAAATTTTGAGCTGCCGATTTTCAATCGCAATCAAGGTGAGATCGCACGCACCACTCACGCGCTCACTCAAGCCGAGGAACTAGCAGCAATCGGCCAGTGATACCGTGCTTTCCGATGTAGCCAATGCTTATGAGGCGGTGAAGAGCAACGACGAAATCGTGCAGCTCTACACCTCCGGCTATCTGAAACAGGCGCAGGATTCGCGCGACATCAGCGAGTATGCTTATAAACGCGGCGCCGCCAGCCTGCTGGATTTTCTGGATGCCGAGCGCAGTTACCGGTCGATCCAGTTGGCGTATCGCCAGGCGCTTGGCCTCATACATGACAGCACTGGAGCAGCTGAAGGAAGCCGTGGGATCGAGGAACCTGCCATGAACAGTCGCAAGAATAGTCTGAAACTGAGCGTCGGCACTGGCCGGTTTCTTGCGCTCTTGCGTTTACGGGCTGTGAGCTCAGGTCCGAGCGCCTCCGCGAATAACAGAAGAACTCGAATAATCCGGAACTGTTTACGATCCCGCACGAGCAGATGTCTCATGTGCAGGTGCTGACTGTTCAACCTACAACTCTGACGTCGCACGCTTCGGCTCACTGGAGCGGTTGCGTACAACGGTTTTCATACTACGCCGGTTATCACGCAAGTGAGCGGCCCGGTCAGCAGGGTCGTCGTGGTTCCGGGACAGCATGTACGCCAGGCGAGCCCATGCTGTACGTCGCAAGTCCTGACTTACTCGCAGCTGCGAACGAACTATTTGAAGGCGAAGGACGCCTACGCCCTGGCGCAAAAAGCCTATGCGCGTGCCAAGGACTTATACGATCACAAGGCAATTTCCGAGCAGAGCTCTCGAACAAGCCGAGTCGGCCGAGGTGCAGGCAGGTGGCGATCTTGCAGCTGCTCAGGCTGCGCTGAAAGTGTTGGGAATTGCCGATCCCGACTCACTCGTGACAGGCTCCGCCCTCTTTCGAGGTTCCGGTGAAAGCCCCGATCAGCGGCCTCGTTGTCGAACAGGATGTCGCCGCTGGACAACTCCTGCAGACCGGCACGACTCAGTGCTTCATGATTTCCGACACCAGCACCGTCTGGGTGCTGGTCAACGTCTATCAGAAAGATCTGCCCTATGTGCGCGTCGGCGATACAGTGACCATTCAGACCGACGCTTATCCGGATGTTTTCCACGGACGAATTGCCTACGTGGCAGCCTCGCTTGACCCGAACACCCGCACGTTGCAGGCGCGCATCGAAACCAGTAATCCCGGCGAGAAGCTGAAGAAAGATATGTACGTCGTCGCGACGGTGAACGCGGGCACCATCCCCAATGCGATTGCGCTGCCGGACGCGGCGATTCTGCGTGACAACGAGAACCAGCCCTTTGTTTACGCGGCGACGTCTTCGAATCAGTTCGGCAGACGCCCCGTGACTCTGGGGGAAAGCCTGAATGGACAGACTCAGATCACCAGCGGACTGAAAGCCCGGAGACCAGGTGATCGGCAATGGCAGCCTGTTCCTGCAGTTTGCGAATTCGCTGCAACGCTGACAGGCAAGGTCGCATTCCGAGATGTTATTTCTAGAACTACGTAAAGAATCGTGTCCTCGGCATCTGAATGATCCATCGAATCGTCCAAGCGGCGCTGCGGCAAAGATTCCTGGTGCTGATGCTGACCGCCTTCATCACGGTCGGCGGGATCATTTCGTTCCAGCGCATGCCGGTGGACGCCTATCCCGATCTCTCGCCTCCGCAAGTCGAAATCATCACCCAATGGCCCGACCACGCCGCCGAGGAAGTCGAACGACTGGTCACGCTTCCACTCGAACTGCAGATGAACGGCGTCCCCCACATGATGGTGATGCGCTCCATCTCGCTCTACGGACTGTCCGACATCAGACTGACCTTCGAAGAGAGCACCAACGACTACTTCGCGCGGCAGATCGTTTTTGAACGGCTCGCTCAAGCCACGCTCCCGACCGGAGTCACGCCCAGCCTGGCGCCACTATTCAGTCCGAGCGGCCTGGTGTATCGCTATGTGCTCGAGAGTCCCGACCGCAGTCCGCAGGAATTGAAGACCATCGAAGACTGGGTGGTCGAACGAGCCTATCGCTCCGTTCATGGCGTGGCCGACGACTCGGGTTTCGGCGGCACGGTCATGCAGTATCAGGTGCTGCTCGATCCGGCGCGCATCTATGGCTATCACCTGACCGTTCCGCAGGTTACGGCAGCTCTGGCCGCGAACAACGCCAACGCCGGCGGCGGTTTCTATTCGCAAGGCGGACAGTTCTATTACGTGCGCGGCATCGGCCTTGTGCGCAATACCGACGACATCGGAAACGTCGTCGTGGGCGCCAACAAGGGCGTGCCCATCCGGGTGCGCGACGTGGGAGATGTCACGATCGGCCACGCGCCGCGGCTGGGTGAGTTTGGCTTCCAGAAAAATGATGACGCGGTGGAAGGCGTCATCCTCATGCTGCGCGGCGAGCAGACGCAGAACGTCCTGAAGGGGGTTCAGGCGAAGACCGACGAGTTGAATCATCACAGTCCTGCCACCGGACGTCAAGATTCACCTTACTACGATCGCAGCGAACTGGTAGATCTGACCACCGACACGGTCGAAGCCAACCTGCTGCGCGGGATGGTCCTGGTTCTGATCGTGCTGATCTTTTTCCTGGTCAGCATTCGAGCCGCCATCATTGTCGCCGTCACCATTCCGCTCTCGTTGCTGTTTGCCTTCATTGTGCTGCACGCGCACGACGTAGCGGCGAACCTGCTCTCAATTGGCGCCATCGACTTCGGCATCGTCATCGACGGCACCGTCGTGATGATGGAGAACATCTATCGTGAACTGGCATTGCGTGAAGGCCAGGAGTACAAGCTCGAACGACGTCATTCTGGCGGCAGCGAAAGATGTCGACCGGCCCATCTTCTATTCCGTCGCAGTCATCCTCGCGGGTTATCTTCCGATTTATGCGCTGACCGGGCCGGCTGGGAAAGCTGTTCCATCCCATGGCGGAGACCATGTCGTTCGCGCTGGTCGGCGCGTCTGATACTGACACTCACCCTCATCCCGTGCTGGCCTCGTACTGGTTTAAGAGCGGCGTGCGCGAGAAGCCGAACCGCGCTTACGAATGGATGAAGCGAATGTACGCGACGCAACTGGATTGGGCGCTCGATCGTCCCAAGACCACGCTTGCGATTGCTACGCTCATCTTCGGCGCAACTTTGCTGCTGGTCCCGTTCATCGGTGGAGAGTTCATGCCTCACCTCGATGAGGGTGCACTCTGGGTGCGGGCTACCATGCCCTATACGATTTCGTTTGAGGAAGCCAGCAAGATTGCGCCGCAGATTCGCGACATCCTGATGTCCTACCCGCAAGTTACAGTAGTCGGCTCAGAGTTAGGACGTCCTGACGATGGTACGGATCCCAACGGGTTTCTTTAACTGCGAGTTCTATGTTGGCCTGAAGTCTTACAAAGACAAATCGTGGCGCGGAGACGTCAGTGACAAGAAAGAACTGATCGAGTCGGTCAACAAGAAACTTACCGCGTTCCCTGGAATTATTTTCAACTATACCCAGCCCGCGGAAGATGCCGTCGACGAAGCGCTGACCGGCCTAAAGAGTTCGCTGGCGGTGAAAATCTACGGCGATGACCTGAATGTACTGCAAGACAAGGCGATCCAAATCAAGAACACCCTCGCGAAGGTGTCGGGCTTTACGGAGCTCACAGTTGTACGCGAACTGGGCCAGCCCAGTTTGCTGGTAGACGTCGATCGCGACAAAATTGCGCGCTACGGAATCAACGTTGCCGACGTTGAAGCCGTGATTTCGGCGGCTGTCGGTGGGCAAGCGGTTACGCAGGTCATTCAAGGGGAGAAATTATTCGATCTCGTCGTCCGCATGCAGCCGCAATTCCGCAGCAACGCGCACGAAATCGGCAATCTACTTGTGGGCACGCCCGATGGCCAGCAGATTCCGCTTACCCAACTTGCCAATATCAGCCAGGGAAACGGTGCTTCGTTTATTTACCGCGAAAATAATTCACGCTACATCGGCGTGCAGTACAGCATTGAAGGCCGCGATCTGGAGCGCGCGGTTCGCGATGGGCAAGCAGCCGTCAACAAAGTTGTGAGGCTGCCGCAAGGCTATCGCTTGGACTGGGGTGGAGAGTACAGCCAGTTTCTAGAAGCCAAGGCGCAGATGTACTTCATCGGTCCGCTCGCTGTCGTTTTGATCTTCATGATTCTGTTTGCGCTCTACGGCAACTTCAAGTTCCCCGTCACGATCGCGCTTGGCGTTGTCATGACTGAACCCGTGGGTGCGCTAGTCGCGCTCAAGCTCACGCATACTCCATTCAGCGTTTCGTCGGTTCTGGGACTTCTGGCGCTGCTAGGTGTTTCGGTAGAGACCGCCGTGATTCTGGTTTCCTACATCAACAAGCTTCGGAACGAAGGCCTCGGAATTCGTGAAGCGACTCGCGAAGCTTCTCTGCTGCGTCTTCGCCCGATCATGATGACCGCTTTGGTGGCCTGCCTCGGTCTGCTTCCGGCTGCTCTTTCGACCGGAATCGGGTCCGATACGCAGAAACCCTTCGCCATCGTCATCGTGGCCGGTCTGATTTCGCGGCTCTTTATCGGCTTCTTCGTCAATCCGGTGCTGTACGAGATCGTCGCTCGCGAAGGCGACGTCCTCCAGGTGTAACTCCACGGCGCACTCGGTTCGAACGCATACTGAGCCCAAATGACGCGCCATTCGAGCTCTCCGAGAAATTCGGTTCATTGACTTCGCCAGCGTGGAAGGCTATGATAAATAAGTAATCAGTTACACCTTTCTTGAAAAATTTCAGATTTTTCTGAAGCGCTAGCGATAGAAATCTACCCATCTAGAGTGTCCGTTAGCTGCGCCTGAAATTGTCCGAATAGAACGTTTGGTGAGAGAACAAGAAAAATGGAAGGGCGGATAGGCCTGCCATTTGTTACCGAGCGAAAGGAATCCAGTGAAAAATACGAAGTTTGTCGTGAAAGTGAACCGTGGCGGCAGCCGCGCACCGGCCTACGTGTTGCGTATTGATAAGGCTCCCATCCAGATGACCTCGAACCGCAAGTTGGCCCTGCTGATGGGTAGACTCACCGCCGAAGACACGATCGCGTCTATCCAAACCTCCCGCTGCAATGCAGAGCTGGTTTCGGTGCAGGTCAGCGCTTAGCAAGGCTTAAACGGCAGCTGTACGCCATTTGGAAGGTCCGCCAATCCGCCTGATATAGTGCGAGGATGCTAGGCCTGTTTCTCCAAAAGGCATCACGGCGCGGCGGACAGAGCTTTGCCACTAAGTTTCGGCATCTCGGGGCCCTGGGCCTTTTCTTCCTGGCAATTCTAGACAGTTCGCCGCTGCCAACCTTCGCGGGCCCCGACATTCTCACTGCGATTCTGGCGGCAAGCCACCGGGGCCCATGGTTTGAGTACGCCCTCACCGCAACGGCCGGGTCGGTTATCGGTGCATACCTTACCTTCCGCATCGCGCGCAAAGCAGGATCAGCCTACCTTGACCGCAAATTCAAAAAAGGCCCAGTAGCCGCAATCCTCAAACTTTTCAAGAAGTGGGGGGCCGGTGCTCTTTTTGCCTCCGCCGCGATTCCATTTCCATTTCCGACAAGCATGTTATTTGCGGCGGCTGGCGCCTCCAATTACCGTCCTGGCAAATTTCTTTCGATCGTCACCGTTGGTCGCGGTGTCCGATATTCAGCCATCGCCATCGTAGCCGATCTTTACGGACGTCATTTCGTTCGCGTAATAAGTCATCCCGGCCAGCATTGGGGCTGGCTCCTGCTATTCCTGTTTCTGATCGTGGGTCTGATCCTCGGGGGAATTCTTGCCAATCGACAACTGGCGACTGCACCTGCGGAATGAGTTCTGATGTTGATCGGCGAGAACACCGAACGTCTCTCAGTATGGAATCTTGTTCGGCTTCTCTTGCCACGCTCGGAATGCAGCCAGTGCCTGCTCTCGCATCATCGAGACCATTGGAATTGAGCGCTGAGGGAACGGCCGTTCGAATTGCTGGTAGATGAAGGAATCATCAAAGCCGATCTTCGAGGCGTCCGCGGCGACATTGCCGAAATAAACTCGTGACAGGCGCGCCCAGTAGATCGCACCCAAGCACATCGGGCACGGTTCGCAGGACGCATAGATTTCGCATTCACGGAGTTCGAAGGCACCTACCTTTGCGCAAGCTTCGCGAATGGCAACCACCTCTGCGTGAGCCGTAGGGTCGTTTGTCGCCGTGACTCGATTTACCCCCTCCGCGATGATGCTGCCGCGTTTCACGATCACAGCGCCGAAAGGGCCGCCCTGTCCCGATAGAACGTTGTCGAGAGAGAGTTGAATCGCGCGTGCCATGAAGGGATTGTCCATGTGCTGGCTCTATCCGCGTGCAGGCTTTGCCGCAAGACCCTCGCGGATCCTCGCATAGCCAGGCTTGATCGTCTTGTAGATCAAGTCGATGCGCTGGCCGTAAGGCAGGAACGCGCTCTTCATTGCATTGATAGTAAGTTTTTCGAAGTCGTCGACGGTGAGGCCGAACGTCTGCGCAGCGGCCTCGAACTCCCGTGTCATCGTGGTATTGCTCATCAGGCGGTTGTCGGTGTTCAGGGTGACTCGGAATTTCTGCTGATAGAGAATCTTGAAGGGATGTTGCTCGAGGCTCGGTGTCGCACCAGTGTGGACGTTGCTGATCAAGCAGATCTCGAGCGGGATTCGCTTGTCCAGAATGTATTGGGCAAGGTCGCCCAATTTGACCGCCTTTCCATCGGAAACGGCGATGTCATCAATCAGGCGCGTGCCATGGCCAATGCGATGTGCGCCACAATACTGAATCGCCTGCCAGATCGATTCTTTTCCGAAGCCCTCGCCGGCATGAACCGTGATGTTGAAGTTTTCGCGTTGAATGTAATGAAAAGCGTCCACGTGCTTCTTGGGAGGAAATCCGCCTTCCTCGCCCGCCAGATCGAACCCCACGACTCCACGCGCGCGAAAATCAACCGCAAGCTCCGCCATCTCGAGCGAGACGTTCATGTTCCGCATCGCGCAGATGATCAAACCAGATTGAATCCCGAACTCCCGTCGCCCGCGTGCCATGCCCTTTAGCACAGCCGAGACAACCTGCTGATGTGTCAATCCTTTCGTCGTGTGAAAGATCGGTGCGAAGCGGGTTTCATAATAGACCACGCCGTCTTGGCTGAGATCCTCGGCTTGCTCGTAGGCGACCCGTTCGAGCGCCTCCTCGGTCTGCATAACTGCGATCGTGTGCTTAAAGCCTTCGAGGTATTTTGCGAGGCTTCCCTGGTTCGCGCCTTGATGAAACCACCGGGCTAGAGCTTCCGCATTATTTGTAGGCAACTCGGAGTACTGCGCATTCCTGGCCAGTTCGATTACAGTCGGCGGCCGCAGAACGCCGTCCAGGTGCTCGTGGAGCAGGACCTTCGGCAGTGTCTTAAGTACGTCGGTCATTCCAGAGTCTTAAATTGAAGAGAGAAATTACGAAGTGCCGGCCATGCGCGCTCGTTCTCGAGCCGGCGAAAATCGCAGACTGAAAAACAGCCCAAGCACCAGCAACAGCGCTCCCCACCAGACGTTGGCGTGCAGTTCATAGAGCACTACCTGATGCTCCGGCGGAGACACCAACTCGTAAATCCCTCTGCCCAAGATCACCGCTCCATTCACCAGCAGAGAGACGCCGATGAAAAACCAAATTGACAACGTTCCTCCGGACTTCATCTCTTATCCCTCCCAGAACTGATTACCAGAAAATAACTTGCAAAATCAAAAACACGACGGCGACGACAGTTCCCCAGAAGAGCGGGCTGTGGAATATCGAGACATGCTCTTCCGGCGGAAGCGGAGTGAGACCATACACCAGATCTTTCAACTCCGTGTCAGGCTTGGGCTTCGTCACGAGACTGACGGCGACGGTGACCACCACACAGATCAGCCAGCACCACAGTGCGCGAAACATGTTCTGAGCTTGATCTTGAGCCTGTGATGACAGAGCGACATATCGCACCGCATCGGGATTGACCTTCACCCACACATACATGCCGACAGACGAGAGCGTGCCGGCCAGCAGCCCGCTCCAGCCGCCTGCCGGTGTGGCGCGCTTCCACAACATGCCGAGGATCACCGTGCCAAACAGTGGAGCGATAAAGAAGCTGAAGAGCGACTGGACGTAGTCCATGATGCTCTGCGCATGCATCACCAGGTATGCCGTGCCGATGCTGACAATTACACCGATCACTGTGACCCACCGCCCCATCTTGACTTTTGATTCGTCGGAGGCATTCTTGTTGATCAGCGCACCGTAGATGTCGTACGTCCAAACTGTGGTGAAGGCGCTGACGTTGCCTGCCATGCCCGACATGAATCCGGCGATCAACGCGGTGATGCCGAGTCCAAGAAGCCCAGGTCCGCAGTACCGTGCCAACATCAGAGGCAGAACTTCGTCATAACCGTGAAGGCCCTGTGCTTGTCCAAGCTCTGACCATGCAAGGTCGGCCGGCACGAGCCGCAGCAGGCTGCCGGTGTGCGGATCGCGCAACAGCGCCAGACCGAGCAGACCAGGCAGGATCACGATGAAGGGAACCATCATCTTGAACGCGGCTCCGATGATGGGTGCAAGCTTGGCGGAGCGCAAATCTTTTGCTGCGAGGACGCGCTGGATGACTAGAAAATCCGTCGTCCAGTACCCCATCGAAATGACCGCGCCGAGACCGAAAACGATGCCGACCCAGTTGATCCCCATAGGGTTATCGGAAAAGTTGCCCAAGGTTGACCACGCATGCGTATACGCGCCCGGGTTAGCCACATGTTGTTCGGTAAGATTCTGCAGAATCTTCGCCTTCAGCGCGCTCCAGCCTCCTGCCTCAACCAATCCCAAAATCGGAATTAGTAGAGCTCCCGCCCAGATCAAAAAGAACTGAAGGACCTCGTTGAAAATCGCCGAACGCAATCCGCCAAGTGCAACGTAGATTGCGACCGTGATCGATGAAACCAAGATGCTGAAATTGAGGTCCCATCCCAGCACCACCCTCATCACAACGGCCATGGCGTACATGTTGATGCCGCTCATCAAAACGGTCATCAACGCGAATGAGATCGAAGAGATTGCTTGGGCCCCCGGGCCGAAGCGCAACCTAAGATATCCGGGAACGGAGTGTGTCTTGCAGATGTGGTAGAAGGGCATCATCACCAGCGCCAGGAACAGCATCGCCGGGATGGCTCCGATCCAGTACCAATGGGCCGCGAGGATGCCATATTTGTACGAATTGCCGGCCCAGCCCATCAGTTCGAGCGATCCGAGGTTTGCCGACAAAAACGCGAGGCCCGCCACCCATGCCGTCATTTCACGGCCGGCCATAAAAAAGTCTTCCCCAGTATTGGCCTGTTCTTTGAGATACAACCCGATTGACAGAACCAATGCGAAGTAGAAAACGATGATGACCAGATCAACTGGCGAGAGATGCACCAGCGTGGAAGAACTCGACACCAGCAGAGCAGGATTCATTTGGGTTTCAACCTGTCCAGGGATTGCGGTCCGTGCTGCGTCAAAAATGTGTGTCGTGAAATTCGCGCGTCACATCGAGCGGGAATCGGCGTTGAGACGATTTACGCTAGGCTGTCCCAGCCGTTAACTCCTGCACCGCGCGATACGCCTGATCGATTGCCGCATCTGTGTATGCCGAACCCCCGGCATCGGAATTCGCAATCGCGATTCTTCCGAACGGCTTGCGGCCCAACACCCAAGGCTGCTCGCCTTCAGCCCAGTCCGGATCGAATAGCGAATTGTACTCGTAAGCGTACCCATGTGCCCATCGGTTGACGGTTATGCCATCAATATCCCGCGCGGGATCAAACCCGCCGGCACTGAGCATCCTTCCAAGTTGATCGCGTATGTTTCGCTCGAAGGTGGAGAAGGGCGTTCGCAGCAACTCGGAACGCCCCGCACGATGTTGATCGCGTTGGGGAAGACCAGGCTTACACGGGGTTCGTAACATGAACAGCACCATCGGGTCATCGGGACGCTTGGGGAATTGATAATCCCCCAGGCTGACAGGAAAATCGAGTGCAGCATACGTGTGGTAACTCCCGGGCGCAACGACTTGATGAACTCCCAACTTCTGGAACGGAGTCCAATTTCGGATTGCGACATGCGTATAAACGAGCGGCGCTTTGACAAGATAAGCCAGCGCCTCTTTCTGTTTATCGGGAAGCTCAGGACATAAGTAAGGAATCATCCCGTTGTAACAGGCAAGAACGCACGCCTTAGCTTGTACCGTCTGCAGTTTGCCGCCGCGCATGTAGGCAACTTGAACATCGCGGTTTGCCGCCGACCCAGCTTGCTGTACGCGCACTACCGTGCTCTTCAGACGAATGCGAACGGGGGCGTCCAGATGATCGAGACGGCTATAGTTCGCACCGGCCGTGACGACATCTTCCATGCTCTGCCCGGTCATCGCCCCGGGGATTAACTCGCGCACCAGCATGCGGGCAATTGACGCATTGCCGTCCGGAAAGTGGAAGATGTATGGGTCTGGCTTTTCGCTGCCGCGTTCCGAATCACCGCCCAGATTCAATCCCTGGAATCCCGGATACCCGATGTCGTAATCATCGCCGGCCTCGTGACAAGAGAGAGCCGAAACGGCGTCAATGCCCACCGCCCACAGATCGTGCGTTTGTGATTGGAAAAAGGGAAGAACATCAGCATGCAGTTTGACGATTTGCGTCAGGAAGTCGGCATAGCTGACTTTAGCCAACCGCGCGCGCTTTTGTTCGCGCGAAAGACCGGGGAGGTAATCCGTCTTATCGCTATACACCTTCGCAATATCACGGCGTGCGATTTCAGAGAGCGGAGTCTTGCCGAGGAACTCAGGCCATGGAATGGTCCCCTTGCCCGTGACCAGCCGATCCTGTCCGAAAGTCTCGCGATCGAAGAAAGTTCCGGTCCCGAGTTTGAGAGATTCGTAAAGCCCTTGATCGTATGCCTTGTAGAACTTCTGCGTGTCGATCCCGAGTTCGATCAGCAGACCCTTGGCGACGGCGCTGTAACGGGATGGGCTCTCGATCGACTGAGTACCGCCGTAACTCAGCAGCATCCGATTCCCGACCTTGAACTCGTTGCGCTTGGCGTGTCCACCAAAGTCGTCGTGGTTGTCGAGAATCAGGATGCGTGCCCGGTTGCCGGCACTCTTGCGATAGAAGTGCGCTGCTGCCAGTCCGCTGATGCCCCCGCCGACCACAACCAAGTCGTAGCTCTCGCCGGTTTTTTCAGGACTGGCGACGCTGTCCCACGACTCGCCATCGCGCAGACGATGTGCAAAAGTGAAAGTCCCGTCGTGGTTCCCCCGCATTCCAGTGAGAGCGGGAGGGTAGTAGTCTGGAGCATTCTCAGGTGCATACTGCTGCGCGTCGAAGGCAGGCATCCCGTGAGATGCGGCCAGAATTCCGCCCACGCCAAGTGCGACGCCGTTCAGGAAATCGCGCCGTGTGATTGGGCGGGACATTCCCAGTTGCTGATCTTCTTTTTTGTTTGTCTCGTCGCTCATGCTGGGTGGAACTTTTCCCCGCGTGGAACTCTTCGCGGCGTCCGGTCACTGCACGAATCAAGACTCACGAATTGGATCTCATGTCACTCGACGTTCCACCCGCCGCCGGAACGTAGCATTTGGTGGTGTAATCCATCACCATGCGGTCGGCACTGAAACGCCAGCCCAGCGTGCGGATCGCCCGCTTCATGCGTTTGATCCAGCCCCGGGGAAGCCCGTCGCGGTCGCGCTGGTAGTAGAGCGAAATCACTTCTTCGCGAAGCGTTCGTAGCAAATCTTCTCCATCGCGAGCGTCATGAACTTGCATGTTCGAGTGTGTTCTACCGGTCCCGATGGCAAACCCGTTCATGCCGTCATAGGCCTCAGCCCACCAGCCATCCAGGATGGAAAGATTCAGTCCGCCATTCAGCACGACTTTCTGGCCGCTGGTGCCGGAAGCCTCTTGCGGCCGCCGCGGATTGTTCAGCCAAACATCGACGCCCTGCACAAAATGACGCCCCACGTTGATGTCGTAGTCCTCGACGAAGACGAACTTGTCGCGGAACTTGGGATCGCGCATTAACTCGGCAATCTGCTGCAGCACTCGCTTTCCCGGTTCGTCCAGCGGATGCGCCTTGCCGGCAAACACAAACTGCACCGGCCGGTTCGGATCATTGACCATGGAAGCCAGCCGCTCGATGTCCGTCAAAATCAGGTTGGCTCGCTTGTAGGTCGCGAAGCGGCGCGCGAAGCCAATGGTGAGAGCATCCGGACTCAATACGCGCCCCAGACGCTGCAGCACCTCTGGCGACTCTCCGCGGCGTTCGGCTTGCGCAATCGCGCGGCGGCGCACAAACTCGATCAGCTGCGACTTCAGGTTGAGGTGCGTTTCCCAGAGTTCACCATCGTCCACACTCTGGATACCTTCCCAAATCTTCGCTTCGCTGCTGCGCTGGTGCCATCCGGTGCCCAAATGCCGGTCGTAAAGACGAAACATCTGCGGCGCCAACCATGAGGGAACATGCACCCCGTTGGTGATGTGCCCGATCGGAACGTCGTCCTCTGGTTTGCCGCGGAATAGACCGGTCCACATCGCCCGCGATACTTCGGCATGCAGCGCGGAGACAGCATTTGCCCTCTGGGAAAGCCGCATCGCGAGCACCGTCATACAAAAAGGTTCATCCGAGTCGCTTGGGTTCTCGCGGCCCAATCCGAGCAGGCTGTCCTGAGACAGCCCAATCGCTTCGCGGAGTGGTCCGATATGTTCTTCGACTAGAGCCGCATTGAATCGGTCGTGACCTGCGGGAACCGGCGTATGCGTCGTGAACACGACTTCGCGCGAGACTCGTGGCACTGCCGCATCAAAGCCGATGCCTTCTTCCTCCATCCGCATGCGAACTGCTTCCAGCACCGCGAAGCCGCTGTGTCCCTCGTTCAAGTGAAGCACACCCGGAGAAATACCCAGCGCTTTGAGTGCGCGCAGGCCGCCAACACCCAGCAGCACTTCCTGCCGAATCCGGATTCGTAGATCGCCGCCATACAAGCGCGACGTGAGTTCTCGGTCCTCTGGCGCATTTCCTTCCACGTCCGAATCCAGAAGCAGCAAATCGCGACGCCCGACTTTCACGCGCCAGACTTTAGCCTGGATGCGGCCGCTACGCGTTTCAATGGCAACAACAACCGGCCTGCCGTCTCTTCCGATTGCCACTTCCATCGGCAACTGGTTGACGTCGGTTTCGAGATATTCTTCCCGCTGCCATCCGTTGAGATCGAGACGCTGCCGAAAATAACCTTGGCCATAGAACAAACCAATGCCGACCAGTGGAATGTCGAGATCCGAAGCGCTCTTGATGTGATCTCCAGCCAGCACTCCCAAGCCACCCGAATACACGGGTAGTGACTCATGGATACCAAACTCTGCAGAGAAATAAGCCACAGGATGTGGCCGCAGTACGCCGGCATGTCGCGTACCCCACGTGCGATCCGCTTCCAGATATTCCAGTAACCGGCGATAGGCGTAATTCACGCGGCTATGCAGCATTAATTCGGTTGCGCGAGCTTCCAGTTTGGCGAGAGGAAGTTCTGACAGCAGCGCCACTGGATTGTGGTTGAGATCATTCCATCGTGCCGGATCCAGATCGAGAAACAGACTGGCCGAGTTGTGGTCCCAACTCCACCACAGATTGCGCGCCAGGGCCCAAAGCCGCTCTTGCAGGGGCGCAATGAAGCGGTCGAGAGTACGAGCTTCGCTAACCACAGGCGCGACCTGCGTTGCCGCCTCCGTTAGCATGCGAATCTCTCCGTCGCCAAAAACGCGCGACTCAATGGTCTGAACAACCAGGACTCCCTGCAGTACACCGCGATCGATCAGCGGAACGCCAAGGAATGACTGGTAAGCCTCCTCGCCAGCCTCCCGAAAATACTTGAAGCGCGGATGAGTCTTCACCTGCGCTACCGCAACTGGACGCACCTGTTCCGCCACCAGGCCGGTGAGGCCTTCGTGAACCACCATCCGCAAGCTGCCAATACACTCGCGCCGCAATCCTACGGTCGCCGCCAAAACGAGGTTGGCGCGATCCGGCTCCAGCAAGTACGCCGAGCACACATCCGTCCTAAACCGCTTGGCAATCAGGGCAACCACATTCATCAGCGTTTCCGCCGGCTGGCCTCCTTCTGCCGCGAGGTTTCCGATTTCTTCGAGCGTTAAAACGTTGGTATCTAGCGAACGCACTTCCTGCCCCTCTTCAGCTACCTCATCGTATCGGTCCAATCTAGTTTGCTCGCCTCCCTGACGATCCTCGACTCTTGAATGCGTCGAACATTGATCATGTCACAGTCGGAGGTCCTTACGCGACCCTGACCGACCGCCCGGTAGAATATTTTACGGGGTGTGGCTGCGATCCTAAGAGCTCTTTTAGCGTCTCGTGTACAAATTTTTCAGCGGGTGGTCCGGAAAATAGACCAGTTCAGTTCAAGATTAATTTTGCTCGCAAGGCCCGCAAACGCCGATTGCGCATTCTTGTCTTGAAGGAGTAGAATTCGGGCCAATCCAGCCTCACCAGTCGGAGACGTGCGTCCAGCCTGCGATCTGGTGGTTTCTAAGCATTTGCAGTTTCGCGAGACGCGGGTCCGCGAGGGGAAACAGGAACAGTTGTAGCGCTTTGCCATTTTGTGCGGCTGAACGCGGGCAACTGGATATGCTCCGCAACCGTTGTAACTATCGAGCCATGGAGTCAGTGAGATGAGCGCAAACGCCGCACGCTTTGTCCAGTTTGGTGCAGGACTTGTGGCACTAGTCACCTTGGGATTGGTTCTGACCGGCGAGGCTGCCAAGCCTCCTCAGCAAGGGGTGCCCACCGATTGGACGCACCAGCACACCATTTTCTCCCGTCCCGCCACGGCGGAACGCGCCCGGCAAGTCGAACTCGATCCCCGGTACTGGCAGCAATGGTACCGGCAAAACATTGTTCGCACGGTTTCGATCGACGGGGCTGCCGCCGACGAAGCTCCTGTTGCATTTGACAGGGATCGTAGGGTCGTCGATGGGAAAGTGCATCGCGATTGGTCGGAGGATATGGGAGGCAACGCCATGGTTGGCGCGGGTAACTTCCCCGCCAAGTATTCGTTCAGTATCTCAACCGCGAATTGCGGCTCTGCCGCTCAACCCGATTTCGTCGTTTTTAGCACCGGCCTGCAGAGCTCGAACACCGTCGCCAGCATCGTGGCATACGACAACCTCTATTCCGGATGCACCGGTACGGTTCCCTCGACTTATTGGGCGTACAACACTACCGGGACTGCTCCCGGCGCGATTAAGACCTCCCCTATCTTCTCGCTCGATGGATCGCAGCTCGCCTTTGTCCAGACCGATGGCGTTCATGGCACCGTGGTTTTGCTCAAGTGGAAGGCGGGCACTGGCTCCCTCGCTTCTCCGGCAACTCCCAGTCTTGTCACGCCCGCGAATTATTCGGCGTGTACTGCGCCTTGCATCACCACTTTTGATCTGCGCACTGCTCTTGGCGTCCAGACTAACGACACAGCCTCTTCTGTCTATTATGACTACGGCGGAGACGTGGCATGGATCGGCGACAGCCTCGGGTTGCTCCACCAGTTTCACCCGTTCTTTTCCGGAACACCAGCCGAGATAAGAACCGCCCCCTGGCCCGTTCAAGTCAATGCGACCAACCCGACCGCTCTCTCCAGCCCTGTCTTCGACCATATCTCGGGCAATGTATTTGTAGGGGATGCGGGTGGGTTCGTTGAGCGCGTTAGCTCTACAACAGGCGTGGCTACCGTGTCGGGACAGATGGATTTTGCCACCGGAGTCCTCGGGCCTGCCGTTGTGGATAAGACGATTGGCAAGGTTTACGTTTTTTCCTCTAATAACGGCGTCGCGAATTGCTCAGGCACCAGCCCCTGCGCCTCGGTCTATCAACTGACCACCAGTTTTGGAGCAGGCACCACCGGCACCCAAACTCATGTTGGGGTTGGCGGTGGGACTAATCCGCTGTATGCCGGCGGCTTCGACAGCGCTTACCGGTCTTCCACCAACGGAACCGGCAGCCTGTATGTCTGTGGCAATACGGGGGGCGCGCCAACTTTGTTTCAGATCAAAATCAATGCTGGCACGATGCCGGCCTTAGGCACATTCATTGGCCTGGTAACCCAGAACGCCTCGACCGCAGCATGTTCCCCCGTGACCGACATCCTCAACCCCAATCTCACAGGCGGATCAGAGGAACGCGCTTTTCTCAGCGCGCAATTGGGTGGGCGCTCGACTCTCTGCAACAATCTGGGGTGCCTGGTAGCCTTCGTGAATACGCCTTGGAAAGCTAAGACCGCCTACGTCCTTGGCCAGGAAGTTTTGGCGAGTCATATTGAGACAGTAATCCAGGCCGGGACTTCCGCGACCACCACCCCACCTTGGGGCACGACGACTGGACAGGTCATCAATGATGGCTCGGTCAAGTGGATCGATCAAGGAGCCACGAACGTTGGCCAGTTTCCGACCTGGACCAAGACCACCTCGTACGGGGTCGGTATCCGTCTTGCGGACTCCAATGGCAACGTGGAAATCGTGACTGTAGCTGGCACAACGGGTGCGACCGTGCCCCCGTGGGCGACCACTGCAGGCGCCAATACTACCGATGGCACCGTGACCTATATCAATGCCGGGGCCCTTCCTACATCCTCCTATCAGGCCGCGTCGGGCGCCAGCGGCGTGATCATGGACAATACCGTGGGCTCGGGTACCTTGGCGGGTGCATCTCAGGTATACTTCAGCACCCTCGGAAATCAGGTTTGCACGACTTCCGGCGGCACTGGCGGGTGTGCGGTACAAGCGTCGCAATCCGCGCTAAAATAGTAAGACTGACAGGGTTTCCTTATGACGAAGAACGAGATGTCCTCTGATACTCCGCGCACTCCAGAAACCAAGAAGCAGTACGAGAAGCCGTCCTTTCGCTACGAGCAGGTATTTGTGACGACCGCCCTTTCGTGCAGCAAGATCAACCCGACGCAGGGCAGTTGTACTCCAATTGGCAGCGCATCGTGAGCGATTCTGCACAGCCTTTCGGTGATGAGCACGCCATCAAGTGCGAACTCGCTGGGGAGACTTTGCGCTCGTCCGGAACGCTGCGGCTCCAAGTCACAGGCTGGAGTATGTTGCCCGTAGTTTGGCCGGGCGATGTGTTGGTGATTGACCGCGCCGAAAGCAAGGATGTGGCCAAGGGTGACATTGTTTTGTTTGGTCGCGACCGGCGACTCTTTGCCCACAGAGTGCTGTCGGCAGGTCCCGAAGATCCTGGGATTCTCACCCGGGGAGACTCCATGCCTGCGCCAGACCCAATCGTCCGTGAGGATGAGTTGTTAGGTAAGGTTTCTTTCATAGTGCGGAACGGAAAATATATCGCGCCGGGTCAGCCGGGCCGATCCCAACGTGCCATTGCGGCGTTGGTTCGAAGTTCGAATGTCGCAGCCCGTCTCGTTGTGGGCGTGCATGGCATGCGCCAAATACCGCAAAGTCAGACTTAAACAATCGAGCCGTCCTTGCCAGAGCTGATCACAGACGTCGAACGCCTCAACCTCGTTATTGAGATCGGGGGGATGGCCGTTCGCGTGAATACAACCGACCCTGCCTTCCTCGATATGCTGCAGAATCGCTACGCCGGATTTCTCGGCGAGTCGAAACGCCCTGAGATCCAGTTCGACGTCGATCTCACCCCGCCAGTTTTCGCTGAACCGAACGGCGAGGCGCGCGTGACCCACCGCCAGGGCCGCTGGGCTTTGCAGCGTGGAGATTTTCTCGCCGAGTGGGAGCCGGCACTGCGTCGCGGCGTGATTCACCAGTCGGCCAATCCTTACTCGATTGACGCGGTTCTTCGTATTGTTCATACTCTCGTCTTGGCCCGGGAGGGTGGCTTCCTCATGCACTCGGCGAGCGCCATCCGGAACGGCAAAGCCTTCTTGTTCGCCGGGGTTTCCGGAGCGGGCAAGACGACGATCTCGCGCCTGGCTCCTCCGGACGTCACCCTTCTAACCGATGAGATTTCCTACGTTCGCAAACACGATACCGACTACATTGCTTACGGCACGCCATTCACCGGGGAACTTGCCAAGCTAGGTGAGAACGTTTCAGCGCCGCTTGCCGCGTTGTACCTGCTGGCGCAGGGTCCCGAGAATCGCATCGAACCGGTGGCACCCGCCGACGCGGCCCGATCTATGCTTGCAAATGTTCTCTTTTTCGCGAAAGATGAAGAACTGGTGCAAGCTACTTTTCATGCTGCTTTCGAGTTCGTCAGCCGGGTACCGGTTTCCCGGCTCACCTTTGTGCCCGATGCCCGGGTGTGGGAGTTGATCGGATGAGCAGGCTCTACGTGGCACGAAATCCGCGGGTCGCGGCGCGCGGTCTGGGTGGCGAGATGATGATCATGTCCGGCCGGGACTCCACGCTCTTCACCCTGAACAAGACTGCTACCATCCTGTGGCAGGCTGCCGACGGCGCAACTCCCCTCGACGAGATCGTGCAGCAACGGATTTGTCCTGAGTTCGAGGTTGAGCCCACCGAGGCCTTGCACGATGCCGAGACTTTGGCACGTGAGCTTGCTGGCCATGGCATACTTCAGGTCTCAGAGGAGCCTATCCCGTTGGTGAATCCGGCGGCTGGCCAAAAGCCTGGAGAGAAGCGATGATCGGACTCCTGCAGGAGATGACCGAGAAGGCTCTCAAGCTGAACATCCCGCTCAGTGTCCAGATCGACCTGACGTACCGCTGCAATGAGCGGTGTGTTCATTGTTATCTCGATCATGACGATCACGGCGAGATGACTACCGCCGAAATCAAGCATCTGCTCGATGAGATGGCCGAAGCGGGCGTCTTTATTTTGACCCTTAGCGGCGGAGAAATTTTCCTCCGCAAAGATTTCTTTGAGATTCTCGAGTACGCCCGTCTCCAGTTGGGGTTCTGCGTAAAGCTGAAAACGAACGCCATTCTCATTCGCGAGCGCGAGGCTGCTCGCATTCGCGAGCTTGGCGTCGAGTCGATTCAGATCAGCATTTACTCCCACCGCCCGGAAGTTCACGATGCGATCACCCTCGTTCCGGGCTCGCTCCAGCGATCGCTCGATGCAGTCCGCTTTTTGAAGTCGCAAGGTCTGCGCGTCATCATGGCTAACGTTCTGATGGTCCAGAATATGCAGGATTATCCCGGCGTTCGCGCGCTCGCTGAGGAAATCGGTGTTGATACCACACTCGACCCCACCATCACTCCCATGATGGACGGCGATCGAGGTGTGCTCAGCTTGGGGGTTGGCCAGGACGCTCTGCGGCAGGTCTTCCGCGATACAGCTCTGGTGGGGGATGTTGAAGATTTTTGCGCGGTTCCCGACCCGGCGGACGAGAACTCGCTATCGTCTCTGCCCTGCAGCGCAGGTCATACGAACTGCTATGTTTCGCCGTACGGTGACGTGTTCCCCTGCGTTCAGTTTCCTCTGCCCACTGGAAACGTGCGCAAGCAGCGGTTCATCGACATCTGGCGTCATTCGGACCAGATGAATGAGGTGCGTTCGATTCGCTTGAAGGACCTGACGACTTGCACCTCTTGCACTCACGTCTCAAAGTGCACGCGCTGTCCGGGCTTGGCCTATCAGGAAGGCAATATGCGCGGTCCTTCCTCGCAGGATTGCGAGAAGTCGTTCGTGAAAACCGGAGTTCCCTCGGCCAACATGCTGGCAAAGAAACGTTCGGCGGCAAATCTCATACAGATTCGCGCACTCCCATCTTCGCCGAGTTCTACGATGGCTGGCGTCACCGCGTGAGCCCGGCATGCCCAGGACTCGCGCAGACCTCGACTCCGAATGGTCCGTACTACTAGCCGCCGGTTCGGTCATTCCTTCCGAAGAAAAACAAGCCCGCCTCCGTTTAGCTTTGCGCCAGCCCATTCGCTGGAAGTTATTGTGCGAGCTTGCCGAACGCCACGGTGCCCTCCCCCTTCTCTTTACCGCTCTCTCGAAAATTGAGGAGGCTGTCCCAGTCGAGCAGTTGCGAACGCTCCAGCAGGCCTATCAAACGAATCTGCACAAGGCTCTGTTTCTTTCTCGGGAACTGAGTCGCATTCTGGATTGCCTCTCAGCCGCCGACGTCGAAGTCATGCCCTACAAAGGACTGGCCCTGGCCGAAGCGGTCTATGGAGATATCGCACTTCGGCAGGCTGGTGACATCGACCTACTGATCCGCCCGCAGGACCTGCCGCGCATCTGCGACGCAGTGCGCGATCTTGGTTTCCGGCCGAATTGGACGCTCAACGAAGCAGAGCAGCGCGCTTATGTGAAGTCCGGATACGAATGCGCCTTCGACGGCACTGCCGGCCCCAATCTCCTCGAAGTGCAGTGGGCCATCCAGCCGCGATTCTACGCGATTGACTTCGATATGAACGGTTTGTTCCGACGCGCCGTGACCATCTCAGTTGCGGGGCGAGCCACGAAAACGCCCTCGCCCGAGGATCTGTTTCTTGTGCTCTCCGCCCACGCCGCCAAACACGTCTACGGACGCCTTGTCTGGCTCCGCGACCTCGCTCAGCTGATGAACTTTCCGACTCTCGACTGGAACTGGATCGGAACGCAAGCAAAGGCCATGGGCATCGTGCGCATCCTGCAAGTCACGATGCTCGCCGCTCACCAGTTGTTGGGTGCATCCATTCCAGCCGCTGCAAAAGCGAGTCTTCCGGAAGATGCCGCAACCGCGAAGCTGGCCTCGGAGATTGCGATGCACATCACAAGCGAGACCACCTACAACGTAGAGTCTCTCGCTTACTTTCGTCTCATGACCCGTCTTCGCGAAAAACGCGCGGACCGGCTGCGATTCCTGCAGCGCCTGATCCTCACACCGGGCCCCGGCGAATGGAAGGCAGTCCGCCTGCCCAGTCCTCTCTTTCCGCTTTATCGCTTGGTCCGTCTCTCTCGCCTGGCGGCGAGGCTCGTTCGCGCATAAACCGCGGATTCGCGACTCTTTAAGCCGTCACCGTTACCGCCTTCCAATCCCGGCGATACAAGGCATACATCACCGCACCTCCGAGCAGCGGTACCGCCAGCCCCGCTTTGAGCGTGCCCAATTGATTTGATGAGACGCCAACCAGCCAGGGCATGCAGGCGCCTCCGAGATTCGCCATTGTGAACATGACCGAACCCACCCGCGACGCCGCCGGCCCAAACTCTCGTGACAACATCGAAATCGTAATCGGATACACGCTGGCCAGTCCCAATCCCGCGATGCACACACTCGCCACCACTCCAGTCAAAGATCCGGACAGCATCAGCCCGGCCATTCCTCCGCAAGCGACGGCGATTCCCGCTTGTGCCAGCCGGATTTCGTCAACGACTCGCAACAGCAGGGGGGCCAGCCATCTCCCCACTGTGAGCGATGCATAGAAAAAAGAAGGTGTCATCACCGCCATGGTTGCGGTCAATGTCCCCAGGCTCTTTGCGTACGAAGCCACCCAGAGCCCAAACCCAGTCTCCGTGCCCACATAGACAAAGAACAACGCGGCCAAGCTCGGCAGAGCGCCATGCTTCCAGTCAATGCTGGCGGCTTTCTTCCCAGCCGAGTCCGTGCGAGCCACAGGTTCAACAATAGACGATGGCATGGCCGCGATTGCAATGGCCACCAGCAGGGCAAATCCAGCCACGACCGCCAGAAACACTGGCACCCTCTGCCTCTTCACGGCCGCCGCCAGCAGAAAAGGACACGCGACCGCTCCCACGCTCCAGCAGAAGTTGAGCACATTCAACCGTGCGCTTCGTCGGCCCGGATTCACCTCCGCCACCACCAAATTCGCCGCCGGCACCGCAAGCCCAAGCCCCGCACCATAGGCAGCGATGCACGAGATCCCCATCGCCTTCGGACCAGTCAGCAGCAATGCCACTCCCAATGCCATCACGGCTAGCCCCGTCTTGATCGCGAATCGGAATCCCCAACGCTCAACCAGCACTCCTGATAGCGCGACCGCCAGCGTCGACGCGACAAACTGAACAGAAATCAATGCCCCTGCCTGCGAATAGTTCAGTGACCAACGCGCCGAGAGCGTCGGCAACATCGGCCCCAAGAGCACTGTTGCGATCCCGATTGGCAAAAATGACGCATACGCCACATACGTCAGCGCCGTCGCGGAGATTTGCGTTCGTGAAGTGTCGGGAGAGGACATGAAAAATTCCGCACGCAGGGCTAAGCCGCGGACGAGACACAGAGGATTGGAGCACAAACGCGCCCCGAAGCGCTAGCGCGAGCCGTTCGCCTTCGCGCTCGATTCGCGCACGACGAACTCCGGTTCAATAGCAATTTCTTGCGGATATTCCTTCTTGCCTTCAATGCGGTCCAGCAGGCACTGGGCCGCGACTTCTCCCATGCGGTGCAGTGGTTGCTGCACAGTGGTCAAACTTGGAGTATGAAACGCCGCGCCGGGGATGTCATCGAATCCCACCACGGAAACATCGTGCGGTACGCGAAACCCTTGCTCCATCAGGGCTCGGATCGCTCCTATCGCTGAGATGTCGTTGTATGCGAACAGCGCGGTAAACGCTTTCTTCCGTGCCAATAGTTGTTTGGCAAACGGATAGCCCAGCATCGGCGAGGCGTCGTCCGAATCAATTTGCACCGTCAGTTCCGGATCGATCACCATCCCAATCTCTCCGGCCACGCGGCAGATCGCATCCCAGCGGTCCTTTGAGTCGGAACTCAGCGGATTCCCCCGCATGAACGCAATCCGCTCATGCGATTGCTCCTTCAGGTAGTTCAGAGCCAACACTGCGGCCCGCTGGTGATCGAGAACGATGTTGGTTACGCCCTTGATTTTCTTGTGGCCGGCGACAGCTACTATCGGCAGCGCCGGAGCCTCGTGAATCGTCGTATCCACGGTGATGATGCCTTCGACTCCGCGCTCCGACAAAATGTGCGAGTACCGGTTCAGCAATTCGGGGTCGTGCCGGTGGGCCACGGTCAGAAAGAAATATCCGCTCTGGCGCAAACGCTGTTCGATGCCGCTGATGATTGCCGATCCATAGGAGTCACCTATCTCCTCCGCGATCACTCCGATGGTATAGGTGCGCTTGTTCCGCAACGTGCGCGCAAAGAAGTTGGGCCGGTAGTTGAGTTCCTTTGCGGCCGCGTGAATACGCTTCTTGGTCTCTTGGGGAATTGAGCGCGCCGACGGCGCATCGTTGAGTACGGCCGACACTGTGCCCGGGGTAAGCCCTAGATGCTGAGCAACGGCCTTGAGTGTGACTACCTCCGGTTTTTGGACAAGCTTTTTGCTTTGCCCCATGTTCCCGTCTGAATTGTCTTTCAATCACTCCTCAAATCGCGCCACCGACCTTACAAAATCGCGGTTGCTTGCTGGTCGTGCCTTTCTCCGCGAGCGCCTTTTGATATTCACCGCTACGCTTTCGCGTAACGCTCGCTGTTCGGCTTCGACCCACTTAAAGCGAAATACAGGATATACAAATAACAAATCACCGGCAAAAAGAACGCGTGATGAATGCCAATCCGGTCAGCGATTGCTCCCTGCGCCACCGGAATAATCGCACCGCCCACGATCGCCATGATCATGATGCCGGACCCATCCCCCGTCAACGGCCCCAGTTCGGCCACTCCCAGCGTAAAGATGCTCGGGAACATGATCGAGTTGAAGAAACCGACAAGGATGATGCTGTACATCGCGAGGTGTCCCGTACTGAGCATCGAGATGGCGACCAGCGCCGCCGCGCACACTGCGCAAATGCCAAGCAGGCCGCGAGTGCTCACCTTCTGCAGAATAGCGGAACCGATGAAACGTCCGACCATCGCCCCGCCCCAGTAGAAGGCAACGAAACTCGCCGCGACCTTTTCCGTTAAGCCGCCAATCTCAGGCTGCGTGAAGTAGTTCACCAGAAAACTTCCGATGGAAACTTCGCCTCCGACGTAAACGAAGATCGCGATTGCTCCGAAGATCAGGCTCGGGTGTTTCCAAATCGAATCGTTCACCTTCTCGCCGACTTTGTGCTGAGCGTGCTCGATCTTGGGCAAGTGAAAACTGCCAATCGCGACCGCAAGGAGCACCAGCGCGATTCCCAGACCTACGTACGGCGTCTTCACCGTCGCCGCTTCATGCAAACGGTAAGCCTGCAGCGCATCCGGGGCCATTGCGCGTATTTCGTCCATCGTCTTCGGGACCGCGCTAAGAATCAGCAGTCCGCCAAAGAACGGCGCAAGAAACGTACCCAGCGAGTTGAATGCCTGCGTCAGGTTCAACCGGCTCGACGCCGTCTGCGGCTTCCCCAGTACGGTGACGTAAGGATTCGCCGCCACTTGCAAGCAGGTAATGCCTGCAGCGAGCACGATCAGCGCGCACAGAAATAGCGGAAATGACGGAACACTCGCAGCTGGGACGAACAGGAAAGCACCCAACCCCATGGTCAGCAGTCCCGCCACCATCGAGCGCTGGTAGCCCATCCAGTCAATGATCTTGGCCGACGGAATGGAAAAAATGAAATACGCTCCGAAGAATGCGAACTGAATCAGCATGACCTCCGCATAGGTGAGGTCAAAAATCGACTTAAGATGGGGGACCAGAATGTCGTTCAAGCACGTAAGAAATCCCCACATGAAAAATAGCGTGGTCACGGTGGCCAGCGGAGCAGCATAACTCTGCCCGTCAGGCGCCGCCGCTGTCGTTGTAGAAGAATTGGGGGCCGTCATCGCCATGAGTATGTATTACCCCTCCCAGAGTGTTCCTAGCAGGGAACGCCGCAATCATAGCATCGCCAGCACTTGCTTTCGCGCATTTTCTTAGCGGTGGCAGTGGATTCACGCCCTAGAAAATCGTTTCTCTAGCTTGACATTCGCGCCGCCGACTGCAATCGTTTCTACCTGTCAGTACCGGATCAGGCCTAACCATGCGCAAATCAGCACTCTTCGCGGCTGCCATCTTTTTCTTTCTGCTTAGCCCAGCCCTTCTGCTGGCCCAATCCAGCATGTCAGCCGTCGTTGTGTTCGGGGACGCTGGATTCCCGGCAGCAGACTCCGCCAGCCCTTCTTCTCAGCAGCTAACGGCCATATTGCCAGGAGCCAGTTTAAAAGATGCCACCCACCTGCGAGAGGCTCTGGCGTCACCGTCCATTCGCCTCTTGGTTCTTCCCTACGGCTCGGCCTTTCCTGAAGATGCTTGGCCCGACATACAGTCTTTTCTGCGGCGCGGTGGAAATCTGCTGGTTCTCGGCGGCATGCCATTCACTCGCGCTGCCTATCGCGATGGCGGAGAATGGCATCTCCGCCCCTACAGCGTGCGCTTCATCCGTCCCCTCATGATCGACCAGTACCAGGAGACTCCCGGCTCCGACGGATTTGAGTTCCAGTCCAATCCCGATCTCCCGCTGCAACTGCTAGCCTTTACCTGGAAGCGCGCCTTCAGCCCCGTGATCCGCCTCAGCGCTGTCGATCTCTATCACCGTGGGGGCGCCGCCGGTTCGATTGATGCTCGCCTCGATACACTGGCCTGGGGCGTCAAGAGCGGCCGGAAAATATCCGCCCCAGTCATCCAAGTGGACCACTACCGCAACGGCTTCGACGGCGGGCGATGGATTTTCCTAAACGCCGACCTCTCGCAAAATTTCTTCGACAAGACCGGCCTCGTCCAAAGCCTTGCGGAACAAGCTTTGGGAGGCGCCGAGGAATTCACCGTTCGGCCAACCTTGCCGCTTTACCTCCACGGTGAGCCCATCGAACTGCAGGTTCTCTGGCATGCCATACAGCAAACCGATGGCACACTCTCTCTGAAGATCACTACGTACCCGGAGGCGCAGCCATCGAATCGTTCAACCGTGAAGGCAGCGATCCCCTCTAACGAACCGGTCGTGCTGCCCGGCCCAGAAGGGAAAGGGCTCTACTTCATCGAGGCCCAACTGCTCGAGGGTGACAAGATTCGTGCGACCTACCATTCCGGCTTCTGGATTCGGGACGAAGCCTATCTTCGCTCCGGCCCGCATCTCGGCGTCAATCACGACTACTTCGAACTCGACGGCCATTCCCTCGCAGTAGTCGGCACGACCTACATGTCGAGCGAGGTGCAGCGCCTCTATTTCGATCGCCCCAACGTCTATGTGTGGAATCAGGACCTCGCGCAGATTCACGATGCCGGTCTCAACATGATCCGCACTGGATGGTGGACCGGCTGGGACAAACTCTGCGATGAAAACGGCCAACCCTACGAGCGCACCCTGCGCACGCTCGAGGCCTATCTCATGACCGCCCGCAAGAACGGCCTGCCCGTGCAGTTCAATTTCTTCGCCTTTCTGCCCGACGTTCTCGGAGGCGCGAATGCCTTCCTCGATCCCGCAGCCGTCCGCAGGCAGCAAACCCTGATTTCCTCGGTGGTCGCGCGTTTCCACGATGTCCCCTTTCTCGCGTGGGACCTCATCAACGAGCCAAGTTTCTCCGAGCACCTCTGGACCATGCGTCCCAACGGCGATCCCATCGAACTCGCTAACTGGAACGCCTGGCTTAGCGCGCGCTATCCCGATCGTGCCAAGCTTGCCGCGCTATGGAATGTCCCTCCCGATTCTGTGGCCGGAACTATCTCTCTCCCGAGCGCGGAAGAGTTTTCACCTCGAGGCATGTACGCTGGTCCCAACTCGCTGCGAATTCACGACTACTTTCTCTTCGCGCAGGAATCCTTTGCCAGGTGGGCGCGCACGATGCGCGACACCATCCGCGTCACGGGTTCTCAGCAGCTCGTCACCGTTGGCCAGGACGAGGGCGGTATTCAAGACCGCCTGTCTCCCGCATTCTGGGGACAATCCGTCGACTTCACCACCAACCATTCCTGGTGGCAGAACGATTACGTCCTATGGGATTCCCTCGCAGCCAAGCAGCCCGGCGAAGCCATGCTCATTCAGGAGACTGGCCTGCAGCGCGAATTGAATCTCGACGAAGTCGCCCGTCGCACGCCCGAGAGCGAAGCCGCGCTTCTGGAACGCAAGATCGCCGCGTCGTTCATCCAGGGGTCGGGCGCAATCGAATGGCTCTGGAATACGAATTCCTACATGACCGAAAGCAACGAGACGCCGATCGGCGCCGTTCGCGCCGACTACACCGAGAAGCCCGAAGCCTCGGTGCTTCGGGCCTTTGCGCAATTCGCGCGGTCCATGCAGGAACACCTGCGTGATCCCCAGCAGCCTTCGATTGCGATCATCACATCGCAAGCTACGCAGTACTCCGTTCTCGCTGATTTCCAGCTAGAAGCGCAACGCCGCGCCGTGCGCGCCCTCGCCTATGACGTCCACTTGCCGTCCTACGTCATCGCTGAGAACCAGATTGAGAAGTTAGGCACGCCGAAGCTCGCGATTCTACCTTCACCGCAAGCCCTGAGCGATCCAGCGTGGAGTGCCCTCTTGAATTACGTGGACGCCGGAGGAAATCTTCTCATCACCGGCCCGGTAGACCGCGACGAGCATTGGCAAGTCGTGCATCGCCTCGCCGCACTCAACCTGAAAGCGCATGTCGAGCCGCTCACTTACCACGATGCGACGTTACGTTTGGGAACGCGCTCCATCGGCCTCGCCTTCGGTCAGCCACAACAAAACATGCTGGACTCGCTGCGCTTCGACAACGGTTCGGCGATCGAAGAAATCCCTCATGGCAAAGGCCGTATCTTCTGGGTGTCATATCCAGTGGAACTCGCCGAAGATTTGCAATCTACCGCCGAACTTTACTCGTATGTTGCTTCACGTTTGAACATCACGCCAATGTTCACAGCCCAGTCCCCCCTCCCGCGTGGAGTCTTGGTGTTTCCCACGGTGCTGGCGGACTCTGTGCGGTATGTGCTGGTAAACGACTCGGCCAACGATGCCGTTCTTAATCTGCGTGATCAATCCACCGGCGTCCCGCTCGTGTTGACGCTACCCGCAGAACACGCGGCGATCGCAATGATCGGGAAAAAAGAAAAACATCTAGTCGCGAAATATGGCTTCTAGTACGTATTGGGAAAATGCTGACACGGGCTGATGGATGAGGAGAATCTCGCAAGTCTAGCCGTTCGCGACAGCCCTTTGTTCTGCGAGTTGCTGCGACAGAAAGTTCAAATACTCTTCCATGCCCTCGCCAGTTTTCGCCGAGAGGCGAAAAATCTGCATTCCAGGACGCACCGACTGGATGCTCGTGCGCGCAGTGTCCCAGTCAAACTCCGCCGCGCTCGCCAGTTCGTTCTTGGTCACGACCGCAACGTCCGCGCTGTTGAAGATCGTCGGATACTTCAGCGGCTTGTCTTCGCCCTCAGTCACCGACATCAACACGAGCCGCAGATTCTCTCCCAGATCATAGGAACTTGGACACACGAGATTCCCCACGTTCTCGATGAACAGGAAATCCAGTTTGTTCAGGTCCCAATCCTGCAGTGCGTTCTGCACCATCGCCGCTTCCAAATGGCAAAGCGTTCCAGTCGTGATCTGCTTCACAGGAGCCTTGCTGCGAGCCAATCGCACCGCATCATTCTCTGTTGCAAGATCTCCCACGAGCGCCGCAACGCGGTAACGAGGCTGCATTTGCGTGAGGGTCTTCTCCAGGAAAGTTGTCTTGCCCGACCCCGGACTCGAAACCAGGCTCACCACAAATACTCCCGCCGCGCGAAACTGTTCGCGCAATCCGCGAGCGATCACGTCGTTCTGCTTCAACACATTCCGTCGCACCTCGACTAAGCGTGGCTCGCTCATTGCCGCACCTCCGCTTCCTTCACTTCTTCGTCTTCAATTTCAAGCGCGAAGACTTCAAGCTCCTTGCCTTGACGCACGTCCATTGTCGGCGCCCCACATCCCGGACAGGCAAATAGCTGCACCGAATTCAGCGTTTGCTCTTTCTGGCAATGCGCGCAGAACACGATCACCGGAAGATCCTCGACGATCAGTTGCGATCCCTCGAGCGGAGTATCCTGACAGGCCATCTCGTACGAGAACAGTAGTGCGTCTTTGACAACGCCAGAAAGCGCGCCCAGCCTGAGATGCACAGCGTTCACACGAACGCCGCGACGTTGCGCCTCTTCCTGCGCCGCCTCCACAATGCTCATTGCGATGGACAGTTCGTGCATTGTCTTCCAGTGCGTATTCTATACTCTGTTCGCGCCGATTGGACGCGACTCTCATCGTCGCGTATGATCCCTTTTGGCTTTGCCAGCCAATCCCCAAGTGCTGGCGCGAACTGGTTTCTCCAGTTCAATTGGACTCCCCCACGAGGACAATATGATCGACCTTTCGACCACATATATGGGTCTTACCCTGAGGACACCATTGGTGACTTCGGCGTCCCCCCTTACGCAGGAACTGGATAGCGTGCGCCGCCTCGAAGATGCGGGAGCTTCCGCCATCGTGTTCCATTCTCTGTTTGAAGAGAGCGCACGCAATGATGGGTCAACTTCTCCTCGCGCTCTCGATCAGTACCTCACTCATCTTCGCAGTGCGAAGGGCGTTGTCGAAGTACCCGTAATCGCGAGCCTTTGCGCCTCGACTCCAAATGGCTGGACTGAGTATGCAAAGCAAATTGAGCAGGCAGGTGCGAACGCAATTGAACTGAACTTGTATCAGTTTCCAAGTCAGGTCAACGTCCCGGGCTCCGAACTGGAAGATGGCTACGTAGAGATCGTGAAAGCCGTGAAGTCGGCCGTGAAGATTCCGGTTGCCGCGAAGCTGACGCCATTCTTCAGCAATATGGCTCACATGGCCAAGCGTTTTGACGAAACCGGCGTTGACGGACTTGTGCTGTTCAACCGCTTCTATCAGCCGGACATCGACCTGGATGCGCTGGAGATCCAGCCGAGCGTTCTGCTCAGCACCTCGCAGGATCTGCGGCTTCCGCTCACCTGGATCGGAATTCTGTTTGGGCGCATCAAAGCGAGCCTTGCCGGATCGAGCGGCGTTCACGGCCCCGAAGATGTGGTGAAATTGCTTCTGGTCGGCGCGGACGTAACCATGGTTTGTTCAACCCTGCTGCGCAATGGAACCAATCACCTCGGCGATCTCGAGGCCGGGCTTCGGCAATGGATCGAGAAACACGAGTACAACTCGGTCGCTCAGATGAGAGGTGGATTGAGCCAGCTCCGCTGTCCAGATGCGGGCGCTTTCGAGCGTGCCCAGTACGTGAATGCCGTGAAGGGAATTCAGAATGTCGTACTCACCGGCCGCGAAGCGTGGCGAGTGCTCAGCGGCCAGTAAGTAGACCCGATCTTATTTTGATAACTGGCCGATGAAGACTCCGTAGGGTTCAAGCGTTACTACGTCTCCGTTCACCACAGACTTTTCAGTCGCGACCAAACTCTTGGCCGAACTGAATCCGTGCTTGCTCATTTCGAAGTCAATCTTCTGCTCCGCTCCTGACATGTTCAAGGCCACCAGGACAACCTGATCCTTGTACACACGCAAGTACGACAGCACGTTCTGATCGTTCTCGTTCAGCGGAGTGTAGTTGCCGTCGAGGAGGGCCTTGTTGGCGTGCCGCAGTTTGAGCACTTTCTTGTAGAACGAGAGTACCGAGTTCGGATCTTTCGCCTGGTCAGCAACGTTGTGCGTCTTGTAAGTTGAGGGCACGGGAAGCCACGGTGTTGCCTGCGAGAAGCCCGCGTTCTCGCTTGCGTCCCACTGCATGGGAGTTCGTTCGCCGTCACGGCCCTTTTCTTTGGGCCAGCCGGTCTTACCGATAGGATCTCTGACATCTTCCTTCCGAGTGGGAGGAGTAGTCTTCATCCCAATCTCTTCGCCGTAATACATGATTGGCGTTCCGCGCAGCGTCAGATAGAGTCCTGCCATCAATTTGGCGATCTGGTCGTTATGCTGGCCATCGCCGTAACGATCGTAGGAGCGAGCGATATCGTGGTTACTGATGACAAATGTCGGCCATCCAGTGGCGGAATTGACTGCAGCAATCTGCTTGCGGAATTCCGCAGGTGAAAGTTTATCCACCTTGGTGAAAAGAAAATCCATGGGCAACTGCAACTCGTTGTTGCCCTCACCGTAGTAGCGATTCAGTTCAGCGATATCGGCCGTCCAGGTTTCGCCGATCAACACGGCGTTGTTTTCGTCGGCGACCTTGCGCAAGCCGCGCAGCACGTCATGCACTTCGGGAAGTTTCTGGTTGTACTTGCTCTCTTGGTTTTGGTCGCCGAAGGCATTCTTGCCCGGAAGAGTTGGGTTGTCGCGCAGCTTGGGGTCTTCGAAAAGAGTGTCGACTGCATCCAGGCGAAATCCGGAAACCCCCCGCTTGTACCACCAGCGTGTCACGTCAAACATGGCGTCGTTCACTGCCGGATTGCGCCAATTGAGATCCGGCTGTGCGGCATAGAACATGTGATAGTAGTACTGGTTCGTCGTCGGATCGAACTTCCACGATGAGCCGCCAAAAATCGAGATCCAGTTGTTCGGCGGTTGATTCGGCCCCTTGCCGTCGCGCCAGATGTACCAGTCCCGATGTTGGGACGTGCGGGACGATTTCGAATCGATGAACCATTTGTGCTGGTCGGAGCTGTGATTAACGACAAAGTCGAGAATGATGTGGATGCCACGCTTCTTCGCTTCCGTGGCGAGCGTGTCGAAGTCGGTCAGCGTACCGTACATCGGATCGATGTCCTCGTAGTCGGAGACGTCGTAGCCGAAGTCCACTTGCGGAGAAGGGAAGCAGGGTGAGATCCAAATCGCGTCGACGCCCAGATCTTTCAGGTAATCCAGCTTCGAAGTGATGCCTTTGAGGTCGCCGACGCCGTCGTTGTTGCTGTCGGCGAAGCTGCGAGGATAAATCTCGTAGAACACCGCATGCTGCCACCACTGGTGACCTTCCGAGTCCACCGACTTGCTCGTGGTCTGCGCGCAGGCGACAAGTGAGATGCTCAGGAAAGCCAATATGAAAATGATGTGCGAGTTCCTGCGAAGAACGATCATCAATTCCCCTCCGAGAAGCGGTGTCGAGCGAGACCCGACGTAAGACATGGAGCGAGTGTAACGCTTTTGTCAGGCTCGGTGCTGAATCTTGAGCGATGGAGCTTCCTCACGGCTTGGCGAAGTGGATGACAACCCTTTGCCGCGAATAGGAATCCGCCAGCGCGCCCGGAATCTGGAATTGCAAAGACGCTTTCGTCAGCGTTGCGCCTTCCGCGGAAGAGATCTGAGAGGGATTCCAAACGGCCAGTTCGTAGCGGCTTCCCGAGCGGCCCGAAACTTCCAGCGTCAACTGGTTGCGAGCGGAGTTCCAGGATTCAGAGATGACGCGCAGGCCGCGGCTGGCGCTTCCGAGAGACGGCAGTTCATTTGACAAGACCAGTCCGAAATCGTTCTTCACGCGAATCACCAACTGTATTCGGTCCGCCGGATTCAGGGGAAACGCACCGACAACATGCTGATCGTTGGCGTTCGGCTGCATCTTGAACGGAGACAGGACGTCCATTCATCTCCACGCCGGTGACCTCGCGTGCGCAGGCTGAACGCAGGAGAAAAATCAACCCAGCAATCGCCGCTTGCCGGTGCGCTTGAACCTCGAGCACGATGCTGTCGGCGTCTTGCGATATTGGAAGTCCACACCGATCGCGCCACGTGAACGTTGCGAATCGCGAACGATGTCCAGTCCGCCGGCACATGAGGAGCGAGCGTGATCTGGTGCTTTTCCGCATCGGTTTGCAGACCGAACATTCCGCGCAAGATAGGACTGATGACCATCGCGGCCGACCATATCTGATGCGGCGAACTGGTGGCGAAGGATTGGTAGTAGTCGCCGGAGAGAACCTCGGTGAAGTGGCCGAGGGCGCCATCGGTTGCGAGCAGAGCATTGGATCGCAGATTCGAGTACGCCGGGAACGCGCGATGATAGCGGTACTCAGCCGACCGAGGCCCATCCCGTGAAGAGCGGCCAGACCGCGCCATAGTGATAGCCCGAGCCGTCGTAGACTTTCGAGTGCTGGGAAATGATGCGCATGCCCCAGTCGGTCTGATGATCTTCAGCGGCGAGTTGCGATGATGGTGTCGTCGGCATGATCTGCATCGGCCAAACCAAACCACATGGGAACGGTTGTCAGCACAGCTCGGTTCATCGACGCGCTGGTTCGATTTGTCAAGGGCAAATGCATAGCTCTTCCTGCTCGGGCGACCAGAAGGCCTGATCGAGCAGCGGGTTTGCTGTGATCGAATTCTGAAGCGAGCTGCTTTGCTGACGTCGTCTTTGCCGACGAGTCGCGCCAGATTGGAAAGCGCGTGGAGCGCCTCGACGCCGAGCCCAGCCTGGTAGTACTCGTTCTTTACGGGAAGCAGCGGGCCGCCTTCGACCCAGCCGTGTCCGACGCCGAAGTTCTGCGCGAAGCCTTGCGCATCGTAAGTGGAGCGCAGGAACTGGTAGGCGCGCCACACGTTGTCCCATTTCTCTTGCGCGAAAGCCAAGTCGCCACTTTGCGACTGCATAATCATTCATCGCGATGATGAAGAGCGGCGTCGCATCGGCCGAGACGTAGGCGTAGGGATAATCCTTGAACCACGGCACGAGGCTCGCGCTCTGCGAGATCTCGTGCGGAATCTTTCCGTCGTCGCGCTGAAACTTGCTGATGAAATCGAGAGCGGTGCGCGTGGTGGCGTAATCGCCCTCGGCGTTCAGAGCGAGCGAAGTCCACAGCGAGTCGCGCCCGAAGAACCACGCGAACCCGGGACGCTGGCTCACTCCCGAAGTTCGATATCCGGCAATCAACCCCGAACCCAGATACGGATTGTTCACCAAGCCTTGGATCGTACTGATGCGTGCCCAGTCGTAGGCCTGCTGCAGAGCGCTGTCGGGCAAGTTCGAGGCTTACGGTCTTGTCGAGATAGGCGCGGTAGTAGTCGGCCGAGTCGCGGATTGCGTCTGCGTAGGAAGTCAGCAGGTGCTGATATGTCTTTTCAGCATCGGCACGACCCGTGACGGAAGCGGCGAGCGACAAGCACTCTTGTGTCTTTTCCTTTTTGTGTAACTCCCAGACGCAGCGAGTTCTCATCGGAGGCAGAATAGTTCGTCTGATAGGAGACGTGAGCGTTCGCCGCTGTGGGAGATCCGACGAGCGCAGCGAATTTCGTCGCTTCTTCGCCGAAAGCGAAGGCGTGCTGCTTCGCGTCCCAGTTGATATAAGTGCCGCCGAGCGCGGCGGGCCACTCGAGTTGGAAGTCGGCGGTGAATGCGGCTTCTACCTCCAGCGGTTGCTCGGTTTCGATGTCGAGCAGAATCACGGCGCCGGGTTCGTTGACCGGCACGCACAAGGTCTCGCGTACGCGGAAGGAGTCGCCGACATAAAGGATCGATGCCGACTCAGGGCGAACCGTCAGCGTGCGAGCGAGACTCTCGGCGGGCAGTGCTCGATCTCCCACATGAAAGGTGAGATGAAATTCGCGGAAAAGTTTCAGTGGATAGACCCAGGCCTCAAAGCGTCCAGCCTCGTTGCCGAACAATCCTGCGCGCGTGCCGACGACGGGAAGGAATTCCCAGGTGCGGACGGTGCGCGACAGTTTCGAGGGGCTGAGTTGGCTGTTGGGCGGCCGAAGAGGCGGCGAATGCCAGGCAGAGTGCGAGAACACAACTGAACGTCGGCGGAAACAGAGAAATGAGACATGCTGAGGAAGCATTCGCGATCTTCTTCTGGAGCGGGGATTCGGCCTGGCCGGAGCTTGCAAAGTCGCGGTTCCCTGAATATAAGGAATAGGGGCGAATTTTAGCACGAGCCGAGTGGGCCAGGTAGCGACCTCATTGTTCCCTTCACGCCGCGTTTTTCTGAAATCTCTGAGCCGTTCGGCGCTGGTGCTCTCGCTGGAAAGCGTGCTGGCGATGGCGCGTCCGCGATGGCTGCGTGCGGCTCCGCAGCAGAAGGCCGCTCTGCCCAAAGAAGAAGCGAGCGGCGATCTGGGCGTCAGTTTCCTGAACGTCGGCCGCGAATCTGGGCTGAACGCGAAAACGATCTTTGGCGGCGAGCATAAGAACAAATATCTGCTCGAGACGACCGGATGCGGCGTCGCGTTCTACGACTACGACAACGACGGCTGGCTCGATATCTTTCTGGTGAACGGATCGCGGCTGGAAGGATTTCCTGCGGGAAGTGAGCCGACCTCACACCTGTTTCGAAATAATCGCGACGGAACTTTTACCGATGTCACGGCAAAGGCCGGGGTCGCGCATTCGGGCTGGGGACAGGGCGTCTGCGTCGGCGACTACGACAACGACGGCTGGGACGATTTGTTCGTCACGTACTTCGGCAAGAATGTTCTTGTATCACAACAATGGAGACGGAACGTTCACCGATGTCAGCGAGAAGGCCGGCGTGGCGGGAAATGGCAAGCGGTGGAATACCGGCTGCGCGTTTGTCGACTACGACCGTGATGGGCGGCTCGATCTGTTCGTGGCCAACTACATTGCGATCTGGATCTAGCGACGGCTCCGGTGCCGGAATCGGGTCCGTGCCTGTACAAGGGCGTGATGGTGGCTTGCGGGCCGCCGGGGTTGCAGGGCGGGAAGAACATTCTCTATCACAACAACGGTGACGGGACGTTCACCGATGTTTCCGAGGCGTCGGGAATTCTCAAAGCGAACGGGACCTACGGCTTGGGCGTGTTGACCGCGGATTTCGACAATGATGGCTGGCCCGATATTTATGTGGCGAACGATTCGACCGCGAGCGCGCTTTATCAGAACAAGAAGAACGGAAAGTTTGAGGACATCGCGATCGAAGCGGGGTGCGCGCTGAGTCCGGACGGCAAACCGCAGGCCGGGCATGGGAATTTCCGCGGCCGACTACGATCTCGACGGAAATCTCGATCTGGTGAAGACGAACTTTGCCGGAGACACGCCGTCGCTCTATCACAATCTGGGTGGAGCGAATTTCGAAGACGCCACGTTTACCGCTGGACTTGGGTGCGCACACACAATATTTGGGCTGGGGCTGCGGGTTCTTCGATTTCGATAACGATGGCTGGGCGGACATTCTGATCTGCAACGGACATGTTTATCCCGGAGGTCGAGCAACTCAAGACGGAGGCTGGCTACGCGCAGCGGAAATTGCTGTATCAAAATTTGCATAACGGGCACTTTGCGGATGTGTCGTTTCAGGGTGGGCCGGGAATTTCCGAGCCAGTCCGCCTCGCGGGGCGCGGCGTTTGGGGATTTCGATAATGACGGCGACATCGATGTCGTCGTCAATACCGTGAACGACTTTCCGCAACTACTGCGCTGCGATTCGAAGCTCGACAACAATTGGATCAAGGTGCGGACGATTGGGACAAAGTCGAATCGCAGCGGGATTGGGGCGCGACTGATGTGCGTGACGCATCTGCCCGGAGAGACGAAGCCGCATTCAGCAGATCGACGAAGTCCGCAGCGGAGGCGGGTATTTTTCGCAGAATGATTTGCGGGTTCACTTCGGATTAGGGAAAGCGGAGAAGGTGGATGTGCTGGAAATTCGCTGGCCGAGCGGGCAGGTCGACACGCTGAAAGATATCAAGGTGAATCAGGTGATCTACGTCAAGGAAGGGGCGGGGATTACGCGATCGCAACAGTTCGAGGTGCCTCCGAAGAAACACTGAACCACAGAGGGCAAAGAGGTTCACAGAGGAGTTCAGGGAACTCCATGTTTTACGGTTTCTTTGCTTCTGGTTCCGTGGCGCTTCCGGTGCCTTCCTTGAGGGTGTGAACCTGATCGACTGGCGGATTCACGAAACGCTCCGTCAAGCCGCTGGGCCAGCGGATTTCCACCCATTCGATCTTTTCGGATTTTCCCAAGCCGAAGTGAACCCGCATGTCGCTGTTTGAGATGTAGCTCGAGCCGCTGCGAACTTCGTCGACCAGAGTGCGCGTGGCCGTCTTTGCCCGGATGCGCGCGCCGATGCCGTCACGATTCGATTTCGTGCCGACGGTGTGAATTGCGATCCAATGATTGGGATTGCGAATCTGATTCACCAGCAGGCTCGGAACGGCGTTCATGTTGCTGATGACGGCCGAAATCCTGCCGTCGTTCCAGAGATCACCGACAGCGATTCCACGCGATGAAGCTGTCGTAGTGATGCCTGATCCGCCAGACGCCGAGATGTCGCTGAAGGTGCCGTCGCCGTTGTTGTGATAGAGAATGCGCGGCTCTTTGTAGCTGCTGCCGAGATGCTGGCTGTCGACCTCGGGGTAGACGTGGCCGTTCACCAGAATCAGGTCAGGCCAGCCATCGTTATCGAAGTCGAAGAACATCGTGCCCCAGCCCAGATATTGCGTGTAGAGGCCCAGGCCGGCAGCGGCAGTGGCGTCGGTGAAGGTGCCGTCGCCATTATTTTTGTAGAGCGTGGAAGTGTCGTCGGAGAAATTTGTCTTGAAAATATCGAGGTGGCCGTCGCCGTTGTAGTCGGCGACGGTAGATCCCATGCCGGCCTGTTCGCGGCCGTCTTCGTTGAAGGCCGCGCCGGAAGTGACGGCGACATCGGTGAAAGTTCCGTCGTGATTGTTGCGGTAGAGAATACTGGGCGTGCTGTCACAGGCAATGAAAATGTCGGGCCACCCATCTTCGTCGAAATCGAGAGTTGAGACACTGAAGGCGTAGTGGCCGTCGGTGCGGTCGATGCGGGCCTTCGTGGTGACGTCTTCGAATGTGCCATCGCCGCGGTTGTGATAGAGGATATTTTTAGCGCCGGCGAGGCCGCGCGGGCCGCACATCACGGGAACGCCCTTCCAGATGCAGGTGGGGCGCTCGCCGGGCGCGGGAGCAGTCGCGAGATCGAAGTCGACATAGTTCGCGACGACCAGGTCGAGGCGGCCGTCGCGGTCGTAGTCGACAAAGGCGCAACCGGTGCCCCACGCCTTGCCTGATCCGGCAACTCCGGCTTTGTCCGCGACCTCGGTGAAGACCCCGTTCTGATTGTGATAGAGACGATTCTTGCCGTAATAAGTGATGTAGAGGTCTTCCCATCCGTCGTTATCGTAGTCGCCGACGCAGACGCCTTGTCCCCATCCGGTCGATGTGAGGCCGGATTTGGCGGTGACGTCGGTGAAGGTGCCATCGTGATTATTGCGATAGAGGCGGTTGGTGGGAGCTTGGCCAGCGGGAAATCCCTCAAGTTTGGTGCCGTTCACAAGGAAGATGTCGGGCCAACCATCATTGTCGTAATCGAAGATCGCGACGCCGGTTCCAGTGGTTTCGATGATGTATTTCTTGGTGTCGAGGCCACCGAAGATATTCTGCGCTGTAAGGCCCGCCTTTTCGGCGATGTCTGTGAAGTTCGCGATGGGAGGCGGCGGAGGGGCAGGCTTCGGCGCCTGCGCAAAGAGCGCGGTTGCGAGCAGCAGAGATGCGAAGACGAACGCGCGTCGGAATGCGGGGGTCGCAAGCAAAGGGAAGCTGGGAAGTCGCATGGGGCCTGATTCGATGTTAGGGTGGTGTCGGCAGGGGGTCAAGCGCTGGTAGATCAATGGCGGATCGGCGCTTCGGCAACGCCGACGTTTGTGTCGGCGCCCCCGTAATAGAAGAGGTAGCGGTCACGCTGCCGGATCATGCCTTCGACGAAGACTACGTGGGGGACCTGGCCGACTTTCTCCCACTCTTTCTCGGGTTCGAAGACGGGCTCATCGCTGCGCCAGAGGAGTTTGCGAGGGTCGGTCCGGTCGAAGATCGCGATACCGGTGCGGTAGACCAACTTGTCGTCGGCTCCGTTGTAGACGAGAACGATGCCCTTCGAAGTGACGATCGGCGCCGGGCCCGGTTCGGCGACCCGCGAATCAAAGCGCCCCGGCCTCACAGGCAAGACCGGGACCTGCGTGGCCTCTGTCCAGTGAAGCAGGTCGGTGGAAGACGCGAGGCCAGCCTGATCTTTGTTGTCCGCAGTGGTGCCCAGAAAGTACATCCAGTATTTTCCGTCGATCTTCTCGGGAACGATGGCGCCCGATTTCGTCCACTTCACATTCCAATTTCCTTTGTAGGCTGGAATGATCACGCCCTTGCGGTCCCAATGAATCAGGTCCGTTGAAGTCGCCAGGCAGAGCTGCGCATCCTTCTTGTTGTAGCCGGTGTAGGTCAGATAATAGGTGTCGCCGAATTGAACGAGCCGCGGGTCTTCGACTCCGCCGTCTTTCTCATATTCTTCAGAAGGACTAAGGACGGGCTCATTGCGACGCGTGAAGTGGATTCCGTCGGTGCTCTCAGCGTATCCGAGTCGCGAGGTGCCGTGCTTGTCCTGGGCGCGGTAGAGCATGACGATTTTATTTCCACGAACGATCACCGCTGGATTGAACGTGCCTGCCGCTTCCCAACTGTCGCCGCGCGGAGCGATGGCGGGAACATCCGAAATCCGGCGCCACGGGCCGAATGGCACGTCCGCGGCGGGCTGCGCGGCCAGAGCCGACAGCAATGCAAGCAGCAGGAAGACTCGTGAGGGGAGGGTGCGGATCATAGGGCAATGCCAGGAATTGATTCTACGCCAATAAAAAACGGCAGGGCCGACCCCCTGCCGCTTTCGCGATGACGCGATCTTGCTTCCGAACTACTTCTTGTTGACGGACTTCTTGAGTTCTGCCCCAGGGGTGAACTTCGCGACTCTGCGGGCAGCGATCTTGATCGTTGCGCCGGTTTGCGGATTGCGTCCGTTGCGTGCTTTTCTCTGCGACACGGAGAAGGTGCCGAAGCCTATCAGGGCCACCCGATCTCCTTTGCGGAGGGCGCCGGTGATGCTGTCTACCGCGGTATCAATAGCAGTCGTGGCTTGCGCTTTGCTGATTTCACATGCGCCTGCGATCTTGTCAACTAGATCGGCTTTGTTCATAGTTTCTCCTCGCAGGTCTCTTTCGTGCCCAGCCGAAACCGGGACCTACAGTGGCTTTGACTGGGTTGGGAAACCTGACCGTTTTGTATTCTCCTCCCTCTGCAGCGAATGTCAACTGTGAAAATCCGCGCCGGAAGCCTGTTTCGCACCTCCGGGCCCCGAATTGGGGCTACCCAAGCCACTTTTGGGCGCCCCTATGCGAGGTTTTCCTACGTCCTCCACAGGACAAGCCCGTGGTTCACAGGATGTACACAGGAGGGCAGGCTTTCCGGCTTGCGTGAAAGTGCGCTTCGGGTGCAAAGTCAAAAGAGAAGAATTTCAAGCAAAAGGTGGAAGTGTCCCAGGTGATTAAGGCTCAGGGAATCAAAGCCCCCGCGGAAGTTTGCCCGCTTTGTGAGGGTACGGGATGGAAGACCGTGCCTGCCAGTTCGAACGGCCGTAGTCTGAGCATCAATGACCGGCGCGTGACGCGCTGCGATTGTCAGATTCGGGCCCGGGCGCAGTCGCAGCTAGCGGCGGCGCGAATTCCGAAGAGGTATGAGCATTGTGAGCTTTCGAACTACGACACCGACTTCCCGGGTGCTCATCCTTCGTTGGCGGAGGCTCATTTTATTGTCTCGGGATTTGCCAAAAAGTGCGATCCGCGTGGCGACAAAGGGCTGCTGATCATTGGCAAGATCGGTACGGGAAAGACTCACCTGGCCGTTGGGATATTGAAGGAGCTGCTGAATCGGGGCATCTCGTGCCTGTTTTACGACTATCGCGAATTGCTGAAGGAGATTCAGAATTCTTATAACGCGACTGTTCAGACGACAGAACTCGACGTCCTGCGTCCGGTGTTCGAGACCGACGTTCTGGTGCTCGACGAGTTGGGAGCGGTGAAGCCGACGGAGTGGGTGTGGGACACGGTGAGCTTGATTCTGAACACGCGATATAACGACAATCGCACGACCATCATTACGACGAACTTTGACGATCAGCCGGCGGCGGGGGCCTCCGGGTCCATCTCGCCTGCGCGGGCGGCGAACCGGGGAGAAACTTTGGGGGACCGGATCGGCGAGCGAATGCGGTCGCGGCTGCATGAGATGTGCCGGATTATCACTCTCGACGGGAGCGACTTCCGGCAGAAGTTCCGGAGCGCGAACTTTCGGTAAGAAACCTTTGCCACGGTTCTGCTCGGATTTTCGCGGATCAAAACAGACAACGTTGACCTGGGTACGCTGCTGGTTATCCGGTGAATTCCACTAAAATCATTCTGTGCTGAGCGAGCGGCTGGAATTCGCGCCAGAGCGGGATGCGGATGTGTTTGCCGCGGTTCCGGCTGCGCCTGCTGTGTTTCTTTTGCGAGGAGAAGACACACGGGCCGAGCCTTATGTCAGCAAGACCGCGAATCTGCGGCGGCGGCTGCAACGGCTGCTGGGACCGGTCGAAGAGCGGACGAAAAAGCTGAACTTGCGCGACCGGGTTCGCTGGGTCGAGTACTCGGCTACCGGATCTGACTTTGAGTCTGGGTTTCTGCTCTATTCCGTGCTGCGCGCGGCATTTCTGAAGACGTATTCCAACCGGATGAGGTTTCGTTTTGCGCCGCTGGTGAAGATGCACCTGGAAAATAAATATCCGCGTGCATCGATCACCACGCGGCTGGGGCGGCTGAACGGGCGGTCGCTTTACTACGGGCCGTTTGTTTCGCGCTTGGCGGCAGAGAAGTTCATGAACGATTCGCTGGATTTCTTCAAGATGCGGCGGTGTGTGGACGACTTGCATCCCGATCCGAAGTTTCCCGGCTGCATTTATTCCGAGATGAAAATGTGTTTGGCGCCTTGCTTCAAGGGTTGCACGGATGAGGAATACGTCGAAGAAGTGAACCGGGTGCAGGCATACTTTGATTCTGGCGGGGACTCGCTGCTGCGGCAGTTTTCGGCTGAGCGAGAGGCGGCGTCTGCGAACCTGGCGTTTGAAGATGCCGCGGCGATTCACGTGCGCGTCGAGAAACTCAAGCCGATCGTCAGCCAGCTTCCGGAAATTGTGCAGCGGCTCGACCGTTTGTCGGCGCTGATGATTCAGCCGAGTCACTTGGAAGGCGCGGTCGCGTTTTTCCGCGTCGAGTCGGGGCGGATGTCGGGTCCAGTGCCGTTCGTGATTCAGTCACCAGAGCATGCCAGGTCGCAGTCGATGGAGTCGCGGGTGCAGGAGTGCCTGCACTCTTTTCAAATGGCGCCTGCGAAATCTTCGCTGGAAACCATGGAGCATCTCGCGCTCCTAAAACGGTGGTACTACCGCGGCAGCCGCATGGGCGAAATTTTCTTTGCCGATGCCAAGGGCGAGCTGCCGATGCGGCGCGTGGTGCGCGGCATCTCGCGGGTGTTTCGCGGCGAAAAACCTGAAGTCGAGATCAGGGCTGCGAACAGCTGATAGGAGGCGCACCCCAGCAGCGAAACTCATTTTGCAGCTGTTTTGATTTTGTAGAGTACGCTCGCGTGCGGACGTAGTCTGACCCTTAAGCCTTTGGTTGTGTCGACGGACTTGTGCGCCCATAGATCTCGTACATCTTTGACGAAGCCAAGAATTCCAAAGTCCAACAAGGACAGCGGCTGTTCTACAAAGCCTTCATCTCTCAAATTGAAGACAGCGACGTAATATTCCCCGGACTTCGCGCCAAACGCAACCCACACACAAAAATTCCCATACCTCACCTCATGACCTCCGCTACTATGCTGATCGACTTCAAGAACTTCGTCGTTTGTGATTAACGCGGTGGTGGCTGCGTCGTTGCTTGGAAGATCGCCGCCAAGGATCAACGGAGAGCGGAAGATACTCCACAGAGTCATCATTGTTTGCTGTTCGTCTGGCGTGAATTTGGTAGGGTCGCCACCGCCTTCTTGTGCGGTGACGCGCAGTTTGCCGAGCGGCAGCATGTCGGCGTCGGGCCAGGTATCATTCCTGCCGACGTCAGGCGCCCAGTCGCGCATGAAGTCGAATTGCCGGCGCAGAAGCTTCCAGTCGTCCCAGAAATCATCGGAGATGCGCCACATCTGCGCATATTTCTCGAAGAACGCTGCTTCGGAGAGCGGCGCCGGGCCAGGAGAAATGCTCAACAGCATGGGGCGACCGGTTTTTCGAATGGCGAGGCCGAGCGCCTTCATTTCGGCTGGCTGGTAGAGATGGCTGCCCATGTCGTCGGCTTTGACGAAGTCGACGCCCCACGAAGCGTAGAGATCGGCGATGGAATTGTAGTAGGCCTGCGATCCCGGCTTGGTGGTGTCAACGCCCCACATGTCGGGATTCCACCGGCACGCGTTGTCTTTGTCGGCGATGTCGGCGGCGCGGTAGGGCGTGCCTTTGATCGGAAGATTTTTTTCGACGGCCTGGCGCGGAATGCCACGCATGATGTGGATTCCGAACTTCAGTCCTTTCCCGTGAACGTAGTCGGCGAGCGGCTTGAAGCCGGCGCCATCCGCGGAAGAGGGAAAGCGATTGACAGCGGGGATGAGGCGGCCGTATTCGTCCATCGTGAGTGGCGCACCGGGCTTGTACTCGTGGCCTTGCGCGTTCGGTTCGTACCATTGGATATCGACCACGATGTACTGCCAGCCATATTTCGCGAGGTGGGCGGCCATCCAGTCAGCGTTGGCTTTGACTTGATCTTCGCGGACGGTAGTGCCGTAGGAATCCCAGCTATTCCAGCCCATGGGAGGAGTGGGCGCCAGAGAAGTTTGGGCGACAGATTGGAATGCCGCTGAGAGCAAAAGGAGAAGGGCGAGGAGCCGGCATGAAATCATGGCTAGCCATTGTAGTGCGCGGCCCCCCTGCCGTTTGTGATTCAGTTCGTGGTACCCGAAAATCGAGGGCCAATTTTCAACTGTGCGACGCTGCCGCGTCGGTCCATCCGAACCAGCGGCGCCCGGCCCAGCGCAACAGGCGCCATCCGATTACGACTGCGAACACGATCGTTCCCACCCACAACAGCGCCGCTGGGAGATAGAACAGAAGAGCCGTCATTGCTGTGGCGTAATTCGCGAGGCTTTCCAATCCATCGCGCAGCGCAAGCTTCAGTTGATAGCCCGGTCGCCAGTTCAGCCCAAGTACCTGCGCTTCGGCTTCAGCGCGCAGTGAGATTGAGATCGCGACCGTTTCGATCTGTTTTGACAGCGAGTTGAACTCCGCCTGCTGCTGCTCGATCTGTCCGCGGACTTCGCTGAGCTTCTCGCTGACCGCGAGGAGATCTTTCACCGTGGTTGCCTGCTTCAGGATCAAGAGATACTGCGACTCTTCAGCGCGCAGGTTGCGGATGCTGGCGTCCTGATCGACGTACTGGCGGGTGACATCTTGAGCGTCGATGGTTTCGTTCTCCACGCGGAGGCCGAGGTTACGAATCTGGGAGCGCGCCTGTTCAAAGCGGACCGCCGGCACGCGAATGGTTAGCTTGCCTGACGTGGCGCTTTCTCCGCCACCCTCGGCGCTGGTGACGTAGCCGCCCATGCTTTCGGCGAGCGCAGCGATCTTCTCCGCTGTTTCGGATGGATGTTGAACCACCATCTCGAGTGAACTGGTGCGAATGATTTTGCGGCCCGCGGCATTATCGTCCTGTGTCTGGAGTTGAGCGACAGCCATGCTTACTGCCTCGGTGGTCGCCTCTCCCGCCGCAGACTTGGCCTTCGTCGCCGCGCCTGCGTACAACTCAGCAGCCTCTTGGCGATGAGCCACGGTCATCGTCTGGTCGGCAAGTCGGCTTCGGTTCAGGCTAGGGATTGCAATCGCTGCCCAAATCAGCAGGATCGCTCCGCCGATTGCAAGCCACTGCCAAGGCTTCTTAATCTCTCCAAGCGATTCCGCCAAGGTTGACATGTGTGATCCCCTCTGCAGGAGAACGTCGAGCCGGGCAGGCCTTGCAGGCGATTTTGACGGCTTGCAGCGTGGGCGAAACAAAACGGGCGACCCGAAGGCCGCCCAATGTTCTTTTAAAGCTGTGACGAATCCCTAGATGTCGAGGTTCTTCACATCCAGAGCGTTCTCTTCGATGAACTTGCGGCGGGCTTCGACGTCTTCGCCCATCAGCGTGGTGAAGATGGTCTCACACTCCGCGATGTCCTCGAGTTTCACCAAGAGCAGCGTGCGGCGCTCGGGGTCCATGGTCGTTTCCCACAACTGGGGTGCAGTCATTTCGCCGAGTCCCTTATAGCGCTGGATCGTGAAATCCTTGCGGCCTTCGTTGATCACGTAGTCGCGAAGGTCGCGGACGTTCGTCTTCTCGACGACTTCGATCTCAGTCTTGCGCTTGGCAGGTTTCGCCGCCTTCTTCTCGGCCTTCTCCCCATCCTCGCCCTCGGTTTCATCCCCGTTACCGGCGGCGGGTGTGGCCTTGACCAACGTCTCGATCACGAACGGCGGTTCCATGTAGGGCTCAATCTGCTTGTACTTTGAGATCAACTGGCGGCATTCCGCGCTCGACGCCAGTTCCCAGTTGATGACGTGTTCGGCGCCGTGCTTGTTGACAAAGCTCACTTCCCACAGGTTGTGCTCTTCGTCGAAGCGTGACTCGATGCTCTTGAAGCCCTCTTCCTTCTGGAGCTTCTTCATTTCTCTTTCAAGGCGCTCGATTTTCCTGGGTGCAGTCTTCTTGTCGCCTTCAAAATCAGCATGCTTCGCGAGGTCGAGTTTCGGAACCAGTTCGGTGACGCGCTCGTTGCGCACGCGCTTGTCGAGCTTCTCGAAGAAACCGAGATACTCGTCGAGCACCGTCATGAAGCGGGCCAGGTCTTTGCCTTCGATCTTAGCGGCGCCTTCGCCGTAGCGGATGCTCAAGCCTTCCGCGGCTCGCTTCACCATGACTTTGACGAACTCACGTTCGTCTTTGATGTACTGCTGCGACTTGCCCTTCTTCAGCGAGAACAGCGGCGGCTGCGCGATGTAGACATTGTTGCGCTTGATCAGATCCTGCATGTGGCGGAAGAAGAATGTCAGCAGCAGTGTGCGGATGTGGCTGCCGTCAACGTCAGCGTCGGTCATCAGGATGATTTTGCCGTAGCGAACTTTCGTGGGATCGAAATCCTCTTTCGAGATGCCGGTGCCGAGCGCCGTGATCATGGCGCGAATTTCCTCGTGGGCCAGCATCTTGTCGTAACGGGCTTTCTCGACGTTCAGAATTTTTCCCTTGAGCGGCAGGATCGCCTGGAAGCGGCGGTCGCGGCCCTGCTTGGCGGTTCCGCCTGCGGACTCACCTTCGACCAGGAACAACTCGCAGCGGTTCGGATCACGTTCGGAGCAGTCCGCCAATTTACCGGGCAAACCACCGGAATCGAGCGCGCCTTTGCGGCGCGTTAGATCGCGCGCCTTGCGGGCGGCTTCGCGGGCACGGGCTGCGTCCACTGCCTTGTTGATGATCTTGCGAGCAACGGTGGAGTTCTGCTCGAAGAAAGCGCCGAGACGCTCGTTTACGAACTGCGTGACCGTGCCCGCAATGTCCGAGTTCAACTTGCCCTTGGTCTGTCCTTCGAACTGCGGCTGCGGCAGTTTCACGCTGATGACTGCGACCAGGCCTTCGCGAACGTCGTCGCCTGTCAGATTCTCTTTGACATCTTTGAACAGGCCCATCTGCTGCCCGGCGTAGTTGATGGTGCGGGTCAGGGCAGTACGGAATCCAGAGAGATGCGTGCCGCCATCAACCGTGTTGATGTTGTTGGCGAAGCTGAAGACGGATTCGGAGTAGGCGTCGTTGTATTGCAGTCCGATTTCCATCACGACGCCGCTGCGCTCGGCCTCCATGTAAATGGGCTTGTCGTGGAGGACCTGCTTGCCGCGATTGAGATGCTTGATGAACTCGGCAATGCCGCCGTTGTATTTGAAATCGGTGTGCTTCGGCTGGCCGGTTTTCGAGTCTGTGTTGCGCTCGTCGGTCAGCGTGATCACGAGGCCTTTATTCAGGAAAGCCAGTTCGCGAAGACGCTGCGACAGGGTGTCGTAGTTGTATTCGGTGGCGGTAAAAATGGTACGGTCGGGAACGAAGTGAACTTTGGTTCCCTTCTTCACCTTTGCGACGCCCGTCTTCTTCATCTTGCTGGTGGGCTCGCCTTTGGAGTAAGTCTGCTGCCACGTGGCGCCGTCGCGCCAAATTTCGAGGTCGAGTTCTTCGCTGAGTGCGTTGACGCAAGAGACGCCGACGCCGTGCAGTCCTCCGGACACTTTGTAGGTCGAGGAGTCGAACTTTCCGCCAGCGTGCAGCGTGGTCATAACGACTTGCGCCGCGGAAACTTTTTCGCCATCGATATCCATGTCGTCGACGGGAATGCCGCGGCCGTCGTCAACAACTGTGATGGAGTTGTCGAGGTGAATCGTGACTTCGATCTTGGTGGCGAAACCGGCGAGAGCTTCGTCAACAGAATTGTCAACGACTTCGTAGACGAGATGATGCAGGCCGAGTTCGCCGGTCGAGCCGATGTACATGGCTGGACGCTTGCGCACGGCTTCCATCCCGCCGAGCACCTTGATGGAATCGGCGTTGTAGTCGCTGCTGCCTCCGTTGCCACTACCGTTCGCGGTGGTGATCGGAGTTACTTTGTCGGTTTTTATTTTGGTGTCAGCGATGGGAGTATTAATCTCTTTGGTGGCCATTCCGCTCCGCGAAAATGTCCCGAATTTTTCTTAGAAAACAGTGCCGCAAATCCCTGGAATTTGGCTGGAAATTCCGCTCGATCCGACCCGCTCGAAAGTCCCCCTGGAAAGACTTCAAGTGATTGAAATTCCTAATACTTAGGGTGTAATTCTGACTGCTCAAATTATACCACAAAATGGCATTTTTCGGACCCCTCGAAAAGCCTCGAATCGAGGGAGTAATAGGGCCGTTTTCAGCAGGCGCAGCGCCCGCATCTATTTATTGGAAATCTGGAATCTACTAGTCGGCTTGGGAAACACGGAGCGGGATCGTTGGTTCTATCAGTGGCATGCTGCTGCTTCGCTCCTGCACGGTAGTTGCTTTAGAGCAAGAGCAATGTCGTGGTCCGGGTCAGCGAGCTTGAGTTGAGCGCGGAGAGCGCTTTCCTCTGCCTCAGCTTCTGCCAGATGCCCCGCTTGGCGGTACAGTCGTGCAAGGTGCCAGCGGCCATCCAAGTTGTCCCACGATGCGGCGTCGGAGTCGGGCTGGCCTACGAGTTTGGTCTGACACCCGCGGAGCGCATCCACGGCCTCGTCGATGCGGCCAGCATGCTCCAGTGCTGTGGCCAGTTGGTCGGCGGCAGTGTAGCCGCCGGGTTCGTTTGCATCTTTTGCTCGTCGTAGATTATCGATACTGCTCGCGAAGTCACGTTCGGCCAATTCGACGATACCGCTGACCCAGTAGACCCCTGTTTTGCCCTCTCGTTTCTTAAGCTTCCTGAGTACCCCACGGAGATCCTCTAACCGTCCTGACTCCACGTACTCTGGGGCATATATGGCCGCGTCAGGCGGGTACTTCAAGTACGGGGTAAGAGCCTCTCGCTCTGCAGCCCTGTCGTGGCGGTGGTGGGCGATAAGAATTGGATCTGTGAACCACGCGTACGCATTGTCATTTCCCCGCAGAGTTTTGGCTGTAAGCTTCTCGTCGGCCTGGAGCATGCCGGTATCCAGATAGAAGTCACTTAGGATGAGGCTCGGCACCTCTGTGGCTTTCGGATAAAGCTGGGACGCGTGGTCACTAAGCGTTTGAGCAATACGAAATGCCTGGTCAGCATCGCCCTTCCGCAGCAACTGCCAAATCGGGCGCGCATCACGAACCATGAATATCAGTTGGCAGGAGTGAAGATTCGACGGGCGATCGCAGCCCGCAGCGATTCGATCCAGGGTCGCGTCATCGCTGTGCACAGCAAGGCCGTAAACACGGGAAGGTACCATCTCTGGTCGTAAGTCGGCTATTCGCATGCCAAGTCGCAAAGATTTCTCAGTGCGTCCCCACATCTCGTAAAGAACACTGAGGTTGTTCAGAGCCCACAAATCATCTGGATAATGACGTAGCAGTTCCTCGTATGCTGTGATGGCCTTGGTGAAGGATTCGTCCCCATCCTCCTTGGAGCCATAGTAGCTGCCAGTAATAAACAGCCGCTCGCGTTCACTGGCGCTGTGAGCCATGGCGAAAGCCCGTTCGAAATGTGGTGTCGCTTCGGGGTCTCCCAAGTCTCGCAGCGCCTGAGCAAACATGGCATGCGCAGAGGCGAAATCTGGATCCTGATTCAGTGCCTCTCGAAGTAGCTCGATCCCGTTACCAGCCTCGGTGCCGTGCTGGATCATCTGATCAAGAGCTTCTGAATACAACTGCAGCGCACGCAAAGATCGAGTCGTTACCTGTTCCAGCGGTTCGCCAGTTCTTGGTGTGAGGGGAATACTTTCGCCGAGATCTCGACGCACCTTGGTCGCAAGCACATGGATAGCGCCGAGAATTTCGTTCTGGCTGCCGGCTTCAGCCTCAGCAGCACGAACCATGTTTCCGCTTGCTGGGTCAACTATGCTAGCCGTGAACAGATAACGGGAGCCGATCTTCTGCGCCCGCCCGGTAATCAGCAGGCGTATGTCTGGAGTTCGCCGGCTGATTTCGAGCGCGAGAGCACGGTCCGCCGGGGTGTCAGCAGGGCGCCGCATCAGTTGCAGAATGTCCTGAACGCGCTCAGGTGATACCACATGAACGAACTGCGAATTGCTCAGTTCTCGTTCTAGAGCGAACTGTAGCGTCCCGTCGAGCACCGGTTCACCGGAGTCATTTTCGAAAGCGCCAATGAGGACGGTGGTGTCGGACGGCTTAACTGGTCGCGGCTTTTGAAGCCATATCGCGAAGCCGACAGTGATGGCCAGAGTAACTATGAAAGCACCCCATCGAACCCGCGGCCCTAATACTGAACCGCCAGCGGAACTGTGTATGACGGGCGCGACCAGCCGGTAGCCACGTTTCGGTATCGTTTCGATGAACTGGGGATGCTTGGCGTCATCGTCAAGAGCCCGGCGCAGTTCCGAGATGGCTTTCGTCAGAACGTCTTCCGTGACAAAGGTGTCAGGCCAAACGGCTCGGATCAGTTCTTCCTTTCGAACCACTTCTCCTGCCCGATCCGCCAGACATGCACCTACCTCGGCCACCTTCGGTTCTAGCCGAATGACTCGGCCGTCCCGGCTGACAGTGTTCAGTTCAGCGTCCAGAATCCATGAGCCGATCGCGAAGCGGCGAGACATAAAGGAGATTACAAGCCCAGAATTGCGGTGAATTATAAGCGCCGCATGGGACTTCCGCCAGCCGTCCTTTCGTCGGTCACCGTTCATTCCTCATAGGCCACTGACCCTCCCGTCACTGAATCTTCAGCAAAAGACCAGATAACCCTCGGGACTTCTTCAGAAGGCGATTGCTACCCCTTAGCGCTGCGAACACACCGTGGGCGGAGGGGCAGATGGGGCAGTTCAAAGGGATCGTGGCCTTTACAATAGTGCTTGTGACAGCCATGCCTGTCGCGGGTCAGTCCGAACGAAAAGACATTCCATTCGAACTTCACAACGGATACCTGATCGTGGTCAAGGGCTCCATTGGTAAGCTCAAGAACCTTTCGTTCGTGGTCGATACCGGCTCGGACCGAAGTGTTATGGATGAGCGCATCGCACGCAAGCTGCAGCTCAAATCGGCTGGATCCATAGAAGAACTTGCACCCAATCACATCGTCCGGTCGGACAGTGTTCTCGTGCCCGAACTCAGCTGGGGTGATGTAAGTGCAACCTCAGTGAGAGCTCTTGTCGTTGATCTGTCACCCATCTCCAGATTCACGGGAATACACGAAGATCTAGTGCTGGGGCTGGACGTGCTTCTTCGCCAGACCAGCTTTCAGATCGATTTCAGGTCACGGAGAATTCACTTTGGACGGAACCAAGAACCTGAAATCAGCATTCCGTTTGTGCCGAATGTGCCTTACCTGGCGTTAGAGGCCAGCATTGACGGCTACTCCGAGAAACTCCTGCTGGACACCGGAGCGGACAGTCTGGCGGTTTTTGCCGACCGCCTGCCGAACGTCGGCCAATCGTTACGTACGGTGGGCGTGGGACGCGATGTGCGTGGCTCCATCCCATTTACTCAGTTAACGGCCAATCAGGTGCTGCTGGGTAACAGCATAGTTTGTGGGGCACCCATCTTCTCGATTCCGGCTACGCCCGAATCGAGGTACGACGGTTACTTGGCTCCACGCATCTTGGGAGCATCGAAGATCTACTTCGACTTTCAGCGAAGAAGATTTGGCTGGGACGCATCGAAGGGTAGCCTCAACCATTGTGCGTCGACGCGTACGAGCGCTGAATCTGCAAGCGGCTGCCCTTAGTCAGAGGTGGGAGTGGAGGAGGTTCGGCCCTCTTCGCATAACTGCTGATAAATCTCCGTCTCACTCATCCTCTCCCGCTTTCCAGTTTTGACGCCCGATGGCCAGTCCCACCCATCCTGCCTCTTTGAACCCGGACTGCCCATCTCAGACTAGCTGGCCGCAAGTCGAGCCGACCTCACACCGACGCCACAAACGAAAGGCGGCCCACCTGGGCCGCCTTCTTAACGCTTAGTCTGTCTGTTGGCTTACGCCGTTGCAGGCCGTTCGCCGCCCTTGGCTCGTCCTGGCTGCAGGTCGGGCTTGATCACATGCTGCACGCCGTCATCTTTCGACGTCGGTGGCGGTTAGATTGGCGGGAACTCCTGGCCGTCGACGAGGGCGTCGAGACCCTTCATTGACAGTCGCTTTCTCGATGCCCATAATCATGCGCCGGGGGACTCGCGTATGAAGCTTGCGTTGAGAATTGTGTTGGTCGTTGTAGTCGTTCTGATTATCGTTGTCGGGTTTGCTGCGGTGAAGGTGCTCGGGCCACGGGCGTTTCTCGGTCCACGTTCAAGACCGCTTACCTCGCGCACATTCGATGCCACACCCGCTCGGCTGCAACGCGGACAGTACCTGGCGAATTCAATCGGCTGCCTGTACTGTCACTCGCCACATGATTGGAGCAGGCATGGAGATCCCATTCTGCCGGGAATGACTGGTTCCGGGCAGCAACTCCCGTACGCCGACCTGCCCGGGAAGGTTTTTGCCCCCAATCTCACGGCCGATAAAGACACTGGCACCGGCAACTGGACGGATGACATGCTGGCACGCGCCATTCGCGAGGGCATTGGCCACGACGGACGTGCGCTCTTCGGAATCATGCCTTTCGCCCACTATCGAAATATGCCGGATGAAGATCTGGCCTCGATCATTTGCTACTTGCGAACGCTGCCGCCGGTCAAGAACCCTCTTCCGCAGACCGAAATCATATTCCCGGTAAAGTACATCATGCGCAACGATCCCCAGCCCATTACGGATCCAGTCGCCGCGCCGGATGTTTCAGATCCCGTGAAGCGAGGAAGATTTCTCGTGACCCTGATCGGCTGCACAGATTGTCACACTCCCGTGGACAACCACCACGTGCCGATAGCGGGAATGGAATTTTCGGGAGGACAGGTCTTCCGGGCCCCTTGGGGGACCGTGGCAAGTTCAAATCTCACGCCTGATGCTTCGGGAATCCCTTATTACGACGATGCCATGTTCATCAAAGCCATGCGCACCGGCACGGTGAAAGCCCGCGAGCTGAGTAAGACGATGCCGTGGTCGGTGCTGGGCAATATGACGGACGAAGACCTTGCAGGAATTTTTGCGTACCTGAAGACGCTGAAGCCAATCCACCATCGCGTGGACAATAGTGTGTCACCCACGCTCTGCCCGCTGGATGGGACCATGCACGGGGCTGGCAACGAGAACAGGAAGGAGTAATACCAGCACCCGAATTGACATTTAGACGGTTGATGGCAAGCGAGACTGGTGGGGTTAGGAATCGCAAAACAAAGAGCGGCCACTTGGGCCGCCCTTTAAACGCTTAGCCTATCTGCTGCTTTACGCGGTTGCCGGCCGTTCGCCACCCTTGGCGCGTCCCGGCTGCAGGTCTGGCTTGATGACGTGCTGCACGCCGTCGTCTTTGGACGTCGGTGGCGGCTGGACTGGCGGAAGCTCCTGGCCGTCAACTAGCAGTTTGATCTCGTTGGCGTCGAGGACTTCGCGTTCAATCAGGGCCCGGGCGATCCGCTCGAGGAGATCGCGATTGTCCGAGAGAATCTGCTTGGCGACGGTGTAACCCTTGTTGACCAGCTTGCGGACTTCCTGGTCAATCTTGATCGCTGTATCTTCACTGTAATCGCGATGCTGGGCGATCTCGCGGCCGAGGAATATCTGCTCCTCTTTTTTGCCGAAGGTCATCGGACCGAGATCGCTCATTCCCCATTCGCAGACCATCTTGCGCGCCATGTCAGTGGCCCGCTCAATGTCGTTGCCGGCGCCGGTGCTCATCACGTCGAGGAACGTCTCCTCTGCAATGCGGCCGCCCATCAGGATCGCGATCTGCGTTTCCAGATAGTTCTTGTAGTAGTTGTGACGGTCGTCGGTGGGCAACTGCATCGTGACGCCCAGCGCCATGCCGCGAGGAATGATCGTGACCTTGTGCAGAGGATCAGAATGCGGCATCTTTGCAGCTACGAGCGCGTGTCCCGCCTCGTGGTAGGCCGTATTCTTCTTCTCCTCGTCGGTGAGCAGCAGCGACTTGCGCTCCACGCCCATCAGGACTTTGTCTTTGGCGAGTTCGAAGTCGTAGTGCAGAACCGCCTTGCGATTCTGGCGGGCTGCAGCCAGCGCGGCCTCGTTGACCATGTTGGCCAGGTCGGCTCCGGAGAAGCCCGGCGTGCCGCGCGCCAGCACAGAGAGATCTACGTCCTCTGCCAAAGGAATTTTGCGGGTGTGCACGCGCAGGATTTCTTCACGGCCGCGCACATCAGGACGGCTCACGACCACGCGGCGGTCGAAGCGCCCAGGCCGCAGCAGTGCAGGATCGAGCACATCCGGCCGGTTCGTCGCAGCCATCAGGATGACGCCTTCGTTCGACTCGAAGCCGTCCATCTCAACGAGAAGCTGATTCAGCGTCTGCTCGCGCTCGTCGTGCCCGCCGCCGAGGCCTGCGCCACGATGACGTCCGACAGCGTCAATCTCGTCGATGAAGATGATGCAGGGAGCATTCTTCTTGCCCTGTTCGAAAAGGTCGCGTACGCGGCTGGCTCCGACGCCTACGAACATCTCCACGAAGTCCGAACCCGAGATCGAGAAGAACGGAACGTTGGCTTCGCCGGCAACCGCGCGGGCCAGAAGAGTCTTGCCGGTTCCAGGAGGTCCAACGAGCAGCACGCCCTTGGGAATGCGTCCACCAAGCTTCTGGAACTTCTGCGCTTCGCGCAGGAACTCGATAATTTCGCGGAGTTCTTCTTTCGCCTCTTCCACTCCGGCGACATCTTTGAACGTGACTTTCTTCTGTTGCATCGAGAGCAGGCGGGCCCGGCTCTTGCCGAACGAAAGCGCCTTATTCCCCCCGGTCTGCATCTGGCGGATCATGAAGAACCACAGAGCGCCCAGCAGGATCAACGGCGCCCAGGTGCCAAGCAGTTGCAGCGGAAGGCTTCCGCTGTTGGCGTCGCGGAAGGTGACCACGACGTGCTTGTCATTCAATCCCTTCAGCATTTCGGGCGTGAAATAGTTCGCAGGTATGGTGGCATGGAACGCAGAACTATTGCGAAGCTTGCCGCGCACCTCCATCCCATTCACGGTGAATTCCTGAATGCTGTTCTGGTCCACATCAGTCATAAACTGGCTGACGTTTAACTCTGCGTCCTTCTGGCCGTCGCGGGCTCCCTTGACGACTTCCCAAAGCAACAGCGCTGAAATACCGATCAGCAGCCAGAACAATACGGTCTTTACAGTTGAGTTCACCTAGAAGACTCCTGAGTTTCACACCGGAAGGCGATGTAAACCACCCCTCCGCGGCTCCTACAGCTGTTTAGATGCCCATCCGCGATTTTCGATTGGCGAATACCTAAGACTTTATTCTACCTTTTCCATGAAAAAAAGGGGCGTTCGGTTGAGTGTGACTTAAGTCATGGGGGCTCTAGGGGTTGCCGCCGCCAGGTAAGACAAATTTCGATTGGTCTGTTCTTCAGCCCCCAGGCCGTATCCGATGAGGAAAGTGTCGTCCACGAGGAATCCGAAATAATCTGGTTGAAGGGGTACACGCCGCGCCGATTGCCGATCGAGCAGTGTCACCAGTTTTACCGAGGCGGCTCCCCGAGCCCGCAAGTCGTTCATCAAGAATTCGCTGGTCACCCCGGAATGAACGAGCCCTTCGACGAGCAGGATGTGCTGTCCCCGGATGTCGGGCTCGTGACTGAAAAAAATCTCCATGACCTCGCTGGTCGAGCCCCCCTGACGGGTGTACTTGGGTTTGATGAACTGGCATACGACGGGCGCTTCGAGGACGCGCACCAGGTCGGCGAGGAACATGAAGCTGTTTTCAAGAACCGCGAGAGCCTGGATGGTGTGACCTTTATAGTCGTCAGAAATTTGGCGTCCTAGCTCCTTCACGCGCTTCTGGATCTGTTCGGTGGTAATGACTTGGCGAAGTGGCTCGACTCGCGGAGCGGTCATGGACGTGGTACGCCTCCCGGTACATCGCTATCCGATTCTACTTCGCGGGACCCGTGGTAAGGAGCTTTTCAATAATCAGAATGGCGTCCTGCCCCGGCTTCGCCCGAAACTTGGCTGGCGAGGGAAAGGCTCGCATCCAAATAATCTCTTCTTCGCTTACGACCACCGGCCACAGTCTGCGTTCCGGCTGGGCCACATGACGCTCCTGCAGGAGTTCCTTGATCTTCTTGGGGGATTTCGTATGGGCCGGCCAAAACCTGTCTCCGGGACGCCAGTTCCGCACCCTTAACGGTCCGGGCAGCGATGAGGCGTCGAGGAGGTGCTCAGGATTATAACCCGCATTGGCGTCGGCGGGGATCCGCTGAACTTCGAAAGACGAACGGGTTTGATCGAGAACAATCAGCCCGGGGACTGGGAGGTCGTACTCGTAATCTAGTGGCTGAGTGGACTCACGCAAGTCAGGTGTCAGAAAGATCATTTCTTCGGGTTCGCGTAGAAGTTTCCAACCGAGCGGCAGCGACAATTCTTTGCCAGAAGGCCCGTCTTCCGCGGCGAAGCGGAGGATTTCTTCCACGTGCTTGAACTCCAGCGGAATTCGGGCGTGTTCCCCGATCGCTTTTACCAGCCGGCGCTGAACAGCGGCGGGCTCGCCCAGGAACCACATGCGGCTGACGGAGGCGTTAACGACCAACCATGGCGCGTCGTCGATGCGCGACTGCAGCGCCGAATCGATGGCGGACGACGGTGTCGACTTGCCTGCGAGCCCGATCTGCACCAGGGGCGCTTCACTCGGCATAGCTCGGGCCCAAGCTGGCTCGGTCCAGTGGACTGTCGTTCCGATCCATCCTGAGACTTCATTGTCCCAGTAATCTTCTTCGCCGCGAGCGATCTCGGAGAGCTCAGCCAGGTTTTCGACCACTGACGGATTGAATTCTTTTTCCAGCAGAGGGACTACGGCCTTGCGAATGCGGTTGCGCGTGAAGTGATCATCGGCATTGGTCGAATCTTCACGCCACGGTTGGCTAATGTCGCGGAGATAGCGCTCGAGGTCGCAGCGACGGATTGTGAGCAGTGGGCGGATGATTTCGCCGGAGAGTTCTTCGTTCTCATTTTCCACTGGAATGCGCGGATGAATTCCGCCGAGCCCCCGCAGTCCCGAACCGCGAATCAGACGCATGAGAACGGTCTCGGCCTGATCGTCGAGAGTGTGTCCGGTGGCCAACTTGTCGAGCGTCTGGGAGTTGTTCGACTTGGTTGCGGAATCTTCCCCTAGCAGGTGACGAAAGAATCCATAACGCAGGTCTCGAGCGGCGGTTTCGATGCTGACGCGTTCCTCTGACGCGTAATGGGCAACGTCATCGCCGTCGGTGTGGAATTGCAAATCGTGCTCGCGTGCCAGGTTCGCGACGAATTGCTGATCGGCATCGGATTCGGCCCCACGAAGTTTGTGATTGAAATGAACGACAGAAGGAACGATACCAAGTTCGTGTCGCAACTCGAGCAGCAGACGAAGGAGTGCGACGGAATCGATCCCACCGGAAACGGCAACGCCAACGCGGTCTCCGGCCTTTAATAGTTCTTGCCGCCGGATATCGCCAAGAGCGCGTTGCGCCAGCACATGCACGGGAACATGGTACCGCAGGGATCGTCAGGCGACCTGAGCCCTCGACGGTTCGGCGCTCAGGATCGCGGGAAGCAGCGCGGAATCGGCCGTTTGAAACAAAATCTTTTCAAATCCTTCGGATAGCGCTTTCCGGCAAAAACAGGTTAGATACTTGGCGCGAGCGGCCTCGCCCGCGGTAGTGGCGGCATGAGGATCCGATTCAATTCTGGCAATCAGGCCGGGGAGTTCAGCCTCTAGATTGCTCGTGAGGTAACCCGACACTCCGTGATCGATTCGCGAACCGCTCCGACGTCGCTGGCAATGGTAGCTCTCGCGTTGCACATGAGCCTTAGCATGACGCTCTGTCGTGAGGCCCCGGTGTCGTGCTTCAGGGAAATGATGCCAGCTTTGGAGTTGCGAAGATACGCCTCAAAAGCGGAGCTCGGAACGTCGCGAAGGACCTCGACATTGGGCGGGACAGGAACGCAGTCCAGCTCTTTATTGAGAGAAGAGCAGATGATCATGAGGCGTGCGGGTATCTTTCGGAAAGCTTCGATCAGTGAAAGGTAGTCGCGGTTGCTGTAACCGCCCGAGAAGTAGTAGTCGCCGGGCTTCGTGTTCGCAGGGATGTGGATGTCGGATGGCTCGGGGTCGTGACCCCAGTCGCCACATGGAAGATAGTGCATCTTGCTTCGGTCGATGCCGAGATGCTCCGCGTAAAGATCGATCTCGGACTGGCTGAAGATGATGTAGCGGTCTTTGGAGTTGTCAATGCGACTCAGAAGGCGGAATACGGGAACCACGAAGGCGCATGGACAAAGAATGCGAAGCAAAACAGGTTCTGGTAACGGATGAGACGAAGCCGCGCCAGCAATTTAATCACGTAGGCAAAAGGACCGGATGCGACGACGATTCCTGCATCTCTAAGCACGCGCAAACGAGATACGAGGCGGAAGGATGATCGAACGGCTTGCCACGCCAGGGCGTACTTACCCTTGAGACGCGCGGAGGAAGTTCCCAACACCATGCGCTCAAAGCCTAATTCGGTCAGGTATTGGACGAAGTCCGGATACTCGCTCCAGCTTTGCTGCACTACTACGTTACGCATGGGATGATCGGCCCACAAATTTTCTGGGAGACAAACGCTAGTTGCTTCGTTGTTCTCTCATTTCCCATGATAGCGATCGATACCTTTGTGCGTGGGGAAAAGCGCACAATTTTGGCATGTTGTGTTCCAGATTGGGACCGGTCGATCGCGGCTTTCGCGGCGCAATTTTTAATCGAGTGTGGGGCGCTTCTCCGCAATCAGTTTCCTGATCTTCTCCACGAATTCCGCAGCCAGCATGTCTTCGGTTTTTTCTTTCCCGCGTGAGCGGACGTTCACCTTACCCGCTTCGGCCTCTTTATCTCCCACGACGAGCAGGAACGGCACCTTCTGCATGGCGTGCTCGCGGATCTTCGCATTCATCTTCTCGTTTCGCGCGTCGACCTCGACGCGCACACCGATGGCTTTGAGTTGATCCGCAATCTTGTTCGCGTACTCGGCGTGGCGCTCGCTGATGGGGATCATCGCTACCTGCACCGGAGAGAGCCATACAGGGAACGCCCCGGCGTAGTGCTCGATGAGCACGCCGAAGAAACGCTCGACCGAGCCGTAGAGGGCGCGATGCACCATGACGGGCTGCTTGCGCGAACCGTCTTCGGCGACGTACTCCAATCCAAAGCGCTGCGGCAGATTGAAGTCGACCTGCACCGTCGAAAGCTGCCAGAGCCGACCGAGCGCGTCCACCAGCTTAATGTCGATCTTCGGTCCGTAAAACGCCGCCTCGCCCGGGATGGTCTTGTACTCGATTCCGCGACTCTGTAGTACCTTCTCGAGCGATTGGGTGGCATGAATCCACTGTTCTTCACTGCCCACAAAATTCTTGCGGTCTTCCGGATTCCACGTGGAAAGCTCGGTCTGATACTTGTCGAAGCCAAAATCCCTAAGCACGTCCAGGGCGAAATCGAGGCAGCCGCCAACCTCATCCTCAGTCTGCTCCGGAGCGCAGAAAATGTGCGAATCGTCTTGCGTGAACCCGCGTACGCGCAAGAGGCCGTGCATCACTCCAGAACGCTCGTAACGATAGACCGTGCCCAACTCACCAAGTCGTACCGGCAGGTTGCGATACGACTTCAGCGAGTCCTTGTAGATCAGAATGTGCCCCGGGCAATTCATCGGCTTCAGCCGGTATTCGGCGTCATCGAGTTCCATGGCGTCGAACATGTTCTGCGAGTAGTAGCCCTCGTGCCCTGAGGTAAAAAACAACTGCCGACGCGCCACGTGCGGCGTATAGACCAGAGAGTACCCGCGCTTCAAATACTGCTCGCGCATCCAGTCTTCCATCTCCTTGCGGATGATGCCGCCCTTGGGATGCCAGAAAATCAGGCCCGGCCCCGCGAGCTCCTGAATCGAAAACAGGTCGAGCTGCTGGCCCAGTACGCGATGGTCGCGCTTTTTGGTCTCTTCGATGTGCTTGAGGTACTCGTCGAGATCTTTCTTCGAAAAGAACGACGTGCCGTAAATGCGCTGCAGTTGCTGATTCTTCTCGTCGCCAAGCCAGTATGCGCCTGCAATATTGAACAACTTGAATGCCTTGATCTTGCCCGTCGAAGGGATGTGCGGGCCGCGGCAGAAGTCGGTGAACTTGCCGGTGCGGTAGATCGAAATTTTTTCATCGGGCTTGGTGAACTGCTCGATGAAGTGGCACTTCATGAAGTCGCCTTCTTTTTTGAACTCGGCCAGTCCCTGATCGCGAGGCAGAAATTCGCGCGCGTAGGGAAGGTTCTGCTGGACCAATTCCTGCATTTTCTTCTCGATCTTCTCGAGATCTTCCGGCGTGAAAGGCGTGGGGCGGTAAAAGTCGTAGAAGAACCCGGTTTCGGTGGAAGGCCCGTGGCCGAGCTTGGTCTCAGGGAAAAGCTCGAGCACGGCCGCCGCCAGCAGATGGGCGGACGAGTGCCGGTAAATATCGAGCGCCTCGGGATCTTTCTCGTTCAGGATACGAAGGTCGGTATCTTTTTCGAGCGGGCGCGTGAGATCGATGAGATCTCCGTTAGCCTTGGCCGCAAGCGCAGAGTCCGCCAGCCGCTGGCCGATGGACTTAGCAATATCGAGCGCAGTAGTGCCCTTAGGAACTTCCTTGACGCTCCCGTCGGGGAGCTTCACATGAATGCTGTCTGCCATAAGAGGAACCTATAAGTGATCTGAATCCTTCAGTCTAAAGAAGGGACTGGGGAGGGTCAAACGCGGGCGGGGTAGGATGTGTATGTGATGTCGAGATGTACACACTCCGAGGTGCGGTGATTTCACGGTAGAACAGCTCTTGATCAGCGTCAGATCAGGTCAACTCAGCTCACCCCAATCCGGATGGGCATCGCCGATGCGCGCAGGGGCGGGCGATAAATGAGGAAGGAATGCTTGATGGAGAGAGAACTAAGATTCTGCTTTTACCAAGCGCGCCTTCGATGGGTCATAGACGTATTGAGTAATCGTGCCATCCCTTATTCGTTCGACCACCTCATTCACAACAAAGAGTGGAACGAGGAACCACTCCCGTGCCGGAGGGGAACGTTATCAATCCTGTTCGTGATCCGCTCTGCCCACTGAATGCTGGCGTCAATCCCACACCTGCTTACATCAATTGAGAGGAAATCAACTGTACCAGACTGATCCGCGGCTTGATTGTCCCTTTACTTTTTCGACCAACGTTCTAAGTTCTTCACGGATCGCAAGGACTCGAAACTCCCGCTTGTCATGCGCTGCATTCGCAGCTAGTGAATGGTTTCTGTTAATACGGGAGTTTCGCTCCTCTTGCTGGATCAGTTCAATCTCTCGACGGAGTTTCTCAGTCCGTACCGCAATTGAACTATCGTCCATGGGTGAACTCTACTCCTATGCTGGTGGGCTACTTTAAACTTAATTCACGAACCGCTCTTGCGTACTCGTCAGTCGCATTCCTTAGGTCTTCGCTCAGGTGGTTCGGATCTTCGGCAGCGTCCAAGTTGAGTGCTTCCAGAACCTTTTCCACCCGCTTCTCGGCTGCTCTGACTTCCTGAAGGGTTGACATGGAAATTCAGCGCTCTTTCGCAGTATGCTGCGCGGATCAGAACGTTATGTCAGTGACGGGGATCACACCCACACTTTGGGGGTAGAGTCCTAGCGTCTGGTAGTGTCCTAATACTGCGTTGCAGTCTACTGGATCAGCTTGCGCTTGATTTCTGCCAGTTGCGTTTCGTTGTCTTCGATTAGAACTTCCAGCATTTCTTTACCCACCCAATTCCCGACGTAGTCGCGTAGTTGCTTCAACGCAAGGAGGTTGGATTCCATTTGCTTCAGCAATGCGAGCACGGTTTCAAGAGAGTCGAGGCCATCGACCATGGGGAGCATCACTGCGTTGCTGGAGGTTTGGGATTTCTTGCTTGAATCTTAGCCAGATAGCATTCTTCGTGGACCGCTTCTGCGTTGCTATCAGTCTTGCTAGTCTTTAGGTCTACAGGCTTTCCGCAGATCGCGCAGAGAGGCGTTAGGGGGGCAGGTTCCGTCACGGCAGCCGAAGTCTAGCAAATTCGGGGGGAGTTGCAAGCCCTAAGAGCGCGTTCCAAATGAAAAAGCTCATCGACGGGAGCCGACAGATGTCGATGAGCTAGAGACTTTCTTGATTCCATCCAGTTGGCACGGATGGTATTCCCGAACATCAGTGGGGTAAAGAGCCTTTCGCCCCCAGTTCCAATGCCCGCAAGTTTCCCCACAGGGAGCGCGGCTAGAAGCCGGGCACTTGAGCGTAACGCCTGATTACAATAGCTAACGCTTCTTAGGGACTGACGGGGAAGACAGTAGATTCTCGTTTTCGGCCAAGTGCCTAACGGCGAGCCGAATAACATGAAACATATCGAGCCCGAGCTTTTCCTGCAGGCGTTCAATGAGATAAAGATCCGAGTCCGTGAAGCGAACGGTTGTCGACTTGAGTTTGTCGTTCCCCATGAGTCATGAGTCTTCCAACGGGACGATTGGCCCGTCGTTGCCCAAGAGCAGTAAAGAGAGCGGGGAGACATCAAGCGATAGCTGCAAGGTATCGTTTTGCGAAGAGTTTCAGTCAACATTGGATCGCCATCAGGAAGGTGATGTACAAAGGACCTGACTTCCGAAAGAGCATGCCTCCCCCATCATGCTGTAGCCTGCGGACAAGACGCAGGGGCGATACAGTCTCGATTTTCAAGACCTCCCCTGCGTTCTCACTGCTCTGGCTGGCTCGCGCCTGGTCGGAGCCCTGCTTCAGAGCCACGACATCGAGCCTCCCGCAAGACCTAAGTTTTGTTACTTGGCTCGCTCTGTTCCTCCACTTGCTGAGGGGTGTGTGCGCTAGAACGGCACCCTGCCACAGTTGATCGGGCTAAAGCCATTCACCCCAGCTTTCCGACCAGAACCTGTCGTGCTGCTCGGTTTGGTTCAGCGCCAGAAGGAGAAATCTGATTAGTGGAGTCAGCTGCGAAAAACGAGGTGTCGCGATGTCCTTATTGTGTTTCGGGCACTGTGTTCACAGAAATGAAAGTTCTTGGGAATGCGCGACGGATCTGTGAGAAGTGCGGGCACATTGTCTTTCCCGACGATGGAGCTTTTTTGTGCCCATGTCAGAAGTGTCTCGAAGCTCGTTTTTCACCCACCCTGCGAAAATTACGTCGGTAAGGCAAATGGCACACACATAAACGAATGAGCCGACGGTTAGCTGTCAAAACACCGCTATAGCACTCATTGATCCTGCCTAGGTTCGCCACGCACTATACAGGACACGACCGCAATTTGGTGCATCTTGACGCCTCCAGCACCTAGCAGGACGCTGAAAAATCGAGCTTCGATGCGATTCGGTCCACTTGGTTCGTGATTTTATGAGCGGCTGGAGCTTGTAGATTTGCCAGATTGGTCTCGCAGTGAGTATTCTCTCGCTTCTTCCAAAGTTTCAGGCACACTTCGGCATCAGCGTCCGCATGCGAACTAAGTTGTAGGTCGCCGCCGCCAGCGTGAACATCCAGCCCACTCGCTCTAATCCACGATGCCGCAGCTTGCGCAACAGTCCGACCGTCTTCATCCAGCCGAAGACTTCCTCGATCCGCTTCCGCTTTCTTTGGCTTACCTCATAACCGGAGTGCCGAGTCGTGCGCCGGTCCACCCGGCTCCTGCGTCGACTCTGGTTTTGCGCCACATGGGGTGTGATTTCCATTTGTCGCAGCTCGTCGATGAACTCGCGTTGGTCGTATCCTTTATCTGCACCCAAGGTGACTCGTCCGCGCCCGGGCAACTTCTCCGCCATCAGCAGTCCGGCATGGCATTCCGCCGCACCGTAGGCCGTGGTCACAAGTGTGCTCACTACCAGCCCGCTTCGATTCTCCGTCATCAGGTGTCCGTGGTAGCTCAACTTTGCCTCCTTGCCTCGTCCTTTTCGGGCCAGCATCGCTTCCGGATCCGTCGTCGAACAGTGCGTCTGATTGCTGCGTTTCTCTCCCCGATAGTTGATCGTGGGGTTGTTCTCGTCCCACCGCGGCGCCGGCGGTTTCGGTTCGTCGTCCTTCTTATCCTTCTTATCCTTCTTATCCTTGGCCACAGCATCAACGGGCCGGAAGCTCTTATGCGATGCCCAGGCCTCCAGCAGCGTCCCATCCACGGTAAAATGTTCGTCGCTCAGCAGTTCCCCGGCTCGCGCTTCTCCCAACACCCCCTGAAAGAAAGCTTCCGCGATGTCCCCTTCCAGCAATCGCTCCCGGTTCTTGGAGAACGTGCTGGCATCCCAAACTTCATCGTCCATACTCAATCCCACGAACCACCGGAACAACAGGTTGTAATCCAGTTGTTCCATCAGCAGCCGCTCACTTCTCACCGAGTACAGCATCTGCAGCAACAACGCCCGCAGCAGCTTCTCGGGTGCGATTGACGGCCGCCCCGCTCTCGCATAGAGCCTATTGAACCGCGGTGAGAGTCGATCCAACACCCCGTCTACTAGGCTTCGAATCATCCGCAACGGATGGTCCTGCGGTACTCGTTTGTCGGGTGAAATATAGCTGAACATCCCATCTTGCTGCTGATCGTCTCCTCGCATGATGTCACTACTAACATGTCATCTTGTGGATTGGGAGTCGTTTTTCAGCATCCTGCTAGAGGGATAATCCGTTCCCCTGCTTCGGGAGAACTCCCATGAAATCTGTTCAAGAGCTACGAGATCCCTCCAAGCTGTCCGAGCCAATCCTCCAACAACTCAATCTGTATGCCCTTGCTGCTGGAGCAGCTGGTGCCGGCTTGCTTGCGGTTTCACAACCACTGCGCGCCGACGTCGTATTCACTCCAACTCACGTCAGGTTAGCAAATGGTCAAGTGCCGATGGATCTCAATAACGATGGCACGGCTGATTTCTTTTTGATTAACCACTCGAAGGGCGGGAGTTGCTGCTTATATTCGCGTACCCTCTCCGTCGCGGGAGGTTACGTAGGTACGGATCTTTCGACCCTCGAAGGATGTTCAAAATAGAACGCGGCAATATCGGAGTCTTATGCATTTTTGGGGGGGCCGACGCTCGATCCTAGCCCCGACCATAGCATAATCGCACTATTACTTACTCCTCCCCACACTGCCTTTGCCTGTTTCGCAGCGGCTCACGGGGCGGGCGGCAGCCGAATTGTTCCTCGAAAGGCACTAGCCTCGCGTGGTAGTCGGAGGGGTGTGGCAGTTTTGCCGTTCCTTCCTTCCACCCCGTCAAACGCGGGCGGGGGTGGTACCTTTCGTCAAGAATTGGGCCATCCCCTGCCCCGCTCCCGCCGCCCGCGCAGGCCTTCGTAATCTCTGCCGCTTCCGCAGCAACGGTCCTCCTTGGCCGCGCTTTCTGGGCGGCCGCTATTCGTTCCCGGGCTGCGGTGGACAGCTTTCGAGTTGCACATTTGTGGAGGCAAGGGAAACACGTATACACTTAGCTCCGTTTTTGGAGTCAAAAAAGGAGACTCCTGGTAACATGAAGACCCACTCTCGTCAGTCTGCATCAAAGAATCGAATTGAAAACAAATCAGCGGTACTCGCTACAAAACTTGGGCTGATCTTCCCGGCAATTCTTGCACTGCTGCTTGCCGCCAGCATGGCGTCGGCTCAAACTGAAACGGTACTCTATAACTTCGACTCCCTTACAAGCATCGGATATCCATTGGACGCCCCGTATATCGACTCGGCAGGCAATCTCTATGGCACTGCCGAAAACGGGAGGCCATTTTTAGGGGGCGTCTTTGAGTTGAGCCCTCCTACCGCGCAGGGTGGGTCGTGGGCCGAGTCGCTACTGTACGGTTTTACGTCAGTTCCCGATGGCGCTTTTCCTACTTCCGGCCTTGTCAGGGATTCCAATGGCGCACTCTACGGTCAAACTTGGATGGGAGGAACAAGCGATTACGGGACCGTGTTCCAGTTGTCGCCACCAGCGATAAGTGGGGGCGCGTGGACCGAAACCACTCTGTACACTTTTACCGACATATTGTTCAGCGCTGGGTACCCAGGTTCGGGGCTGATCTTCGATAAGAGCGGCAACCTGTACGGGACGAAGGGGAGTAATTCGGGAGGTCTAGTATTCGAACTCTCACCGCCGTCGAGTAGTGGAGGTACTTGGACATATACGGCGATTTACTCTTTCGACGACCAGACGAATTTCGCAGGGGGGTGTGATCCCAACGGCCTTCTCACTGGGCCGAACGGATCTTTTTACGGCACAGCATCGAGTTGCGGCGCTAACAACGGCGGAGTCGTCTTTAAGCTCACGCCACCGGCAAACGGTGTAGGGGAATGGACTCAGACGCTAGTACATACTTTCAGCGCCCTCAAGACCACGAGCGACGGAAACGTTCCAGACTCGAGACTGGTGCATCGGAAGGGTGGCGTGCTGTTCGGAACCACCTACCAGGGCGGATCGGCGAATTTGGGTACTGTGTACGAACTGACTCCCAAAACGGGAGGGACGTGGACCGAGCGCGTCATTCACAGCTTCCACACTACGGTTCGCATCCCCAGGGCGCAGTGTCGGTTGGCCCGAACGGAGTATTGTATGTGACTGCTTCGTCTGGCGGCGTGAGTGGGGGTGGTTCTGTCATTCAATTGACGCCCCCGGCGACCTCGTCGGGAGCTTGGACCGAGACCACGCTGGTTTCTTTTCCCACGAACAGCGACAACGCGATGGGATCGAACCCGATGGCAGGCGTAGCGCAATTCAAGGGCGCTCTTTACGGCACCACCCAATATGGAGGGGCCAATAATTCCGGCACTGTGTTCGAGATTACGTTCTAACTCTTATCATCGTCGCGACACGCGGGAAGCTCGCTTCTTAGGCATTGTGATGACATTCGCTTTCTCGACAAACTCGATGGCGTAGGTGGAGACTCCTTTCCAATTCAAAAAAAGCGGATTGAGGACCTTTTTGAGGCTCTCAACCCGCGCCTGAGTAGTAGCTTCCGATTCGAGTTTTGATCTAGCGCCCCCGTCCCTGAATCTCGCACAGCGCCTTCACCATGGCCGTGCAGGAATACTGGGTATTTCCGTCTCCGTCGGTGGAGTTGATACAGAAATTCCCGGTGGGCTCGGTGGTGGTAACCACGCCGGTGCACATGGCATTGGCCTGTTGTGTGGCCGAGTCAAGCGCTTCGCTCATGGCCGAGCTACGGTCTGCTTCGGTGGCAACTCCAGTGCCGAAGACCCATACCTTGACTGTCATAGCGCCAGCCAGGGCGGCAACGGAAAACAACATGGAAAGAACAACAAGTCTTGAACGCATGGTATTCGCTCCTTTGGTAAGTTTTTTAGAGAACGTAAGTCGTTTCGTCCTCCAATCAGATACGCGATACCTGCGCCCTAAAGGGGTCATTGACCGGGGGCTGGCCCAGCTTTGCACCTTGCGGACGTTAGCAAAGAGCTGGCTGCCCCAGCCTTCGTGGTTTCGAAGGCTGGGCATTCTGGCCGCTGACATCATGAGAGCTCCCTTACGGTTTGTACCTTTCGTCAAGAATTCGGCCATCCCCTGCCCCGCTCCCGCCGCCCGCGCAGGCCTTCGTAATCTCTGCCGCTTCCGCAGCAACGGTTCTCCTTGGCCGCGCATCGCCTCGCCGCTGGGTTGCGCGAATTCTGTATGTCTGGGCATTGAATATCTTTGAAGCAGGGCGGGGCTCGCGAGAGCGTGAGTGCGCCTGATCGCAACAGTTATCTAGGATCGGTTTAAGGATATGAAGGCGAACATGGCGAACCGCGGCATTTGGGCCTCCAATATGTGTTCAAGCCCTGCCCATGCGGCGTGGGTGAAACCCGGCATTAAGCTTCGCAACCCAACACCGCCGGATACCAGGTAACGGAATGGCATGAAAGGGCAAATCCGCTCAATCGAGAATTCCGGGAAAAGGGATTCAAATCTGAGGCGATCTCTTACGAACACAATCCAAGGAATAGCAGAGTTGCTGCCAGAGAGCGGACCGGTCGAGGAAAAGGACCAGTCCTCTGCCTCGGGCCGAAAAGGTTCGTGATGCAGGCGAGTATAGACCAACCGGGACCAGGGCGTGACCCACGGTTCAATCATGAGGATTTTCCCGTCCTTACGGACGCATCGCGATGCCTCTGCGAAAAAACGCTCTGCGTGAGGCATGTGATGGAAAACGTCCGTCATAACAATCGCGCGCAACGACCCGTCGGCGAATGGCATTCGTTGCGCGTCGGCAACAACTTTCACTCTGGAACAGTGAAGGATCTCTGAAGTTATCAACCCCGGAATGAATCGATCGCAGTACCCCGCACCCGACCCCAACTCCAGCACCTGCCCTGCTCCCGCCGGAAGTTCCTTGGCCAGTGTGCTGTACCACTCGTCGTAAATGCAGCGTAAGAAGGGCTTGGACGCGATGATTTGATTTCGCAGCTCCGTCGTGGCCGGATTATCCACGGAGAGAGAAGCCGTGAGGGGATGCGCAAGCAGGCGTCGGAGAATTGCTGCTGGCACGAGGCGCTAACCTCCCAGCCGAAACCAGGCGTGCCAACAGATGCGCAACATCCTCAGTCCGTTGGCGAATACCTTGGTCATCTTGGTTACGCCATGAACTCGTTCCTGATAATGCACGGGAACTTCGACGATCTCCAAGTGTAGTTTGCTCGCGCCGAACAATAGCTCGTAGTCACCCCACAAATCTTTGATTCCCCACATGCCGAGGTTCATTTCCATGTATTCCCAGTCCTTGCGCCAAAGTACCTTGGTGCCGCAAAGTGTGTCCTTGATACGCTGATCCAGCAAGAATGAAAAGACCCGCCCGAAAAGCTTGTTGCCGATGGTGTTTGCGAACTTCATCGCAAGCTGTGGCAGAGGATAGACCAGGCGGCTCCCGTTTACGAATTCACCTTGCGACGTTACCAGCGCCCTGACGAACATTGGCAATTCTTCCGGCATGACCGTCAGATCGGCATCGAGAATCACAAGGATATCGCCGGTAGCGGCGCGAAACCCGGCCCAAACATTTTCCGCTTTGCAGATTCCCGGCCCTTCCACCAGACGAATGTCTTTGTCTGGATAAAGCGCCATCATGCGCTGGACTTCATCGACGGTACCGTCCGTCGATTTGTCGTCGCAAAACAGAATCTCCGTGTGTTTACCCAGCTTGGGTATGCGTTCCACAGCTTGCTGTACGTTGCCAACTTCGTTCCGGCAAGGCACCACTACAGATACGGTGACTTCTTCTTCGCGCTTGGGTTCGGTGACCAATCGGGCCACCATGATCTGCATCAGGCAAAGCCTTCGCAAACCTGGCAGGCGGGCGAAAAATCCATTCAACAATTGCGACAGACCTGGAATCCATTTCGGAAACAGCATGAATCGATGTAGCCGAACGGGCCGGAAACCGGCCAGCTTCAGAAACCCGCGGATGTCATTTTCACTGATCCAGTTGGGTTCGACAAATTGCGAGCGTAGCCCGATCCTGCTGGCAAGTTCTAGAATGGGTGTCCAGGAATCGTTGTAGTTGATCACCACAATCCGCGTTTCAGATGTGCAGAGCCGCTTGATGCGTTCCAGTGCGCGAAGAATATCGACGGTGTCAAAAATGTGGTTGAACAGGATGTAATCGAAAGCTTGGTTCAATTCGAGGTCTTCCGGATCGCTCTGCACAAAATTCAGATCTGGATGCTGACCCCGTGCGCGCTCGACCATGGCAGCGCTGATATCAACGCCAACACCGAACGCTGGCCGAACGGAAGCTAGCAGATGGCCGGTCTCACAACGAACGTCGAGAACATGTTTGCCCGGCTCGACAATGAATTGCAGCACACGCTTGAGATGGTCGTAGAAGTAGCGGTTGGATCGAATATGCGCGTCGCGATGAGCAGTGTTCGCCTCTTGATGTTTGCGCCGAGCATCGCGGACTTCGGCCAGCGCATCAGGCCCCCAGGCCTTCCCGTTAGAAACCTCCGTTTGCGGGGCACTCATAGTGGGTCATCTTTCCGCATTCAGTCGTGGATTGTGGCTTTTCCATCCGTGCAACATGAAGTCTCACCAAAAATAGCCGACCTCGCAAATCCCTACGGCCAACATCCAAATGCGCAGTCCCATGGCGCTTGTAAGTAGGTCATCTGTGGATAACACCGCAGGAAGTAAATGCCAGCAGCCATCAGGAGAAGGAGGTTGACGCTCACGCCAAAGACACGAGTCGGCAAGCGGCGAATGGCAACGGCCATCGTCACGCCAAGGATCATCACGGAAGGATAGTAGTAGTAATAAAACAGACCTTTTTCGGGAGTCACTGCCCATTGAAGGTAGTTTGCGGCGAAAAGCAGGAAGACGAGGCCTTCCTGGAAAGAAACGGCCTTCCAGAAACGCCGCAGACAGAGGGCCATCGCTGCTAAGCCGCCCCAAGCGACCACGGGATTGGCCACCAGGTACGAGAGCGCGCGCTGCGGATTCAAGTTAAATGGCCAGGCATACCAAGGGGTAGTAATGGCCGGATTTGAGATCGTGGTGCTGTTGAAATGCCAGATAGAAATGTGCATCGCTATGAATTCATGAACATTGAATGGTCGATGAATAGCTTTGCACAGCGGCCAGTACGCGAGACTGTAGGATGCGATGGGAGCTGCGATCAAGCCCAGCAGAAGAACGGGAACCCCAATCTGCCTGATTTTGTCTGCGCAGCCTGAAAGGGAGGAGTCTGCCTTTGCGATCGGGTGACGTGCGATCCACAACAGCACAAATGTCACAAGAAAGAAGACGGCCAGCGTATCGATCGCATTCCATTTGCTCGCGCCTGCCAACCCCACCAAAACGCCCGATGCACAAAATAGAAAACGGCGCAGGCCAACCTTCACATCCAGGACGAGAGAGGCTGTGAAAGCCACCAGACTCCAGGTCAAGAACACCATCAGGAACGCATCCATCATCCCGATGCGTGACATCACAAACCAAAAATTGTTGAAGATAGTGAGCCCTGCCGCAAGGGAAGCAAGCCGAACATCTTTCAGCAGCAGATAGGTCCAAAGAAAGATCGCTACCAGTGCCAGGGCCCCACATACGGCGCTTGCAACGCGCCACCCTAATGCGTTGTCTCCCGCGGCCCTGATGCCAAGTGACAAAAGGAATTTCCCCAGAGGAGGTTTCTCCTGGTGAGGATTCGTCGCGCCCTGAATAAAGACTTTCGCTTCCGGAACGAAGTAGCCTTCGTCATAGAACATCACGGCAGGTGTCTCGATCCCGAATAATAAAAGCGGCAGGGCCACCAAGCCGAAGACGATCGCAATCGCGAAGGGATGGCGATAAATGCGAGCGGGAGCGGAGACATCCTCGATGGAAGCACTTGCCGTACCCAGGCCTGCGGGTAGCGGTTGAATACCACTAGGTTGCGCAACTCTCGCCTGCGGTTCCAGTAAGGCGGTCCGGCTCTTTTCTTCGCGATTCTGCACGTAAAAACTATATCGAACCGCTTGTAAAATGCCCCCCTTACGAAGGTAATGCGCCTTCCCCTAAGAGGCCTCCCAGAGAAGTTTCTGAAGTTTCCGAGGAGACGGTCTCGGCCCGATCTACCGGCCCGCGACGGCCTGGCGGGACTTCTCGGACGATGCCATGATCATCTCCTCCAGAATCGAATCCAGTCCGCGCGTAATCTTCCATTTCGGGTAGTGGTTTTTGAACTTGCTCATGTCAGAAATGTAGCAAACGTGGTCGCCCTTCCGTGCTTGCTCGACATATTG
>CAWAXV010000036.1:0-78810 GCA_963786095.1 uncultured Acidobacteriaceae bacterium | reverse complement strand
TTGGGGGGTCGCTAACGAGCGATTGATAGGATTACTACCCACAAACGCCGATACGTCATGGCAACCATTATTCGCCTTTGGGATGACCCTGGCCGACTTGCCGTTACGCATCTGGCGGACTTTCGTCTTACGAACGATCCCGGAACAAATTGTTTGCGTCGCACATTGAGATCGCTTCCATTAGCTATCGGGAGATCAGCACTTCACTGACCTGAAAAGTCGGCTCTAGGTCTGTGTAATTCTTCATGTCTGAAGCACAGCTAGATTGGGCATAACAGCAGCCATGAAATCGTCGGGCGATTGAAAAGGGAAATAGCACATTGCCACGTACGCCGGACCCACGCCTGCAGCCACACCGCTCACCCCACGTTCGACCGGAACTCTTTTGAAGCCTGTTTGCGGGCATCGTCCGAGTGAATCGATGCTTTCATCGAAGAGACTTCGTCAAATTACTATTCCAAAAGTCGCGGTATGATGCGTCTGCGCTCAACGTTCGAGAAAGGCTCCATGAATCGTCGCACTCTCCTTAAGCTTGCGGGCGCGGCACCTCTAAGCCGCGGATTGACAAGAGCTGCCGAAGCCAAGCGGCAGATCAAAATCAAAGGCATTGAGACAGATCTGCTGCGCTTACCTCCGGCTGAGTTTACCGGGGATGCCATTCATGACTTTGGTTCCGCAGCGGGCGGAGTTGTCCTTCGTCTCCTCACCGATGCCGGTATCACCGGTTGGGGCTACAGCAACTTCGGAATGATCGAAGGCGGCCCGCGGGTCGTACAAACCATCCTGGAGTACGAAATCAAGCCGGTGCTTATCGGCCAAGACCCGGCATTTCCGAAGAGGATCCGCGCCGACCTATGGCGGGCGCTCGAGTATCAGGGTGTGCAGGGCGTCACGCAGTTTGCGATGTCGTTGGTCGATATCGCCGTCTGGGACATTCTGGGTAAGGCGGCGGGTCTGCCAGTGTATAAAATGCTCGGGGCTGTACGGGACCGCATGCCGGCCTATGCGATGTGCGGATGGTATCGCGAAAACGATCGCGATCATTCGCAGTACAAACGCACCATTGATGAGACGCTCGAGATCGGTTATCGCGCCTTCAAGGTCAAGGTCGGTCGCTACTCGCTCGAGGACGATGTAGAACGAATTGAATTCGGGCGCAAAGTGGCCGGCAAAGACATTCGGATTCTAGTTGATGCCAATCAGGCGTTCAATCGAACGGAAGCGCTGCGTCGGGGCCGCGTATATCAGGAGTTAGGCTGTTTCTGGTATGAAGAGCCCTTGCCTCCGTGGGATCACGAAGGATATGCGGAACTGGCCAGCGAACTGGACATGCGCATCGCCACCGGCGAAAACGAATACAACAAGCATGCTTTCATGGACCTTTTGCTCAGGAAAGGCGCCGACGTGGTCCAGCCAGACAATCGCCGTGCCGGCGGCCCCACCGAGTGGATTGAGATTGGAGCTATCGCCGATGGCTTTGCCGTTGAACTGGCGAGCCATGGCGGAGGGCCAGTCGATATGAATATTCTGTGCGCAATTCCGAACGCCATCTACATGGAATCAGGCGGCAGACAGAAAATGGTCAATGGCGAGGTGCTTGCCCCGGAGGTGCCGGGGATGAGCAGCGAGGTAGAACATGACTTCATCGCCAAGTACAAGATCGCCTGACCGGAACAGCCATCGAACCATAGGAAAGTCGGCGCCCGCACCAGGAAGGCGCGATCCTCCATGTCCGCAGCGTATTCCCCTGCGCGGGTTCCGTCGGGAAATCGCTTCTGCCGACGCCGACGCTGGCTATCTTGCTCTGACGCTCCCAAGCGTGATCATCGGTCAGTCGGTTCCCCGGCACTAGAGTCACCTGCGGCGCGACCACCTGAGACTGGCAGCACACCGGCTACAAAGAGATCTTCAATGGCAAGGACCTAAGCGGATGGGATGCCGACACTAGCATCTGGCAGATCGCAAAACGGCGTCATGGTGGGCGAAACATTCGACGGTAAGGCAAAGGGCAACCAACTATATCGTCTATCGCGGCGACAAGACACGCGACTTCGACCTGAAACTGCAGATGAAGATCGAAAAGGGCGGTGGTGGCGGCATTCAGTACGAAGCGTCACCGCATGCCGTGGACATCACCCGCAGCCGGCGGACGAGCCACCATATGACCTGAAATTTATGATGACGGCCCCGTCAATGCACAGGCTGCCTCATATCAATAACCAACCGGGACTCATTGGCTTCGAGATCGAAAGCCGGCCATGCAAGATTTCTGTGCGCGATATCTGGCTGCGGACGCTTGATTAGGCCCAGCTCACAGCTGCCAATCTGCAGCGTAGCTATGACTCTGATTCCACATTGCCAAGCCGACTTGTCCGGACCGCCATCCTGCGCGGTCGCCGAATATACAAACATTTTGAATTTTGCATGCAGTTCGGTCTCCCCCGCTACCCGCCAATATGGCCCAGTTTCCGGTGAGCCGGTTTTCAGGCCAGCAGGCGATCAGTTCAGGAGCGGCGCAAGCACAGGTGCCTGTCCCATCTCGGTACGACGGAAGTCACTTGACATCAATACGGATGAAATGTGTTGAGGCGCTCCCAACGTTTTTCACATCGTGAACGATTGCTTCATTCCAACTGGCCGTGCCTTTCGCCGTGTGTCGCCGTAATACTTTGCCTTCCGGATACGAGCGGGTTTCCGTATCGGCGTCTTCCAGAGCGATTACCACTCCGTGCGGATGCCGGTGCTTCGGTTCGGACACGCCAGGCGGGATCACGTCGTCGATGATCCGCACAAAAGCGTTCTCGAAAATGAGCTTCTGGGTTTCGCGGCAGGCGACCAGCGAGTCTAATTCATCCTGAGCGCGGCCCCTGCGCACAATTAGCGCTCCAGCCACCACGAGCAGAATCGCCATCACGAGCAGTCGCTTTTGCATTCCTTCAGATTAGGCGAGGACCACTGAGGCAGCATTGCCCATCGTCATACCGGGATGTCGTTCCATTACTGGGAGGATCGTGAAGTCCGGTTATCGTAATTGGCCCGCCCGAAGAGCAGCCCGAGCGATGGATGAAGCAAGCCGACCAATACTTTGGCGGGTACTAGACGGCTTAGCACTTCTCATCCGTTAGATCCGTGCCGTTCATTGCTACACTGAAATACTTCAACGCGAGTTGAAGTAAGCATCACGAGTGGCGCGAGGGTTCTGACCCGATCAACGCCCGGCAACCTGGTGAAGTCGCCAAGGTGCCAAAGTCAGCCTGGGAACAGGAACGATGCGGCGGATTTAGCAACGAAGGACTTACTTCTTCTTCCGTCTCGAATCGCCAATTTCCCTGCGTTGATCGGCAAGACGCCCAGCCCACTCCGAATTGGAGATGCAGGGATTGGATATTTTTCGGGTCCGCTTCTGGCCATACATGGCCGATACCTACGTTGACATTGCGATATGCGAGCACGCTTGCATTGCCGGCGACGCTGTATACGCCTCCATCTACCTCGCCACCGGTGAGCACGTGCGGCATGAACCATGTCCGCCGCCAGGGGACCAGTCCGTTCGAGACTTGTACCGTCATCCCTCCGGGGCCCGGCGCCTCCATCGTTTCCGTATGCAATTGGAGATCGTACTTCGGAGCGCCGCCACTCTTCTTCGTTCCCGCCGATGGTCGCGGCATAGAACTGGGCAAGGATCACGTTCGCACTCTGGTCGAACGATATCACCAGCAGTGGCGGAACGAGCAGCTGCCACGCCGCAAGTGATGATCGGCAACCGCGCAAGAAGGTCAGCAAGGCCGAACTGCAGGCAATGGTTTGCCATGAAGGGCAGTGGTATGCGGATGAGCACGAACTCAAGAAAGCCGTTGAGCAGAAGAAACACCAAGCCGAACTGAAGCCTTGGGCGATTCCTGACTGCGATGCTGAAACCGAAGCCGCGCAAGGCGCTCGTGCGCCGCCCGGCGAAACGCTGGATTGTGTGAGCGGACAACATGACTACGAAAAAAGCTGGATCTGTGAAGAAGAAGTATGCGCCTGCATCGAACCTCACGTTTTTGGAGCGCAAGATTCTCACGCAATGGTCGGAAGAAGGGTCTGTTTCCTATGACCTGCTCGAACGTTGCGCGAAGAAATTTGAATACGACTGGGGCATCGTGTGGCCGTTGACTTGTGAGTTCGATGCGCAGGACGTCGTGGTGGCCAAGATCGTGAGCCATGGTAACGATTTAAACGTGCTTTCCGTTTGGCACGGCGGAATGTGTAGCGGTGGTCTCGATTTCTATCTGGCGGATGTGGAGTTCCTGGATCGGCAGATTTTGTATTACTACGATTCCGCGGTCGAAAGTTCCTGTGCGAGCCGCCTTTCTGTTTTCACCACGGATGCGATTGGTGTAGAAATCCGGCGCATCCTAGGTGAGCGATACGCCTACGATTCTGTCTCGCCCTGGGACTAGTCTCCTGTCCCATTGGTTCGTGATATAAGTCAAGAAGATGGGGCGACAACCGTGCGCTGCGGGTAACGGGCGATACTGGCCAGAATTTGATCCGCCGTTCTCGTCCAAACGAAGGGCTTTGGGTTTTCGTTATGCACGGCGATATACTCCCGAATGGCGGCTTCCAATTCTTTCACGCTGCGGAACACACCACGTCGAATGCGCTTGTTGGTGAGCTCAGCAAACCAGCGTTCGACCAAATTGATCCAGGAACCGCAAGTGGGCGTGAAATGGACGTGGAAGCGTGGGCGCTTAGCGAACCACTTCCGGATCATGGCCGTTTTGTGAGTGCCGTAGTTGTCCACAATGCTATGAACCTCCAAATCGGCGGGTACTTGAGCTTCAATCACATCCAAGAATTCCCGAAACTCACGCGACCGGTGGCGGCGATGTCGTTGCCCGATGACACGGCTGGTTTTCAATTCCAGCGCGGCAAACAGCGAAGTCGTTCCATGCCGTTTGTAATCATGCGTGCCGCGCTCCAACTCTCCTGGCCGTAACGGGAGCAGCGGTTGCGTGCGGTCCAGTGCCTGAATATAACCTTCTCATCCACACAGAAGACCGCGCGTGATCGAGCAGATTCATATACAGACCGACGATGTCTCGCGCTTTATCGATCAGTTGTGGATCGGGCGACAGCTTGAACGTTTCGCTGCGATGTGGCTGCAAACCGAAGGCCTGCCAAATCCGGCTGATCGTCATCCGGCTGAGTCCGGTGGCTTTTGCTAAACCTGGCGTGTACGATACGTTCCCTATCGTAAGCTCCTTCGTGTCTTTAGTCGTTCGATCCCTCTTTGCGGCCACGCTCTTCGTCGTCACTTCACCCCCTTCAAAACTCGTGTTTATGTTTTGCAACGGCCACTCACATGCCGGATAATCAGCTTTACACTGAGACCCTCTGATGACCCAATCCCCCCAATGGCCCGCCCACTGGAACGCCCCCATCCCCGACCGGCTTCCGCGGCCTCATCTTCGACTGCGATGGCACCATCGTCGACACCATGCCCGTCCACTTCCTCGCCTGGACCAAAGCCCTCGAAAGCAGGCCCAACTCATCCTCCCCGAAGCACGCTTTTATTCCTTCGCCGGCGCCCCCACCGTCACCATCATCCAGACCCTCGCCCGCGAACAGGGCATCACCGTCGATGCCGAAAGATCGCCCACCTCAAGGAACAATACTACGTCGAAAGCCTCGAAAATCTCGAGCCCATCCACAGCGTCGTCGCCATCGCCCGCCGCGAAAGAGGACACCGCAAGCTCGCCGTCGCCAGCGGCGGCTGGAAACGCGTCGTCAAACAAACCCTCACCGTCGTCGGCGTCGAAGACCTCTTCGATGCCATCGTCGGCGCCGATGATGTCGAGCACGGCAAACCCGCGCCCGATGTCTTCCTCAAGGCCGCCGAACTCATCGGCATGACGCCCGCCGCCTGCCTCGTCTACGAAGATGGCGACCTGGGCATCGAAGCCGCCCGACGCGCCGGCATGGAAGTCATCGACGTCCGGCCCTGGTATCTACCGAGACCCCGCCCACGCTCCCCTCCCACCCGATTCGTCACAGATTTTCAATTAAAGCGCGCCCTCCGCCTCCCGTCGTCGTTCTCCTGAGGCGACGCTGGGAAGAAGTCAGCGGTCGCTGATCCAGAAACCTGGCGGCATGGGTGATCCAGGCGCAACCCGGCGATCGGCGCCCCTTGAGAAAATCGTGCACGCCACCGCCCGCATGGTCTACGCCCAATCGTCGCCAGCGTGCGCAAGTCGCCGCGCCAGAAGATCTGACGCAGAAACCTTCGGTCGCCGCTTGGAAATCCTCGGCGGCATCCGTCGAAAAGCCCCCGGATTGCTCTGCCTGGCTTGCTCACGCTCGCCCGCAATGGCGCCTCGATGCCATCATTTGAAAGCCGCGAAAACGCGGTCGGCGATCTGAAACTCGCCGGCCGTGATGCCGCGGCCGCGGAAGAAGGGGCCGTCGCCGCCGCCAATCCCGCCGACCTGGCCCGACTCTCCGATCCCGCGACAGGCCTCCGCATGCTCGAAGAACTTCCCGAAGAATGCAAAGGCCCCTGGCCATGCGTACCCTCGGCGGCGCCGACCGAACTATCCCACCGTCCTGGCGATCTCCGACGGCGTCTTCGCGGCCTCCTCAACCGCGGCATGGCCATTTCAAACGCGTGGACGGAGGCAAAACAATCGACGAAACAATTCGATGCCGTTACTTGAACACGAAGAAACGAAGGGCGAAGAAATGCCAATGATCATGAATCGTGACCTCTATCCTGGAGCACGCGCCGCGCAGTCACATTCCCCCATTCCCCGGTTGTGGCACCTCTTCGTGGTCCTTCGTCTCTTCGTAACTTCGTGTTTATGTTTTAATTTCGGGTTGAAGGAAAGGCTGGTATCCCATGACTGACAAATCGCAAACCCGCTGCCCCCCGAATCCGGCACGCCGCTGGGTCCATGATAATCTCGCCGCCTACCTCGCCGGCGGTCTCGATCCCGCCGAACGCGCCCGCCTCGATGACCACATCAATGGCTGCCCGACTGCTCGATGCCTTCACCGAAGGCCGCGATGCCGACCGCGGCGTTTCCCGCGCCCTCTCCGGCCTCGCCCCAGGTGAAGGATTTCGCGGACGCCTCCTGGCCGGCTTCCGCGCAAAACCATCGTCCGCCCCGGCCGCCTCTTCATCCGCCGCGCCGGCTACGCCGCCGCCGCCTGCGTCGCCCTCGCCGCCACCGGCGTCTTCGGCGAACTACGTGATGCATCAATCCCGCTTCAACAATCCCCTCACCCAAATCGGCCGTCGCCGACGCCGACGACGCCTCGCCCGCAGTTCTCCGACGCCTTGGCCCATTCGCAGCAAAACACCAACGCCGAAACCACGCAAGCTGGAACACAATAAGAACAAGATCCGCAACGGCAAAACGGATGAAGTTCGACTTCAAAGACGCCCAGCTCGACACCGTCCTGAACGAGATCGTCGACACCCTACGGCTTCATCGTGGTGAACCGCGAACCTGACCAGCAGGTAACCTAAATCACCGACACACTCGATACAAACCCCAGGGCCTGGCGTTGCTGATGATGTAATGTTTCCGCTGGGCTATGGCGTGGTGACGACGAACAGTCTCCGGAGGCCGGCGAGCAATCGTGCGATTGCGACGTCGGGCAAATCAAAAAGGCGCCGATCCCGGTGATCACTTCGGCAGCCGAAGTTATCCGCTTACCACAACATGATTACCACCTGATCCCGCTGAAAAATGTAAAACGTCGCCGATTGCGAAGCGACCTTACGCCATGATGCGCGACACGGATATCTCGGCAAACACAATTCCAACAACCTCATCGTGACCGATACCTCGGCCAATAAACGCGTCGCGAGATGCGTGCAATCGCTGGATCAGAAGTCACGATCGGACACGATCAGGAGAAGATCGACCCTGCAAGCACCAACGCCAGAATGTGGCACGCAGAGCTGAACAATAAATTCGATCCGCAAATATCGCCCCCGCCGGATCGGGCGGCGGCGGCGGTGGAGGAGGCGCGGCGGCAGCCCCCGGCGGCAGCACGCCCGGCGGCGATTACGTCCGCACGCCGCGCCTCTACGCCGACTACGACACCCGCACCAACGCCGTCGTCATGGTCGGCCCCCCCACCGCGTCCGGAGCGTGCAACTGGCCAAAGATCAGGGATCGGCCCACCGCCGCCCCGGCCGCGAGCGGGCGGCGATCTTCCTCGGCAACGCGGATGCGGCGAGGCCTCTGGCCATCGACGAGGCCTCGCGGATACCTCGCTAACCGACGGCGCGGCAAGCAGGTGCAGTCGCTGATCGCCGACGCGGCGAAACTCAGAAATCCGCAATGTCGAACAAGCCGCGACCTGCTCAACAGGCCACCACTAGACCGCAAAGTGAAAGCGCACAGCTCGCCCTGCGCTCGTAAGAACCGCATCATCGACCGGCGATATCAGGACCTCGTCAAGCGCATCGGCGCCGAAACGACGCGGCATGATCTCGACAACTCCGAAGAGCTGATTCCGTATGCAGATGTGATCGTCTACCGGTAATGGATCAACATAACGCAGAAACGCCAAACTGGAAATGCCGCCCTCGGCAACGACGGAATTCAATCGAACGCCAACGTTTCGTCGGCTTCGTCGATGGCGGCGGACGAAACCGTCACGCGATTAGCCACACCACCACAACCGGCGGCGATCCCAATATGCCCCAGTTGAAACTCGATGCCTCACGAAATTCCTCAAGATGATCGCCATCAAATGAATAGGCAACAACAACAGAAGAACGCACGCTCAGCTCTCCCCTCGCAAACCAGTCCGAAACCAGAAGACCTCAAAGATAAGGTGGGCAATTTCAATTAGCGGTTACGTGGAAACAGCGACAAGATCATGACCAAGTCCGACCAGGATACTCACCGTCCAAACCAACCAGATTCGGCCGTTAAGCCCGCGCGGGCTGACCGCCGATGCAAACATCAACCGGACGCAGATCCAATGGCAACTTCGTCGCCGCTCAAATTGAATCGAGGATTCGACGAATACATCGCACTATTCCAGCCCTGAACCGAATCTGAACTCAGTCGAAAGGCGCTCCCTGAATCAGAAGTGGCCGAGCTGCACAAGGGCGGACTCGGAAATTCAGCGCGAATGTGACGTACATGGAATCGAGCGAATGCCAGGCGACCGATCCGAACGAGGTCGGCTCGCGGAACTCGGAATAATGGCTGGCTCAAATTTCGACCTAACCCGGACCACGCTCGGTGAACGGAACAAATTCAGATGACATCGGCTTCGAATTCGGCGAGCCGCTAATCCACATGAACGACCTAAGATCGAACGCACCGCCCGACGGCCGGAGAGAATTGAAGGCACCCTCAATCCCAGCTCCCCACCCCGATCTCCCCGGCGTCTATTCCATCACGACCTCGCCAGAATGAGAAGCCCCCAGCGAAACTGCCACCTCGAGTAACCTTCGGCGGCGATCCACTGTCGCCGATGCACGGCGATATGGGCGACTTTTGGCTGGGAATGACGTACTGGCGGAGCAGTTTGATCAGCACAAAGGGACGAGGCCAATGGACAATGACGCCATCGCCACAACCGCGCCCGCGGCGGGGGGCGCGGGGCGGCACCCGGCGCCGGCCGGCCCCGCTGGCCGATGCGAACAATCCAACGCCAAAATCGTCAAGAACGGCTCCGTCGAATTCGAAGTACCGCTCCTTCCAGTACCGCCAAACCATCCCCATCGTCGCCGAAGAGGCCGGACCCGTCTCCTCCTCCAGTTCCGACAGTCTCGCCAATGGCAGAATGTCCGCACCAGATCGTCGTCCACGTCCCGCCGATCATCTCGATCAGCTTTCTCGTGAAAATCCGCGCCCTGGGCGACCTCGATCCAGGCGGATCGGCGCTACTAATGCACCAGGAATTCGTCGATATCGATCCGAACTCCACGGCCTGCGCACCATGAAGAACGACTCCTCGATCTTCGTCGAAAATGACAAAGGCGAAATCAAAGACCTCGTCGAAGCCGAAAAACAACTCAGCATTTCTACCGCGTCCGCATCGAAACCCTCGAAGGCAGGAGCGCTACTACAACGACCTCGTAGGCATGGCCACGCTTCACCGTCACCGCCTACGAAAGACATCACCAGCCACCGCCGCCAGCGAGCAATTGATCAGCGTCAGCGTCGAAACCGAAGGGTTCGAGGCCAATACTCGCCGCCCGCAAAATCCTCGATGACGCCAAGGCCAGCATCGTCGAAGCCAGCTCAGAAAACGCCGATGCCGATCACTTCGCCGCCACCGTCGCCGCCGACGTTTCCGCCGGAAAAGGCCGACTTCGTCGCCGCCCAGCCAACTACTCGGCGAAGCGCCGCTTCACCCGCGACCGCCATCAAACCGCCGCCAATGGCACCGCCATCGCCGATACCACCGGCCCGCAATTGCAGGTCAACGAAAAAGAAACCCGCTTCAGCATCTCCATGTACAACCTCGCCAATCTCTCCGCCCGCGAAACCACCGTGCTGACCATCGCCGTGCCCAACGTCGAATCCACCTATCGCAAAGTGCTCACACAAGTCCGCCAGGTACCAGCCGCCCCGCCCGCCGGTGGGGGGGCTGCTGAAGCCGCGCCGGAAGCCGAAGCCCCCCGCGTCCCGGCCGCATCGTCGCCTCCAATCTCAACGGCCAGGTCGCCGATCAGATGGTCGCCGACATCACCGCCGAAGTCCGCAGCGATCAGGCCGATGCCGTCATCCAGGGTATCCGCGATACCGGCGAAGTGTTGGCCAGCTCTCTGCAAGTCAACCAGGACAACGCCTCCACCACCGCCGCCAAGCGCCGCGTCCAGGTGCACGTGGTCAACATCGCCGCGGTCAATCCCAAAGAAACTGTCACCATGTTCATCGCCGTGCGCGATGTCGATGCCGCCGCCGCCAAGGTAAAATCCGCCATCGAACGCACGCTCGACCCCAACGGCCCGCCCATCGGAAAAATCTGGACCCAAACCACCAGCAATCCCCAGCCCGATTCTCAAACCGTCGATTTCCGCGCGGAAGTCAAGAGCGATCAGGCCGAGTCCGTCCTGCAAAGCATCCGCGACACCGGCGAACTCATGACCAGCGTCACCACCCAAAACTCCGACCCCGTCAATGCCACCGCCTCCAAGCGTGGCTTGCAAATCCGCCTCATCAACGTCGCCGCCGTCAGCGCCGCGAAAGCCAGTCGATCCGCCTCGTTTCCGCCGATGTCGCCGATTCCTACAACAAACTCCTCGCCTCGCTCAACGCCATCGCCGACAAAGGCAACGAGCCGCGTCATCACCTCGCAGTTGAATCAGTCCGATGCCCGCTCCATCACCGCTTCGCTGCGCTTCGAGGTCCGCCGCGATCAGCTCTCCGCCGTCGACAAGGCCTTCGCCGATGCCGGCGTCGATTTCCTCTCCCGCCAGATCGTCCACGCCGCCAATGTCGCCGGCACGCTCGATTCCAAGGTCGCCTTTTCCATCGATGAGCTCAAATCCGCCGAATCCCTCGAGCCGCGCCGCACCTTCACCCTCAACCGCGAAGTCGACAACGTCGAGGCCTCCATCGACCGCCTCCGCAGCGCCATCGCCGGCACCGCCGCCCGGGAGGTCGATTTCAGCCGCCAGGAAGTCAACAAACGCCTCACCGGCCACCTCGTGCTCACCGTCCCCTCCGCCATGTCGGCGGCTGTGCAGACCGCCGTCCGCGATCTCGGTGGCATCGAACGCGACAACTTCGTCTCCCAAAATCCCCAGGTCCCCGACACCCGCTTCGCCAAAGACCGCATCGAGGTCAATCTCATTGGCAAAGAACCGGTCAAGCCGCTGGTCCCCGACGACAAAGGCATCGCCCCCACCGTCCACGCGGCGCTCGCCAGCTCCGCCGGCGCACTCTTATGGAGCATGTACCTCGTCCTCACCGGCCTGCTGTTCATCCTCCCCTTCCTCCTAATCGCCTGGCCCATCTGGAAACTCTCCAAACGCCGCCGGGCCGCCCAGTAACGCAGGCTTCCAGCCCGCCACTCGCCCCCGTGGCACCGCCCTTCCGGGCGGTGATATTCTCGCTTCGAACTCTGAACTCTGAACTCTGAACTTTGAGCTCTGAAATCTGAAATCTGAACTCTGAACTCTGAACTCTGAAATCTGAAATTCCCCTTGACACCCCCCCCCCCCCCCCCCCGTGGTATGCTGCCGTTACTCTGCCTGAAAAAACCATAAGCAACGACAGCCTTTCGTGTTGTTCCGTCGCTGCGGGCAGAATGTCAATGGAACCGGTCGCCAGCCGGGCGACCACGATCCGTGCAGCAACGGGTCGGAAGGCATCTCATGGCAATGGGCACTCTCAAATCAGCCGCCGCAGCACCGCGATCGTGATCGCGGCCGGTGCCCTGCTCGTCGCATCCGCCGCCTATTTCGCCCTCTCCAGCAACTCACCCCAAAATGCCACCCTCCCGCTCCAAAACCCCCTCCCCAACCCCTCCCTCGCCGACAATCAGCCGATTCCGCCACCCGAACCCGCCCCGGCACAGGTGCAGCGCGCCGGGCGCGGCCGCGGCGCTGGCCGCCCCATCGGCGCGGTCCGCCCCCGCCCCCGCGCCCCCGCCCGAACCCACCCTCGCCGATGTCCCTCCACTGGAACTCGCCCGCCAATCCGCCGAATCCAACCCGCCTGCCGCTGCCCCCGCGCACCACTACCGAATCCAAACTCTCCGCCGATTTCAGAATGCGCCCTTCACCAACGCCAAAAAGGTGTCAGACACCCATTTCGTCATCGATTTCGAAAACAAATACGAATGGATGTTCCTCTTCAAACTCACCGGCGTTGCCGGAAAAACCATCCGCATCGACTGCAAAAGTGTCCCCCTCTACAAATGGTCCACCCTCAACCCCGTCTACCGCTACGCCAACGACGGCCTGCCCGAACTCCCCCCGCTCCTCCCCGATAATTACAAATTGTCCGATGCCAAAACCACCAAAGCCCGCAACGGCGCCCTATTGCCGGATACCACCGGGCAAGCCTGGCACTTCATCCCTGAAGTTTGGGCCTCCAGCGGTGCCACGCTAAGTTTCACCCAAACCTTCGACAGCGACCAGGTCACCGTCGCCATGAAAACCCCCTTCACCTTGGAAGATGAAAAGCTCCTCTGCGATGAAGCCAAGAAATGCCCCGACGCCCAGGTAATTGACATCGGCAAAACCCCCGAAGGCCGCACCCTCCACATCATCAAAGTCTCCACCGGCGGTGATGAAGGCGAAAAGACGCATCCCTGCATCGTGATGTACGCCCGCGAACACGCGGATGAGCATGATTCCAGTTGGGTTCTCGCGGGGGCACTTGAAAAATTACTCGCCGATGACGAGTCCGCCAAAAACGCGCGAGCCAAACTAACATTCATGTTCATTCCTGTATTGGACCCGGACTCCGCCGCCAGATGCCGCCATGAAAATGTAATTACCACATTCGGCGGTAGTCGCAGCACTCCAGAATCCGTTGCGTACGCAAAATTTTTCCAAGTATGGATGCGCCTTGAGAAACCGATCGACATCGTATTGAATCTCCACAACGTGGAATCCCTAGAGGCCGACCATTTGGCCGCACCCCTCCTCCCGCCGAAGAATTCCCCACTCTACATAGCCACACAATCACTTCACCAAACGATACGGGCAGGCCTGACCGCGATAGGCTTCCAAGTTACGACCGCACCCTGGCAGCAGGGCCTCGCGGACGACCGGCTCGGAGGCTGGCTGAGCCAAATCTATGGCCCAATCCATCTGCCTTACGAGTCAAACAGCGAACAGCCAAACCGCCATTTGACCGCTGGGGAACTTGAATTGATGGGCGGAAAGCTCCTGTGGTCGGGGGCCGATTTCCTACGGGCCAACGCGTCCGCCGCATTTCGTCAGACATTCCAAACATCCCGAGCTGAATACACGTCTCGTTGGCGGGAATACTCAGACGGCGCTGGCTCAAATAACCCCTTCGTTGCGGAATCACAAGTCCAGCAATCCCAAAAATCGAATCTATTAATCGAAGCCATGCTCCAGGGCAAGGGCGACGGGGAAAAGGCGGTGCAAAAAAATTAAGAATTTAAGAAAGTGCATCATAACGTTCGTGAATATCGGTGAATTATCAATTTCAGTCCACAAGCTCCACAAATAAAGGGAACCAATATGAACCGAGCCAATTCCTTTCTAAAGCGTTATTATCTCCTAGCGTCAGCAGTCGTACTTCCCGCCATCGTAGCGTTCTGGATGGCACAACGCGCCACCGCATTCCAGGCTACTGATGGATACCATTGCTTCTACCATGTGGAACTTATGGAGTTCCAAGATCGGGAGGGCTGGCACTTCGGGAAGTGTGATGGCTGGGTTCCCGGAAATCATGACGAGGGCGCGAAAACCATGGACGGTTTTTGCACCGCCTGTGATACGGACCCTAGCCACGTGGGCCATTCTGGCTGCGCCGAAATCGCCGTACTCCATTTCGCGAATTGCACCGTGAACGGGATTGACGGAGAAGCTGATGAACTTCACCACGCATGCCTCGCGAATGGCGAGGTTCCATGCGGCCACTATTTCGCCTACGACTCCAACTCTCCAATCAACGGGAACGATGCGTCGTGGTAACCACGGGCAGACTGGCGCAAAAAATCAACAATCCGTAAACTGGAAGGGATCACATGAAGCCCAACTGGAAATTGACAATCGGCAGCCTCTCGGCGATACTCGCCGCGTGGTCGTTACAAATCGACCCTTGCAGAGCGGCAGGGACGAAGGCCGGCGAGGCGTCTCCTGCCACGACGCCTTCGCCATCCCGACTCGCTTTAGACAACTACGCGCCCAAAATCCAGGCGGCACTTGGCATCAAAAACACCTCCGTTAACATTCTCCCCTTAATCGCCGAGGCAATAAAGGAAGCGAAAGGCGGGGAGCCAAAGGCCCGTGCCGAAGCCCTGAACAAACTTGTCGACGCTCTGCTGCAGGGGCCAGATCCCGCTGCCCTACTAAACGAAAGCGTCCCGCTTTTAGAGATCAGCGACGACGCCTCCCCTTCACCCAAATATGGAACAAGCCTCCAATTGGAATCGCTCGTCCAATCGATATGGACGTTAGGGGCGGCGGCTCAGAAGACCGACCCAAAGAGGGCCAGCGAAATCGCCAGGGCCGCGACAATGCTTTCGGCGATGCAGGACTTCAAGGACCATTGGCTGAACTGCGCCACCGACATTCATACCTCTCCAGATGACGCGAAGAAGCTATTAAATCTTACTGATGGCCAGTTCCAGCAGTTGAGCGACGTAATTGATGCTCGAGTAAAGCTGACCGTAGTAATAAGGCGAAACGAGGAAGCCGCTGGCAGGCTAATCGATGCAATGGCGGCTCAAAAAGGAACCCCAAACATGGAGGACGTCAAGAAAATCCTCTTGGACTATGATCAGGCGTTTCAAGAGAAGGTGCCCCTCCAGCTGGGATATCAGATACGATGAAATCTGGAAATGTTGGACATTCCTGAACCTGATGAAAATCAGGAGTAGCCAAGACGGCGAGGACGCAACAAAAAAGACTCTTTTGGCATGGAAGAAAGACTTCCCGAACCGGACGTCGTAAGATGGGTGGACCAAGCACTTACCCGCACTGGATCGCCGCCAGGTAGGCAAGTTGCGGATTATCAGGTGGGGCCGGACGGAAAAATCCATCCCTACGTCCCGGCCAGCGAGCCCGCAAAAAAGTAAGCATGCATTTCAAAAGGCACTCCGGAAACACGGAAGGTGGAACTTGGCTCGTATCTTCCGCACTGCAGTGGCCATTCTGTTTCTTTGGGCAGCGTACGCTTGAAAAGCCACAATGCCAATTCAAGGGCCGACGTTGTACCAACATTGGCTCGCTATCCACCCGTCGATCCGGTACTGGCTTCCTGCTCTCGAGGCCGCAGCGGCCTTCGGGTTACTGCTGAATAAATGGCCGCGTGCTGCGGCAATCTCGGTGGTTTTCATGGTCTCATCGTTCACAGGATTACTGGTCGCGGAAGCAGTAAAGGATTATCCAAAGCCCTGCGGTTGCCTGGGGGCGCTCGCCCATCCCCTACGAGCCGTCCACCGTAAGAACGGAGCTAACACTAGCGATTGGTCGCAACGCGGTGCCCTGATCGCTGGAGCAGGGTATCTCTTTATAAAGGCGAGGCGGCTGCCCGTCACAAAGACCAACGCGCAGGAGCATCGCCTTTAAGCCCCCGATCCGTGGCCCAAGCACCTTAACGACTGCTCAGGCCAGTTTTCTAAGGAATATACCCATGGGCAACCCGAAAACAACCGCCTATCTCGTCGCCGCCTCCGTACTCGCCGTCGCCCTCCTCGCCCTTGGCATCTTCATCGCCGCAAATCCCCGACACTCCGGCCCAACCCGCTCCCCAACCCATCGCCGCCGCAACCGCGCCTCAGCCGCGCCCCTCCCCGAGCCGACTCCCCGGCCCTTAGCCGCCCGCGCGGGCCCCGCCCCGGCGGCAACGCCGCACGCAACCCCACGCCCACACCGCTTCCCACCCTCGCCTCCTCCACCCTCCTCGACCAGCCCGGCATCCTCATCGCCACGCTTCGCACCGTCGATCCCAACGGCGCCCTTGGCTATCTTCCCCTCGACACCCCGCCCGCCCCCGCCCCGCAGCCCAATCCCACCGGTCTCCTCGCCAACTCCGCCACGCAGATCACCGTTGACGCCAAACCCGCTAAAATCGCCGACCTAAAGCCCGGCATGGACATCATCTTCACCGACCCCGGCGACAAACCTCTCGACAAACTCGACGCCTTCTCTCTCCTCCCCGACAACAAATCCCACATCAAGCAAGGCCCCATCGATAAAATCTCCGATACCATGTTCCTCGCCGCCCCCGGCGGGAATTGGCCTTTCATATGCGGGGCGCGCATGAATGATAGGGGATGAATGTACGCCCCGTTCCGGCCTGACAGGGGCTTGGCCGGAGGATCAGTAAACCAACGCCCAAAGTATATACCTGTGGATAAAGTGTGGCGAGTCAAGAAGGCGGCTTCCGGCATCGGGCGGCCAGCTCCGGCTTGAGACCTGAGACTTCAGATGGACCCTAGGCCTCGGACATGCAGTTCACGATTGCGGGGCCTCCGGGGCTCGCTTCAACGTTGAGGCGGGCGCGAGACCCAGGACAGATCCCTGCGCTACACTGCGTTTATGAAAGCACTTGTCATCACTGCTCTGACTGGACCTCAAGGACTTGCCGTTCAAGATATGCCTGAACCCACACCGCAAGCGGGACAGACCGTTGTGCGTGTGCGGGTCGGAGGTCTGAACTTCGCGGACCTGATGACGACGAAAGGCGGTTATCCGGGGACTCCACCGCCGCCGCTGGTCGCGGGCCGGGAGTTTGCGGGTGTGGAAGAAAGCACGGGGAGGCGCGTCATGGGATACGCGCAGTGGGCGGCGTTGGCGGAGAAGACCGTTTCGTACCCGCACATGATGTGGCCAGTTCCAGACAACTGGAACGACGAGCAGGCGGCTGCGTTTCCCGTGAATTACTTCACGGCGTATTTAGGTTATTGGCAGTCGGGGATGACGCAGCCTGCCGCGGCGGGGCGAACTCATCGTGTGCTGATCCATGCGGTCGCTGGAGGCGTGGGCACGGCGGCGGTACAGATCGGGCGAGTGCTGGGCGTGGAAATGTACGGCACTTCGTCGTCCGACGAAAAGCTGGCGCGTGTGAAAAGTCTTGGCCTGCAGCACGCCATCAACTACAAGCAGCACGACTATGAAGAAACGGTGAAGAACCTGACTCAGGGCGAAGGCGTGGACGCTGTCTTTGAAATGCTGGGTGGCGAGCATACGGCGAAAAGCTTGCGCTGCCTGCGCGCGTTTGGGCGCGTCATTCAATACGGCACTGCGACCGGGAAGGCTCCGCAACTCGACTTGCGCGCGATGTATGCGAAATCGGCGATGGTGCAAGGGCTGTGGCTGACCTACCTGTCGCAGAAGCGCGAGATCATTGATCCAGCGTGGCAACAGCTTTCAGCATGGATTGCGCAGGGCAAGCTGACTCCGCAGATCGGGCATGTGCTGCCGCTGGAAAGAGCGGTGGAAGCTTACAGGCTGCTGGAAGAGGGAAAGAATTATGGGAAGGTTGTTGTAAAGATCGGATAACTGGGACTTTTGACTTCCCCGCCGATGCACCCTAACATACCGCCACCCGGAAGTTCTGGCGCAGTCCCATGATCGGCCAGACCATCTCGCACTACCGCATCCTCGAGAAGATCGGCGGAGGCGGCATGGGTGTGGTCTACAAGGCCGAAGACGTCCGCCTGCATCGATTCGTAGCGCTCAAGTTCTTGCCCGATGATGTCGTTGGTGATCCGCACGCGCTGGCGCGTTTTCAGCGTGAGGCTCAGGCCGCATCGGCGCTGAACCATCCCAACATTTGCACGATTCACGACATCGGCGAGCAGGACGGCCGCGCCTTCATTGCCATGGAGTTTCTCGCTGGCGCAACGCTGCAGCATCGCATCGCCGGGCGGCCTATGGAGTTGGAGACGCTGCTGTCTCTGGCCATCGAGGTCGCCGATGCGCTCGAGGCCGCGCACGCCAAGGGTATCGTGCATCGCGACATCAAGCCCGCCAACATATTCATAACCAGCCGCGGTAACGCCAAGGTTTTGGACTTCGGCTTGGCGAAGGTCTCTGGACAGTCCGCCACAGGAGATGAGCCGACCGTCGCGACCGCCGAAGCGGAGGAACTTCTCACCAGCCCCGGCTCGGCGATCGGCACGATCGCCTACATGTCGCCGGAGCAGGCGCGCGGAAAAGAGCTGGACGGTCGTACAGACCTGTTTTCGTTCGGCGCGGTGCTGTACGAGATGGCGACGGGAACGCGCCCGTTTCGCGGGGAGACTTCGGCGGTCGTCTTTGACGCGATTCTGAATCGTCCGGCCGCGCCTGTGGAACGTTCAAATCCCGCTGTTCCGGCCAGGCTCGAAGAGATCATCAACAAGTGCCTGGAGAAGGATCGCAGTCTTCGCTACCAACACGCGTCTGAGATTCGGAGCGACCTGCAGAGGTTGAAGCGCGATAAGGACTCGGGTGTATCGTCGGCGGGTCGAGTGGGGACGGTTCATCCGGGGGCGCCCGTTATCGGCCATCCGGGTCGAGGGAAATTTGTCTACATCGCTGCTGCCGTCGTCGGTGCCGCTCTGCTGGCAGCCGGAGCTTACTATCGTTCGCACCGAAGGCAACCTCTGACCGACAAAGACACGATCGTGCTGGCCGACTTCGACAACAAAACCGGGGACGCCGTTTTCGACGACGCCCTCAAGCAGGCATTGGCGGTGGAACTGGAGCAATCTCCTTTTCTGAACGTTCTCTCCGACCGGAGGGTCAGCGAGACTTTGGGAATGATGGGGCGCGCGAAAAACGAGCGCGTCACCGGGGATGTGGCCCGAGAGCTTTGCCTGCGAACAGGCAGCAAAGCCCTGTTGAGCGGTGCGATCTCGAGTTTGGGCAGCCACTACCTTATTGACCTGAGTGCGGTCGCCTGTAATGGAGGTGAAACGCTGGCCAAGGAGCAGGCCGATGCCACTGGTAAGGAAGATGTGCTGAAAGCTCTAAGCCGAGCGGCTTCCAGTCTCCGCAAGAAGATGGGCGAGTCTTTATCTTCGGTGCAGAAGTTTGATGTTCCGATTGCAGCTACGACGTCGTCGCTCGAAGCTCTGAAGAGCTACAGCGTGGGCAAGAAGGTACGCGACGAGCAGGGCGATGTGCCAAGCCTTCCCTTTTTCAATCGAGCCCTTGAACTCGATCCTGACTTTGCCATGGCCTATTCGATACGCGCGAGCGCATATGAGAATCTCGGCCAAACGGCTCTGGCGATCAAGGATGTCACGAAGGCGTATGGGTTGCGTGATCGAGTAACCGAGCGAGAGAAGATGTTTATTTCGAATGAATACTTCTCCGCCACCAGGGAACTGGAGAAGCAAGACCAGATTTGCGAACTGTGGATTGCGACTTATCCCCTCGATGCAAATCCGCACGTCTACTTGGGTGGAAATTACGGCTATCTGGGACAGTACGACAAGGCTCAACCGGAGTATGAAGAGGCCATGCGGTTGGCACCGGACTTGGCTGTGAACTATTCAAATCTGGGCAGCAACTACATGAACCTCAACCGCCTTGCGGAAGCGAAGGCGGTCTTCGATCAGGCGCTGGCCCGCAAGTTGGATACCGTATTGTTGAGGTTGAGCATATATCAGCTCGCTTTCGTGCAAGGGGACTTTGCTCAAATGGGGCAGCAGGTTGCTTGGGGTGCGGGCAGACCCGGGGAGGAGGATGAGCTGCTCTCGGCGCAGTCCGACACTGAGGCCTACTACGGCCGGATGAAGAAAGCCCGGGATTTTTCGCGCCGGGCAGTAGAATCCGCCGTGGGTAGCGAGTCCCTAGAAACAGCAGCCACATGGCAGGCCGATGCGAGTTTGAGAGAAGCGGAGTTCGGGTACGCAGAGGAGGCCAGACGAGAGGCAGAGTCAGTTCTCGGTCTCGCTCATGGACGCGATGGCACGGTTCTGGCGGCGTTGACCTTGGCTCACGTCGGGAATGTCGCTCACGCAAAGACGCTGGTCAAGGAATTGGAAAAAGACTACCCGGCTGACCGAATGCTCACCCACTACTGGTTGCCGACCATCAACGCCGCCATTGAGTTACGCCGGGGCAGTTCCTCAAAAGCACTCGCCTTGCTGCAGGTTCCGGCACCGTACGAAAAGGGCTGGCCAACAAATTGGGCTACGACCCTCTATCCCGTGTATTTGCGCGGGGAGTCTTATCTAAAGGCTCATAACGGTACCGCAGCGGCGACTGAATTCCAGAAACTCATCGACAACCGTTTCATTGTGGTCAATTTCGTCACTGCGGCGCTCGCGCCATTGCAGCTCGCAAGGGCCTACGCAATGGAAGGCGACCAACCAAAAGCCAAGGGTGCATATGAGCAGTTCTTCAAACAGTGGAAAGATGCTGACCCTGACATCCCGATACTGAAGCAAGCCAAGGCGGAATACGCGAAGCTGCAGTGAGCCCGCGTCATTCTTGCTCGAACACCCAGGTTTCGCTCACCAGGAAATTCGCCAGCGAGCATAGAGTGATCGCAACCGCGTTCGCCAGCAGATAGTTCATATGGCCTTGGCCAACCATCACTTTCATAAGAGCCAAATTGCCGAGGATGGAAACGGCTCCGTTGGTCAGATTGAAGCGCACGAGGCGGGGAAGCGAGCGGCGCCAGCCGGGCTCTCCGCTGTCCAGTTTCGTTCTATCAGTCTTCGTTCTATCGGCCCAGGTGAACTGTTCGTGCCAGACGAAGTTGTGAACCACGGCTGCTTCGACTGCGATCGCGGTTGCGAGCAGATAGTCGAAGTGCAGCACGGTCTTCAGCAGAAACAGCGCGGCGAACTGAACCACGATGCCCATTCCGCCGACGAAGTTGAACATGCACCAGCGCAGCAGGGTCGACGGTGGAGACTTGAGTTCAGGCGCAGTCATTGCGGGATCCGTTCTTCGCGGTACAGACGAATCGTGTTCTCGATGGTGAAGACGACGACCATCAGTCCCATGCCGGCGAGTCCGATCGCGCCGCCCACGTCGAACAGTCGATATTTGGCGCCGAAGAGATGCACGACTGGTTTCCAGAACAGCGCGAGGTTTCCGATGGCGAGCAGGATGCGGAGTTCGGTCGGTCCGAAGCGCCAAAACGAGATGCGGAATTCGCCGAGCGCATGAGTCGCGAGATAGGACTGGATCGAAAGCATCAGGAACCCAATAAGCAAGCCGATGGCGATCCAAGGATGCATATATCCGGAGAGCGCGAGGCCGCCCATCAAGGCGAGAGCGCCGAAGCTGTCGACCATGTGGTCGACGTAGAATCCGTAGCGCGGGCGGAGGCGTTGGCGGACGCGGGCCAAGGTGCCATCGAGCGAGTCTCCGAACCAGTTGAGCGCTAGGCAGACGATCACGCCCAGAAGCGCATAGCGATTCCACGCGGCGAGGACGTAACAGGCACCAGCGCCGATCTGCGCGATGAGACCTAGTACGGTGAGGTGGTCAGGACCGATCCGGTCGGGAGTACGCTCGGCCAGCCACAGAAGGGCGCGCTTTTCAGCAGCTGCCACCCAGCTTTCCTGTACGCGCAGCATGTCGGGGAGAGGACGGGTGCGGCGGCGCATCTCCTCGTTACGCAAGTCGAGGAGCACGCGCGGGTTTACCTGTTCGCAGAATTCGGTCATGGTTTGGGTGCCGGGGATTGCCATCGACGCCTCCGTCAGTCGCTTCATGTGGCTGCTCGATGTCAATTTCGCCGGAAAAGCGGACGGCGGCAATGCACAGTGGCTCAAGCTGAGATCAAACCAAGATCAAGTGGCAAGCGATTGAAAACAGAGGGGCTTGGGCGGCAGGTCATCCGGGATCATGCACCGCTGCGCTTCCCGCATGGGCCGCATTTTGCGGTCGGGGGAAAGCCTTTACCGCAAAGGTCGCTAAGTGAGGACCGAGGTCGCTAAGAAAACTCGGAGAGCGCTTCGCGGATCGACGCCGAGAGTTGGCCGATGCACCACGCGATCTGATCTTGCGTGATGATGGCGGGAGGCGCCAGAAGAAGATGATCTCCGGCGATGCCGTCGACGCTACCTTGCATGGGGTAAACCAAGAGGCCGCGTTTCAGGGCGGCGGCGCCGACACGCGCGGAGAAGGTTTGTTCGGGCGGGAAGGGATGCTTACTTTTTTTGTCGGAGACGAATTCGACCGCCCACAGCAGGCCGATGCCGCGGACGTCGCCGACTGCATCTTCATTCCGCAGGCCTTCCAGCGCTTGCTTGAAATTCTGAGGCGGCCGTGCCGTGACGGTTAGAGTCGGCGGCTATGACTAATTTTTTCGTTTGCAGATGGCGCAGCACGGCGCGTCCGGCAGCGAGAGAAATGGGATGCGCGTTGTAGGTGAAGCCGTGGAGGAACGCGCCGGAGCCGGCGGCGATGGCGTCGACGACTTTCTTGCTGGCGATGACCGCGCCGAGAGGGGCGTATCCGCTGGAGAGCCCTTTGGCGGTCACGAGGATGTCGGGCGTGCACATTCCAGTGATCGACGGCGAAGTTGCGGCCGGTACGGCCCATGCCGGTCATGACTTCGTCGGCGATGAGCAACACTCCGTGGCGGCGACAGATGTCTGCGATGGATTCGAGATATCCCGGAGGTGGGACGACGGCGCCGAGAGTTGCTCCGCTCACCGGTTCGAAGATGAAGGCTGCAGCTTCGTCGTTGGTTGTCTCGATCGCCTGTTCGAGTTCGGCGGCATATTGCTGGCCGCAGTTGCGGCATCCGTCGGTGCAATCGAAGTCGCAGCGGTAGCAGTAAGGCATGCCGATGTGCGGGAACTCGCGCACCATGGGCAGATACATTTCGCGGCGTCGCTTGTTGCCGGATACCGAGAGTGCGCCGAGCGTGGAGCCGTGATAGCTCTGCTGGCGGCTGAGGATCTGGTAGCGGGCGGCTTGTCCGATTTCGACTTGATACTGGCGTGCCAGCTTCAGCGCGGTCTCGACCGATTCAGATCCGCCGCAGGTGAAGTAGACAGCGCCGCCGCGAAAATGGTCTCCGACAAAAGCGAGCAATTCTTCGGCATATTCTTCGGCGAGCGGAGTGGTGAACTGGCTGGTGTGGACGAATTCGAGTTTCGCGGCTTGCTCGGCCATCGCGGCGGAGATTTCCGGGACGCCGTGCCCGATGAAGTTGACGGCCGCGGAGCCGGCGAGATCGAGATACTTGTTGCCTTGTGCGTCCCACACGTAGACGCCCTCGCCGCGAACGGCGGCGGGGAAGATCTTTGCGGAAGGAACGCCGGAGGACCGAGGAGCGCGCCTGGATGGTCGTGGAATCGGCCACGGTTCGATTATCGCATTGCGGCCGCTTTCTTTCGCCCCTGCGTTTGGTTTCTGTATTGTCACCCTTTTTCCTATTCGACACATCTAAGGAATTAGGAATAGCCCACGCATTCACTCGCCGCGAGTAAGGACATTCCTGTACGGAGGTATTTCATGAGTCGATATCGTTTTCTGAGTAACGCACTATTGAGTTTGTCGGTCTTTGTGTTCGGAGCGCTTGCTCTTTCGGCGCAACAAGCCCCGCCGGCCGGAGGAGTTCCAGCACACATGGTGGTAACGGTCGAATCGCACAAGGGATCCGAGGTGCCGGTCATCCACCGAGAGGACGTGATGGTGTATGAGGGAAAAGACCGGGACACGGTGACCGATTGGGTTCCTGCCGAGGGAGACCACGCCGCGCTCGAACTTGTCATTCTGCTCGACGATTCGTCGGGCATCAACCTGGGGTCACAACTCGACGACATCAAAAAGTTCATCGAGGGGCAGCCGGATTCGACGAAGATTGCCGTGGCCTACATGCAGGACGGCACGGCGCGCATGGCGCAGAATCTGACCAGCGATCACGCGCAGGCAGTGAAGGCGTTGAGGCTCCCTCTGGGAAACGCGGGGATTAATGCGAGCCCATATTTTTCGGTAAGCGATCTGATAAAGCATTGGCCGGAGAGCAGCGCGCGCCGGGAAGTGGTTATGGTTTCAGACGGGATCGACCGGTATTACGGGACCGGGGATTTGTCGGACCCGTATGTCGACGCGGCGGTCAGCGATGCGCAGCGGGCCGGCATTATTGTTTCTGCGATTTATTCGCCCGGGGCTGGGCACTTCGCGCACAGCCGATGGCAGAGTTACTGGGGCCAGTTGTATCTGGCGCAATTGGCGGAAAAGACCGGAGGCGAAGCCTATTACATCGGGATGTCGGGGGCACCGGTAGCTTTTGCTCCGTACCTGGATGACGTGGCAAACCGGTTGAAGCATCAGTATTTGCTGACGTTTCTTGCCAAGCCACCGAAGAAAGCAGGACTGCAGAGAGTAAAGATCAAGACCGAAGTGTCGAATGCCGACCTGGTGTCGGCCGAACAGGTTTACGTTCCAGTGGCGAAGTGAGTGGCTGAAAAATCTACGGGATTTGCACACGAGGAACCACGCGGCGTAAGTGGGGGACGTTCCCTTTGCGTGTAGAATCCCGTTTGAATGCCGAATTCTGAAGTATCCGGCGCCGGGAAAAGCCAAGGGTTGGCGCGCCTTTTCCGTTTCTTCCGCCCGTCGCACCAGCACACCGCATTGTCAGCAACCCTGCTGCTGATGGGGACGGTGATGCTGTCGCGCGTGATTGGGTATGCGCGCGAGGCGTACATTGCGTTCGCCTTCGGCGCGGGATCGCAAACCGACGCGTACGTAGCGGCATTCACGCTGCCTGACTTTCTCAACTACATCGTGGCCGGTGGAGCGGCGTCGATCACATTCATCTCCATCTACACGCGCTTTCTGGCGGAGAAGCGCGATGCCGACGCGCAGAAGACTTTCTCCATCATCATTACGGTGATGACGGCCGTGATGGTCGTAGGGACCCTGCTGACCGAGATCTTCGCGCCGCAGTTTGTGCGCTGGTTCGTAAAGGGATTTTCTCCGGATCAAATTGACCTGTGCGTTCACCTGACGCGGATCCTGCTTCCGGCGCAGATCTTCTTTTATGTCGGTGGCGTAGTCTCGGCGGTGTTGCTCTCGCACCGGCTGTTTCTGTTCCCAGCGTTCGGGCCGCTGATTTACAACGTCTTCATCATTCTGGGTGGAGTGGTCGGTGGACGACATTTTGGCATCGAGTCGCTGGCGTACGGGGCGCTGGTCGGAAGCTTTGCTGGTCCATTTCTGGCGAGCGTGATTGGGGCGGCGAAAATTGGGACGGGCTACCGGCCGTCGTTTGATGTGAAGAATCCGGCGTTTCTGGAATGGGTGAAGCTGTCGGTACCGCTGATGCTGGGCGTGTCGCTGGTCACGGCCGACGACTGGATTTTGCGGCACTACGCGGCGAGCGGTGTCGGCGACATCTCGCGGCTCAATTATGCGAAGCGGTTGTTCGCGGTGCCGATCGCGGTGCTGGGGCAGGCGACCGGACAGGCATCTCTGCCGTTTTTTGCGCGGCTTTTCAACGAGAGGAGGTTGAAGGAGTTTGCGAATACGGTAAACGATTCGGTGTATCGCGTGTCGGCTGCGTCGTTCCTGGCAACGGGCTGGATGATGGCGGCCGCGCTGCCGCTGATCGACCTGGTCTACCGGCGGGGAAAGTTTCTCTTCGTGGATACCCAGACCAGCGCGATTTATTTTTTCTGGTTCTCGCTCTCGCTGGCTTTGTGGTCGGCGCAGGGCCTTTACGCCCGCGCATTTTATGCGGCCGGAGACACGCTTACGCCGATGGCGGCAGTCAGCATTATTACGGCTGCATCGCTTCCGGTGTACTCGATCTTGTTTCATACGTTCGGAGTCGTGGGTCTGGCGTGGGCGTCGGATATTGGCATCGGGCTCAATTTGATTGCGCTAGCTTGGCTGCTGCACTACCGGAAGTTGGTTCCGCTGGGCGAGATGCGCTGGGGCGAGTTAGGCAAGGCCGGGCTGACGGCGATTGTGGCGGGCGGCATCAGTTTTGAAGTGGCGAAGATTATTCCGCTAACAGGTTCTGGGCACGGAAGCCGCGCTGCGGATTTGATGCAACTGGCGCTGGTGACCATCACCTGGGCGGCTGCCGTGGCTGCGGGCCTGTGGCTGCTGGGTTCGCAGTTGCCGGGAGATTTGCGGCGGCGCAAGGGAGCGGTGTATCCGGCCGTGGCGCAAGGCGGAAGCAAGGAAATATTGGGAGCGGGCAGAGAGCCGTAGGAAAGCGGTCTCGAGCGCTGGTGTTAGGTCCTTGGGAACTCAGGTCTCCTCCGCAGCCTGCGATATACTCTATTCCCGGGGTAGATGATGATCACGGCTGCGAAAACGGTTCCGATCGAAAAGCTTATGGAAGGGCTGCGCCAGCTGCCCGAGTCGGCTTTCGACAAGACCGAACCCATCCGGCGATTTCTGCAGGAGACGCCCGTGAGTGCCGACTCGCTTGCGCCTTACTTGAAGTGGGACCGGCAGCATTACACCCGCAATCTGATTGATCGGACTTCTCTTTACGAGTTGATGGCGATCTGTTGGGAAGTGGGTCAGGCGAGTTCAGTACATAACCATCGCGATCAGAATTGCTGGATGGCGGTGCCGATGGGTCGACTGCAAGTCGAAAATTTCCACCTCGTGCATCAGGACTTGCAGGGCGGCATTTGCCGGCTTGAACCGTTGAACACAGTGGAGATGAACATCGCGCATCCGTGCGCCGTGGATCCGGCCGATCCGGTGCATCGAGTGCTCAATCCCCGCGAGTTCAACCAGCGAGCCGTCAGCTTGCATGTGTATTCGCGGCCGTTCGATACGTGCGTCGTCTATTCTCCGGAGCAGGGTACGTGCGGAGAAATCCAACTCCATTTCAACACCGAATACGGAAAACTAAAGTAACGCTCCCAGTCCACCGATAGCTATCGGAGCTGCCTGCCTCTCGCTAACATTTTGGGAGAGGTAGATATGAGGGGATGGCTCGGAGCGCTAGTGGCAAGTGTTGTGTTGGTGATGATTTGCTCATTCGCGTGGACACACCGTCAGCACGCCGCAAATGCACTTGCTACACCAGCCCTCGATCCCGCCGTTAGTTCGTTTGGAAATTACGCGGAGGCGCGCGACGCCCAACAGATGGTGACCGTGACTGGACCAATGGCCAACTACGTGTCTGGGCAGAAAGCCGGGAAGGTCGAAACGCTTCCTGTCATCGCATACAAGCCGATGGCCACCGATCATGTTGGTGATTCTCCGGTGGGTACGAGTCGCGAACTCCTGCATAAGACTTTTGCGGTTGCGAATATTGTGGACCTGCCCTTTGACGTTCCCGCTCACGCCGCGAACCCACTGGTCCGCGGAACTTACCGGTCATATACGAATCAGTCGGGTGCTTCGACGAGCGATGACGCTGCTGATGTGGAATTCCTTTTGATGGATGAGCGCCAGTACACGGACTTTCTCGGTGGACGACCGGGCGAAGCCATCTTCTCGGCGGAAGGCGCGCACGACCAGGAGTTGAATACGAGGCTGCCGCCGGCGTTCGACAAGTCGGTCAGGTATTATCTGGTCTTCCGCAACAGTGCTAAAGAAACTGGAAAGAAAGTTGTGCAAGCTGACTTTCGTATCGACTTCTAGATAGCCTCTGCTACTGGCAATTCCTGCCGAAGCTTCCTACCACGCTTGGGCTGGTAAACTAAGCGAATTGCCCCCGCGTAAGAAATCTTCGGAATCCCCGTCCAACGGCGCAGCCAGTTCCAGCGCCGGGATCAGCAAAGCGGCTACTCGGACTGTATCTGATCGCGGACGAATCTACCTTATCGACACGATGTCGTTTATCTTTCGCGCTTACCACGCGATGGCGCGCCAGCGGCCGATGTCGACAAAGACCGGATTGCCGACTGCGGCGATCTATGTGTTCGTGAACATGCTGCGAAAACTGCGGGATGACTTCTCGCCAGAATATCTGGCGGCGGTGTTTGACGTGGCTGGCCCGACGTTTCGCGATGAACAGGCAGAGGCAGTGACGAGCATTCGCAAGTTCGACATCAAGACGCAGACCTTCGCCGAGGTTGAGTACAAGGGCTACAAAGCGAACCGCAAGGCGATGCCGGAAGATTTAGTGCAGCAGGTTCCGTATATCCGGCGGGCGCTGGAGGCCTACCGAATTCCGATCCTTGAGGTGACCCGGTTCGAGGCCGATGACGTTATCGGCACGCTCGCACGTAAGGCGGCGGAAGCGTTGCATCCTGTCTATGTTGTCTCGAGCGACAAGGACATGATGCAGCTGGTGAACGACACCGTTCAGATTCTGAATCCGCCGAAGGACAACTTGATTTGCGATCGGGCCAAGGTGGAAGAGATTCTGGGAGTACCGCCGGAGCGCGTGGTTGACGTGATGGCCCTGCGCGGAGATGCGATCGACAATATTCCTGGGGCTCCAGGTATCGGCGACAAAGGGTCGGTGGAGATCATCAAGAGATTCGGCTCGGTTGAGCAAGCGCTCGACCATGCTGCCGAAGTCGAAAAGAAAACGTACCGCGAATCGTTACTGAATAACCGTGACACTATTCTTTTCAGCAAGAGCATGGCGACGATAGACACGAACGTTCCGTTGGAACTCGATGTCGCCGCCATGCGGGTGGGCGAGCCAAACGTTGATGACTTACGCGCGCTCTTCACCGAGCTCGAATTCACTTCGCTGCTGAAAGAGTTGCTGCCAGTGGTGGAGGTTACGTCGTCGCACTATGGCGAGGCGAAAACGGCCGCAGAGGTGCAGAGCGTGGTCAGCTCCATCGCCGATGGAGGCGCGCTGGCGGTCGCAGTCGAGCAGGAGGAGCCTGCGGCCGAGCCGGTGGAAGAAGAGAAAGAAGAGGAGCCGCAGGACGCGCAAATGTCATTGATGGGCGGGGCGATGATGGGCGGAATCCTGGCCCAATCGCTTCCGGAGCCCGTGGCGCGACGCGTTGCCATTTCTGCGGCGGCGGGAACAGCCTCGATCGTGAGGCTCGGTTCCGGCGATCTTGGCGAGAAGATGCGTGCGGTGCTGACGGATGCGGACGTGCCAAAGTCGGTCCACGATTACAAGGCAGCGATTCACGCACTCGAGCCGCTGGGGATCACGCTGGAAGGTGTGCAGCACGATCCCATGTTGTATTCGTATCTGCTCGATCCGACGTATTCATCGCACCGCTTGGCGGACGTTGCGCTGCGGCGCTTCAACTTAAAACTTGGGGGCACGCTCGATGAATCCGCGGACATCGCCGGCCGGCTGACGAGCGCGCTTCGCTCTGAAGTTCAGCAGGCGGGTCTCACCAAGCTGTACGTAGAGATGGACCTGCCCCTCATCCCGGTGCTCGCGCGGATGGAGCACGCCGGAGTGAAGATCGATACGGCCGCGCTCTCACAGATGTCGTCGGAGCTCGAGCGCGAGATCGCCGCCAAGGCCAAGGAAGTCTACGAAGCTGCGGGGATGGAATTCAACGTTGGCTCGCCAAAGCAGCTGGGCGACGTTCTCTTCAACCGCATGAACTTGCCCAAGCCGGTGAAATACGGCAAGGGACGAACGATCTCGACGGCGGTCGATGTTCTCGAGGAACTTGCCGAGAGTCATCCAATTGCGCGAATGGTGCTCGACTACCGGCAGCTCACCAAGCTGAAGTCCACTTACGTGGACGCGCTGCCTTTGCTCATTAATCCGGCGACGGGACGGCTGCATACTACGTTCGGGCAAACCGGAACGGCGACAGGACGGCTGTCGTCGGCGAATCCGAACCTGCAGAACATTCCGATACGTACGGAACTGGGGCGTGGTATTCGCGCGGCATTCATCGCGGAGCCGGGCCACGTGCTGCTCACGGCGGACTATTCGCAGATCGAGTTGCGGCTGCTGGCGCACTTCTCGCGCGATCCGCTCCTGGTCGAGGCTTACCGGCGCGGCGACGATATTCACACGCTCACCGCATCGCAAGTCTTCGGCGTGCCTCCGCTGATGGTGACGCCGGACCACCGGCGTCAGGCGAAAGTCGTGAACTTCGGCATCGTGTACGGACTGTCGGCGTTTGGACTCTCGCAGCAACTCGGCATCGAGCCCGGCGAGGCGAAGCAGTTCATCGCCGCATATTTTGAGAAGTACAGCGGTGTCCGCACTTTCATCGATAAGACTCTCGAAGAAGCGCGTCGCGACATGAAGGTAAAGACGTTGTTCGGGCGTGTGCGGCCGATCCCTGACATCAACAGCAAGAACGCCAACCAGCGCGGATTCGCGGAGCGCACGGCGGTCAACACGCCGCTGCAGGGGACGGCGGCGGACTTGATCAAGATCGCAATGATCCGGATCGACGAGGTCATGCGCGAACGCGACTTGAAATCGCGAATGACGTTGCAGGTTCACGACGAACTGGTCTTTGAGGTTCCCGAGAGTGAAGTTGAGGTCATGCAGTCGCTGGTTCGCGAGCACATGGAGAAGGTGCATGCTCTCGCGGTTCCGCTTCAGGTGGAGATGGGTGTGGGAGCGAACTGGAGAGACCTGGACTAGCGGCAACGTTGTAGAAGTTCTTAGTGACGCTGAATCTGAAAAATGCCTGGGTAGTGTAGAATTGTGCAGTGAACCCCTCCGCTGGAGGCTGACGGTTTGCCTCGCGGCATCCGTCGAATCAGTGGATTTCCTTCCGAGTCGGGACGTGGCTCAGCCTGGTAGAGCACTCGCTTGGGGTGCGAGGGGTCGGCAGTTCAAATCTGCCCGTCCCGACCAATTCCTAGAAATCAGCAGGTTACAAGCGGTAGCCGAATTTCGCGTGGGTTTTTGACCCCACGCTTCTGGAGGCTCCTGTGGCACTGCTACCCCGCTTCGAGCAGTTCATTCGTGAACGGAAGTTTCTCGCCAACGTCAGTCCCGCGACCGTTTCTTGGCATACCCATAACCTCAGGTGGTTGCAGTCAGAATCACCGACCGAGGATGAACTCAAACAGGCTGTACTCCGCATGCGAGAGAAGGGTCTCCGTGCGACAGGCTGCAACAGCGCCATCCGGTCAATCAATGCCTATCTGAAATGGGCGGGGTCTCCACTCAAAATCCCGCAGATGAAGGAACCGCAACACGTCCTGCCAACGTACACGCCACAACAAATTCATCTCCTCCTAGGTTGGAAACCAAAGAAGACAACGGGCTATCGTCTTTCCACACTCATCGCTTTTCTTGCGGACACGGGCTGTCGGATTGACGAAGCGCTCAGCTTGCACTGGAAAGATGTGGACTTCGACAACATGCTCGTCTTGCTCCACGGCAAAGGAAGCAAAGACAGGCTCGTTCCAATTTCCCTTGAGCTCAGGAAGAGACTGTTCCTATTTCAGCGAAAGACCGAGGCGAAGGATGGTTTTGTCTTTGGAACGCAGGGTGGGACAAAACAAGGACGGCGGAACGTTCTTCGTGAGTTCAAGAATCTGTGCCGCTCACTCGGATTCGAGCCGCCTGAACGCAGTATTCACGCAATGCGGCACACATTTGCAGTCAACTATCTACGGAAAGGCGGCAGCGTCTTTCATCTTCAGAAGATGCTCGGCCACTCGACGTTGGAGATGACGCGAAGATACGCAAACCTTATGACCGAAGACCTGCAGGCCATTCATCAAAAAGTCTCGCTGTTGTCGTGACACTGCGGCCTCGGCTCTATACTCTCGCACCGGGTAGGAGGAGCACATGTCGAAACGTCAGACCAAGGCAGTTCGAGCCGAGGTCGCCAGTTGTCCAATCGTTCCTAGATTACTCACCATCAAGCAAGCAGCGACGTACTGTGCTTGCGCAATATGGGCCATCCGCTAAGCGATATGGTCGAAGGAACTTCGAGCTTGCATGATTGGCAGCCGGTTCGTCATACCGCGCGAGGAGCTGGACGTGTTCATCAACCGGAGGGTTGACGACCGAGCACGCGGCGGACGTGCGTCGTAAGCTACCATCCGTCGTGAGGACACTATGAAGAACACGAACGCAATCAGTTTGCCAGCATCATTCGTCGTCACGGTTTCGCTTGCGGGAACGGAGATTTTGCCTACACAACCGCCCCAGAACGACATCCTAACTGCTGCTGAAGTCGCTGAACTCCTCAAATGTAAGAAGTCTTCAATTTACAACCTGACCCGGGGGCGTGGCCGCGCGAGATACGACAACCCGATTCCAGTCTTGCGTCTGCCGATGGGCCTGCGATTCCGTAAGTCGTCCGTTCTGGCTTGGCTGGCGGCTCAGGAGACAAACATTCCAAGGTGACAGCGTCGGAGAGTCCACTAGACAGGCAACCCACAGGAACGCGGACACAAATAACAACAATAGAACAGGCAAGAGCAAGACGAGTAACAGCAACAGCAGAAGCAACACCAGCAGCAACGACGACGACGACAACGGAGGCGGAGGAGGCAGCGGAGGAGGAGGCGGTGGCGGAGGCGGTGGTGGCGGAGGCGGAGGCGGTGGAGGAGGCGGCTACTACTACTACTACTACTACGACTATCCCTGCTACCAAGCCTTCATTTCGATTTGGATTTGCCTCGGTCAGCTAGTAGTTCAGACCGACCAATGACTCTTCGGGGGCTTTCGAGTTCTGGCGGGTCCGAGATTCCCTCGAACGCCGTGCTGGACTTCCACGGGCTCAAGGCGTACATACGACGGTCCCGCAAAACATGCACTCCCTCGCTCCATGTAGCAAGCATTCGCTTTCCTGTGTCTTTGAAGCCTGCTAAACCGTCCATCAATTCACGAACGGCAGGGGCAGTGTCTGAGACTGAATCACTGATGCGCTCCACGATTTCTTTCTGCTCTCGCGGAGGGATTCCGAAGGTTGATGTGATGAACATCTCTAGGGTTTTATCGGGCAACCACGTTTTCCGGCCCATGAAGCTTATGCCGGGAGGGTTGTTTTGGTAATTGGCATAGACGGAGGTAGTGAAGAAATCATATGCGGGGGCAAGATGTGCGTCTGTTCGCGAAGTGTACAGCAAAGCTACGTTTTTCGAATGGCAGTCAGCATTTCTCAGAGCGTACGTCAGCAGCAGCAGTGTGGTCAGTTTTCTAAACGTCTCGTATTGGTCCGCGCCAGGCACGAAGTTTCGAACTGCTTTCGCGATTCTCTCCCAGGTAGTGTCGTACTTTGCCGCAGGCCGAAGTCCGAGTAACGCACAGAAATCTTCCAGTGCTCTGAAGGGCTTGCCGTTCTCATCAACATCGAACCTCTTCACGACTAGAACATTGCCATCCCGGGAGAGTTCGGTTTCAGCAGATTCGATGACCTTCGCTGCTACCTGCATGCACAAGTGTTCGTTGGCGGTCGCAAACGGGAGCTTGGCTGAAGACCCTTTGACGATGTGGTCGTGGGTTAGCATGGTGGCTTTATTGTGTTTCCCCATCCCGACCAGTTTCCTCTCTTCTGTATCTAAGAATTTGGGAAGGACGCCAGAAACTCCACTCTTCGCATGTTCTCTAACCAATTGCGAAAAAGCCTCCTCTGAGTTGTCTCCCTTTAGTAATTCTGCGACTTCTATTGGTTTGGCAGGTTCATCCAAGGCAGCCCCAGGCGGGGCTACCTGAATCCTCCCAACCATGTTCCGACCGATGACCGATAGAAGATTGACTGGGCTCCCTCCGATGTGCGGCCCAAATTCTTCCTGCAGTACCTGTAGTAGGTAGCCCTCCGGGAGGTTCATCTGGAAGATGGGGTGGAGCGGCTCGTCCCAAGGGTACGATTCCGTGCGGACTGGCATCGTTAGAGAGACGAGGTTTTCGGGCGCAACTTCTGGGACATAAGTCATCACACTCTTAAAATCGCCGACTTGTTCGAGAACAGCGACGTGACGACCGAGAACATGCACATTCAGTTTCAAGCGCCACTCCGTTCACGTCGCAGTTCATCGAGAGTCCCCGAAGTTCCGACCTCTTTGAAGTCCATTTCAAGTCCGAGGACGGCCAGTATGGCCAAGAGCTTACGCGCACCAATCTCTGATACTTGTCCTCGTTCGAAACGCAGCAGGAGCTCCCGAGTGATTCCTGAACGGAGAGATAGCTCTCTTTGCTTCAGTCCGAGGACCTTTCGTCTTGCGGCAACAGCTTGGCCGAGTTCTGCTAGGGTTTGCACAAGTGATGTATATATCACTTTTTTAGCAATTTCAAGTAAAAAGTGACATATACATCACTTTAACCCCTCTATCGGCTCCTCCCAGCCACGCCTTGGGTCCTTCTCCAACACCAAGTTCGGTTTGAATCTCTCGCAAGGAAAACTCAGCTTCCTATGCACCCCAAATCTGCGGCAAAGAGTCCGAATTCAAAATGATCCAATCTTCAAGTAATTAAAGCGTTTACGCTCGCCAGTTCTGACGGGAATGGGTCCCTAGCACCCTTACTAGCCAAAGAAGAACTCCTCTTAAAGGCCGTTATTCGGCCCAAAAATGCTGACGTAGCACCTCAGGGGTGTTCCAAAAACGTACGTTTTTGCTACATTAGAATCTGGCACAACATCCCCTTATTCCAAACGACTTGGAGGCAGACTTTTGGAGACGTTTATGAAACACGGTGCACGAGTTGCGATTTATGCGCGCGTCTCGACTGACAAGCAGGATGCCGACAACCAAATCGCCCAACTGAGGGCATTCGCCGAGCAGCAAGGCTGGAAGCTCACAGGCGAATACATCGACGCCGTCTCAGGCTCGGGCAGGAAGGCACGGCCCCAGTTCGAAGCCTGCACGCTGGCGGCAAGTCAGCGGAAGTTCGATGTCCTGCTCTTCTGGGCGCTCGACAGGCTGTCCCGTGAGGGAATTGTCAAGACCTTCGGCTATCTCGAGCAGTTGACTCAGTGGGGAGTTGGCTGGCGCAGCTACACTCAGCCGTTCCTCGATACTGGAAACGAGATGGTCAACTCCATCGTTCTAGCCGTCCTCTCCGCTGTTGCCAAGCAAGAGCGGGTCACTATCAGCGAACGCACGAAGGCCGGATTAGCTCGCGTACGGCGGAAAGGCGTCAAGCTCGGGCGTCCGCAGGCGACCGGCAAGGTCAGCCGGACTACCTTGTGGCGTCGCCGAGTAAATCCTTAGCTCTCAGGTCTACCTGGAGGAGATTTTCTGGGAAGAGGATTCTGGGCCTGAAATGGGTCCCCGGAATTTTGGCAGGCTAGCGGGATGGTTTTGGCCGCTCGGAAGAGGGTTCGCGGAAAGAGGTTCCTGAGATTGGGTCCCCTAGAAAAAAGGGGGGCTTAACTGTCCGCGACAGGCCGCGTGCCGGGGAGCCGCCGTGGGCGACCACCGTCACGAGGGGTTGGCCTAGCCAAACGACGGGCGACTTTCTTGGGTCCCCTTTTCTGGGTCCCATCTCGGGACCGCTCGTCCGCGTGGACTTCGGTCTGGGTCCTCCCGCCGGGTCCCATTTTTGCTGGTGACATACTGACGTGCGTCCGTATCGCGGGTCCGTTCCTCCAGCAGGAGAGCATGGACTGTATTTATTAGATTCAGAGCACCGAGGGACACGCGCAAATTTTCAAACGCAGGCGATTACAGAGGCGATGTGAATCGGATATCGGCTCGATCCCACTGGGACATTGACGGTACTTTACAGCTTTACGGGAGGGCTGGATGGAAGCCTTCCCTACGGCAAACTCGTCCGCGACGCCACTGGCAATCTTTATGGCACAACGGACTTTGGCGGTGCCTATAACCTTGGAGTCTTATTCAAGGTCGACCCACCTGGGGTCGAAACGGTAGTGCACAACTTCGCGGGTTCCGCTAACGGCGACGGGGCATTTCCCATCACGGATTTGATTCAAGACTCAAGGGGAAACCTTTATGGGACTGCCCAAGGCGGCTCCGCCTCGAACGGGATCGTTTTCAAAGTCGACACGCAGGGCAACGAGACGGTGCTTTATAACTTTACTGGCGGTGCGACTGATGGAGGTTTTGCTTCGAAGTCTATCGTTCTGGACGGCGCGGGCAACATCTACGGCACAGTATCGACCGGAGGTAGTTTTGGGCATGGAGGAGTATTCAAACTCGACGCCAGCGGAAATGAAACTCTGCTTTACAGCTTTGCGGAAAGCCAAGGTTCGTCTAATGGCGGTGTCGTCCGCGACTCGGCAGGAAACCTTTACGGCACAACAGCAAACAACCGCCACAACAATTTTGGAACTGTCTACGAACTAACCTTTCCTTAACCTGCTCTCTGACAGTCCAGAGGTTGACGTTCCATGCTCTGGTCCTCGTAAACCTCGTGTACATGATTGGCGAAACATCGCCGATTACACGCAATATAAAAAGGCGCCCACTTTTGCGATAGGTTGAGATTGTTCGGACCACCAACCTAGCGAATAAGGAGCGCCTTTATGAATCAGGAAAAGTATATCGGGATGGACGTGCACCAAGCCACCATCTCGGTCGCTGTGATGGATGCTCAGGGCAAGCTGATCATGGAATGCTTGCTGGAAACCAAGGCGGCCACGATTGTCGAGTTCATTCGAGGGTTGCAGGGAACTCTGTCGCTGACCTTCGAGGAAGGAACGTCAGCTGCCTGGTTACACGATCTTCTGAAACCCCACGTGAGCCGGCTCGTGGTCTGCGACCCGCGAAAGAACGCTCTTTTGAAGGATGGCAACAAGAGTGATCGGATCGACGCGCGCAAGCTGGCGGAGTTGTTACGCGGCCACCAACTCCATCCCGTGTACCACGGAGAGCATGGGGTTCGCACTTTGAAAGAACTGGGGCGCAGCTATCTGACCATCACCCAGGATGTCACCCGCGTCATGAATCGCATCAAAGCGCTGTACCGCAGCTGGGCGATTCCCTGCGCGGGCACAACCGTCTACGCTCCCCGTCATCGCGCCGAGTGGTTGGCGAAGATCACAGAACCAGGAGTTCGGGTTCGCGCGGAACGACTCTATCAGCAGCTGGATCTGTTGCAACCGGTACGACTGGAAGCGCGACGCGAGTTATTGGCGGAAAGCCACAAACATTCGGGTGTGAAGTTACTTTGTCAGATTCCTTCGATCGGACCGATTCGCTCGGCCTTGCTGGTGGCCTTGCTGCAGACCCCGCACCGTTTCCGTACCAAGCGCCAACTATGGGCCTACAGTGGTTTCGCAGTCGAGACCCACGACAGCGGGGAGTACCGTTCGGTCCGCGGCAAACTGCAACGCAACCGCGAGCGCATGACGGTTCGTGGTCTGAATGGCAACCACAATCGAGATCTGAAAAACCTCTTCAAAAGTGCTGCGGTATCGGCCAGCACACGACCTGGCCCGCTGCGCGACTTTTATGTGGCTCGGGTGGAGAGAGGAATGCGGCCCACCATGGCCCGTCTCACCTTGGCACGGAAGATTGCCGCGATCAGTTTAACCATCTGGAAGAAAGGAGCGGAGTTCGACATCCAACAATTGCAGCGACCAACAGCTTGAGCATCTCTGAGGAACAGGCTTTCTATCTCTGCGGTTTTCTCCGCGGGAGGGCGGTCGGGTTCTGCAGATGCCCCCTCGGATAACCAGAAATAGCGATAGGCCACGAGCCTCGGAAGAGAAACCTTATGAGAATGGAAAACAAAGCCGAACAGCTTCAGGGTAGCGAAACACAGTGGGCTGGATCTCGAGAAACAACCTCGCTCCTCCGGTCGAAGCGGAGCTTTTTTCTTGACATCCCTTTTTATAGAACTCATTGACCCCTGCCGGGGTTTTTGAGTGCTATGGCCTGGTTTCGCAAACCAAGCCTTGCGCAAATCCAGCCATGGAGCCTCAGGTCAGAGGAGTTTTACCCGAGATTACCACGTAGATACTGTGTGCAATTGTGTATGAGCTTTATTGACCATGCACGGCATATTCCCGAGCCATATGATTTATTTTTGGAGGACGGTACTCTCAATTGAATTGATTGTACCGAGGAGACGGATGGCGATTGAACAAACTCTCGGTTTCAGTTCCACAGTTTTCCGCAAAAAGTTCCGTTCTGCGATGACTGTGCGGAACTTCCGAGACAACGAGATCATTTTTTCCCAAGGGGACAAAGCCGATGCAGTTTTCTATATCCAGAGCGGTACGGTTAAGCTCACGATGGCCGCTACGCGTCGCAAAAGAGCGATAATCGCTGTCTTGGTGCGGGGTAGTTTCTTTGGCGAAGGCTGTCTGGGAGGGCAACCTCTGCGGATGTACACGGCGCGATCAATAGGGCCCTCCAATATCACTCGCTTGCAGAAGGAGAGCACGCTTAGCACGCTCAAGCGCGACCCGCAGTTTGCAGCGTTGCTTAATGCGTATCTGCTTTCCCGAGTTATTCGAGTCGAGGAAGACCTTGCAGATCAATTCTTCAATTTCAGCGAAAAGCGGCTGGCACGGGTTCTGTTGTTGTTTGGGCAAATAACCAAGGAATCAAAGCCAGAGAACCCCCTGAAGGTGAGCCAAGGAACCCTCGCGGAAATGGTTGGTACGACCCGCGCAAGGGTAAGCAAATTTATGAATGCGTTCAAGAAGAGAGGCTTCGTCAGCTACAACGGCGGCTTGCAAATAAATAGCGCACTCATCAGCGCCTTTCTGCAGAATCGGCCGATGTCAGTTGTCAGGAGGGCGTAGACCCGTCCAGATGGGCTTCCCGGAGACTCGGTCTAATTGACGACCCTTTTGTGCGTGGAGGTTTGTGTGACAAGAGAACTCAGCCCAAAGCACGCGCTCGCTGTTCAGTGTCCGACTTGTGGAGCCGCCCCGGGAGAGAAGTGCGAACTCAGCACCGGGCAACCGCGCACCAGTCCGCATCGCGACCGCGTATGGATCACAAAGGATCGACTGTTGCATACCCGTAATCCCCAGATCGGATGATTGACGAAACATCCCCATTACACTCATCTTTCGATTACTGACGAATGCACCCGATGCGACCCGAACCGAAAGCAGTCGAAATTTGAGTGAAATGGCCTGTTGAAGACAGTTGAGGAATCGAGAGTATCCTTACTGCTGTATGAAAAGCATCCTTTTATCCATTGCGGTATTGCTCTTGCTGTTTGGGACAGGGTACAGCCAGCGGACATGGGACACTTACATCACGTCGCTTCAGATGCCTTGCTATCCGCCACTTGCGCGTCAGGCACGATTGCAAGGAACAGCAACGATAAAGCTCGTCGTGGCTGGCGACGGTGGTGTCGCATCGGCAGAAGCCGTCGAAGGAAATCCGTTGCTTACAAAGGCAGCCATCGACAATGTCCGAACGTGGAAATTTGGTACTGCAGAAGGTCAAAACCCGCTAGAGCCTCCCGTTGTAGTGTTTGATTACAAATTGGAGAATGGGTCCGGCTGGCACAGATGCGCAACTCGCGTAGTGTTTGACTCGTGGAGCAAGGTGACCGTCGTCTCGAACTTTGCCCCTCCCCTGGACTGAGTTCCTGTTGCTACGGCTCGTTGGCGTAACATCCCCATTACGCTCCAAACCCCTTAGTTGGACACGAGCACTAGTGGCGGCTTGGAAAAGGACGCGCCCCGGCCGGGTCGCACGCCCACGATCCGCCGCCAGCGTGACCAAGCGCGTGATTACCATGACAACTCGCGAGAAGCCCGCCCATCGCAACTCACTGGACCACGCGCACCATGGCCGCGGCCGTCGGCATCAGCGAAGCCAGCGTGCGGCGCATCTGGCGCGACCACGGACTGAAGCCGCATCTCGTGGAGACGTTTAAAGTCAGCAACGATCCGCGTTCGCCGAACAAACTGGAAGCCATCGTCGGCCTGTATCTCAATCCACCGGAGCACGCGCTGGTGCTGTGTGCCGACGAGAAGAGTCAGATTCAAGCTCTGGATCGTACGCAGCCCGGCTTGCCCGCTGAAGCGCGGCCGCGGCGGCACCATGACCCACGATTACAAGCGCAACGGAACGGCGACCCTGTTTGCGGCGCTTAACACGGCAATGGCAAAGTGTTCGGTCTGTGCCAGGAGCGGCATCGTCATCAGGAGTGGCTGAAGTTTCTCCGCCTTCACCAGCAGACAATTTTTGTGCTTTGAAAAGAGAAGGCTAGGACGGTTGATTCTTCCGCGCCGCGCGCTCTTGACCTCCAGCCGGTGTTCTCCCCAGCCCTTAATGGCGAACGTGTACTCACCGGTTGGAACAGGCGAAATTGAAAACCTGCCTTCGGCGTCGGTCAGTGCGCTGTATTGACGGCCCGAAGACAACAATTGCACTCTCGCGTGCTTTAATGGCCTGTCTTCCGTCGAGGCGGCACCAGCGATGCCGTCATCCTCGACTACCCACAAGGTTTTGTCACATTGCGCCGCCGCGAATGACGAAAGCAAAAGCAGAATAACCAGCCGCATGAACTTCATTCTAGCGCCGTCCTCTTCTGCGCATCCAATTCAGCCCGTCTTGGGTCAATTGGCGAAACATCCCCATATCACTCATTGACCCCTGCCAAGGGGTTTTGAGCGCTATGGCCTGTCTCCTTCAGTCGCGTGACGACCATGTGTCGCGTCAACAACATCCACATGCCCTGCCACGCATAGCCTCACGGCCCTCAAACACAATGAGTGGAATTATCGCTAAGGCCGCAATCGGGTCAGCCCATTCGATGTGAAAGAGTGCGTGAGCGGCCAGACCAAGGAGGGCGATGATTGAGAGATAGAAGCAGATTGCAGATTCCGCTGCATCTGCTCGCAAGGCAGCGCTGCCCGTTACGGTCGACAGACGGCGTTTCTCTCGCGCAAGCCACGGCATTATCAGCGCTGCCGTCGCTAGTACGGCCATACCCAAGTAACTCGGCTTGGGGGCACTATAGCCACGCAGGGACATTACCGAAACCAGAGCCACGCACGCAGCCAGCACAAAGAGCAACCCGCCAGCCATGCGTGCCGCGCGCTTCTCTTCGTGTTCTGATGCACGGTGGCGAAACCGCCACAGTACCACTACCGCTGACAGAAGTTCGATGGCGCTGTCTCCACCGAAAGCGACGAGAGCGGGGCTACGAGCCTTCCATGCTGACCAAAGGGAGAGGGCGGCTTCGATACTCATCCAAGCGATGGTTATGATCTGAATGCGGCGAACGAGACATAGCGAGTCTTGAGTCGCGATTTGCAATGCTGCCATGCGGGTATTATTTCACCCAGTCGTCAGCTGGTGAAATATCCCCATTACGCTCAAAACTCCTCTACGAGCGCCATGGCCTTGGTCTATAAAAGGGGATGTCAAGAACATTTTTCTCCCTCCGCGGGAGGCGCGGGTTTGGTTCGTGAACCTCCAGCGCCTCTCACCATAGAAGACGCTCGTGTGGTGTCGTGCCCCTGGGGTAATCCATCTCAGCAGCTGCATCTCGTGAGTAGCGACGACGCCAATCAGTTTCGAAACGGAATCAAGCCGTGCGGTTGTACGGTGTCAACCATGGGTCTATCTGAGGCTCGGGGCCTAGTGCTTTTTCGGGTTATCCGAGGGGGCATAGGGGTTACACAGAGACTGGATGCCACAGGCACCGTGTCGTCTACAGGCCATTGTCATACTCACCCTCGAACCCGAGCGTCTCAAGAACCGGCTGGCCACCACCAGAAAAGATCACCGGAGATGGAGGGGCTCTTCACTCGAGACGCTCAAGCGGCTTGCGATTTTAGTTTTTCGGCGTCGAAGTTTTCTCCCTTCTTCCATAGCGTCAGCGTAATGGCTGCAATCTTGCGCGCCAGCGTGAGACGCGCCATGGTCGGCTTGATGCCTTTGGCCAGCGCAGCTTGGTAGAAGTCCTGGAACGGTCCGGGACGCACACTGGCCATGGTGGCCGCTCCTTTAAATAGACCTTTCAGATCATGGTTGTGGTCTTTGTTCAGGCCCCGAATGGAAAGCAGTTTCTTCGAACGCCGCACTTGACCTTCGACCAAGCGGTATTCCGCACTGATACGGGTTTCCAGGGCCAGTCCGCTATAGGCCCACAGTTGTCGCTTGCTGCGGAAACGATGCGGAGTCTGCATCAGCGCTACCGCCAGCACCGAGCGAATCGGCCCCAGATAGGGAATCTGGCGCAGTCGGGCGGTGATGGCATGCTTGCGACCCTCGGCTAACAGCTCCCGCCGCGCTTGCTGACGCAAGTGTTGCAACATGTCCAGTTGCTCATAGAGTTCGTTCGGCTCGACGCCGCACCCCGGCTTCTCGGATCTTGGCCAGCCACTGCGCTCGATGTCGACCATAATAGACATCTCTGCCCGCACAAGGAATCGCCCAGCTCCGATACACCGCTTTCAGCCGGTTCATGACCCGCGACAGGTCTTTGACGATGGTCAGATAACTCCGCGATAGTTCGCGCAGCATGCGTACGCCAGTTTCGCCGTGATACACCGGCTTGAGCTGATTACCGCGTAACAACTCGGCCAGTTTGCGGGCATCGATACGGTCACTCTTGTTCCCATCTTTGAGCAGCGCGTTCTTCCGTGGATTGCACACCACTAGTTTGTCGACGTGTGGGTTCAGCAGATCGTACAGCCAGACGGACCAGGTTCCTTCTTCGAAGGTCACCGACAAAGTTCCGCGCAAGCCGGCAAAGAACTGAAGAATCGTCGCCGCTTCGGTCTCCAGAATGGACTCCATCACTAACTTACCCGTGGAATCCATCACCGCGACCACGATGGTTGCTTGATGCACGTCCAGCCCAATATACTTTTCATCGTTCACGAGGGTGCTCCTTTCTGTAGGTCATGATGCGAACGATCACAACCTACTCCCAAAGGCGCGCCCTTTTATAATGCGGTTACAACAGCTTCGACACATGGTTGTTTGCGCGAGAGCAACGTCAGCAGTCGATACTCACGATGTAATGATCTTGTCATCGCAATACTCACCCCTAAGCCCTGGAAAGCCAAAGCTCCAGGGCATTTTTTCGGCGTTCAAGTTTTATGGTTGGCGATAACTCCCCATATCGCTCATTGACCGGAAGGACGCATCTCAGGTTGAGACATCAGAGGCCGACAGAGCAAGAAAGTTCGAAAATCGTCTGCTAGGGCCGACCAAAATATCCAGATTCAATCGGTTACCGGCAATTCCTGAAAATCACGAGGGCAGAAATACCTCTCGCCTTTTGGAGGGCGTCTTGTTGCCGAAATTCCAGCAGTTCATCCGCGAACGTCAATACCTTCTCAACGTCAGGAGACGGTCCGTTTGGCCAAACGTTAACCTGAGACCGGTGAAGTTGCGGCACGCGCCTGCGTGGAATCGAAGAGTTCCAAACGACGCTGAAAGATGCGCAGCAAGATCAGCACTGCCAACGTCATCACCAGGTTGAAGATCAGTTGCGCCCATGCCACTGCCATGCCGGGTTCGCCCGCGAAGTCCACCACCTTTGCCGCGAACCATCCAAGAAACGGAAGGAACAGCACGACTCCGAAACGTGTTGAAGCAGAGGTTGGCCAATGCTACCTGTCGCGCCGTCTTCTGCATCTTGATGCTGGCTACCAGCGCGGTAGCTGTTGTCCCGATGTTCGCACCGATCACGATGGGAATCGCCGCCGTTGCCGGCAGAATTGTCTGCTGCACGAGAAGGATGCAAAGTCCGGTCGTGATACTACTCGACTGAACGATCGCAGTAACGACCATCCCTGCCAGCACGCCCATCAGCGGTGTGCTCGATCGACTCAGTACCTCCGCGAATAGCGGACTTTGAGCTAGAGGCTTCAGGGTGAAGCTCACTAAATCAAGACTGAAAAAGATGAACCCGAAATAGAAGGCAGCTTTGCCCAGCACCTTGAACCGCGTCGGAATTACGCTCAGCACAGTGCCGAGAACGATGAAGAACGGTCCGATCCCGGTCAACTTCAGCGAAACCAGCCATGCCGTGGAAGTCGTTCCAATGTTTGCTCCAAGCAGGACACCCAGGCTGGAGCGGAGCGTCATAGTGCCAGCATCCACCAGCGCCACAGTCAGTGAGGTAACGGCACTGCTGGATTGAATGATCGCGGTCGCAACAGCACCCAGCACCACCGCCCGCCAGCGACTTTCGGTGAGGCGGCCTAGCCATTTCCGGAGCGTCTCACCGCCAACCGCTTGGATCTCGCGACTGAACGCCTCTAGCAGCGTCCCATCCACGGTAAAATGTTCGTCGCTCAGCAGTTCCCCGGCTCGCGCTTCTCCCAACACCCCCTGAAAGAAAGCTTCCGCGATGTCCCCTTCCAGCAATCGCTCCCGGTTCTTGGAGAACGTGCTGGCATCCCAAACTTCATCGTCCATACTCAATCCCACGAACCACCGGAACAACAGGTTGTAATCCAGTTGTTCCATCAGCAGCCGCTCACTTCTCACCGAGTACAGCATCTGCAGCAACAACGCCCGCAGCAGCTTCTCGGGTGCGATTGACGGCCGCCCCGCTCTCGCATAGAGCCTATTGAACCGCGGTGAGAGTCGATCCAACACCCCGTCTACTAGGCTTCGAATCATCCGCAACGGATGGTCCTGCGGTACTCGTTTGTCGGGTGAAATATAGCTGAACATCCCATCTTGCTGCTGATCGTCTCCTCGCATGATGTCACTACTAACATGTCATCTTGTGGATTGGGAGTCGTTTTTCAGCATCCTGCTAGGCCGTACAGGAACAATACGATCGCAGAAATGGCAGCGAATAGAATCCTGAGGCTCGACATCTTGCAACCTTGAGGGACACTTCTTCCGCATTAGTTCATTCCCGAGGGGGGCCCCCAGTCGACTGTCAATTGCAACAGTGTCCAGCCCGGATTCTTGCGCCGCGCCCTTGCGCCCGTTGAAAAATCGCCTCATTGACCGTTCCGCTGGCATAATGCGATCCGAGAAATCCGCATGAAGACTCAAGGTGATCTGCATAATGCTGTTCGGTCCGGTTCTTAGGATGGGCTTGCTTTCCTCGCGGCGGTCCTTTTCCTGCCGCCCGACCCTTCTGGCCGGGCGCTCCGGGTGACGGGTTCGTGATCATCAGTTTCGTGGGAGTGGGGTTGGTCGTGAGTATCATCATCTCCCTGCTGCTGGCAGTAAAGACTTGGCGTCGTTCAGCCGGGCACGAGATCGCAACCTAGGTGGGAATCGAGCAGCCTCGAAAGTCCGCATTGCAGATCGTCCGTCTCTCTCTCAGCAGACGCTACCCCCCGTTCAAAAAAGGCCCAATTTCAGTCACCGTATGGTTGCCGCCCTCCGCCGAGCGGGTCATCCTTTACTGCATGGATCGCAGATTCCTCAACAGCCATCTCGCACCCCTAGGCGAGACGAGCGGGTGACTATCATTGTTCATTTCTCTCCCTTGCTTGTTGCGCTAAAATAACTCAGGCTCTATCCTCGCTAGTCCAAGAGCGACCAGAATTCCCCTCCTGGTTAGAGCAAGTATCTCTCGACCTGCACGTTCAATCCGGGGAGGAAAAAATGAAGCGCACGAGTGTCGCGATAGCTGCTGGATTCGCATCCTTACTCACCGTACTTGGAACGATGGCTAGCGCACAAAGTTACACGATCACGGATTTGGGGCGCCTCTCCCCTGGCGCTCTAAACACTTGGGCTCAAGTGGTCGGCACCTATAACGGGCACGCTTATATATGGACGAGGTTCGGCGGTATGCGTGATCTAGGAACGTTGGCGGGTGGAAGCTCGAGTAGCGCTGCCGCAATTAACGATTTTGGTGTCGTTACCGGCACGGCGGATGGAGCCGGGACCGTGATCTCGCTGGTTCCGCCTCTCCCGAATCAAGCATGCAGTGATCTCACTCAGCCGTTCGTGCGGATACCCGGGAAGCAGATCAGGGGCCTGGGCACCGTCGGGATAAACTCGCAGTTAGTAGACTTCTGGTGCCTGCTCCCCTTCTATGGGTCGGGCGTTAACGATCTGAATCAGATAATTGGATATACGGCGGCGTTTGAAGACAACTATCAATGGGGGTTTCTTTGGACGAAGTCTGACGGAATGACTGTGCTCGGGAGCAGCTTTCCACCTACCTTTTTGAACGGAATCAGCAATACCGGCCAAATCGTCGGCGAAACCGGTGTCTTGATCGACCAGGCGACTTACTGGAAGAACGGAGTTGCGACGGGCCTCGAAGCGTTGGATGGCAGCGTGGATTCCGGATACAGCAGCTCGGCGAATGGCATTAATGACCTGGCACAGATTGTGGGTTGGTCGACCACAACTTCCGCGAATTGCTATCTAGACTCTTCATGCCCAATGCATGCGGTGCAATGGATGTCGACTGGTCAAATACTCGACCTTGGGACGCTGCCAGGGGACACCGTGAGCACCGCGTCGAATATAAATATTTTCGGACAGATTATCGGCTCTACGGGAAACACTGTTGAGCGGCAGGCGTCGGGTTTGCTGTCCGTCGTTGGCCGTCCATTTATATGGACGGAGCACGGTGGAATGCGGGACTTGAATACTCTCATTCCTGCAACCTCGGGCTGGGTGTTGAACTCCGTCACTGGCATCAATCTTTGGGGCCAGATCGTGGGGTCAGGAACCCGCAATGGACAAGCCCATGGGTTTCTCTTAACACCGAGCGTTTTGAATATCCCGACAGGATCTGCAGCGAAAAGGCTCTTCCACCACCCAAACACATCGCCCGAATGATGATTTGAAAGTGTCGCGAACCTTGTGGCCGCGGCCACTTCCGCACGGCGCCGCTGGTTGCAACGGGACTACATTCGCCGATGGTAGTATCTATGGCTGGGTTTCGTCCCGATGTCGTCACGCGACCGAAGGTGAATGTGGCAACCGCGTCTATTCCAAACGACAGAGTACTGGCGCGTATCGCGCTGGTTGAGCACCACATCCGACTGGAGAACGCGCACGACCTCGAAGGTGTTCTCGGCACCTTCGGCGATCGTGCGCGCTACGATGACGAGGCGTGGAGCGAACATCACCATGGCAGGAGCGGCGTCCGCCAGTTTTACGAGCAGCTCATGAGTGCGATACCTGACTTGGAAATCGAGGTTCAGCGGCGCCATGTGACGGACGATGCCATCCTCGTGGAAGTCTTGATTCGAGGCACTCACCTCGGAGCGTGGCGTGGCCTTCCGGCAACGGGGCGGCGAATCGAGTTCCCGCTTTGCGGGGTTTATACGTTCGACGACGATGACCGGCTGGCCGGAGAAAAAATCTATTACGATCGCGGCACGGTGTTGGGGCAGCTGGGCATTTTCCACGAGCCGCAAAGCGTTCTGGGGCAGATCTCGATCCTTGCGACCCATCCCGCAACAATTGCCCGCGCTCTCGCGCGAAAAATCCTCCGGCGTTGAGCGATAAGCGAGTCTCGCGCAGAGAGACAGCTGGTGTCTGCCGTTGACATCCTGGCGCCGCTCCACTAACAATTCCCTTTCCTCGAATGGAGATGAAATCATGCGCCAGTTTTTTCCGTGCCTTCTTTTCGTGATTCTCGCGACGTCCGCGTTTACGCAAGATCGAACCAATGCGCGGTCGATGGTGATTTCGCCATATGGCATCGTTGCCACGAGCCAGGTGCAGGCCTCGCAGGCCGGGGCGGAGATCTTGTCCCGCGGAGGATCCGCGGTGGATGCGGCGATCGCCGCAAACGCGACACTGGGCGTGATGGAACCCGACATGAACGGCATGGGCGGCGACCTGTTCGCGATTTACTGGGACGCCAAGACGGGAAAGATCTATGGCCTGAACGCGAGCGGGTGGGCTCCGAAGGCACTTACGATCACCCATTTGAAAGCCATGGACGTGACCCGAATGCCCCAGGAAGGAATCGATACGGTCACGGTTCCAGGCGCGGTCGAGGGATGGAACAAGCTGCACGAACGTTTCGGTCGACTGCAGTGGAAAGATCTGTTTGCGCCGGCGATCTTCTACGCGGAAAGCGGCTTCGCGGTTCAGGAACTGATCAGCATGGACTGGCAGGGCTCACGCGCGAAGCTGCAAAAGGATCCGGAGTCGCGCCACGTCTTTCTCGTGCACGACGAGGCGCCTCAGTTCGGGGAGGTCTTTAAGAACCCTGACGTGGCGAAAACCCTTCGCCTGCTCGCCGCGGGAGGGCCGCAGGAGTTCTACAAAGGCGAGATCGCGAAAAGCATCCTTGCTACGTCGCACGAACTGCACGGCACGATGACGGCGGAGGACTTGTCAGAATTCTCGGCGGAGTGGGTTGAGCCGATCTCAACCACATATAGAGGATGGAAAGTTTACGAGTTGCCGCCAAACGGGCAGGGCATGGCGGCGCTGGAAATGTTGAACATCATGGAGCAGTTTTCGCCGGCGAGATCCGGCCCGCTCAGCACCGAAGAGATTCATAAGAGAATTGAGGCGATGAAGCTGGCGTATACCGATCTGGCGCGCTACAACGCCGACCCGCGGTTCGCGAAGATTCCGGTTGCCGGATTGCTTTCGAAGGAATACGCCAAACAGCGTGCGCAACTCATCGATCCGCAGAAGGCCGACTGCAATACGGATGCGGGGCGCCCGCCAGCGGGCGATACGACTTACCTTACAGCGGTGGATCGTGAGGGAAACATCGTGTCGCTCATCCAGAGCAACTTTTCGAGTTTCGGCTCGGGGATCACGGTGCGCGGAAGGGGATTCGCGCTGCAAAATCGCGGAGCCTTGTTCATGCTCGACCCGGATAAGCCTGACGCGCTGGCTGGCCGCAAGCGGCCGTTTCACACGATCATTCCAGCGTTCATGGAAAAGGGCGACGACCACATTGGATTTGGAATCATGGGCGGCGCCAACCAGCCGCTAGCGCACGCGCAATTCGTTTCGAACGTGGTTGATTACGGGATGAACCTGCAAGCGGCGATGGAGACTGCCCGGTTTACGGTGCGTGGTAATTTCGATATCGGATGCAAAATCCTGATTGAGGATCGCGTGCCCGCAGATGTGCGCCAGCAACTGACGAACATGGGCCATCAACTCGATGTCCGCGGCGATTTTTCACTTTTCATGGGACGCGGCCAGGCGATCGACCACAACATCAAGACGGGTTTGAACTCCGCAGCCTCCGATGCCCGAACCGACGGCTCGGCAGAACCGGAGTTGCCACCGGGGCTGATGCCGGCTGGTGCGAAAGCAGAGAAACCTTAGGCTGATCCGATCCAATTCAGGTCGAGAGAGGCTTGACCGCCGGGTAGGCCGCGTGTAGTCTCGCGGGGAAATTTCGAGCTCACGTTTTTGCTTCCGAACTGAGATTAGGAACGGGAATCGCGAAGGAGGATGCTCCATGGTATCGCTCTCCGCTCTCTGGCTTCCGATCGTGCTTTCGGCGGTCATCGTCTTCATCGCCAGCTCGATCATGCACATGCTGCTGCCTTACCATAGAAGTGACTACCAGCAGCTTCCGGAAGAAGACAAGGTCCTCGGCTTACTGCGCGGCATTGGCCTGAAGCGCGGCCTCTACGTATTTCCTTTCTGTACTCACAAGAATATGAAGTCGCCGGAGATTCAGGAAAAATATAAGCAAGGACCTGTCGGAATGCTCACGCTGTTGCCCAGCGGGCCGCCTGTGATGCCGAAGTTCCTAGGGCAGTGGTGCCTATTGCCTGATTATTGGATTCTTCGTGGCCTATCTCACGGCTCACACGGTCGAGTCTGGCGCGAACTACCTAGTGGTGTTCCGCGTGGTGGGAACAGCCGCGTTCCTTGCTTACGGCCTTGGGACCATCAGCAATAGTATTTGGAAGGGGCAGACGTGGAGCATGACCATCAAGGAAGTCGTGGATGGTCTGGTGTACGGTTTGCTGACCGCCGGTGTCTTTGGCTGGCTTTGGCCGCGCTAGGCGAGAAGCTTGGCGGGATCGCGGGTCGCGTCTGCGAGACTTTCGAGAAACAACGCGGCGCGAGCACCGTCGGCGACGCGGTGATCGCAGGAGAGCGTGAGCGTCATTCGGGGCCGAACTGCGGGCTTGCCGTCGACGGCGACGATGCGGTCGGTGATGCTGCCCACAGCTAGAATCGCGGCTTGCGGTGGCGTAATGATCGCGCTGAACTGGTCTACGTGGTACATCCCCAGATTGCTGATGGTGAAGGTCGCGTCAGAAATGTCGGCGGGGCGCAACTTTCCAGCTCGCGCTCGCTCAGCCACATCTCTGCGTTGGATTGCGATTTCGGCGACGGTTGCGGTATGGGCGTTTGGGATGACCGCGGCAACGACTCCGTCATTCACGGCGATGGCCACGCCCATGTTGACGTGAGAGTGCAGACGAATTCCTTCCGGGGTCCAGCTCGCGTTGAGCCGTGAATGCTTCAACACCACGCGCGCGACTAACGCCACCAGCACATCGGTGTGAGTGACGCGGACTTCATGCTTACGTTCGATGTCGCCAAGGATGTGCTCGCGGTAAGCGTCGAGCGCGGCGGCGTCGAGGTCGCGAGTCACGAAGAAATGTGGAACGGTGGTCCAGCTCTGCGTGGTTCGCTCGGCCATGATGCGGCCGAGAGAGCTAGGAATTTCGAGGGGGCCGGATTGCTTTTCGGGTGCTGCCGCGGAAGCGAGTGGCGCTGAGGCAGCAGCTTGTACGTCTGACGCGAGTATTTCTCCGCCGGGACCAGAGGCGCGCACGGTGGCGAGGTCGACGCCGAGTTCTTTGGCGAGGCGGCGGGCCTTGGGAGAAATCTTTGCGGTTGAGGCTGCGACAAGAGTGCTGCCCGCTGTTGGTGCGGCATGAGCCGCTTCGCTCCTCGTGTGAGATGAGGCTCGGGCTGCGGGTGCGGCTGATTCGGTTTCGGCCGGGGGTGCTTCACCTGGCGCTACGATCCACGCGATCGTTTGTCCAACGGGAATGTCGGCGCCAGGGAACGCCTTGATACCCGCAAGAATCCCGTCAGCGGGCGCTTCCACTTCGACGACCGCCTTGTCCGTTTCTATTTCGAGAAGCGGCTCGCCCTTTGTGACACGGTCACCTTCGTTTTTCCGCCAAGCAAGGAGCTTGCCGGTTTCCTGCGCCATCTCGAGGGCGGGCATGACAACGCTGAAGGCCATAGTCGTTTTTGTGGGGAAGGGCTTACAGTTTTCGCAACTATGGCCTTCAGCCCGAAACTCCTACCCGCTCAGTTTTCGCGCTGGCCTCGATCATTTCGACCACGCGTTCGCTGGGCGAAGCTTCGGATTCTCTTGTGGTCGGCAGCGGTCCGTTCACGGTGTGATAGTGAGCGCCCGCGACCAACAATTGATCCGCCGGGAAGCGCGTGATGACCTCGTGTCCCGTCGGAGTGACCACGATCTCTTCTTCAATGCGTGCCGCGCTCCAGCCGTCGGTGGAGGGCCAGAACGTTTCGAGAGCAAACACCATGCCCGGCTTGATCTCGTACTGGATGGTCGAAGGAGACGAGTCGGCTGATGACGGGCTTCTCCCAGATCGCTAGCCCGATGCCGTGACCATACTGCAACGCGAATGCGGCTTCTTCGTTGGGGAAGCCGAAGTCGGTGGCCTTGGGCCAGACCGCTGCGATTTCGGCGGTCGTGCGGCCGGGGCGAACCAGCTCGATGGCAGCGTCAAGATAATCACGGCAGCGCTTGTAGGCATCGACCATCGCGTGCGACGCGTAGCCGATGGTGAAGCAGCGGTAGTAGCAGGTGCGGTATCCCATGTACGAATGCAGGATGTCGTAGTACACGGGGTCGCCGGGACGCAAGACGCGATCGGAAAATACGTGTGGATGCGGATTGCAGCGCTCACCGGAAATCGCATTCACTGCTTCGACATACTCTGAGCCGAGATCGTAGAGAACCTTACTCACCAGGCCGACGGCTTCGTTCTCGCGCAGGCCGGGCTTCATCGCGCGATAAAGTTCGTCGTAGGCAGCGTCGACCATCATGGCCGAAGTATTGAGCAGCGAGATTTCGTCCTGCGTTTTGATGACGCGCGCCTCGGACATGAGTGCCTGGCCGTCGACGACTTCGATGCCTTCTTTTTGCAGCGCAAAGAGAACGGGCAGTTCGATGATGTCGATGCCCACCGGTTCTTTGTGCAGGCCGCGCATTTCGAGTTCAAGTTTAATTTTCTTGGCCACGTTCTCGGCGCGGCCCATTTCCGGAGTCATCGCACCGCGCAACACGGAAATTCCGGAGTGCGAGCGGCCGTCCAACCACGGACAATTGAGTTGATGGTGCTTTGCGGCAGATCCGAAGTCCCACAGGATAGGCTCGTCATTTTGTGGGAGCAGCGTGAAGCGGTTCGCTTTGTCCTGCGCCCATGTGCCGATGTGCGTCGAAGTCAGGTAGCGCACATTGTTCATGTCGAAGCAGAGCAATGCGCCCATCGACGACTGCTTGAGCAGGTCCTTTGCTTTTTGCAGACGCTCGCGGCGGAGGCGATCGAAGTCGATTCGATTCTCCCAATCCACTGCCATCGTGCCATGAGTTTTGAGTCCCATAAAAACCTCCATCACGCGCTACTTGTTGCACAACTGGCGCGCTGCTTCTGAAACGGTTTCTTCCGTCGGTACGGTGACGTCTTCGAGCGGCGGAGAGAAGGGAATCGGCACGTGCATTGCGCCCATGCGTTTCACCGGCGCATCGAGGTCATAGAACGCGCCTTCGGCGATTACGGCCGCGAGTTCGGCGGTAACTCCGTAGCGGCCGTAACCCTCGTCTAATACGATCACACGCGACGTCTTTTTGGCCGACTCGATGATCGTCTTTTCGTCAAGCGGCCACGTGGTTCGCGGGTCAACGACTTCGGCGCTGATACCTTCTTTTTCAAGCATGTTCGCCGCGCCTAGCGCGACCTGCACCATGCTGCTCGTCGCCACCAGTGTGATGTCTTCGCCGACTCGCTTCACGTCGGCCACGCCGAGCGGAATCGTGTAGTCACCCTCCGGAACCGGGCCTTTCAGCTTGTACATCATTTTGTCTTCGAAGAAGATGACAGGATTCTCATCGCGGATTGCGGTCTTCAGCAGGCCCTTCGCGTCATACGGAGTCGAAGGCAGAACGACTTTCAATCCCGGCACGTGACTGAACCACGCATGCAGTGATTGCGAATGCTGCGCCGCAGAGCGCCGGGTCGCGCCCAGAGTTGTGCGTACAACCATCGGCACGCGCCAGTGTCCGCCGGACATGTAATGCGCTTTGGCGGCCTGGTTCACCATCTGATCCATGGTAAGCGTCAGGAAGTCGCCGAACATAATATCGACGACAGGTCGCAAGCCGGCCATCGCGGCGCCCACTCCGATCCCGGTGAATCCGGCCTCGGAGATCGGCGTATCTACCACACGCTCCGAGCTGAATTCTTCGACGAGCCCCGAGAGAACTTTGAACGGCGTCCCAGCCTCGGCCACGTCCTCGCCGAAAATGCAGACGCGCGAGTCGCGGCGCATTTCCTCGGCTAGCGCTTCCCTTACCGCCTGCGCAAATGTAAGTTCACGCTCAGGCATACACGTCCTGTTCTACCTGATCGACGCTCGGATACGGCGCGGCGATAGCGAACTTCACCGCGGTTTCCATCTCGGTGCGTGCTTCTGAAGCGATTTGCTCGAGCACGGTAGCGTCTGCGTGTCCTTGCGCGTTCAGCCATTTCGCATGCAGTTTGATGGGATCGCGCTCAGTCTTCCAGTGCGCCTCTTCCTGCTTCGAGCGATAGTATTCGCGATTGATGTCGCCCACGTGATGTCCGCTGTATCGGTAAGTGTCGGCCTGCAGAAACGCAGGGCCTTCACCGGCACGCGCTCGCTTCACCAGTCGCGTCGCCACTTCATTGACCGCACGGACATCTTGTCCGTCGACAGCCGTGGCCTCGATCCCGAAGGCAGTTGCGCGACCTAGAATCGTGCCGGCCGTGGTCTCGCTGAAGTGCGTATATTCGTTGTACATATTGTTTTCGCAGACGTAGATGACAGGTAACTTCCACAACTGCGCGAGGTTCATCACTTCATAGAGCGATCCCTGGCCGAGTGCGCCTTCTCCGAAGAAGCACACGGCAACGCGTCCATTCTTCAGCTTCTTTGCGGCAAACGCAGCGCCCGTGGCGATGCCCACGCTGCCGCCGACAATTGCATTCGCGCCCAGGTTCCCGGTCGCGGGATCGGCGATGTGCATAGATCCGCCTTTGCCCCGGCAGTATCCAGCTTCCTTGCCCAGCAACTCGGCGAACATGCGATCGGGAGAGGCGCCTTTCGCAAGGCAGTGTCCGTGACCGCGGTGCGTGCTGGTAATGTAGTCGTCAATATTCAGCGCTTCGCAAATGCCCACCGCTACGGCCTCTTCGCCGCTATAAAGATGAGCGAGCCCGGGCATCAGGGCGCGGGTATAGAGTTCGTTCACCTGCTCTTCAAACAGGCGAATGCGCACCATCTGCTTATAGGCGTGAAGCCAACGATCTTTTTCAGTGGCGGCTGCATGGCCCGCTTCCGGCTTGGAGGTGGCGGTCGTCACTTCTTCGGGCCTCCAGTGGTCACCGGCGTGGAGACTCCCGACATGGCGGCGAGCACGTCGAACATGCAGGCAAAATCATATTTCGTCCAGCCCATGCCGCGCGCCGCAGTCAGGAACTCATTGCTTGCGGCGGTTGTCGGGAGCGGCACGTCGAGTTGCCGGCCGAGATCCATCGCGAGCACCATGTCTTTCTGCATCATGTTCACGTCGAACCACGCTTCTTCCGGCTGTTGCAGGACGAACGGGCCGCGGTACTTGATCATCGGCGAGGCGACGGCGCTGTTGACCAGCACGTCGACCGCAACTTCACGGGCTATGCCGCTTTTTTCCGCGAGCAGCACGCCTTCGGAAAATGCCAGCATTTGCACCGCGAGACTGAGGTTGATCGCGATCTTCATCGAGAGAGCCAGCCCGTTATCGCCAACGTGACTGACCTTCGGTCCAATGTCGAGCAGCAGAGGCTTGATCTTCTCGAATGTCTCCTTGCGCCCGCCGACCATCACTGACAGTTTGCCCTCCGTCAGAGTGATCACACTTCCGGAAACCGGAGAGTCCACCATGTCGGCGCCCTGGGCGCGGACTTTCGTGGCTAATGCGCGGCTCACTGTGGGACTCACCGTGCTCATATCAATAAAGATTTTTCCAGCGGAGAGCCCCGCGAGCATTCCGTCTGGACCTTCGGCAATGGAAGTGATGGCCGCCGCATTCGTGACCATGGCAAAGACGTAATCCGAATTCTGCGCTACCTCGCGCGGTGAATCGGCCCATTTCATGCCCTTTTCCACCAGCCACTGCGCTTTGGCGCGCGTGCGGTTGTAACCCGTCACGGTGTGACCCTTGCTGAGCAGCCGGTTCACCATCTGGCTGCCCATTACCCCCAGGCCGATAAATCCTACTTTCGCCATCCGCTACTTGCCTCCAAGCCTTCCAAAAATTCTTAATATGTGGTGGACTTGCCGCCGCGCTTCGAGGTCGGCGCCTGACTATCTTCACGGACTTGATCGAGATGGGCGCGCATGGCGTCGCGCGCCCTGGTCGAATCGCGCCGCTCAACCGCATCAAGAATCCGTTTGTGATGTATCTGGCCGCGCTCGGGCCCGCCGGAAACTCTGAAGATGCGCAGCCGCTGCTCGCGCAGCAGTCCGACGATGGAATCCAGCAGCGAAAGAATGAGCGGATTGCCCGCACCTTCTGCGAGTGCCAGATGAAAATCAAGGTCAGCTTCGATATAAGCTTCCGGATCATGCCCGGACTTGTCCATTACTGCCACAGCTTCGCGCATCGTCGCGAGTTCTGACTCTTGCACGCGCACCGCAGCCAAAGCCGCGATCTCGGGCTCGAGAATCGCCCGAACTTCCGCCAGATGAGTCGAGCCCTCTGGCTGTCCAATCTTTGCCATGAGATCGAGCGATTGGCGAACGGCCTGCGTGGTGCCGTCGGTGATGAAGGTGCCGCGCCCGGAATAAGCCTCGACCAAACCCTTTTCACGCAGCGCTTTGACAGCTTCACGCACTGCGGTGCGGCTCACGCCAAAACGCTGGGCGAGTTCGCGTTCGGCGGGCAACTGATCGCCGGCCTTGAGAACGCCCTTGACGATGGACTCTTCGATTTGATGAACGATCTGCTCGTAGAGCCGCGACGTCCGAACTAGCTTGTACACAGCACTGTCCCCCGCACGGTGTAGCACGAAACCAAGAGAGGCTCTGGTTATGGTCCGGCTACTATACCGCATATCCACGGGGTGTTGACGCGTTTGTTCGGAAGCGGACATAATTTTGGTATACAGGTATGGTGGTATGACCAAAGCCATACTACTACGGCCCGCTGAGCGAATGCAACTTCCCCAGATAAAACCCACATTTTCATTGTGAAATTCGGGGTTGCCGCCCTGGGGACTCCCAATCAGTTTTTGGCGAGAGTACCCTGCTTCTGGTCGATCCGAAAAATGAATTTGCTTGACACTGTTTCTCCGATGGTGGTATGGCTGTCGGACCAGAAACAATATGGAGGAAGTCCTATGCTATCCCGAACGGTCAGCGCCGCCGGATCAAAACATCGCCGGACATCAGCAGTTTCACGGTTGCTGCTCGCCACTTCCACGCTACTGTTAGCCACGCTGCCCGCATTTGCGCAATCCACCGCGGGGCGCATTCTCGGCACGGTCAGTGATCAGAGCGGAGCGGCCGTGGCCGGTGCGACCGTGGTCGTCACGCGACCTGCAGCGCGGCAGTTCGCGGTCTGCAATCACCGACGACTCAGGCGCCTATGCTGTCACTGACCTGCAGCCCGGTACCTACAAAGTCCATGTGGAAGCGAAGGGTTTCAAGACATCGGAGCGGCCGAGCGTTGGAATCGAAGTCGCCACCGATGTGCGGGCCGATTTCTCGCTCCAGCCGGGGCAGATTACCGAAACGGTGACCATCGAGGAGGACGTGCCGCTGGTCAATACGACTTCCTCCACGCTGGGAGGCACCCTCAGCAACAAAGAGATCAATGATCTGCCTTTGAATGGCCGCAACTATGAGAACCTGCTGCAACTGCGACCGGGCGTAATTCGCTATCCGGGTGGCGGCTTTTCGACGACGAGTTCGAACGGCTTGCGCGCTGAGGACAATGCCTACTACGTCGAAGGTCTGTTCAACAGCGAGCCGTATTCCGGCCAGGCGATCATCAACGGCGCAGGCATCGCCGGCGACTCGGCGACTATTCTTCCCATCGACGCGATTCAGGAATTCAACCTGCAGCAGAATCCTCCGGCCGAATACGGATGGAAGCCGGGAGCCGTCGTCAACGTTGGATTGAAGTCCGGTACCAACAGCATGCACGGCAGCGCGTTCATGTTCGGCCGCGACGGCGCGATGGACGGCCGCAACTATTTCAATGCAGCGCCAAATCCGAAACTCACACGGACACTGGAGCAATTCGGCGGCAGCTTCGGCGGCGCGATCATTAAGGACAAGGCGTTCTTCTTTGGTGCCTATGAAGGCCAGCGCTACAACGTCGGCAACTCGTTCGGAGGCATTACGAGCCCGTCGATGGTTCACATGCCAGACAATGGAAGCTGTCCGTTCGGCTTCGCGGGCGATTGCAATGACAGTATTCCGGATGCGATCGCCGATCTCCAGGAGCCGGCAGCGGCCGGATTCGGAGCCATCGTCAGCCCGACCAGCCTGCAGATTGCGGGATGCACGTTGTCAGGATCTGCGGTGACGTGCAACGGAAAAGGTTTTCCGACGAATAACAACCAGGACATCAACATTCCGAACGGTTTCAATAACAACGTGCACGTTGACAACCTGGTCGCCAAGGTGGACTACCGGCTCAGCGACCGCCACTCCATCAGTGGCATGTATTTCTTCGGCAATAACTCCGGCACCGTCGAGGACTTTCCCGAACTGCAGCCAAACTGGCTCTCTAATATTCACACGCGTGCTCAGGTCGTCGGAGGCAGTTGGATATGGACTCCCGGCTCACGCTGGGTCAACGAAGCTCGCTTCGGTTACAACCGGCTCTATCAGCCCACGCTTCCCGGCGATTTGAACACGCCCGCTTCGGCGTACGGCCTGAATACAGGTGTAACCGGACCGAATACCGGAGGCCTGCCGCGCATCGGCTTCGGAGGATATTTCTTTCCCGGCCTCGGCGGCTTCAAGTGGCCCAAGTTTCAGGGGCCCGACTCGATCACGCAATTCGTGGATCACGTTTCCTATACCGCAGGCAAGAACTCGGTGAAGTTTGGATTTGAGTTGCATCGGAATGATGTCAAGAATGCGGCGTACGGCAACGCCCGAGGCAGCATTACTTTCCTGGGCGGCGTAGCGAGTCCCGGTCCTCCGCCCGACGGTGTTCCTCCACCGACCAGCCCACTCGAGGATTTCTTCGCAGGTGCGCCATTTAAGTCGTCGGTCGAAGTCGGGAATCCGACTTTGCAACTGCACAATTGGGCCTATGGATTGTTTGTCCAGGATGACTGGCGTGCCACCAAGAATCTGACTCTGAACTTTGGTGTGCGCTACGAATTCAGTTCCGTCCCGCAGGAGAAGAACAACCTCCTCGGCAACTTCGATCCCAACGTCGGCATGGTGCAGGTTGGCCATCAGATCGGCAGCCTGTACAACCCCGACCACAAGGATTTTGGGCCGCACGGTGGCTTCGCTTGGGACATCGGAGGCAACGGCAAGACCGTGTTGCGCGGCGGTGGCGGGCTGATTTACGAAACCGTGAACTGGCAGTCGTTCGTCGCCTTCAACAATGCCTTCGGGCCAGGCAGCGTTCCGACTGGCGCTCCAATTGATGCGGCGGGCGACACGTCTGGCGGCACGATCACAACCGGAAACGTCACCATCAAGAATTTCCTGAACTATCCCACTACCTGGGACGCGGCGAACGGTCCACTCTACGGCAGCAGCACGATCAACTGCTTCAATAGTCCCTGCCCCATCATGACTGTGGACCGCGGTTTGACCGCACCGCACGTGTGGAACTGGACGCTGAACATGCAGCATGCCTTCACATCGAATCTGTCGATGGAGGTCGCTTATGTCGGCAATCACGGCTCGAACCTGGTTGGCATTCGTGACATCAACCAGCCCCCCGTGGGCTCGGGATGGCAGCTCGGCACTTCCCAAAATCCGGGCGCATTGGCGTTGTGCTTGGCGAGTGCACCGGCGTACGACAATTGCAATGCCGACACTGATGCTGAAGCAGCCGCCCAACCCTTCGCATCGAAGTTCCCCTATCTTGCCAACATCTTCCAGATGGGCAACGTCTATCGCTCGAACTACAACGGTCTGCAAGTCACGCTGAACGCGCGCAACTATCACGGCTTGAGCATGGTGGCCGGCTATACCTATAGTCACGCGCTCGATGACGTGGGCGCGAACTGGGACTTCGGTTACGGCTCCGGTCTGCCGCAGGATGCACACAACCTTGCCGCCGAGTATGGAACCAGCGACTTCGATGTGCGCCACCGGTTAACAGTTTCACTGACCTACGCCATCCCTGGCCGCAAAGGCTACGGGCAGATGCTCGACGGTTGGGAGATCAACACGATTACGACCTTACAGAGCCCGCAGCACTGGGGGCCAATGGACGAGGGAACCGACGCCGCCGGCCTGGGCGCGTTGCCGGTCAGCCCGCCGGCCAACACTCCGATTCGCTGGAGCTTCTACGGCAACCCATCGGACTTCAAGTCTGTGAAAGGCGTCCCTGTGAACGGCAACCTTGGGATTCCGTTTTTCCCTGGCGCCTCCAACGCGGCCTGCGCGACGAAGGCAGCGGCGATCGATGGCGCCGCCGTGGGTCCCGCGAGCGCTTCGTTGAACCTGTTTGGCTGCTATGCGCAGGGCAATTCGATGATGCTTCCACCGCCGCTGGGCCAGGTCGGCAACATGCGACGGAATATGTTCCCAGACACGGGGTTCAGGAACTTTGATTTCTCGTTAGGCAAGAATTTCCATTTTGGAGAAGTCATGCGGCTGCAGTTCCGCGCCGAGTTCTTCAACATCTTCAATCATCCGAACTTCGCCAATCCTTACGGCGGGCAGAACGGATTTGGTCTTAACGATCCTTCGGTTCAACCCTTCGGTTGCGGTTGCGCGACGCCGGACATCGCGGCTGCAAACCCAGCCGTAGGCTCCGGAGGACCACGCTCGATTCAACTGGGAGCGAAGTTCATTTTCTAGTTAGATCTTTCGCTGATTGACAGTCGTTAGTTTGACAGCAGCGTTTCTTTAAGGCCGGACTCATTCCGTCCGGCCTTTTCTTATCAGTTTTCGCTCGCTCTGTGGCGAGCCATGCAAATGGGGTAACGCCTTTATGAGACCTAGGAATCATTTCTTCGCATTGGTGTTGGTATGCGCCGCCGTGTCGGCTTCGCTTTTCGCCCAGGAACAGAACAAGGAACGCCGCGAGCGCACGATTGATGAAGTCAAAACCGAAGCCGTTCATCGCGCCGAAGTCGGGCAGTATCCACTGATAGGGCTGGATCCTGCCGACATGAAAGACGCGTTCGAGACAATTCATACCGCAGACAAAGACGAGTGGGCCGCCGGTTTCATGCGCGTTGCCGATAAGTATTTCAACGAAGCGAAGTCGCTGGAAAAGTCCGATCCTACCAAGGCCAATGCCGACTACATCCGCGCCTGGCGCATTTATTCTTTTGGGCGCTGGCCGATCCCCGCGTCTCCGGGCAAGCAGCGTTCGTATGAGAAGGCCCTCGAGTCGTTCCTCGATCACGCGAAGTTCATGGATCCGCCGCTCGAAGTCGTCCGCATTCCCTTCGAAGGCAAAGAAATCATCGGCTACCTGCGTCTGCCGAAAAATGCGAAAGGCCCAGTGCCGCTGGTCATTGCGGTCAACGGCCTCGATAGCCGCAAGGAAGATCTGACCGAAAGCTTCAGCGCGATTCTTCCCTTCGGCATCGGCTACCTCGCGGTTGACGGCCCGGGCACGGGACAGAATCCCATCAAAGTCAGCGAGACCGCCGACCGCGTGCTTTCAAAGGTCATCGATTACGCGCAGTCGCGTCCAGAAGTAGATAAGAATCGCATCGCCATGCACGGCGTGAGTTGGGGCGCGTACTGGGCTACGAAGATGGCGATCGTCGAGCGCGCCCGCCTGCGTGGATGCAGCGCGCAGTCGCCGCCCGTCGACAAATTCTTCCAGAAAGAATTTCTGACGAACTCACTCCTTGGCAATCGCGAATATCTTTTCGATCAGGTGCCGGCGCTCATGAACATTCTGGAAGGCGTTCACACGCTCGACGAAATGGGCGCGTACCTGCCGAAGATGTCGCTCGTCAGCCAAGGACTGCTCGGCAAGCCCATGGCGCCCATGCTCGTCATCGCCGGAGTGAACGACACGCAAGTGCCCATCGACGACGAATACCTGCTGCTTGAGCAAAGGCGATGTGCCGAAAGAGGCGTGGATCAATCCCAACGGCGGCCATCTGGGCCGACAAGTGGGCGTGTGGCCCGATCCCCGAATCTTCAAAGAAGTAATCATCCCGTGGCTGGTGAAAACCCTCCAAGCCCCGTAGAGCTCATGTAGGGGCGGACGCCTTCGTCCGCCCCGCGAGCAAAGCGAGCGCCCGCAAAGACGAACGAGCTTCGAATAAGAAAGAGAAAATGCCGACAACGCCCCAACCCGACTCTCCCGTCCCGCGCCGAAGGCGCCTCTACGAATCGCTGTGGGTGCAGGTAACAGTCGGCATTGGGCTGGCGGTGCTCCTCGGCTACCTCAGGCCCATGAGCGGCGTCGCGATGAAGCCGCTGGGCGATGCCTTCATCCGCCTGATCACCATGATCATCACGGTGATGATCTTCTGCACCGTGGTCACCGGAATCGCCGGCATGCAGGATCTGCGCAAGGTCGGCCGCGTCGGCGGCAAGGCTCTTCTCTACTTCGAAATCGTATCCACACTCGCGCTTGTCGTCGGACTCTTCGTCGGCAACGTGGTTCACCCCGGCAGCGGCTTTAACGTGGACGCATCCACGCTCGACACGCGCGCCGTTGCTGATTATGCGGGACAGGCCAAAGCGCAAACCGTCACCGACTTCCTGATGCACATCATTCCGACCACATTCGTCGACGCCTTCGCCAAGGGCGACATTCTAGAGGTCGTACTGGTTTCGCTCCTGTTCGGATTCGCCATGCAAGCCGCGGGCGCGCATGCCAGGCCAATGGTCGATCATGCTCGAGTCGCTGAGCAAAGTCGTCTTCCGCATGGTGGACATCGTGATGCGCTTCGCCCCTATCGGCGCATTCGGCGCCATGGCTTTCACCATCGGCAAATACGGACTGGCCTCGCTCGGCCCGCTACTCCGGCTGATCGCCTCGTTCTGGATTACTTCGATTCTGTTCGTGATTATCGTCTTCGGCGCGGTCGCGTGGCTCGCGGGATTCAGCCTGATGAAATTTCTTCTGCGCATCAAAGAAGAGATTCTTCTGGTGCTGGCCACCAGTTCGTCTGAGACGGCTATTCCCACGCTGATGGAAAAACTCGAAGAGCTAGGCTGCTCACGCTCGCTGGTCGGCCTGGTTGTTCCCACCGGATATACCTTCAACACCGACGGCAGCGCGCTGTACATGACCATCGCAGCCCTTTTCGTCGCGCAAGCGACTAACACGCACCTGACCTTGCTGCAGCAGATGACCATCTTCTCCGTCGCCATGCTGACCTCCAAGGGCGCGAGCGGCGTGCAGGGAGCCTCGTTCATCGCGTTGGTCGGGACCCTGAGCGTGATCCCCTCGATTCCCGTGGCCGGGATGGCTCTCATCCTCGGCATCGACCGCTTCATGAGCATGTTCCGCGCCCTGGTCAACATGATCGGCAACGGCGTGGCCACGCTGGTGGTCGCGAGATGGGAAAACGAACTCGACCGCGGCACGCTACAGCGGAATTTGGCATAACGATTCCGATGTAGCGGCGGACGCCTTCGTCCGGCCCCACGGAGGCGAAGCCGAGCGGCCCATGCGCCCCCCCGACGACGCCTCCCTTTACCTTCACCCGGGCCTTTGTTTAATCTCCTCCTATCCCCACGCGAGGCAAACTCATGCCAGGAAAAATCGCTCTCGTAACCGGCGCCAACGGCGGCCTCGGAACCCACGTCACGAAAGCCTTGCTCGACGCCGGTTTCGCCGTGGTCGGACTCGCGCCTAAAATCCAGCAGTCCGACTTCGATCATCCGAATTTCACCGCGCTCCCCGCCGCGCTCGACAGTCTCGCCGCCGCGAAGAAAGCCACCGACACGGTCATCGCCCGCTTTGGCAAGATCGACGTCCTCGCCCACACCGTCGGCGGATTCGCCGGAGGACAGTCTGTCGCCGACACCGACGACGCCATCTTCCAGCGGATGCTCGACATGAATCTCGCGAGCGCGTTCCACATTCTGCGCGCCGTCCTCCCGCACATGCGCAAAGCCGGCGCCGGACGCATCATCGGGATCAGCAGCCGCGCCGCCGAAAGTCCCGGCGCAAACGTGGGCGCTTACAGCGCGTCGAAGGCGGCATTCTCGTCGCTCATGATGACCGTCGCGCTCGAAAACAAAGACGCCGGCATCACCGCCAACGTCATTCTCCCCGGCACCATCGACACGCCCGCCAACCGCAAGGCCATGCCCGGGGCCGACACTTCCACATGGGTGCAGCCTGCATCCATCGCGAGCCTGATCGTGTGGCTCGCCGGCGATGCCGGAAAAGACCTGACCGGAGCCGCGATCCCGGTTTATGGCGGTGGGCTGTAGAGCAGTTCCCGTAGATCGGGGCGTCCACATTGGCTTGTCATCCTGAGCAAAGCGAAGGACCCGTGCAACTTGCTTGCAGCGAGGCGCTGTCTGGCAGGAGTGCATAGGTCCTTCGCGCTGAAGACGCGCTCAGGATGACAAAGGAAAATAAGGCTGCGACTATTCCCGTTTCCTGAACGGGACGTAACCCTTTCGTAACCCTCCCGACTGCACATTTTTTGTTGCACATTCATACTAGTGAAATATCTTGCATGTAGCATTAAATCAGGAGGCCGCCATGGGTTCAGCCCGCGTCGCGAAGTCCTTGCCGCTCAAGGTTGCGGCGATCTGCTATCGCCGGCGAGGCACGGCGGTTGAGTTCCTTCTGGTTAATACCAACGGCGGCAACAAATGGACTTTCCCCAAGGGATCGACCGACCCCCGCCTTTCGCACAGCCAGGCCGCCGAACGCGAAGCCGCCGAAGAAGCCGGAGCCCTCGGCACCATCGAGCCGCGTCACTTCCATCTCTACCTTCATTCCAAGGGTGTCTTCTGGCAGCCCGGTGGCGTGCAGGAATTCGTTGTGAAAGCCTTCTTGATGGAAGTCCACCAGCAACGCCGCCCCGACGAAGGCAATCGCCATCCCACGTGGTTGAGCGCCGCCGAAGCCAAGCGCCGCCTGTCCAAGGGCCGCGAAGTGAAATATTTCCGCGAGCTCGAAGCCGTCATCGACCGCGCCCTCGAACGCATCCAGTACCACCACGAACTCTGGGGAGCCTATCCCGGAGCCCGCAACGTCCGCCCCGCCAATCCGAAAGATCCCATCGCTCAGGCAGTCTGGCCGTAAGCGCGGCTTGAGCGCGCCCTGTACTCACCTTAGGGTTTTTAGCACTACGGCCTGTTAACAACAGCTGAGTTCCAGTTTGGTCGTCGACTGACCTTTCGGATCAGGGGTCGTCCCCAGTACGCGATTTGTGGAATCTCGGTTACCGAGGTTTAATCCCGGCGGCTTCGACGATACGTGCGGCGTTTTCACTCTCGCTCACGACAAAGTGCGCGAACTCAGGCTGCGTCATACTCATTGGATCGGCCCCGTGCTTCGCCAGCCAGTCGCGCATATCAGGCGCGGCCAGAACCCGGGCGATGTCCTTCGCTAGTTTGTCCACCACTCCGGCCGGAGTGCCTGCGCGCACCCATACCCCATACCAAATTGGATAGTCGAAGCCCGTGACGCCGGCCTCAGCGATCGTGGGCACTTCTGATAGCAAGGGTGAGCGCGTGTTGGTCGTTACGCCCAAAGCGCGCAGCCTGCCCGCACGGATGTCGGCCAAGGCGTAAGAGATCGGTGTAATCAGGTAAGTGGTACGGCCTGCGACCGTATCGGCGATCGCTTCGGGGGTCGTGTTGCCAGGCACATGTACGGCCTTAATGCCCGTCGCTAGATTGAATTTCTCGGCCCCCAGGTGAGTGCCGGTGCCTATGCCAGCCGAGCCGAACTTCAGCTCGCCTGGCTTTGCCTTCGCTGCGGCAATGAGATCGCGGACTGAGGCGATGCCTGATGACGTGCCCGCCACCAGCACGTAGGGTTGGCTGGTGAGTGGAGCGACCGGAATGAAATCGTTCAACGGGTCATACGGCAGATTCTTCAACAGCGCGGCGCTGTAAGCCTGAGCGCTGGTGTTAACGAGCAACGTGTAACCATCAGCTGGCAACTGCGCAACCAGAGCGGGCGCCGCTGTACTCCCCGCGCCGGGATGGTTCTCTACTGTCACAGGCTGGCCCCATAGCGCGGTTAGCTTCGGACTGATGGCGCGAGCTATGATGTCAGGTCCACCACCAGCACCGAATGGTTCGATTATCCGCACGGGCTTCGCTGGATAATCTGCTGAACCTTGCAGCATCACAACCAGCGAACACACAAGCCCCACGAGCCCCAAAACCATCCGCGTCGACATGATCCACCGCCTGAAGGATTACTGCGTCACGACCGTAACGAACCCGAGATTTAGAGAATTGTAGCCTTAGCGAACGGTAAGTTGGTGGAAACATCTCGATTCCACTCAAAATCCTCTCTGTCGCCGCCCCTGTTACGATAATTCCAGCCTATGATTCAGCTTTCCGGCGCCGGAAAACGTTTCGGCCACAAACTCCTCTTCGAAAACGCGACTGGCTGATCACGCCACACGACCGCATCGGCCTGGTCGGCGGCAACGGCACCGGCAAGTCCACGCTGATGAAGATTCTCGCCGGCATGGACACCTTCGACTACGGAGCGTTCACCGTCGCCAAAGGCACCTCCGCGGGATACCTTCCGCAGGACGGTCTCGCGCTCTCCGGCCGCACCGTTTTCGCCGAGTGCATGTCGGTCTTCGACGATCTGCGCGCCATGGAAGTCGAACTCGAATCGCTCACCCACAGCATGGCGGAACTCGATCACACCAGCGCGGAATACGCCGCCGTCGCCGACCGCTACCACCGCGTCGAGCACGAATTCCGCACCCGCGACGGCTACTCGATCGAAGCGGAAGTCGGACGAGTCCTGATGGGCTTGGGCTTTCGCAAAGAAGACTGGCCGCGCCTGACCGACGAATTCTCCGGCGGATGGCAGATGCGCCTCGCGCTCGCCAAGCTCCTGCTGCAGAAGCCCAACCTCTTACTGCTCGACGAGCCGACGAACCATCTCGATCTCGAAGCCCGCAACTGGCTCGAAGAATATCTGCAGAACTATCCGCATGCCTTTGTCCTGATCTCGCACGACCGCTACTTCCTCGACGTGACGGTCAACAAGATCGTCGAAATCTGGAACAAGCGCCTCTGGTTCTACACCGGCAACTACGACAAGTTCCTGGCGCAGAAGACGCAGCGCAACGAGCAACTGCTGGCCGCCTACAACAACCAGCGCGACCGCATCGAGCAACTCGAAGTCTTCATCAACCGCTTCCGCTATCGGCCACGAAGGCCAAGCAGGTGCAGAGCCGCATCAAGGAACTCGAAAAGATCGAACGCATCGAAATTCCGCCGGAAGAAAAGACCATCCACTTTTCCTTCCCGCAGCCCAAGCCCAGCGGGCGCATCGTCGCCGAGTTCGAAGGCGTCGCCAAAACGTATCCCGGGAAAAACGGCTCTGGCCCGAAGGAAGTTTTCCGCAACGTCAACTTCATGATCGAGCGCGGAGACCGCATCGCGCTGGTCGGCGTCAACGGAGCAGGCAAGTCCACGCTGATCAAGCTGCTCGCCGGCACCGAGCCCCTCACCCACGGCGAATACCGCCTCGGCCACAACGTCGAGGCCGACTACTTCGCGCAGGATCAGTACAAGGAACTCGATCCCGACGCGCGCATGATCGACGATCTCGGCGACGCCTCGCCCGGCTCCGGCCAAACCGAACTGCGCAGCCTGCTCGGATGCTTCCTGTTCTCCGAAGACGACGTCTTCAAAAAGATCGGCGTGCTCTCCGGCGGCGAGCGCGATCGCTACGCCCTGCTGCGCCTGCTGCTGCATCCCGCGAACTTCCTGCTGCTCGACGAACCCACGAACCACCTCGACCTGCGCGCCAAAGACGTCCTGCTCGAGGCGCTGATGGAATACACCGGCACGGTGGTCTTCGTCTCGCACGACCGCTACTTCATCGACAACCTGGCCACGCGCGTCTTCGAAGTCGGTGGCGGGAAGGTCGAGGTCTTCCCCGGAAACTACGAAGACTATCTCTGGCGCAAGCAAGGTGGACAGCACGTCGTGCCCACGCTGGATGATGTCCCGGGTGCGAGGGCCGCGCGAAATGAAGTGCCGTCAGAGGCCAAGCCTGCTGTGGTCACGCCGACCAACGGAGATCAGGCTGTCGCCGACCCAAAGAAGCGCCTGAATCCGATCAAGCGCAAACAAATGGAAGATCGCGTCCACGAACTGGAAAACCAGATCAGCGAAACCGAAGACGCCATCGCCCGCCTCGAAACCGCCCTGCAGAATTTCGTCAGCGCCGAAGAAAGCCAGCGCCAGTCGCAAGAACTCGACCAGCAAAAGTCGACGCATGCCGCGCTGATCAAGGAATGGGAAGAAGCCGCCGAGACCCTGCAGGAATCTTGAGTCGTGGTCCTGAGTCAGTCAATTCTCCCCGCCACAACAGTCCCTTCCCATTTGTTTTCTTTTGCTTATCTGTCATGACAAGATCGTCACCCCGTTACCGTCATGACGATGTGTTCCGCGCGGAACATTCCAGCCACCGCCAGAGGAAGCCTCCGACGAGACAGTCCCTGATTTCCCCTGCGTCCTCCGCGTCCTCTGCGTTGAAAGGTTGGCCCCGCACCCGTACACCATCTTCCGTAATCTCTCGCTCTCGCTTACCCCTGTGCGATATTCAGGTTGGCCAAGTGGCCAGCAACTGCCGAGCCACAAATTCAAGACCAACCGCATGGAGCGGAGCCCTTAGGGCGGCCGCGCGGGAACCCAAGGAAGGTCGCATGCTTCAGTCGTCGGAGAACTCGTTCAACCCGAAAGCCGGATCGCCGGCTCCCAACCCAAACGCTTATAACCCCATCAAGACCGTCACCGCTCCCGTCGACCAAGCTACGATCGGCCGCACTTTGGTCATCAAGGGCGAAATCAGCGGCTCCGAAGCTCTCTATATCGATGGCCGCATCGAAGGCAAAATCACCATGCCCGAGAGCCGCGTCACCATCGGCCGCAACGGCAAAGTCGATGCCAGCATTCAAGCCAAGGAAGTCGTTGTCATGGGCAAGGTGACCGGCAACATCGAGTGCAGCGATCGCGTCGACATCCGCGCCGAAGGCTCGGTCAGCGGAGACATCTCCACCGTGCGCATCAGCGTCGAAGACGGCGCCGCGCTCAAGGGCGGCATTCAGGTCCGCAGCGAAGGCAAGCAAGGCAAGCAGGAACAGAAGCAGGATCAGCCCAAGGCCATGGCCGCCACGGCCGGCAACGCGTAATCAGTTTTGTCGAGTAGAAAGGAAAGGGCACGCGTGAGCGTGCCCTTGTTCTTTGGAGGCAATCTTTGAAAACTTCTATCAGTGATGTGGAAGAGCGGCCCTTTAGGGCCGCGTCAGCCGTCCCAAAAGTTGCGGAGCTTTAGCCCCTGCGGGTTACTTCTTTTCCGCCGGCCTGAAATCGAGCGACGCCGAATTCATGCAATACCGCAGCCCCGTCGGCGCTGGGCCATCGTCGAACACATGCCCCAGGTGCGCATCGCACGTCGCGCAGCGAACCTCGGTGCGCACCATGCCGTAGGTCGAGTCTTTATGCTCGACGACGCCACCACCCGCGGCGGGTTTGGTAAAACTCGGCCAACCCGTGCCGGAATTAAACTTCGTCTGCGAATCAAACAGCGAAGCCCCACAGCACACGCAGTGGTACATCCCCGCATCCTTCGTGTTCCAGTACGCCCCGGTAAAGGCGCACTCGGTGCCCGCCTCGCGCGCCACGTGATACTGTTCGGGCGTAAGCTGCTTCTTCCAGTCAGCCTCGGTCTTCACCACCTTCTCAGCAATTTTCTCAGCCATGAATCGAACTCCATTCCCACGATCTATTACGACATTGATTAGATGTTCGAGCTTACCAAAAGTGACGCCGGACAACGCCCCGCAAGCGTGGAGTAGCTTTCCAATGCAGGTTTATGATATAAACCAGTTCATGCAGGACGCTGAGGTGCCATCTCCAGCGAGTTTTGAACAACGCATGGATCCTCCCATCAACGGAGAGGTGACAGTTGACCATGAGCGACTCAGGTACGTCACCAGACTTCTGGGTTCTCAGCAGGGGCTTAACACAGCGCTCCTTGGGGCGCTCGTCTTCTGGGTAAACGTAAAAGATACCCGGGATTGGCCGTGAGGATGGTGGGCTCTATTAGCTTCGCTGGTAGGCCTAGTCGGTTTGAGAATTTACTTCGTGGCCTAGGAGCGCTGGATTCCCAACTACTATCAGCACCGGTTTGGCTCTGTTCAGGCGGCACCAAAGCGGTGGTCCAAGTGGGAAGCACGTCTCTTCTTGGCCTTCCTTGTACTGCTGCTCATCGGTTGGCCCATCGCATATTACATCGATCCCGGGGCATCTCATCTACACACGATGATCTCTGACCCTGGGCGCCAGATTAATCTGTGGCCTTCATTGCTCTGGATGGGGGTGTTCTTTAGTAGCGTGCGATGGCACATGCCGAGTGTTGAACGTCAACGGTTGTTCGTCCTGCTGGGCGGCGTAGTCGCACTTTCCTCGATTGCCGTTTATGGAATATTGCATCCGGATGCGAGGCAGGTCGGGTTGTGGAAGGTACTTAACGCTGGCGAAATCGGTCTCAGCTTAATGGTGATGGGTTTGTACGATCACATTGTGCTCATTCGCGCGCTGCCGAAGAGAGTTGCGGATGGTGGCGATGAATAACGAAACCGCCGCACTCCCCTCGCCTAATCGACTGGTACACGAACCCGCTCGGCTGGCGATCCTGACGGTTCTCTCTTCGTGTGCATCTGCCGACTTTGTTTTTCTTCGGAAGGTGACGCAGTTGAGTAAGGGAAATCTGTCGGTGCAGCTCACCAATCTCGAACAGGCCGGACTGGTGATCATTCGGAAAGAGATCATAGATAAGAAGATGCGCACGACTGTCAGTCTCTCAAAGCGCGGCATTTCTGAGATCGCTGACTACTGGAAGACCATGGACAAGATTCGTGCTCACATGGCTCAAGAGAAGAAACGTCGTAATGCCGGCCGGACCATCCCGCGTCCTGGATTGTCGCCGGAACCAGCGACCTAGCTCTACTTCCCCACATCCTCCCCAACCTTCCGGTACTTCCCCCGGAAGAACAGAAGCGGATCCCCTTCGCACACCACCACATCCTCGACCTCGGCGATAAAAATCGTGTGATCGCCCGCCTCTTCCGATGAATGCAGCCTGCACTCGAGATACGCGAGGGCGCCCTCCAACTTTGGAGTGCCCTGCGCGGTACGCTCAAACCGCGCCCCGGCTTCGGTTTCGGCGTGCTCGTGGCTGCGATCATGGCGCGCATAGTACTCCGAAATCGCCCGCTGATCTTCGCCCAGCACGTTAATCCCGAAGCGTTTCTTGGCGTGCATGTGCGCGTGCGTGCGCGTGTTGTGATCCACACAAACCAGCACCAGCATGGGATCGAGCGACACCGAGGAGAACGCATTCGCCGTCATCCCATGGACTTCGCCGTCGAGGTCCACCGTAATGATCGTCACGCCGGTGGCGAAGCAGCCCATCGCCTTTCGAAAATCAGAAGCGTTCAAGGTCATCTTCGGTCCGCAACCGCCTACATTACCACGCCCCGGCGTTGTATCATTCGATTCAGCCGTGACCCTGACTGCCATCACACCCGGTACACCGGAAAAGCCCGCGGAGCGCGCCTCCCCACTGAGCGAAGTACTGGCCGAAGTTCTGGCGAACGTGCGTCCCGGTGAGGCCATTTCGAGCGAGACTGCCCTGCGGTTGATTTACTGCTCTGATGCCGATCTCCCCGCGCTTCTCGCCGCCGCGCGCGCCGCCAAAGAGCGCTTCAAGCCCGGCGTCATCACCTATTCGCGCAAGGTTTTTCTGCCGCTGACGAATCTCTGCCGCGACTACTGCGGATACTGCACCTTCCGCCGTGACCCGGGCGACCCCGGCGCGCATACCATGACTCCGGAAGAGGTTTTGGCAGTGGCGCGAGAAGGAGAAAAGCTGGGCTGCACCGAAGCGCTCTTGAGCCTCGGCGACAAGCCCGAACTTCTCTTCCCCGAGATGCGCGAGACGCTGCGCCATCTCGGCTACAAGTCCACGCTGCACTATCTCGAGGCCATGTGCGAACTCGTGTTGCGCGAGACCAGTTTGCTGCCGCACCCGAACCCCGGCCTGCTGAGCGCCGAATGGATCGCACGTCTCGCTGCCGTTTCCCCTAGCATGGGCCTGATGCTCGAAACCACGAACTCCTCGCTGCTGGCTAAAGGTAAAGCCCACGACAACGCTCCCGACAAAGTCCCGGCCAAGCGCCTCCGCACCATCGAAGACGCCGGCAAACAGAATGTCCCGTTCACCACCGGCCTGCTGATTGGCATCGGCGAATCGCCAGAAGATCGTGTCGACACGCTGCTGGCGATCCGCGACGTGCACGAACGTTACGGGCACATCCAGGAAGTCATCGTGCAAAACTTCCGCGTCAAGCTCGCCATTCCGATGGCGAATTGGCCCGAGCCCACACGAGGCGAGATGCTGCGCGCGGTGGCGGTAGCTCGCTTGCTACTCCCCAATGTGAATATTCAGGCTCCCCCCAATCTCTCCGCGCCTTACTATGATGATTTAGTGGACGCAGGCATCAACGATTGGGGAGGAATTTCGCCGCTGACTCCTGACTACATCAACCCGGAAAAACCCTGGCCTCACCTGGAGCAACTTCGCCTTCGCACTAAGGCGAAGGGATTCAGCCTCCAGCAGCGCCTGCCCGTGTACCCAGAGTTTATTTCCGGCGTAGTCGCGAAGCCCGGCCTGCTGTCCGAAAAACTGCGCGCCGCCGCCAACGCTGACGGCCTCGCAAAGACAAAGAAGGCCGCATGATCTGCGTTCTCAGCGGCGGCACCGGCGGCGCGAAGTTTGTGGACGGCCTGCGCCAGGCCATGCCCGCCGAAGAGATCACTCTCGTCGTCAACACTGGCGATGACCTGCTGTGGTGGGGCCTCTACGTGTCGCCCGACATTGATTCGATCACCTACGTGCTCTCGGGCATGCTCAGCCGCGAGCGCGGATGGGGCGTAAAGGGCGACACCTTCCTCTGCCTGCAGGCCATGGGACAGCTCGGCGAGCCCACGTGGTTCCACACCGGCGATCGCGATCTCGCCATGCACCTGCTGCGTTCGCGCTTGTTGGCCGAGGGCAAGACTCTGTCGGAAGCAACAACCGTCATCTCTGACAAACTCGGAGTGAAGGCGCGCATCCTGCCCATGAGCAATTCACGCGTCGAGACCCGCATTGACACGCCCGTCGGCGAGTTGAGCTTCGAAGAATATTTTGTGCAGCGCTGGTATCAGGATCCCGTCAACTCCGTACGATTTGCCGGAGCCTCCGACGCAGAGCCCGCACCCGGAGTCATCGAGGCGATCACCACGGCCGACGCCGTCTTGATTGCACCGAGCAATCCGGTCAGCAGCATCGGGCCGATCCTAGCCGTGCCCGGAATTCGTGAAGCTCTGCTACGCGCTCGCGGAAGGATTGCCGCCGTCAGTCCGATTGTCGGCAATGCGCCCGTCGCAGGCCCGGCGGGAATTCTGATGCAGGCGCAAGGCCTGCCATGTTCGATCGCCGGAGTCGCGCAAGCGTACGAGGATTTTCTCGACATCCTGATCTGTGACACCCGCGATGCCCGCGCCGCCGAGGCTCTCCGCAAAAACGGCTTGCGCGTGCAGTGTACCCAAACCATCATGCGCAGCTCCGACGACAAGGTCGCCCTCGCTCGTGAAGTGCTTTCGTGCGTTTCCGCAGCTCCGCGAGGAGAAGAGACCAAAGTACACGGCGCCGGCTATCGCCGTTTGGGTCAGCAGCCGTGATCCTGGTTCCGGTCAAGGATTCGTCTTCGGCGAAACAGCGTCTGTCAGCGCTCCTCGACCAACCATCCCGCACAAGTCTGGCGCAAGCCATGCTGTATGACGTGCTCACCGCGTTGCACCACTGGAAACAGCGGCCGCAGGTCGCGGTAGTCACCAGTGATCCTTACGCAACAAAGCTGGCAGGCGAGTACCGGTTCGAAGTCATTCCCGACCCCAAGAATCCAGGCGAAACCGGCGCCATCGAGATGGCGACACAGGTCTGCGTTGAGCGTGGCGTCGAATACACACTCGTGATTCCGGCCGACATTCCCCTGATTCAAGGTTGGGAGCTCGAAGAAATTCTGAAACAGGCGCCCGCAGAGGGAAGCGTGCTGGTCCCCGCCGGTGACGGACGCGGCACCAACGCCGCCTTCCGGCGGCCGGCAAATCTGTTCCCGCTGAGCTTTGGCAATGAGAGCTTTAAGCCGCACCACGCCGCCGCGAAAGCCACGGGCAAACCGTGTGTGGTGATGAACCTTCCCGGCATTGCCGTTGATGTTGATAATCCCGAAGACCTGCAACAGTTGCTGTCCCTACCAGGCGAAACCCGCGCCCAGAATCTCGCGCGCAAGTATGTCTCCGCGGTTCGTGTGGGGACAGGCGACTCGACCCTCCAGCCGCGCAGCGGCGTGAGATAAATGCCGACGGATATGATGAGTGCATGAGCAAGCTCACTGGTGGGGCGTGGCCAGGCCCGAAGCGGCGAAAGAAAGTGGCGCCGCCTGCCGAACTTCGCCTGATCCCGATCCCGTTTGCTGACGAAATCCTCCCCGGCGACTCCCTCGCCGAAAAGCTCCTGAAGTCTCTGCGCCGCCACCGCCTCCGCCCCGGCGACATCGTGGTCGTCAAACACAAAATCGTTTCCAAATCCGAAGGCCGGCTCGTCCATCTCGCCGCGATCCAGCCGTCCGCCGAATCCATTGCGTGGGCGAAGCAATACAGCCTCGACGCCCGCGTCATCGAACTCGCGCTGCGCGAAAGCCGTTCGGTCATCCGCCGCAAGAACGGAGTGCTCATCACCGAAACGCACCACGGGTTTCTCTGCGCCAACAGCGGTGTTGACGTCTCAAACGTCAGCGGTGGCGAACAAGCGTTGTTGCTGCCTGAAGACCCCGACCGCTCCGCAGCCAACCTCCGCCGCGAGTTGAAAAAGCGCACAGGCCTCGCGATCCCCGTGATAATCACCGATAGCTTCGGACGCCCCTGGCGCGAGGGTCTGACAGAATTCGCCATCGGCATCGCCGGCACTCTCGGCGAGCACCCGCCAGGCCGATTGCGGCTCGGCAAAGCCCGCAAGTTCTTGCGGTCCGAGGTCTTCGAGATCGAACAGCCCGCCGACCTGCCGACGGGTCGTTTGGCCGATGACGAGCGTGTTCGGCGCGGCCAGTGCCTGCAGCCGGGCGGCGAGGTTCGGGGTCTCGCCGACGACCCCGCCCTCCTGGGCTCAGCCCTCACCGAGCAGATCGCCGACGACGGCGAGCCCTGTGGCGATGCCAAGCCGTACGCTCAAGCCCTGTCGTGCGGGCAACTGGCTCACCGCTTCGATGACCGCTAGTCCGGCGCGCACCGCCGGCTGCGGTATCCGTCCTCGTGTGCCTGCGGGTAACCGAAATAGACCAAGACGCCGTCGCCCATGTACTTCGCGACAAGACCATCGAATTTGGCGACAACCTCCGTAACTGCACGATGATAGCTGGCGATGACCTCTCGCAGATCCTCGAGGTCTAGTAGTGTCGAGAGCGCAGTGGAGCCCACCAGATCACAAAACATCACTGTTAACTGCCGGCGTTCCGCCTCGCTGCGGGTCGGCAACGTAGGTTCGGGTGACATAGGCGCGGATTGCGCCACAGATCCGTCAAGCGTCGAAATTGCCCCGAGCACGCGTTTGCGGTCTCCAAGGGTAAATCCTAGTTCCTTGAGATCGCCGTCAGTCAGTGACCGTACAACGTCGAGATCGATGCCGTTGTTCAGAAACGTCTGCTCAAGCCGGCTCAGCCCAACTTGATCGAGCCACGCCTTGAGAGTTGTTGGCGAACTCATTCGAGAACACCTGCAGATCTATCCAGCGCCGCCGTCCGCGTGACGTTGTCATCTCGGCATATCAGCCAGGAGCAACCACGCATATTTGCGGTTAGGATGGCGGCCAATCGGCACTGATCTCGTGCCAAGGCATTTTCCCCGCTACTCCCTTTGACGATAGTACTGATGCCCTTTCCGATGGGCAACGAGTGGACTTCCTATTGGCGGAGTGCCCCTGCAGCGAGGCAGATTCGTCTCAGGTCCTGAGACAAAGACCGACGTTCTCTGGGCGGAGAAAACTTCCGGTTTCAGAGGGTAAAGCAGTCGTTCCGCTAGATAATCAGTTGGTCTCAGATCGCACCCGTTGGCGACATCTTAGCCTGAAATTGCGTTCATCGCATCCCCTGAGAGCAGACCTGCCAAGGGGAACTATGGTGATGTTCGCGCAAGCGGGCCAGCGTGTCGCTCTCGTCGCGCCCCATCAGGCAGGAGTAGCCGCCAACGTCAGCGGCCTGGATCGCCGCCAGTTTGCGCTGCTCAGGGGTGAATGGAACTTGCCCGCGTTGCTGCGCGGGATCGTAAAAGGCCCTGAACGGATAGGAATCAAACGAGACCGGCAGTTTGATCCGAGAAGCTCGCGCCTTAGCGAAAGTATTTGGCCATGCGCGGATCGATGAGACGCGCCGCCGGGACCGCCGTCAGACGCTCTGCCCGTGCTATGGTAATCGCCGTTCTGCACGGATTGATGTCGATGACCTGTGTCGGCTGCGGGTTTGAGATTTTAGCGGACTTCGCTTTTTGCCCCCGCTGCGGCCGGTCGACAGCCGGTTGCCTGCGCGAGCTGCGGCTTTGCCTGCGAGCCGGACTTCGCCTTCTTGTCCGCGCTGCGGATCGCCCCGCAAAGTCAGCCGCGGTGGCAAAGCCCAGGGTCCCACAAGCCGACGCCGACCGCCGGCAGGTCACCGTCGTCTTCGCCGACCTCTGCGAATTCACCGCGCTCTCCGAACGCCTCGATCCGGAGGAGGTGACAAAGCCTTCCAGGGCGCGCTGTTCGACTCGCTCGGCCAGGCCATCACCCGCTACGGTGGCTTTGTCGCCAGGTACCTGGGCGATGCCGTGCTCGCGTTGTTTGGCGCACCGGTCGCCCATGGGGACGATCCCGAACGGGCGCTCGAGGCGGCCGCCCGGCTGAACAACTCGCCGGCCAGGTGCGGTGGCGTGGCAATGCCCGGCGAGCCGTAGGAGAGCTGGGCCAGCGTCGCCCGCGCCAGCGCCACTAGATCGGACACCTTGCGCACCGGTGACGCCGCCGGCACGGCCAGCAGTAGGGAAGCTTCGATCAGGACGATCACCGGCGCGAAGTCGGCACGCGCGTCGTAGCCCGGCCGCCGGTAGATGTGCGGGTTCTGCGTCAGGGTGCCGTTGTCGACGATGACCCGCGTGCGTCGTCCGGCGCGCTCCTGGCCGCCGCTTCCATGCCGATGTTGCCGCCCGCCCCGGGCTTGTTGTCGACAACGACGGGGCGATCGAGGGCGGGGCCGAGCTGCTCGGCCGCCCAGCGCGCGCGCAGGTCTCGCGGGCTGCCGGCGGGACCGGGAGCGATGATACGGATCGCGCCGGCAGGATAATCCTTGGCCGCTGCATACGCTAACGCAGACTGCCGAGAGCCAAATCGCTAAAACTGCATAATGCCGCACCTTGCGCGGTGCCGATCCATTTTGAAAAAAAAGATCAATTGATATCAATTGATTAATGCTGTGCCCAACTTTGAACTATTTGACACCTGAAGCGAAAATAGCTTGCTTCACTTCAAGTGCTGAAATATCCTTCAACTGCTGCCTGGGGCTTTGGGAAGGGTTAAAGGCGGCAGATTTGGCGCTTGTGGGTGCGAGCCGCGCCGGCACCGGGGGAGACGACCGGGCGGCGCGCTCATCGTCTGCGGCATGACCAAGAGCTTCCACCTCGGCGTGGGTTGGTCCGGGCCAGCCAACGTTATTCGACAGCCGAGTAGGCGCGTTACAGCCAGCAGTAAGCAGCAGTGCTCTTCCTCAATCTGCGCTGGAAGTACGAATGGATCAGTCAGATCCCAGGTATCCCCGGACTGATGGTCGCCTCCAGCGGAGCGCGCGCACCCGGAAGGCGGTCATCGAGGCATACTTGGACCTGCTGCGTGAAAAGCAGCAGCCACCTACAACGCCTGAGATTGCGAAGCGGGCGGGCTGTTCCGTACGTTCGGTATTCGAGCGCTTTTCGGACCTTCTCACGCTCAGCCTTGCGGCTGCCGATTATTCCTTTGAGCAAGCCACGGCACAGGCTGCGGTGCCAAATCTTGATGCCGACCTGCATACCCGACTCCAGTCGCAGGTCGAGACGCGAGCCGCCATCTGCGAGCAGTGGCTGCCGTTGTGGCGCGCGCTCTTACGCTACCAAAGTGCATCGGAAGACTTGGCAATTCGGATCAAACGCATTCGTGCCGCGATGGTCGCGCGGCTGGAGCTGGTGTACGAGCCGGAGCTTTCAACGCTGTCTGAGGCAGAGCATACTCAGCTGCTGGTTGCCTTGGACGTTCTGACCGATTTCGAGAGCTGGGGACGGATGCGTGAAGGTCACGGCCTGTCGATCGAGGCCTCCCGCGAAGTATGGATCAATGCCATTGGCCGCATGTTGCCCGCCGGCGCCCTCAGTCCGGCACGCTCGAATCCGCCCGCCTCAGCAGTCATTTAGTGTAAACCCAGAACAAAACAATCAGGAGCAGCAAGCCCGGAATTGCAGCAAACACGGCCGCGGCAAATGCGTTCCCAGACCGGGGCGGCGGCGGGTATTTGGGGCGCTCACTGGCGCGGGCGTTGGGTTTGGAGTCGGTCATAGCGTGCGCGCCTGCCCGTGGAGCGTCCTAAATCCGATAGTCAGACCCCGCCTCAGCGCGTCCTGTGGGTGAGACAAGAAGCGCCAAGGCGGGCGCCGGCACCTTGCCTGATAACCGGCACAAGATGAATGTCCTGGGCCGCTTCACAGTTGCTGTTTGACTGAGAGGGCCAGCGAGTCGGCCGCGACCGGACATTTCACGGACGGCATGATCGCGCAGAATGACCGCCCGCCGCGAAGCACGGACCATACTCCGGGGCGCAGAAAAATCTGCTTGC
>CAWAXV010000035.1:0-67715 GCA_963786095.1 uncultured Acidobacteriaceae bacterium | reverse complement strand
CAGCACTTCGCGAACGTGCTGCACGTCCATGTGGACTTTGGGCAAGTCTTTCGCAGCCACAATCTCCAATGGGTGATTGTCCAGCGAGTCCTTGGCGTCCTCTATCGCAGGCGCAAGTGCGTCTTGAATCGAATGCGGCTGCAGGTCGAGCTTGAACATGCCGGAATCGAGCTGCGCCATTTCCGCAGCCTCGCCCACGAGGCGGTTCAGGCGATCAGTCTCTTCGTCGATGACGGTGAGCAATTCCCTTCTGCCCTGCTCGTCGAGTGTCGCACCTGAGAGCAACGTCGTCACACTAGCCTTGATCGAAGTCAAAGGCGTGCGGAACTCATGCGCAACGGAATCAAGTAGAGCGGAGCGCAGGCGCTCGTGTTCCTGCTCGGCGCGGTTCTTGCTCAGGGCCTCCAGCGCACGAGCCCGCTCAATCGCCAGACCTGCCAAACTGCCAATAGCGTCGAGTGTCTCTCGCGAGAGATCAGCTCCGGTTATGCCCAATGCGCCTACCGTGCGCATACCGAGGCGCAGTGGCACGTACGACACGCCGTTTTGAGTAATGGGCTCGCCACGCAGGAGCGCCGAGCGCAGCACGCTCTCTTCAAATGAAGCATCCAGCGACGAACGGTAAACTGTCGGATGGTCCGCGGCCATGGCGACTACACTGCCTACCGAAAAAGTCTCCTGCACATAGAGAGGCAGCGCATTCAATAGCTCCAAGACATTCTCTGAAGCGAGCAATCGCTGGCTGAGACCGTAAAGGCGTTCCACTTCGCGGCGGCGTTGCTTCGCTCCTTCGGCCTCACGGCGGGCGCGCTCCGCGAGATTGCTGGCAACAAGTGCGGTGACCAGGAAGGCAAATAAAGCCACCCAATTCTGGGGATCCGCGATAGTGAAGGTTCCGACGGGAGGCAGGAAAAAAAAATTGAAGGCTGCGGTTGCGCCGACTGCCATCACGACCGCGTAGCGCAGGCCCCAGTAGGCCGAAGTCAGTAGCACCGTCACCAGGAACATCAGCGCGACGGTAGTGTGGTTGACGTGCAGGCGGAAATCAACCGCCGTGATCAGCGCAATTGCGGCGACCACAAAGGCGTAGCGTACGGCTTGCGTCCGTGCCCCGACTTTCACTCCCGCATTGTACGATGGACGTTAGACGAACGTGACAATTCCGGCGCCGCGAAAGACAATAGCTGCGATGACCAAGACGCCCGAGCAGTGGCTCAACGAAGTCTCGCCGGAAAAGCCGCGCGGCATCTTCAAGCTTTTTCTCGGATACGCACCGGGAGTGGGCAAGACTTACAGCATGCTGAGCGAGGCCATTCGGCGCGCCAGTCGCGGTGAAGATGTTGCCGTAGGCGTGGTTGAGACCCATGGACGGAAAGCCACCGCAGAGTTGGCGGCCAAGCTCGATCGCATTCCTCCTCGCAAACTCGAGTACAAGGGTACGGTTTTTGACGAGATGGACGTGGACGCCATCCTTGTGCGCAGGCCTTCGGTCGTCGTGGTCGACGAACTGGCCCATACCAACATTGAAGGCAGCAAGCACGGAAAGCGCTACGAAGATGTGATGGAGTTGCTTGAAGCCAAGATCGACGTGCTCTCCACGATGAACGTGCAGCACGTCGAAAGCGTTGGCCCCACCGTTCAGCAAATCACCGGCGTCCAGGTTCGAGAAACGGTGCCGGACTGGGTGATGCAGCGAGTGGACGAGATCGTGCTCGCCGATCTGACGCCGCAGGCTCTGCAGAAGCGCATGGAGCGTGGCGACATCTATCCCGTAGACCGGGCTCAACGGGCGCTCTCCCATTTCTTCCGGCCGGGAAATTTGATTGCATTGCGCGAACTGGCTCTTCGCCAAGTCACGCGGTGTAGTCGATCGCAGCCTTGACGCCTTTCTGGAAAAAGACGGGACACAACCGGCGCATACCGTGCGCGAGCGCATTGGAGTTTGTGTCAGTTCGAATCCCGCAGCACAGTATCTGATCGCGCGGGGCTCGCGCATGGCCGCAGGCAATGGGCGGCGAGTTCTATGTTTTCTACGTTGACGTTGGGCGCGATACGCGCCCGGAAGATCAAAAGACACTGGCGGAGAACATCCGGTTCGCTGAGAATCTCGGCGCGCGCGTGGTACGGACGTCCGGAAGAAGCATCGCCGATGGTGTCGCTCAATTGGTGCGCGAGAACCACATTACCCAGGTGATCTTCGGCCGGTCGGCACGAACGGGTTGGCAACGCTATCTTTATTTGTCAGCGATTCAGCGCTTTCTGCGGGACTCGCCGTCAGTCGACGTCCACATCGTGACGCAGGAGGCTCGCTGATGGCTGACCGGCCGCACATTCTTGTGGTGGACGACGAGCCGCAGATCACCCGCGTGCTGCGCACCAGTCTCTCGGCGCAGGGATACGACATTCGCATCGCCAATAGCGGGGAGATGGCGCTCGAGATCATGAAGGACTGGACGCCGAACTTGATCATCACCGATCTCTCCATGCCATCGGTGGACGGTGTGCAGCTCTGCCGCACGGTTCGCGCTCGTCGCAGGTCCCCATCGTTGTGCTGTCGGTCCGCGACAAAGAGCAGCAGAAAGTTGAGGCCCTCGACGCCGGCGCCGACGACTATGTGACCAAGCCTTTCGGCATGAATGAATTATTGGCCCGCGTGCGGGCCAACCTGCGCCGGGTGCCCGCAGAGAACGAACCCGTTGCCGACGTGATCGAGATTGGCGATTTTCACATCGACACTGCAGCCCACAAGGCCACAGTTCGCCGCAATGAAGTGCGCCTTACTCCGAAAGAGTTCGACCTGCTGGTTTATCTCGCGCGGCGTCCAGGCAAGGTGATCAATCACCGCACTCTGCTGGCCGCAATCTGGGGAGGCCAGAGCACCGAGCAAGTTGAATATTTGCGTGTCTTCGTCGGCCAGTTGCGCAAGAAGCTCGAGCCGGACGTGTCTTCGCCGCGCTACATCATCACCGAGCCATGGGTGGGATACCGATTCGAACCTGGGGAATAGAAAATCTCGACCCTCTCTTACGAACATTCTACGAACTCTTTATTCAATCCTTAGGCCTTTCATTATCCAATCAATTGTTGGCGGATGGGACGCAAATGGCCCTGCCATGAAAGGAACAATGAAATGGTGACGATTCAGGATGTCTCGGCGGAACAACTGGCGAAAGTTTTCCATCACTATCGCGAAGCGTTACAGCATGATAGCGATGGCCACAACGAGGTGGGGGGCACATCCGCGTGGGATCGGACTTCTCAGAATGAACGCAACTTGATGGTGGCAGCAGCCCGCCTGGCGCTGCTGGAATTGGCCACTGCCCCGGTACCGGCGGTCCCAAGCCGCAGGTACTTTGCTACGCCCGGCGAGGCCGATTGGGGCTGCTAACCCGTCTGCCGGATCGAGAATGTCTCAGGAATCATTCGATCGGCTCTCCTTACGAATTCTTTATGAACTCTTAATCCCGCTCTTACGTGCGGAGCTGTCCAATATTCCTAGAACCCTTCGTCTGGCGAGGTTGATTCCGATCAGGCAGCAGGGAGAACTCATACCAATGAATTTCGTTCATCAGACCCGAGGTTTTTCGACCAAGACAGGCGAGCGTATCGCGCTTTCGATACTTGTGGCGGCCGGAATGGTGCTTCCACTGCACAGCCAACAAGCGAGCAGCGGTCCCTCTGCAAATGGAGGAAGCGCAGCGGACCCCACAACAACCGTCAGCGTAAATCAGCAGAAGGTGCCACAAGAGATCCTGCTGGAACTCGACGCAATGAAGAAGCGCATCGAAGAACTCGAAAAGCAACTGAAACAGCGCGGCGAAAAGCAACCGGTGGCGGTGACTGACGTAGCAATGACGACTGCACGTGTAAAGAGTTCAGAGAACACGCCAGTCGCCCTGGCGGTGCCTGCGGCCGTGGTGTCTGATCCTGCCGCGACGCCGGAGAAGAAGCCCAAAGCCGAGCCCTTTGCCTTTGCCGACTGGACGTGGCTCAACGGCAATCCGCGCACGAAAGAAGCGGCGTTCGATTCGAAATTCTTCACGCCGGAAATCCGTGCGGATGTCGAGTACCACTACGACTTCAACCATCCCAATGACGACACGATCGGTCGGATCAAGCGAAGTCTTTCGTTCGAACGAAGTCGGCCTGACGCAGCTGGGCGTCGGTGGCGACTTTCACTACGACCATGTTCGCGCGCGGGTGATGACGCAGATTCGGCCTGTATTCAACCGCCACGCCGCGCAATGACGCCAGCCCTTCGCGCGGCCAATGGAACCTGGCCGAATGCCTACCGGTACGTTAACGGAGGCCTACGGCGGATATCACTTCGACGCGCTGCACGGCATCAACGTCGATGCCGGCATTTTCATGTCATACGTCGGCCTCTTCAGTTATTACAACTTCGACAACTGGGCCTATCAGCCGTCTTACGTTTCGTCGAACACACCGTGGTTCTTCACCGGCATGCGCGTTCAGATCTTCCCCACCGAAAAGCTGAAGATCGAGCCCTGGATCATCAATGGATGGCAATCCTACGGGCGGTTCAACGACCGTCTCGGTCTGGGTGGGCAGGTTCTGTATCGTCCGACGGGCTGGCTTTCCGATCCTCTCGAATAACTACGGAGTAGGAGCCGATGCGCTCGGCATTCCGAACCGCACCCGCTATCACACCGACAACAGCATTCGAAGTGAAGTACTACGACCACCCCGAAAGCTTTCTCGACAAGATGGCGTTCACTCTTACCGGTGACGCGGGCTGCGAAATCGGGCGGCGGCGTGAATTGCACCACCAACAAGAAGGATGCTGCCGGGACAACATCATTGCCTACAAGCAGAGCTTCCTCGGTTACATGCTTTACAACCGCTGGTGGTTCCACAAAGACCGGCTACGGCTTCACGGTGGGTGGCGGCAAGATCAACAATCCTGGCCGCTACCTGGTGCTTGCTGCCTCCGATTGACGGCGCGACCGCGACCACCGGCACGCCTTACTTCACCGAGAAGCCCGGGTGATCCCTTCAAGGCCTGGGACATCTCCGGTACCTACGACTACATGCCCAGCCAGTACATCACCTTCCGCTGGGAGTTCAATCATCGCCACGCGAATGTACCGTACTGGAGCGGGCCCCGGTGGCGATTACGCCGCCGGGAGGAAACAACGGCGACCCGGCAGCCATCATCTCGGGCTGGCAGCCGGATCTGCGCCATACCGAGGACCGCGCCACCATGGCGATCCTGGTGAAGTTCTGACGACAAGGAGCATTTATGCAGGACGCTGCTTTGGATCGCAGTCACGATCGCATTCTTCGCAGTGTCGATCGCGTACGTACATTTCTGCGACCGCGTGAAATGAGGGAGGATTGCATGGACACACAATCTCTCATCATGCTCATCATCAGCGCGCATCGTGACCATGTACTTGTTCTACGCGCTGCTGCGTCCGGAGAAATTCTGAGCTACGGGGAATAAATGACTATCAATGGCTGGCTGCAAATATTCGTATTTCTCGTACTGGTCTTCGCCGTTACCAAGCCGCTGGGCATCTTTATGACGCGCGTCTTTGCGGGCGAGTGGACTTTTCTTGATCCCGTCTTGCGACCGATCGAGCGTCTGCTCTATCGGGCGACCGGAGTCGATGAGAAGCACGAGATGCGCTGGACGGAGTACGCAATCACGATGCTGATGTTCAGTGCGGTGTCGATGCTCGTGCTTTATCTGATCCAAAGGCTCCAGGGCGTGTCTGCCTTTCAATCCGCAGCACCTCGGAGCCGTGGCGCCCGAGCATCTCGCCTTTAATACAGCCGCGTCATTCACGACCAACACCAACTGGCAAGCGTATTCGGGCGAGAGCACGATGAGCTACTTTACGCAAATGGCTGGACTCGCGTTTCACAATTTTGCCTCGGCGGCTACTGGCATCGTGCTGGCGATTGCTTTCATTCGAGGGATTGCGAGGCGCCAGATGCAAACTCTGGGAAACTTCTGGGTCGATTTCGTCCGCTGCTGTCTATGGGTGCTGCTGCCATTTTGCGTGGTAGGCGCGCTCTTCCTCGTTTCGCAAGGAGTCGTACAGAACCTGAAGCCGTATGACACCGTGAAGTTGCTCGAACCACAACAGGTTCAGCGTGTCGGCACAGACGGTAAGCCGGTCGTCGACGCCAGCGGTAAAGCCGTGATGGACCCGGTTGCCACACAGACGATCGCGCAGGGGCCTGTGGCTTCGCAGGAAGTTATCAAAGAATGGGGGACGAACGGCGGCGGGTTCTTCAATGCGAATAGCTCCCACCCGTTCGAGAATCCCACACCGATCACGAATCTTTTCGAAATGTTCTCCATTTTTGCCATCGGCGCGGGCCTGACTTATACGCTCGGCCGCATGACGGGTTCTCCGGCTCACGGATGGGCGGTCTGGTCGGCGATGGCAATTCTGTTCCTTGCGGGCGTGACCGTAGCTTACTGGGCCGAGGCGCAAGGCAATCCACTCTATCCCGCAACTATCGCGCAGCACGCGACAACCTTGCAGCCGGGCGGCAACATGGAGGGCAAAGAAGTACGCTTCGGCATCGCCAACTCAGCTCTCTTCGCCACGGTTACAACCGACGCCAGTTGCGGAGCCATCAACGGCTGGCATGATTCGTTCACGCCGCTCGGAGGAATGGTTCCGCTCGTGAACATCATGCTCAGCGAAGTGATTTTCGGCGGCGTTGGTTCAGGCATGTACGGGATTCTGATCTATGTGGTCCTCGCCGTATTTATCGCCGGACTCATGGTTGGACGCACGCCGGAATATCTCGGTAAGAAGATCGAAGCCTACGACGTGAAAATGGCGATGCTGGTGTCGCTCGTCTTCCCCTTGATCATTCTTACTCTCACTGGAATTTCGGTTGTAAAGGGCTTCGGGACCGCGGGTATTTCGAATGCTGGCCCTCACGGGCTGAGCCAGATTCTCTACGCATTCACATCGTCCGCCGGAAACAACGGGTCGGCATTCGGCGGACTCACCGTGAACACGCTCTGGTATGACACGGCCACGGGCATCACAACGCTGGTCGGTCGCTTCTTCATGATCATCCCCATGCTCGCGATCGCGGGAAACCTTGCCCAGAAGAAATACGTGCCCCCGTCACTTGGGACGTTTCCGGTGACGACGCCGCTGTTCACGCTACTACTGATCAGTGTGATCATCATTCTCGGCGCGCTGACGTTCTTCCCCGCTCTGAGTCTGGGCCCAATACTGGAACATCTTCAGATGCACGCTGGAAAGACTTTCTAGGAAAACTATGGCAAGCCATCACAAATCTGTTTGGGATCTGGTTCTGGTTCGCAACGCCACTTGGAGTTCGCTGCAGAAACTGAACCCGCGCAACATGATGGGAAATCCCGTCATGTTCGTGGTCGAAATCGGCAGCGTGGTGACGACAGTTCTCTTGATCCTTCGTCCGCACGAAGCCTTTCGCTTCAACCTGCAGATCACACTGTGGCTCTGGTTCACCGTTTTGTTTGCCAACTTTGCCGAAGCCATGGCGGAAGGACGCGGCAAGGCGCAGGCGGAGACGTTGCGGAAAGCGCGCTCCGAAACCATCGCAAAGCGCATTGGATCCAACGGCAAACTGGAAGAAATTCCTAGTGCGAAACTGCGGGTCGGCGATTTGGTCTCCGTTTCTGCCGGAGAACTCATCCCTGGCGACGGAGAAATTGTAGAGGGCGTAGCGTCGGTGGACGAATCCGCCATCACCGGAGAGTCCGCACCTGTGATTCGCGAGGCCGGCGGAGACCGGTCTGCGGTCACGGGTGGCACGCGCGTCCTCAGCGATCACATTAAAGTAAAGATCACTTCAAATCCGGGCGAGACTTTTCTCGACCGCATGATTGCGCTGGTCGAAGGGGCCTCACGGCAGAAGACGCCAAACGAAATTGCGCTGAACATTCTGCTCGCCGGACTTACCATTATTTTCCTGCTCGCGGTGGTTACGCTGCAGCCGTTTGCGATTTACTCCCTCGCGCCGCAGACGGTCTTTGTGCTCGTCTCTCTGCTGGTGTGTTTGATTCCCACTACGATAGGCGGATTGCTTTCGGCCATTGGCATCGCCGGGATGGATCGACTGGTTCAGCACAATGTCCTGGCGATGTCGGGGCGCGCTGTCGAGGCCGCTGGAGACGTGAATACTCTCCTCCTCGACAAGACCGGAACGATCACGTTCGGCAACCGGCAAGCCACCGAGTTCTTGCCTGCTGCGGGCGTGAGCGAATCAGAGATGGCAGATGCCGCTCAACTCTCTTCGCTCGCCGACGAGACCCCGGAAGGCCGCTCGATTGTGGTGCTCGCCAAGGAGAAATATAAATTGCGCGGCCGCGACTTCGCGGATCATGAAGCGGAGTTCATCGCCTTCACCGCACAAACCCGCATGTCGGGAGTCAATTTGGATGGACGTGAGATTCGCAAGGGCGCGGCGGACTCGATCGCCCGTTATCTCGAGCAGAACAACGGATCGATGCCCCCCGAGGTGCGCGCCTCCGTCGAACGAATCGCATCGTCCGGCGGCACTCCGCTCGTGGTCTCGGAAAATCGCCGGGCCATGGGCGTGATTCATCTCAAAGATGTCGTGAAAGGCGGAATGCGCGATCGCTTCGCCCAGCTTCGCGCCATGGGGATTCGTACCGTGATGATTACCGGCGACAATCCACTAACGGCGGCCGCGATCGCTCGCGAGGCGGGCGTAGACGACTTCCTCGCTCAGGCCACGCCCGAAGACAAGTTGAAGCTCATTCGAAGCGAACAGGCTGGCGGCAAACTCGTCGCCATGACGGGCGATGGCACCAACGACGCGCCCGCGCTAGCCCAGGCCGACGTTGGAGTAGCCATGAACACGGGCACGCAGGCGGCGAAAGAAGCCGGCAACATGGTGGACCTCGATTCGAATCCCACCAAGCTCATCGAGGTCGTCGAAATTGGCAAACAGCTGTTGATGACCCGGGGCGCACTGACGACTTTTTCCATCGCTAACGATGTCGCGAAATATTTCGCCATCATCCCTGCCATGTTTGCCGCCACGTTCCCGGTGCTCAATGCGCTGAACATCATGCATCTCAAGACGCCGGAGTCGGCCGTGCTGTCCGCCGTGATCTTTAATGCGCTGATCATCATTGCGCTGATTCCGCTAGCGCTGCGCGGCGTGAAATACCATGCCATGAATGCGGAGGCTCTGCTCCGGCGCAACCTTCTGATCTATGGCGTTGGCGGGTTGATTGCGCCCTTCGTGGGCATCAAGTTGATTGACCTACTCATCACCGCCGCCAGACTGGCCTGAGGCCCTTATGAAAAAGCATCTTACGACTGCGTTCCTGATGACGATCTCTACTACAGTCCTGCTGGGACTGATTTATCCGCTGGTGGTCACCGGCTTGGCGCAAGTTCTGTTCCACGATAAGGCCAACGGCCAGATTCTTCACCGCAATGGCGAAGCGATCGGTTCGCGGATCATCGGCCAGCCTTTCACCTCGGCGAAGTACTTCCATTCGCGGCCTTCCGCAGCCGGCACTGGATATGACGCCGCCAACTCCGGCGGCACAAATCTCGGTCCTACAAACCAGAAACTGATTGATCGCGTTCGGGCGGATGCAAATAGTCTGCATGAAGAAAATCCAGCTGAACTTATTCCAGTCGATCTCCTGACAACCTCGGCGTCTGGCCTTGACCCGGAGATTTCCCCGGCAGCAGCGGAGTTTCAGGTTTCGCGGGTCGCCCGGGAGCGTGGCATTGCGGAGAGTACGCTTCGCGATCTGGTCGAGAGACACACTTTACATCGTGATCTTGGCCTGCTCGGCGAGCCGCGCGTCAACGTGCTGGAACTGAATCTCGCGCTCGATGATCTCGCTCCGAAACGCTGACCGGGCGCGGCAATCGGCGTGAGATAATTGGGGCTACCTCAGGCCCCGTAGCTCAGATGGATAGAGCAGCGGTTTCCTAAACCGAAGGTCGCGTGTTCGACTCACGCCGGGGCCACCATCCCAACCCAATGAAGGCAAGCTAGTTAACGGCAGGGGATGCCGTAGCCTTCCAAGTGCCTGTTGCCACTTCGTTGCCAGATAACGAATCCGGCAGTGCTTGTTGTAGTTTTTCCATCGCAGTCGGTCACTTGGGTGGGGACCGTCTTGATGTAGTACGTGCTCGTTGTGCTCACGTTTGTGTGTCGCAGTATCTGCTGGATAACTTTCTCAGGAACGCCGAGCGCATACAAATTGCTGCCGAGTCCCCGCCGTGCCGCGTGCCAACCGTGCCACTTAGGAAACTTCTCGTCCAGTTTAAAGGGGTGGTCGGCCTTCGCGTGCTGGCCTTCCGCCTTGCCACAAGACTCGCACCGTTTCAATGCGGGCAGAATCTGTCGCCCGAGAACGTTGTTCAGGCATACGGGCCTACCGCTCAGGTTGCGGAACATCGGCCCAGTCTGCGAATCGCCACATCGCATGCGGTGGAACTCCAAGCGTTCCGCAACATGCTTGATTATTGGGACCGCGCCTTTGCTACGTCCCATCTTCGGATCGTTCACATGGCCTTCCCATATTGCACGGGATACGCGAATCTGGCCGTCTTCGTAGTCTTCCCACTGCAAGCCCTGTAACTCGCCCCGCCGAAGCCCAGTGAACGCGGCGACGGCGAAGATCGTTGCTGCTGGTTCCGGCATCACGGAAAGCATCTGTTGGATTTCGGTCAAGTCGTAGGCATACGTTTCCTGAGGCGCAGTCGCTCTAGGAGACGTTGCAGTGTCGCGGACAGGGTTCTCTCGCCCTCATAGTAGCCCTGCTGCTTCGCCAGTTTGAAGACTGCGTTAACGAAGGTCTTGATGTGTTTGAGAACTGGTTGCGGTCGTCTCCGATCGCGCTGTTTAGTTACGGTCCGTGATCGTCGATTGGTGAAAACTCTCGATAGCACTCATTGACCCCTGTTCCAACTGTCGTCCCCCACGATATCTTCATGCCGGATGTCGTGCCGGAGGCCGTGGGCGGGCCCTATGCGGCACTGGCCAAAGGTAGGTCAGTTTCCGGGGCGCAGAGAGTACTTGAAATCGACCAGAGCGGAGCATCGTCGGCAGTTGCACCGGAACTTCGAATCCTTGGGATTGGCCAAATGACCGCAGCGGTTGCAGATCAAGCGGTCATCGAAGTTGCGGATCATTGGCAAGAATTCGCAGCCCTCGGCACAATAGGGGCATCTTGGCAACCGCCCCCGAGCCTGGCCAGCGACTATTGTGTTTTGCTGGTACGGCACTAGAAAACGTAGTTCTTCGAAGGAACGGTGTCGTTGCTCCAGGGCAACGATTTCGACCGGTCAATGAGCGAAATGACCTGGTTTCGACAGTTAGCGGGTTCTTAAAGCTGCGATCAGACTGGACCCGAAGTACCACGACAGACTCACGCCCCACACCAGTATCTCATTTATTTATCAATCAGTTACACGAATTTTGCGCGGGTTCCTACCCGCCTCTCTCAACTTATTTGAGATCAATAGTTTTTGCTAACGTCTTTTTGTTTCGTACAATCAGGGGCTCTAAAGAGCTTATCGGACCCATAATCCGAGCAGCCTCGACTGCTCGCCCTCGTGATCAGTATGGGTGGGAGCCTGGTTCAGAAGAGTCTCGGCGCGAAATCCTTCAGATCGCGGCGCCAAGTTTGCCACTCGTGGTCGGTGCCGGGTGATTCGTAGAAAACATGTTGTATCTGCGCTTCCTGAAGTGACGTGTGCAGTCTCTGGAGTCCTGCGCGCATTCTTTCTGGCTCATTCGTTCCTACGCCAAGCCAGAGCAGGTGCACTTTCTTGGCGAATGCTGCCGGATCAGCAAACACTCCGTTGTAGTCGGTCTTGGGATCTAGTTTCCGATTTCCGAGCACGAGCATCCCGCCCGCCCCACTGAAACCGCCAATGTAAGAGAAGAGATTAAGATGATCCAGCGTAATCTGGAACGTTTGCATGCCACCCATCGATAGGCCTGCCATCGCGCGGTGGTCACGGTCGGATAACGTGCGGAAGGTGGAATCAATGAATGGGATCAGAGCCTGTGTTACATCATCTTCGAATGCCGCGGCCATATCCTGCATTGCCTTCAACATTTCAGGTGACCCAAACCCCTTTGCAAACAAATCGACAGGCGCCTCGCCGGCGCGGTGCGCGTAGCCGTAGGCCATCACGACGATCATCGGCTTGCAGCTCCGGGCCGCGATCAAGTTGTCCAGGATGAAATTCGCGTTGCCCTGACGCACCCAGCCGGTCTCGTCTTCACCGGCGCCATGTTGCAGGTAGAGAACCGGATAGCGTGTCTTGGTCTGCGCGTCGTAGTTCGGAGGCAGATAGATCAATGCGTGCCGCCACGTCCCCGTCACCTTCGAGTTGTACCAGACTTCGCGAACTGCGCCGTGCGGCACATCTTGCACCGAATAATAGGTAGAGCCTGGCTCCGGAACTTCCACGCCACTCGCCGGCTTGCCTCCTCCGAAGAAGGCGTGAGTGTTGGGGTCACTGACCTCGGCACCGTCGATGACCAGGGTGTAATAGTGGAAACCGGGAACAAGCGGTGGAGTTGTGACGGTCCAGTATCCGTCCTGCTGTTTCTCCATTTCCACTTTCGGCCCGCTCCAGAAATTCAACCTGACTTTCGTGGCGTCGGGAGCCTTCACGCGAATCTGAACTCTCCCGGCGCTGTCAACTCGCGGATACTCCGCTCCCCAGACATTCGTCGTAGCAGGCTGAAAATTGCCTGACTCTTGTGCCCAACAAAAACTCGATAATAAGAAGAAGAACAGTATTTCGAATCGCCGCATGTTTTCTCTCCCTCGTTCAGATCGAATTTTAACCATAGCGATCAAGCGCGATGGTCTTGCCACTAGCTTCAGGCTTGCAGACCACTGTCTCCAGTTTGTGTCACTGCTCAACTGAGACTACGGTTAAAGACCTACGCTCCAATTTCAGAGTCAGCTTGTCCGCCTTGAACTTTAGCTGAAGTTGGCTTCGGCACGACCGTCTTGGGTGCATCGAAAGTGTTCACACTATCCACCATAGGTGCGGTCAGAGTTTCTCCAGTTGCGGATTCGTGACCCGGTTAGACTGATCTCAATCTCAACCGGCTGATTAGGATCCAGGTTGTGATTTCCAGCCACAGCGCCGACGCCGAGCCAGAGCAAGTTCACTTTCCTAGCAAACGGCAAATACGCCGTTGTAATCGGTCTTGGGATCCAGTTTTGGTCTCCTCCTCAAAATTAAAATTCAACCATGGTGCTCGCGCGATGGAGTTTGGCAAGCCACATGCCCAAGATCAACGTCCCGGAATCCACGCGGATTTTGCCGATCACAGGATCTTATTGTGCAGCGACCGACCCCTTCCTGATTCGCGACGACGGGGTAGAAATCAATCCGGCTCGATCTCTGGTAACGAGTTCTTGCGACGGTTCTGCCTAACCGGGGGTGGCGGAATGGGGAGCCGAAACTCGACCGTACCGAGACGGTTGCTAATCTGATCTTGAATACCCAAGCGCAACGAAGCCGCCGCCGAGGGCACGTAGACGTCTTGATGCAATTGGAGTTCTCCGCGGAGGACGTCTTTGTAGACGGCTGGTTCGAGCTTGCTAACTCCAACATGGGAAATCTCGGAAAGCATCCTGCCTTCATTATCGTAAGAAGCGACCATCAGCATCAGCACATTTTGAAAGGTCGCGTTGGTCAGCGGAACGAAACGCACGTCGGTACCCTTGAATGAATAGTCAATGCCATAGTGCTGCGCTTCGATCTGAGAGGGCAGCTTCGGTTTTTTCGTGGACGCCCAGAGAACTTCGCCGACCATCGCACGATCGATGGTTTTCTTGCCGTCCACGGGCACCACGGCAGCAGAGAAGAGAATTTGGCGCGATGGGGGCGATCCATGCTGCATCGCGGCGGCCCTAGTCCTGACCAAAAGATCGTCTTTGGCGTTCGCCTTCGTGTCGTAGGCAAAATATCCCTGGCGGTAATGGAGGCTATATCCTTTCACGAAAAGCACAACTTTGAGTTTTCGAAATCTTCCGTCGAAGATTTTGTTGGCGGGATTATAAGAGAGGGTGTAATAGTTGGACCCTTGTTCGACCGCAGTCGCGATCGCCTCCCGAATGCCGTTTGAGTTGTAGAAGGCTTTGCCACCGGTGGCGGTGGCAACCTCGACGAGAGTCTCCTGTTCCGAGGATTGCTGAGCCAGTTCCTGCAGCGCTTGCGGGGCGCTTGGGCTCGAATCGGTCAAGATGCGTGCCGTGGAAGTAGGTCGTCCGGGCGATGAGGGTACGGTGGCGAAGCTTGTGGAGTCGGCATTAGGGCCGCCACCCACAATGCCTCGGACGTCCACTGGATAGACCGCAATCTGTGCTTCAGCCAGAAGGTTGGTCACGCGTTTGATCACGTTGCTGTAGTTGCGATCCTGCGCGGCGGAATTGTTAAGACCAGGGTTTACAAAAATCGAAATTGGGAATGAACCGGAAAGCCAGACAATGTTCTTGCGGCCGGGAATCCCGGATAAGTACCTCGCGAGTTGCATCAGGGAATCGACGGTTGCATTGACCCGATCTTCGGTGTCTGTTCCTTGTTGCTCAACTTGCATGCCCTGAAGCGCTCCCAGCAAATTCTGAAAGCCACTCGTCGGCCCTTCCTTCGCGAGGTCAGAGACCGTATTGACAGAATTTTTCGTCCGCACCGCGGATTCCTGCCAACCAACCGATTGAGGCAACGCTTTTGTCCCCTTAGCCGCTGAAAGCAGCAGAGTTTCATCCGGTGTGAATCCCTGGATTAGGCGCAGCCGCGACTGCCCAGCACTCAGTGTGCAAAGGGCAAACTGCGAGTCCTTAGGCTTGGCCTGAAGAAACTTGACCAACTGCGTGCGCGCGTACTCTTGGTCAACGGTTGGTGTGTTGAGGAGGTCGAGCAAAACGAGTGTGACCGGCCCGGGATCCGGTGCCTGCGTATCGTTGCTGAAGACATTGGCCGGGAGACCGACAGGCTCGATGGGAGCCGGAACTGCGGCCGATCGCGTGTCCGAATCGGTGAATTCTCGAAAGTATCGGATGTCTTGCAGCTTGCCATCTTCCGCCAACCGGAAATCCTGCTGGCGCAATCCTCTCACCGGATGCCCCTTGGAATCCGTGACCACGACATCCACGACGACTGCCTTCGTGCTCACCTTGAAAGTTGGAACCGGCACTGGCGCGCCTTGATCGTTCATGCCGGTCGCAACCTCGATCGAGGGTTTGGAATCGCGTTTGCCTTCAGCCGCGGAGGACGGGGAATTCGTTGTCTCCGCATCGCCGGTGGAACTGGCATTATCCTGTGGTTCCGCCGGCGTTTCGTCCGCTGGATGATCGTCAGATGTGGCATCTGCGGGCAAGGACGACGAAGGATCTGTGCCAGAAGCGAGTGTATACAAGTCCGAGACGTCTGCCTTGAGTGCCGCGAATTTGGCTTGTTCCTCCTGGGGTGGCGAAGGCAGGTCGAATAACGACAGCCCGGTCCCTTGCAGAACAGCCAGGCGCCGGCCATCCGGAGAGAGCGATAAATTCTGGCCGCTCAATACCGCGGGGCTCACACCCAGCGACAGGATTCGATTTCCGCTGGCGGTTTCGAAGATCTGAATCTCCTGCCGGAAGACATCTTGATGGGCGTCGGGGCGCGAAGGATCGTCCGTATCGTTCGGCGCACTGCCAGGTTTTGCGAGGCCGACGGGCACAGTGAACAGCATGCTTACGCCAAAACGGCTGTTGTCTTCATTGCGCAAGACTTCCGGGAAGGTGCGAAAGCGGCTCCAATGTTGCTGCCACAAGCGGTGTCCGCTCACGGTAAATGAGGTCACACTATAGTCGCAGGGTGGCGAGGGACAGCGTCCAATCACAAGCGAATTGTTGCTCGAATAGAACACGTTCGGAACGGTTTGCGATCTGACCCGTGCGAGATTGCGACGCCTGTCCGGAGTGGGTCCGAACCGGATCAACCATACGTCGCCCTTATGGGCCAGATCGACGTAACCCTTGCTGGTTGCATTGAGGGTGACGACTTCGTTCAAGGGGATCATCCGAAGGGGCGCTAGAGTCTTTGCGTCAAGAAATTTCGCGACAAACTTCTGTTCACTCGGTGCGGTCGAGGACGGCGGGGTTGGACCCTTACGCGGGCTCGTTGGAGCGGCAGTCTCGATGATGATCTGGCTGGCATCTGGAGTGACTGCTACCCACACCAAGTCGTTGAGTGAAGTCATCAGCAGTTTTTCCTGGAGGCTTGAATCCACGACGTAAAGATCATTCAGTCGCCGGAGCAGGAATCTTCCGGAGCCCAATGGCCACAAATAGCGCCGACGATCATGGAGGTACCAATCCGTTTCCTTCACAACCTTGCCGCTGGGAATTTCCAGGATGAGGGCGTGCATCAGCCGGTCCTGGTGACCGGTGGACAGCCGGGAAGGCGGTGGAACAAGTTCTTGCGATTAAAAGTAAGCAGCACATGAGCGGAATCCACGAAGTCCAACGACTCGCTCGGTTCGCCCTCTGACAGACGGTCCATACCCGATGGCTCGCGATAACCGATCGCAGACAAATCAATCCGAGATCCGGCTTCGATTTCGGGCTTGACTGCGGATCGAGTGTCTTGGGTCAATGCCGCGAAACGAAAAAAACCAAGAAGCACCACGAGCACAACGGCGCTTCGAAACGGATGCACGTTATGGAAGAAATTGGACGGCAATTTGAGTGAGTCTTGTCCGCCTACGCAACTGGAATGACCGTCGCCGTGCGAGAACGGACCTGTACTCGATGAAGTGGGCGAGCTTCCAACCCCGTGGATTCTAAACCAGAATTCAGGCAACATGTTCAAGGCTTGCAGACAGCCTCCTCCGGTTTGCATTACTGTTCAATTGAAACTACGGTCACAGATTTAGGCTCCAGCATCAGAGTCAGTCTGCCGCCCTGAACTTTCGCTGAAATAGGTTTCGGCACGACAGTATTGGGTGTGTCGAAAGTGTTCACGCTGTCCACCATGGGCGCAGTGAGTGTCTCTCCCGAGGCAGACTTGGCATTGATCCCATTCACGTTCAACTCGACCTCCGCCGCTTGATCGGGATCGACATTCGTGATCTCCACCCACAGTTTGCCGTCGTTGCCCTTTGCCGCGATGGCATCCACGCGTGGCAGGGTGAAGTCGCCGTGCTTGTAGCTGCCTGCATCGAACGTGACGGGGACGAATGTGGAATCCTGGAAGGGCACGTACATTTTGTAAACGTAGTAGGTCGGTGTGAGCACCATCTTCTCGTGATCGGTCAGTATCATCGCCTGCAGCACGTTGATCATCTGGGCGATGTTGGCGCCGCGCACGCGATCGGCGTGACGTGCAAAGATGTTGATATTTAGCGCAGCCAGTATCGCATCACGCAAGCTGTTCTGCTGGACTAGAAACCCGGGATTGCTTCCCGGCAACGGCGCGTACCAACCGCCCCATTCATCCACGACGAGGGCGACCTTCTTGTCCGGGTCGTACTTGTCCATGATGACCGAATGTTTACTAATAAGAGCATCCATATCCAAAGTGGTTTTGAGGATCTGGTTGTACTCGGTCTCTCCGAAGCCCACAGACTTATAGGAGGGCGGCCACTTCACCACCGTGTAGTTGTGCATGGAAAGGCCGTTGATATCCCAGCTCCACGTGTGCTGCTGATAGGCTTTCATGACGGATTCGGTCCATTCGGTCCATCGGAGACCGTCGCCGCCAGGGCCTACGGCGATCTTCAGCATCTGCTGCTTGTCCTGTTGCGCGGGATTGAAGTTCCTCACGAAGCGGCTGTAGATCTTCATCTGGCTAACGTAGTATTCGGGCGTCATGTTGCCGCCACAGTCCCAGCTTTCGTTACCGATGCCGAGTAACGCGACTTTGTATGGAGCTGGGTGCCCGTTGGCGGCCCGTTCTTTTACCAGCGTGGTCGGTGCTGCGGCCGTCATGTATTCCAGCCACTCGGCCGCTTCCTGTGGAGTCCCGGAACCGACATTGACGGAGACATACGCTTCCGCCCCGATCTGATCGATGAAGTCCATGAACTCATGCGTTCCAAATGTGTTTGGCTCAGTCACTCCACCCCAGTTGGGGTTGAGAGTTACTGAGCGTTGAGGGCCGATGCCCTTACGCCAGTGATACTCATCGGCGAAGCAACCACCGGGCCAACGAACGTTCGGGACCTTGATCGCTCTCAAAGCGCCCACAACATCGTTGCGTATTCCCCGAGTATTCGGGATTTTGGAATCGGGCCCGACCCAGATGCCTTCGTAAATGCCGTGCCCAAGATGCTCTGCGAATTGCCCGAAAATGTTACGGTCGATCTTCGAACCGGCTTTGGATGCGTCAATCGACAATTCAACTTTCTGGGCAGCCATCACCGGCGCAGTGATAGCCATAACGATCAGCGTTAAGCCGACAAGAAGTGAACGCATAAGAAGCGATGTCCTTTGAAGCAGAAGTAACAATTTAACGGCATTCGAAGTTGGCTGCGTCTTCCGTGTTTCCTTGCCCCTTGTAGTGAGCATGCTTCGGATAAGCACACAGCGGCCGGCTGCGCCCAGGGAAGGCCCTGCCAGTCGCGATTGTTGATGTAGGCGTTGTTCCCTTCTCGACCCAGTTAACCATTGCGCCCAAGAGATCAAACTGATCCAGCGCCTGACCTCCTCCACAATGGCTCATGCCCGGAACGAAATAGAACTGACTCCACTTCGATACCGCGTCGAGGCCCCCGTTGGCAGACGCCATGTCTTTGTAATAGCCGAACGTATCAAGTGGCGAGAACCACGGGTCGCTGTCGCCGTGATAGAAGATGAGCTTCCCTCCGTTCGCGGAGAAGGTCGTCAAATTTGTGGACATTGAGTCCACCAGCGGTTGGATGTCCGCCAGAGCTTCTTTATCAACATCCATTGACATGTCGGTTGTGGCGGGCCCGAAAATACCGGGTCCCGGTGAGAGCAATCCTCGGAACGGCGGACCGTTCGTGATGCCCGTGTCGTAAAGGAAGCCGGCATAGACCTGCGTTCCACTCGAGGTCTTCGGGCCCGCCGAGGGCCTTCTTGATGGCAGCCGCTTTTTCCGGAGCCAGGCAGGAAGCGTTCTTTTCGCCCTTGCACGCCAACATCTCCGGGTCGAAGTCGCACGCGAGAGGATCGGAGATCAAGCCGTCGGCCAGGCCGTCTTTGTCATCGCACCTTTTCATGAGCGCATCTTTGATCAGTTTGCGGTCGTCATCAGTAATCGCTTGCTCGATGATTGGTTTGCCATTGGCATCCTTCGGAGCGATCTGATTGAAGGCAATGGGAATCCATCGCCCGATCGCGAGATTGGAAAGCCCGGTGCGCATCGCGGGATCGCCAGAGATAATGCCATTGAAAACCGTGGGATAACGCTGCGAAAGAATCATGCCTTCGCGGCCGCCTGTGGAACAGCCTGAGAAATACGAAAAAGCTGCTGGTTTTCCGTAGTGTTGCGCGATGAGTTGTTTCGCCAAGGCAGCGACTTCAGCGTTAGCGAGGTAAGCAAAATCCAGATATGCCTGCTGATCTCGCCTGAAGCCGAAATCAAATCCGGGATGGCGGCTCTTATGACCCGTATCCGTGCTTACAACAGCGAATCCGCGCATGAGAGCGGGCGTGTCTCCGGCAGCATTCAATCCAAGGGGCGGAATTACGACGCCGTTGCTGCCGCCTCCACCTTGCATAAGAAAGTCGCCATTCCATTTGTCGGGCATGGCTAATGCGAAAGTGATTCCGAACTCTTCTCCGTCGACTCCGGTGCGGCGGTTCATCACACCTTCGACTCGGCAATACGCCGGCAGAGGTGCGCTGCGAGTCTGGTTCCAGGGAATAGCCTCCGTCGTCCCGGCAGCAATGGCCGCCGCTTTGGTGATTTCAACATTCTCGGCTTTGAAGTTTGCCAGCTTCGCGCAGGAACTCGGTCCCTGCGCCCACGCAGAACTACACGAGACAAACACCAAAAGAATGTTCCTTAAGAATTTCGTATGCATATCGCCTCAATCTCTTAACCAAACAACTATTCCGGCAGCATGATTTGTCCTTTGACTTCAAAATTCCCGCTCACTGAAGGAACTCCGGTTCCCGGTTGGCCGCTCCCGATTGAGACCGTGTACTTGCCTTGCGCCACGATGATGTCCCCCAGATCGGTGACCATGCTGAGGTCCCGCGGGTTCAACTGGAACTCGACCTTCTGGCTCGCTCCGGGCTCCAGGTGGACGCGTTGAAATCCGCGGAGTGCGCGCCGCGGCGCACCGGACACGTCGGGAAACTGCAGGTAGAGCTCGACGACTTCATCTCCGGCAACCTTTCCAGTGTTTGCGACTGTGACGGAGGCGTGCAGTGGATCACCGGCGTTGAGTGGGGTGTCCGGCAGCGTGAGATTGCTGTAAGTGAATGTTGTGTAGCTGAGGCCGAATCCGAACGGCCAGAGTGGTTCGCCCTCGAAGTAGCGGTAGGTGCGCCCCTTCATTGAATAGTCTTCGAAATGTCGGAAGCTGGTGAACATCTTTGTAGAAAGTGACAGGAAGACGTCCGGCGGGATTGTTCTTGCCGCTGAGGGTTTCAGCGATCGCGGCTCCTCCTTCTTCGCCGGAGTACCAGGATTCGAGGATGGCGTTGGCGTGCTCCTTCGCCCAGTTCACGCCGAGTGCACTCCCGTTCATCAGCACGATGACGAGAGGCTTGCCACTCGCGGCAAGAGCCTCGATCAGATCTTCTTCAGGTTTGGGTAAATCGAGGCTGGTGCGGTCGCCGCCGGAAAAGCCGGGCTGACTCACAGGCATCTCTTCGCCTTCGAGACGGCTGGTGATGCCGACGACGGCGACGACGACATCGGCGTTCTTCGCGGCCGCCACTGCCGCGGGATCGGGCATGTTGTTCACGGGAGTCCACAGAAGCTGCGCTTCTGGCTTTCCCTCTCCGGTGCGTCCATAGAGGACCTCAATCTTAACAGGGTGATCTTTTTCGAGGTGAACCGGGCTCAGATTCATGTTCTTGCCCCATAAGCGTCGTAATCTCTCTTCCATCCACGGACAGGCGACCGAAGCCGTCGACACTGAGTCCCAGTAGATAGTCGCCGGTTGCGGTTGGGTTGAGCGAGCCAGTCCACTTGCACCGATAGGCTCGTGAATTCCTTTCGCCTGTTCGGGGAGACTGCTCTCGTTCAGATTCACGGAGGACTCGACCCGCGAGGTAAGAGGAGTCGGCTTTGCGTCGAAGCTGGGGCGCGAACTGTATTCGGCGTTGAGGCCGGGCTTGCCATCCGGAGTGGTGAGGACAGATGCGGGCACGGGGTCTGCCTTGTTCGAAAGAAATTGAGTGCCGGGCACGTAGGTGATCTTTGCCTCCGGGAACTCAGCTTTCATTCCTTCCAGCACGGTGACGGTGTGCGAGGTACTGCCGTTGTAGTTGCCGAGGAGAACGGCAGTCTGATCGGCGAGTGGGCCGACGATGGCGATGCGCTTGGCAGATTTCAGCGGTAGGACGCCATCGTTCTTGAGCAGAACCATCGATTCATTGGCGATACGACGGGCAAGCTCGCGGTGAGCGGGACTGTCCAGTTGTTTCTCGTCGATGTTCATGTATGGCACGGTCGCCGGCGGATCGAACATGCCGAGACGGATGCGAGCCGTGAAGAGACGAATGAGCGCAGTATCAACCGAGCTTTCCGGAAGATAGCCCTGCTGCACAGCCTCGATGTACGGTTTGTAATCGTGGTCGTCGTTCACTTTCGCAAAGTCGATGCATTCGTTATCCATGCCCCGAATGACTGAGATCGCCGATGCCTGCGGCTGCGTCGGACGGTAATGATGGCCGTTGAAGATGTTGCGCACGGCGTCACAGTCAGAGACTACATAGCCCTGGAAGTCCCAAGCCCCGCGAAGAGTGTGCTGCAAGAGAAACTGACTCGCGCACGCAGGCTCACCGTTGATCGCGTTGTAAGCGCACATAACCGACCCTGCATGGCCTTCCACGACGGCCGCGCGAAATGCAGGTAAGTAGGTGTCTTCCTCGTCGTGCTTGCTGACGTCCACGTCGGTGAAATGGCGAGTGGGTTCGGGGCCACTGTGAACGGCATAATGTTTGGGTGTGGAGATGGCACGGTAATAGTGGGGATCATCGCCTTGCATGCCTGTGACAAACGCGACGGCTAACCGAGCGCTCAGGAAGGGATCTTCACCATAGGTTTCCTGGCCGCGTCCCCAGCGCGGATCGCGAAAGATGTTGACGTTGGGTGCCCAGAAATCCAAGCCTTCGAAAATATTGGAGTGACCTGCGCGCTCATGCTGCGCGTGCTTGATTCGGCCCTCAACGCCGATGGCGGTCGCCATCTCGTGAATGCGGGGCACATCGAAGCTGGCGGCAAGCCCGATGGGCTCGGGAAATTCCGTCACGCCATCGGAAATGACGCCATGCAGGGCTTCGCTCCACCAATCGTACGAAGGAATGTTCAGGCGAGGGACGGCGCGTGCCTGATTCACGAGCTGTGAGGCCTTCTCTTCGAGCGTCATGCGATGAACGAGATCGGACGCGCGCTCTTCAGGAGAGAGCTTGGGATTCATGTAAGGGAAGTTGGAGGTGTCTTGCGCGAAGGAAGTGGGGGCGACGAAGGCGATGATAACGATGAGTGCGGCCAGCAATACGATTCTGGGATGGTTCATTCGACTCCTGTGAGTACCCAAACAAATTGCTACGGTTTCAAGCGTCGATGTTACGGCGCGTGAACCGATGTTGCCTCCCCCGCGTAATCAACCAGCTTGTCGGGATTAGCGGTTGATTCGAGGCCCGATCCGTGCCCGGCGGTTACGAACACAATCTTCATCTCAATACTTGCCGGCATTCCGGGGTAATTCCCTTCTCGATCACCAATCGTCAAAGTTCGGCTTGACTCGGACCAGTGCACCGGAATGACGGAGTGTGCGCCGTGCTCATAGTCATAGCTGTCGCCCGAATCCTCATAAAGATTGAATTCTCCATCCGCTCCGGGATAGATCCTTAGCTCAATCGGTCCTGCGGGTTTCTCATCCGCGTACTCGATTTCAGGACCCAGCGGAAGAATCGAACCGGCACGCACGTAGAGGGGAATACGGTCGAGAGGAGCGTCCGCGTCGATCTCCCGGTTGCCGCCTCTCGATTCCCCCGTCCAGAAGTCGTACCAGACCGGTGCGTCAGGTAGGTACAAGCTTCGGCGAGTGGCGTCCGATTGAAGCACAGGGTTGACGAGGAGCGCAGGACCGAACATGAACTGATCACCGATGTCCCGAACTCTGAGATCTGTGCGCCAATCCATTACTAGCGGACGCTGGATCGTGTAGTCCTCATTCGTCACACGCCACGCCAGCGAATAAATGTAGGGCATCAGGCGGTAGCGCAGCTTGTCGTAATTGATGAGAATCGGTTCGACTTTATTGAAGGCCCAAATCTCATTCTGCGGCCGGTGCCCGTGCGTGCGGAAAATCGGGCAGAAGGTTCCATACTCGAACCAGCGTGCATAGAGCTCCTGAAACTTTGGGTCCTCAACCGGATTGTCGTGCGGCGGCCAATAGCCGCCGATATCGGTTGTCCAATACGGATATCCGGAAAGCGCAAAATTCAACCCTGCGGCCACTTGATGGCGTAGCCCCCAGTAAGAGCCATAAACGTCACCCGACCAGACTGCCGCTCCAACTCGTTGCTGCCCGAGAAAAGCGGAACGCGTGAGAAGGAAAACTCGCTTGCGATCTGTGGTTGTTTTCCAGTGTTCCTGAACCCCTAGCGTGTGCATGAACGGAAAAATGTTCGTGTATTCGGCGCCATTGCCGATGGCGATCTGCTTGTTTTGAAGAATCGCGTCACCCATGTGAGGCCAATATTCTTCGGGCTCGGCGCTGTCGAGCCAGAATGCGTCCCAGTCCTAACGAGAAGAGCTTGCCAGCAAGGTTGTTCCAATAGAAATCACGCGCTTTCGGATTCGTAGCGTCGTAAACATGGGCGCTGGGAACGTCCAGGTGTTGCTTCGTCATCTCCGCGAAGTTCTGAGACTTCGAATCAAACAGCCCCCAAACCGAAAGCATGGCATGGACGTGTTCATCGTGGAGTTGTTTGAGTTCACCGGGGACATCAGGGAAGTTCGAATTGAAGATCGGATCGCCTTCTGCTTTCCACCAAAACCAATCCTGAACAATTGCGTCGAGCGGTATGTGCTCTTCACGATACCGATGTGCGATTCCGAGCACTTCTTCTTGCGAAACGTACCGGTCCTTCGACTGGAAGAATCCGTAGGACCATTTCGGTAGCAGCGGGGTGTGTCCGGTAAGGTTCCGATATTCATGGATGAGTTGATCCATCTCCGGGCCATAAATGAAGTAGTAGTCGACGGCATGGCCGGCAAGTGAATCCAGATTCAGTTCCAGCGGGAAACGATTGTCGACGTGCGTCAGCGAGGCGGTGTTCCACATCAAACCATACCCTTTGCTTGACAACAGCAAAGGGATCGCTACATCCGTGTTGTTCTGCCCAAGTTCGACGGTGGCGCCCCGGTAGTTGAACATTCCGTTCTGGTGTTGCCCCAAACCGTAGAAGCCTTCGGAGAAATCCGGAGCAAATCTGTCTTCGACGTGAAATGTCTTCTCTCCATTCAGTTCAGCCGGTTCGTAGGTGCGCGGAATCGAGTTCCGCTCGCGCAAGAGATTCTCGCCTCCTGCCGTGCTGAATTGGACGTTGCCCCATTTGAGCGAGAGCTCGATCTTCAATGCATCGGTGGTGAGGATTGCTGCATCGGATGTTTGTGAAATCTGGAACTTCGCGCCTGGACACGACTGCTTTGAATCGAGCATCCATGGCTGGCTTTGGCGAATCGTATTGGGCGGCTCGGGCGCCGCGACGAAATGAATGACGAAGGAGCGGCAAACGGAAATGTGCACGCTCTCGTTTCCGATTGTGGCCGTCATACCGTCCCGAGCTTGCGCGTACTTGACTGGGGGTAGTGGGGGCACATCCCACAGCTGGGCGGTTGCCTGTGTCGCGGTCCCGGTGAGCCCGCACAGGCCGAGAAAAAGAGAAGTCCAGAAGCTGCTGGATGGAAGCAAGTTTAATCTCATTCGGTCAAAAGTGCGTACAACAGCAGCGCTAACTGTAACGAACTCAAAATGGAAATGCCAGGCAATGATAGAACCGTGCACGCGAACGGCTTTTTAAGGCCTTTGGCTTCGCTTGACGCTTGCGTGCACCTTTTTTGAAATGTCCTTGCCCGTGCGTCGGTGTGTCGATTCGCGCACAATCAACTCGGGCTGCATCACCACAGTTTCCGGCTTTGGGGGCGCTTTTGAGTTCAGAATGCGGAGCGCGATGCGCGCAGCTTCTTCTCCGATTCTCCGGCTGTGTTGATCGATGCTGGAGAGTGGAACACGAAGTGAATCATCGTAGTGGAGATTTCCGCAGCCAACGACCGCCAAATCCTGCTGGAATTCGTACTCCGTGATCCAGCGCGTAATTCATGGCACCCATTGCCAAAGGATCATTGAAGCAGAACAACCCGTCAGGTCTGGGCTCGAGACTGAGGAGTTGGCGCATGGCCTCTGCGCCGCCCTGTTTGGTTCCGACATCTCCTTTGCGCTGCGTGATGATGTAATCGTCGATTACTTTCATCCCAGCTTGCGCGAGGGCCCGTTTATATCCTTCCATCCGGCGAATTCCAGGACTGATCTCCGGTCCACAAATGTGAGCGATTCTTTTGCAGCCAATATCAATCAAGTGCTTGGTGGCGAGCCTCCCCACCGATTCATCGTCTACCCCGACGAAGTTCGCCGAAAGACCCGGCAAGCATCGATCGATCAATACATACGGTATGTTCTGTTTTTCGATGTGAAAGAAAACGTCTACGGTCGTCCGACACGATGCAATGATTAAGGTGTCGAGCCGGCGTGCCAGCAAATGATTGATCTCCACCTCCTCGAGATCCGGATCTTCGTCAGAGGAGGAAACGATCAGATAGTAGCCGCTTTGTCGCAAGACTTCGGAGAGAGACTTGGCAACTTCCGCAAAGAAGGGGTGCAGCAGATCGGGAACAACCAAGCCCACAAGATAAGAGCGGCCGGTCACCAGGCTGCGCGCAGCAAAGTTGGGACGATAGTCCAGCTCTTTCACGCGCGCGAGGACCCGCTCACGGGTCTCATCTCCGATGTCAGGATGATTTCTCAGAACCTTGGAAATGGTGATCAGGGATACTCCAAGGTCTTTGGCGATGTCCTTCATTCGTATGTTCATAGGCAGCCTGTCAGTCTAGAAGCTCAGATCGCCCTTTTGCGAAATAATCGTGGAACGCAATAGAGCCGTGCCGCGGAAGCCAGTTTCCGTCCCGAGCTTCTATCATTGACATCGATAACTTTACCGATTATTTTCCTCGGAGTACAGACATGAGAGGCGCTCGTGCTTCGCAAACCGGGTCAGGCTGATGTGGAGACCATCGCCGATCCGGTGCTCACAGATACGAACGTACTGCTCAAGGTCCGCTTCGTAGGATTCTGTGGCAGCGATCTGAATTCGTTACCGTGGACTCAATCCACTCGTCACGTATCCTCGCATTCTGGGCCATGAAGTATCGGCGACCGTCGTTGAAGACCTCGGACGCGAGGCCGTATTGCCTGCGGGGACGAACGTAGCGGTGTCCCCATACACGAACTGCGGCCAATGCTCTTCCTGTCTGCGTGGACGTCCTAACGCTTGTCAATTCAACCAGACTCTCGGTGTGCAAAGGGATGGCGCACTCACCGAATTCATTGTGCTGCCGCGAGAAAAACTGTATCCCGCTAAGCTGACCCTGAAAGAGTTGTGCCTGGTGGAGCCACTGACAGTCGGATTTCATGCCGTCACACGCGGACGTGTAACCGCCAACGACACGGTTGCGATTTGGGGTTGTGGTGGAGTGGGACTTGGTGTCGTAGCAGCCGCAAGTTCACGGGGTGCGCGAACGATCTGTATTGATGTGGATGACGAAAAACTCGACTTGGCGCGCATGGCCGGCGCTCAACTCACCATTAATAGCACGCGAGAACCGCTTCACGACCGATTGCTGGAAATGACCGAAGGCCGGGGACCGGATGTTGCCATCGAAGCGATTGGCACCGCGGCTACGTTCCGAGCCGCGGTCGAAGAGGTCGCATTCACCGGGCGCGTAGTGTACATCGGGTATGCGAAGGAACCGGTCAGTTACGAAACCAGGCTGTTCGTTCAAAAAGAATTGGACATTGTCGGCTCCAGAAATGCTCAACCGGCGGATTTCGAGGCCGTGATCAAACTTCTGGAAGCGCAGACGTTCCCCGTTGATCAAGCTGTGAGTCTGGTTGTGCCCCTTGAGCAAGCAGCGGATGCACTGCGCTCCTGGAGCGATAATCCATCACGTTTCAGAAAGATTATGGTGAGCATGGATTGATGTTCTTTTTGTAGAGCCGCGCTGCTGCTCGACCAGGAAATTGCTGCTGAATCGACCCGGCAGAAATCGAACGACGTGTCTGACGAAAGGGCAATAATGCTTTCACCTCGTCTATTCTTAATTCTTAAAGTTGCCACAATCTTGTTACTGTCGTCTGCGGTTTCTATGGCGCACGCGCAGAGTGCCACGGCTCCAACCGCTACTCAGGAGCCGGCTAGCATCGATCAAATCTGGCAGAAAGCGAGCGGTAAATACGATTCAGAGCGCGCCGCTTTGCTGAAACAAGTCGAGAGCGCGGACCAACAGGGCCCGTTCCGGGCTGACTGGGAATCGCTTCAGAAGTACGAGGTGCCCGAATGGTACAAGGATGCGAAGTTCGGCATTTTCATCCATTGGGGTGTCTACTCCGTCCCCGCGTTCGGCAACGAATGGTATCCGCGGAATATGTACGTGCCGGGATCGCCCGAATATAAGCACCATTTGGCAACGTATGGTCCGCAAGATAAGTTCGGCTACAAGGATTTTGTCCCTATGTTCAAAGCCGAGCGCTTCGATCCGGCGGCGTGGGCTGAGCTATTCAAGAAATCCGGGGCAAAGTACGTTGTACCTGTGGCTGAGCATCACGATGGCTTTGCCATGTACGACAGCGAATTGAGCGACTGGACCGCAGCCAAAATGGGGCCGCATCGCGACACCACGGGAGAACTGGGCAAAGCCGTCCGGGCTGCAGGGCTGCACTTTGGAGTGTCATCTCACCGAGTGGAACACAATTTTTTTCTCGGCGTGGGCCGTACTATTCCCTCGGATGTGAACAATCCGCAATACGCAGCATTCTACGGACCAGCTCATAACTGGTTGTCGGCCCCATGGGGCGTCCCTCTTAACGATGACTTCACTTACGTCTCTTCCGCCTGGGCCGACGACTGGCTCGCGCGAAGTGCAGAACTTGTGGAGAAATATCATCCCGACATCGTCTACTTCGATTGGTGGATCGGACAGGCTTCGATCCGGCCAAATCTTACGAAGTTTGCCGCTTTCTACTACAACAGTTCTCTGAAATACGGCGACCACGTAGGAGTAATCAATTACAAAGACTACGCCATGCAGGAGCACTCCGCCGTGCTCGATCTGGAACGCGGACAACTGGGCGACATTCGTCCCCTCTACTGGCAGACCGACACCTCGGTAAGTAATAAATCCTGGGGCTACATCAAGGACGACACCTTCAAGTCGCCGGAATTCGTGGTTCATCAGCTGATCGATATCGTCAGCAAGAACGGCAATCTGTTGTTGAACATCGGTCCACGCTCTGACGGCACCATCCCGGAGGAGGTGCAGCAAGTTCTTCTCGACGTCGGTGCATGGCTGAATGTGAATGGGGAGTCGATCTACGGCACTCGACCGTGGAGGATCTATGGTGAAGGTCCAACAAAGGTAGCGGCCGGATCTTTTCACGATACCGACACGACGCGCTATACAGCCGAAGACTTTCGTTTCACGACCAAAGGGGATGTACTCTACGCGATTGGGCTGGGCTGGCCGACTAATGGCGAGGCCGTGATTCACTCGCTCGCATCGGCCGTTGGCAACGAACACGTTCGGTCCGTGATTTTGGTAGGCAGTGACGCGAAGCTGCAGTTTGAGCAGCGGGCCGATGGTCTCCGAGTGCGGCTTCCGGACCAGGCTCCGGGCAAATATGCATACGCCCTCCGAATAATGTTCGACCCCTCATCACATCAACCTGGATCTTAGCTTCAATTAACCCCGCAAGAGAATAGGAAGAGGTGTACCATTCTCTGGCAAGCATTCGCTAACTGTACCGATAACTATGAATAAGGGACTGACCCTCCGGGAAATCGCGCGACTGGCCAAAGTGTCCACTGCCACAGTGTCGCGCGCCATCAATCGCGTACCCACAGTCAATCCGGTTCTAGCCAAACGCATTCGGAAGGTGGTTGAAAAGGAAGGTTACTTTCCGAACACAAACGCTCGCGCGCTAGTGCGCGGACACAGTCGTAGTCTCGGCCTCATCGTCTCCGAGATTACCAACCCCTTTTTCCCGGAGATCGTGCAAACCTTCGCGAAGCTGGGCGCTCAGCACAATTACGAAATCTTGTTGAGTTCGATCGACCACGATCCACGATTGTTGGAGATGGCGGCTCGGCAAATGATTGAGCGTAGGGTTGGAGGAGTCGCGATTCTAACCTTTGGCGACGAGCTGCCGCTCATCGATGCTCTAACTGCACGAAACGTGCCCGTGTTCGTCGTCGACGCGGATTCATCTGGACCGCTGCTAAAGACCGTCCAGATTGATTATGAGCACGGAATCCGGCAGGCTGTACAGCACTTGGCGGCATTGGGACACGAGCGTATCGCTTTTATCGGCGGCCCACGAGATTTGAAAACCGCCACTATACGGAGATCCGCGGTCGAAAAATGCATGCAGGAAATTGGCTTAGAGCTTCTTCCGGAACTGTTCGTCGATGGGGATCACACCATCGAAGTCGGCATGAAAGCATTGTCTGCTCTGGCTGCCATGCCGGATCGGCCTTCCGCTGTGCTCTGTTCAAACGATATGACGGCCATCGGCGTGATGCGAGCGGCATTCGACCTCCGTCTCAATATTCCGCAAGATTTGTCGGTCGTAGGATTCGATGACATCAGGCTGGCCCAATTCATGGCGCCACCACTAACCACAGTGCAGATGTCGCAGACCGAGATTGCCCAGTTGTCATTTTCAGCGTTACTCGATTCTCTGGAACCAACCCGCCATGGAAATGGGCGACAGATGTATTCAATGAAGACTAACCTCATACTTCGACTATCAACGGCCCTCGCGCCCGGTTGCCTTGTGAACAGAGCGGAAACCGCACGCTCCGAAGCAGATATGGTCCTGAAGCTTGCCGAGAGGATGCAATCGCGGAAGGATCGAACTCGTAGTCTGGAGCCGCATCGAAGGGATATGTTCTCGGTCCCGCAACTTGAGTCCACATAATTCCGCATTTTGCACGACTATTACGTCGTGGAAGCTCGCACCTTCCAAGCAACTTTCTTGTAGCAATGTTTCTGCATATAGGAGGTATGGAATGCTTCCACGTTGCGGCCCCATTCTTCCCGGAAAAAAGTGACGGAAACAGGTTTCTCGAAACGGCTACGCTTTGCTTTCGTAACGATATTGAGCCGCGCCCGACGGGAACGATGGACCAACACCGTCGCAAGCTCCCCTCTTACCAGCTTCGATTGCTCAGATGCTGATCCTTTGCTACCCCACTCAGAACTGCCGGCGCCTGGGGAACTCAGCAGAGGTGTGCATGTCATATCATGTTGGAGCAAAGGAGCAGTAATAATCCCGATCTATGTTCACGCGAATCACAGTTTGTCTCCTCTTGGCCATGATCTCGGCCCGAGGCCTGCCCGCTCTCCATAATCGAAGGCCCCGGAGGATTCACAATCAACAGCGGCGACATGGTGGAGGTCGAATTGTTCCGACTCCACGGCCTTGGCCGCGTTGTTCGCCTTGACTATCGAGGCGGTCGAGTTTTCCTGGGAGTCGTCAGGCTGATGATTGGCCAGTTCGCATTCATCAACTTCGTCAAGACTGGTGCCCTGCACAAAGAATTGGGCGCAATCGCCAAGGACCAAGCTGTGACCTAGAGATTTCCTAGTCGTTACTCGCGCGTGAAACGCGCAGGACTACTTGGTCGCCGCGAGGCGGAAGTCGATTTATTGCGGTCGTTACGAAGGTAAATTGACCCTGATTACTGCCGGTGCCATCCTCCCCTCAGCGTGCTGGGGGCTCAATGGTCTCGGTCGTGCGGAGAGCTGCCCGCCTTGGGAGATACTTTCATGCGGGGTTCGCCTCATTTTTTCACCGGAGTTTGTTTCGCTCTCATCGTCCTGACGCTCGGTGTTGCGCAGGCACAGAAGAAGGAAATCAAGATCGGGTTTTCCATCGAGGCCCTCCGGTGAAGTCGACGGTGCCGACGGCGTACGCGTTGTCGTGAATGTTGGAAGGATGAAGACCGGCCTCGCCTCCGTCTTTCCGTGCCCAGCGCGGCTTTGGGCCGATCAGCCGCACGCCCGTGCGATCGGAGTTGTAATGAACTTTCCACGCCGTCGAGAAGAACATCTCGATGTCTTCGGGCGTGAAGAAATCGGGAGAGCCATGCGGGCCGTAGAGCACGCCGATTTCCCAGTCGTGGGCATATTGTGGAATCGTGTTGGGCGCATGCTCTAGAAGCCGGGGCGGAGCTTCATCGGCGTCACTCAAGTGCAGCACGTCGCCGGTGCGCAGCACGCGTCCAGACTGGCCTCCGAATTTCCCCAGAATAAAAGTGGAGCGGCTGCCGAGATACGGCGGGGCGTCGAGGCCGCCTGCAACGGCGAGATACGCTCGGGCTCCGGCAGTCGCAGCGCTGCCAAGGTCCAGCAGCGAATCCTGTTTCACTCGGATCGCGTTGCCATCGTGGCAAAGGGTTGCCATCGAGACGCGCGTCGAAATCCGCGCCGGTCAGGGCGATCGTAGTGTCGCAGGCAAAGCGCAACGTGGGTCCGGTCAACGTGATCTCGAGTCCGGCGGCGTCTTCCGTGTTGCCCACGAGACGATTGGCAAAGCGGAAAGCCAGCGTGTCCATGGGACCAGACGGCGGCACGCCGACATGCCAGTAGCCGAGCCGGCCATGGTAGTCCTGAATGGTCGTTTGCGTTCCGGGCTCGATCACGTCGATGGCGCGGCGGCGATATGGGACGTCTCGCAGGAACGAAGTAGTGACGCCGCCGGCTTCGAACTCTGGATGCGCGCAGACTTGCTGCAAATAAGGCAGATTCGTCTCAATCCCCGAAAGTTCACATGCACGTAGAGCGGCGCGCAGATTCTCCAGCGCTTCGGTGCGATCCGCGCCCCTGCACGATCACCTTGGCGAGCATCGGATCGTAGAACGGCGTGACCTCGGTTCCGGAATCGACCCACGTTTCCACGCGCGCGTGCGTCGGCCAAGTCACGTGCGTGAGCCGCCCGGCGCTCGGCTGAAAATCCTTCGCTGGATCTTCGGCGTAGACGCGCACCTGAATGGAAGATCCCGATGGTTGAATCTCGATTTGATCGAGCGCGGACATTTCGCCTGCAGCCTGTCTGCACCATCCATTCCACCAGGTCGACGCCCGTAACTTCTTCCGTGACGCCGTGCTCCACCTGAAGACGAGTGTTCACTTCGAGGAAGTAAAAGTCTCCCGTGGAGTTGTCGTAGATGAATTCCACCGTGCCGGCGGACTGGTAGCGGACCGCCCTTCCCAGCCGAACTGCCGACTCCAACAGCTTCTGCCGAACGGCCGGCGACAGGCCGGGCGCAGGCGTCTCCTCGATCACCTTCTGATTGCGTCGCTGAACTGAGCAGTCGCGTTCTCCGAGAGCGATAACTGATCCATTTCCATCGCCAAAGATCTGCACCTCGATATGTCGCGCCTCAGTTACGAAGCGCTCGAGATAGAGGCCGCTGCTGCCGAAACTTGCCTGGCTCTGCCGCGAGACTGCCTCGAAAGCATCGCGCAGTTCTGCTGCAGAGTTGCACAAGCGCATTCCGATGCCGCCGCCGCCGGCGGTGCTCTTCAGCATCGCTGGGATAACCGACGTCGGATGCCGCTCTGAGTGCGGCGTTGACGTCGGCTGAGCAGGCCGCTGCCCGGCAGCATGGGCACGCCGTTCTCTGCCGCAATTTCGCGCGCCGTGTGCTTCAGGCCGAAATCGCGCATCTGCTGCGGAGTTGGGCCGATGAAGACGATGCCATGCGGACGCGCAGGCCTCGGCGAAACCTGCATTCTCGCTGAGAAATCCGTAGCCGGGATGAATCGCCTCGGCGCCAGTCTTTCGCGCGGCCTCGAGCAGCGCGGAAATGAGAAGATAGCTTTGCGCAGCCGGGGCCGGACCGATGCCGACCGCTTCATCGGCCTGCTCGACGTGCAGCGAAGTGACGGTCCGCGTCGGAATAGACGGCCACGGAAGCGACGCCCATCTTGCGCAGCGTGCGAATGATGCGGCAGGCGATGGCGCCGCGATTGGCGATGAGAACCTTGCGGAACATCACGGGTTCGCTTCCCAGATCAACACTTCGACCGGAGTCGGATTGTAGGCATTGCAGGGATTGTTCAGCTGCGGGCAATTGCTGATCAGCGCGAGCACATCGGTTTCGGCGCGCATCTCGACGTATTTGCCGGGCTCCGAAATGCCATCTTCAAACGTGAGTTTGCCCTCCGGCGTCACCGGAACGTTCATGAAGAAGTTGATGTTGCTCGTGATGTCGCGCTTCGACATGCCGTGATCCCAGTCGATCATCGCTTTCAGAAAGCTGCTGCGGCAGGCGTGCATGTGGCGCTTTTCGATCGCGTAGCGCACCATGTTGCTCTCGTTGGCGCAGGCGCCGCCGAGCGTGTCGTGGCGGCCGCAGGTGTCGGCGACGATGGTCAGCAGCACGGTACCCGCGGTGGAGATCAGCTTCGTTCCCGGTGGTCAGATAAATATTGCGCTGCTGCTGAATCGTGTCCTGCGCGCTGTAGCGGTCGGAATAGTCGCGCGCGTTGTAGAACAGCGTGTCGACCGCCTGATTGCCGTGCAGATCGACGATGCGGAAATGCTGTCCCTGCGTGATCTCGTGAATCCAGGGTTCGCCCGCTGGAATCACATGGCGGTAGATCGCGTCGGCCGGATTGAGTTTGCTTTCGACCAGATTCTTGCCGGGGATGATGGTTGCGCTCATGGTTGTCCTCACAGGAAATACCGCTCAGTCAGCGTGAATCCGCGCCCGTTCTCCGGCCGCGAGACTCGGCATGGATCGTCGGCGGCGGGCGGCTGACACCCGGCGAATCGACACCTGCACCGGCTTCGGCTGGTATTTCGGATTGGGGTCGAGCGGGTGCTGGCAGGTGTTGAGAATGACCAGCACGTTCATCTCGGCGCGCAGCTCAACGTAGTCGCCCGGCTTTGCGAATTGCCGGGGACGAAGCTCATTCCGCCATCTTCAGCAACATCGACGCGGCTGAAGAAATTGACATTGGCGACGAGATCGCGCGGGCCGAGTCCCCACTTGCCGAGTTCCACCAGAAAACTGTCCCGACCGTTCTTGTGGCAGTCGTTGCGGTCTTTCTGATAGCTGGACGGCGCCGTACTTCGCATGGACCAGGCTCGCGTTGGACGTTCCGCCAATCGGATCGTGCCAGCCGACCGTATCGGCCGTGACCGAGCAGAAGAATGCGGCCCATATCGGAATACAGCACGAAGCCTGTGGTGAGTCGCGCGATGTGCTGCGCCTTCAGCGTGTCGGGCATGTTGTAGCGCTCGACCGGACATTCGAAGTTGTAGAAGATTGCGCCGACATTCGCGCCGCCTTCCAGGTCCGTGATGCGCAGCGCCGTACCGCGCTTCAGCACATGCGACCACGTGGCCGCCGGCTGAATGGTCTCCTCCCAGAGAATGGGCGTTTCGTTGATACGCACAGACACCTCGATATTCAGGATGGTCGACCGCAGAGAACGAACACGAATCTACAAAAAGGCAGGAGGACCGCAGCAGACGCACATTCTGGTCAGGCGCAGGTACACGTCGATCGTAATATTCGCGCGTGCGTTTCGGCCTGCGAGTCCGTACACGAGGCGTAGTCTCGCACAAAGAACCCAGTCGCACCAATCACAAATTCTGCTGTGCTGAATCGGGTTCTTCGATAAGAGAACGATGGGGGTTAACGAAATTACCTGCGGAAATTCTTACTCAACCCTATGGCAAGCACGGCTCGCTCCGTCGAACCGCCCGGCGCGGGGTGGGTGCCCGCCGGCCCGATTCGGCCAAAACGGAGCCTCAAGACCTCAAGAACCCTTGCCAGATTCGTTGCCAGATAACTGCCGCTTGATGTGATTGAGTCCGTTTTCTAGGGGCGAGTCCAACTCATAAGCTGATGATCCAACTGAGGGAGGGATGGAAGCCCTATTTCCTAAACCGAAGGTCGCGTGTTCGACTCACGCCGGGGCCACCATCTTTCATCAAGGCAAGCAGGCTCATGAACCGGCCGGGAAATTTTTCCATCCAACGGTTATCGAAAACGCGCGCTGTCTCGCACCTGCTTCGCAATGCCTTCCAGATAGTCGTCTAACGATTGGCTTGGGGGCCGGTCGACGCCGGTTTTTTGGATGATTCGGGTTGCGATCTTGTGGGCAGTCGCGTCACGATACCCAGGCTCCAGTGTGTACCGACGTTGCAGGTAAGTTTCGATCAGGACGAGTTCCTCCGGCGAGATCTTCGAAAGCTCCGGGTTGGCGGAAGCTTTTTCCTCACTGGATGTCCAATCTGGGCGTATATCCTCCACCTTCTTGTCGTGCACGACAATGCTACCGACGAGGTGGTCCCCCAGGCGCTGGTTCTGGCGGCTGATCATCATCGCAATGATGCCGACCGCGTACATACCAGGCAGCCAATCGACGCCGCGCATTAAGTTGCGTCCGATAACCTCGTAGACGTTGAGGCCACGGCCGGAATCCTTGATGACGCGGATTCCGCTCAGGCGCTTTCCCGGAGTCTGTCCCTTCCAGATAATCTCGAAGAACGCGAAATATCCCCAGTACACGCAAAAGATGAAAATGACCAACAGTGCCGGCAACCACGACCCGGGCAGAAACTCCAGCCACCCAGGCAGACTGGGCCCGTATTTGGACAGCCCCACCATCGCAAAAATCCCGGCTGTGTAGAGGAGGATTTGCAGTATCGTATCGACAGCCATGGCCATGAACCGGCTGCCGATTCCGGCCAGTGGAAACTCGAGCGAAATCTGCTCAGGAGTATCGATCCGAATACGGTCGTCGGCCCGGTTGTCACTTATGCCGTCGCTCTGGTCTGGGAAGGACAACATTGATCTCCACTCGTTGGCTAGATAAGCGTAAACCCTATTGGAACCGGTTGGAGCAATTGCTGGATCAGAGTGCTCGAAAGGGCCTTTCCAGCCTGGGCCGCAGCGAGTTGCAGGAAGTTGGGCTGCTCTACCGGCAAATCGCTGCTGACTTGGCTGCACTGCGCGAAGACCGAGGCTCGGTTCATTTTGCACGCTATCTGAATCAACTTCTGGCGCGGGCACACAATATCATCTATTCGGCCAACAAGACGAGCCCTTCCGCAATCTTTAGTTTTTTTACTGTGACTTATCCTCGCGTGTTTCGCCAGCACTGGCGCTATGTGCAGATTGCTCTCCTTGTTTTTGCAGCCTCAGCAGCGGTTGGTGCCGCCCTCACTTACCAAGACCCCGACTTCAAACTCAGCATTATCGGCCCGCAAATGGTACAGACGATCGAGAAGCGCGAGATGTGGACCCATTCCATTGTGGGCATCAAGCCGCTCGCTTCAAGCGCGATCATGACCAACAACATCAGCGTCGGTTTCATGACCTTTGCACTCGGCATTACCGGCGGACTCGGCACCATCTACATGATGCTCTTCAACGGCCTGATGCTGGGCGTGATTGGCATGGCTTGTCATCAGTCGGGCATGAGCCTGCAGCTCTGGAGCTTCGTGGCGCCGCACGGTGTACTTGAATTACCCGCAATCTTTCTCGCCGGAGGGGCCGGACTGCGCATCGCGACCGGACTTCTCTTCCCCGGATACCTTCCCCGCCGCGAGTCGCTCGCTCGCGCTGGAACCGATGCTGTGCAATTGCTTCTCGGTACTGTTCCGATGCTGATCATTGCGGGAACCATCGAGGCCTTCGTTTCTCCTACAGGCCTCAAGATGGGATTAAAGTTTGGCATGGCCGCGGCTCTCTTCGCGCTGCTTCTGGCGTATCTTTTTGGCGCGGGCACGACTGCTAAAGCTGACTCTTCTGTTTAATCGCGAGATAGGAATTGATGAGCAGCGGAGCCAGATCGCCGGAATTGGCTTCCACGGCGAGCGCGCCCCGCTCGCGAACTCGGGCCAGCAGAAGTTCGCGGCGGTGGATGACCTCTTGGGCCGCCGTCACCTGATACATCTCACTCACATTCTTTGGGCGCCGTGAGGCCGCGAGCTGCAAGTCAGGTTGTCCGATCACGACGAACAACACCAAGTGCCGCGGCAATAGTCTCGAGGCCGCGTCGATCACCTCCGGCGTCATGGCCGTCTCCGCGAGGTCGGTGATCCACACGACAAGGCTGCGCCGCTTCTGGTCGCGCATTAACTGGGCAGCGGCTTGCAGATGGTCGGCCTCCCATTCATCCTCGCGAGTCGTCGCCAGCGCATCCATATATTGGCGCAGGTGCGAACTGCCGCGCGTGGCAGGAATTCTTTTGCGAATATTGCGGGCATAGGCCAACAGTCCAACGCGGTCACCCGTGAAGAGCGCCACCTGGCACAGAGCAAGTGCGGCGTTGGTCGCATGATCGAGTTTGCTGAGCGACGCAACTTTGGTCCGCATCAACCGTCCGGTATCGAGGACGATCCAGACAGTCTGGCTTTTTTCCAACTCGTAGAGTCTTGTGACGAGCTTGCCGCGACGCGCGGTGGCACTCCAGCAGATATCGGCGAAGTCGTCGCCATCCTGATATTCGCGTAAGCTTTCGAAGGCACGCCCAGCGCCGCGAATCCGGCTGAAGCGTTTTTCCAGTGCGACCTGCCGGCTGCGAACCAGGTACAAGGCGTGACGCTTGGCTTCGGCCAGGTTGGGATAAATTGTGAGCTCTTGCCGCACGTCGGCCACGGCCCAGCGCTGGGCAATTCGAAAGCCTCCCTCATAACGCAGATATACCTGGGAAGCCACCGACATTCCGCGTTTTATGGGTTGAATCGAATACTCGCCTTCCGCTTCACCGCGTGGTGCCACGATCAGCTCCAGTACTGGAGGCTCCGTCCGAAGCGAGGGGGGCACGGCATCAAGCACGTGGATGTGTAGAGTCGCCTTCGAACCGTTGATCGCGGTGATCTTCGCGCGCGAGGTCACTGAAAGCGAAGGAGGCGCCATCCAACTCCGCCGAATCCGCAGTTGGCGCGGCTGGGGCAGCGCAGTCAGATCCGCCATCCACGCGAGAATGAGAAGCGCGTCCCAAGCCACCATTGCGTAAGTGAAGCGATGATCGAGAAAAGCTGGAATCAACCAGCCCAGCCCGAGCAAGAGCAAAAGGAAAAAACGGTAGCCGAAGGAAAATGCAAAGCGCTTCAAAGGCCTCGCCTCACCTTCAGTCGGAGCCGGAATCATGGCCAGCCAGTCGCTCATTTGGGCAACTCAACCGCGCGGACAACATCCTGAATCACCTGATCTGCGGTTACGCCTTCAAGATCAGCTTCCGGCTTCACGACCACGCGGTGGCGAAACACGGGCAAGACCGCTTGCTTGATGTCGTCGGGAATCAGGTAATCGCGGCCATCCATGGCGGCAACGGCTTTCGAAAATGTGAGCAGGCTGACTGCGGCCCTTGGACTCGAGCCGAGCGACAGGGCAGGCCAGTCGCGCGTGCGGCGCACAATTTCCACGATGTAGGCGAAGAGAGCTTCCTGCACCTTCACCTGCCTCACTTGCTCCGCCGCCTCCTGCAGCAAGCCCGGTTCCACTGGAACGATTCCAGCTTCGTCCAGACGATCGGAGTCGAAACCGTTCTGCACATTGACCAGCAACTGAATCTCTTCTTTCGCCGCGGGATATGGAACCCGAATCTTCACTAGAAAGCGATCCAGTTGCGCCTCGGGTAAGGGATATGTACCTTCAAAATCCACGGGATTCTGTGTGGCAAAGACTGTAAAGCTCGGCGAGAGTTCGTGACGTTCACCGTCGATCGTCACCTGCCGCTCCTGCATGCATTCGAGCAGCGCCGCCTGGGTGCGGGGCGGCATACGGTTCACTTCATCAACAAGTAACATGCTGGTGAAGATTGGCCCGCGGTGCAACTGAAACGTGCTCGTCGACATGTTCAAAATTTTTGTGCCGATGATGTCGGCCGGCATCAGGTCAGACGTGCACTGCACTCGCTGAAAATCGAGACCGAGAATCCGTGACAGAACTTTGACCGCCAGCGTCTTTGCGATGCCCGGAACTCCTTCCAGTAATGCATGGCCCCTGGAGAGGTGAGCGATCAGGCACTGCGTTTTTAATTCCTCTTGCCCGACTACTATTTTGCTCATCTCCTGCCGAACGTGCTGCGCAAGTCTTACGACTGCTTCCATGCTTTCTTCTCCCCGTGCTTTGTTCGCACCAGCTTCAACCGGACTGCATCATCGAAAAGCGCCTGCACCAAGCGCAACGCCGTGGATGGCGGGACCCTCGAATCATACTGGCACGACTCGCATTCCGACAGTGTGTCGGCAAAGTTCTCCGCGGCCATTCCCCGCCGCTCGCGTACGGCGCGAGCCAGATCATCCACGCTGCTCTTCACCGACAAGCCCAGCCGCCGCGTCAGCAAATAACGAAATCTCTGGCAGGAAATCTCTACGGCGACGCCGCCGGCCTTTGCATGTTCGTACATCAGACCGAGTGTGCGTACGAACTCGAGCGGGGACAGCCGCACTTCGCCTTCGGGAATCCAGATGGGCCCGCTTCTGCGCGAATACGCAAACAGAATTGCAACGGCAAATACGCCCAACTGCAAAGCGATCCACGCGATCATGCGGTTGCTTTTGCTGTTGGCCCCTGCGCGCTCATAACCGTGGATGTATTCGTTCCATAAAATCGTGGTTTGATCGGGAGTACCGACAGCGCTCAGCAGGAACTCAAGGTTTCCCTCTTCCTTGAGGCCCGCATTGGTGAGTGGAGTGGGTGCGGCCAGCCATAAGACCCGGCCTTCGCCAATCGTGTACTCGACGACTACCGGCTTTTCAGCTTCGCCGTAAAGGCCAACCGCGCCGGTGCCGGGACGCCAGTACGCCTGCGGAACCAGCGTGATCGAGCCCGCAGCACGAGTGATCGGAGAGGGGGAAAGCGCTGTGAAACGCTTCCAGGTCGTCCCTCCCATGGGATCTGGCGCGGTTTCGTTCGTGGGCAAATAGTAGCCAGCAAACTGGCCGGCGGCGATCAACCGCCCTCCGCTCTTGAGAAACGATTCGAGTCTTTCTTTGTCCTCTTGCGCTGGATACGCGGACGGCGCCACGAGGAAGAGCGTCTTTCCTTTTCCGTCTGGAAGATCGCGCAGTTCCTGCTCCCACGTCTGCTCCTGATAGCCCGATTCTTTCAGCAGAAGAAAAGCCGCCTTGCATCCGCCCGAGGCGGTGGAGTAGACGCTAGGTACGTTCTCGCTCGAGTCTGTGCCTCGGACCAGCAGGAGCGCGGCGCCGACCATGGCGAAAAACACTGCGGCGGCTCCAAGAAGGATCTTGCGGTCGACGGGCGCTAGTTGCAGGGGCATCCCAGCCGCTCCAGTTCCGCCAGTGTTTCTTCGAATCCATCGGCTCCGGCAGCCTGCATCCCGTACCAAACGCCTTCCAGTCGCATGGTCAATGCGCGTAGCGCGGGTTGATGCTCGCTGCTCGCGGGCAGAAGCCGCAAATACTCGCGTGGCGTGCGGGCGCGGTCAGGCCGCCAAGACCCTTGCGCTTCAAGGTACGAAATGCCTCCCCAATACGCGAGATGGATCGCGTCGCGCCATTCGCCCCGGGCACCCGCGGCTCTCGCTTCCGCCATCCAGATGGGCCATTCCTTCGCGCTCACAGGCACGTTCACCGGCATGATCGTTTCCAGGCGCGTGCCATCCCGAAGGGAACGGTACATCCAGTACGCGACCGCGAGTACGGCGATGACAATGAGGCCATAGACGAGGATGTCGCCGATCATCGGGATCGAAGAGGACGAAACAAGTTTTCCCAGCAAACGGAGCAGAAAATCGTAGAAGCGTTGCTTGAGGCGATCCAACCAGCTTTCTCCGTGGACGTTTCTGAACTCGCCGCGCGCAAGAATGTTGTTTAGCAACGAACGCTGCGAGGCGACGTCCGGCACGACCCCTTGGTACGCAACCGCCTGGTAACGGAGAGTCTCCATGTGCTGCAGGATCAGTTGGAGCGATGCAGTTGTGGGTTTGGCCTGCCAGGCACCGAGGTCGCGGCGAATCGATGAAGTGGGGATCTCGTATGTCTGACCGTCCACTTCTACATGCCACGCCGCCGGCAAAGTCGCCACAAGATGTGCGGCCCCTTGCGGTTCTTCGCTGAGCTTATGCACCGCGGCCAGCGCATCATCCAGCGTTTGAACATATTGAGTGAGGGTTAAAGTGGACGACGAATCTGCCGTTTGGGCAGGTGACGTTTTCAGCCCAAAACCTACGACCAGGAAAAGCCAGATCGCCAGGAAATGTCGCATCGCGCCTTACGCGCCAATCACCGGCACGGTTCCGCCGAGCTTTGCGTCGTCGAGTGTGGCCATCATGTGCTGCAGGTCGAAGGCTTCCTTCCGTACCCTCTGATCATAGTAAAGAAGGGAGAAACCGATCGTCATCAGAGGTCCAGCCAGGCATTGACTTATAAATGAACCTACGGGGATTGCAATCTGAGTCCAAAGCGGAACGCCTACAACGTGATGTTTTTGTACAGCCAGACCCATTATCAATAGCACGGGGAACATCCACGCCATATAGAGGATCCAAAGCATGATTGCAAATAAGATATAGATGACAAATACGCGACCACGGGCGCCTTTGGTCAGTTCCGCGCTCCGGTTCACCGAATCTCGCAGACCCGTATCTTCGAGCACAGCTACGGGAATGGTAAGCGCCCACATCAGCCCAAGAATGATCCCTGGAACAATAAGCAGTAGGAACCCGATGCCCACCCCAATTCCGTAGCCGATCATGATGAGGGCAAGGTAGAAGATTCTGCCCTTAATTCCTGCAAACGACTCCGCGATTGTTGTGGGCCGGCCCAGGTGTACGTGCGAGACCGCGATCACCGTCGCTCCCTGGGAGGCAGCTGTTACTCCCAGCGTAAGAGCGTAAGTGGCGAGCGTCCAAACCAAGCCTGCTCCCACGCCCATCCACCTTTGCATACCGATATCTCCGAGTTGAAAGGCCAGGAGAACCAGGTGCGGAAGGGCGGTTAATCCGGCAAAGAGCAGGAAGTTCTTGCGGTATAGGAAGAAGCTGCGGTCCAGCAATTCCCCGAGACTCAACGGGCGCAGGTCGTTGGCCAAAGTCGCACCTCAATACGGCGGCGTTGGCGAGGATGGTATCACAGCTTTTCCGCGGTGAACACAAATACTGGCGTGCCTTTTGGCCTCATTGTTGGGCTGCGGCGAGCACTTCCAAGGTATATTCCACGGGGGATATTCTGATCCGGCGAATTGGTCCAGCCGAGCCCAATAGGTCGACTTGGGATGAGGTTCCGATGTTACCCGGCGAGTACTCAAAGAGATAGGTCCCCCCGCCGGCAATTGTCTCTGACTTCACTCTTCCCTGGCCATCATAGGTCAGCGAACACACTTCTTTGCCAGCTTCTACGATCCGGCTCATGCGGCCGGATTCGTCATAGGAATATTCCGTCACATTCTGGTCGGCATCCTTCACTTGCGAAAGGTGTCCTGCCGCGTCGTAAGAATACTCAAATCGTCCACCACCTTTTTCATCAACCGCGATCACCCGGTTGCTTTGATCGTAATTAAAATCCAGCTCATGGCCATCGGGCGAGCGAGCTTGTAGAAGATTTCCCGCAGCATCGCGGTTGAGGGCCACCCTCAAACCGCTGGAGTTCTGGATCCCGATTAGCGCCGCTTGCTCAGGGCGGCTAGCTCCATTCGGATCTGGAAATAAGTAAGTCGTGCCAGCGCCTTTGAGCTTCCATCCGGGCCATGCCCAGTCAATCGTCGAGCCTGAATACATGTTTCGGTTGGCGTCACGATTGGTATAGCGCGCATCCCAATAGCCGAAACCCCAATTCGATCGCCGGAAGTGAGAGCGGCCGCCATGCTCCAGCACCAAATCTATCCACGTAAATGGCCATTTGTCGCCCACCAGAAAAACATTGAGATTATGGTTCCCGCCGATTCCGAACGCGCGCGACCGGTCGTCCTGGGTGCGCAACACCCGAGTCAATTCCAGAGGGATACGGTCTTTGACCAGGAAATCCGTGCGCTGATCGAGCAAGAGACCGTAGCGCAAGTCGATCTGCACCGTTTCGAGACCAGTCTCCTTGTAGTACCCGCTGCATCCGGCAACCGCTCCGACCTCTGGATGCTCCCTCTCCGGAGTCGTGTAGTGTCGAACAATGAAACAAGGATCTCCGCTCGTGACGTGCAGGTCCGCACGCACCATCACATCACTCTCGAGGTAGTCTTCGCCAACGCCATCCAAATCGGAAGCTTCATCGATATACCTATACAAGATGCTGCTGTAGCTGTTGCTGGGCTGCAAATGGTAGTGGAGAATTCCCACATCCCTGATGAGAGCCTTAGCCGCTCGCTTTTGGAGAACATCCGCGGAAACCGGCTTGTCGTTGTCGCTGTCCTCTCCGGGTTCGGAAAGGTGAGCGCTCGAAATAACGGCAAAGCGCTCTTCCGACCTGAAACTGAATGCATAGGTCCAGTTGAGCGCAGAAATATACATATCCTCGTCGGTAATCCCAATCATCACGGAGCCCGGCTCCGCTGCCTTAGTTGGGTAGGCCAACTTCATCGCAGTGACCAGATCTTCAGCCACGAGTTGTTTCCGCGGCACATTTCTTGCCCAATCGGGCGGTGAGATCGTGGGTAGCAAGCGTAGTTGAAGGCCGTAGCGCTTGTAGAAATCCTCTAACAACCGCGTCACAGAAACCGACTGCACCGTTCCAAACTGCACCACATAAACCGAGCCGCTTCCCCGCAATTCCGACACGGGAGCCGGCGGAGACTTTACAGCGCGAGGAGCCGCTGCAGCGAACGACCGGTTTCGCGGTTGATTGCGTGGAAACGATGAAAGAAAGTTATCTACGTAGCCGATAAACAGCGCCACCACTGTTGTTGCGATCAGCCCCCAACTCACCATGAACCGGAGCAAAACAATATCCGGATTCTCGCGCGTGGTTTTGACGATCAGTTCCTTTTGCCGAAGGTCCTTGAAGCGGTAGAGATCTCCCGGCGCGAACGACCGCTTAGGAATCACGAGCACGTCGTCAGGCCCGGTTCGCAGCAGGAACAGACTCTTGGTCTCGCGGCAGGCCAGTATGTTTGCCCACCGAATCTCCGTGCTTCCTGTCGCCACCACACGAAGTATGTTGCTCTCCTCAATCTTCAGTTCGACCGTCTCGCCGAGACTGGGAGTTGAGCGGTATTTATTCGAAGTCCGCAGCCGCCATAGAATGGTGCGCTCCAGCAACAGAAGACCGGCGGTGAGAAACAGCAAGTCTCCCCACCATCGCGCGCCTGAAAAGCGGGAATAGACCGCGAGCGCAACAGTGAGGCAGGTGAGCCCATAAAGATTCCGAAAGAACACGCGGCCTCGCGCTACGCGTGTCCGATAGACTCCCTGCGCCTCAATATACTCGTCCGAAGTCAGTGCGTACTTTACGATCACGTGGGAAGTGTACAACGCGGGGCAATTCGATCGCCCAAATGTAGCGCTCAGGGCCGGAAAGGTCCCCGACAGCCATCAACGACTCTCCTTATTTTTTTTTGAAACGAACTCCTCGGCTTCTGCACTACTTGGTATGCGTGGGTAAAAGTCGCGCTGTCTGGCGACCGCGTTTCATCCACAAGATCCCGACACGGAAGACCCCTGACAACCGGGGGGAAGGCTCGGGTCTTCAGATCGCCGGAACCGAAATTGGGGAATCGGCTCCGGCGGTCTTCGGGATATTCGCATCGTCCGGAGGCTTGCCGCCTGTTTTCGCCTGCTCAACCGCTAGAAATCCTGCCGCGACTCCTCAGAACTCCTCTTCAATTCCGCACCACCCCACACACCGCAAGGCGACCGGCAAGACCTCTGCACCCAACTGAGTTCGCCCTCGGGAAATGTCCTGATTGAGAAATTAAGAGAAGAACGGAGCGAGGCTTACCGGAAGATGTTGTAGGCAATCGCGAGGACGGTTGGCGCCGTTCGCCGAGCCAGGTGGATAAGATCGCGAACTGTTAGATGAGCGGAACTGGCCTTTGCCGCGTCAGTGGCCGGCGGTCTAGAACCGGACGTCCCCCACCCGGTTAGATGAGGGACTCCGTTTCTCGCGCACCAGATTCGCTTCAGCGAATTCGCCAGAGTGGACACTACCCACGTCCCATGGCGTCGGAATCGCCCCTGTGCCCGATTTCGCGGCGGGCGCGCTTCAAGCGCACCATCACCGTGTCGGTGCTGATTCCGAGTATGGCCGCGATCTCCGTGAGGCCGTGTCCCTGAATTTCTTTCAGCAAAAACACGTCCCGGTAAGCCTTTGGCAGCTCGAGGGCTCTGAGTATCAGGCACTGGAAAGCTCCCGGGCTCTCCAGTCCTGCCATCGGCTTCCGGACGTGTAGCGAAGACGTGTGAGTCATTGACTCGAATTGTCTGGCTGGGTCTCATCGGATTCTGTGGGAATAGTGGCGTTCCCGGCCATTTCGTTACACAACGACCTATCTGCTGCATCCTCTGCCACTTGAAGTGCTAAACTACTGCCACTCCAGCACCCGCGAGGGCCCGCTCTTTGGAACTCCAGTCTTTTGACGAATCCTACGTTGATCGTCTTCGTGCAGGAGACTTTCGAACGCAGGAACATTTCGTGGCCTACTTCAGCGAGTTGATTCAACTCAAACTGCGCTCTCGCCTGAATTCGCCTCAAGCTATTGAGGACGTCCGGCAAGAAACCTTCACCCGCGTGTTCGTCGCGCTGCGCGGCGGAAAAATCCGCCAGCCCGAACGCCTGGGCGCCTTCGTAAACTCCATGTGCAACAACGTTCTGCTCGAACACTACCGGGCGTCGTCCCGCGACAGTTCGCTGGAAGACGAAGAGCAGCAAGATTTCCCGGCTCCATCGGTGGATGTGCTTGGCGCCATGGCCGCAAAGCAAATGGCGGAGAAGATTCGCGAGATTCTGGAGGAAATGCCCGAGCGAGACCGGCGCCTGCTTAAAGAGGTTTTCCTGGACGAACGGGACAAAGACGCCGTGTGCCGAGACTTTGGAGTGGACCGCGACTACCTCCGGGTGCTGCTGCACCGGGCAAAACAGTCCTTCAAGTCTCTGTATTTAAAGAATATAGCCGCTCGTCCGCCGGGTGCGATGACTGCGGGAAAGCACTGAAACGATTTTGCACGTCAGCGCACTATTGAAATGAATGAGGGAGAACAACGATGGACCACGCTGAGGCGGTCCGGCAGAAAGCGACAGAACGGTACCTTCTAGACGAACTCGAACCCGACGTCCGGGATCAGTTCGAGGAGCACCTGTTTGACTGCCAGGATTGCGCGCTCGATGTGCGCGCTGCAGCCATGTTCGTGGAACAGAGCAAAGTCGTGCTCGCCGCGTCGACGATCACGGCTCTGGCGCCGGAGCCAGCCCCAGCTCCAGCGAGATCGGGATGGTTCTCCTGGTTCCGTCCTGCATTTGCCGTACCGATACTTGCTTTATTGCTCGCAGTCATTGGCTACCAGAATTTCGTTACCTATCCGAATCTGATGCAGGCGGCGAACCAGCCCCAGGTGGGGCCTTGGGCGTCGGTCAACGTCAGCACGCGTGGTACGGCAACGACTGTGATTCAGACGCACCCGGGCGAGGGCTTTAGCCTGCTGGTCAACCTGCCCCCCGAAGACGGATTCGCGTCGTACAAGGCGGACTTGTATAATCCCGCCCAGCAGTTGGAGTGGTCTGGAGCGATTTCGACCGTACCAGCCGAGCAAGGACGCCAGATCTACATTCCCGGTCGCAATCGCCAGCCGGGAACCTACACGCTGGTGGTACACGGTATAACTCCCGCCGGCGAAAACAAAGAAATCAGTCGTCACCCGATCGAATTGCAAATCCAGAAGTGAAATCACACGAGCGGAGCGGAGCCCATGACACCCGTCAACTCCCATTACTTTCACGCCCAAGCGCATGCTTTGAAGGGAATGTTGTTCCTTCCCTTTGAGCAGCAAATCAAGCAGCAAGCCTTTGTGAAGCTTGAGGGCTACCTCGCGGACTTGTCCGAAGAAGAGCGGGCCCAGCGAAATTATTTCTCTCAGCACGCCAAGAATTTCCGGCTGGAAGGAATTATTTCTTACACCGCAGCCCACACGCAGGTTGCGGGGCACCACAGCAAGAAGCATCCGGGCGCGTCGGTCACGCTGGCCACCTCGGTGGTCGAAGATCTGAACGTACTAAACGTGGTCACGGCGGATCGAGTCGTCGCCCAGGTTTCGACGACTCACTTCCCCGGCGTGCAGACGCCCACGGTCACATTTCTTGGCACGCATTTCGAGAATCTGCGGATCGCCCGCCACCGCGCGGAACCGTATCTCAAACTCGATCTGGTCGGCGACCAACCCGCTGGCAAAGACGCATTGCACGTCGATCAAGGCAGTGGGTTCATGAAGGCTGTCGAGGCACAATACAAGCACCTGAAGGACCGCCTGCAGAGCCTCGCTGGGGACGACAGGAAGAAGATGCGTCTCACCGACGCTGACGGCTCGCTGCCGAGAGAAGTATCATGGGTCTCGAACCTGAACTACGGCAACATCAAGACGCAAGCCGCTGCTGCTCGCGAGAGCGGCAATCAATGGGACGGGATCACGTGCTCCTTGGTCGAAAACGTCGAGATCAAAGACATCAGCGTGAAAGCCTCGGACGGAAAGTCGGTCCAGATCCCGCCTCCGGGGAAATCCTTCGGACACGTCATCCACATCCCGGACTTCGGAAATATCTTTCTGGCGGAACTCACGGTGAACCACAATTCCTTCAACCTCACCATGATCCGATTGGACCTGGGCTGCCTGGCGGATGGAAGCTGCTGTCGATTGCGACGTGCGAGGTAAACGGCGGAGGCAGCGGAGACCTCCAGGTCCGTGAAGTCGAGGGCGAGTCCGTTTTCCTTCCTCGCGCTCATCTGTCTATCTGCGTGCTCCGGTCACGAGGGCCCGCAAGTTGCGTTCGATCATGCTACGCAGACTTTCCGGCGTGGCGACCTCGCGGCCGCCACCGAAGAGGCGAACAAGGGTTACAAGGACTTCCATGGGCTCAGCACGGAGTGGGCCTGGAAATTCAAGACCCTTGAGGCGAACGCCTTGGTTTGGCGCGGGATGGGAGATCGCGCCCTGGCTCTCATCGCGTCGGAAACAACACCTCCTCCGACCATTGACCTTAAAGTACAAAAGGCAAGGCTCGAGGCCTCGGCTAACTTGGCTCTGTCTCATTTCACCGAGGCAGAACAAAAGCTGGCGGAAGCCGATCGTCTGTGCGCATCATCTAATTCGCCTGCTTGCGCGAGCGTAGTTTTCGCGCGAGGAGGACTGGAAATGGTGCGCGGCCATTTCCCTCAGGCGCAGAGTTTATTCGAGCAAACACTGAGTTCCGCTCGTTCCAACGGCGATGGCTTCGTAGAGGCAAACGTTCTGATGAACCTCGGCTGGTCAGCTTTGCAGCAGGAGCACTTCGATGAGGCTCTCGACTGGTCAGAAGCGGCATATCGTCTTTCCACTGCTCTAAAGTTCGAGGATCTCGCTCAGACCGCGCTAGGGAATCATCGGATGGGCGTACTACAAACTTGGTGAACCGGACAAGGCCGAGGCGCTTTTCATCGAAGCCGAGAAGCGCGCCACGCTCCTCGGCGACGTTGCTGACCAGATAAAGTGGCTGACGAATGTGGGCTATGTCTATCTCGATGCCCGCGATTACGACAAGGCTCAGCAGTCATACCAGCGGGCCCTCGATCTCGCTACGCAGATCAACAGCAAGCAAGACATCATCGATACCACCATGTCCCTTGCCTTAGTTTCCGAGCGTACCGGCAAACTCGAACAGGCCCGCGACTACGCCGACAAAACCATCGCCCTCGCACCCGCAGACGGCAACCGACTCGACATCCTCTATCCCATGCTGGTCAAGGGACACGTTGCCGCCCGCCTTCACGACAACTGCCCAGGCAGAAAAAATATTTCACGAGATCGAACAAGATCCGAAAAGCCACGTCTTTCTGAAGTGGGAGGCCGAGCACTCTCTCGCCCAACTCTACGAAGACGACAACAAGCCCGACCTGGCGGACCAGCAGTACCGAGCCGCACTGACGACCTTCGAAACCGCGCGCTCTTCTCTGCAGCACGAAGAATCGTCAGCTGCCATTTCCCGCCAACGCCTCCAGCATCTACGACGATTACATCCACTTTCTGGTGAGCAAAGGCAAAACGGTCGAAGCCCTCCAAGTCGCCGAATACAGCCGCGGTCGAACTTTGGCCGAAGGACTGGGACTCTTGCAGAAAGGTACGACCTTCAAGCTCGACCTATTGAAGCCGCAAGAGGTCGCACGACGCGCCGGCGGCACGATTCTTTTCTATTGGCTCGGCGACAAGCAGTCTTATCTGTGGGCGATCACCTCCCAAAAGACAAGCCTCTTCCCTCTGCCTGCAAAATCCGAAATCGATCCCGTCGTCCAGCGCTATCGCAAGGCTCTCTCCGAGCAACAGGAATTTCTGCAAGCCACCGACGCCGATGGCCGCGCGCTCTACCACACGCTCGTCGAGCCAGCGAAGGCGTCTGCTGCCCAAAGATGCGAAGGTCTTCATCATCCCCGACGGCAGCCTCAACACCCTCAACTTCGAAACGTTGCTGGTTCCCGACCCAACTCCGCACTATTGGATTGAAGACGTAACGATCGAAGACGCGAATTCCCTTCGCCTGCTGGCGGCCTCGCGCTCAGCGGCCAAACCCAACGGCAACCTGCTTCTTATTGGCAATGCCGTTGCTCCGAACCTCGACTATCCTGAACTGCGGAAAGCCGCCGCCGAGATGGAGACGATCGAAAAACATTTTCCGCCCGCCCTACAACAGACATTCACGCGCGAGCATGCAACACCTGTGGCCTATCTGTCGGGAAAACCGGAGCAGTTTTCCTACATCCACTTCGTTGCACACGGAACTGCCAGCCGCACAAGCCCGCTCGACTCCGCCATCGTGCTCTCCAAGGCCGGTGCCGCTGATGATTCCTTCAAGCTCTACGCCCGCGACATTATTCATCACCCGCTGCACGCACAGTTGGTCACGATCTCCACCTGTTACGGAGCAGGCTCTCGCGCCTATTCAGGCGAAGGCCTCGTCGGACTCTCCTGGGCATTTCTCCGGGCCGGAGCTCACAACGTGATCGGAGCTCTTTGGGAAGTCAGCGACGTCTCCACTCCGCAGCTCATGGATGAGTTCTACGGCGAACTGGAAAAAGGAAAGACTCCCGACACTGCTCTCCGCAATGCCAAGCTCGCCTTGCTTCACTCCAACTCCTTCCGCAAACCGTTTTACTGGGCGCCCTTTCAGCTCTACACCGGATCCTGACTTCGCATTCTGAGACGCGCGCGAGAGCGCAGCCCCCATTTCGTTCACCTCCGGCTGAAACGCTTTGCAAGACTTCTTCACCATAGTTCTGTAGGTCGGAAAAGCGCGGTGGTCTCCCCGGCAGCAGCGAATCCATCCGAGCCAAATAAACAATCAAAAATTGGAGGAAGCAATGAGAAGTTTTGGGATAGCAGTGTCACTTTTGTCTATCGCGCTGGGAGCAATGGCGCAAGAAGCACCACGAGCAGGCACCGGGCAAGATATGCCTCTACCAACCAGCGAGCGTACCCCGCAATCTGGGTATCTCTATACACCAGAGAGCAGCAAAGAGCAGCCGGCGGGACGCCTTCACACTACCTACGTTCTACGGAGCCTCGATGGCAACAAACCCGTCGTGGTGCACGCTCCCATGAGCATGAGTTCGATCACGCCGACCGGCACCGTCGAAGAGGCCGAAACGCCTCAGTCCTTGGGATGTATTTATGTTGGGACTCCCAGCAGCGCGGGCTGCATCCCTAATTACAATTCCGGCTCTGGTGGCCCGTCGGCGGCTGGTTACGGCGCCATCGCTCTTGTAGATGCCTTTGACAATCCAAATGCATCCACTGACCTGCAAGCCTTCGACACCTATTGGGGCCTGCCGGCCGCAACATTCGTCAAGGTCTATGCCAACGGAAACGGATCTTGCACCACGCCTCCTGCGGATGCTGGCTGGTCCGTAGAGTCGTCGCTTGATATCGAATACGCGCACGTCTTCGCTCCCAGCGCCGCAATCATCCTGGTGGAAGCTTGCTCGAATTCCTGGACTGACCTTCTCTATGCCGAGCAGGTGGCCTTCAACTACATCGTCACCAACTACCCCACGGGTGGACAAGTCTCCAACAGTTGGCAGGGCGGCGAGTTTTCTGGACAGATCGCAGACGATTCGTTCTTCGCCGACTTCACCTACAACTGGGCCGACAAATATGCCACTCCGATTTTGGCCTTCGCCTCTTCCGGCGACGGCGGCTTCGGCGTCGGCTATCCCAGCACAAATCCCTGGGTGATCTCTGCCGGTGGTACCTCAATTCTCCGGACCTCAACCACCCTGAAGTATTCTTCAGAATCCTGCTGGGGCGGCTCCGGCGGTGGCACGAGCACGGTAGAGACGTACGCTACGTCTTTTACCGGCGGCAACACTGGACCATGGGCCAACTTCCAATATCCCATTTTCGGCAAAGGCAACCGCGCCACGCCTGACATGTCGTTCGACGCAGACCCCGCTTCCGGAGCATGGATCTACAGTGGCTACGGCCTCGGCGGTTGGGGCGTGGTGGGTGGCACGAGCCTCTCCTCACCCGCGCTCGCTGGCATCGTCAATCGCATGGGCAACAAGCTCGGATCGGTCTTCCTCACTCCCGCAACGAGTGGTGGCGACTACTTCGGCACATGGGAAAACAATCTTCTGTATGCCCAGTTGGCCACTGCCAAGATGAAGGGCAATTTCTACGATGTGAAAACCGGCTCGAACGGAAGTTCGGCCGTCGCTTCGTGGGATTTCTGCACGGGCGTTGGCAGCCCGCGCGGAGGTACAGGCAAGTAACGTTAACTTCCCTCGTGATGTTGACGGGGCTGCGAAGGGGCTCTGCCGAAGCGGGGCCTCTTCACTTGTTGACGGTACTAACAACCCAATTCCCCGGAGGATTTCATGCAATCTCAAAAACAGTTTTGCAAGCTCGCAATCGCCGCATTCATTCTGTTATCCAGTGCTCTCACCCATGCACAGGCAGCCTGGAATTTTCCTGACTTCTCGGCAACACAGGTCTTCCCGTCAAGAAAGGCCGACTTTGCCATGAAGGTCTACTACTCCGGCACCAGCGTGCGAGTTGAGCGCAGTGCCGCTCTCTCAACGATTTATATGCCTTCGAGCAGCAAGGTGTACAACTTCACGACTTACCCCGATCACAGCCATCAATGTGTCGCGATGAAGCCCGATCAGGCGAAAATGCTCCCCAGCCCTCTCGAACTCTTACAGGGCTCAAACCTTCAGCGCACAGCAATCGGCACCGAAGTTGTGGAGGGACATCCGACCAAAGTCGAGACCGTCACCGTGACGCGCCCCGACGGAACGACGGTTCAATCCAAAGTTTGGGAAGCAGAAGAATTACAAGGGATCCCCGTAAAAATCGAATCCCACATCGGCGAGCTTACTCTCACTGCCGTCTATCGCGACATCTCCATCGCCGCCCCCGATGCAGCACTCTTCGCGGTTCCTGACAAGTGCACGCCGTTCGAAAAAATGGGCCAGGTTGCCGAACAAACGACCCTCAGGTAACAACATGTTCGCGTGACCGACACGTCTTCGTTGACCTCAGCCGCTCCCCCCATGCACAATGGCCCTCGCCGCGGCTGCGGCCCCCACGAGGATGCCCATGAAACTTCGCGTCTCTGCCCTGGTAGTCGCCCTTGCAGTCATGACTTCCCTCTCCGCAATCTCGGTCGCTCAAAGCGCGACTCCCGGTGCGAAACGCTCCATCACCGAGAAAGACATCTTCGATTTCCTATGGGTGGCCAACCCGCAACTTTCACCCGACGGGTCCCGTGTCGCATTCACTCGCGTTAACGTCGACGAGAAGCGCACCGGTTACGAAACATCCATCTGGACCGTCGCCACCGCGGGCAACGAAGCGCCCGCTCGCCTGACCAACGGGAAGCATGATGCTCAGCCGCGCTGGTCGCCCGATGGCAAGACCATCGCATTCATTCGCGGTGGTGAAAAGGACGACGCTGGCAAACCCAAGCCCGCGCAAATCGCTCTGCTCTCGTTCAACGGCGGCGAGGCCCGCATCATCACCGACCTTCCCAAGGGGGCCGGCGGAGCCACGTGGTCATCCGATGGCAAGCGCATCGCTTTCACCGGCGAAACGACGCCCGAAGATATCGAAAAGGCCGCGCGCAAGAAGCCCGGCGCGCAACCCGGCGCATCCAAGCCCGAGGACGAGCGCGAGTCCGACGTCCATGTGATCAGCCGCGCCGTTTATCGCAGCAATGGCGAAGGCTACCTCGACCCCAAGCGTCACGAACACATCTGGGTGCTCGACGTGCCTGCACCCGCCGACGATCTCCCGAAGCCGGTGCAGCTTACCAGCGGGGATTACGACGAAGGCGAGATTTTCTGGACCAACGATAGTTCGCGCATTTATTTCCTGACGCGGCGCGTTGACGAACCCTACTACGAGTTGCCTGGCACTGACATTTACTCGATCGCCTCCTCCGGCGGCACACCCGAGAAATTCGCGTCCATTCCCATGTACATCGGCGACGCCACTCTGAGCCCTGACGGTCGCCGCATCGCCTTCCACGGCTCAGTCGGGCAACCGGTACGTTCGCATTCCCAGCCTGATCTCTGGGTGTTGGATCTCGCCCCTAACGCCCAGCCGCGCAACCTCACCGCCGACTATGACTACGACATGGGCGACGGAGTCTTCGGCGACAACGCTGCCCCGCGCGGTGGCAACGGGCGCACCCTTCACTGGTCGCCGGATGGCCGAACGCTCTACGACGTCGTCAACAAGCAAGGTCGCTCGCCGATCGTCCGTGTAGATGCGCAATCCGGCGCGGTCACGGAAGTGACACGTGGCGATCAAGCCGTCCTGGATTTCTCCGTGACCCCCGACGCGCGCAGCATCGTCGCCCTGATCTCGACCCCCGTGGCGATCGGCGATCTCTTCACGATCGCCTCGGATGGCGCGCAAACTCGCATCACCGAGTTCAACCGCAAACTGTGGACGCAGCTCAACCTCACCGCCCCCGATGAGGTTAATTACAAGAGTTTCGACGGCAAGAATATTCAAGGGTGGATCCAGAAGCCGCCCGACTTCGATCCTCACAAGAAGTATCCGATGATCCTCAACATTCACGGCGGCCCGCACGCCGCCTACGGATGGGTCTTCGACCACGAATTTCAGTGGATGGCAGCGAAGGGATACGTCGTTCTCTACATTAACCCGCGCGGCTCGACCGGCTATGGCCAGGACTTTGCCAACATCATTCAATATCACTATCCGGGCGACGACTACCGCGATCTCATGATCGGCGTCGATGAAGTGATCAAGCGCGGCTATGTCGACGAGAAAAAACTGGCCGTAACCGGCGGCAGCGGAGGTGGCGTCCTCACTGACTGGACCGTCACGCACACCGACCGTTTCGCCGCAGCGGCCTCGCAACGGGACATTTCCAATTGGGCTTCCTGGTGGTACACCGCGGACTTCACGCTCTTCCAGGCCAACTGGTTCAAGGCTCCGCCCTTCGAAGACCCGCAGGACTACAACAACCGCTCTGCCATCACGTTCGTGAAGAACATTCACACCCCGATCTTGTTCGTGCTCGGCGAAGCTGATTTTCGCACTCCTCAGGACTCGGGGGGCGAACAATTATTTCGCGCCTTGAAATATTTGAAGCGTCCGACTGCGATGGTCGTCTTCCCCCGCGAGACCCATGAACTCTCGCGCTCCGGAGAGCCCTGGCACCGCGTCGAACGTCTTGACCATATCGTCGGATGGTTCGACAAATGGCTGATGGGAGTTCCTCACCCTGAGTACGACATCAAACCTCACGAGCAGAAGGCAACTGCGGAAAACTGACCGCTGCAAAGAAAAACGGCCGCCGGACTTGAAACCCGGCGGCCGAGTTGCATCGAACGGCGAGCTACTGCCCTTTTCCGGTCAGAGCCAGCGATTGCGGGCTGCCGACGCTGTTGTCGAACACTTTGTAGCTGGCGTTCTCCGTTCCCGTCTTGCTGGGCAGGAAGTACACTGTGATCTGGCAAGTAGCGTTGGGAAGCAGCGGATTGCTCGCCGTATTGTTGCAGGGTGGGCTGTCATTATAGTTGTCGGCGAAGTCGGCGCTGTTTGTGCCCGAGAGTTCCCCGCCGGTGAAGTACACATTCGTGGTCCCTACGTTGGTAATGGTCACCGTCGACGAGACCTGAGTGCCCTTTGTCACGGTGCCAAAGTTCACCGATGACGGGGTGAACTTAATGCCGGTACCGTAGCCCTGTAGTTGGACGCTTTGCGGGCTGGTCACATCACTGTCGGCGACAGCGACAGAACCGAGAGCAAAGCCGGTTTTCGTCGGCTTAAACGTCACGTTGATCACGCACGTACCGCTGGCCGCAATCACCAGGCTGTTCGTGCAAGTGGTTGATGTGGCACTGGCGAACGGTCCGGTCAACGTGATTGCAGGATTGCCCAAAGTGATAGATACGCCCGTGTTATTGGTGAGCGTAATCTTCGTCGCTGCACTCGTAACGCCGACCGCGGTGACTGCGAATGTCACCGCTCCAGGACTCAGCGATACATTGCTGGTTCCGGTTCCGGTCAGACCGATCAGTTGTGGAGATGAGGGGTCGTTATCATTGACCACCACCGTTCCTCGGAGCGCTCCTGTAGACTTCGGCCCAAAGGTTACGCTGATCGAGCAACTTGCTCCCGCTCCCAGCGTACTGCCCGATGCAGGGCAGGTGTTGGCCGAGATGGCAAAGTCCGTCGTCTCGGTCAAGGTGATCGTCCCCATCGTAATCGCTGTAGTTCCGCTGTTCTTCACCGTCACCGTCTTGGCCGCGCTAGTCGTTTTCACCAACTGGTTCCCGAATGCAAGCGGAGACCCGGTCAGCGAGATGGCGCTTCCGCTGCCTGACAGATTTACTGTGGCGACCTGGCTGAAGAAGCCGTTGTGGTTGATGGTGACAGTCCCGTTCAGCGCTCCCGAGGCCGTTGGTACGAAGTAGACATACATCGTGCACTTCGTTCCATTGGTCATGGTCGTCGGGCAGTTGTCAGCCTCGCTGAAGTTCGTGCTGGTGGCAATGTTGGAGATAGTTTCTGGACCATACGCGCTCACCGTAAACTGCTGCGGCGAACTGGTGGAGCCTACGCTGGTCAGTCCGAAAGCCAGGCTGGTCACGCTGGTGTTGAGAGCCGCGAACGCAGAGATGCTGCGCACGCGCCCGTTGTTGTAGTCGGCCACAAACAAATCGCCCAGCGAATCCAGAGCAAGGCCCGTCGGTTCGCTAAGTTCGCCCAAAGTTGCCAGTCCGCCGTCTCCGGTAAACCCATTGCTTCCGTTTCCAGCGATCGTGGTCATAATTCCGCCGGGACTTACCCAACGTACGCGATTGCTGTAGTCACTGACAAACAAGTTGTCATTCGCATCGACGGCGAGTCCTTGCGGATACTCCACGCCGTTGGCCGTTGCCTGTCCGTCGCCAGTGAAAACGCAGCTTCCGTTGCCAGCAACCGTCGTGATGATTCCAGTTAGGGCATTGATTTCACGGACGCGGCAATTCTGCGTGTCCCCGATGAAGACGTTGCCCGCCGGATCAACCGCAAGGGCCTCAGGTTGATTCAGCAAAGCGTTGGCGGCCAATCCACCATCACCGGCATATCCTGCGATGCCACCGATGCCGGCGATCGTCGTAATGGTTCCACCCGTTACTCTGCGGACAACATGCTCCGCTTGATCCGCGATGTAGAGGCTGTTCTTGCTGTCCGTAGCTACCGCGTACGGATAATAGAGTTTCGCCGTGGTAGCCGCGCCACCGTCTCCAGTGTAGCCACACTGCGGGTTGCCGCTGACCACGTCTCCAGCGAATTCGTTGATGATTCCCCCTGTGTTTACCTCGCGGACGACGCAACTGAAGGTGTCACCAATGTAGACATTGCCCACGGTGTCTTTTGCGACTCCGAAGGGCTGCCTCAACTCTGCGCTCGTGGCCGCTCCGCCGTCTCCGAGGAACCCGTACGTCCCGTTGCCGGCGAAAAACTTTACCGTGTTCGACGACTTCACCAACTCGCGGATCATCTCGTTGTGACTGTCGGCGATGTATACGTTCCCCGATGTATCGTCGGCAATGCCAAAGGGGAAGTTCAACACTACCCCCTGCGGGGCCTCGTTATTGATCAACGTCTCCACGGTTGCGCTGTGGTTGCCGGCAACGACATTCAGATTTCCTCCCACCGTGAATGAATCGACAACCATGTTGTCGTTGTTGCCGATGTAAACGGTGCCGCCGCTGGTTGCCGCTACCCCAAGGGGGTAATAGAGTTCTGCGCTGGTGGCGGCACCACCCTCGCCGCAGACGTTGGAACCGCTATCCTGACAGGCCGTGCCATTGCCTGCCACGGTTGTGACGTTTCCTCCAACCGTAAACTGCCGAATGCGCTGGTTGTAATAGTCAGCGAAGATGACCGAGGTCCCGCCACTATTCACCGTCAGCGAAAACGTCTGGTTCATTTCCGCAGCTGTCGCAGCCGCTCCGTCACCGTTATATCCACAGGTGTGGTTCCCGGCGATCGTGCTGATTTTCTGATTTGATTTTGTGACCTCTCGGATCACGCAGTTGGCAGAGTCGGCGATGAACAGGTTCCCCGTGCTGTCGACTGCAATTCCAGCCGACTGACACATTTCGGCGCTAGTTGCGGCGCCCCCATCGCCGGTGTAGCCGCAAGTATGATTGCCTGCCACCGTGCTGATGTTGTTGGTCGAGAGAACTAATTTCCGGATCACATTGTTGATGTAGTCCGCGATAAACAAATTTCCAGAGCTATCGAGCGCCAGGCCCGAGGGTTCGTAAAGCTGTGCCGCTGTCCCTTTTCCACCGTCACCCGTGTAGCCGCACGAATTCGGAGTTCCGGCAATGGTCGTGATGGTGCTGGTAGAGTCCACTTTGCGCACAATGCAGTTACTGAAATCGGCTATGTAGACGTTCCCCGAACTGTCTACCGCTACCGCCCATGGATGGTTCAGGGTTGCGTTGCCCGCTCCGCCCGCCACTCCGTCGCCAGAATAGCCAGGTGCTCCGTTGCCAGCCACGACGCTAATGGTTCCGGTGCTGTTGACCTTGAACACGCGATGCTGGTTGTAACTTGCAAAGTAGAAGTTGCCGGAAGTGTCCACGGCAACACCGTAGGGTTGGTAGAGATTGGCATCGAGGGCGGGAATCCCATTTGGCCCACCGCCGATCGCGGTGGTAATAACGTCCTGCGACAGCGCTGGGAGACTCACCAGCACCGCGGCCAGCAGTACTGCAAAGACGATTGAGAAGCGACGCATGAATTTTTTCTCCTGAAGATAATGTTCTCGGTAGCCACTGTCGGCATGATTGCCTTCAGTCCTATTCACCGGCCATGACTAATGGACGGCGGCTCAACTGCGCACCCACTTGCAAACTCCTGCCGTTGGCATCCTGGAACAGAATCACCAGGTTCGGCTGTGCCGGCGGAGCCATCCACTCTGCAAATTCGTGCTTGGTTACCGAGAACTCCTGGTTCATCTCAAGGAAGTGCTGGCTCTTCCACACTTTCACCGGCTTGAAGTTGCCGCGGAACGTGTTGGCCGGAGACGAATCCATAAGCGTGACGATCACGCTCTTCGCATCGGTGTCGGCGTGATTAAACAGTTTCAGGTGAAGGGTGACTTGTACGAGGTCTCCCTGCTCATGTACTCCGCTCACGTCGAAGTAGCCGGAAAATTCACGTCCACTCTTAGCTGTGGCAGTAACCGCAAGCAACAGAGCAACGACCAACGTGCACACGAGCCATGCTCGCGAAGGGCGCCAAGATTGCATAACTTTTCTCCTTGATTCGCGTTCGATCCACAACCTTCCACGCCAGCAGAAGCCGCTCAACGCGCAGCTTTCCTAAGGCGAGGAAATGCCTGTGTTTGTTCGAGACCTTTTAGTTCGGAGACTGCAAAATGCTATTTTTTAACTGGAGTTCCTACACCCGAAGCGTCGTCATTGGGGGACGACACCACAAAAGAGCGCACCCACAACGCCCTCCCCAAGGCGGGCGCAATTCTCGCCTTAAGCTAAAATCTTGTCAAGATGAAGAGTTTTTCAGATGAAGAGTTTTTCACACGTCCGGGCAGAGTCGTTCGACTAGAGAAGAACTTCAACCTCTGGAAATCATGGATGAGCAGGGCTGATCGGATCGTCACTACGGCAAACACCCCAGCAGAGCAGGAAGCCGACGATCCCGACCGCAGGCCACTTCACGAAGGGCGAATTCATAATCGCGCCTTTACCGGCAATGGCGCCGGATGTTTCCGGAGCGGCCGCGCCGCATTTTTCGTCGCGCGACTTCTGCTCGCCTTCACGCACGATGCTTCGGCCCTGGTCGGATTGATTAGCCTGCTGGGCCTTGGACGATCTTGATTCGAGGTAGACGTCGCTCTTGAGCGCAGACACCTCGACTTTGCCCTCGACGTCTTTCACATCGTAATGAGTCCAATCGTTATTCACCGGCGTAATCGTCAGGCATCCCACGCGGACTCGTAATCCGCGCGATGTGTTCACCGACAAGCTGCCGTGTTCTAGGTAGAGTTCATCGCCTTCGAAACGGACCATGGTCTCTGGATTGATGTCCGCCGAAGATCCGGTTGCCTCGATCCGGGCAACCGCTTTTTGTGGAGTCTCAACGAAGTCGCTGGGAAAAAGCGCGGAAGATGCGGGCGCAGGATTCTTATTCAGCAGGACACCAGGATTGCTGCGCAATATGGCAGCGCCTGTGTCGTCGGCGAATAACGACACGGGCAGAATCATTATCATCGGTAGACAGACGAAGTTGCGCCATTTGAACAAAATATATACCACAACTTTCCGCACTACTTCCTCGGTCTAGCTTAGCTTGTGGGATGTGGTGGGACTATTAGCTCTCGTGGTGACCGCAAACGGCTTTTGCCAAGCGGCAAGCCGGCGATCCGATCAGGCGCGAGCGAAGTCGATGTATCCCTTTTGCACGTCGGTGCGGACGAGTTTGACGCGGAGCTTGTCGCCGACATCGAGTCCCTGGTCACCTTGGGCGAGGAGTCCCTCGATGTGCGGCTGGAACACGCGAACGAAAGTACCGTGATCGGTCGCTCCGGTGACGAGAGCGTCGAAGACGTCGCCGATGCGGTTCTGCATCGCGACAGCGGCCAGACGCTTCGACATCTCGCGTTCTACTTTTTTCGCCGCATCTTCTTTCTGGGTACAGTTCGCGGCGATCGCGGTGAGTTCGCTGTCGGAGTACGGATTCGGTTGTCCCGCGAGCATCGCTTTTACGAGCCGCTGCGTGACCACATCGGCGAAGCGGCGGTTGGGCGCGGTGGAGTGCGTGTAATCCTGAACCGCGAGACCAAAATGTCCGGGCGCAACATCACCGGCTCGCTCCAAAACATATTCGCCGGGACCAATGAGTTTGATGACGCCCAATGAGACATCGGCGAAGTGGTCGGGATCAGCGGCCTTGCGCCGCAGCAGGAAATCATTGAGGGCTTTGGAGTCCGGCTGCGGAGGAAGCTTCTCGCCTTTACTCGCTGCCAACTGCACGATGCGATCCCAACGCTCAGGCGTGCGGACAATGCGACGCAGCGATGAAACCTTTTCGAGCATGCGCGCCACAACGCCGTTGGCAGCGACCATGAAATCTTCGATCAGTTCGGTCGCGCGATTTTTCTGCTGCTGCACGACATCGATGACCTGATCGTTTAGGACAAGGGGATGAACTTCATCCGTTTGAAGGTTGAGCGCGCCATTTTGAAAGCGCTGTTGTTTGAGTAGCTGCGCAACATCATCCTGCAGTTTCAGTTGCGCCTGCAGGTCGCTCGAAGCAGCGACTTTCGGCGGAGCGGCCGACTTCCCTTCCAGCCATGCGCCGACGGAATTGTATTGCAGCTGCACTTTGTTGCGAACGAGAGCGCGGTAGACATCGCTCGACTTCAGGCCACCTGACGAATCCACTACGAACTCGGTCACGACGCTGAGGCACTCCTGATTCTCGAGCAACGAACTGAGTCCCGTGGAAAGCTCCTCCGGCAACATGGGGAAATTGCGAACGCCGGCGTAGATGGTGGTGGTTTCGCGCGCAGCGTGCTGATCGATGGGAGTCTGCTTGGCCACGAAAGCATCGACGTCGGATATACCGATCATGATTTTGACGTCGCCATTTGAGACGCGCTCGACAACTTCGATCTGATCGAGGTCGCGCGAGGTGTCGTTATCAATCGAGGACCAGAGCAGATTGCGCAAGTCGCGGACATCTTTGCCAGCTGCGATTTGCGGCGGATGCGCTTTCAGATCGGCGAGTTGTTGCGGGACTTGCGGAGGAAAGTCCGGCTCAAAGCCATGCTGCTGCATGACTTGTTTTGCGATGGCCTGCAGGTCGAGATGAGGAGGATTGGCGTTTAGCATGAATTCCCCGCGTGAGAAAGATGGGTTTCAGCCTAACACGCGAGACCGGAACGTGACGGATGCGTTAGTGGTCCACGCAAAAGTGGTGTGAAAATCGTTCAAAAATAAACTGCCTGCGGATGGCATGGTCCCATGTCACGAGCAGCCGGTGCAAAATTACCGGTCGTGCAGCCGCTGAACGTCGGCGTCGGTATAGACATGAGTCGCGCGGGCTTTGTGAGCTTTCCAGAGGGCAGCAGTCTCTCCGAGGCTGATTCCATATCCGCGTTCGAGAAGAGACGACGCATCAGTCATTCCCGTAACTCCATCGCCAATGATGCTGGCCGGCAAAGGAGCGGAAGGTTCCTCCGAGGTAAGCTCAACCTCGCTTTCGGTTGGGCCTCCCCAATAGACTCTGGCGAGACTCTCTGGGCTCGGAGCCGAGACAGGCTCGGACGAGGACGAAACCACGGTGTTGCTTTCGGTGACGGGAGGCAGAACGTTCGGCAGTGGCGCGTCGAGGTTCAGGGTTGGCGTCGCGATGGAGTGCAGAAATAGCGGCGAATCAAACGTTATCAAGTATTGCGGACCCGTGGGAAAGTTCGTGTCCTGGGCAGCGGCGATTCCAGTCGCAGAAAACACCAAGAGTAAAAAGCCAGCGAAACGCATAGGACCTCCCCGAATCAGATCGCTTTCCTAACGTCCAATCCAGATTATCCAACCAAGGGCAGGCCGATCGCCAGAGTCGTTGGACTCCAGTTCTGGCTCCTGGCACGGGTTCTAGCCGGCTGCGGCCCGAGCTTTCTCGTTTTGCCTTTCACGGCGGTTGGAGATAATGACGTGGAGCATGTAGAGAACCACCGCCACATTACCAACAAAAAAGGCACAACGCAGCCAGGTCAACCCGCGCATGAGTTCGCGAACCTCCAGCGGGAGCAGCAAAGCTCCGGAAACCAGGGCAACCCACTCGGCCCAGGTGCGTCCCTTCCACAGGCCGTAGGCTTCGGTAAAGCGCAATCCCGAATAGGCAAAGGCGATGCGAGCCGCGGCCCACAAATGGGCGTCGGTGACATTGTCGGCGAGATCGAGAAACATCTGCGCCGAGCGGCGATCGGTACTGATGTGGAAGAGGGCGAGCAAACTCTCGGCGTACAACCACACGTCCTTGTGCAACAGCGCGAGGGCGCAGAACCCCATGACAAGTACAAAGCATCCCTTGAAGAATTCGAAGGTGGAGACGGCCCGGAGCACGCGCCGTTGGCGACGGTGCGCATCTGACTTGGTTCCAGGAGCGCGCATGAATACGAGCAGAATACTCAAAGGCAGAGTATCACGACGGTGGGAGAAGGCACATTGCAGGGTCTGATGCGTTTGCGGTTTCAGGATGCATTCTTACCTCGGTAACTGGAGCAGACGCGGGAAGGGTGTAACGATCAGGCAGGAGACATCATGCGAGGAATCCGTTTCTCTCTGTCTTTGGCTCTGGTGCTGGCGATCGCGAACGTGTGCGCTGCAAGTTCGGAGGCCCAATCCGCACCCGCTCCGCAGACCGCGCGACAAGCGCTGATGGAAATGTTTTTCAGCAAGACACCGGGGACACTGGTGCAACATCTTCCCGCTGCCACACGCGCTGCTTTGGAGAAGGCGGGAGCACTGACGAAACTGCAGGAGTATTCGGCGATGGCGAGTCAACTCCAGTTGCAAGGACAGCATCTCGAGACTTTTGAAACGGGTTCAGTGTTGCTCTCGACCGAAGACGCGAAGATCGGCCAAAAGACAGAGATCACGGTGGTGAATGATGCGCTCCGCGGCGACCAGGATGACATTGAACTGGCATTTCACGTCTACAAGAACGGCAAGGAAGAGCGGACGCCCTTCATGCCGCAGATGACGTTTTCGATGAAGCAGGAAGGCCAAGTCTGGACGCTGAATGAAATCTCCGTCACGATTCACTTGCCCCTGGCGGACCCGGACCTGCTAAAAGCGATCACCGAGAAGATGAAGCCGCAAGCAGCCACGACCACGACGTTCACGGCTCCCGCTATGGAACCCTCAGGGCAGACGGCCAGCAGCGATGCCATGGTCGTGGCTGCGGTGCGGACGATTCTCACGGCGGAGGTCACGTACGCTACCAGCTATCCGACGGTGGGATTCACTTGCTCGCTCTCGAGCCTTGACGGCTTCGGCGGTGGCGAAGCGAACGAGCGACAGGCCATGCTCATCAATAGCGGACTGGCTAGCGGCAAGAAGTACGGGTATGTCTTCACGCTTTCGGGTTGCGGTGGAGCACCGGCTACAAGCTTCCATTTGACGGCCGCGCCGAGTGGAAATGCGTACGGACGGAAGGCATTTTGTGCTGACCAGTCGGGAGTGATTCGATCTTCGGCGGATGGGAATGCGGCGACGTGTTTAGCAAGCGGGACGGTGGTGCAGTAAGGCCGCAAGTAGTCGCTGGGTCGACGCACTGCGCTACCCAAAACCTTTTCAGCCGAAGACTCCTTACTTCTTTCTGATCGCGGCGCGCAGTTCGCCGACGATTTCCTGCGAGGCCTTGATGGCCGCGGCATGCTGGTTCACGTTGAACGAGATCGCGCCGACGCGGGCGTGCCCGCCCCCACCGTAGCGCTCGCAAATCCTCGCGAGGTTCACTTCCGGCTCCTGCGGCGCCCACGGATTCGATCCCACCGAAACTTTCACGCGAAAGCTGCTCTTGCTCAATCCCACGCTGTAGATCGATTCCGGATGCAAGTAGTAGGGAATGAATTTGTTGTAGCCCTCGAGATCGTGGTCGGTGACATCGAAGAAAATCGTGCCGTCTTTGCACTCGGTGCGCTCCTTAAGAATCCCGATCGACAGTTCGTGGCGCTTCAGCAGCGGCGGCAGCAGCGGCGCAACAAAAGGTTCTTCGAGAATCTCCGCCAGCGACTTGTCGTAGCCAGCAACGGAATCAGGTTGGGAACAAAACCGTGATCGGGCGCTGACTCGATCACCATGGTCAGTTTCATGGCAGGCGCTGCCATCTCGACAGCAGTTTTCGCGTCCGGAGTAAAGAGCTCCATCGATGATGTCGGTCCAGTGCACGAGGTCGGCCACGGGAGCTGGATCGAAGCCGAAGTGCTGCTGCGCGATCATGGCGATGAAGCTGGTGCAGGATTTGAAGTCCGGATCGTAGAACTTGCGGTTGCTCTGGTCCTGCTCGAAATGCTCGGCATCGGCGGGAGACAGAAAGGCGCTCTCGTGATGATCGAACCACCAGGTAATTTTGGGCGAACTGGAGTACTTGAAGTCGACGATGGCGTTCTCGTCGCCGTCGAACTCTTTCTCGTCAAACAACGCGCCGGCGCGGTGCACCAGGCCGGTAAAAACGAAGTCGGCATCGCTGCGAATACGCTCGCGGTAGAAGCGCGAGAACAGCGCGGCGGAGGAGGCTCCGTCAAAGCACTTGTCGTGATAGAACACCCGAACTCGCAAAGAATTCCCCAATCTTGCCCGAATTCCCACCATCGGAACGCCACGCGTTCCGCTTGAATTTCCGACGTGGGTAAAAGCTAATTAGGATTGACAGCTTACAGGAAGAAAGTCAAGTTGGCGAAAAGCAGAACGGGCTCATTCGTCAAAACGAATGAGCCCGCGGGTTGGAAGAAGACTGTGGAAGGCCAACCCAGTCACAGGCCGACTACATCGCGTTGGCCTGCTTCTCGGCCAAATCGCCAATCACGGGCAGCTTGTACATCTGGCCCTGATTCGCCTTCATGAGGAGAACGATCCAGATAACCACGCCACCGATGCACAACGCCATCCAGAGAAGAAACGCAGCCAAGTGTCCCAGCACCGGGATAAACGCCAATACCGCGGAGGCAATCATCAGGACGATCCACGCCGCGATCCAGGCCAAGTGCAGGAAGACATTCTGCCACGAGTGGAACCGCACGAAACGGTTCTTGTTGTAGGGCTCCATCACCAGAAAAATAATGGCGGGGATAATTGTGATATAGGCAAGCATGCCGGCGACGTTGTCGGCCATGCCTCCGGCGGTGGCGGCCGCAGGCGGGGGAGCGGCCGCAGCCTGTCCCGCATGCGCGGCGCAAGTCGTTGTGCCGTCGGCAATCTGTGTACCGCACGTGCTGCAAAAAGCCATGGGAAGTTCCTCCTCGGTCGCCGAGCAGACCCGGTAAGGCGAGCGAGTCTACGCCCAGCGGCGTCGGGGCACCGTATCAAAAAACATCGGCCAAAGCAATCAACAAATTGAAAGCTGGGGAGGTCGAGCCTAGAACAAACTTGCATACTGCTCGGAAAAGTCGCCGAGCCCGGGAAGCTTGAACATCTCACCCTGAACCGCTTTGACGATCAGGACCACCCAGGTCACCAGTGCGGCGAGCCCAACAAACATGGAGATTAACACCAGAACCAGTGGGCCGACGACCGGAATGATGAACAGAAGAAGTCCACCGAGTTTCAGGGCAAAAGCGATCAGCAGTGTCGTAGCGGAAAGGAGGAGACTTTGGATCGAATGAAATCGCACGAAGCGATTTTTCTTATAGGGGTCGAGAAAAAGAAAGATGATAGCCGGGATGAACGTGAAGTATGCCAGGGCTCCCGCGATATTTTCCGTGAGCAAACCGACCTTGCCTTGCGCTCGGGTCACGATCTGCATGGAGCGGCCGCAACCGGGGCAGAAGGCCGAAGCCTCGGGCATGCGGGCGGCGCAATCCGGACACGCAAGCGGAAGGGGAATCAATTGTTCCATCGTCAGGCGATCTTGCTGTGCAACCCCAGTGCACCTTATCAAACCCGGACGGGCGGCGGCAAAGCGCGGACGAAACCAATCTAGCATTGACGCAGGGCGAGGCGAAGCGTAGTGTTTCGTGCAATTTCAGCGCGAGGCAGCGGATTGCGTTTCGTGCACCGGGAGATCAGATGGGATCGTTTTGCGCAGCCTGTGGAAACGCGATGGCGGCGGGAGAGCGCTTTTGTCGGGTCTGTGGGCGGGATGCAGGCACGGGAATGGGGACGCCGGTCGTGGCAAGTTCGACCGGATCTCCGGTACCTTCCAAAACCAGCGGGAAAGCGATCGTCAGCCTGGTATGCGGACTTGCCATTTTTGTCCCTCTCGCTTTTATCGTAGCGATTGTCTTTGGCCACTTGGGCCTCTCCGAAATACGCAAGAGTGCGGGCCGGCTGACGGGCGAGGGCATTGCCATCGCAGGGCTGGTGCTTGGCTATCTCGGAATCGTCCTGGCGATTCCGATGATCCTGATCATCGCGGCGATCGCGATTCCGAATTTGCTGCGGGCGCGCATGGCGGCGAATGAATCGTCAGCCGTGGCATCCGTTCGAACCATCAATGTCGCCGAAATCAGCTACAGCAGCCAACACCAGGACCGGGGGTTCACTTGTTCGCTCTCCGATCTTACGAGTCTGATTGACAGCAATGTCGTGACTGGGCAGAAGAGTGGATACACGTTCCAATTGACTGGCTGTTCGGCAGGAGCTGCGGGCGGGGCTAACGTGAAATATCAGGTTGTCGCCGTTCCATTGAATCGGAATCAAACAGGAATCCGCGCATTTTGCTCAGACGAGTCCGCAGTGATCAAAGTCAGTGCCGACGGCATGGCCCAGGATTGTCTGGACAATGGAGCGCTCCTTAATCAGTAAAGATTTTGAAGATTCCTTCGGAGGATGCGAATGTTTTGTACTCAATGCGGGG
>CAWAXV010000034.1:0-161160 GCA_963786095.1 uncultured Acidobacteriaceae bacterium | reverse complement strand
AACATTCGCGGGATCAGCCCCCAGCGTTCAAATGCGGATACATTGATGCTTTGCGTGTGCTCGTTCCCGCAACCACCCGCCACATACGAAACCAACCCCGGCGGCATTGCCGCGTGAGCCCGTTCCTCGAGTTCACGAAAATCGACCGGAAGCTTCGGCAACCGCCCGTTCAGGCCTGCACGATAGATTTCCATCTGATAGTCGCCATATTGAAGCACGTTATCCTCCCACCCGTATTATCCCCGGCGGTGTAGTTCTGCCACCGCTCATGAGCAGCATTGCTAACGTGCACCGGCTTCCCGCGCCCGACGCGCCTCATATGACTTCGCATGCGCACACGCTATACTAAGGAGGATTGGGACGTCACTTACTGCGGCCCGACCAAGCAGATCACCTAGGATATGGTCACCCTCAATCGGCCCGCCCCGCTCGATATCGCGGAGCATGGAGGCCATCAGCGGAGAACCCGGTGTTGTGAGTATGGAACGCACGCGATCTAGATAAGCCGAACGCGGTTCAAATCCCTGCTTGGCCGCGATCGCGCTACATTCGCCAAGCAACTTCGTCAACACACTCGATGCGCCGGCAGCTACGACGTCCCCGGTCGACGCGCGCATCAAGCAGGTCGAGCCGGCGATGGTAGCAATGGACACCGACTTTTCCCACATGCCTTGCAGAACGTTCTCGCTGAGTTCGGCAACAAAATTGGCGCCAGACAAGGCACTGACGATCTCGTCGCGACGTTCGGATCGCGTCCTGTTCTGTTCTCCAAAGCTCAGCGTATTCAAATCCGACAGATGTACAATCTCACCCTCGGCGGAAAGCGCCGCCGAGATGGCGCATTGACCGCCGAACACCTTTTTTTCGCCGAACCGCGCGTTCAGCACATCTAGATGACGCAAGCCGTTCAAAAGAGGAATAATGACGGTCTTTTCATGTACTGCCGGCGCGAAGGATTTAATGGCACCGTCAAGATCGTAAGCCTTGCAGCTCACAATTATCAGATCATACGAACCATCCAGTTGCTCGGACGTGACAGTCGGGGGCGACGGCAGATGAAGATCGCCGGCCTTACTCTTCACTACGAGGCCACTTTTCGCGAGAGCTACCGCGCGCTTCGGCCGCACCAGGAACGTGACATCACGTCCCGCAGCCAGAAGTCTCGCGCCAAAATATCCGCCCATAGCGCCGGCGCCGATTACGAGTATCCGCAAGATTTATCTCCTCATAACGTGAAAGATCGCAGCTCCGCGCTGAAAGTGTTATCCGGCCGTAGTGGCGCCAGAGCGCGCACGGTAACACCTCCGACGACCGTCGTTATTCCCAACACGCAGCGTCAGTCCGCAGCGGCGTTGATGAGCTTTCCAAACCGAACCCAGCTTTTCCCGTCAAAACTCTGAAGTTGAAGTGAAGTCCAGGCCTGGTGATTGTCAGCGCCGGTATTGATCACGATGCCTGGAATCGCCATCGACGGCGAAAAATTCCTCAGACTGAGCGCTTGCTTTATAATATTCTCGCGGCTCAGATCATTGCCGCATTGCTGAAGTATCTTCTCGAGTATTTCTCCCTGAGAGAAGCCAGCAACGTAGACGCCATCCGCAAGATCACCACCAGGAATATACTTGGCGAAAAACGCACGATAGTTTTCGACTGCAGTGTCGTCCTTCCATGTCGTATCCATGGGATCTTTTAAGAACGCGCTTGATACCACGCCTTTCGCGTTGTCGAGCCCTGCCGCCGTTAGAGTACCCGCAACCGAAGTTGTCGAACTGATAATGACCGTCAGCGGATTCCAGCCAATTTCGTGGATTTTTCGAGCGGTGGCGGCTTCCACGGTGGCGGTGGCTTCTCCGGTGGTGGTTTCCACGGGGGCGGTTTCCACGGTGGCGGCTCCTACGGTGGCGCCCACGAGGGTGGGCCATCTTTCGGTGGCCACAGTTCCTACGGAGGAATGCATGGCGGTTCCATGTCTGGACGCTCTTCTGCCGGATCGAGGCCGTGGGCCTCGGAGGGTCGAGGTGTGCGGAATACGTCCCCCGGCTGGCATTCGTTTGAACGAGGCGGCAACGGCGCGAGCGCAGCTGGCAGATCAAGCGCAGCCGGACGATCTGGCGCCGCAAGCATCGCTGGACGATCCGCGGGCACAGCGACAACTCACACTGCCATGGCCGACGGCCAATTTCATTCGTTCGGAGGTGTGCATGGCGTGGCCGGATCAATGGCGGCATCAATCAATCGACCGGCCACCGCTGCCTTCGCTGGTCACAGCAACTTCTATGGCCCTTGGCGAGGTGGCTTTGCCTGGCATGGCGGCTGGGGTTGGGGAGGATGGGGTTGGGGCTGTTGCGGTTGGGGACTCGGTTGGGGTTGGGGCGGATGGGGCTGGGGTTGGGGTGGATGGGGTTGGGGATTTGGCGTCGGCTGGAATCCCTATTGGTACGGGGCGCCTTATTGGTATGGGGCGCCTTACCGGTACGCGCCAAACTGGTACGACTATCCCGACAGCAATGACTCGCAATCATCCTCGGCGGGAGACCAAACGGGTGGCAACAAGAACGACGTTATCAATCAGCCGAGTGTTCCCGACGTAAGCAGCGACAGCAACTAGCGCGCCATTGGAAGTGTCGGTCACGGCTTCGAGCGTCTCGGGGCTCACTACCTCGAAGTAGTCGAGACGCACTGAGTTCTCGCGCGTGAATTCCTCGCGTCCGGCCGCTACCAGCGTAGTCGCGTCGCGCTCGCCCGCATCGTACAGTTGCTGAACGCGCATCAGCGACCGGTGCAGCACCAGGGCCTGCTTTCTCTGCTTCGCATTCGAGATAAGCATTCCGCGAACTCATCGCCAGCCCATCCGGCTCGCGCACAATCGGACACACCACAATCTCTACCGGAAGATTCAGATCGCGCACCATGCGCCGGATGATCGCCACCTGCGCCGCATCTTTCTGTCCGAAGAAGGCGCGCATCTGGTTCGACGATGTGAAACAACTTCGCGACCACGGTCGTGACCCCGCGAAAATGTCCCGGCCGCGAACGCCCGTCCAGCTTCTCGCTCAGTCCTCCACCGTCACCCATGTCACTGCGCCGGCGCGGATACATTTCTTCCACCGAAGGCGCGAACAGCAACTCCACGCCCTCGCGCTCCAGCATTTCCCGGTCCCGCTCAAACGATCGCGGATACTTTGCCAGATCTTCGTTCGGCCCAAACTGCGTCGGATTCACAAAGATGGATGCCGCAACAACATCGCACGCAGCGCGCGAGCCGTCGCACCAGCGAGAGATGCCCCTCATGCAGCGCTCCCATCGTCGGACACGAATCCCAGCCGTCGGCCCGCGCCGCGTGTCGCGCGCGAAGCCGCCCGCATTTCGTCGATGGTCGTGCAGATTTTCAAGGGAATGTTGCCCGGTTTTCGAATGTAGGGACTGGCGCCCTCAGGCTGTCCGGTTCGGTTCGTTGCCGAAGACCCGAGCAAAGTTGAGGGCGACGCTCGACGAAGTGCGGCCCACGATTTCGATCCTCACGCTCGACGGCACCCACTTCACCTCAATATGCGCTCCCTCCAGCAATCCGCCCACAATCCCCTTGTTGCGCCGAATCGCGACGCCATCCTGCTCCGAGGCGTCGTACGCCGTTCTCCGTGCGCCGCGACCACCCGGCCGTAAGGCCAGTTCGATGCAGGCAGCTTCGCCAGCGCCGCCAACAGATCGTCCGGCTTCAAGATGATTTCTGCACTATCTGCGGAATCGAACAAGGCCACACCATCCGTGCGCACAATCAGGTAAGGATTCCGCCAGTTCTTCATGTCGCGAATGTGCTCGTACTTCGCGGGATCAGCGGCAGGAAGTGCCTGCAGAATACGGCGCTGCGGATCAGGCGCTGGCGGTGCTGCTCTGGCTGTTCGTCGAACAGCCGACGCAGAGCACCCAGCCATAGAGCAGTTGCTAACGCAGACCGACGCCCAGAGACTTACAGGTCACGAGCCGACAGTACCTCACCACCACAGGAACGTCTTGCTTCGCCGCCCAGATCAGCGCCACGATCCATCCAATCATGCTCCATCCCAGAAACAGGTTGAGCAGAAAGATCGCCAGAAGGTCGCGCTTGCTGCGCGCCAATGCAATGATCGACGGCAGGAAATACATCACAAGCCCGAAGCTGAAGAACGGGAAGAAGAAAAACGCATGAAGGAATGCATAGCGACCTCCTTGCACATTAGCCTAGCACCACCGCAAGGTGATGAAGCCACACGGAATGATACGGAGCCGCTAGGTTCCGCCCAGTTCCGTCCTGTGAATCCGTAGAATCCAGTGTCAATCCGTGGCGAAGGTTTTACCGGCCCATAGCCCGCTTCCGCGCCAGCACCGTGTCCAGCCCGGCCTTCGTCTCCTTCGGCAGATGATACGACTCCTCATCCGACGGATACTGGCTGCGACCGCACATCCGCGCGAAACGCCTGCACCGCTTGCGTAATCAGCGCGGCCGCATCGCCGTAGCGACGCACGAATTTTGCCGGAGGCCCAAACGTCAGGTTCAAAATGTCGTGAAACACCAGCACCTGCCCGTCGCACTCCGGCCCGGCGCCAATGCCGATCGTCGGAGTGCTCACCTCCGCCGTGATCATCGCCGCGACTTCTCGCGGAATGCCCTCCAGAAACAGGCAAGCCACGCCAGCGCGATCCAGCGCCACCGCATCGCGCATCAGTTGCTCGATGCCGCTCAGGTTCTTGCCCTGCACCTTGTATCCGCCCATCACGTTCACCGACTGCGGCGTCAGCCCAATGTGCCCGGCAACCGGAATCTCGGCATCGATAATCTGGCGAATCAGATCCGCGCGCTTCTCGCCGCCTTCGATCTTCACCACCTCCGCGCCGCCTTCTTTCACGAAGCGCGCAGCGTTGCGCACCGCGTCCTTGGCGTCGACCTGATACGACCCGTACGGCATGTCAGCCACCAGCAGCGCGTTCTTCACGCCGCGCCGCACCGCCTTCACGTGGTGCAGCATCTCGTCCATGGTGACCGAGAGCGTGTTCTCGTAGCCGAGCATGGTCTGGGCCAGCGAATCGCCCACCAGCACCATGTCGATGCCAGCCTCATCCACCAGACGCGCGGACGCATAGTCGTAGGCGGTGAGGCAGGTGATGGGTTCGTGTCGGAGTTTCTGGTCCCGCAGAGTCGCGGTGGTTATCTTGTCGGCCGGATCCGGTCGAACAGACGTCCGCCGATCGGGGTGATACTCATGATGTCCTCCAGTGCCCCTCCGCCTCTGGCGGATAGAGCCTGTACGCATCATGGCGTCTACATCGTTGGATGACGCTGGGGGTATTGTAGCCGGAAAAAACGGAACCGACCATGTCAAAGATTTGGCCGGCCGGGACGAACCAAGGGCGGCATTTTCAGTCACTTAGAGGTACCGGATGAGAGAGCATTACAAAGGTAAGACGAAATGTGATTGTCTTACCTATCGTCTTTGGTAAGATAATATGCATGGCGACTTACCACACTACCGTCAGTTCGAAGGGCCAGGTCGTAGTGCCGGCCGAGCTCCGCGAACAGTTGGGTTTAAAGAAAGGCACCCGCGCCACCTGGACAGAAGAAAAAGGCCGCCTCGTGCTCACTCCCATCACCCTGCAACGCATTCGCGAAATCAGAGGGTTTCTGAAGCCCCGCCCCGGCGAGCCGTCCATGTTTGAGGAACTATTCGCGGAGCGCGCACGTGAGCGTGAACGTGAGAAGCGATGATTCCCGCTCATTCTCGTGACCGAACCCGGCAATATGTGCTCGACGCCAACGCCTTAGTCGGCCTTTTTGAAGATCGGGAGGTCACTGCTGCAAGAGTTGAACGCCTTCTGGAGCAGGCCCTGAAATTGGAAACGCCGCTCCTGATGTCGGCTGTCAATTGGGGCGAAGTCTTCTATGTGGCGTGGCGGCGGCACGGGGAAGCGACGGCCCGTGAAGCCGAGGCCCGGTTGCTGGAGATGCCTATCGCGGTGATCACTGTAGACCGCGACCGGGCGTCTCGGGCGGCTACCCTTAAACAAAAGCATAACCTGACTTACGCAGACGCTTTTGCCGCAGAGCTCGCTGTGGAACGCGGCGCGTGGCTGGTCACCGCCGATCCGGAATTCTCAAAGATGGGGAAGGCCCTGTCGGTATATTCCCTTCCGCGCCACGAGAAGTAGATTCGATTGTGCGGCCTCAGCGCACAACGCTCACCGACGAAATCACAGATCCGGATTCGTGTCGTCGGAAGGAAATCCACAACCTCGCGGATTTTTCTGTTATCGCGTAGACGAGAACCTTCGATGATTCCCCGTCCTGCCGCCAGACCAAAGAATGAGCCTTCGTTTTATTCATGACAGCACAAACGCGAGGGTCATATTTTTCAGCGACATCAAACTCACGAACAATTCTTTCGCATTGGTCAGTTCTGAGATCATCAATAAGCCGCTCGGCGGCGTGTTCAGAGGTGCGATCTCGAAATGGATTGAAGATCACCCACATTCGGCCCTGGGGAACTTCTGGAGTGCCGTGAGCAAATAAGACTAGTCTCGGCGTCTTTGAGGCGTAGAGCAGAAAACCGCCGACGGCCAACACACCGGCGATTATTATCGCGGTCGCACCCCTGGCGCGCATGACCTATGCCCCCACCGCATCCTGCCCGCCCAGCGGCAGGAAGTATTGCATGCCCTTAATCGGCTCCGTCACCTTGCGCAGAAGTTCCTGCAGGTCTTCATTGCGATTGACGAAACCGATCACTTCGCCGCCTTCTCGGCCACCAATTTCTGTCGCGCCGTCTTCAGCTCCGGCCGCTCGTCGCCCACGGCAACCTGGATCAGCTTCTGAAAGTAGTTTGCGGCAGCACCAGCATCCCCCGCCATCTCTGCGGCCCTTGCCGCACCGTACAACGCGTTGAAGCGGTTCGGCGCAATCTTGAGCACGCTCTGATACTCCTCCAGCGACTGCTTCGGCTGATGCTCCATCAACAACAATTCCGCCAGCACTTCGCGGCCCGGGATCACCGCACCCGGCGTGACCGCACTCTTATCCATGCTCTCTTCGAGTTCGGCCGCCGACCGCGCCAGTTGCAGCGCATCCGCCGCCTGGCCACGTTGCTGGGCGATCCAGGCTGCCACCTCACGCCGCTGAACTTCCACTTGATTGGCCCAGTAAGAATTGTTCTTGAATGCAGTGGCGTCGCGAAGTGCGGCCAATTTCTGTTCCGCCTGATTCGCCCGTTCGAGACTCCCGGCGCGCGCGCTGCCGACGCCGATTGCCGCCCAGGTGATCGCCTGTGCCCACGGCACGCCGCTCTCGCGCGCCGCAAGCTTGCTCGCCTGCTCCCAGGAACCTAGTTCCATGGTGTAGCGTGCTGGAATGGCAGCCAGCGCGTAATCGCCCGTGAGAGTAAGCCCTGAAATCGACGGGAGCGAATTCATCTCGTCGAACACGGCCTTGGCCTTAGCCACGCGCCCGCTCTGCAGGTACGCGTACTCGAGATAGTCCATCGCATGCAGCCGCTGGTCGCGCGCCTCGCCGTTCTTTGAAGTTGATTCCGCGGCCGCTGCCAGTTCCTCCGACTTCATATTCGAATGAATCGACTCATCCCACGACCCCACCCGCGTAAACAAGTGCGAAGGCATGTGGTTGGCGTGCGCCGAGGCGGGAGCGATCGTGGCATAAACCCGTGCCGCATTCAGGCCTTTCTCCGCCAGCACCGGATTGTCATAGCAATGAATGATGTAGTGCGCAATGCCGGGATGATGCGGCTGCCGGGCAAAAATCGGCTCCAGAATCTCTCCGCACTTTCGCTGGTTGGCGAATGTTTTGTCAGTCTTCGGTGCGGTGATCGCCAGGCTGAGCGCGTGGAAAATAGCAGCTTCGTCATCCTGCGGATACGCCGCCTGCACCGCAGCCATCTTCTGCTCGAAGGCCTGCCCATGGGCGCTCGGGTCCTTGCCGTCTTCCTGGTAAATTTCGGCCAGCGCCTCGATGTAGGCCGCCTCCCGCGCCGTTGTCTTCGGGTTGCCGGCGGCAATGGCCTGCGCTTTCCTAAGAGCCGCGCGCCCCGCAGCAGTATCGCCGTTGCCCCACATTCCGTGGTAATGCGACATCGCCACCCCCCATTGCGCCATGGCGCATTGCGGATCTTTTTCGGAAATTTCCGTGAACGCCTGCCGAGCCTGCTCGTACTGGAACGAATGCAGCAGCGCGACGGCACGGTTAATGCTCGTAGCCAGATCCGCGCGGCAGGAGGTCGCGAAGTGGACCGATCCCACTTCCTGGTCCGTTAGTGCATGTTGATGGTTTTCTTGAGATGCGGCGAGGGAAACAAACAACAGGGCCGAGACTAGACGTGCAGTCAAAAGCCGCATGGGACCTCCGCTCAGGCGCTCATTCTACCGCGAATTCCCAGCAAGACAACTACGCGCCCACCGCGTCCTGCCCGCCCAGCGGCAGGAAGTATTGCGTGCCCTTGATCGGCTCGGTGACCTTGCGCAGAAGTTCCTGCAGGTCCTCGTTGCGGTCGACGAAATCAATTTCCGAAGTATTCACGATCAGCAGATCCGACGACGTGTAGTGAAAGAAGAAGTGTTCGTAGGCCTTGATCACTTCCTCGAGATACTCGTCGCTCACGGCGCGCTCGCTGGCCGCATTCTTTTTCTTGAGGCGCTTTTTCAGCACCTCGGGCGTGGCCTGCAGATAAATGACGAGATCGGGCGTGGGCAACTGCTCGCGGAAATGGTTGTAGTACCGGTTGTAGGTATCAAGTTCCTGGTCGGTCAGATTGAGGCAGGCAAACAGCTTGTCTTTTTCGAAGATGAAATCGGCAACGACGATTTTCTGCGACCGCGCCCCCAGGTCGAGCGCCTGCAACTGCTCGAATCGCCGCACCAGAAATGTGAACTGCGCCTGAAACGCCGCCCCGCGCTCGCCCTCGTAAAAGGAGTCGAGAAACGGATTCGCCTCCGGCTCCATCACCCGCTGCGCGTTCAGCCGCTCGGCCAGAATGCGCGCCAGCGTGCTCTTGCCCACTCGGATGGGGCCCTCCACAGCAATGTACCGGGGGAGTTCGAAAAGATTGGCCATGAGTTCGTACGTGCAATGTTTCGGAATTGGCAGGATATCTCGGATGCGCCCGAGAGGCAATTGCGGGATGAGTTAACAGGGATTGAGTAATTGGGTAAGTGAGTAATTTGGTAATTGAAGTTCAAAATCCTCTGCGCACCCGCTTTTTAAATTACTCAATTACCAAATTCCCCAATTACTCAATGCATTTACAATCCTTCCATGCTCGGACCCGTGCTCGCCGGAACGGCCGCCGCAGCCGCTGTCGCCGCGGGATATCAGTCTATGGCGCCCACCGGACAATGGTACGGACGCACTTTCACCGGGCTTGCCCGCGGCACGAAGCAAATCGCCCTCACCTACGACGACGGCCCCAACGATCCGCACACGCTGCGACTGCTCGAAGTCCTCGCCAAGCATGAGGTGCGCGCAACTTTTTTTCTGATCGGTCGCTACGTCGAGCAGCGCCCCGACATCGTTCGCGAGATCGTGAAGGCAGGACACGTCGTCGGCAACCACACCTTCACGCATCCTCTGCTGATCTTCAAGAGCACCGCCGAAATCCGCACAGAACTATCCGACTGCCGCGCCGCTTTGCAGAGATGCCATCGGAGAGCATTCGAACCTTTTCCGTCCGCCCTTCGGCGGACGCCGGCCCGCTGTCCTCCGCATCGTGCGTGAACTCGGCCTTCAGCCGGTCATGTGGAATGTGACGGGCTACGACTGGAACGCTCCGCCGGCCGCGGTGATCGAGAGGAAGGTTACAAAGCAGATCCGCGGCGGCGACGTGATCCTGCTACACGACGGCGGCCACAAGCAGATGGGCGCCGACCGCTCGCAAACGGTTCTCGCAACAGAACACCTGATCGCAGCGCTACAAGCAGGAAGGCTACGAATTCGTGACAATCTCAGAGATGATGCAGAAGGCAACGCTGTGAGGCTGACCTTCAGCCTCTGCAGGTCCTGCCGTGCGCCTCAGCGGTTCGTCCGTGGTCGACGGTCACTCATCCCTTACCGCCGCAAATGCCTGCTTCGCCGCCGCAACCGTCCGCTGAACATCTTCCTCGGTGTGCGTCGCGCCCAGAAACGCGGCCTCATACTGCGACGGCGGCAAATAAACTCCTGCGTCGAGCATCGCGCGGAAGAATTTCCCAAACGCTTCCGTATTCGACTTCGATGCCGAATCCCAATCCGTCACCGGCCCGTGCTGGAAGAACCACGTAAACATCGATCCCACGCGGTTGTGGCACAGCGGCAACGCCTGCATCCTTCGCCGCCGCAGCCACGCCTTCCACCAGCTCTCCGCTCAGCTTTTCCAGCTGCGGATAAATCTCGCCCTTGCGATCGCGCAGTTGCTTCAGCATCGCGCATCCCGCGGCCATCGCCAGCGGATTCCCCGACAGCGTTCCCGCCTGGTACATCGGCCCGAGCGGCGCAACCAGATCCATAATCTCTTTCGGGCCCGCCGTAGGCGCCCACCGGCAACCCGCCGCCGATAATTTTTCCCATCGTCGTCAGGTCCGGCTTGATGTTGTACAGCTCCTGCGCTCCGCCAAACGCCACGCGAAAGCCGGTCATCACTTCGTCGAAAATCAGCACCGAGCGTTCGCGCTCGGTGATCAGCCGCAAGCCCACGAGATAATCATCCGCCGCCGGAACGCATCCCATGTTTCCGACCACCGGCTCCACGATCACGCACGCAATCTGATGTTTGAATTTCTGGAACGCGTGCTCGACCACTGCAGAGATTGTTGAACGGCAGCGCCAGCGTGAACTGCGTGAACTCCTCGGGAACGCCCGCCGATCCTGGAATTCCCAGCGTCGCCACGCCCGACCCAGCCTTCACCAGCAGCGCGTCCGCGTGCCCGTGATAGCAGCCTTCAAACTTCACAATGTATTTGCGTTTGGTGTAAGCCCGCGCCAGCCGGATCGCCGACATGGTCGCTTCCGTCCCGGAGCTGACGAAGCGAACTTTCTGCATGCTGCGGAAATGCTCCCAACACCAGTTCCGCGAGATCGGCTTCCGACGGCGTGGAAGCGCCGAAGCTGGTGCCGTTGCAGGCCGCGCCGACGATCGCATCGAGCACACCCGGCTCGGCGTGGCCAAGAATCAGCGGCCCCCACGATCCGATGTAGTCGATGTATTCGTTTTCGTCGGCGTCCCAGATGTGCGAGCCCTTGCCGCGCACGATGAACGGCGGATCGCCGCCGACGGACCGAAACGCGCGCACCGGAGAATTCACGCCTCCGGGAATCATGCTCTCGGCTCGTTGCTGCAGGCGGCGGGACTGCTCAGTTTTGCGCGATGTCGTGGACGGCATCAAATCCTCTCGACGGGGAGAACAAGATGTCAAAAAATGATGTCAGCACATTGCAACCGATTACTATAGCAGCGCCGCGCAATTCGAATTCATCAGATATTCATCGTTCTGCAATCCCATTGCAACATCTCGACGGTACCGTAGGGTCATCAAGTTGCCCTTCTAACCGGGAGGGTTTGATGGGACAGTCTCGGGGGCTCCGGACTGTCCTTTTTTAATTTTAGGGTATGGGCGACGGACTTCCCACCCGAGTTTGGGGTCGAGAGAAAATCAGCTTTCCCGGTAACCTGCCTCCAAATCCTGCATAATCTCGAAGGGTAATCAGTTGACAGCGAACTGGAATACTATTAACTATAGTTAATTATTTTGAGTGCAGTATAGTTAAACAAAGACCTGGGGACACCGGTTCGTTGCGAGCAAGGATTGAAACTCATCTCTAATCCGGAGAAATTGGCGCTGGCGATTTTCTTGATGGTTGCCTCCGTCGCGCCCGTAAGAGCTCAGCAACCCGCGTCCCCGTCCGCCGCCGCCACGCAGAATGCCCAGGCCACGCCAACCGTCGCCACTCCGCCGACCCTCCAGCCGACGACGCCACCGAATCCATGTTCCCGCACTTCAAGGATCACTCGCTTCTGGCTCTCGGGCCAGGCGAACTTCATTTTCCAGACGCATCCCGAATTCCATGCGCTTTACAGCGGCACACACAGCCTCAGTCCGCACTACGAGAAGGCGACGTCGCGCGTGATGACGCTCTACACCGGAGTGCGCCTCGAACAACTCCACCGAAATTCTCGTCGACATCGAAGAGGCTGGCGGCGCGGCCCTCAGCGAAGGGTTCGGCCTGGCCGGAAATACCGACCTCGACATCGTTCGCAACCCGTCACTGAGCAAGGCGCCCTATCTCGGCCGCGGCATCATTCACACAGTTTTCGCCCTGAGCAAAGACAAAGTCGAGAACCAGCGCAACTACCTTTCGCTCTTCGAGGAACTGCCGCGCCGCCGTCTCGAGCTCCGCTTCGGCAAGTTCAGCATGCCCGACTTTTTCGACATCAATTCCGTCGGTTCCGACACTCACTTCCAGTTCATCAACTGGACCATCGACAACAACGGCGCCTACGACTACGCCGCCGACACCCGCGGCTACACGGTGGGCCTGACCGCCGACTTCGAAGACCGCAACTGGGGGTTCCGTTTCGCCGAAGCTCTCATGCCGAAGGTCGCCAACGGCATCGATCTGGTCTGGAAGCCCTGGCAGGTTCACGCCGAAAACTTCGAATACGAATTGCGTCACGGCTTCATCCCGAAAGAAGCCGGCGTCGTCCGGCTTCTGGCCTACACCAACTCCGCCAACATGGGCATCTACCGTGATCAGATCCTCGCAGGCCGCAGGAAGCCGGCACGACGCCCGACATCACCGATCATCCCTGGCACATCACGCGCAAATACGGCTTCGGCATCAATGTCGAGCAGAATCTCACGCATTACCTCACCGCCTTCGCGCGCTTCGGATGGGACAACGGCAAGACCGAGTCGTTCGCCTACACCGAAGTCGATCAAACCTTCGCCGAAGGCGTCGGAGCCGAACGGCGCGTGGTGGCATCGCAAGCAGGATCGCGCCGGCATTGCCTTTGTCACCAACGCCATCAAGAAAGACCACCAAAACTATCTCGCCGCCGGAGGCCTGGGATTCCTGCTCGGCGACGGCAATCTGAACTACGGACGCGAAAATATTCTGGAGTCCTACTACACCGCGCACGTGTGGCGAGGCATCTACGTCGCGCCCGGCCTGCAGCACATCAACAATCCCGGCTACAACCGCGACCGCGGCCCGGTCCTCGTCCCATCCTTCCGCGCCCACGTAGAGTTCTAAGTCACCCGCGTTGCGTTCTGACTGCGCCCCAATTAGATTTCTAACTGGACCCACAATGATCGAAACTCTCGCCGCCGCTCGTTTCAACGGACACTCCATGGTTGGCACACTCGAGCGCGTGCTGGTCTGCTCGCCCAAAACCGCAGGATGGAACCAACCGCAGCGTGTCGGCGCCTGGCGCGACCTGGGATTTCATCACGCGCCGAACTTCGATACAGCGCAATCGCAGCATGGCGCTGTGGTCCGCGAATTGAAACCGCGGGCGCAGAAGTCATTGAACTCCCGAACGCAGACAGTCTCTCACTCGACGCCGCTTACGCGCACGACGCGTCACTCGCCGACCGACTTCGGACTGATCCTCATGCGTCCCGGCAAAGCGAACCGCGTCGCCGAAGGCCAGCCACCACGGCGAATCTGCGCCGCGCACGGCATTCCAACCCTCGGCAAGATCACCGCGCCCGGCACCACCGAAGCCGGAGACATCGTCTGGCTCGACTCGAAGACGTTGCTGATCGGTCACGGCTACCGCACCAACGCCGAAGGCATCGCGCAGATGCGCGCCCTGCTCGCGCCGAAAGGCGTCGACGTTCTTTCCGCGCCGCTACCGTACGGTCCCGGCCCGTCCGCCTGCCTGCACCTGATGTCGCTGATCAGCCTACTCGACGAACAGACCGCGCTGGTCGATCTGCCGTGGCTCGCGGTCGAGACCGTGGAACTGCTGAAGACGCGCGGATTCAGATTTGTCGAGATTGATTATTCCGAGCGCGACACGCTGGCCTGCAACGTCCTCGCGCTCGGCGAGAAGCGCCTGCTCTCGATTGAAGAAAATCGCAAGACAAACGATCGCCTGCGCCAGGCCGGATTCGACGTCCGCACCTTCCCCGCCAGCGAAATCTGCATCAATGGCAGCGGCGGCCCCACCTGCCTCACCCGCCCCCTCCTGCGAGGAAATTGAACCCGGGTGCCCCACAACTCGCGCGGTTCTAGCGCGAGATGTGGGGATTTTTCTATCCACCAGCAATAGCCCCAATAATCAAGAACGGTTCTTTCCCCGAAGCCACCGCCTCCGGCAACACCGTATCCGGCGCCTCATGCGACAAATCCTCGCTCGCAGGCAAAGAACCGCAGAAACGGCCGCCGCTGCTTAGCGTGTCATGATCGCGAATCGTCCCGCGCAGCATCGGATACTGCGCCTCCAGCGCATCGAGCACCGACCGCTGCGTGACCGGACCCTCCACCTCGAGTGTCACCTCGCGCCCAACGTGCGCCAGGGTTCGCAAATGCTGTGGCAACTCAACCCGAATCATGCCAGCGTCTGCACCTCGACCGACAGCACCGCCGGCAGATCCCGCACGATCGGCTTCCAGGTATCCCCCGCATCCGCCGACGCATACACCTGCCCGCCGGTCGTGCCGAAATAAATCGCCGCACTTGTCCAGCGTGTCCACGGCCATCGCGTCGCGCAGCACGTTCACGTAGCAATCCTTCTGCGGCAGGCCTTTGGTCAGCGCCTCCCATTCGTTGCCGCCGCTGCGGCTGCGATACACGCGCAGCTTGCCATCGTGCGGAAAGTGCTCGCCGTCGCTCTTGATCGGCACCACGTAAATCGTTTCCGGCTCGTGCGCGTGCACGTCGATCACAAAGCCGAAATCCGTCGGCAGGTTGCCGCTGACTTCCGTCCAGTTGTCGCCGGCGTCGTCGGAGCGCATCACGTCCCAGTGCTTCTGCATGAACAGCACACCCGGCCGCGTCGGGTTCATCGCGATGTGGTGCACGCAGTGGCCGACCTCCGCCGTCGGATTCGGAATGTACTTGCGAGTACAGCCCTTTGTTGATCGGCTTCCAGGTCTTGCCGCCATCGTCGCTGCGAAACGCCCCTGCCGCCGAAATCGCGATCACAGATCCGCTCCGGATTGCTGGGATCGAGAATGATCGTGTGCAGGCACATGCCGCCCGCGCCCGGCTGCCACTTCGGCCCGGTGCCGTGTCCGCGCAGTCCCGACAGTTCCTTCCAGCTCTCTCCGCCATCGGTCGAGCGGAAAATCGCCGCATCTTCCACGCCCGCGTAGACCGTGTCCGGATCGGTCAGCGACGGCTCGAGATGCCACACCCGCTTGAACTCCCACGGATGCTGCGTGCCGTCGTACCACTGATGCGTGGTCAGCGGCTTGCCGGTCTCGGCCGACGCGTCGTACACGAACTTGTTGCTCTCGGCCTTCGGCATGCCGCCCGGGCTCGGTCGCTTCCCCGCGGGCGTTCCCGGCTGATGCCAGGTCTTGCCGCCATCATCGGAGCGCTGAATGATCTGCCCGAACCATCCGCTGGTCTGCGACGCATAAATGCGATTGGGATCGACCGGCGATCCCTTCAGGTGATAAATCTCCCAGCCCGCGAAATGCGGCCCGCTCACGTCCCACTTCTCCCGCTTGCCATCCGACGTCAAGAATAAACGCGCCCTTGCGCGTGCCGACCGAGCACTCGTACTCGGCTCATGCGTTGCTCCTCCTGAATTCAAAATTATTTCAATTGATCTTCTCGAACTCTTGAATCCCAGCGCAGCCGGGATGTTCATCGCAACCCCACATCCCGAAAGAATAGCCCTGACCCAGCCGCTATGCCAAGATCGACGGCTGGGATATTTTTGCGATGCTCATGAAACGCGAAGGACACGAGTTTACCGAATATTAAATCTTCCATCATCGGCGTTCCCTGAGGTACGCCTTCGCCTCTCGCCCGGATGCCGCCATTAATCCGCCGCCTGAAACGCGCCCTGCTCCCACCGGTTCCGCCCGCACCACAAACCTCTGCGGCGATCTCGGACTCCTCCCAAACGGATAGCACGTAATTAGCGTCAACGAATCCTCCGCCGTGGGCGCCAACAACTGCAGATCCTTCGGATCGATCACCCGAATCACGCTCACCGTATAACTCCGCGAGTGCAACCCAGCCTGCGCATCGAACCAATCCATCTGAATTTCATCGCCCGTGGCAATCCCCTCCAACGAGCGGAACCAACTCGTGCGGTGCCCCGCCAGCACCAGGTTTCCCGGCGCACCCATGCCCGCTCCACTCAACAGCCGCGCCGGACCAAACGCCAGCGTCCGCGGAGTCGCGCCCTCGAGCACAATCTCGTCATACCCGAGCCGCGGAATTCTCAGCCGCGCAATTGGATGCGTATCGGCCCACGCCCACGGCGCGTGCGGCGCGCCCGACTGCAAACTCTTCTCCCACGCCCGCCGGATCAGAACGCCCGCCAGTTCCGCCTTCGCGTGCAAGTAAAGGGCGCGCCCCGAAAGGCACGCCCCCGCGATCAGTATGACTGCAGCGAAAACCCGCAGCACTTTCATAACACCGCTCCTGCTCTCGCTCGCCGCACGAACCCAAGCAACAAGAAACCCGCAACCAGAAGCGACAGGCCCAACGCTTCCAGAAACGCATCCGCCGTTCCCGTGGCCGGAGCGCCGAACACTTTGTCCATCTGCATACCTGCAGGCAACTCAGTCGGCACGGGAGCCGTATTCATTTGTCCGCCAGGATTCACCACCACTTCCTCGACCGCCACCAGCGACGTGAAGCGTGTGACCAGCTTGTACTGGATCGCGTGCGCAATCACGCTCGTGCGAATCTCCCCTCGATTGTTTTCATCAGACTCGCGCCAGTGATCCATCAAATCCTCGGCGCGTTGCCGCGCCCAAAGCGTCGTGATGCCCGGATGAAACGTCGCCTTCGCCGTATTCAATGCAATCGTCGTCTCGTACGGCTCATTGCCCGCGCGCGCCGTGAGATGCATCTTGCCCACTTGCCCTTTTGTAATGCGCCCGTAGATCAGCAGCGGCTGCCCCATGAAAACATCGGGCGGGCGCGCCGGATACAGGTCCGCGACTTCCACTCCTTCGAACGTCACCTTCACATCCGTAAGCACCGGGCTCTCAATGCTGGCAAACAACCGCGTCATCTGTTCTTGAATCTCGGAGATGTCCGCGATATGAGTGAACGTCCCGCGCCCGAATTGCGCCATCTTGCTGGCCAGAAAAATATTGGGGGCGCTCCCAATGCCAACCGTATACAGGCGCGCGCCGCCCAGGTTTTGCCGCAGCGCCGTGAAGATTTGCTCTTCGTTCCCCAGGTCGCCGTCCGTCAGCAGAATGATGCTCCGCACGTGGTCCGGATCCTGCGGCTTCGTCATCAAGTCCAACAGCGCCGGCAACATCTCAGTGCCGCCGCCCGCTTCGAGATGTCTTACATACCGCCGCGCCGCCGCCACGTTATCGGGCGTAGCCTGCAGCACTTCTGGCGAGAACTCGTGGTAGTTGCTGCTGAAGGCGAGAATGCCGAAGCGGTCCACGGGCCGCAGCCGGTCGAGTGCCTGCAGCAACGCTCCCCGTGCCTGCTCGATCGACGTTCCCGCCATCGATCCCGAAACGTCGATCATGTACAACATCTCCACCGGCATGCGCTCGGTCTTCTGCACGGTCGGAGGAAATTCCGCCAGCAAAAAGTTCGCTTCTCCTGACTCTTTCTCCGGCGAAAGAAACAGCGCCGTCTTCGGCCGCGATGTGTCGGCCTGCCGCACCTCGAGAATGAAATCTTTATTGGGGACGGTCGCGCCCGCCGCGAGTTCCACATGCTGCCGCCCATCCGCCAACCGGCTCACGTTGATTGCGTGCGACACGGACGTGACCGAGGCCGCCTCAAACCCAGGATCCAAATCGACCGTCACCGAAATGTCGTGGCCCGGTCGATTCTCCGGATTCCGCACGATCGGCGTGATGCGCGACGCGTCCGGCACCGCGTCGGTGTCCTTGGCCCATCCCGTTCCCGCATGCCCCACCGCCTGCGTTCCGGGAATGTAGCGCGGCCCCACCACCATCGGAAACTCCAGCCGCATCTTCCCTTCTTCCCAGCGCAGTGGCTCCACATAGCGCAAGCGCACATCAATGTGGTCGCCCGGCATTATGTTCGCGACCGACGCTGTGAAAATATTCGGTCGCTCCTCTTCCACCAACGCTGCGCGCTTCCCCGCCGACTTCGCCGCCTCGTAGACTTTCTTCGCCTCTTCGCGCTCCTTAATCTTGCTGCGAATCACGCGATTGCCGACGCGAATCTCCATGTCGTACACCGCCGCATCATGCGGCAGCGGGAAAACGTAAACCGCTTCAATAGCCGCGGACGTGTCATTGGCGTACTGCTGCGTCACCGTCGCCGCTGCCACCAGCCCGCGCACATCGAACGCCGCATCCGTATGCACCAGTGGCACCGTCTCGTAAGCGCCCGACACCGGCGACCGGTACAGCAGTTCGCCCTCGCACGCTTTGGGCGACGGCTGCGCACTCTCATCCTGTTGACCAAACGTCGTGCCCGTCAGCACCGCAGCAATCATCAACAGCGCACCGAGCACCCGATTCCTCGTCCCACTCCAAAGCCAGTTCCTGCCGATCCGCGTCATGTCTTCCTCCATCCCACGAAGTCCAACATCCTTCGGAGTGCAAGAGACACGCCAGTCGCCCGCCGGAAGCGCGATGCTCAAGAATCAACCGGTTAGCAGGATCATCTCCTACCCGCGATCAATGTATCCGTGTCGCGTCATCCACACCCTGTGGCACCAAGCCCACACCAGAGAACCCCGGGTTTTTCTATCCACCTGCAAATCACCCCAATAAGCAGAACGCTTCCTTCCCACATCCACCGCCCCGGGTGCCCCACAACTCGCGCGTCCTGTGCGCGAGATGTGGGGTCTTTCGAAAGCACGACCGGAAAATTGTGAGACTTCCCAGTGCTCCCCCGCCCTGTGTGGTTAAGCACGTCCTCTGCCGAAAAAGCGGCAAAATTCCATTGGCCCCAAGTTAGCGGTGTCATCCTGAGCGGAGCCGTTCTTCAGGCGAAGCGAAGGATCTCCGTCTTATCCGGCCTCAGGGGCAACCTGAGACGCTGCCAGAAAGCTCTTCTCATTCCTGCTAAAATCAACTTGCATGCTTCTTCCCTTCGTCCGCGAACTCTTCGCGGACGTAGAAATGCTTCCCGCCTTCACGCGTGTAGCCTCCCACCTCAAGGAGGGCACGGGGCGCATTCGTGTCTCCGGACTCTCCCCCACCGCGAAAGCCCTGCTGCTCGTGCTTCTTCGCCGCGTGGCTGACCGTCCGCTGCTCGTCGTGGTCAACGACAACCGCGCTGTAGAAGACTTCGTCCCCGTTCTACAAGGATTCTGCGAACTCACCGCCGCCTGCGACCCCGACGCCGTCATCTCGCTGCCGGCCCGCGACGTGCTCCCGTTCCAGAACCTCTCCCCGCACCCTGAATTGCAGGAAGAACGCGCCACAGCCCTCTGGAAGATCGCCACCGGCAAGGCCTCGATCGTGGTCTCTCCGATCGCCGCCACTGCTATCCTCCAGCGCTCCGCCGACTACTACACCGATCTCGCCCGCACGCTCCGCCGCGGCGAATCTTTCGACGTCGACAACCTGCTCGCCCACCTCAACACCGTCGGATACACCTCCGCCGATGTCGTCGAAATGCCCGGCGAATACGCCCTGCGCGGAGGCATTCTTGACGTCTACTCGCCCGAGGCCGAGCGCCCCGTCCGCATCGAATTCTTCGGCGACGAAGTCGAATCCATTCGCCGCTTCGATCCCGCCTCGCAGCGTTCCTCCAATCCCATGGACGAAGCGCTCCTCCTCCCGCTCACCGAAACTCCTGTCAGCGAGCATCTGCTCGGCGCCATTCACACGCGCCTCTCCGGCAAGCGCATCGCAGGCAGTGAAGAAATCGTCGAAGCCGCCATCCGCTCCGGTGGAGTCACCGTCTTCCCCGGTTGGGAGTTCTACGCTCCCGTCGCCGGAGCCGACCGCAGCATCTTCGAATTGCTCCCTCACGCCGCAGTACTTCTCGACGAGCCCGACTTGCTCCGCTCCGAGTTCGACCGCTTCTGGACCCGCGTCGAAGAAGCCCACGAACGCAGTGGCGTAGGAAATCTAGTCCGCCCCGAAGATTTGTATCTGCAGCCGGATGACTGGTGGAAAAAAGTCAGCTCTCTCACCGGAGCCGACGTCGAGCATCTCGGCATCACGCGAGCAGAAGATGAAGACACGTCCAGTTTCTCACCCAGCCCACTCCCCGCTTCCACGGCGCGGTTCCGACCATGCTCGAAGAAGTCCAGAAACTCACGGGAGCAGGCAATCAGGTTCTCTTCTCCGTGCCCAACACCGGCGAAGTCGAGCGCCTCGCCGACATTTTCACCGAATACAACGTCAGCTTCCGCCTCGGAAGCCGCACTCGCGGCGGCGAAAGCTACGCCGACGAGACCAGCTACTTCGCCGGAGAAGTTCTCACCACCACGCTCGCCAAGGCCTACGTCCCCGACGGAGTTCTTTTCCCCGACGCGCACCTCGCCATCTTCGGCGCGCGCGATCTGTTCGACGAATCCGACACCGTCGCCTCGCGCCCGCAGCGCCAGAAATCCAAGGTCTCCGCCTTCCTCTCCGACTTCCGCGATCTGCAGGTCGGAGACTACGTCGTCCACGTCGAGCACGGCATCGGCCAATATCAGGGCCTGAAAGAAATCAATCAGGGCGACGGCAACGCCGAGTTCATGCTGCTCGAATACGCCGAAGGCGCGCGTCTCTATGTCCCGCTCACGCGCCTCGACCTGATCCAGAAATACCGTTCCTCCGAAGGCGCCAAGCCGGCCCTCAACCATCTCGGCACGCAGGCCTGGGCCAAAACCAAAGCCCGCGTGCGCAAGGCCATGAAAGACATGGCCGACGAACTGCTCAAGCTCTACGCCGAGCGCAAAATGGCGGAGGGCCACTCGTTCCCCGCAGGGAACGAATTCGTCCGCGAGTTCGAAGACGCCTTCGAGTTCAACGAGACCGAAGACCAGGCGCAAGCCATCGCCGACGTCACGCGCGACATGGAATCCACGCTGCCCATGGACCGCCTGCTCTGCGGCGATGTCGGCTACGGCAAGACGGAAGTCGCCATGCGCGCCGCCTTCAAGGCCGTCGGCGACAACAAGCAAGTCGCCGTGCTCGCGCCCACGACGGTCCTCGCCTTCCAGCACTACGAAACTTTCAAGCAGCGCTTCGGCCCGTTCCCCGTCACCATCGAGATGATCAGCCGCTTCCGCAACCCGAAGCAGCAGAAAGAAATTCTGCAGAAGGCCGAAGCCGGCAAAATCGACATCCTCATCGGCACGCACCGCATTCTTTCGAAAGACTTGAAGTTCGCCGACCTCGGCCTGCTCGATCGTCGACGAAGAACAGCGCTTCGGCGTCCGCCACAAAGAACGCATCAAGCAAATGCGCAAGCAGGTCGACGTCCTCACCATGTCGGCCACGCCCATTCCGCGCACCCTGCACATGTCGCTCGTCGGACTGCGCGACATGAGCGTCATCGAGACTCCGCCCAAAGACCGCATGGCGATTCAAACCGTAGTCGCCAGCTGGGACGACAAACTCATCCAGTCCTCGATCGAGCAGGAACTCGAACGCGGCGGCCAGGTCTACTTCGTTCACAACCGCGTCGACACGCATCTGGGAAATCGCCGCCAAGCTGCAGGAACTAGTTCCGAACGCAAAAATTCATCGTCGGCCACGGCCAGATGGGCGAAACGGAACTCGAAAAAGTAATGCTCGGCTTCATGCATCACGAAGCCGACATCCTCGTCGCCACCACCATCATCGAGAACGGCCTCGACATTCCGCTGTGCAACACGATCTCTGATCAATCGCGCCGACCGCCTCGGCCTCTCCGAGCTCTACCAGTTGCGCGGACGCGTCGGCCGCTCCAACCGCCGCGCCTACGCCTATCTGCTGATCCCGAAGGAAGTCGAACTCACGCCCATCGCGCGCCGCCGGCTCGCTGCGTTGAAAGAATTCTCCGACCTCGGCGCCGGATTCAAAATTGCCGCCCTGGATTTGGAATTGCGCGGCGCAGGAAATCTTCTCGGCGGCGAGCAAAGCGGACACATCGAAGCCATCGGCTTCGAACTCTACACGCAAATGCTCGAGCGCGCCGTCCGCGAGATGAAGGGCGAAGCCGGCCCCGACGAAGCCGAAACCCAACTCAACCTCGGCCTCAACATTCGCATCAACTCGGATTACATTCCCGAAGAAAACCAGCGCCTGCAGATGTACAAGCGTGTCGCCAGAGTCGAAACCGAATCGCAGCTCACGACGTCGCCGCCGAACTTGCAGGACCGCTACGGCCCTTCGCCGCAAACCGTCCGCAACCTGCTCGACTACGCCTCGCTCAAGTTGCTCTGCATGCGCGTCGGCGTAAACGCCATCGAGCGCAAGCGCGACTTCTGTCACGTTCAAATTTCGCCAGAACGCCGCCGTCGATCCCGAGCAACTAGCGAGATTCGTCTCCACTCAACGAGGCGCGCAATTCACGCCTGACGGCATGTTGAAGTTCGCCCTGAAAGCCACCGCTCCCGACGAAGTCCTCCGCGCCCTCCGCACAGTTTTAGAGCAACTGGCCACGATCGATGTTGCATCTTTGCTGGATTCAAGTATGAGCGGGAATAAATCAACGTAGCACGCCCCACCAGCCGGCTTTTCTTTTCACGCCCGATCGCATGCTGAAATTCGTCCTGAAAGCCACGGCACCAGACGAAGTCCTCCGCGCCCTCTGCACTGTTTTAGAGCAACTGGCAGCAGAAGAAACCGCATCAGAAGTGCACTCGGCTGAACAGTAAGCCTTTTTAGTGAGGGAGAGGACGCATCAGCAACAATGCGTCGATGATCATTAGGTAGCCGAAGAAGCCCATCGCATATGCCGTCGAAGACAGTCGAACCAGTATTTTCTCCTCTGACTGATCAGTCAGTTTGTCGAGGGCCCGCATGTGCATAAAGCAAAGAAACCAAATAACTACAATTCCAATCGCGATGAAGCCGAGCACAAGGATGTCCAGACCGTCGGAATTAGCGCGTAGGCGCCATAGTCTGACCACAACGTTCGCCAGGGCCAGGCTCCCGATGAGACCCAGCATCAACAAAGCAGTTCTTCGCGACCAGTAAGGAACGGGATATTTTCGCGCCATAGATCACCTTCCCAAAGAGCAAAACACAAGCCAGCGGGATTGTACTCCAGGCGATCCATGTGTCAGCTACAAACCTCAGCAGGTACAATTGTCTGGCCAAGGACCAACGACGAACGACCAACGACCCTCATGATGAAAGTCCGCAAAGCCGTTTTCCCCGCCGCCGGCCTGGGCACGCGTTTTCTGCCCGCCACCAAAGCCCAGCCCAAGGAAATGCTTCCGCTGGTCGACAAGCCGATCATTCAATACGGCGTCGAAGAGGCCATGGCCTCCGGCTGCGACCAGATCATCATCATCACCGGACGCGGCAAGCAGGCCATCGAAGACCACTTCGACGTCAGCTACGAACTCGAGAAGATGCTCGAGGAGCGCGCAAAGACCGATCTGCTCAAAATCGTCCGCAACATCTCCGACATGATTCACGTCGCCTACGTCCGCCAGAAAGAGGCGCTCGGCCTCGGCCACGCCGTGCTCATGGCGCGCGAACTCGTCGGCAACGAACCCTTCGCCGTGCTGCTCGCCGACGACGTCATCGACGCGCACGTTCCCTGCCTCAAGCAGATGGTCAACGTCTTCGACGAGAAACAGTGCTCGGTGATCGCCGCCCAGGTCGTCGAAGGCAAGATGATTTCTTCCTACGGAGTCTTCGACGCCCAGCCCGCCGAAGGATTCAACGGACGCCTCTTCGAAATCCGCAACATGGTCGAGAAGCCGAAGCCCGAAGAAGCGCCCTCGAACCTCGCCATCATCGGCCGCTACATTCTGACGCCCGCAATTTTCGATTGCCTCGCGAAAACTCAGACCGGCGCCGGCGGAGAACTCCAACTCACCGACGGCATGCGCATGTTGCTGAAGAAAGAAAAAATGTACGCCTACGTCTACGAAGGCCGCCGCTACGACACCGGCGACAAACTAGGATTCCTGAAAGCGACCGTAGAATTCGCCCTGAAACGCAACGACCTGGGCGGCCCCTTCCGCGAGTACCTGAAAGGCTTGAAACTGTAAGAATCAGGTGTGAATGACGAAACAGCGGGTCGCCCCAGTCGAGACTCGCGCGGTGTTTGCGCGACGATGCTGAGGATTTTTCACTTGCGCGAACCTGCGAACTGGCCACTAAGGTTACGCTCCCTTGCAGCTTCTTCGACTTCTCCTCCACCCCCCGCGCCAGCTTCTCCTTATGCGCGTCCAGCTTCTTCGCCATCGACGCGTCCGCCAGCCCAATCATCTGCGCCGCCAGAATCCCCGCATTCGTCGCCCCCGGCTTCCCAATCGCCACCGTCGCCACCGGAATCCCCGCCGGCATCTGCACCGTCGCCAGCAGCGAATCCATCCCATTCAGCGAAGTCGAAGGAATCGGCACGCCAATCACCGGCAAGAGTCGTATGCGCCGCAATCACTCCCGCCAGATGCGCCGCCCCGCCCGCCCCGGCAATGATCACCTGAATCCCGCGCCCCGCCGCCTTCCGCGCGAAATCCGCCGTCGGTCCGGCGAAGCGGTGCGCCGACGTCACATCCATCTCATACGCGATGCCAAATTCGTCGAGCGCCTTCCCCGCCTCGCGCATAATCTCCAAATCCGAATCACTCCCCATCACAATCGAAACCAATGGCTTGCTCATTCATCTCCTCATCGAAAAATGAAATTTAAAAAAGCAGAAATTACACAAACTGTCCTCGAGCGGCGTGATCTTGTTCGCTTCGACGAACGCGAAGCAAATCCGCAGTCCGGGGTCCTGCTGAGTACTGAGCTACGCGAGTACTACCTCTTCAGCGCTCTCCCCGCAATATCCTTCCGATAATGCGCCCCCTCAAACTAAATCTTCCCGCAAGCCTCATAAGCCCGCGCCACCGCCGTCTCCAGATCCGCCGCCCGCGCCGTCACTCCCAGCACGCGCCCGCCCGCGGTGTAATAAACGCCATCGCGCTTCGACGTCCCCGCATGAAACACTTTCACGCCCTCAACCGCGCCAGCCTCTTCGAGCCCATCAATCCGCTTCCCTTGCTCAAACGTCCCCGGATATCCCCCCGACGACATCACCACGCACACCGACGCATCCCGCGACCACTTGAAATCTCCATCGCTCACGCGCCCTTCGATCGAAGCCTCGAGCGCCTCGACCAGATCGCTCTCCAGCCGCATCAGAATCGGCTGCGTCTCCGGATCGCCAAAGCGGCAATTAAACTCCAGCACCATCGGACCGCGCGCCGTCATCATCAGCCCGCAGTACAGCACGCCCTTGAACTCCGCGCCTTCAGCCTTCATCCCCGCTACCACCGGCCGCGCAATGTGATTCACCAGCCAGTCGCGCATCTGGTCGTCCACAATGTCCGCGGTCGAATACGCGCCCATGCCGCCGGTATTCGGCCCGGTGTCGCCGTCGCCCACGCGCTTATGATCCTGCGCTCCCACCAGCGGAGCCACGCGCTCGCCGTCGCTGAACACGAGAAACGAAAGCTCGTCGCCCTTCAAACATTCTTCCAGCACCACGCGCGCCCCGGCCTCGCCCAGCATTTTGCCGCTGAGCATCTCCGCCGCCACGCTCGCCGCCTCTTCCTTGGTCTTGGCGATGACCACGCCCTTGCCCGCGGCCAGACCCATCCGCCTTCACGACCACCGGCGCGTGGAAATGTCCCAGCGCCGCGCGTACCTGCTCGATCGAATCGCAAATCGCAAACGGCGCCGTGGGAATGTGATGCCGCTGCAGAAATTCCTTGGCGAAGCTCTTGCTCGACTCCAGTTGCGCCGCCGCGCTGCGTCGGCCCAAACGTCGCGCCAACCGCGCCGCGTGAACTCATCCACCACGCCCAGCGTAAGCGGCAACTCCGGACCCACCACCGTCAGATCCGGCTGTAGCCGCGTCGCCAGCGCCGTCGATCGAATCCAGACTCTTCAGATCCGCGGCAAGGCATTCCGCGTCGTCCGCGATCCCGCCATTGCCCGGCGCGCAATAAAGCTGCGAAATCCGCGGCGACTGCCGCAGCTTCCACACCAGCGCATGCTCGCGCCCGCCGCTACCGAGGACAAGAACTTTCATAAGTCAGAGAAAATCAGGTTAGGGGTTCACGCGGGAATGCTGTCAAACGCTAGAGTCTATTTTTGCTCTTCGAATTCCAGATTGCAGATGAAAAACATCAAAATGGTCATCCTGAGCGTAGCCATTCTCCAGGCGGAGCGAAGGAGCTCGATCTCATCCATTCTCGCGCGTCAGCCTGACAGCCTGAATCCCGCGCGGTCGCGTTTTTCAATCAACAATCAAGAATCATCAATCAACAATATTAACTATGCTTAACCCGCCGTATAATGCTCGCAGCATGATCACCGTCTCCAAAGAAGACTACCTCAAGTCGATCCTCGAAGCCGAGAGCGAAGGAGAAACGGTGATCTCCGCCCGTCTCGCGGACTGGCACAACGTCTCGCCGCCCGCCGTCACCATGGCCTTGCGCCGCCTGAAAAAAGATGGACTCGTTCTCGTCGAGAAGGGCGGCGAAGTCCGCCTCACCTCCGCCGGACGCAAGATCGCCCGCAAGCTCACCCTCCGCCACCATCTCATCGAGCGCATGCTCTCCGAACTTTTCGGCATGGAATGGTGGAAGGTTCACGACGAGGCTGAGCGCCTCGAACACGCCGTCTCTCCCGACTTCGAAGCCAAACTTCTGGCCAAGCTTGGGGCGGGAGGCGCATGCCCACACGGCAACTTAAGTGAAGTCGAAGGGCCCGCTAGCCGCCGCCGTCGCGGACTCGTCCTGCTCGCCGACGCCGAACTCGACAACACCTACACCGTCAGCGGAATCTACGAACGCGATCGCCGCCTCCTCGAATTCCTCGAGCACCGCGGCGTCCGCCCCGGCGCCAAACTCCGCCTCATCGAGCGCAACTACGATCAGACGCTAACCCTATCCTCGCCGGCCGGCACCATCTCTCTAGGCCCCGCCGCCTCCGAACGAGTCTGGCTCGCCCCCACCCCCCGCGCAAAGCACTAACGAACCCGGATACTCACGACGAACCGGGTGCCCCACAACTCGCGCGTTCTTTGCGCGAGATGTGGGGATTTTTCCCAATGTCATTCAATTTTGCAGGAGCACCACAGAGCTTCAACCGACGGACCCGTCATCACCACGAATCCGGCGTCCAAAACAAACCCGGGTGCCCCACAACTCGCGCGCTCTTTGCGCGAGATGTGGGGATTTTCGCCGATGTCACTCAATTTTGCAGGAGCACCACAGAGCTTCAACAACCGCTGCACCCGCCCGCCGCGAATCCAGGGGACCAAAACAAACCGGAGTGGGGATATTGACTTGTTTGCGTACAACAGACAAGATAACTACCCCTTCAGCACCATCGCTGCCGCCAGCGCCGCCCCTTTATGATCCTTCGTCCAGGGTGGCCCGATCGAACTCCCCGCCGTCTCGACACCCCGAACCACACGCCCCGCCGCATTTCCGAAAACCGTTCTAGCCCGCGCCTCAACTTCTCTCTCCGCAATCGCGGTAACCGGAATCTTCAACCGCCCGCACGCCCTCCTCACCGCATCGCGAAAGAATTCTCCCTCCGCGGTATGAATCAACGGATGCGCTCCCAGAATTTTCTCGAGCGAAGGCAATGTGCGACCCGAAGCCAGCAAAACCGCGCACCCGGCGACTTTATATTGCCGCCCTTCCAACTCTCGGCGCACTTCCTCGACCACTGCGATCGCAAGCCGCTCTGACACAGTCGCGCACTCCGTTATGTATTTCTCCGCCCCCGCCAGCCCCACCTTTCCCAACGCCAAGGCCGCATGGTGATAAGGCTGCACACTCCCCGCAACCGACGAATCGACGACCACGATCCGCCTGCGCTCCAGCACCGCCAACGAGTCGCCGTCTCCGGCAACGGCCACGAGGACGCCCCACCCGGAATGCATGCGAATTCCCAGTGCAGCTCGCGTCATGTGCGTAAGTTTACCCAACTCCAGCACCCACGTTGTCAAAGACAAACCCGGGTGCCCCACAACGCGCGCGCCCTTTGCGCGAGATGTGGAGATTTTGATCCTGCTCACTCAACGACTAATTCGACCCCTGTCCCCCGTGCCCTCTGTGGTTAAGGAGTTTGATTTTTCTTAGCCGACAGCAGGAGCCCACACGCCGAACAAATTAGTTAACTATAGTTTACATTCTGCTATATACTTGGGCTAACTCTGGGACCCGCTCGCTGACGTCGCTGCATGACTGATTCAAAAACATCGTCGAAGCCGCCCCGGACCCTGCCTTCCAACCCTCTCACCGCCCCCGTCTCCGCCGGCGGCGTCACCATCACTCACGAAGATGTCGACCGCGCCCACGACCGCGAGCGCGTCCTCGCCACCCGCATTCAACGCGGCTTGTGGTCTCGCACCCGGCTCCTCTGGCTGCTCGTCGGCCCCGGCATCCTCGTCATGCTCGGCGAAAACGATGGCCCCAGCATGCTCTCCTACGCCGCCACTGGAGCCCGCTTCGGCATCGGCTTCTTCCTTCCCTTTGTGGTCCTCACCTTCTTCATGGCCTGCGTTGTCCAGGAAATGACCGTGCGTCTCGGCGCCGCCACTCATCGCGGCCATGCCGAGCTCATCTTCGATCGCTTCGGCCCCTTTTGGGGATGGTTCTCCATGATCGATCTCATGGTCGGCAACTTCCTCACACTGGTCACCGAGTTCATTGCCATCCGCGCCGGCCTCGGATACTTCGGCATCCGCCCCGCCGTTTCGGTTCTCGGCGCCTGGATCGTTCTCTTCGTCGCTCTGATGGCGCACCGTTACTGGACTTGGGAGCGCATCACCTTAGTCGCTGCGATGTTTAACCTTGTATTCGTCCCCGTCGCACTGCTCAGCCATCCTCACTGGGGAGCGATCGGCAGCGCACTCTTTACCTGGGGACCGCGACCCAGCCTCACGCAAGAGACTGTCCTCATACTTCTCTCGAACATCGGCGCGACGGTCACGCCCTGGATGCTCTTCTTCCAGCAGAGCGCCATCGCCGATAAAGGCCTGACCACACATGACATCCGTTTCGGCCGCATCGATACCGTGCTGGGCGCTGCGTTAGCGGCCCTCGCCGCTCTCGCCACGATCGTTGCGACGTCGCCGCTTTTCGCCCACGGCATGTCCACCGGCAACTTCGAAGCCGCCGAATTCGCGCAAGCCCTGCAGCCCTTCGTCGGACATTGGGGCTCCGCCCTCTTCGCTCTAGGAATGTTTGAAGCCGGCATGGTCGCCGCAGTCACCATCTCCACGTCTTCTGCCTACGCCTTCGGAGAAGTCGCTCATCGTCCCCACAGCCTGAATCTTCCCTTCAATCAAGGAAAATCTTTCTATCTGGTCCTCATCGTTGAGGCCGCAGCTGCCGCGGGACTCGTCCTGATCCCCGGCATCCCTCTCGTCTACATCGTGCTCGTCGTCAACGTGATCGCAGTCCTCGCCATGCCCCCTGCCTTGCTCTTCCTCTACATGCTCGTCAACGACCGCGAAATCATGGGCGACCTGGTCAGCCCGACATGGGCCAACATCCTCGCGCTGGGAGTCGTCGTCGTCCTGGTAGCAGCCGGCCTTCTCTTCGGCATCAGCGTCGTAGCCCCCCACGCCCTGTCATTGATAGGGGGCAAATAAATAATGAAGACTGAGCGAGACGAATCGCGGTCGCTCCGTCCCCCGCATCCGGAGGCAAATTCGAAATGACCCCAAAACTCAGCCCCGCTCACGACTCCAACCTGAGTCCCGAAGAGCTCGCCTCCGTCGTCGCCTCCCTCGAACCCGATCAACTCATTTCCGCCAAAGAGAAACACCATTGCCCACGTCGCAGCCTCACCCGCACCGAAATGATCCTCTTCTGGGCGCTACGCTTCTACCTCGTCTTCATGTTCGGAGTCGTGATCTACCAGATCTGGACCAGCGTTCGCTAACACCCCCGGGTGCCCCACAACTCGCGCGGTGTATGCGCGAGATGTGGGGATTTTTGCCGCCGAAAATCCAATCCCTCGGGAACGTGAAACGATGCGTCATCCCGAAGTCCCCGCGTTTTCACCAGCGGGGCGAGGGATCTCCGTTTCCCCGAACTGTCGGCGGGCACGAACCCGGGTGCCCCACAACTCGCGCGGTGTATGCGCGAGATGTGGGGATTTTTCCAGCCGAAAATCCAATCCCTCGGGAACTAGTGAAACCATGCGTCATCCCGAAGTCCCGCGTTTTCACCAGCGGGGCGAGGGATCTCCGTTTCCCCGAACTGTCGGCGGGCACGAACCCGGGTGCCCCACAACTCGCGCGGTGTATGCGCGAGATGTGGGGATTTTTCCAGCCGAAAATCCAATCCCTCGGGAACTAGTGAAACCATGCGTCATCCCGAAGTCCCCGCGTTTTCACCAGCGGGGCGAGGGATCTCCGTTTCCCCGAACTGTCGGCGGGCACGAACCCGGGTGCCCCACAACTCGCGCGGTGTATGCGCGAGATGTGGGGATTTTTCCCGATGTCATTCAATTTTGCTGGAGCACCACAGAGTTTCAACAACCGCACCCGGCATCCGCCACGAATCCGGGGACCTATGCAGTCGTCAGATGGTATGTGTCGGGTAATGCGTATTCTTCTTGCTCGTCTTCAACATCTTTTTCTCGGCCTTCTTCTGCGCCTTCGCATACTTCTTCTGCGCCTTCGCCTGTTTCTTCTCCATCTTCCGGGCATCGCGGTCCTGCGTCTGCGTCTTTGCGCCGGCATACACCGGCGCCAGACAACTCACACCCAACACCGCCACAAGAACAAAGAGAGGAACTTTTTTCATATGCATCCCGCCAAACTCTTCCATGATTTTACAGTGAAGATTCAATCGGTCGAGTGTTTTCTTAGCGTCCTTAGCGGCTTTTCTTCGCGCACTTTGCGGTTCAATGCTCTTCCCCGCAAAGTTCCGAACGAATCCCGGCCTTCCTCGGTCGTGAAGGTTTTGCTGCACCGCCCCCTACGCAATTCCCACCCAAACGAATTACACTAATAGGTTGCATTCTGCGCAGCCCGACCCGCCTGCGCCCGACGTCATACCTCAATTAAGGAAGGCCATCATGTCTGTGAACAGTTTCAATTCTCGCTCCACCCTCAAAGTCGGCACCAAAGAATACGAAATCTACCGCCTCGACGCGCTCGACAAGCAGGGCATCTCGACCAAGCACCTGCCCTTCTCGCCTGCGCATTCTGCTGGAGAATCTGCTCCGCACCGAAGACGGCCGCAACGTCACGCAAGGAAGAAATCCGCGCCCTCGCCGCCTGGAACAGCAAGTCGAAGCCCGACAAGGAAATCGCCTTCACTCCCAGCCGCGTCCTGCTGCAGGATTTCACCGGAGTCCCCTGCGTCGTCGATCTCGCCGCCATGCGCGACGCCATGAAGACTCTCGGCGGCGATCCCGCCCTCATCAATCCTCTCCAGCCGGTCGAACTCGTCATCGATCACTCCGTCCAGGTCGACGAATTCGGCACCTCCGGCGCCTTCGACATGAACGCCCTCCTCGAATTCCAGCGCAACAAAGAGCGCTACTCCTTCCTGCGCTGGGGACAAACCGGATTCCGCAACCTCGCCATCGTCCCTCCCGACACCGGCATCGTCCACCAGGTCAATCTCGAATACCTCGCCCGCGTAGTCTTCGTCCACGAGTCAGCAGGCAAGCGCACCGCCTACCCCGACACCCTGGTCGGCACCGATAGTCATACCACCATGATTAATGGGTTGGGGGTTCTTGGGTGGGGCGTGGGTGGAATTGAAGCCGAGGCTGCGATGCTCGGGCAGCCTGTGTCCATGCTGATTCCGCTGGTGGTCGGCGTGAAGCTGACTGGGCGGTTGCGCGAGGGCGCGACTGCCACCGATCTTGTTCTGACCATCACCGAGATGTTGCGCAAGCACGGCGTCGTCGGGAAAGTTCGTCGAGTACTTTGGGCCCGGCCTGCGCGATCTTGCCGCTTGCCGATCGCGCGACGATTGCCAACATGTCTCCGGAATACGGCGCGACTTGCGGCATCTTCCCCATCGACAAAGAGACTCTGAAATATCTGCGCCTCACCGGACGCAGCTGAAGAACAGATTGCGCTCGTCGAAGCCTACGGTCGCGAGCAGGGACTGTTCCACGACGAAAAGACGCCCGAAGCCGAATATTCCGAACTGCTCACGCTCGATCTCGCGACCGTCGAGCCCAGCCTCGCCGGGCCGAAGCGTCCGCAGGATCGCGTGGTGCTCTCGCAGGCCGGAGAGTCGTTCAACAAGGCTCTGCCTTCGCTGATCAAGCCCAAAGCAGCCGCGGCCCGACCGCTGCGACGCATGCGCCGCGTCGAATACCAAACGCTGGGAGCAGGAAGGCGGAAGTCCGGCTGCCATCGGCGTCGAAGATCCCAAAGTTCACGAGCACGTGTCGGCCTCGGTGAAAGATTCGCTGAAGCACGGCAGCGTCGTCATCGCCGCGATCACTTCGTGCACCAACACGTCGAATCCGTCGGTCCTGATCGGCGCCGGACTGCTCGCCAAGAAAGCCGTCGAGAAAGGACTCTGCACGTTCCGCCGTGGGTCAAGACTTCGCTCGCTCCCGGATCGAAAGTCGTCCGCGACTATCTCGCAACAGCCGGACTCACTGCCCTATCTCGAGAAACTGAAATTCCACATCGTCGGCTACGGATGCACCACCTGCATCGGCAACTCCGGCCCGCTGCCGGAAGAAGTTTCGAAGGCGATCGACGAAAAAGATCTGGTCGTCGCCTCCGTGCTCTCCGGCAATCGCAACTTCGAAGGACGCATCAACTCCGAAGTTCGCGCCAACTATCTGATGTCGCCGCCGCTGGTCGTCGCCTTCGCGCTCGCCGGACGCATCGACATCGACCTGCGCAAAGATCGCCATCGGCAAAGGCACGGACGGCACAGCCCGTCTACCTCGCCGACATCTGGCCGTCGCAGCGCGAAATCGAAGAAGCGATGCAGCAGTCGATTTCCTCCGACATGTTCACGAAGTCCTACGGCGAAGTTTTCGAGGGCGACGAGCGCTGGCGCGGCCTCTCCGTTCCCAAGGGCGAAACCTACGCCTGGGAAAAAGATTCCACCTACATCCGCCGCGCGCCTTACTTCGACGACATGGCGGTGAAGCCCGTCGCCCGTCGAGGACATCAAGAAAGCGCGCGTGCTCGCCGTGCTCGGCGACAGCGTCACCACCGACCACATCTCGCCCGCCGGCTCGATCAAGAAAGACAGCCCCGCCGGAAAATATTTGCAGGAGCACGGCGTGAAGCCGGCGGACTTCAACTCCTACGGATCGCGCCGCGGCAATCATGAAGTCATGGTGCGCGGCACCTTCGCCAACGTCCGCCTGCGCAACAAACTGGTCGCAGACCGAAGGCGGATTCACCCGCCACCTGCCGACGAACACCGAGATGTCGATCTTCGACGCCAGCGAAAAATATCGCGCCGACGGGAACGCCGCTCGTCATTCTTGCGGGCAAAGAGTACGGCTCCGGGTCGTCCCGCGACTGGGCCGCGAAAGGCCCGGCCCTGCTCGGCGTCCGCGCCGTGATCGCCGAAAGCTACGAGCGCATCCACCGCTCGAACCTGGTCGGCATGGGCATTCTCCCGCTGCAGTTCCCCGCCGGCGAGAACGCCGACTCGCTGAAGCTGACCGGAGAAGAAATCTTCGAGATCACCGGCATCCGCGAACTGGTCGAACACTTCGCCGCCGGAAGCCGGGTGAAAGTGCGCGCCACTGCGAAAGGCAAGGAAGCCAGTGGAGTTCGAAGCGCTGGTCCGCATCGACACGCCGCAGGAAGCGCTCTACTACGCCAACGGCGGGATTCTGCAGTACGTGCTGAGGCAGTTGCTGGCGACGAAAGCGGAGCCGGTGGGAGTGTAGATCGCAGGTTAAACTACAGGCGGGTGCCCCACTTCTGCCTGGTTTTGGCAGACGTGGGGCTTTTTGTATGAAGTGCCCAATTTCCGGGTGATCCGACGAGCTTGTGCACTACCATCAAAAATCCCCACATCTCGCGCAAACAACGCGCGAGTTGTGGGGCACCCGGGTTCGGTTTTACCCCACGAACTTTCTGGTGACTTGGCTATACGACTTTCAATCGAAGCTTCTTTTCTTTCCACAACCAATCGTTGATCTTTACAGGTCCAACTTCTCCCGTGGCGTAGCTGCGGAAGCTGCTCCACTTCCAATCTTCCGGATGCGCCACCAATCCGCGTTTGACCGGATTGCGGTGTATATATCGCAGCTTCTCGATGAACTTGTGATCACTGTAGACGTTGAAGTCGTAGAAGCGCTTCATCCAGAACGGGTCTGCATAAAGAATCGAACGCGGGTGTCCCACTTCCGCCGGCGGTTGCGAGTTGCGTGTCGCGCCGAATTTTCGGCGAACAAATGCGATTTTGATTGCACGGATCACGACCGAACAATTCGCAATCTCGGGCTTAGAAATTAACAGATGAACGTGCTCGGGCATGACAACGTATCCGCACACCGCGAAGCGGTATTTCGATCTCATCTTCTCAACTATGTCCAGAAAAAGATCGCGGCGCTCTGGGGCGGAGAGCAGAGGCTTTCGTTGATCGCAACTGAAGGTGATGAAGTGGAGAGCACCGGTGTAGTTGTAGCGTTTCAGACTCCAAGGCATGACGCCAGAGTATTTCCAGATCGCTGATAGAGTCTGTGACTCTTGAAGAAATAGTCCAACTCCCACTCCCAAAATAGGACCGGGTGCCCCAATTCTGCCTGGTTTTGGCAGACATGGGGGTTTCTGTGTGAAGTGCCCAATTTCCGTGGTGATCCGACGAGATATGCACTGTCGGCAAAAATTCCCACATCTCGCGCAAACACCGCGCGAGTTGTGGGGCACCCAGCGACTCGGGACTCGCGACTCAGGTCTCGGGACAAATCAATACTGCCAATTCACGGTCACGAACCCAGTGCCGCTGGATGGAACGGTGTACTGATGGTTCGATCCGTTCTCCCATGTCACGGCTCCGTTGGCCGCGATCTTGATGAACTTGAACTGCACCGTGGCACCTGCAGGCAGCGATGCATTCAGGAACCAGTTGGGATAGCTCGGATCGAGCATGGGGCCGATCGCCGTGTCGAAGGTCGTGCCCCAGTTGCCGAGTTCCACGGTGCTGCCAGTCAAAAAAATGTAGTCGCCCATGTTGGTGGGAGTCGCGTTGTTCACGGTGAAGGTCACGGGGATGAGCTGTGCGGTTAGCACCGTGAACTGAGTTGTGTTCGACGCAATCCCCGAACTATTTTTCACCTCTGCCTGGTAGACGCCGTTGGTCATGGTCGGCACCGTGAAGGTGGCGGAAGTGTCGGACCACGAATTCACCGTCGCCCCCGTCGTGCCGAAGAGAACTTGTCCGGTGGCGGAGCCGAAGCCTTTGCCGGCGATGGTGACTTTCATTCCGGGCTGGCCGAGAGTCGGGCCGATCGATCCAACCTCGGGCGCAGCAGGTGTGCCCACAGATTGCCAGACCGCGACGGTGTGCGCAGGCAACGTGAAGTTGTTCGCGGGATTGTTGCCGCCGCTACCGGACGTAACCGTCAGGCCCGATCCGCCAAGGAGTCCGCTCAAGAAGTCGCCGTAACTGCCGGCGGGCAGCGAGGTGAAAAGCCCGGAGATCGCGTAGCCGGTGGTGTCGTTCTTGTTGATCGCGACCAGCACCACGTCGTTGAAGAACTTGCGCTCGTAGATGTAGACATCGTTGTTGAGCCAGCGCTGTTGCCATTCGCCGTAGCCGAGCGCATCGTTACTCTGGCGAAGCGCTGCCAGCTTGCTGATCAGTTGATAGGCGGTCGTGCTGGTGCTGAACGAACTCATCCAGACGCGGCAGTAAGGATCGCCCCCGCCGTTGGTGTCATTGTGCAAGATACTGCTCGTCGCCATAGAGAATGACCGGGATGCCGCGCCCCGTCAGCAGAAACGCCATCGCCTCATGCAGCCGATTGTTGTTGTTATTTAAAGTCAACAGCCGCGATTCGTCGTGGCTGTCAAAGAAAGTGACGAAATCATTGTTCCAGGTAAAGTTCGCGTTCTCGGTCGTAATCGTCCCATCCAACTCCGAAAAATTGTTGTTACTGGCAAACACATCGCGCACGGCCTGATTTATCCCGAAGTCTAATTCGTTGATCCCCGACTTATTCGCAAACTTATAAGCATCGTGATACATCGCATCCCCGGAGTTGTTGTTGTACCACTCTCCGTAGAGGAAGCTGGGGGCCTGGTTGAAGACTGAATTCGCGAAGGAGTATTCCCAGCCCCAGGTCGCGTGCTTGATGGCGTCGAGGCGGAAGCCGTCAACCCCGTGGGACTGGAACTGATGCGCTGCTGTCTTCAGGTAACTGTCGATGGTGGCGTTTTCCTGATTCAGATCTTCGAGGCTTAGGAGCGTGTAGTACTGAAGCTGGTAACGGTCGTTGTAGTCGGTAATGTTGGGGTTGTGGTGGAAGTAACCGTTGGGATCGTTGCTGTCGGAGGCCATGAAGACTCCGTTGTTATAGAGCGCGCCGAACTCGCCGCCGCCGTTGTAGTTGGAGTGATTGTTGGCCCAGTCGACGATGACCTTGATGCCGTTGGAGTGCGCGGCTGAGACGAGGCTGTCAAAGGCAGACCAGGAGTTGCTGGTATCGCCGAAGTGTTCTTCGACTTTCATGAAGTCGCGGGCGTCGTATCCGTGATAGGGGGCGGAGATCGGACTGCCGGTGGCCATGTTCAGGTTTTCGTTGTCGACGGTGGGGGAAATCCAAATCGCGGTGACGCCCATGCCTTTGAGGTACGACATCTTTGCCTGGATCCCGGCGAGGTCGCCGCCCCAGTAGGCTTGCCAGTTCGTCTTCGTGGAATCGAAGAGGCCTGTGCTTTGGGAAGGATTGTCGTTGCTCGTCGATCCGTTGAAGAACCGGTCGGTGACGATTTGGTAGATGACTTGCTTTTTGAAATCCTGAGCGCCAGCGATGTGGCTGAGGATGAGTAGAGTGGCGAGCAGGAATGAAAATTTCGAGAGGGAGAATCGGGAGCACGTCATAGGAATACCTCTTCGAAGAGATCGACGTTGTGGCTGGCAGTTCGACGACGGTGGGAACTGCGTTAAGAGGTTAGTAACACATTCCGAGGAGGGCGGTTGGGCAAACTCGAGTCTGTCCTGTTTCTAGAACACGGGTTTGGACGTTTGCCGGTGAACTAGTGCAGAAAGCTACAGTTTGGCTCGCGGTCGATCAGCGATCAAAGGGAGATCCTTCGCTACGCTTGTAAAACAGCTTCGCTCAGGATGACACCGTTGCGTTCAGCGACAAAAAGCCGCCAGCACGTGAACCTGGAACGGCACCTTCGGGTAATTGCATTCCTGGCGGAGTGAGCGAGAATGCCTGTAACCATGGCGCAACGCCGGGGCGGGTTGCGTCATCCAAAGCTGTGGGACGAGTAAAGGGGATCCTATGAACATTCACCAGCAGGCCGGAAACGATACGAGCTTTCCCTTGCCCGAAGAGCAGGCGCGGCGCGAGCGCGACGAGGAGGCCCGCAAGATCCGGCGGCTGCAACTGATGATCAGCATGGTCTCGTCGGTGATTGGTCAGGATCCCAGCCTCACGATTGAGGAAGCGTCCGAATTGGCAGCCGGAGCCAAGCGCGCTGCACTGGCCATGTTTCCCGACAAAGAACTCGCCTACGATCTGCTTTATAAACCGCGGCTGCAACGGCTGATTCGCGAGCGGTTTCGCCTGCAATAAATTCCACTCAACCGTGCGGTTATTCGTCGACGACGGCATTATTCAGCGTGCCAACGCCTTCCACGCTGACCTCGACGCGATCTCCTGCTTTGAGCGGGCCAACTCCTGCAGGAGTGCCGGTGGGAATCAGGTCGCCGGGAAATAGCGTCATCACCTGCGCAATGTGGCGGATGACCACATCCAGGGTGAAAATAAAATCGCGCGTGTTGCCTTGCTGTCGAACCTCACCGTTGACGCGGGTTTCGACGCCGACTCCAGTCCACGGATCGATCTCGTCGGTGACCATCGGACCGACAGGACAAAACGTATCGAAACCTTTGGCGCGGGTCCACTGGCCGTCTTTATTTTGCAAATCGCGCGCGGTGACATCGTTGACGCAGGTATAGCCCAAGATGTATTGACGGATGTCGGCGTCGGGTGAGGGCTGGTAACAGGTTTTACCGATGACGACACCGAGTTCGCCTTCGTGGTCGACACGCTCGGAAATTTTCGGACGGCGCACGGTCCCGCCGGGAGCCATCAACGCGGATGTTGGCTTGAAGAAGATGAGAGGCTCTTTCGGAACCTCATGGCCCAACTCGGCGGCGTGCTCGCGATAGTTGCGGCCAACACACACAATTTTCGACGGTCGAACGGGAGGCAGGAGCGCGGCTTCGTCGAGGGGAATCGGCTCGATGCGGCGGGTGCGGAGGCTTTCCATGTCTCCGTCAGCCTCTTCGGGTGCGGTCAGCAGAACTCGCACAATCGCGTCGCGTCCAGCAACAGACTCGACCAAGCCGTATTGGGCCTGGCCATTGAATTGGAATCGGCAATATTTCATTGTTATCTATCTAACCATAAGTGGGGAAGGTGAGGCGGAAGTGCGGCAAATATTTGTTGAATGGCTTCGGGTGTTGCGGTCGGGCTCACGCGCGAGGGCGGAGGAGAACGAGATCCTTCGCTTCGCCTGAAGAGCGGCTACGCTCAGGATGACCGGGGAGGTTTGGTAGCGCTGCGGCGCACAAAACAAAATCGCGACCTTTCGGTTCGTTCTGGCAAAAATCGGATTACTAGGGTACGGTCTCTTCGGCTTCTTCGGAGTGTGCGCTTTCGTTGCCGCGGAGGTCGACTGAGGTTACGGCGTACAAATAATGTTTTCCGGAGGCTACGGTTGTGTCCCGGTATGCGGGAGTCTTCACCAACTCGGTATTTACTTTTACTAGTGCGGAGCTCTCTTCGTGGCGATAGACGTTATAGCCGTCGAGGTCGACATCGCTGACGGGAGCCCAGATCAGATCGATGAAGGGCTGCTGGCCCGGGCCGGAGAATACTGCCTGCAAGGCGGACGGGACGGCGGGCGGGAAAGTGTCGTTGGCGAAGATCTTTAGTGGGGGTGTGTCGTCGCCCTCGATTTGTACTTCGGGCTTGTCTTTTTGGGAGAGCACGGTAACTGTCTCGGCGCGGTACTCGTAATTCTTCTGCCACTCGAAGGTCGAATCGGTGAGAGTGAGATTCGGCTCGTTCGCGGCTGGCACTTCCCCAATCGGCGTTTCGTCTTTGGTGCCTTCCAGGCGCCGGTAGACACGATAGAGGTAGTGCATCGAGGACGACGGAACGGCATTCTCCCAACTCAGGACTACTCCCTGACCGGTCAAATGCGCAGTGAAGTTCCGTGGTGGCGGCAAAGTTCGGGCGAGGGCAACTCGCACACGATTCGACGGGCCGGCGCCACGGCCGTCGGCATTGAGGGGTTCGACTGCGTAGGTGATGAAACTGGAAGGGTCATCGCTCTCGAGGGTGGCGGGCAAGGTGTCGGTGTAGGAAGCCGTATTTTTCTGTTTGGGAGACTTGGTCGAGGTCACGGCGACTGGAGCTTCGCCAACGGGAACGCCGCACTGCGTGAACTCGGGCTGCAGGCTTCGGCAGATGCGCGTCGCTCCCACGCTTCGGACGGTTTGACGGTCGGTCGTCATAGTGGGAATGGTCCAGGTCAGAGTGACGCGATCGCCTTTTCGAGTCGCTCGGAGATCGGTGGGGGACTTGGGTAGCTCGAGAGAGGGGGGAGCGGCGGGCCGATCGAAGCGCAGGCCGTCATGATTGCGGTCGCGGTCAATAGCGCCAGGAAATTTCCTGCGGGGAGTCTCATGAGAAGAAAACAGCGTAACAGAAGGCAGGCTCGTGGCGACGGCGCAACGCCGGTTGAGTGGGCGGGTGGCTCACGCGCGAGACCTGACAGGGAGGAGATCCTTCGCTGCGCCTGAAAAGCGGCTACGCTCAGGATGACCCCATTTTGGGGACGACGAGCAGCATCGCTATTTCCAACGGTCTGCCTGCGCTGCGAAAAGCAGGTTCCTCGCTTCGCTCGGAATGACAAGTGCGGATAGAGAGCCTGACTTGAGCGTGGGCGCGTGTCTACTCCTGCTAGCTGAGCTCTTTTACTGCTTCGCGGAAGACTTTGGTGTGACGGTCTACGTCTTCTGCTTCGGTTTGCGGGGACATCAGGGCCATGTTGTGAAACGGGGTGAGCAGGATGCCGCGATTCATGGCGTAGAGGTGCATGAAGCGTTCGAGTTCGAAGTCCATGGCGTCGTGGGCTTCGCTGCCGTTGAGGGGCTGTTTGGGACCGAACAAATATTCGGCGCGACAGCCGAGTCGCGTGACGTGCCACGGGAGTTCGGCGTCGGCAATGGCTTTGGCGACGCCAGTGGTCCAGCGCTCGGCCATGGGCATCATGCGGTCGAAAGCTTCTTTGGTCAGAACCTTGGTGAGCGTCGCGCGCATGGCCGCGAGTGAAAGGGCGTTGCCGGCGAGCGTGCCGCCGATGCCGCCGACGTCGCAGTTTTCGAGTTCCTGCCGAGCCCCAATGCGGTCGGCAACTTCTTGCGAAAAACCGTAAGCGGCGCCGGGAATGCCTGCGCCGATTGCCTTGCCGAATACGATCACGTCGGGATCGAGATTATCGCGCGCGGGTATAGCCGCCGGGACCGGCGCAGATGGTGTGGGTCTCGTCAATGATCAGCAGCGTTCCGTGCTCGCGCGTGATTTCGCGAAGCGCCTTGTGGTATCCGGGCTGGGGATGCACGATGCCGACGTTCGTCATCGCGGGCTCCGCCAGAACGCACGCTACATCATCGGAATGAAGCGCGGCTTCGAGGGCATCCATGTCGTTGAACTCGACGACCTTCGTGGTGACCGCGGGATTGACCGGCGGTCCGATGTTTCCGGGGCGCGGGCCGGCGGCGCCGTTGGCGTCGAGGGTGATGAAAGTTTCGTCCACCGTGCCGTGATAGCACCAGTTGAAGACCAGAATCTTTGGGCGGCCGGTAATCTGGCGGGCGAGGCGAATCGAGAAGCGATTAGCGTCGGTGGCGGTGAGCGCGAACTGCCAGTAGGGAAGGTTGAAGCGCTTCTGCAATTCTTCGGCGACGAAGATCGCGTCTTCGCTGGGGAGCATCAGCGTGATGCCGCGGCGGGATTGCTCTTCGACTGCTTTCACGGTGGCGAAGGGAGAGTGGCCGGTCATGGCTCCGGTGTCGCCGAGGCAGAAATCGATGTAGCGGTGGCCGTCGACGTCGAAGAAGTGCGCGCCCTGGGCTTCGCGCACAAAGGGGGGAAATGCTCCAGCCCATTTCACCATCCAGTTCATGGGCACGCCTGCGAGCAGCGACTTGCGGGCGCGGTCGAAGAGCGCTTTGGATTTGGGGTGCTCGTCGACGAATTTCTTTTGCTCACGCTGCATGAGAGACTGCAGACGGGAGCGGTCGATGGTTTTCATGACGGAGCAGGATAACAGAGGTTGGGTTGTGAACAGGAAGGGCTTACGCGCGAGGTCGGTTTAGCGGGAAATCACCAACTACAGAATATAGCGCGACAAATCCTGATCTTTCACGATGTCGGTGAGCATCTTGCGGACGTAGTCGGCATCGATGGTAACCGCCTCACCCTTCTTCTCGGGGGCTTCGAAGCTCAGCTCGTCAAGGACGCGCTCCATGATGGTGTGAAGGCGGCGGGCACCGATGTTCTCGGTGCTTTCGTTGACGCGAAAGGCGAAGTGGGCGATCTCGTTTAGAGCTTCCGGTGTGAAGTCCAGCTTGACGCCTTCGGTATCGAGCAAGGCGGTGTACTGCTTCACGAGCGACGACTTCGGCTCGGTGAGAATGCGAACGAAATCTTCCATGGTCAGCGATTGCAGTTCGACGCGAATCGGAAAGCGGCCTTGCAGTTCGGGGATCAGGTCGCTCGGCTTCGAAACATGGAATGCTCCGGCGGCGATGAAGAGAATGTGGTCGGTGCGCACCATGCCGTAACGAGTGTTGACGGTTGTGCCTTCGACGATAGGCAGAATGTCGCGCTGCACGCCTTCGCGCGAAACGTCGGGGCCGTGGCCGCCTTCGCGTCCGGCGATCTTGTCGATCTCGTCGAGGAAAACGATGCCGGAGTTTTCCACGCGGTCAATGGCAACGCGCGTGACCTGGTCCATGTCGATGAGGCGCTGCTCTTCTTCCTGGATCAGATATTCGAAGGCCTCGTTGACCTTCATCTTCCGCTTCTTGGTGCGCTGGCCGAAGATGTTGGGCAACATGTCTTTAATGTTGACGTCCATCTCTTCGACGCCCTGGTTGGTCAGAATTTCGAAGGAGGGGAAATTGCGCTCGCGGACATCGATCTCGACGGTGCGGTCGTCGAGCTTGCCCTCGCGCAGTTGCTGACGCAGTTTTTCGCGGGTGCGATTGGAGGATTCGGCAAGAGCCGTGCTGCCGTCAATGACTACGCCGCCAGCTGTCGAAGGCTGTTCCGGGCGCGGAGGAGGCGAAGGCGGAAGCAGAATATCGAGCAGGCGCTCTTCGGCGTTGAGTTCGGCCTTGTCGGCGACGTCTTCCAGCTTTTCCTCGCGGACGTTGTCGATGGCGATCTCGACGAGGTCGCGGACCATGGATTCGACATCGCGCCCGACGTAGCCGACTTCGGTGAACTTCGAGGCTTCCACTTTCAAAAACGGTGAGTTCGCGAGTTTCGCGAGGCGACGTGCGATTTCAGTTTTGCCGACGCCGGTGGGGCCGATCATGATGATGTTCTTGGGGATGATTTCTTCGGCGAGCTCGGGCGTCAGCTTCTGGCGGCGCATGCGATTGCGCAGCGCGATGGCCACGGCGCGCTTGGCGTCTTTCTGGCCGATGACGTGTTTGTCGAGTTCGACGACGATCTCGCGCGGAGTGAGTTCGTCCAGCGCGAGCTGCTCTTCTTCAGCGGAGGAGGGGAGATAGATGGCCATAGTCAGTTCTCAGTTCTCGGTTCTCAGTTCAGTAGCGATCCATGTGTCGCCAGCTGAGATGGGAACTTCGAACTACAGTTCTTCAATCGTTACCTTGTCATTGGTATAGATGCACATTTTGCCGGCAATCTTCATTGCTTCTTCGGCGATCTGGCGGGCGGAGAGATCGGTGTGCTCCGCGAGCGCCTGCGCGGCGGCCTGGGCATAAGGACCGCCGCTGCCGATGGCGGCGACTGCTCCGTCGGGCTCGATCACGTCACCCTGGCCGCTGAGCAGGAACGTTTGCTCTTTGTCGGAGACCAGCAGCAGAGCTTCGAGATGGCGCAAGAATTTGTCGGTGCGCCAGTCGCGGGCGAGTTCGACGGCGCCGCGTCCAAGATTGCCGTGATACTGCTCGAGCTTGGCTTCGAAGCGGCTGAAGAGGGTGAAGGCATCGGCAGTTGAGCCGGCGAATCCGGCCACGATTTTGTCGTTGTAGAGGCGGCGTATCTTCTTGGCCGTGTGCTTGATTACGGACTCGCCGAGAGTGACCTGGCCGTCGCCGGCCAGAACCACGCTTCCGTTACGGCGTACCGATAAAACTGTCGTCGATCGAATCAGTCGCTTCGTTGTCATGAGCGCAATTTTTGATTATAGCAGCGCGGGTTCGGCCGAGAGTTCGGCGGAAGTCAAAATCCCCGCTTTAAAATCGCAAAAACCGCGACTCAAGAACAGGCCACCCGGCGGAAGTGGCGGTGCCGCATGGACGGTGTAACACCAGTGTTTTTATGGATTTATAGAGTTCGTTGGTAACCTCTCATCGGATTACTGGTGTGACTTTACCGGGGGCACGGGAGCCCTTAATTTGGTGCTCATGCGCCAGTCTGCTGCGGTATTGTGCCGGGACAAAACGTCCCTGAAAACCCTGGAGTCCACGCTGGGAGACCTCGGAATCGAGTTGGTGGCTTGCCCGTCGGGCGAGGAAGCACTGGAATCGGTGCTGGCCGGACGCTGCTCCACGCTGATTGTGGACTTTGATTTGCCGGGGGCGGAAGAGGTGATCCGCATGGCCGCGCTATTGCCGCCCGCGCAGAAGCCGGCGCTGCTGGCCGTTGCCAGCCGCGCGTGGCCCGGAACTGGCGAAGCGTTTCAGTCCGGGGCGAGCCGCATCCTGTACCGGCCCCTCGAAAAGGAGCTAGTGAAGGACGCGCTGAAGACCCGCACAAAGGGTGCGAAGAAGCATCAGCGCAAGTCGGCGCGTTTTGAGATGAAGACGTTGGTGTATCTCGAACTCGAGAGCGGGACTATTTCCGGGATCAGCATTGACATTGGCGAGCATGGACTGGCGGTGCAGGCTACCGAGCCGGTGCCGATGAGCTCGAATCTCGCGTTCCGCTGCGTGCTGCCGGGAACTGGGCTCACGCTGCAGGGGCATGCGGATGTGATCTGGGCCAGCGATCAAGGGCGAGCTGGACTTTTCTTCTCGAAGCTTGGGCCGGCCAGCCGCAAACATCTCAAGCGGTGGCTCAGCAAGCGCAGCGCACACGCGAAGGAGCATGATGTGCGCGATCTCCTGCCTCCGGAAGATGCGCACGTTTCGTTTGCCGCGACGGAGTAGGCGGGTCTCACAAGATAGATTGCCGGGTACAATTCCGCCAGTTTGGGGTCACGCGCGAGGTCGGATGAGTTAGAGATCCTTCGCTACGCCTGAAAAGCGGCTCCGCTCAGGATGACACCGGGGTACTGGCCGACCTCCGGTGGAACGACGACGAACTCGGGGACCTTTACGGTCACCGAGCTCGTCGCATGCGGGGGGATAAACGTTGTAAGACTCGAAAAGCGATCTAGAGCTGAACGATCTTCTCGAGCGCGATGCGGCTGCGGATCATCAGGGTGGCGCCTTTCAGTTGGACCAACTGCTTTCGTTTGAATTCCGAGAACAGGCGACTGACTGTTTCGCGAGTGGTGCCGATGATCTCGGCGATCTCTTCGTGGGTCAGCGTTAGCTTGACTTGCGAGGATCCGTCGTCTTGCGTTGTCTTAGTGGACCAGGAGAGCAGCAGCTTGGCGAACTTTTCTGACGGAGACGCAGCCAGACCGAGGGTGCGAATTTCTTCATAGGCGACGTAGTAGTTACGGCTCAACTGCTGCGCTACGCCTACTGCCACCTCTGGGAATTCTTTCAAGAAGAGGAGGAGGGAGTCGCGGGGGATGAAATTCGCCTGGCCGGGCTCCATCATCTCGGCCGTGACTTCATAAGGACGGTTCGACATCACGGCATTGAGACCGAGGACGTCGCCGGAGTCCGAGAGCTTCGTGATAATCGTCTTGCCTTCGCGCGAGGATGTAGAAAGTTTCGATTTGCCGATGCACAGCACAAAGACACCGCGCGGCTGCTGCCCTTCGATGAACAGCATGGCGCCCTTGGGGTAAACCGCGGTGGACTTGATCTCGTTAAGGCGCTGCGAGGCGCGCGGCGACAGGTTGCAGAACAGGTGCTGCGCTCGAACCGGGCAAGTAACGCAGTTATCAAGAATATTCAGACCGTATGGAGTGCGCATCGTAACCCTCCTGCAGGTCCGAGCTTTCGAACTGCGCCCGTCCTGCCCACAGTCTCTGTAATGGCAACTGAGGAGCCAATTCCCAAGGCGGGACGCTGCCGGCGGTAACCTTCGTATCTATCAGAAAACAAGCTGGTTGCCTTCCTGCAACCGTTACTCGACGTGAGGGAACCATGGCGGGAATTGGAGCCACTGGGTTATTTCCCGCACAACGGTGTGTGACCTGCATCACTAAATCATGTGATGGTTCTCACCCAAGGCTTGCCGGAAAGACGGCTTTGCGGTCGTTCAAACTGGATCCGGTCACCGGAAGAAGAAACGGCATCTGAGCTTTGAGCAGGTGGATCGGTCGAGAGCCGCATTCTGGCCGTGCTTAGAGTGACAATTCATGGAATGGCGAGCTCAGGACGCGAAACGAGTCGCTGTAGTATGAGCATCGGGCTGCGGTCGGGTCTGTTCAAGGAGTAGAATCGCGGGGGAATGGGATCGGTGGTGAGGCGGCCGGTCCGGAATTGGAGATCGTCAAATGGCGGAGCCGGTGAAAGGCGGGGCAGAAACGCAGCGGCGGCCTGATCCTAACGAAAAACTGGTCAAGGTGTTCGATTCGGAGCAGGAGTCGGAGGCAATGGTGGTGAAGGGCCTGCTGGACTCGGCTGGGATTGACAGTGACCTGACATCGGCGGCGTTCCTGCAGGACACGTTTCCGGGCCTCGGCGGGATGATTATCCTGGTGCGCGAAGAAGATGCGGACGAGGCGCGGCGTGTGATTGCCGAGCAGCGAGTAAATCCGGTGGCAGATGATGACGAGACGGCGGAGATTGAGGCTTATCAGGATCCGGTTAGTCGAGAGCCGCCAAAGAAGGCGTGACGGAGTGGCCGTCGAGGTAGAAGCTGACGGCTCCATCGAGGTCGGTGCGGTAAACACGGGCTCCCGCCTGTGAAAGGCGGCCGAGGGTTTCGGAGCGCGGCAGGCCAAAAGAATTTTTCAATCCCACAGAAATGATGGCGTAGTTGGGATGAGTTGAGGCGAGCAACTCGTCGGTGGTGGCATTTGCACTGCCGTGATGGCCAACTTTGAGCAGGTTGGCGCTCGGGTGATGAAGGGCGGCTACGCGGCGCTCGATTTGCTTTTCCGCGTCGCCTTCCAAGAGCACCGACGTGTCGCGATAGGTTACACGCAAGATCATCGAGTCATTATTTTGGGGCCGGGTGCCGACGGGCCAGTCTTGCGGCGAGAACAGGACCTCAACGGTGGCGCCGCCGAAGATAAACTCGTCGCCTTCCCAGTGACGGACAACTTTCACGCCGAGCGCTTGCGCGGTGGCGACGACGTTTTCGAGAGCCTGACTCGGCGGCAACAATCCTACCCACAATTCTTTCGGACGAAAATTTTTGAGTACGGCGATCATGCCTCCGATGTGATCGGAGTGTCCGTGAGTGATGGCGACGGCGTCGAGGCGGGAGATGCCGCGGGCCCAGAGGTAGGGGGAGACGACGTCTTCACCGAAATCGAGTTGCGAACCTCCGGGGCCGATGGGGCCTCCGGCGTCGATGAGAAGCGTGCGGCCTTGAGGGGTGACGAGGAGCGTAGAGTCGCCTTCGCCTACATCGATCGAAGTGACTTCGAGGACGCCGGGGCGGATGCGCTGGGCGGGGGCTACGAAGGTTAGCGCGAGTGAGGCGAGAAGGATGGCAGCGAGTCCGGCGGCGGCAATCACGGCGTGGCGGCGGGCGGCCCACATCGCCAGCACGAGTGCAGCAGCGGCTAGCGTCATCATAAGAACGGACGGCACGGCAACGCGAAGGTCAGCCACGCGGAGAGCGCCGAGGCCGCGGACGGTACCAGTGATTCCATGGAGAGCGAAGACCGTGAGAAGCGCGGGCAGTTTGGCGAGCCAGGGAGAAATATATCCGAGCGCGAGAGTGGAGGTGGCGGCGGGCATCAGTAACTGTGTAAGCGGAACGACGACGATGTTCGAAGGCAATCCGATGGTGGTGGCGCGGTGGAAGTAGTAGGCCATGGGGAGAGCGAGCCCCATTTGCATGACGGCGGAGATAAAGAGCAGGTCCCAAGCGGCGAGGCTGGCGCCGGTGGCGGAGCGGACGAGGCGGCGCGACCAAGTTTCTCCGACGAAGAGGGCGAGGCGCGAAGAGATAAATTGCAGGTCCACGCGGAATTGAGCTACGCGAGGGGGCAGGAGTGCGGCGTAGTCGTTCGAGTCCCAGTTGGCGAGAGCGCGTTTATAAAGATGCGAGGTACGCTGCAAGATCGGGATGCCGATGGCGGCAACGATGAGCACGCAGACGAAAGTCATCTGGAAGCTGGCAGTGAAAAGCTGGCGTGGATCGAAGATGAGGAGTCCGAGGGCGGCAGCACCGAGGGCATTGACCATGGCGCGACCGCGGTAGAGCAAGCGCGTCCCCAGATAGATGGCACACATCAAGGTAGCGCGCCAGACCGGGGCGCCGACTTCGGTGATGAAGGCGTACGCGATACAAAGAGCAATCGTCAGCAGTGTGGCGGGAACTTCGGGGAGACGCAGGCGCCGAAGCATCCAGAAAACGACGAAGGCGAGGATGCTGACGTTCATCCCGGAGACGACCAGGACGTGGTAAGTGCCAGAGCGCTGGAAGTCGGTGCGCGTGTCGCGATCGAGGAAGGCCTCTTCGCCGATGACCATGGCGTCAATGAGCGCAGCTTCGCTCGGGGGCCAGAGTTCGTGGACTTTGGCGATGACTCCGCGGTGGAGGTGGCTGCGCCACGCGGCGATGCGGTTGCCGGCGAACCCGGGGAGACGTTCGACGTTGTCTGCTTTTGCAGAGGCGAGGGCGACGATGCCGCGGTCTGCGAGGTAGGCCTGGTAGTCGAAGGCTCCGGGATTGCGGAAGTTGTGCGGGAGCTTGAGTTTGGTGGTGAAGCGGATGCGGTCTCCGTAGTGGAATTCCTGTGGCGTATCAGGGGTGGCGGTTTCCGGGATCGCCGAGCGCAGGGTGTAGATGCTGAGGTGGATTCCGGAATGGATGTTGGCGACTTCTCCAGCGTCGGTTTGGAGTTGTTCGCTTTCGACGTCGAGAATCTGGCGGATTTCGCTTTGGCTGGCTTCCTGGGTGCGGCCATCGCGAGTGACATGCGCGATGATTTGGAGCTCTTGTCCGTCGGCGTAGGGCTGGATGGTTGTGTCGAGTTTCGTGGAGGCGGCGCGGACGTGTACATGGAGAGCGCCTGCGAGGAAGAAGGATGCGAGGGCAAGTGACCATCCCAAGCCAGGCCGGCGGCGGGAGAAGTAGGTGGCTGCGAGTACGAAAGCAACGGCGGCAACGACCCACCATAAGACGGGACGCCATTGGTAGCTTCCGACCACGATCCCGCAGGAATAGGCGACGGCGGCCGAGAGCATGGGTTCGCGGGAGGCTTTGAAGTAGAAAGTCGGGGGACCGGCTGAGGTGGGTGGGGTCATACGACGTCAAAACCCCCATTTCTCGCGCCAAAAAAAAACGCGCGCGAAATGGGACACCCGGTTTGTACCGCCTAGAGCGTCAGGTGCACGACGCTTTCCAGGTGGTAGGTCTGCGGAAACAAATCCACCAGGTGCACTTGCTCGACGCGATATCCGGCGGCGAGCAGGGGCACCAGATCGCGAGCCAGCGTGGCCGGATCGCAGGAGACATAGATAACGCGTGGCGCGCCCAAGGTCGCCAACAACCGCGCCACGCGTTCTCCCAGGCCACTTCGGGGCGGGTCCACCACCGCAAGGTCGGGCCGCTTATAAGGGATATGAGGGAGGACTGCGCCCTTCCCGACTCGCCCCGAAGTTTCCGCACGGGCCAGGTACTGCTCCGTCGTGGCCTGGACCGCCTCTCCATTCGAGGGCTGATTGTAGGAAAGATCGCCTGTGGATGTCTGTGACGACTCAACAGAAACGATGTGACGGATGTCACAGGCCAGGGCTGTGGAAAACAGGCCAACGCCCGCGTAGAGATCAAGGGCCAAGTCGCCGGATTGCCCGGCGGTGACGATTCGTACCAGTTCGTCGGTGAGATGGCGGTTGGTCTGGAAGAAGGATCCGGCGCTGACGCGGTAGGTCGCTCTTTGGGTCTCGTAAGTGAGGTGGGAAACGCCCGCGGTCACGAGAATCTCGGGCGCCGCGGCTTTGCGGTCGCCGGGATTGGGTTCGCGGAAGGCAACGACTCCGGCAATCTCGGGAAGGGACGCGCGGAATTCCTCGGCCCACTCGCGGACAGCGGCTCGGCGGGCATCGCGGGCGCAGGCGACATCGATGAGGAGTTGAGTGTCGTCGGCGTTGGCGAAGAACTCGACTTCGCGCACTCCTTGCGGAACTTTTCGGCCGCTCGGCCGCTCTGCCAGAGAGCCGCAATGCCGCGGTTAATCAGCGGCGAACTGATGGGACACTCCTCGACCGGGAGCAATTCGTGCGACGCGAGTTTGAAATATCCGGCGGCGAACTCGGGGCCGACGCGGACCTGCAAACGGGAGCGGTTGCGATAGTTCCAGGGCGGCGAGGGATGGACTTGGATCTCGTCCGGACAGTTCGAGCTTGGCGATGCGGCGCAGGGTTTCGCGCAGAATTTCTTTTTTGATTTCGAGTTGATGATCGTAGGTGGCGTGCTGGTAGTGGCATCCGCCGCAGCGGGCGAAGTACGGGCATGCCGGCTGAATGCGGTGCGGAGAGGGCTCGAGAATCTTGTCGGCATGGGCTCGGGCGAAGCCGGACTTCTGCTCGGTGAGGGTGGCGTCGATTTTTTCCGCGGCGAGAACGAAGGGAACGAAGACGGCTTTGCCGCGTCCGTTAGCGTCATCCGCAGGAGAGTCGGAGGGAAGACGAGCCAGGCCGTCGCCGCCGTAGATCAGCTTTTCGATTGTGAGGAGCAAGAGTTGATTCTAACTGAGAGTTACAGTGCCCGGCCGGCGGCCGCGCCGGAGGCCCATGCCCACTGGAAGTTGAATCCGCCGAGATGGCCGGTCACGTCGACAACTTCGCCGATGAAGAAGAGGCCGGGAACCTTGCGGCACTCCATTGTTTTGGCAGAGAGTTCGTCGGTGTCGACGCCTCCGGCGGTGACTTCGGCTTTTTCGTAGCCTTCGGTTCCGGCGGGGATGATGGTCCACGCGTGAGCTTGCTGCTCGAAATCGTCGAGCGCGGAGTTCGTCCACGAGGTTGGCGCGTGGTAGTTCGAGCCAGCGGTCGGCCAGGCGCGTCGGTAATGCTCTTCGGAATTCGGCGCGGAGTGTTGTCACGGTTCGGGGGGCTTTGGGATCGTGGAAGATGGCAGTCAGACTCACTGTTCCGGAGCGAGATCGATGCGTGATCTGCTGCGGCTTCTTCCAATAGGAAGAAATCTGCAGGATCGCTGGACCGCTCAGGCCGCGATGCGTGATCAGCATTTTTTCGCGGAAGTGCTGGCCGTCGCAGGAGGCGACCACTTCGGCGGAAACTCCGGTGAGATCGCAATAGCGGGAGCGATCTTCTGCGTTCGAGAACCAGGGGTACGAGGCCGGGCCATGGGTCGCGAATCTTTAGGCCGAACTGGCGGGCCAGGTCGTAGCCGAAGGAGGTTGCGCCGATCTTGGGAATCGAGAGGCCTCCGGTGGCGACAACGAGTGTTGGTGCGCGGAATTCTGTGGTCGGTTGTGTGCACGACGAATTCTGTCGGTGCGGGTTACTTCTCGGATTTTTGCATTCAGGAAAATCGTGACGTGCGCGGCGCGGCATTCTTCTTCGAGCATGGCGAGAATGTCGCGGCGCGGAGCGGTCGCAGAAGAGTTGGCCAAGAGTCTTCTCGTGATAAGGGATGCGATGCTTTTCGACCAGCGCGATGAAGTCGGTCGGCGTGTAGCGGGAGAGCGCGGACTTGGCGAAGTGCGGATTGGAAGAGAGGAAGTTCTCAGGCTGAGTGTGGAGGTTGGTGAAATTGCAGCGTCCGCCGCCGGAGATGAGGATCTTCTTGCCGAGGCGGTCGGCGTGATCGAGGACGGCGACGCGGCGTCCGCGCGTGCCGGCTTCGATGGCGCACATCAGGCCGGCTGCGCCGCCGCCGAGAATCGAGTGCGTCGAATGTGTGGATCACGTCAAAGACAGCGTACCTCAGCGGCTAAAGGCGTGCGCGGAGTTGAACCTCTGGCGGCACGAAGTCGTGACTTCCCCATTGTATGGAGCGCGCTTCTTGGTCTCCACGAAAGTCTTGGCGGCCTTCGCCGGCAAAGCTTTAACCGCAAAGATCGCCAAGAAAAGCACTAAGGGCGCGAAGAGAATCGGCGCATTTTACATATAGAACAGGCTCAGGCGCGGGAGGCGGTATTTTTCGAGCAGACGTTTGTGGACGTATTGCTTTTGCAGTTGATCGATCTGGGCGCCGGACATTTTGCGGCGGTAGGGGGCGAGATCGCGGTCGGCTTCGGCGCGAACGATGACGATCTCTTCGTCGGGCGTGGAGGCCAGCAGGACTGCGAAGAGTTTTTCTTCGAGCACGGTGAGGCGGCGCTCCAGGTCTTCGAGGCGCGCTTGCGGTTTGCTTTCGATTTCCTCGGCGAGTTGACGCAGGGTCTTGGCTGCGTCGGCTGCGGCGGTTTTCGCGGAGATGCCACTTCCCTGCGGGAGTTTCGCAGCCTCGAGCAAGTCGGCGTTACGGCGCAGGAACGGGGCAACGACGCCCGGTTCAAACCCCTGACTGGCACGGGGCTTCGCCGGTTCGGAGTCGGCGGTGGACGCGCCGACTGCTGCTTCTTTCATGTCCTCGGCAGCGGCCAGAACTTCCTGCGAACAATACGCCAGACTGTTCACCTTCTTTGTTTTCGAAGGGCGCTGGTCGTAGTGGTCAAAGGCAGCATCGATCCCGCGAAGCACGGCTTCGAGTGGAATGCCCGCATCTTTCCAGGTTTCGATCAAGGCCCAGTCGAGAGTCGAGAGCAGCAGGCCTCCGCCACGGCGATGCAGGTAGCGTTCTTCGATTTCGGTGAAGTAGTTGAAGTAATTTTCCACGGCAGGTCAGCGGGCGGCGCGGGGCGTGAGTTTCGGCGACCGTGCTTGGATGCGGCTTTCGACGATGCGGCGTTGGCGGGCTGAGTTCTTACGCGTGCGTCGTCGTTGCGCTCCCAGATAATGCGCAGGCCTTCGAGCGTAAGGAAATCGTCGACGTTCTTGATGTACTTCGATCCGGTGCCAATCATCGGGCCCAGGCCGCCGGTCGCGATGACGTGAGTCTCCTGGCCCAGTTCGGCGAGCAGAAGCTCGAGAATGCCGTCGACCAGGCCGAGATATCCGTAGTAGAGGCCGGACTGCAGGCTGCCGACGGTGTTCGAGCCGATCACGCGCGCGGGCTTGCGAATCTCGACGCGCGGCAGGCGGGCAGTGCGCTCGAAGAGCGCGTCGGCGGAAATGCCGATGCCGGGGCAGATCACTCCGCCGAGATATTCGCCCTTGGCCGAGACGCAATCGAAGGTCGTGGCCGTGCCGAAATCGACGATGACGCAGGGCCACCATACTTTTCGAAAGCGGCCACGGCGTTGACGATGCGGTCGGCGCCGACTTCCGCGGGATTGTCGTAGTGCACGGGCATGCCGGTCTTGACGCCGGGCTCGATGAAGAGCGGCGCAGGTTGAAATAGCGCTCGCAGACCTGGCGCAGCACCGGATCGAGCGGCGGCACGACCGACGAGATCACGATGCCGTGAATGCCGGTGGCTTCGAGTCCGGCCATGGAAAACAGGTTGCGGAACAGGACGCCGTACTCGTCGACCGTGCTGGTGCGAGAGGTCGCGACGCGCCAGTTGGCGACCAGGCGTTCGTAGCGGGCAGGCTCATCGCCGTCGCCGCCGGGATGCACTGTGGCAACGCGGGCGAAGACTCCGAGCACCGTGTTCGTGTTGCCGACGTCGATGACGAGGAGCATGCTCTTGGCTCTTGGCATTCCAGCTATATAACCTACGTCAGGGCATCTCAGATCTATTTCTCGCGCACCGTTCCGCTTAGCACTGTCTGCTTGCCGTTTGCCGTTTGCTACTTGCAGGAAACCGCGGGTGTCCAGGCCTTCGGTCGTGCCTTCGAAGGTTGAATCGACCTCTTCGATGCGAACTTGTTTGCCTTCGACCCAGGAGGAATTCGCGGCGAAACGGCGCAGAATCGAATGGCGCGCGTCTGGCTCATCCAGCAGCTGGCGATATTCGCGGTCGAGTGATTTTAACAAAGCTGCAGCCAACTCAACGCGCGACCACTCGCTTCCGGTCGCGAGGCGCAGCGAGGTCGCGGGCAGGTCCTTGGGAAAACTGGCCTGGTTCACATTGATGCCGATGCCGACCACGATGTAGCGAACGCGCGTGGCCTCGGCATTCATCTCGGTGAGGATGCCGCAGACTTTCTTGCCGTCGATCAGAACGTCGTTGGGCCACTTCAGGTCCGGGGTCACGCGAGCATCCACTTGCTGAATGGCGACGTGCACGGCGAGTCCGGCGGCGAGCGATAGCACAAGAACGTCCGAGGGCGGCAGCGTGGGGCGCAGAATAACGGAGCAATAAATGCCGGTGGAGCGCGGTGACTGCCAGGTGTTGGCGCCGCGACCGCGCCCGGCGGTTTGCTCTTCGGCGAGAAAGACGCTGCCTTCGGGAGCACCTTCGGCAGCGGCGGCCATGGCTGCGGTGTTGGTCGAAGCGATCTTGTAGAAATGATGAAGCTGAGTTTCAAAAATCGTTCCGCGCACCAGCGGTCGAAGAACCTCGGGCAGAAGCAGGTCGGGAACTGAGCGCAGCTGGTAGCCGGTGGCGGGGTGTCCGGCAACATCCACGCCGAGGCTGCGCAGTTGCTGTATCAGTCGCCAGACTTCGGAGCGGCTGCAGGAAATTTCCTCAGCAATCTTGGTGCCGCTGACGACGACGGTGGCGTGCTCCATCAGCAACCGTACGATGCGGCCGAGACGGACGTCGGTGGGTTGCGGGGCGTGGGACGTCGCGGCCCGCGCGGGCTTACGCTTGCGAGTTTTGCCAGTCTTGGTGATGCGGAGATTATGCGCGATTCTCGGCCAAACAACAATGTCGGGGGCCGCTGGTTTGCAGCCACAGCTCGACTTACGCGCGAGGCCGGAGGAGAACGAGATCCTTCGCTTCGCCTGAAAAACGGCTCCGCTCAGGATGACACCGCTGGAGAAAAGGCCGACTTATAGCCTATGAGCAGCCGCATGCGAAAATCCCCACATCTCGCGCAAACACCGCGCGAGTTGTGGGGCACCCGGGTCGGGACACTGGCTGATTGAGGGCTATTGGGCGGTTTCGGTGAATGTGACCATCGGATGGCCCAGTCCGTACTGGCCTTCGGCGGTCACGTGAACTGTGCCCGCAGTCGTGGGCAACGTCAGCACCACGGCGGCCTTGCCCGAGGAATCGGTGGTGACGGTGCGACTGGAGAGCGATCCGGCGCTGGTGGTAAAGAAGATCGTTCCACCGGCAGCGGTTCCGCCGGACTGCCCGGGATTCATCGTCACTGAAAGATTCAACTGGCTGCCGACAGTGCCTTTCTGCTTGTCGCCCGTTTTCGTAAGCGACGCGGGCGGATTTCCGACGAGGATCCATCCGCTCTGCTGCTGCGCCACGCCGGAGGTGTCGGTGCTGGGAACCATGTAGTGGTAGAAACCGGGAGTGGTACCCGCGGTGACGGTGATTTTTCCGGGATGGCCAGTGCTGAGCGTCGGCTGCGAGACGGCGAGTGAGATGCCGCTGTCATTTGTCGGCGTTCCGAGAGTCACGGTCGCACTTCCGGTTGTCACTCGCGGCATCAGGACGACTTTTGCACCCGCAGCGACCATCGTCGTGTCGGGGTTGAGGTCCCATTCGGCGCCGGGCAACTGCGCAGTGCCGGTGGCGACAATCAACGTTGCGGAATAGGGAGCGAACGACAGGGTGGAAGACCACGCCGTCGTGGCTGAAGCGACAATCTTCGTCGGATTGGTTGACGCTAGCGTGTAGGACGTCATCTGCTGCGGCGTGAATCCGTTGATGGCGAATTGAGCTTGCACGGTATTGGCGGGATCTTTATTCAGCACCAGCAGCGTGAGCGTCTTGCCGGTGGAGTTGAGGGCCGCGTAACTGCTGAAGAGATCGGGATCGCCGTTATTCGTGTCGGAGACCGAAGTAGTCGCGAAGCCGTGATGCTGGCCGTCGTAGTTGGTGAAAAGTTTCAGGGCGAGGTAATTGGGATTCGCGGGATCGGGCGCGACCCAACGCGAGGCGAGGTAAACGCGTTCGCGACCGAGGATTCCATAAGCGTCGGCGTCACCAAGCGCAGTGGAGAAATCGGATTCTCCGGCAAAGGCGGCGCTCCATTCGGTGAAGCTCACCGGAGTGCCGGGATAAATCATGTTGGCCGTCGCGCGAATGCGCGGAATGCGGAACGGAATAGTCTTGTTGGGCTGAATGAATGTCGCCCAGTTCTGATTGATAGAACTCGACTCGCTGACATAGGCCGGATCCCAGTAGTCGCGGTAAATGCGGACCGCAAGAGCCTGCTTCTGGGCCTGCGTCCACGTCGAGGTGTCAGGGCCATCGGGATAGGCGTGAACGTCGAAGACGTCGACGGAGCGACTGCCGGCGACTTTATCTTGCCAGTAGACTTCGTTCAGCCACCACGGGAGAAGATCGACACTGGCGTGCGCTCCCTTGTCGCTGCCGTTCGCGCCGTTCCAATAGAACCACCAGCAGCAACTTACCGGGCCGAAACGGATGGCCTTGGGGTCCCAACCTTTCAGTGCGCGTGATTCGGCGATGAAGGTGTCACGCATTTCGTTGTAGGCGGTGGGCGCGGGATGAACGTCGCGGTGCGTGCCTCCCCAGATGTCGATCTCGTTGTCCATGTTGTAGAAGTGGGGAGCGGTGCCAAAGGCGGCGGCCAGCGCGGCGGTCCACTGATTGCGATAGACACTGCCGGGAGGATCGTTGGTGCCGGGTTGATCGAGCAGAGGCACGTTGGCATCGTTCGGGTTGGCAGTAAGCGTTGTGCTGCAGTCGGTCTTCAGACCGTCTCCGGCGTCAGTATTGAACGGGTCGACGGCGCATTGCGAGCCATACTTCGCGACGGAGAAGCTCCAGTGGCCATTCGATCCGTTCTCGGCGCTTTGCGCGACCCAGGGCAGCATGACCATTGTCATCAGCGGATGGCTGCCTGCGGCTTTCACGTCGGTAATGAATTTGGCGGAATCGTTGTCCCCGATTTCGGAGTATGCGAAGTCTTCGAAGAAGTAATCGTTGGCGGCGTTGCAGGTGAAGAGTTTCCAGTTGTAGCGTGAAGTCGAATTGCCACCCCATCGCACTACACTCAGGCCACTGTCGGTGATGGTGGGCCCGTCTTTCGGGTAGGCCCCGCCGTAGACGTAAGTGCTGATGGGATGCCGGTTGCTGAGAACGTCGATCGTAACGTTGATATTTGTCGTGCCAGGTTGGTCTTCTTTCGATGATGTTGCAGCCGATCGCGGGCGGGCAGCTGGGCCGGATTCAGGGGCGCCTGCGTAAGAGGCGGTCACAACGAGGACAGCGAGGCACAGGGATGCGAGGGTTCGAGCAAAGGGATACATCGGGGAGGACCTCCGTTAGGGCTAATCTAGCGCGGATCAGGGCGGCGGTCGCACTCAGAGGTACATGTGTCACGGAAAACGGAACTGGCAGAAGCGAAAGAGAAAAATGGGTGGTGATCCCGCGATCTCCGCGCTATTTGATCTCGATCGTGGAAACGCTCAGCGCCGGCAGCGTGATCGTAAACGATGTGCCACTGACCGGCGTTTGCGAAACAAGCACGGGGTGAACCGGACTCTGCCCCTGCGCCGAACTAGCCGTGATTTGGTACACGGATGCAGTGCCCGACAGCGTGAGCCCGCTGATTGCCGTGACCTGCGAAGAGGTCGAACGATTGACGGCGACAAAAACGGAACGCCCCGAGATCGTGCTGTCGGAGCTCGCGTATACGGCTACCTTGGCCACATTGCTGGAAGTTGCCTGGAGCGAGATGTCGCCAAAGGTCGCATTCGCACCATCGAATCCACGGAATGCACGGAAGCCGGCAAGCGCGTAATCGTAGGTGCCGTTGGGAGGCCAAAGATTCGCCGCGAAAAGCCCCTGGGCACCGAAGACACCGAGCATGTCCGCCTCAGCGATGGTTCCGGCGATGTGGTTCCAGCCTCCGCCTTCGTACTCCGTGATGGAAAGTCCCTTCATGGCGGGGAATTCAGACTCGATCTTTGCCTGCAGACGCGGCACGATTTGGATGGGGCTGTTGTCGAGTTCCTGGTAGATCCAGGGATTGCTGTTGTTGTCGTCGTGGAAGGTGGGGTCCCATAGATCGCGCGGGCCCTGCACAATGAGCTGCACTTGTGCGTCGCTGAGGGTAGTGCCGGTCATGTCGATAATTCGCGTGCCGCCGGAGTCGTAAATCTCCGGATACCAGTGGAAGTCGTAGACGTCGACCAGGGGCTTACCGTAGGCATCGGAAGCCGTCTTGATCGCTGGCAGGTATTTGTCGGGGAACCAATTTGTCCCGGTGGGCGTGGCGGTCAATTCTCCCTGCCAGTTGTAGATGCCTTGGAAACCGTAATGCACGGGGCCAAAGATCACGAGATTCGGAAACTGATCTTTGAGTGCCTTCGTGAGCGTGATGGTCTTGGCGATGTAGTTGTCGGACGAGACTGGCGTTGATCCCTGCACTTCGAGGTGCGTGGAGTTCCAGAGCTCCGGTTCGTTATCGAGACTGACAAAGGTAGGAATTGTGGGGCTCGCGCCGAAGATGCCTGGGAGCTTCTGGTCCATCGCCCACAGGAACTCGTCCATGTAAACGTAAGCATCCGAGGTGTCGGGTGAGGTGGTGAAGGGGACGGCCGAGACTGTGGATTTTTTGCCGACGACGGTCTTGAAGCGCGTCATGTCTGGAGGATTGGTTACGCTGACCGCACCGCTCTCGTCGGCAGAAACCAGACCCTGGAGTTGAATCGTCATCAGGCTCGCGAGGCCAGCACGCTGGTCTGCGGCAACGAAGCTGCGCACCGCCTCGGCGGAGACGTTGCTCGAGCTCAGATAATTGTCGTTCTCGTAGAGATAGTCGCTGCCTGCGTTGGAGGCGTTTGTCTCCCAGTTGTAGGCGGTCCAGCGATTGCCACCGGCACGGTCGAATGTGAGATGGGCAGGAGCACCGGTGACGCCGCTGTAGAAGTTGATGCCGTAAATATAAGGCGAGATCGGCTTGGTCTGAGCGGGATCGAGGATAACGGTGACATCGGCAGGTCCACTGGTTGGGGTAGCGAAAGCCTCGTTCGAGTTGGCGCTCGTGCCGCCTGCATTCACCGCTCCGACGACGTAGTAGTAAGTGGTGCCGTTGGTCAGACCAGTATCGGTGTAAGTGGTGCCGGTAGGCGACGAGACCACGGTATACGACCCACCCGACTTGGTGCCTTGCCCGACGATGTAACTGGTTGCCCCAGGGCTCGCGGTCCAGGAAAGCACGACCTGCGCATTGCCCGCGGTCGCGGTCAGACCCGTTGGCGGAGGAGGAGGCGCAGTCGGAGTCGCAGATATTTCAGCAGAGTTTGCGCTGGTGCCGGCTGTATCCGTTGCCGAGACAACGTAGTAATAGGTCGTCCCATTGGTCACGCTGTTATCAGTATAGGGAGCCCCGGTTGGCGTAGCGATCGCCGTGTAAGGCCCGCCCGACGTGATGCCGCGGCTGACGGTATAACTTGTGGCGCCGGTACTCTGGTACCAGAAAAGTTTCACAAACCCGTTGCCGGTGAGCACGCTCAAACCTGTGGGCTGAGGCGGACCCGCCGATGGCATCGCAGAAACCTGGGCGGAATTTGCGCTCGTGGCGCCGGACGCCGATGCGGAAACCACGTAATAGTAGGTGGTGCCGTTGGACACAGTCGTGTCGGTGTAGCTGATATCGGATCCTGTCGCAATCGTGGTGTAGGGCCCCCCTGAGGTGGTGCTGCGTCCGACGTTATAACTGGTGGCGCCCGTGCTCGCGTTCCATGAAAGCAGCACTTGCACATCTGACGACATCGCGGTCAGTCCCGTAGGAACCGGCGGAGGAGTGCCGCCCCCACCACCACCGCTGCCGGACGAACCGGAACCTCCGCAACCTTCGAGGAGAGCCACCGCCAACATGACAAGAATTGAAAGTGAGCGCCAGAGGGCCAGACGGAGGGGCGATTCCATGACGGCTATGGTAGCTAAGAAAGGATCGGTCCCATAGCAAAAGATGAGATAGAAATGTTACGGAAGTTAAGGCCGGAGACCGAGATGCCATCAGGCAGGCACGACGCGCATGCTCATATCCACTGCCTGAGGGGAGTGGGTGATGAGGCCGACGGAGATGAAATCGACTCCGGTTTCGGCGTAGGCGCGGACATTTTCGAGGCGGATTCCACCGGAACACTCGATGGGGATGCGGCGGCCGTTTTTCTGGGCGTCGGGTTGAGAGCAGCGTTCGACAGCACGGCGCACGTCTTCGACGGACATATTGTCGAGAAGGATCGCTTCCGCGCCGTGAGCCAAAGCCAGTTCGAGCTCTTCGAGGGTGCGGACTTCGATTTCGATGATCTGCGATCCGCGGCGATTGCGAATGGCGTGTTCGAGAGCGGGGACGATGCCACCTGCCAGCGCGATGTGATTGTTCTTGATGAGCACGCCGTCGGAGAGATCGAGCCGGTGATTCTGTCCACCGCCGCAGCGCACGGCATACTTGTCGATGATGCGCAGACCGGGCGCCGTCTTGCGGGTGTCGAGGATGCGCGCACTAGTGCCAGCGACTGCTTCGACAAACTTGCGAGTGAAGGTGGCGATCCCGCTCATGCGCTGCAGGAAATTCAAGATGACGCGTTCGCAGGAGAGAACGACGCGGGCATTGTGGCGGATGACGGCGACCGACTGCCCTGCGCGCAGGCGGACGCCATCGAAAATTTCGGGATGCGTGGTGACTTCGTAGTGAGCGGTGACGGCTCCATCGAGCGCGGCGTAGACGTCAAGAATGCGAGCGACGCAGCCGATTCCGGCGAGAATGCACTCCTGCTTGGCGATGATGGTGGCGGAGGCGCGCTGGTTCGCATCGACACAGGCGTAGCTGGTCGCATCGCGCGTCGCCCGGTCTTCGAGCAGCGCGTTCTCGAGAATGGCGGTGATGCGGCGGCTATTCCAGTCCATAAACGCACGTGTGCCAGTAACGCTCGCGTGTGCGCGTCTAACAGCCAAGCGCTTCCCCCACTGACAGCCCAATTCTTTCAGCTTGGCTGTTTGTCTTGTCGAGGAGCACCGCCAACTCCTCGGCGCGCTCGCGCAAGCCCTTCGACAACATTCGGCGGAGCTTTCGCCAGGAATTGCTCGTTGCCGAGTTGTCTCTTGTTGTTGGCGATGCCTTTTTCGATCTTCTCCAGTTCTTTCTTCAGGCGCTCGCATTCGGCGGCTACGTCGATCTTCTGTTCGTAGATCACGTGGACGTCGAAGCGAGCGGTGCTGTCGGGCCCCCGGTTTTCGCGAGCGAGACTTCCACGAACGTGATCTTCTCGACGTTCGCCAGACGCTCGATCGGCGCCGTGATTGTGTTCGATCATCTTGCGAATGTCCGGTTCGGTGCGCGAAGACCTCGATCGGAACCTTCACCTTGGGCTCGACTTTCAACTCGGCGCGCAGATTGCGCACGCTGACGATCAGGTCTTGCAGGATCGCCATCTCGGTTTCGGCGGCGAGATCGAACTGCTTCTCGTCCGCTTGGGGATACGCCGCGAGCGCAATCGACTTCAGCGGCGGCTTGCCATCGTAGATCGCCTGCCAGATTTCTTCGGTGATGAACGGCATCACGGGATGCAGCAGGCGGAGCGAGGCGTCGAACAAGTTGACGAGATTTGCGCAGGCCGCGCTGCGCGGCGGCTCTGTCGGCTCCCTCTTCGAAGTTCAGCCGCGGCTTGATCAGTTCGATGTACCAGTCGCAGAACTCGCCCCAGAAGAAGTCGTAGATGCGATTCGCGGCCTCGTGGAAGCGATAGGTCTTGAGCGCGTCGTTGACATCGGCTGCGACGCGGTTGAAGCGAGAGAGGATCCAGCGGTCTTCGAGCGATGTGCGGCTGGAAATTTGGAATACCGCGCTGTCGTGGCTGGAGCTGCCGCGACTTTGTCCCGGCTGGACAGCCGAGGGCGGCTGTCCCCACACAAAACCGATCCGGTCCACGTTCATGAACATGAAGCGGGCGGCGTTCCAGATCTTGTTGGCGAAGTCGCGATAGCCGTCGGTGCGGCTCTCGTTGAAGGCGATGTCGGTGCCGGGCGCGGCCATGGCGGCCAGCGTGAAGCGCGTGGCGTCGGTGCCGTAGTGCTCGATCACGTCCAGCGGATCGATCACGTTGCCCTTGGTCTTCGACATCTTCTGGCGCTCGGCGTCGCGCACGAGCGCGTGAATGTAGACCTCGCGGAAGGGCACGCTGTCGTCCTTCTTGTCAGCCTTCATCCGCTGGCTTTCTTGATCGCTGCGATCCTGCTCATGTCCCTGCATGAAGTGGCAGCCGAACATGATCATGCGCGCGACCCAGAAGAAAAGAATCTCGTAGGCGGTGATCAACAGCGTCGTCGGATAGAACACCTGCCTGATCGCGCGTCTTCTCCGGCCAGCCCAGCGTGGTGAAGGGCAGCAGGCCTGACGAGAACCAGGTGTCGAGCACGTCGGTCTCCTGCTCGAGCTTGCGCGCTCGCCGCACTTCGTGCACTTGGTGCGGCGCTTCGCGGGCGACGATGACCTCGTTTGCAGTCGCCGCAGGTCCACGCCGGAATGCGATGTCCCCACCACAGCTGGCGCGAGATGCACCAGTCGTGGATGTTGTTCATCCAGTTCAGATAGATCGTGCTTGTAGTTGTCGGGCGATGATCGTGATCTCGCCGCTCTCCACGACTTCGCGTGCGCGGTCGGCCAGCGGCTTGATCTTGATGAACCACTGCTCGGAGAGCCGCGGCTCAACGATCGGTTCCGCAGCGGTCGCACTTGCCGATGGCGATGCGTGTAATCCTTCTGCCGACGAGGAATCCCTGCGTCTTGCAGATCTGCCAGCACGCGTTTGCGCGCCTCGAAACGGTCGAGGCCCGCGTAAGGGCCGGCGTTCTGGTTCATGTGCGCGTGCTCGTCCATCACGTTGATCTGCGGCAGATTGTGGCGCAGGCCGGCCTGAAAGTCGTTGGGATCGTGCGCCGGCGTCACCTTCACCGCGCCGGTGCCGAACTCCGGCTGGGCGAGTTCGTCGGTGATGATCGGAATCTCGCGATTCATCAGCGGCAGCAGAACTTTCTTGCCGTGCAGATGCGTGTAGCGCTCGTCTTTCGCGTTCACGGCGACGGCGGTATCGCCGAGCATCGTCTCCGGACGCGTGGTCGCCACGGTGATGAATTCGTTGGTGCCGATCACCGGATAACGAATCTCGCACAGCTTGCCGGGACGTCCTCGTGCTTCACTTCGAGATCAGAGATCGCCGTCCGCAGCGCGGGCACCAGTTGACGATGTACTTGCCGCGATAGATCAGGCCTTCTTCGTACAGGCGGACGAACACCTCGCGCACGGCGCGCGAGAGATTGTCGTCCATGGTGAAGTACTCGCGGTCCCAGTCGACGGAGGCGCCGAGGCGCTTCATCTGGTCGAGAATGGCGCCGCCGTAGTGCTTCTTCCACTCCCACACGCGCTCGATGAATTTCTCGCGGCCCATGTCGCGGCGCTTCTTGCCTTCGTTGCGCAAGCTGGCGCTCCACCATCATCTGCGTGGCGATGCCGGCGTGATCGGTGCCGGGCAGCCAGAGCGTGATGAAGCCGCGCATGCGATGCCAGCGCACGATGATGTCCATCTGCGTCTGGTTGAGCATGTGGCCCATGTGCAGGCGGCCGGTGACGTTGGGCGGCGGCAGCAGCAGGGTGAAGACGGGACGTGTCTCGCCTTCGGGCGGCGGTGGGGGACGGAGAAGAGCTTCTCTTTGATCCAGTAATCGGCCCAGCGCGTTTCGATCGCGCCCGGCTCGTACGCTTTGGGAAGTTCGTGGGGCATGAAGGAAGCAGTCAGCACTCAGCGGTCAGCCATCAGCCAGTCAAAACCAACTGACTCCTACGATTTCAAATTGCCTGCTGAGTGCTGAACGCTGGGTGCACTTTGAGTTTACAGGCGCGAGAAAAGAAGGGTCAAACCGTGACGGGGTATATGTGTATGTGATGTCGAGATGTACACACTCACGAGGTGGGTGATTTCAGGGCAGAACAGCTCTTGATCAGCGTCAGATCAGGTCAACCCAGCTCAACTCATCTGCGCGTGATGCGAGTTCTGGTGGGGCGCGGGGGGCACTTGAGTGTAATGGCCTGTTTACAGCAGTTGATGATGTAAACTGACAACGCATGGCATTGCGAAACAACCGCCGGGAGTGGAGTAACGCACTTCGGCTAACGCCTCTCCTCTTGTTAAGTTGCGGGACATATACCCACGGCCAGGCACCGGCTCCCAACATCACCCAACCGCCACGAATTGCGCAGGTAAGCAGCGGAACTGTTTCGGGTAACGTCTATCACAATCCAGACCTGGGACTCCGGTATGAGTTCCCAAAAGGCTGGGCGGTGAACGATGAAAAGACAGAGCGGAGAACCATCGCGGATCAAAGTCAGTTTGTCTGGGCAAAGGACATATCTCCACGACGAAGTTCCGAGAAGGGTCGGCAATGCGCGAAGAGTCTCTTGTTTGTTACAAAACACCCCGAAGGAATGAAGACGAACGATTTCAACCCATTCGTATTGGTGATTGCTGCGGATCCGCAATGCATCACCGGTTCGTCCTCCCCCAGAGACAGCAAGGACCAGGAAACGATCGAGCGAATTGCAGCCCAATTAGGTGTGTACTTTGAAACGGTAAGCATCACGGAGATGAAACAACCGCCCGCGAAAGTCCATGCCTTCGAAAACTCGGGCCGCGTCATTGTCGAGCGTGACGCAAGATATCTCGTGACCTACGTCACTTCCGATATCCCGTATGCCGAGGTTTCAACGATTACTAGAGTTATTCCGGGTGGTAAATACTGGACAATTTTCATGTTCGGCGGAGGTGACGACGCCCAGTTGGCATGGCTGAAGGCTACGAAGATTACATTTGATTCGCCAACGCCGAGTTCGGAGGAAAAAGCAGTAACTCCACCGACTTCGGCGCACTAGAGACCTCTCTTGCACAATGACAAGGAAATCCGCCATCCTAGTTTGCGCAAGGGCAACGCAAACACCGAGAACTGGTAGACCTGCAAGCTCGATTTCCTCGCTTGATCTGAGCCCGGTAGTGGTTGAGATTGACGGTGTCGAACGTAGCTTCTGCACCCGCAAGAAGACTTTGTGGACGGCGACCTGATAGAGAGTGGGTAGGACCTGGCCTTCTCGTAACTGTTGTAATATCCCCGTTTCACTCATTGACCTCGGACGGCCAGCCGCAATTCTCAATGAGTGTAATGGCCTTCTATGAGAAGGTCATAAAAGTCAAGGCCGACGTGGCGGCCTTCCTTATTAATTGCTTTCCATCTGCATAACCCTCCGGTGGTGACGTGGGGAGCTGTCAAGGGCGCCCCCGAACAGGGGGCGTTCATCTTGACCCTTGACAGCTCCCCACGTCACTGACAATCGAGCTGGGAACGAAGCGCAACGCAGTTCAGTTGGGCTTCGTTCCTTAGTGGATTCGGTTTTCAGTTCGTATTGGCACGCCTTCCGCAATGCTTCCGAACTGTCTGCCTCGATCATTCCCGTTCGTTCCCAGAAGTACATTGATCGGCGCTTCGTACCCTTACGTTTCTCAAGGTCTTGCTTGCAACCACCACTCTTACCCGGCTTCTATCCGCACTCTCAAGGAGCCACATGGGGCCCGGTGCACGTTGGGGTTCGATCTCAAACCAGGCCCCATCACAACCGTGACGGGGCCTGGCTGGTTGGGTGCTGCCATCTGTTTGGCGATCTCCAAGGATCTGGCCATTACCCGCAGTCACCCGAACAAGGCGAGTGGATGTCGTTGCTGCAAACCTTTCCGATAACGAATCGGCCTCCGCGTCATCAAAGGATCTTCTGTTCACTGGGTTTCTGTCTTTTCGCGATTGCGTCGGTTAAGTTTTATGGAACATGGTTGGGTCCGGCTTATGCAGCCGTCGCTTGTGCTGTCCTGGTTTCTGCCCCCGTGTGATGTAGCGGTTCATAGACATCCCCGGTCACCCACAGGTGATGCAGCAACACGGCCAGCTTTCGTGCCACCGCCACCACGGCTCGCTTCTTCGCATTCTTTCCTCCGCGCTCGCACAATCGCAGTCCGTACCGCCGTAAGTCGGTGTCCGGTCCGAAGGCTCCCAACATGTATTGCGAACTCCCCACCAGCAACCGTCGTAACATCCGATCTCCGGTCTTGCTGATTCCTAACTGGGGTTGACTATCCCCCGAGTCTTCCTGCTTCGGCACCAGCCCCAGATAGGGCCCGACCTCGCGACTGCTGCTGAATCGTTGCGGATCCTCCAGGGTTAACACGTAGGCCAGAGAGGTGATCGGGCCCACCCCCTTCACTTGTCGCAGCAATGTCGTGTGTCCATACTTCTTCTGGCCCAGCTCTTCAATCTTCTGGTCATACCTCGCAATGCAATCATTCACCGTCTCTATCAACTGCACCAAGGGCAGCAGCGCTTCCCGTACCTCAACCGGAATCGCATCCTTTACCTTTTCTGCGAAACTCGGACTCGAACACCGCGGCAGTCGTGTGCCCATACTTTTCACCAGTCCTCGCGTGGTGTTGATCAACTCCGTCCGCACCGATACCAAGGCGTCCCGGGCTCGCAACACCACCAGATCCTGGCGCACTTCCCGACTGCGATGCCGAATCGGGTACAACGACTGCGGATCCACCCGCCCCAAGCGCGCCAACTTGTTGGCATCGATGCGATCGCTCTTCCGCTTGCGACGCTTCGACCCTTCCATCAACCGCGGGTTGGCCACCAGCACCTCGTGTCCCCACTCGGTGATCACGTCCTGCACCCAAGCCGAGTGAGTTCCTACTTCGATCACTACCCGCGCCACCGTCAATGCCTGGAAGAACTCCCTTACATCTTCCTGCGTGGTCCGCAACTGTCCTTCGGCCAGCGTTTCTCCCTCCAAACCAAGAATGCAGTACTGACTCCAGCGGTCTCCCAGATCCACTCCCACCGTCAGACGATCTCGATTGGGGCCAACCGTGTTTCCCCTGCGATTTTCTTTTGCGCTCGTCGACACCGCCGGCGCATCCAGTTTTCCCGTCAACTTTCCCAGGACTTCCGCGAGTACTTCTTTCGCATCTCGCTGCACCGGACCTCGCGCTTTCGTCCGCTTCAAGGTTGGTTCACTCCGCTGCGAAGACTTGCTATGCTTCTTCAAGGTCGATCTCCTTTTTCATGTGATTGCACGTTGAGTGCGTTGATCACCGCTAGCTTAACGCCATCCGTGATCGGGGATCGACCTTCTCATCCCATCTGTTTTCGTCAGTTATCATTTGAAAGTAGGAATCGGAGCCGAGTCTCTGTCTTGAGAGTGCGACGCCATGGAAATCACGAACTTGTCTGCCGAGCCTCTCGGGAAACTCCATTCTTGGCTCCCTCACGACCTTCAAGCTGAGCAGGTTGTTTTTCTCCCGGACGCATGCCCGGGGAAGTCTCCGCTTCCAACCGGCACCGCTGTGCTGACTCGCCAAGCGGACTGGCGTAAGTTCGCCGTGTCCGACTGCGGATGCGGGATGAGGCTTGTGCGATCGTCAGTACAACCAAACGATCTTGATCAAGAGCGATGGAACAAAGTGGCCGATTCTCTCAGGGCCAACAAGGGAGTTCTGGGTGACTTGGGAGGCGGGAACCATTTCTTGGATGCGATAGTCCCATACGAAGACGGGCCACTGCATTTCTTGATTCATACCGGGTCGCGGAACGAGTCAGGGCTTGTAGATGATCTAGTCGATAAACCCAACAGGTTTGATCAGGAGTTCGAACGTGTCGTGAATTGGGCAGCGGACAACCGCGCCGCGATTAACGAGAAGCTGGATTTGGTGTTTGGAGTCACGGAAGTGCTTCTCGATCTGCCGCACAACACCTTTGAGCAGTTGGATGATGGCGGGGTAATCATTCGAAAAGGCTCTGTTCGACTGCCTCCCGGTGATTTGTCTGTACTCCCTTCGCACATGTCGGGCGATGTCGTTCTTGTCAGGGCTAAGGAAAAGGTACTGCGGATTCTGAATTCTATGAGCCATGGGACCGGACGGGCGATGTCGCGAAGTGACTGTAAGCCTCTCGCCGATGCCTATGACTTCGCAGGTTTGCGCAGGTCAATCATGATTCCATCTGGAGTCGAAGACGCGTCGTTACGCACGGACGGCCCATTTGCTTATCGTGACTTGGACGAGTGCATGGCCTTGATCCAGGACTACGTGGAGGTGGTAGTGAGGTTTGGCGTCGTTGGGTATATGGGTCACCTGTAAATGGACCATGGTTGTTGAAATATCCCCATTACGCTCAAAATCCCCCGGCAGGGGTTTTGAGTGCTATCGCCTGATTACAGAAACTACGTTTGAGCGTCTTACAAAGAGTAGAATAAGGCAACCACGCTGGAGGCTCTATGGTGTTCACACGCCTTCTCCCCTTTCTTTTGCTGCTGACCTTTTCATCGCTAGCCCGCAGCCAAGATGGAAAAACTCAGTCAGTACCGGAAACCTGCGCGGTGACAAACCCTTTAGAACATCCATTTGTGCCGCCGAAGCCCTATCAGACTAGCAAGGGCATCAATTGGTTCGGCACGGACAAGCTCTGGACCTACCTTCCGAGCAATGGGATATCGGGACAAGGAGAAAAGACACTCTGGTTTCGAGAAGAATGGAGCCACTATAACCGCTGGATACCTGATGAGAGCGCGTTGAAGTTGACCATCACGGCCAGACGACTGGATGCAGCCACTCCGCCGCCTCAGATTTCGGCAGGGCCAACATTCAACCGGGATTGGAAGGCATTCATGCTCGGAGGCATCAACTTGCCGACACCGGGATGCTGGGAGATTACCGGACGATACGAAGATGCCGAAGTGCAATTTGTTGAATGGGTTGTACCTGATGCACCCGCGAAACAGGCCCAAGACCAAGCGGCCCCATTGTCAATCATCGTTGACAATTCGTGCCTGATCGAGCCTCAGTCCGACCCTTTGGTTCTCGGCGACCGCGTTGACGCCCGTCGCGATGACGCTATTTGTCATCTTGAGAGCGTGTTATCGTCCCACCATATCGAAGAAAAGATCACGGGCGGCCAGCGTTCTCGCTACTTTGTCCGCGTCGCCGAGCAGGAATACGTCGTGCAAAATCCGACCGACAAACCTGCAGTGTTCATCGTTCACCATGAGATTCCGGAGAATTGGATCGTGGACTCCGACCCGCAACCTTCCAGTGTAGATGGATCGACGGCGGTGTTTCGATTAAATGCAGAACCGGGGCAAAGAGTGCGGTTACATGTGGGTATGCACCGAAGCGACAGCACCCGTTGACGTAATATCCCGTTACACTCATCTTCCCTACGCACATGCCTCTTAGCACGCCGCTCTCGCGACACCCGTTCGTCACACAATCTCAGACACGGCGGAGCCAAGGCCGAGTGAGCGCGGGCGCTTAGGTTTCTTGCAGTGGCCGCACAGAGTGTACGACTCTTCCACTGCCGTAACCCATCTTTCGAAGCATCGTGTCGACTGAAATTCCCGTGACAGCAGGATGACGACACGGTCCTACCATTACCTTTTCGATCGGGAGCCTTGGCACCCAAGCCTCGCCTCCAAGTGGGAACGAAAGGGGTATGTGACGAGTCATCATCGTGTCTTTCTGCAGAATCACCATCTTCGGTAGCTCTTCTTGAGTGAACTCGTGAAGAATCCGATACTCATTCTCGGACCTGAACCCAGGGTCTTTAATCAACGGCAGGAGATACGTGATCTTCGATTCCCACGCTTGAACGAAGTCCGTACCCCAGGCTTCGACTTCCTCAGGCTTCTTCCCTTGTAGACCCTCTTCGTAGAGCTTTAGTGCGGGCGACGCATTAAGGGATTTGTTGAAAGATTTCGATGGCAAAGGGGCCGTTGGTCGCCAACAGGTCAGCGTAGAGATAGGTACCCGCGGCTCCCCCATTAAACGTGAAGTAGTCTGTGTCGCTCTCAAAGCCAACGCCGGTCATGGTGCCAGACCCCGGACAGCCAGTGCCGGTATCGGTCATGGAGACGTCGAAAACGTTGCTGGTTCCCTGCTCGGTGAAGGTTCCATTTACAGTGCAGTTGAAACCGTCGGTTCCCGTAAAGCTCATGCTGCTGTTGGGTCCGTTCGGGGAAAACGTCAGTTGCAGGATTACGGCCTCACCTTCGACCGGCGCGGTCCACGAGCCGGAAAGGGCTACGACGGACCCGGTCAAGGGAACATACGAGGCAAGTGAAAAGTTTCCGGTGAAAGTAGAGTTGGACTCGGTGCCGCTGATCGCCGTGGCCGAGGAGACGTTGCCTTGGGCCGTGCCGCTGATGAGCGCGCTACCGAGATCCGGGGCCTGATAAATGCTGAGGTTCCCGGAAAAAGAGCAGGCGCCGGTGACGGTGGGCAGCACAGCGGTGTCGCCGACAGCGTCGAAAAATACCGCGAGACCCGCGCTGTCGATGGCGCCAATCGCGTTGGTCGTGGTGCCGCCGCCGGTAAAGGTTCCCTGCCAATCCCCGACCACGTTGAACGGGCCTGCGGTGCAAGGTTGCGTGCCGCCCGAATTGGAAGAAGTGCCACAGCTCATCGTCACTCCGATCGCAAAGAGGGCGAGGATAGACGAGAGCAGGATCAACTTGCGCGACATTTTAAGACTTCTCCTTTTCGCGGCGCGGAACCGCGCCTCTCGCAGCGGAATCTGGGAGTATCTGATCGATCCGCGAACGCGGCGGACAGTCCAGTATAGGGAGGACAACAGAAAGGGGACAAGGTGTCGTCCGGTAGGACGTTTGCGAAGTCGCGCCAATGAGACTTCAAGAACTGACGACTAAACCGACTCGGCCCGCCACTTGCTTTGCTGCTCAATGATCTTGTAGCAACTGCAGGCTGCGGCCTCAAGCTTTTGCCGATTGTGAATCGAGACGCTGCCCCGGGAATAGGAGATCATCCCTTTTCTCTGCAACACACATATGTACGGAAACGTACCAATGAAAGATGCTCAGGGAGCAGACGAAGGTGCGGAAGGGCGTTAGCATTCGACCAAGTGTCATAAGTTAAGAGGGTTGTTTTGGCCCGCCTGCTCAGGTATGGGCCTCTTGGGGTTTTCGTCTAGAAAGCGACCGATGGTAGGGGATGGTTCCATGCGCTTTTCTATTGGCAAAGCGTTTCAGCAACGGACGCTTCCCAAGCGTTCCGCTCCAATTTGTCCGGTTTGCAACGAACCGGTGGATCTTACGAGCAGCAAGGCGGATGAGGACGGTCAGGCCATCCACGAGGAGTGCTACTTGCACAGGCTTCACATAAGCACGGAGCCTAAGTCCGCAGCGTAGAGATTTCGAGCGACCAGGCGCTGTCGGATTTGACATCTCAGGCGGAGGCATCTTCCCATGGCGGATTTAAACTTTCGACAATCGGATCCAAGCCGGACGAAAGTCAGGCGATGCCCCTACTGCGTCGAGGGTGGCGAGTTCAAAGTGATGAGCACCAACGGCGCTGGCGACTGGCTCATCTGCGCGCGCTGTGGACACCTGGCCGTAGTAGGAGATCCAGGATTTGCGTGCACCTGCGCGAAATGCGTTGGGCTGAAGCGGTGAGTTCAGAGCGAGAATGAAAGCAGGGGCGGGTCTTCGCGACCCGCCCGCTTTCGTTTCGAACCTTACTGTTTGAACCCTACTTTCGCTTCTCAGGAACCGGGTGGATCGGGTTGACGTGAATCACTGGATTGTTGGCCAGACAACACGGACAGGTATAACTGAAATTCCCCAAAACAGTCGGTAGAAGTGGGAAACCCTGTTATTCACATTAACCCAATCCACTAGCCCGAAAATGCTCGGACGTCGGCCCGTTTTCATCAACTAGATATAAGGGCGGGGGCGACCCCGCCCTGTGTCGTGAGATGTGGCCACTAGCGCTTCTGGGGAAAGGGATGGCCGCCGTGGATTCCAATCGACGGCTGGTTCACTTCGCAACAAGGACAAGTAAAGCTATAGCTACCAGCGGAAATAGCGCTATTCACCGTAGCTGACTCAGATCCTCCGGCGGCGATGGGCCCGTAACTGGAAGCTGTGCACCAGCCGGACACATTGCTGACGGTGCATGATCCGGCTCCCGAGTTGTACCAGTAGAAGCTGCCGCCGACCGAGATGGTTCCGGAAACATGTGCGGTTTGAATATTGATATAGGGTTGCGCTGGGGGTGCCATTGTGCCTCCTGAAGGCGATTGAATTTTATTTCTGCTGCTGCATCAGGGCCTGGTAACGCGGATTTTCGTGCAAGTTGTCGAAGTTTACAGTCGTCGCAACGACGGACCGAGAGTAACCGGCGTTCAACGCTTTGCCGAGGAACTCCAACGCGGGGCCGGTTTCGCGCAACTGGTTGTACACCTGCGCTGCATTGAAAAGCAAGTTCTTATCTCCGCGTCCGAGTTGCAAAGACCGATCCAGAATACTCAAGGCTTGTTTCCGATCGCCTAACATCGAGTAGTAATACGCCACGTCCCCAAGGGTGCTAGCGTCGCGAGGATTGAGCTTCAGTTGGCCCTCCGCCAAGGCAACCGCTTTCTTGAAAGCGTCGAGGGCCCCGCCTTGGTTGCCACCGAAGTAGCGGGAATCGCCTAGATTCCCCCAAAGGTAATATTTGTCGGCGTCCAGTTTCAAAGCCTGTTCGTTCATTTCAGCGGCTTGCTGGAAACGCCGAAGGTCGAAGAGAGCGACCGCGTTGTTCCTCAGCGCATCCGCACTGGGACGAATCGCAATCGACTTCGAAAATGCTTGCACCGCATCCTCGTACCTACCTTCGTAAAGGAGAACGCCACCCAAATTGCTATAGTTCACGTAGCTGTCGGGCGTGAGCGCAAGGGCCTTCTCGAACATCGCCTGAGACTTCGCGTATTCGGCCTGGCCGGCATAGAAAGCTCCGAGATTGCTATATCCCGCCGACTCCTGTGGACGAATATTGATGACCTGCTGATACGCCTCTTCAGCTTTTTCCGGTCGATTCAAGTGCTCATATGAGGCTGCAAGATTCAAGTAAGTCTGATCATTCGATGGATCCAACTGCGCCGCCTCCTGAAATTGCTCCACAGCTTTCTCGTACTGTCCGGTTGTGCTTTCCAGCAATCCAAGACAGTTATGGCCTTCGGCTCCGGAGTTAGCCAGTTGAATGGCTTTGGCGCAAGCCTGCTGCGCGGGATCGACCCACCGTTTTTGCTTGGTCAAATCGTAACGGCGCCAGTAGACCTCTCCCAGGGCGGCTTCTGCTCGACCGAAGTTGGGGTCAAGTTGAAGCGCCTTCTTTAGCAGGGTTTCGGCGCTGGTGAGAGATTCTGGTTTACTCCAGCCGTAGCGAAGGTAACCCAGTGCCTGCACGTAGTATTGGAAGGCCTCGGGCAAGCTGGTGGCGTGTTCCACGAGGGACGCTTGCTCCTCGGTTCGCAGGGGAATCTGCAGAGCGCTGGCCACGCCGGTGGTTAATTTGTCCTCGATCGCGAACGGGTCGGAGACGGGCGCAGTGATCGTGTCTCCCGCGAGATTCTTCCCGGTAGCGGCGTCGGTGAGGTTGTATGCAGCGCGAACGAGGTCGTTGTCTTGCTTGAGTGAAACGGCGAGTCCCATGCTGACGCCGAATTCTTTGTTCGCGTCGGCGAGTGTCGTAACCTTGCTGTCTTCGAGCATGCGCCCAGGGACGATTTCCAGATCATGATTCGCGCTTAACTGAGAAAGTTTCGCCGCGACGTCTTCGAGCAAGCCTTTGCCAAAGGCGGTGAGTTTCGGATCGCCGTCCACTGCAACAAAAGGCAATACTGCGACGCTCTTGCGCGCAGGAGCGACGGAACCTGGCACCACGGTTCCGGACGCGGCCAGGCGGCGGAAGACGCGCGGTCCCCAGACGGCGGCGGCGACCACAACCACGGCCAGGCACATCGCGAGAGCCAATCGAAACTTTCTCTTCGGAGACCATGTTGTCGCAGTGCGCACCGTCTTCAGCGACTTTCCCGCTTCGAAGTCTTTTTTCAACTGCAGCAGGTCGCCATGCATCTCGGCCGCGCTCTGGTAGCGCAGGTCGCGATTCTTCATCAGCGCCTTGTCGATGATTCCCTGCAAGCGCTGCGGCAAACCAGGCATGGACTCGTTCAGCGACATCGGCGCCTGGCCAAGAATGGCGTGAACGGTCACGGCCCACGTAGGGCCGGAGAATGCCTGCTTTCCGGTGGCCATTTCATAGAGCAGCACGCCGAACGAGAACAAGTCGGTTCGCGCGTCGAGTTGCTCACCGCGAGCCTGCTCCGGAGACATGTAGGCAACCGTGCCAATGGCCGCCCCGGTGTGCGTGAGCGGACCGGTGGATGACAAGGTGGCGTCAGCAGAATTTGTGACCTCGGTCGCGGTCAGCTTGGCCAGGCCGAAGTCGAGGATCTTCGCCTGGTTGCGCTCGGTGATGAATATGTTTGCCGGCTTGATATCGCGATGCATCACGCCCTTGGCGTGCGCGGCCTGCAGAGCATCGGTAATTTGCAGCGCCCAATCGAGAAGCGTCCCCAAGGGAACGGGACTATCGCCGATGCGCTTCTGCAGCGTCTGCCCTTCCAGCAATTGCATCGCGATGAAGGGGCGGCCCTGATCTTCATCAATCTCGTAAATCGTGCAGATGTTGGGATGATCGAGCGCCGACGCCGTGCGAGCTTCGCGCTTAAAACGTTCGAGAGCGCGCGGGTCGCGGACTGCACTGTCAGGAAGGAATTTTAGAGCAACCTGGCGGCCGAGGCGAATGTCCTCCGCCTTGTAGACCACGCCCATTCCGCCCGCACCAAGCTTCTCGTGAATGCGATAGTGCGAAATGATCTGGTCGTTCATTAACGCAGAACTCCGGCGCGCAACTCCAGCGGGACCCCGATAGGTCGCATGGTACTCAAGTTAAACCGGGGGTGCAATAGCGCGGGTGGGCACGAAGTGGCACGATCAGACCACGCGTGCCTCGCCCGGAAGCTTGATCCAGGAAAGGGCAAAGATCACGAGCGCGATCGCAAGACAAGTAGTGGGAAAAACGAAAAAATAGCGGAGGGAGACGGCAGTCATCGCAACCAGCCAAGCGGCGGTGATGAACGCGACATTCTTTAATAGTCCAGCGCGCTCACGACGAAGCGCCAGTCCGAGCGTGCCCAGTACGAGGCAGGCCAGCATGAACGAAATGCTAAATCCGCGCATGAAGTTGTCGTAGGTTCGCATCGAGCCCATGACGTTGAATTTGTAGTTGGCGGCCAAGTCGAACAGATGCGTCTCGGTTTCATTGTGAGCGAGCGGCTTTTCAAAGAGCGAGAGGCCGTGCACCAGTCCCAGCAACACCAGAAACACTGCGCCCGCGGTGAAAAGAAGCCTGCCCCACTTGTCGGCCATCCCTGCCCTCCATAAGCTTTATTTGGTGGGCAGAAGTGTACAACACGAGGCTGTACCGAGGCGTGAGGCGATGAGGAATGAGGCGCTGAGCCGTTGCCGACTGGCGGGAGGTGTTACTTCTTCTTGCCCATCTTCCGCGTGATCTCTTCGAAGATCTTGGGGCGGAGATCGGCGAGGACGCTATCCACAATGTTGGCGATGGCGGACGGATCGGAATCAGCCGGCTCTTCCGGAGAGCTCTCAGCACCCGCGGCGACGGCCATGGCGGCTGCGTCTTGCGGTGCGGACTCTGAAGTCTGAGGAGTTCCAGACTCGCGGACACGACGCCAGTTCGCCCAGGCCGCTGCAGTCGTGGCTGCGATATCCGTATCTTTCTTGCCAGTTGCGGCTGCACTTTCCACGGCCTTGTCTGTTATCGCGGGCTCGGAATGGGCCGGAGAAATCTGGCTATCAAAACTCTCGGCGGAGGCGACGGGCGCGGGTTCTGGTTCAAGCGCTTTCGGTTCCTCTACCGCCGGCTGGTGTTGTTCTTTTTGCTTCGCTTCCTCGAGTGTTTCCGGTCCGTCGTCTTTCGCGGTCGACTCCGGCATTGAAGCTTCCATCGCGGGACGCGCTTCCGCCGTCGCTTCGACACTCTGCGACGCCTCGAGGCTCGAAGCAGCAACCGGTTCAGATTGCTCAACTGGAGTAGGCTGCGGCTCTGATGAAACTTGTGGATGCACGCCGGAATAAGAGTCAGCGACTGCTTCGAGTTCCCTCACGGCAGCGCCGACCGCTTCGGTAGCGGCGCTCGCCACCGCGGTCATTGCCTGCGACACTTCGGGCGCTGGAACTTCCGGCGCATACACAACCGGCTGTGCGACGGCAGCCTCAACCGGCGATGAAGTCTCGGAGATTGGCTCGGCAGCCGTTGGCTCAACCTTGGGAGCCGGTGCGATAAAAACTGTGTGCGCGGTTTCAGCCGCAGCGAAGGCAGCATAGGCCTTCTGCATTTCTTGCTCGAGAGAAAGCGCAGCTTCGTCGGCGGCGAGCGCCACGGAAACAGCCGCCCATCGCGACGACGTGCCAGACGATCCGGTGCCCGCTGCGACTGCCATGGTTACAGGCTCGTCCGCAGGATTTTCCGGCGCGGTGTGCGACCCCGACCCATTTCCTGGAGTCGGATTCAGCGTGACGGGCGTTAGGGGCTCCAGAGACGCAATCACCGATACCATGTCGGTGGGTCTGGAAGCGGGAAGGCTGGTGTCCGCGTCGTCAGATTTCGCGGCGGGAGCTTCGATTTTTTCTTCGCTCTTCTGGCTGGCGAAGGTCACGGCATCTGCGACCGGGCCTTCCTTCGACAATTCGGCGGCGGGCTGAGCTTCCGGCTGTGCTTCTGCGTGCAGCTTCTCGTGCGCCTCCGCCGGTGCAGATACAGGCTCTGCGACAGCGCCGTCACCAGTCTTGCCCTTCACCTGGGCAGCCGCAGCCGCCAGTGCGGCAATCTCTTCGGGAGTCACATCCTTGGGCAGGCCCTCGGGAGCAAGTGCCGCAAGATTCACCCGTTCGTCTTCAACCTTCGCCTCGCGCTTTCCCTCGTGGGCGGTAGGCGCAGGCTTGCCTTCAACTACCGTGCGCAGATCTTTGTTTACCGGGTTGTAGGTTGCCGCTTCGGCAGCGTTCTCTTCTTCCGCAGCCTTGTCCTTTTTCTTGTGCGGAAACGAGATGCGGTTCTTCCAGCCCGAATCCTCATCGATCGCGACTGACTTGTCGTAACGGCCGTCGTCGAGGGCGGCATTGGCTCGGGCAAAGCGGCCCGGCTTTGAGGCTTCGGAGCGAGGTACGATCTTGTCTTCGAGCTTGGCGAGGGCGCTTAGCAACTCACTGGCTTCAAAGGGCTTAACGATGTAGCCCTCGGCGCGAACGCGCTTGGCTTCTTCGGGCTTGAAAGGCTCCAGTTTCCCGACAGTCAGCAGGACCGGAATGCGGGAGGTCTCTTGGACTTCTTTAAGGCGCTGGCACACCTCGAGCCCGCTGTAGCCGGGCATGTAAACGTCCAGGACAATAAGGTCGGGCTTGGTCTCGGCGATCTTTTTTAGCGCCGCGGAGCCGTTATTGACGGTAACGACCTCATAACCCGCATCCGCGAGGATCTTCCGCCCCATATTCTGAGCGGTCACGCTGTCATCGGCGAGCAGTATCTTCCTGGCCAAAGGTATCCTCTAGTGAGGGGAGATATCGCGAAGGTAACCCGAGCCACAACCTAAGTCAATGTTGCAGAAGGGTAGTAACACGTTACCAGTGGTCAGCACCTACCGGAGTACCCGGAAGTCTATGACCCTCGCCAAGGCAAAAAACCGCAGCCAACTAACCATTTCCATTCCGTTTGCGTCAAAAGATAGAATTCTCGACGTTCTGTTGGGAGGGCCAGGCCATGGCCAGCATTTCTCTTCGCTCCCTGTCTTTGAGTATCGCTCTCGCAGGCCTCGCATTCTCTGGCCCGACGGTCTCGGGTCGGACGGCACATCAGAGCCCGGCAAAATCGGATCTCACGGTTCACGAATGGGGAACGTTCACTTCCGTCGCGAATCGCACCGGAGAGGCAGTCAAGTGGTATCCCGCCAGCGCGCCTTCCGATCTTCCCACCTTCGTCGAGCACTTCCGCACGGGGGATTTCAAGGGCAGGCTTCGTGGCACAATCCGCATGGAGACTCCGATTCTCTATTTTTATTCGCCATCGGAAACCACCGTATCGGTGAAGGTGGGTTTTTCCAAGGGAGTGATCACGGAATGGTACCCGCACGCCAGCCACGTCAAGCCTGACCCCAAGAAAATTCTGCCGGACGATGCTTTGTTTCAGTCGCAGGCTGACGGTAGCATTGCGTGGGATTCCGTGACGGTCGAACCTGGGCTGGCTGCGAGTTTTCCGAGCGATGGCAGTCAGGCCCATTACTATGCGGCTCGCGAAACCTCTGCCGCGCCCGTGATCGTGAGCAGTCGCGGCGGCACGCAGCAGGAAAAATTTCTCTTCTACCGCGGAGTGTCTATCTTTCCCGTTCCTGTGGCCGCGCGATCCATGGCAGATGGGAAGGTACTGGTCAAGAATCCAGGGCAGGACGAAATACCAAACGTAATCCTGTTCGAGCGACGCGGGGACAGGATCGGCTATCGGCTGAGTGGTGCGTTGCGAGATCAAGTGCAGCTTGATCCTCCGGAACTCACTTCGACTGTGGAATCCCTCGGAAGCGATCTGGAAGGCGTTCTGACGGCGCAAGGGCTTTACGCCGACGAAGCTCGAGCCATGGTCGAGACCTGGAAGTTATCGTGGTTTGAAGAAGGCAGCCGCGTGCTCTACATTGTGCCCGCGAATTTTGTGAACGCCGTGCTTCCACTTTCGATCAATCCCGGTCCGTCGCAAATAGTGCGGGCATTCGTGGGCAGGCTGGAACTGATCACGCCCGCGACGGAACAAGCGGTGGAAAATGCCCTCGCGGCGCATGACCGCGCCACGATTTCGAAGTATGGGCGATTTCTGGAACCGATCATGGAGCAACTGAAAGCAGAGAATCCTGCCCGAGCGGAGCAGTTAGATAACGACCTGACGAAAACGTATCAGGTGGAGTTGCCAGAATCACCAGCCCAATAAATAGAAGGAGCAATACCCGGCGCCCAGGCTACTCTCCCCAGATCAATCCTGAATTGCCTAGAACGGAACGACCTTCTTTATTCCCTTCTTTTTCTTCTTCTTGCTGCTGGAAATTTCCTGATCGCTGGCAGATTGGTTATCGGCGGCAGCCGTAGCGGATGACGACGAGCCTCCTTGCTGGATCTCGTTGACTTGCGGCGGCGGAGGCAGGGTCTGATCGCCGCTGTCTGCGGGCTTCAGTTCATTCGGATCGGGAGCCGCACTCGGTTTCAGCTCGTTGGGGTCGGGCGCCGCGGTGGCCGGATTCGCAGCTCCGGGAGACGCGCCGAAGGGCGACGCTCCCGGGGTCGATTCCGAAGCCGGAGTCGCATCCGTAGCAGGTTGATCGGGCTTCACGACCTCCACCCCAAGCTTGTCATTCTTGCCCGGATCGAAAGCCATCCGGATCTCGTTATTGCCGACATCTCGCGCACTCACAGGCGTTGGCTCAACCAGGGCAGGATCGCCTATTTTCGCCGCCGCGGCAACGTCCGGACCTTTCTTCACGAGCCCCATCAACTTTTGGGCTGTGGTTGCTTCTCTCCGGCTGGCCTCCTCGGCCTTATTCTGCGCGAGTGCTGCCCGTGTGGGCCGGGGAATCTGCTGGTGCAGAGCCGCCAGACGCTTCTTCGCATCATCAGCCCGATCCATGACGGGATATCGAGTCAAGATCGTCGAATAACTTTCCGCCGCTCTCTTGGTCAACTCGCCGATGTAGCGCGACTTCATCACCTCAGTCGAGCAGCCTCGCGGCAGGCCGTGCGCGTCGCATGTCGGTGCACTGCGTATACGCGCGATCTGTCCTTCATAATTTTGCCCGAGGAGATAAAGTGCCTCATCCGCGCGGCTGTACAGGGGATACTTTTCCACCAACGACTGGAGGCGTGCGATGGACGCGGCGTATGACTCGCGCAGGTAATAGAAACGTCCAATCTCAAACTCGCGTTCCCCAAGTACTTCCTGCACTTCGAGCAAGCGCTGCTTGGCCTCCGGCACCAGCTTGCTGTCGGGATATTGCAGGATCATCTTGCGATATTCGTCCTGCGCCCGCATGGCGTGGGTGTAGTCGCGATCGGCCTTCTCCATCTGCTGATAGTGAATGTTCGCGATCTTGAGCTGCGCCTCGGCCGCTTCCGGCATGTTGGGAAAGAAAGTCTCGAAATCGTTGTATTCCTGTTCGGCTTGGGCTAGGGCAGCGGTGCCGCCCTCGGCGTACCACGAGTCGCCCATCGCCAGTTTGGCGCGCGCCACGAATTCGGAGTCGGGATACGTGTTGATCAGGGTTTGCAGTGTGAGGCGAGCCACGTCGAAACGGTTGTGGCGCATGGCGTCCATGGACTTGTCGAACAAGACTTTATCCGGCTGCTTCGATCCGATGCCGGCAAGAGGGTTCGCCGACTTTTTGTTGGTGCAGGCAGCAGTGAGCGCCAGCAGCGACGCCAGAAACGCAATCAACGGAATTCGACGGGACATAAGAATCCTAGGTTTCAAAGGTTCAAGGTTTCAAAGCACCGGAATCGCGGCTCCTGCATGTTCAAGGGCTGTCACACTGAAACCTTGAAACATTGCAACTTTGAAACCTGTCTTACTAGACTTTTTGCAGCGCGGCTTCCGTCGCTGCCTTTAACAAGGCTTGCGCATTCCTCGTTGGATCACCGTTCCCGAACACGGCGTTGCCCGCCACCAGAATTTCTGCTCCGGCTTGCACCACGTGGGCTACGGTATCGAGCGCCACGCCGCCATCTACTTCGATGCGGTAAGCGAGGTGGCGTTGTCTGCGAATCTCGGCTAATTGCCGCATTTTATGCAGAGTCGAGGGAATAAATTTCTGCGCCCCGAAGCCCGGATTCACCGACATCACCAGTACGTAGTCCACAATGTCGAGCACTTCCGAGAGGGTGTCGACCGGAGTCGCCGGATTGATTACGACCCCAGCCAGGCAGTTATGGCTCTTGATCAGGTGTAGCGTGCGATCAAGGTGGCGGCAGGCTTCCTGATGCACCGAAATCCAGTCGACACCCGCATCGGCAAAAATGGGAATGAAGTCGTCGGGATTCTCGATCATCAGATGGCAATCCAGCGGCAACTTGGTGACCTTCCGCAGCGACTTCACCACCGGCGGACCGATGGTGAGATTCGGGACGAAATGGCCGTCCATGATGTCCACGTGAATGACGGCTGAGCCCCCCTCGGAGGCAGCGCGCACGTGCTCGCCCAGCCGAGCAAAATCAGCCGAAAGAATGGAAGGTGCCAGTTCGATCAAATGCAGACTCTCAGAACCTGAACGCTCAGAATCGGTGCTCTCGTAAGGAAACCGCTTTCCGAAATTCTAACACGCGAGAGACGGTTGCCACTGCCCAATTGCCGCTTCGCCCACCCTTCTGGTCAGCGTGTTACCCTCGTCCGGCGTGGCATCATTCTCCCAACTCGCACCTGCGGCTTACAGCGTAACTGCCGTTTTCTTGTGGGGAACCTCCGACTTCGCTGGCGGATACGCCTCGCGGCGCGCCAATGCTTTTGTGCTGACCGCCTTCTCGCACGTCTGCGCCTTCGCCTTGATGTTGGCAGTCGCGCTTCTGCAGCACGGAGCGTTTCCATCGCGGGCGAGTATTTTGTGGGCAGTGGCCGCTGGCTCCATCGGAGGTTGCTCGCTGGCCATCTTCTATCGCGCGCTGTCCCAGGGACAGATGGGGCTGACGGCTCCCATCGCGGCATTGCTCGGCGCGGCTATCCCAACTCTGGTGAACATCGCGATTGAAGGCGCGCCCGGCCGATGGACGATTGCCGGCTTCCTGCTAGCCATCTTCGCGATCTGGCTGATCACGCGACCGGAAGCGGCAGACAAAAACAACGGCTCAGGCAGGCCCGCTGGTGTCGCCATGGCCGCACTCGCGGGCGTGGGATTCGCCGGCTTCTATCTCTGCATCCATCAGGCGAGCGGGGGATCGGCGTGGCTCGCCGCGATCTCCCGCATCGGTTCCTTTGGGGCAACAGCGATTGCCGTGGTGGCAACGCGCGCTCCGTTGAAACTTGACGGCCCCCGCGCAGCCCTTGGCACGCTGGCCGGTTTCTTCGACGTCACCGCCAGTGGCCTGTTCATTTTCGCCAACCAGCACGGCAGGCTCGACGAAGCGGTTGTGATCACCTCACTCTATCCGGCCGTAACGGTGTTATTGGCAAGACTTGTGCTGAAAGAGCATTTCAGCCGCTGGAAATTCATCGGGCTTCTGGCGGCGCTTGCGTCGGTGCCGCTGATCGCGGCGGGATGAGCCGCGGATTTTCGCGGATCGTCACGGATCCTTCGACTCAGTCGTGTCGACGCTTCGCGTATGTTTCTTGCAAGGTTCTATCCGTGAGAATCGGTGTAAATCCGTGGCCGGGGCTGTTAGCATCCCAACGTGGCGCTGATTGAAGTCCGCAATCTGACGAAGATCTTCTCGCACGGCGAGTCCCCACTCGGCGGCAAGCCTCGAGGTGGCATCCGCGCCGTCGATGATGTTTCGCTCGAAATCCATGCTGGAGAGACGCTTGGTCTCGTGGGCGAATCTGGTTCGGGCAAAAGTACGCTGGGACGCCTCATCCTGCGCTTGATCGAGCCGACGTCAGGCACTATCCAACTCGAAGGTCGCGATCTCCTCGCCGCCAGTCACGGCGAGATGCGGCGTCTGCGGCGCGACCTGCAGATTATCTTTCAGGACCCATTCGCCTCGCTCGACCCGCGCTTTCGCGTTGAGGACATTGTGGCCGAACCGCTGATCATCCACCGAATTGCGCGGGAGGGCCGTCCGGGAGATTTTTATCTCCGCGGAGCGGTGATTGAACTGCTGCGGGCGGTAGGGCTTGACGAGTCGGCTCTGCGACGCTATCCCCACGAATTCTCCGGCGGACAGCGGCAGCGCATCGGCATCGCGCGCGCGCTGGCCTTGCGGCCGAAATTTATTGTCTGCGACGAACCGGTTTCGGCGCTCGACGTGAGCGTCGGCGCGCAGATCGTCAACTTGCTGGCGCAACTGCAGCGCGACTTCGGACTGACCTATTTGTTCATTTCGCACTCGATGCCCGTGGTGCGCTATCTCTCGACACGCATCGCAGTGATGTACCGCGGAAAGATCGTCGAAGCGGGCGACACCGAACAGATCACCAGCCGTCCCGGGCACGCCTACACGCGGAGCCTGCTCGAAGCCACGCCAGAACTTCTTGCGTAGCAGCGGTCGCCTCGTCCGCCAGCAGGGCAAGGTGCAGAAGGCTGGCTGTGCCATACTTTCCGAATGTCCCGCTACGCAGGCATGGCTCGAGATTTAACCGAGGTAATTCTCGGTTACGGCCTGATCCTGTTTGTCCTCTGGATGCCTGAATTCCCTCAGCGCATGCTCTCCCCAGTCGCGCTGGTGTTCACGCTCAGCGTAGTTCTGGCACGTCGGCCGAGCGTGAACGAACTGGGCCTGGGCCGCCGCGGATTGGCCCCGTCGCTCTGGATTCTTCCCGCCGCCATCGTTCTCGCCATTATCAGCATTCTGATCGCGAAGCAACTCGGCACGCTGCATCCGCTCTACAAAGGCGATTTCAAACACGTCGCGGGCTACCTTCTGTGGACGCTCTACCAGCAATTCCTGATGAACGACTACTTCATGCCCCGGCTCACGCGCCTTCTCTCGAGTGAAGGCGCCGCCGTAGGATTGGCCGCTGTACTCTTTGCCGCTGCGCATTTGCCGAATCTGCCGCTCACCGCCGCGACGCTCGTATGGGGCGCGATCTCCTGCGCGCTGTTCCGGCGCTACAAGAACCTATATGCCCTCGGCCTGGCACAGGGGCTGCTGGGATTGTGCTTCGCGATTTGCATCCCAGACGCGCTGCATCATCATCTTCGAGTGGGATTGGGATACTTGAGATACCACGCAACGCAGTAGTGGTGACCGTGGGTCCGTGCCACCTAGAACCACAGCGACCACAGCCAATCCACGCAGGTATGCGTAATCGCCGAGGCGGGAACCCGCCGCCGCTCGCGCCAGGCGCGGCCGTAGAAAATTCCAGCAATCGTCGCCAGCAAGACGTAGCGCCAATTGAAGTGCGCGGAGCTTGTAGAAAGCCGTTTATTGAAGTGCGACAGGCCGAAGAGCACCGAGGCGAGCACCAGTGCGGCCCGGCGTCCGACGCGCCGTTCCAGGAAATTCTGCACCCAGGCCCGAAAGAAGAGTTCTTCTGGCATGGCGACGAAGACAAGAAATTTGGCCCACGCCAGCGCCGCCTTCCCCACCGCGGGCACGTTGGCATGAGGATGAATGAAACCGAGAGCAAATCCAAGCGCGAGCACTACAGGTGTAAAGAACACTAATTCGCGAAGTCCCGTCTTCCAGTCAGTCCAGTGCAAGTGGAAATCAAATCCCGTCCCGCTTAACCGCCGGATTCCGAGAAACGCATAGAGGCCTGCATCCACCAGCAGCAAGTTGGCCAACCCGCGCAAGCCCTCGGGCCAGGCAACGTCGAACCAGCGCAAATCCACGGCGAGGGCAAGTGTCAGTAGAATCAGCGCATCCCGCCAGTTCCCAAGTTGATAGGGATCAACACTGGCCGCCTGCTTCATCAGCCAAGCCATAGCTACTGGTAGTGCGAGGTACAGCGCGAACCACTTCCAGCGGAATATATGCTCGGACAACGCGATTACGACGTACGGAGCAGCCAGCACCGCGGGCAGAAGCAGGCGCACAAACGACGGCCACTTCCCGACCGCCCGGGCCACACGGTCTGCGGCAAATCCAAAGGCCGCCGCCGGAGCAAGTTCCAGCAGGAGCACTGCAATCGCGGTCGGAGTCGCGTTTTGCATGAAGGATATCTTAAACGGTAAACGGACCCAAAGTCCCCAATCCGCGCAGACTTGCCCGCCCTTGTTTCCTGCCAAAGGTACGGCTAGAATTCCACCGATCATTGCCAGGAGGCATTCATGGCCGCTGCTCCGGTCCTTCCTTCGTCACCCGCCCCCACGCCTGAAACCGCGCCGCTGTCCGAAGGTGCGCGCATCATCGACACGTTTATCGCGCCCTCGAAAACGTTCACCGACCTGCGCCGCAGCGCGAGTTGGTGGGCTCCGTTCCTGCTGATGGTGGTCGTGTCAACAATTTTTGTGTACACCGCGGGCCAGAAGATCGGCTTCCGCAAGATCATGGAAAATCAGATGGAGGCCCAGCCGAAAGCTCAGGCACGACTTGAGAAACTCCCTGCGGACCAGCGCGAAGCCCAGATGGAGGGCGGCGCCAAAGTCACCGCGATCATTTCCTACGTATTCCCGATCTTCACTCTGCTCATCTGGCTCATCATTACGACGGCGCTATTTGCCACATTCAAATTCGCTGCCGGGGCCGATGTCTCGTTCAAAGTGTCATTTGCGATTGTGGTCTACGCCGCGTTGCCGCTCATGCTAAAGACGATCCTCGCTTTGCTATTGGTGGTCGGCGGCATGAGTCCAGATTCGTTCTCGTTTCAGAATCCCATCGCAACCAATCCCGGCTATTTGATGAATCCGTCGGAGCACGTCTTCCTCTACAGCCTCGCGACAAACATCGACATCTTCCTGATCTGGACACTGGTCCTTACCGCGATCGGATTTACTTGCGTCAGCAAGCTCAAAACGGGTACTTCGTACGCGGTCGTGTTCGGCTGGTGGGCCGTGTTCGCGCTGGCAGGAGCAGCGCTCGCTGGTGGCTTCTCGTAAACCCGAACTTCTTCCCCGGCTGTGGATGACGCTGTGACATTCTCACAGCGTCGCCTGCTCCCCTGCCCGATAATGGCCGCTTACATGGGAAAAGTAAGGAGCCACTCTGAAGTCGGCGCTGCAATAGAAGCACAAAGAATAGATTCAGCCGGCGGTCGATTCGATGGCCTGCACCAGCTCTGGCGGGAGTTCCAGTTCGAGGCTGGCGAGATCCTGCTTCATGTGCTCGGCGTTCGTCGTACCGGTTAGTGGCAGCATCCCGACTGCCCGCGCAAAGCTGAAGACGACTTGCGCGGGAGTCGCGCCTAAACGGCCTGCGAGATCGATGAATGGCGGATGCTGCAGCACCTCGGGATTCGCCGTCAGCAGCGAAAATCCCTGATAGGTGATGTTGCGTTCGCGGCAGAATGATCGTATCTCGCGGTCCCATCCCAGACGCGCAAAACAGCGGTTCTGCACGAATGCGGGGAGCTCCGTACCCGTGTCCGCCATCTGCTCAAGGTGCCGCAATTGAACATTGCTTACGCCGAGCAGTCGAGTGCGCCCAGCATCGCGCTCCTTCCGCATCGCTTCCCACACTTCCGCGTCGTGATCGGTCCAGTCGTACCCAGACGAAGGCCCGTGCAGCACGAAGCTATCGACGTGGTCGGTCGCGAGATGCCCCAACGAACTCGCCAACGACTGCGCAACCTGAACGGCGAGAGAAGCGGCCGGATCGTAGGGCAAGCGATTGTCTTGTCCCCGCTGGTATGTGAACTTCGTCTGCAGAAATAAATCGTCGCGCGTGACAATGCCCGTGCGATAAGCAGCAGCCAGTCCCTCGCCGACTCCAGCCTCGAAGTAATGCCGCCGCTGGTTCGCCGTATCAATCGCGCGAAAGCCGGAGCGAATTGCGAGCTCGGTCAGAGCCGCGGAACGCTCTTCCTTCCATGCGGTGCCGTATAAAAATGTCGGGACGAGAGGCATCGTTCATTGTGACATGAGCGACTCTCACGAAACATCCGGCCTTCTGTGCGTCTCTGTGCCCTCTGTGGTTAAGGTCTTGCCTGTCGTTCGCGTCGCCTGCAGCACCTGAGTAGAATAGAGACGCAGGAAATTCCCGGCCACGGGAGGACATCATGAAACGCACGATCTGTCTTCTTCTGCTCCTTACAGCGACAGTAGTGCTCGCTCAGGAAAAGAATCCGGTCACATCGGTCATAAGAGAAATATTGCCTCGTCAGCAGAAAAACCTGGTGGCGGCGGTAGAGGAAATGCCCGCCGATAAATTCGACTACAAGCCGACCGAGCAACAGATGCCCTTCGGCCATCTCGTACTGCACATCGTGGAATCGAACAACCACTTGTGCTCGAAAATTGGCGACGTGCCCGAGATCAAGGCGGCGCCCCTGAAAGAATCCGATGGGAAAGAAAAGCTGGTAGCAGCGCTGAAGTCGAGCTTTGAGTTCTGTGCCACCGCTCTCGCCAAAGTGGAAGACTCCAAACTCGGGGATGAAGTCGAGTTATTCGGTGGACGCAAAGGCCCGCGCGCCTTCGCACTTATCGCGCTCACCAATGATTGGGCCGATCATTACAGCTCTGCCGCGATGTACTTACGCCTGAATGGATTGCTGCCGCCTACGGCGCAGCCGAAGAAGTAAACATAACACTCGATTTCGAAACTTTATCCTGCATTCGAGACCCAACGCCTCCCGCCGGTTTATTATCGAAGCCTCAGGAGGCTCTTCGTGAAACACATCTTGCTCGCCGTTTGCCTTGCACTTTGCGCCGCTGTCGCTGCGCACGCCCAGTCTTCCACTTCACCGGCGAAAGCTCCAGCAGCTCCCGCCGCGACCACAGGACCCATCAAAGATCCCGTCGCCACTTCCCTGCGCGCGCTTTTGCCGCGCTCCCAGAACAACATCGTGGGCTCGATTGAGGCGATGCCCGCCGATAAGTTCTCTTACAAGCCGACGCCCGACCAGGTGACGTTCGCGCATCTCGTTGCGCACATCGCCAACTCCAATAATCTCCTCTGCTCCAAGGTGGCCGACGTCCCCGCGCCAAAGGTCGACGAACCCAAAGAAACGGACTCCAAAGATCAACTCCTGGCCGCGGTCAAAGCCTCATACAGCTTCTGCAACGACGCCTTGAGCAAGACGGACGATTCCAAGCTGGCAGACAGCATTGAACTATTTGGCCGCCAGCCTCAGCCTCCCCGCGCCCTGGCTGCGCTCGCACTCGCCAGCGGATGGGCCGATCACTATGCAACGGCGGCAATGTACTTGCGCTTGAACGGAGTACTTCCTCCTTCGGCACAACCAAAGAAGTAATTCGTCTCATTGATCAGACTGGATTCGTGTCTTACTGGATCTGCACGAGTTCGTTCTCGGGCTTCGGGGGCTCCGCAGAAGCTGGATTCTGCGGGGCTCGCCAGGAGTCGAAGATCGAAACCTGGTGGACGCACGACACGGTGCAGTGCGGCGCGCAAGACTTCTCGGTGAGATATTCGCGGCGGAGGTCGTCCTTTGTATAAGTGGCCAGCGGAACTCCCGGATAGCCGCGCTGCTGCGAGCAGTAGTGCACCAGCCCGTCTTCGCAAATGTAGAGATAGCGCGCCCCGGCGCGGCAGCGCCAGTCATTGGGCAAGCCTTTTGCGATGTTGTCTTGAAAGGCGTTGACGCGGGTGAAACTGCTTTTCTCCATCGCCTGCATCTCGTGATAGATGCGTCGCTCTTCGTCGCCCAGCGGCTGCAACTGTCCACTGCCGTCGTGGATGATCCCGATCGTCGAAGTGAATCCGAGTTCAATCGCGCGCTTGCCGATGGTTAGCGCATCCTGCGGGTGGGCAATCCCCCCGCCCACTACCGAGTTGATGTTTACGTGAAAATCCGCATGCTCGGCGAGCAACTGCAGCTTCTTGTCGAGAACCTTCAGGCTCTTCTTCGAAACTTCGTCGGGATTTACGTTGTCGATCGAAATCTGCAGCCACTCGAGTCCAGCGCGGTTCAAGCGCTGAATCCGTTCGGCAACCAGCAAGTAGCCGTTGGTGATGAGGCCGGCAATCATCCCGTTGGCGCGGATTCGCCGGATCACGTCGTCGAGTTCAGGATGCATCAGCGGCTCGCCGCCAGAAATTGTCACGACTGCAGTACCCAGCGCACCGAGTTTGTCGATCCGGCGGTACATCTCCTCGATCGGCACCGGCTTCGAGAAATCATCAAACTCGTTGCAATAGGTACACGCCAGGTTGCAGCGCCGCATCGGGATGACATGGGCCAGCAGCGGATGGTCGGTCGAGGCGAGGGCGTGTGCGGCCATGCTGGCTCCGCGCAGGTTGCGATGCAGGGCTTTGGCGCGACGGCGCAAGGTTGTAAGAACAGAAGGCATGAGGGTTTGAGTTACCTCTATTACAACACAGGCCTACGCGGTGTGCATCCGCGGCACCATCAGTCGGGGAATTCCGCGGGTTAAATGGCAGCCTACGCCGTCATGCTGCTTCGCTATCTTGCTCGGCTCTGCAGCACACGGACCGCTATGCCGGTGTCTTGGCGGTGACCGCGTTTTCATTCAAGCTTCTTCGCACGAGAAGGGAGACGGTCAGCCCGATGAGGAACAGGAGCGCCAGTACGCCATTGATGCGGGATACAAGTGACGCTGGCCGGGTCGAATGAGGGATGCCCGAGAGCGGCAGCACGATAAAGTTCATGCACAAATAAACAAATCCGCCATAGAGCAGGCCGCTGACAACCGGTCTGCGGGCCAGAATTTCGAGCTTGCGGGCTGCGGTATAGAAGAGAGCAGTCCAAATCAAGGCGATCATAAAGTGCAGGACCACGCCGAGCACGACGGACGCCGTACCAGCCTCGAAGGATTTCATCCCGATTAACCCGCTGGCGATGAACTGAAACACTCCTTTCGGAGTTCCTCCGCGAAAGTAGCTGAAGATGAGGGCGTCGCTGATGTCCAGCACCCCCGCGATGAGCCCGATCCGCAGAATCACCAGAAACGCATTTGAACGCGCGGAATCTGTCGCTGAACTCAGGTTATTTTCGTTTTTCATCTCTTTGCTCCGAGTTAATCTGCCTGCCGCTCCTCTCGTTAGACGAGGCAATCGCGACAGTGTTTTATTCTCGGATCAATTCATGTCGTGCTTGGCGAAGCAGGTCTACGACGCCTCCCATGCGATCCTCCGGGATCAACACATAGTCGGTGTCATAAGTCGATATCGCAAAGATGGGGATGCCGTTCGCGGAGAGCGGCTGGATGAACGACAGAAGTACCCCCGTCAGCGAAAACGGAAACGGGCCTTCGAGCTTGAGGCAGGTCCAGCGTTCCGCAGACTGAATCTCCGGAGGAAGATTGTCAGCCGGACACACGATGGAGAATTCGTCGGCAGTGCGAGTCATCGAAGTGAAGTTACCCTTCGCTGCCCACTCCGGGATCGATGCATTGGGAGCGAGTCGCACGATTGCGTAGAGGCCGGGGAGACAACGGAATTTGAGCGCGTGACGTTGTTGCACCGGTCTAACCTTCCACTGCTTTCTTCAGCGCGGCTCGCGCCAGGATGCGCGTTGAGTCCAGCATCGGCAGTGGAGAAGATTCGGGCGTCATAAGCAGCGGAATCTCTGTACACGCCAGCGCCACAGCATCGCACCCTTCGTCTTTCAGCCCGCGAATCACTTCTGTTAGATAGGCTTGCGTGCGCGGCAGGAAAATTCCACTCACCAATTCATCGAAGATAATGCGATGAATCCGCTCGCGCTGCTCCACTCCGGGAACGCGGTGCTCGATTCCGGCGGCCTTGAGCGTGTCGCGATACACCGGGCCATCCATCAGCGACCGCGTGCCGAGCACTCCGAGGCGTTTGTAATTGTGACGCTTGGCTTCATGCGCGACCTCGACTGCAATGTGCAGCCACGGCCGCGGCGAACGGTGCTCCACCAGATCGAACGCCTGATGCACCGTGTTGACGGGCGCGATTAGAAAGTCGGCTCCAGCTTTTGCCAATTTCTCCGCGGACGAAAGCATGAGTTCCGCCACGCCTGCCCAGTCGCCGGCATCAATGCAATTCTTGTACTGCACGAACGGATGCCCGTGCATCGACACTTCGGGATGATTGTAGGGACCGAGCAACTCCGCGCCCTCAACGCAAATCGTGCGATAACAGAGGGCCGCCCCTTCCGCACTCGAAGCGACGATGCCGATGTGTAGAGGCACAGTTGCTACTCCCCAGTCGCCAAACCCGATTCAGCTTTTGATTGTAGCCGGAGCGCTGCGGGGCTGGAATCGCGGTAACGTTTTTCAAACTCTTCGCGGGTACAGATGGTTTGGATGTCGGTGACCCTGTCGATGGCGAGAATTCCGTCGAGATGATCGATCTCATGCTGCAGTAGCTCAGAGAGATTGCGATCGTCCCCAGCTTCGAACTCTAAGGTTTCGCCGTAAAGGTTCTGATAGCGCACCGTGATCTGGCGGCGCCGTTCGACCTGCATGAAGATCGAGAGGAAACTCAGGCACGCATCCCAGACGACGATTTTCTCGTCGCCATATTCCGTGATTTCGGGGTTGATGAGCGGCCAAGGCTCCACGCCCGGCAGTTTCAGAAAAACCACGCGCTGCAACTCACCGAGTTGCGGAGCCGCAATGCCGCGTCCGTAACCCGTCGTCGCTCGCCAGTGCGCGAGCGTGTCTGCCATGTCCCGAACCAGATCGTGAATCTCTTGCGCCGCAGGATCCGCCACGGGCGCAGCCTTCTGCCGCAGGAGCGGATCGCCGAGTTGAAGAACGGAGCGGATAGGCATGGGTACAACCAGGCGTCGGGCGCCGGACCTTCGACCTTGGCCCTGCGGCGTCGGGTGATTTTACAACATTCGCGGTGTGGGACGGCTGGGCTTCGCCCTCGCCGGACAGCCTAGGCGGCTGTCGGTACCTGTTGCTCTATCTCGCGGCGGCGGCGTCGAACAGGCTCAACAACTCAAGCTTCTTCTCGGCGGGCAAGAATGATGCTTCAAAGGAGTTGCGCGCCAGTTCGCGCAGATGCTCATCCGTAAATCCGAACGTCTCCTGTGCCAATTGGTATTCGCGAGAGAGCGTTGTACCGAACAGCGCTGGATCGTCGGTGTTAAGCGTGATCATCACGCCCTGATCGAAATAATTCTTGGCGGGATGCTCGGCCACCACCTTGCACACTCCAGTCCGCAAGTTGCTGGTGATGCAGAGCTCGACCGGAATCTGCCTCTGCGCGAGTTCTTCGATCAGGTCCGGATCCTGCGCAGCGGTAAGGCCGTGGCCAATGCGTTCCGCGTGCAGGTTGAGCGCTCCCCAAATCGACTCTGGAGGCCCCGTCTCGCCCGCGTGCGCGGTCAGGCGCAAGCCATTGTCTTCGGCGTATCCGTAGACGCTGCGAAAAAGCTCCGGCGGGGCTTTCTGTTCGTCGCCGCCAATGCCCACGCCAACGACGTGGCGGTCCTGGTAGCGCACGGCCAGCTCGAAAACTTTTTGAGCCTCTTCCACTCCGAAGTGGCGGGTCGCATCGAAAATCCACAGCAGCGAAACGCCGAAGTCGCGCGCACCGCGAGCGCGTCCCCGCTCGAGCCCTTCGAAAATCGCAGCAAAATCCTGCTTGCTAAACAGGCAGACTCCGACCGCAACGTACACTTCAGCGTGCAGAATATTTTCTTCCTTGAGCCGCTGCATGAGCCGGTAGGTAATGAAGTCGTAGTCGTCCGGCCCCCGCAGATGCGCACTCACTTCCTTGAAGGCCATCAGGAAGCTGGCGAAATCGGTATAGCGATAGAGAGCCTCGACTTCCGCCAGCGTTGAGCGCTCGCCGTGGCGCTCCCGCAGTTCCAGCAAAGTAGCCGGATCGACCGCACCTTCCAAATGCAAATGCAGCTCCGCCTTAGGCAGTTGTCGGATGAAAGCGTTGGGCGGGCGGTCTGCAGCACTGGTCATTATCTGATTGTAGTTTTTTGCAGGAGGATTGGCGAGAGAGGGGAGAAGTCGGTAGTGTCTGAGTTCGAACCCTCGCACAAATAGAGGTCAATGAAGAAATGAAGAGAAGACCGGCGAGAAAATATAGGACAACGTCCCACCAAAAACGTTTGGGCTCTTCGGTGCGGTACACAATACCGTGGTAGGCTCGACGCCACCGCCTTCAAGGCACGCCTTCACTGCGTTGCGCTCGCCGCTGCCGCTTCCTTGACCGGCTCCGCCAGATCGTCGCGGATTTCGAACTCGACTGCATCGCCTGCGTAGGATGCATCAGCGGGTGCGTGATAGTGCACGATGGCCCGCATCCCTTCCAAGTGATGGCAGAGACTGAAGTGATCGGTCCCGTACCAGATTGTGTCGGAGAAGCCTGCGGCGAATCCGCCCTTACGGTGGAAAGTCAGCAACTGTCCGCCTTGGTCGAGAACGAAAGCCCATCCTTGCTCTTGCGGTGCACAGGTAACCGACTTTACCTTACCCTCGACGACTTGAGTGTCCTTTGGAACGATGTCGAAGAGCACTTGTCCAGCGGGTCTCTGCGCCGCAGGGATGCTGTTCCAAAGTTCCACCGCTTCGTTGTGATCGGGACCGGTCCAGCGCTCAGCGACAAATTCGGCGGACGCAGCTGCCTCTGCGCCTTTTCCCATCCGCCGCAGGATCTGCCCGCTCAGAGTATGGTAGCCGGCCAGTGAAGGCTCCGACTCTTCGGCCTTGCGCGACATTAGAAGCGCAGAGTCGAGATCGTTTTCCAGCATGGCAAGCCGCGCCAACTGAACGTAAGCCGGCGCAAAATGCGGATTCTCCTGCAATACCTTCCCCATCGTCGCTCCAAAAGTATTCATGTCCGAAACGGTACGAGAAGCTGGCAGCGGCGACACCATGGTCTTTGCAAACAGCGCGAGGTAGCGGTGCGAATCCAGCGCATACGCCTGGGCAAACTCGCTGGCTGCCTCTGCTTCCTTTCCCTCATCAAAGTCGAGGAAGCCCATATTCTCGTGAGCTAATCCCAGCTTGGGATCATCCTTCAGAGCTTGTTCCAGCAGTGGCCGCGCACCGTCGCGATCGCGGGTCCACAAGTGGAACCCTCCCAGTTCGGCCTCGGTTTCAGCGATAGTCAAGGGACGAAAGGTAACGGCCTTGTCGTCGATTTGTGGTGGATCCTTGAGAATTGTCGACAAGAAGGTGGGCTGCTGCACATAAGAGGCGAGCCCTTTGTCCACCGACCTAAAGTCGCCGAACGACTGCTCAAACGCCTTGTCTTGAGGAATAGCCTGTTGCAGAAGGCCGAAGAACTTATCCATGCGTTTGCCATTTTCCATTCCAGGTCCGTAAATCAGGAAGTGAACCAACGCCCATGCCTGGGTATAGAACATTTGCTCGTCCGCAGGCATGCGACTCATGGAGATGAGAGTCTGCACGGGAATTGGCGTCCTGCTTCGCAGCGTTTTGTAACGCTCGGTAGGGGCGCCGAGATAGATGCGATGCTCTTCAAAACGAGTGTACCCGTAGAATTCAGCAAGTCCCTCGTTCAACCAGAGTGGCAGGTAGTGAGAGTTCAGTCGCAAGACCGAGTGCGTGTATTCGTGATAGACAACTTGTCTGGCGCCATCCCCGCCCCAAGTATCGAGACGCACCATAGCGTACTGCTTTTCCCAGCCGGTATGAAAAGCGCCCGCCAGAAATTCGCCCATTCTTTTCCACATAAAAGGGTCGAGCGTCTTTGCGGTCTCCTCATCGCGGGTGGCAAACACTGTAAGGGGTGCCCCAGAGTCGAGCCGGGCGCCAGGGATGCGCGTGGAAAACACCCAGCGTATCTGTTCGAACTCGCGGAGAACCTTGCGGGCATCCCCGCTGCTCCCGTTGGTAATTACGCGGAAATGCGCGCTGCGCGCTTCCGTCCATGGTTTTTCGCCGGCAAAGGCGGGAGTCGCAAGAAAAGACAAAAGCAGAATGCAGACGAAGAATCGGCGCGTCATTTGCGCAGAATGTTGACGGATTTCGCACAGCCCGTCAACGAAATTGTGACTCGAGTTCTGGCTACCGCGATCTACGCTTTCTTCGCGAACTCGCTGCGGTGCCGGCTGTAGAAAACGTAGATCAGCAAGCCGAGTCCGAGCCAGATCACGAAGCGGAGCCACGTGATCAGCGTGAGCCCGAACATCAGGCCGCCGCAAAAAAGAACCGACATCAGCGGGAACCACGGCACAAAGGGCACGCGGAACGCGCGCTTTCGATCCGGCTGATTGCGTCGCAGCAAAATCACTCCCACCGAAACCAGCACGAAGGCGAACAGCGTTCCAATATTGGCCAGGTCGGCGGCATCGCCAATATCCACCAGCCCGGCGGGAATTCCGACCGCAAAGCATGCGATCCAGGTCGACCAGTGCGGCGTCTTATATTTCGGGTGTACCGCGGAGAACAGCTTCGGCAACAACCCGTCGCGCGACATGGCATACCAGATGCGCGCCTGCCCGTACTGAAACACCAGCAACGAAGAAATCATTCCCGTCAGCGCGCCAATCACAATCACCGACCGGAAGAAGGGATGCACTCCCAGATACTTCATTGCGTACGCGACCGGCGCTTCGGCGGCCGCGCCCGAAACAAAGGTCGTGTACTTCATCATGCCCAGCAGCACAACCGCGACGCCAACGTAGAGCAGCGTGCAGACGATCAGCGACATGATGATGCCGAAGGGCAAGTCTTTTTGCGGATTCCGCGACTCCTCGGCTGCTGTCGAGACCGAATCGAATCCGATGTAGGTAAAGAAAACGATGGCGCCGCCGGTCACGATTCCGCCGAAGCCCGAAGGCGCAAACGGAGTCCAGTTCGCCGGCTTCACCAGCATTCCGCCGACCACCAGGAACGTCAGGATCGCGCCGATCTTGACCGCGACCATGATGTTGTTGGTCTCGGCCGATTCCTTGACGCCACGCACCAGCAGCAGCGTGAGAATAAAGACGATGAGGAAGCCCGGTAAATTGAAGTAGGCGCCGGTCCACTGCCCCGATGCCCAGACCGGGACTCGCCCATTTGTCCGGCAAGTCAGAAGCCGAACGCGGCAAATTGCGCCTTCGTATAGCCGGCAAAGCCCACCGCCACCGCGACGTTGCTGACCACGTATTCGAGAATCAGGTCCCAGCCGATGATCCATGCGAAGATTTCGCCGAGCGTCGCATACGAGTACGTGTAGGCGCTGCCGGCGATCGGAATCATCGACGCCAGTTCGGCGTAGCACAATCCGGCGAAGCTACACGCAATCGCCACCAGAAAAAACGAAATGGCAATCGATGGCCCGGCCGGAGGCCGGCCGTGCATGAGCGCTCCCGCAACGTGCTGCCGGTGCGCAAGAGATTCACGATCACGTCGAGCGCCTGCGCATGCAGGATGGACGGCGCCTGGAAGTATTCTCCAGCCGCAGCCGTGCCGGTGAGCACAAAAATGCCGGAGCCGATGATGGCGCCGATGCCCAGCGCCGTCAGCGACCACGGCCCGAGCGTCTTCTGCAGGCGCTGGCCCGGAGTCTCCGAATCGGAGATCAGCTTGTCGATCGACTTGCAGCAGAAAAGCTGGTTGTCGGAGGTGCGAATCACTTCCGCGGTTGCGATGGTGGCTCGGTCGTGGATGGTTGTGACAAGCGGTTGTGGTCTCCTGAACTGCAGCTATTCGCCTTGGCAGCTGGCTCAGCGATCCGCGAGGGAGCGGGCGACTGCCCCACTCCTCACGCGAGTTCGTTATGCAGCCCTTACCGCTTCGCCTGGCCGCGGGCCAACTTCTTGACCTTCGGCTTCTTCGATCCGCGAGCATAATCGCGGGGCTTCAGCGGCTTTTCCGCTTTACGTTTCTTGCGCGCGGTGCGTTTGGCTTTCTTGCGTTCGTCTTTGGTTAGCTTGGTCGTGTTTGCCATGAATGCGTGTATTTATCCTTCTCTCGTGTACGAATTGTTGTTGCAATCTCTGCGGCTCAAAACGTCCTGCTGAGTCGCCCTTCAGAATGGTGAGAACCGGTCTCTCGATCCCCAGCATTCGATGTCGTCGCTCCACCACACCTGCCCGTCTTCGTTCGTCTGGATCGTGCGTGCGCCCTGCGCCACCGTGAACTCCACATACGACCACGTCGGCGAGTTCGGGTTGCGGTTTTTCATCTCCTTCGTGACCAGGCTGTTCCAGATCTTGCAATCACGCGCGTTGTGCGGATTCGGAGCCGTATTCGGATTCACCGCACTTCGCCGTGTAGTAGTTGTGGATCTGCAGGCCCACCGGCTCCAGGTTTCCGTCCGAATTCATCACCTGCAACTCGATCACGAACATGTACACGTCAACCGGCTTGTTCGTGCCCACTTCGTGTCGTGATGAAGCTCCAGCAGCATGGGCATGCCGTCGAGGATCGAGAAATATTCGTAGTTCGGCTGCGTTGGGGCTGTTGTCGCAGCCGTCGCCGGCGCGGTCGCCGGTGGACGGCGCTCGTGTTTGATCTGTTTCCCTTGGTCTTGTGCCAACGCCGAACACGCCAACAGCCCGCCAGTAGCAACGTGAAAACTGGTCTCATCTGCGCTCTCTGATCTCTTCTCTTTCAGGATTCGCTGTCGTGCAAAAACGACGGACGGAATGCGCATTACGCCCGCTCCAGCTGGGCGTACTTCTCCACCAGCTTCTTCAAGCCGAAGCGAGGAAATTGTACCGTAATCTTGGCTTCTTCGCCTTCTCCTTCGCGCTGGTAGACCGTGCCCTCGCCGTATTTTGGGATGCCGCACCTTCTGGCCGGGACGGAATCCGCGCTTGCCCGTGGGCTCTTCGACCGGGCGTTTTGGGGACGCTAAACTTCTTGCCGCGGCTGGCGAAAAACTCGGCGATGTTCTCGATCGAGTTGTAAGCGTCGCGCCGCGACCGTGGGCTTCGCGCGCGGTTGGCGCGACCGCCGTCTCCGCGCGTGCCAGGATGCGCTCTGGTCTTCGTCTTCGTAGGAGTAGTGGGTGTTTTCGGCTCGTAGGCGGGGCTGCGTCCTGCACGTACGAGCGAATCGAATTCGCTCCCACACGAGCTCTGCTCGAGCCCCAAGCTCTTCGATCAGCCGCGCCGGGACTTCTTCCAGAAACCGCGACGGCACGCTGGCCTCCGGCAAATCGGTGCCGTAACGCGGCGGTAGACGGCGCGAGTCAGGATGAGCTGATCCATGGCGCGCGTCATGCCGACGTAGCAGAGCCGCCGCTCCTCCTCGATGTCGTCGGGCACGAGCATCGTGCGCGAGTGCGGGAAGAGTCCCTCTTCCAGGCCGCTCAGAAAGACCAGAGGGAACTCCAGTCCCTTGGCCGCGTGCAGGCTCATCAGCGTGATCTGCGCGCGCTCGTCGTAGTCGTCAGCGTCGGCGACCAGGGCGGCGTGGTCGAGGAACTGGTCGAGCGTCTCGGCGCGGTCGCGCGAGTCCATGGCGGCGTTCACCAGTTCGCGCAGGTTCTCAATGCGCGAGAAGGCCTCCGGCGTGTCTTCCTCTTCGAGCAGCTTGATGTAGCCGGTGCGGTCGATCAGGAACTTGAGCAATGTCGGCCGTGCTGACCGTGGGAGTCGGGAATGAGTCGGCAGCGACCTTCGCCGGCATCTGCGGCTTCGGGCCGGCGCGTCGGCTGCGCGTCTCGGCGATTGCCTCGAGCGGTCGCGACCTCGTCGTGACCGCGCGCCGAAGTCGAACGAGAAGTTTCCGAATTCAGTCGGGTCGAAGGCGGTGGCATCTTCGCGGCTCAGAATCCGTCGCCAGACGCTTCGGCTGCAAGGTCGTCTGGACTCGAAGGCGACGTTGTCGGCAGCCTGCGGCGCAGGCGAGTCGCCCTCGCGCTGCAGCTGTCGCTTCGACTAGCTGCTCCGCAAGAGTTCCCGCCAGCATGGCGCGCGCGTCTTCGATCAGCTGCCGAAAACTCTTCAGCGACGCCAACGCGCGCGGCGGCAGCAACTGCCGCTTGATCGCTTCGCCGATCGCGCCCCACAGCGACAGTCCGGTTTCCAGCGCAAGCTGCTCGAGCGTGTCGATCGTGCCTTTGCCGATGCCGCGCGTCGGCGTGTTGATCACGCGCAGCAGCGAAATCGAGTCGTCCGGATTCTGAATGACTTTCAGATACGAGATCATGTCCTTGATCTCGGCGCGCTCGTAAAACGAGAATCCGCCGACCACGTGATACTTCAGGCCGTAGCGCCGCATGGCTTCTTCAAACAGACGCGACTGCGAATTGGTGCGATAGAGCACGGCGGCGCGCGGAGTCTCGCCGTGCTCGTGTCGCCTCGCGCAAATATCTCGCAATCTGATCGGCGGCGAAGAGCGCTTCGTTCTCGCCGTCCGGCGCCTCGTAGTAGCCGATCTTGGTGCCGCCCTGGCGCGACGTCCACAGGTTCTTGCCTTTGCGGCGAATGTTGTTCGCGACCACCGCCGACGCGCGCCTGCAGAATGTTCTGCGTCGAGCGGTAGTTCTGCTCGAGGCGAATGATCTTTGCCTCGGGAAAATCCTTCTCGAACTCGAGAATGTTGCGAATGTCTGCCCCGCGCCACGAATAAATCGACTGATCTTCGTCGCCGACCGCGCAGACGTTGTGGCGCTCTCCGGCGAGCATGCGCATCAGTTCGTACTGCGGACGGTTCGTGTCCTGATATTCGTCGATCAGCAGGTACTGAAAGCGGCGGTTGTAGTAGTCCCGCACAGCCGCGACCGACTTCAGCAGGCGCACGGCTTCGAGCAGCAAATCGTCGAAGTCGAAGGCGTTGGCCTTGCGCAGTTCCTTGCGATATTCCTCATACAGGTGCGCGATCTTTTCCGTCTTCGGGATCGGCCGACTGCAGGTAAAGTTCCTGCGGATCGAGCATGTGATTCTTCGCCCACGAAATGCGTCCCAGCACGGTGCGCGGCGTGAGTTGCTTGTCGTCGAGGCCGAGCCGCTTCATCACGCTCTTGACCACGGACTGCTGTCGCTCTCGTCGTAGATCACGAAATTCTTGGTGTGGCCGATGGGCGGCTGTCCCGGCACGGTTGACGGAATGCGCAGAGCCTCAATGTCGCGGCGCAGCACGCGCACGCAGAACGAGTGAAACGTCGAGATGACCGGCTTGGCGATGCTCAGCCCGCCGACCAGCTTTTCGACGCGCTCGCCCATCTCGGCGGCGGCCTTGTTGGTGAAGGTCATCGCCAGAATGGATTCGGGCATCACGCCCTTGTGCTCGATCAGATAGGCGATGCGGTAGGTGATGACCCGCGTCTTGCCGCTGCCCGCGCCGGCGAGGATCAGCACCGGGCCCTCGGTAGTTTCGACGGCCTCGCGCTGCTGCGGATTCAGTTGATCAAGAAAAGACAATGCGGAAGTGGCTCCAGACGTGATCTTTCAATTTTACAGGGGAATCGCAGCGCAGGATTTAGGATTTCAGATTGTTGATTTCAGATTGCAGATTTGGGACGCGCTATCCCGCGGCCCGCGTCGTCTTGCATTCCGCGCACGGGCACACTTCGCGCAGGAATTTCCAGGAGTAGATGCCGAGGTCGTGGTTGTCGTTCCAGTTGAACTTGATGGCGTACTTGCCGACGGCTTCGGCGGTGAGCGGCTTGGCGTGGGGCTTGAACATCACCAGGGCGCCCGGCGCAGAAACAACAGGATCCCCGGGACGCCGTCCGGACTTGCCGCGCTCATCTTCACACATGGCGCAAGGGCAGGCGTCGCGCAGGTATGCGAAGTTGTAGTGCGAGACGTGGCCGTCGTTCCACTCGATGTCCACCCCCGTGCCGGTCGTGAGGTTCACCTTCACCGACTTGGGATCCGTCGCGGCGCTAGGAGACTGGAGCGGGGACTGCATGAATTCAGTATCGCACAGCAGCGACGGCCCTCGCGCCCCGCGGCCATCCGGGATTGCCGAAAACGGGGAAGTTCCTGTAAAATCAATCTTTCATCCTACAAGCGTCGCCCAATAAGCTTCGCCCTACAAGTTCTGAATCATCCGGGAGCGGTCATGGCACAACAATGTGAAATCTGCGGCAAGAAGCCGCAAGCGGGAAACCGCATCAGCCACGCGCACAACGTCACCAAGCGGCGCTGGAACATCAACTTGCGTCCGGTGCACGCCAAGGTCGCGGGCCAGGGGAAGCGCATCCGCGTCTGCACGTCCTGCCTGCGTAGCGGCAAAGTCGTCAAGGCTTAACCCTTCCACCACACAGGACACAGGGTTCCACAGGGAATTCTCAATTCCCTTTGGGTTCGTCCGGCTTCGATTCCGCGGGCGGTGCCTCGGTCGGTTGCGGGACGACCTCCAACAACTGCACGTCGAAAATCAGCGTGGCGTTGGGCGGGACGATCGTCTTGAATCCGGCCTCGCCGTAGGCCAGCTCGGGCGGAATGCGCAGTTGCCGCTTGCCGCCGACTTTCATTCCTGTAACGCCTTCATCCCATCCTTTGATCACTTCGCCTTTGCCCAGCGTGAAGGAATAGGGCTGGCGGGCGTCCACCGAACTGTCGAACTTTTTCCCTGTCGTGAACCATCCGGTGTAGTGCACTTTGACCTTGTCGCCGGCTTTGGCCAACGGCCCCAGGCCGAGCTTGATGTCCCAATATTGCAGGCCCGAGTCCGTCTTGATGCCGTCGCCGGTCACCTTAGTAGGCGCGTTCGTATTAGGGACGACGCGAACGGCGGGTTTGTGGGGAGCTGTCTGCGCGTAGAGGCCTGTGGCTGCAAGAAGTATCGCTGCTCGGATCAGGTTGTTCGCCATGTGGACTCCGACAAATCTTAAACCACAGCGCGCCCTTAGGAACACAGCCCGTTGCATCCCTCTGTGCGTCTCTGTGTCCCCTGTGGTTAAGGCGTTGTCCTATGCCAGGGCGATCACGTCGATTTCGACCAACACGTCTTTCGGCAGACGAGCTACTTCGACCGTGGACCGAGCCGGCGGTGCGCTGCTGAAGTACTTGCCGTAAACCTCGTTCATGGCGGCGAAGTCGCCCATTTTCTTGAGGAACACGGTGCAGCGAACGACCTTCCCCAGGCCGCTGCCGGCAGCTTCCAGAATCTCCGAAAGATTGCGCAGGACGCGGTCGGTCTGCGCGGCTACGTCTCCGCTGATCACCTGCTGCGTCGCGGGATCGATGGCGATCTGTCCCGAGGTAAAAATAAGTCCGTTGGCTTTAACGGCCTGCGAGTAGGGCCCGATGGCCTGCGGTGCGTCTTTGGTAGAAATGATTTCGCGCATAAGGGCAGCCCTTGGCTGTTGGCTTTCAGCTCTCAGAAAGACTACACCACCGGCACGCACGGAAAAAACTGAGAACGGATCGAACGTTCACCAACCTCCATCCGCCGCCCACACGGCGTCATCCCGAACGCCCGCGTTTTCAGGTAGACGCTCGGCTTCAGCCGGGGGCGGCGAAGCCGCGGGTGGAGGGATCTCAGGTGGCACGAATCGTGAGGAGTGAGGAGTACCTGACGGCAGACGGGATACTCCCCGGTTCTTCGGGAACGCAATCATCGAGAAGATTGGGACACGTCCCCGTTTTCTTGAAGTCGATCCCCTATCTCTCCCCCGTCCCACTTCTTACCCTCCGTCCTCATACACGGCGTCATCCCGAACGCCCGCGTTTTCACGAGCGGGCGGAGGGATCTCGGGTGGCACGAATCGTGAGGAGTGAGGAGTGCCTGTTTTTTGCAAGAGCCTGCCCTGAACGGAGCCGAAGGGGTGGGCGGCGATGCTGCGTGTGCTATTTGATCTTGTTGTGGATACGGGATCAAACCCACTTTTCGCCGGCATGTCCTACTCCCGCCCTTCGCAAAAGACGCGAAGGACGGGCCACCCCCTGTGTCGGTGACGCCAGCGACATCAAAAGCCCGGGTCACCCGCCCGAGTCCACCTATTATCCTTGCTGAAGAATCTTTCGCACCCGATTGTTCAACTTCTCGGAAACCGCAGCGACACGTCGGGCTTTACGACGCAGTTTTGTTGTCATCTTTTCATCGCCGCCTTCACTCTGCACCCAGGCCGTCAGTTCGCCGAGCGCGCGCAAGTACGCATCAACAAGCTTACGATCGCTCTTAGTGAGGTAGATGCTGTGTGTTTGTACATAGGCACTGATTTCTGCGCGCTTGTCTCTAAGCCCAGAAAGCTGAGGTATATCCTTGTGAAGATCAACATCGACTGACGTGACCTTTTCGAAAATTCCCTGATACGTCTCACGCTGGGCTTTGACAAACGCCCGCCTCCGCTTTTCCCGCTCCTTCCTTGTTATAGCTCGATACCCAAGATAGGCCGGAATAAGTGCTCCAGCCAAACCTATAAGCGCCACCGGCATTCCCCCGCCGCCCTTAATGAACATATCGCGTCCTGCTGAGAGCTTGTAATCCTAGCAGCATTGATATCGCACTACTATATCTTTCCATCCATTTATACTTCGCCGGGTGGCCCACCTGTAGCGATCTTTGCGGGCACCATTCCCACTGCGAGTGCCCCATCCTTGCGTTTTTTTGCGAGAGCCTGCCCTGAGCTTGTCGAAGGGGTGGGCGGCGATGCTGCGTGTGCTATTTGATCTTGTTGTGGATACGGGATCAAACCCACCTGGCGCCGGCATTTCCGACTCCCGCCCCCTGTGTTGGTGCTGCCAGCGAGATCAAAAGCCCGGGCCGCCCGCCCACCAGCCATGGGCCGATGTAATGGCGGGGTAAAGGTGGGCCAGCCCCCGGTGGTATGTCTGGCTAATAACCTGCGGTGGGAGCCGATGAGAGTACGCTTTCAGTTCGCCGCTTCGAGCGCCGAATGGTCATCCATTTCACGAGCGCAAACGGTCCCAACATAATGGCCGTCACGATCATAAGAATCGTTGCAGACGTGACATAGTCCGCGACTGTCCTCGCATCTTCCAGCACAATTCCCTGAGCTAGCAATATGACCATCACATAGAAAAGCAGCCATGCGATCATCCACTCATTCAGAACATAGCCGACCTTTTGCTTGGTCGTCATATGCAACCATTCGATGTCATGTGTCCTGAATTCTCGACCGCACTTGGAGCAGGTCCGCAGTTCTTGTTCTGGGCGCGGTGCTGAGACAATCCTACTAGTCCACGTTGTGCTGCAAAAAGGACATTGAAAGTTCTTCCACCGGATATGCATGTGGCCTCGTGCCTCTACAATTAGCTTGCTGGGGCAGCCGTAATCGTCGCCAATGCAAGATCACGGGACAAGATGACCAATGTAACGCTGGCGGCCGATATCAACAGAGTCTCGTACGGTCAACTCCGCCCTCTGCATTCCGCATTGACGAACCGTGGCGCCCACCTTTCGAAGACGACTGAAGGTGGGGCAGCCAAGTTCATTTGAGAGCTTGGAAAAGTCAAAGCTGGGCCAGCCCACGGCCCTTTGTAGAATCGAGCCAAGATGCGCTGGAAAAGGCGTTTAAGATGACGTGGGCCTGAGTTTTCTATTCGCTCGTGTTTAGATGCTAGGAGATGAAATGAATACGATCTCGGTTATCGGTTCGATTGGAACTTTGGTGTTTGGGCTACTTTCACTGTACCAATGGAGCGCGCTCACGACATTGAAGAGAGCCCTCCGGGCACATACCCAGACCGCCTATAATACTTTTTGGAGCGTCGGCAATGAGATGGAGCAGACTCTCAAAATAGAAAACTTAGATACTCCAGTTGCCCAACGATGTGCGGCCGCTAACGCAACATCAATGGCGGCTCGGCATGAAGTAATTAACTTCGGACGGGTGTATGCCGATTTTGTACCGAAATATGAGCAAGGTTGGTACCCTCACCAAGTAGTAAAGAAAAGTCTTTGGCTACGAATTCCATCGACTGAATAAAAACAAAACCAGGGATCAGTTTTTCCACGCACTGAAAGCGGGCGGGTGGCCCACCTGTTAACGATCTTGCGTGCACCGTTCCGTCTGCGGGTGCCCCATCCTTGCGTTTTTTGCAAGGGTGGGCAGCGATGCTGCGTGTGCGATTTGGTTTTGTTGTGGATACGGGATCAAACCCACGTGGCGCCGGCATTTCCGACTCCCGGCGTCCGCAAAAGACGCGAAGGACGGAGCTCCCCCTGTGTTGGTGATGCCAGCAACATCAAGAACCCGGGCCACCCGACCTGATGCGATACTGGATGAAGAGATGCCAATGAACCAGATCGACATCGACGATAAATACGTTAGCAGCACTGCTTACCATGAAGGGGGACACGTCGTCGTCGCAGCCGTCCAACAAATGCCAATGAGAAACTTTGGCGTCCGCATGGACTCGTTGGGATGCGGAAAAGCCTTCTATTGGCGCCGCGTACCGGATGGATCACGGAATAATGTGGGTTCGGACGTGGAAAGGGAGCGGACCATAATCTCGACCTCGGCGGCATACATCGCTCAAAAACGCTTTTACGGCGATAGCCTTACGGATGACATCGACAAGTATATGGAGTCTTCTGCCAGTGCCGATACCTTTCTTGTCATCGAGTTCCTGCAGGAAATGTATTCGGGAAATCGGACCTTATGGTTTCAATCGCGCAAACAACTCTGGGATCAGTCAGTTCAACTCATCGGCGAGCACTGGAAGGCAATCGACACTCTCGCTCAATCTCTCCTGAAGCGACAATGGGAACCACGCCAGAAAAGTACTGATGCAGAAGGCCAATGGTCAGTCGACAATCGGGAAAAGTGGCTTCACGGCATCGAGATAGTTCATATACTAAAGCCATTCGGTATAAATGCCTTCATCATCGACGATTCTGTAAAATCCTACTCGCCGACCCTGCACCCGGAGGGCAGCGCCTGATCAGTCAGGCACGATACGAACCAGCGGTTGACGAGTGGCGTGCCTTACGTACTTTGTCACGGTGCGGTTGCGATGCCAGAAACCGGACAGACGGGACGTTCACGGATTTCCATTCGTGGAAAAATTGGAGAACGCTCCTGTCGGTCACCAGTTTTCACAAAAGTTGTTTAAGGTTGTTTATGGAGTTACGACACAGATCACTTCCAACCCTTTGCCAGAAAGTTTCCCTATATCCCGCTCGATTCCACGGGGATTCTTGACCAACCCCTCCGGATCATAAACGAGGCAAATCAGAGTCTTGCACTCACCGTGCTGCCTGTATTTTGTTGCGTCGATGATGAGTTGCTCTGAAACTTCTTTCGCCAAGAGTCCCTTCCGCGTCATCTTCACCTCAACCACAATTTCGTGCCCCTTAAGAAGAAAATCCATCCGCGACGAGCCACCACCGTATGAAGGCGTCCATTCCTCCGGTCGTATGTCGTCGAAATATTGGCGCAGGAGTGCATGCACGAGGTCCTGCACATCGTATTCATCCTTGACTATCAGCGTCGACCTACCATCCCGTCGTTGAGTCAGTTGCTTGGCAATTATGTGAAGCCTATCGCAGATCGCCAACACGGCCTTTACTGGCGGCTGGTCGGCACCATCGCTCAAACCCATAGAACCTGAGTTCAGATCAATTTGCCGCAGCAACCTCGAAGCAGCCGTAACGAAGTTCGCGATAGTATCGCACTCGGATCGCTTTTGAAGAGCTACGGCAGCATATTGCTGATGTGCTGGCACTCTAACAGGACGCTGAAAAATCGAGCTTCGATGCGATTCGGTCCACTTGGTTCGTGATTTTATGAGCGGCTGGAGCTTGTAGATTTGCCAGATTGGTCTCGCAGTGAGTATTCTCTCGCTTCTTCCAAAGTTTCAGGCACACTTCGGCATCAGCGTCCGCATGCGAACTAAGTTGTAGGTCGCCGCCGCCAGCGTGAACATCCAGCCCACTCGCTCTAATCCACGATGCCGCAGCTTGCGCAACAGTCCGACCGTCTTCATCCAGCCGAAGACTTCCTCGATCCGCTTCCGCTTTCTTTGGCTTACCTCATAACCGGAGTGCCGAGTCGTGCGCCGGTCCACCCGGCTCCTGCGTCGACTCTGGTTTTGCGCCACATGGGGTGTGATTTCCATTTGTCGCAGCTCGTCGATGAACTCGCGTTGGTCGTATCCTTTATCTGCACCCAAGGTGACTCGTCCGCGCCCGGGCAACTTCTCCGCCATCAGCAGTCCGGCATGGCATTCCGCCGCACCGTAGGCCGTGGTCACAAGTGTGCTCACTACCAGCCCGCTTCGATTCTCCGTCATCAGGTGTCCGTGGTAGCTCAACTTTGCCTCCTTGCCTCGTCCTTTTCGGGCCAGCATCGCTTCCGGATCCGTCGTCGAACAGTGCGTCTGATTGCTGCGTTTCTCTCCCCGATAGTTGATCGTGGGGTTGTTCTCGTCCCACCGCGGCGCCGGCGGTTTCGGTTCGTCGTCCTTCTTATCCTTCTTATCCTTGGCCACAGCATCAACGGGCCGGAAGCTCTTATGCGATGCCCAGGCCTCCAGCATGCCTTGGTATACGGCTTCCGAGTCCCGACTGACTACCTGAGTAGGTGTGTTCGCGCGAATGATTTCGTTGATGCTCGGGCCCCATTTGAATTTCTCAAGATCGTTAAGGAGCTTTTTTTCTTGTTCCAGGCCATGCTGGTGGTGTAGGCCAGAAATCTCGGTCACGACTTCTGTTTGTAGTGATTTCGCTTGTCTCAGCAAACTATCGGTAGCCTTCTCAAGCGCGGCGATAGACTCGCCCGATAGCTTCTCAATTCGCTCTTTCACCTCATCGGCTGATCGCTTACCCCAGCCAATCGGCATGCCGTAAATTCCTCCCCATTCAGGGTTGAAGTTATTTTGCAAAGGCGGCGGTACAAAGTCTTCGTAATAAAGATCGGCGTCCCCATCCACGAACCACTCCACGATGCGTCGACCTGCTCCACTGCCTTGCTGATTGCATCAGATGATTTCCTGATACGAGGCAATTCGGGACCTGCACCCTCCTGCAGGTTCTGGACCTTGACTAACAGCGCCGCGGATGTTTCTTTGAGACTAGACATTTGCCTGACATCATAGTGCGATTCGCAGAACGCTTGTTAATGAAAACCGGGGGCGGTCAAAACCGGACAATAACTGGGAAAATTGGGGACAGACGGGACGTTCCCAATTCTTCCCCACGAAAAACGCTAGCTAACCCTCACACCACCAAACCTTGATTTGGAGGTTAGAACCAAAGGCGCCACCCGCGATCTAACCACCAAACCGTCATTCACCGGTTTGAACGGACACAAACCTGAGGATAGACGGCCCGCCGCTTTGTTTTCTTGCGCTTAGCTGTCATGACACAATCGTCTACACCTTACCGTCATGACGATGTGTTCCGGCCGGAACATTTCGGACAGCTCGAGTGAACTCTTAAATTTTCTGTAGTCGCTGCACTTCGTGGACGCCGGGGATCTTTCGCAGGCCGGCGATGATCGTCTCGAGGTGCTTCAGGTCAGAAATATCGAACACGACTTCCACGCTGGCCTGGCTGTTCGAGGTGTGGGCGGTGATGTTCTTGATGTTGCTCTTGGCGTCGCCGATCACGCCGGTGATGCTCTTCAACATGCCGAAGCGGTCGTCGCAGAAGACCGTGAGCTTCACCGGGTAGGCGGTCGGCGTGCTCTCATCGCGGGCCCATTCGACATCGATCTTGCGCTCGGGCTCGTACATCAGGTTGGTCACATTAGGACAAGACACCGAGTGGACGGCCACGCCTTTGCCGCGCGTGATGTAGCCGACGATGCCCTCGCCACGAATGGGATTACAACAGCGGGCGCGATAGACCATCATGTCGCCCTGGCCGCGGACGGTGATGGCGTTGTGGTCGCCGAAGACGCGGCGCACCACGCTGGCGATGGTGCCGGGCTGCGAGTTCAAGCCTTCGGATTCGATGTCGCCTGCGATGGAGTGGGTCGCGCCTGCGGGCAGCAGCTTGGCCAGCACCTGGCGTGCGGAATATTTTCCGTAGCCGATGCCCGACATCAGGTCGTCGACCTTGCCCAGGCCGTAGCTCGGAGGCGACCTTCTGCAGCTCTTCGTCCTTCATATCCTTGAAGCGCGATGCGGTACTTGCGCGCTTCTTTCTCGATCAGCTTGCGTCCGATTTCGATGGCGCGCTCGCGCTGGTGGACGTTGAGCCAGTGCTTGATCTTGTTGCGCGAGCGCGATGACTTGACCAGGCCGAGCCAGTCGCGGCTGGGCTTGTGTCCGGGCTGAGTGAGGATTTCGACGATGTCGCCAGAGTGCAGCTTGTGGCGCAGCGGGACCATGCGTCCGTTGACCTTGGCGCCGATGCAGGTGTGTCCGACCTCGGTGTGAATGGTGTAGGCGAAATCGATGGGCGTGGCATCGCGCGGCAGGACGACGACCTTGCCCTTCGGCGTGAAGGTGTAAACCTCTTCGGGATAGAGATCGACCTTCAGAGTGGAAAGAAATTCGTTGGGATCGCTGACGTCGCGCTGCCACTCGACCACCTGGCGCAGCCACGCGAGGCGCTGCTCGTCCTGCGCGGAGACGGGGCCGTCTTTGTATTTCCAGTGGGCGGCGATGCCCTCTTCCGCCATCTTGTGCATTTCTTCGGTGCGGATCTGCATTTCAAAGGGCGTGCCGTCTTCGGTGATCACCGAAGTGTGCAGCGACTGGTAAAAATTCGGCCGCGGCATGGCGATGAAATCTTTGATGCGTCCCGGCACCGGCCGCCACAGGTTGTGAATGATGCCGAGAACGGCGTAGCAATCCTGCAGCGAACGGGTGATGACGCGCATGGCGCAGAGGTCGTAAACCTGGTCGACGGAGATGTGCTGGCGCTGCAGTTTCTTGTGGATGCTGAAGAGGCGCTTGATGCGGCTTTCGACGCGCGCCTGGATGCCGGCCTCTTTGAGCTTGTCGCGTGATAGTCACCTGCGATTTTGGCGAGAAAGACTTCGCCTGCTTTGCGGCGAGCGTTCGACCGCCTTCTCGACCTGCTCGTAGCCGACGGGATCGAGGAAGCGGAAGCCGAGGTCTTCGAGCTCGCCGCGGATTTTGCCCATGCCGAGACGATGGGCGATCGGCGCGTAGATTTCCAGAGTCTCTTCGCGCGATCTTGTGCTGGCGGTCGGGCTGGAGATGCTCGAGGGTGCGCATGTTGTGCAGGCGGTCGGCGAGCTTGATCAGGACGACGCGGATGTCGTCGACCATGGCGAGCATCATCTTGCGGAGGTTCTCGGCTTGCTGCTCTTCGCGGGTGGCGAAATCGATCTTGCTGATCTTGGTGACGCCTTCGACGATGTGAGCGACCTGCTCGCCGAATTCTTTGCGAATGTCGACGATGGTGACCGAGGTGTCTTCGACGGAGTCGTGGAGAAGTCCGGCGGCGATGGCGACCGGGTCCATTTTCATTTCGGCGAGAACGAGGGCGACTTCGAGAGGATGAACCAGGTAAGGCTCGCCGGAGGCGCGAGTCTGGCCTTCATGGTGTTTCAGGGAATAGTCGTAGGCTTTCTTGACGATGGTGAGATCGTCTTGCGGGCGGTTCTCCTGCATCCGCTTCATCAAGTCGCGAAACTTGGTGAGCGTGAGGGCAGTAGTAGCGATCTGTTGGCGCAAGCTCGCCATGTACGATTATACCCGTGAGGAAAGGGACTACGGGCAGGGGTGCAACGGATAATCAGGGAGATTATAGCGCGATGCCCTGAACATCGTGGAATTTCCTATCCGTACCCCCTACGTTTGTAAAGATAGTTATTGCGTACCCCCTAAGAATGCGCTACCTTGCCCTCAATGGTCACCAAGAAAGAGATTCGAGAGTATTTCGCGAAGTTTGGCAAGGAAGGCGGCAAGAAGCGGGCGAAGAACATGACCGCCGAACAGCGCGCCGAAGCTGCCCGGAAAGCTTCGCAAGCCCGCTGGGCCAAGCTGGATCGTTCTATGGAGGAATTGAAGCAGAACCTGGCGGAACTCGAGGGCAAAACGAAGCCACGGGCGACGAAACCGCGCAAGAGTGGTAGCCCATCGGCGCCGTAGCGCGCCATTCCCTGACAACTCGGCTGAACATAAGGTCCCTCGACTGCGCAAAGCGATTCGCTTTGCGCATCGCCTTGCTTCGCTCGGGATGACAGTTTGATGTTGGCCATTCAAAAAATATGAAGCGGATTTTCCCGTTGAGAAATTCCACTGGTGAATCATTTCAGGCGGAGGTCCGGGGCACGCTGGGTTCTGCTACATTGGGCGAATGGTCAGTCTTCGTATGGCGCGCGTGTTGGTGAGTGGAGTATCAGGGCCGATTGGAAACGCCCTGTTACCGACCTTAAGGGTAAGTGGTGCGCAGATTGCGCGGCTGGTGCGTCCGGGTTCGGCGGCTGTTGTGGCGAGCGACGAGGAGCAGATCCCGTGGGATCCGGCGCAACCGATTTCACCGATGGCGGTGTCGGGCTTCGATGCGGTCATTCATCTTGCGGGCGAGAGCATTGTCGGACGGTGGACGCCGGACAAGAAAGGAAAAATCCGCACCAGCCGGGTCGTGGGCACGAGCAACCTGGCACAGGCGCTGGCGAAGGCGAAGGACAAGCCACAGGTATTCGTGTGCAGCTCGGCTATTGGGTATTACGGCGATCGTGGCAGTGAGGTGCTGAACGAGGAGAGCACACACGGCGAGGGATTTCTTCCGGACGTTTGCCGAGATTGGGAGGCGGCTGCGAACCCCGCCGCTGATGCCGGGATCCGCACCGTGCGGATTCGGACGGGTGTGGTGCTCAGTCCGAAAGGCGGCGCACTGGGAAAAATGCTGACGCCGTTCAAGATGGGCGTGGGCGGCCGCATTGGAGATGGGCGGCAATGGATGAGTTGGATTGACGTGCAGGATATGGTGGGAGCGATTCATCACATCCTGAAGACGGATCTGCTGCATGGGCCTGTGAACATGGTCGCGCCCAAGGCGGTGACCAACGCGGAATTCACCAAGACGCTGGCGAGCGTACTGTCGCGTCCGGCGATTTTTCCTGTGCCCGCGTTTGTCGTGAAGCTGGCGTTCGGGGAAATGGGTGAAACGGTCCTGCTAGGCAGCCAGCGGGTTGAACCGGCGCGACTGGTGGAAAGCGGATATCCCTTCCGCTTCAGTAACCTGCGGGCGTCGCTGGAAAGTGTTCTCAAACACTGAGGTCGCGCACGCGTCACTGTGATTCCAATCACAGCCTGGTGCCTTCCCTGCTGTCACGCTGACGGCTTGAGGAGACTTCAGCCATGAAATATCGAATGCTAGCCTTGACCTTGGCGCTGTGTGCGGCGTCGTGGGCGCAGACCGCAACCCAGAATTCTACGTCCTCTGAGCAGAGCACCGCGCCCGCGGAGAAGGCGAAATCGGCATGCTGCGAAAAGATGAGTTCCGAAGGTGCGAAAGATGCACATGCGAGCTGCATGCGCCATGAGATGAAGGCAGGTGACAGCAAGGAGTCTTGTTGCGCGGGGAAAGAGACGACCGCCGGTGATGGCAAGGAAGCCATGTCGTGCATGAAAGGCGACAAGGACACGAAAATGGCCTCTTGCTGCAAGGACGGCTGCAGTAAGGAAAGCTGCGGCAAAGACAAGACTGCCGCCGCTTGCTGCGGAGAAAAGTGCGGTAAGGACGGTAAGGGTTGCTGCTCATCCATGAAGAAGGACAAGACTGCGAAGGGCTGCTGCAAACAAGAGGTTCAGAGCTAGCAGAGAGAATCGTAGCTCAAGGTCCAAGCCTCACAGTCCCAGCCGATTTGGCTGGGACTTTTTTCTGGGACTATCGCTGAGCATCCGCGCCTCGGCACAGCATTCCGAGATCAGTATTCCGAGTTCAGTGGCGCGATGCCGTATTCAGCAATGATGGCGAGGGCAACCAGGACACGGGCCGTATGTGGCGGAAACCAGCAAAATCGAGTCGCACGCTTTACAGGGTGCTCCTCGAAAGAGTTCTTTCCGAAACGTGACTTGAGATTGGCAACTCGGCACTGCATCATCTTGCTTTCCGATGATCGGGCTGCATCAAAACTCCTCAGCAGGGGCATGATGAGTGTAATCGAGATTTTTCGCCAATCCTCGGGTATTCGCGGGCAACCGAGCACGTTGCATTATCATGAGCGTAGGATAATTTGAGGCCGAGATCTTGCACGCCCAATCGTTCAACTACAGCGTCGATGGAAGTTTTCCTAACCTCAGGGTGCGTGTATCGCAAACCGCATGGCCGCGCCTGAGTAAGGCACTACTTTGGATCGTCTTTTGGGGGGCACTCGCGTATGCCAGCTTCCCATGGTCGGGGGTACGATCAACGGCAATTTCGCTTCTATCCATTGTGATGTGTTTCATCGGCCTGTTGATTGCCAATTACTCGGTGCAGTGGAACACCCTGTCGGTAACGCCAGATTTGCTTCGGCTGCGGATGATCCGATTGTTTACTCGAAGAACGCGAGCAATCCCCTTGCCCATCATTCGAGATTTTGGTTTTGGTCATTATTCGCACAACGGCCCCGTATTGAAACTGGACGTAGAAGGAACGTGGGTTGTGCTAGCTCGCGACGTGCGCGAGGACGATGTCGCCGAACTGTTGATTAAGATCAGACAGTCGGGGTACTCGTTTCCCGAAGGAAAGGAAACGGCTTACCGTCCACCGCCGACACCTCAGTTTCGGATGCTCGACTGAACTAGAACGCGCCGCGCGGGTTCTCGATTGGTGAGTGACGAGAACAGGCGATTTCACTCAAGTGCCCCGCGCAAGGCCAGAGCTCTATAAAACGATAGCCCCAACTTCAACCGCACCAAGCACAGCCCAGCAGATTGCTCTCCGACGCTCCCCGGCTAACCAATAACCAGTGGCAGCGCTAAAGCACAGCATTGCACTCGTCCACCCGCTAGCCCACCCGGCCGGCTTGCTCAGCATCTTCAGAAATCTCATCGAGTGATTTTACAGTCCTCCGAAATCTTTACGCCTTTTTTATGCGGCGGATGCTGCAATTGATGGTAGCGGCGTGCGGAGAAGCTATGCTCAATCTCGGAATGATCGTGGTTTGTGTAATCGGAGTCGTTTTCTTCGGGATTGTCCTTGCAGGCTTACTCGGAGAGATTACAAGGCACAGGCACAAATAGTGGTGTCTTCAGCGATGACCGGGCAACTGTCGAAACCAGGCCATAGCGCTCATTGAGGGGTTTTGAGCGTAATCGAGATGTTTCAAGCGTGATCAAGCGACACGCACCGGAAGGGCGCAGACGGCCCCTTCACTGAAATTCTCTGATTCGATGCCGAAGGCGTGATCGAAACGGGCGCGATAATTCTCCCACGCGATTGCGGAGGTTAGTTCGACAAGTTGTGCCGCGGTAAACTTTTCGCGCAGGCGGGCGAAGAGCGCATCCGAAACTCCCACCGGAGTGCTGGTCATGGCATCGGCATATTCGAGCACGAGCTTTTCAAGGTCGGAAAAGTTGAGGTTTGAGCGGTAGTTCTGCAGGTTCGCGATTTGCTCTGGAGTGATGCCGCCCGCTCTGCCGACGGCAGAGCCGATATCAATTCAAAAAGGGCATCCGACCAGGGTGGCGACGCGGAGTTCCGCCAAGCCCTTGAGTTTGTGGTCTACGAGTTTGCTGCCGGCTTGGGACTGCTCCATCTGGCCGTATCCCCAGAGGATGGGACCGTGATGCGCGGTCACCTGAAGGGGCATGATCACGCGGCCGAGCCTGCGCTGCGTCAGAGAGTAGACGATGGAGACAAACAGACGGCGGAGCAAGCCGCCCTGTCGGCGGGATGCGCCGGGAATGCGCGCCATAGGAGCTCCTTTCAGGGATATTTTATGGAGAGTCGGGTGGGTGGTGGATCTCGTCCTGCAACTTCTGCAGGAGTTGCGCGCGCTGTTCGGTGCTCAGTTCGAGCTTCAGTTCTTCGAGGGCCAGGGCCACGATGTGGTAGTGGTGCGCCCCGGCAAATTTGGGATCGGCGGTGATGTTGAGCCAGAGCTGGTGCATAAGCTCGACATCCTGCGGGCGCATGCGGGGCGTGTGGGGGCCGAGCGCGTATTCGCGAACGGCGCCATCGGGGGCGCAGACTTCGAGGGTCAGGCGCGGACGCGGCTCGGGCAGGCGCTCCCAGGCGTCGCCGGTGAGCTTCGCCTGCTCGTCGGCGGTGAGCTTGTTAGAGAGGCCGCAGATCACGCGGCTGGAGTCGAGGCGCTGGGCCGTCACCATGATCGCCTCAAATACGTCGGTTGCGGGCACCACGAGCAGTGAGATGGGCTTGCCTTCTTTTTCGGCAACGGCGACGGCGGCAGTAAACAGTTCCTGCTCGTAGTGGTCGAAGACCTGGCTGGCTTCAAAGACCGTGCTGCCGCTGAAGCTGTGCTCGCGATGGTACAGGCGGGCGCTCATGACGACGACGTCTTGCTTGCCGGTGTGGGTGTGTCCGAGGACATGGCGCAAGTAGTAGAGATTTCGGGGATCGCGGACGGCGACGAGGATGTTGCCGGGGCGCACTCCCATAGCGCCGGAGCCGAGTTCCTGATTGCCATAAACGCGGAACTGGTCGAGCTGTTCCGGCTTGCCGTGGCGTTCTTTGGTGACGTGGTGCTCGGACAACGTGAAAATGGTGAAGAAGACGGCGCTGAAGATGATGCCGGCGATGGTGGCTTCGGACTTGGTAAAGAGATTGACGAAGGCCGTGGTGAGTAGCACGACAGAGATGACCATGAGGCCGAAGGGAATCTCGGTTTTGCCGATGTGCAGGTTGCCGGGGACCTTCCATTCGCGATTGCCGGGCTCAGTGAAGCGGAGAACGAGCACGGCCAGAGACTTCATCGCGAAGCTCCAAATCACGCCAAAGGCATAGAGAGCGGCCAACTGGTAGACGTCGCCGCGACTGAGCACGATGGTCAACAACTGCATGCAGACGATGAGATTGATGATGCGGTAGCTGGTGCCGTAGCGATTGTGCGGCTTCTGGAACCAATCGGTAAGCACGCCGTCTTCGGCCACGCGATTGAGAACGCCGTTGGCACCGACGATGGAAGTATTCTGCGCACCCGCCAGAATCAATACGCCAACGAGCACGACGAAGCCGTGGAACAAGAGCTTGAGGCTCGTCGGTCCGGCCAGATACATGGCGAGGCCACCGATCAGATTGGCGAAGTAGTCCGGGCGGACCTTGTCCGGAATCATCATGACTGCGAAGAACGAAACCAACGAGGTGAAGAGCAGGCTGTAAACGAAAATCACCAAGCCAGTCTTCTCCAGGTTCTTCAACTTGGGATGTTCGATTTCGCGATTGACCTGGGCGAGAGTCTCTTCGCCGCTCATGGCCAGAACGGAGTGCCCAAAACCGACGAAGGCGATGAGGAACGTCAGGAAAGCCGATCCGGCCCCCAAACGGGGAATCGAGGTGCTGAGCCAGCCCAGCGATTCTTTGTTGAGGGGAACAACACCCGGGTGCAGCGGGTTGGGCGGCAACTGCACCGGCGCCCTTAAGACGGTAATCGTGCACCAAATGATCAGAATCACCACCATCACAGTGGTGATGGCCATGATCTGGAGCGCCTTCTGGCTGGACTCGTGGATGCCCTGGGTATTCTTCCACCAGAAATAGACGACGATGATGAGGGCGAATCCGGCGGCGAAGTAGTTATCGGAGAAGTGCAGGGGACGGTGGAAGTACAGTCCCATGTCCTTGATAAAGCCAGCGAGGTATTGTCCGGCGGACACGGCGCTGATTGGCCCGGTGAGGACATAGTCGAACAGAAGGGCCGAGACCGAGAACTTGGCGAGCGTGCCGCCCATGGCCTCTTTGACCACGCGATACACGCCGCCGCGGACGAACATGCTACTGGATTCGATATAAAGCGCCCGGACGGCGTAGCTGAACAGCATGACGGCGAGGATGAACCAGGGGGCGCTCTTGCCGATGACTTTCTCAGCGTCGCCGCCTGCGTAGTAGGCGGACGAAGCGAGGTCGGACAGGACAATCGCGGAGGCACGCCAGAAGGAGATGAAGGTCAACATCACCGTCGTCGCGACGAAGACCTTTACTGCCGGTTTTGTTCCTTCAGGGGCGCTGGCCATGCTTGATATGAAGACGAAAGATTAGGGTAAACCCATTGAAGATAGCACAGGGAGGGAGGGGCGGGCGCGCCCCCGACTCCCTGGAGGCTATGAAATCTGCTTGGATCCCGCGGGTGCGGATCTGTTGGGCGCCAGATAGGTGTGGGTGATGCGGTCGTGCCAACAGAGGGCATCTTCGTCGAGAAAGACCCAGGCGTATCCCATGCCGAGAGAAGCGGCCGAGAGGTACGACGCCAGGACGCGCCAGCGGCGCGACCGGCGTTTGGGCAACGAGCCATCGAAGCGAGCCAAGTCGAGGCCAGCGGCGCGCAATCCGGGCGTGGTGGCGGCGTAGACGATCAGCAGATATTGATAAGCTGCCCAAAACAGAGCGGTCATTCCCACGGCAATCCCCACGATCTGAACCAGGGGAGGGCGAACCGCGGCGACTTTCCAGAAAATGTAGGCGAACAGGGAGGATGCAATGGCGACGACAAAGGCGTCGACCACAGCGGCGACGAGGCGTCGGGAGAGCGGGGCGCTCTCCAGAGGGATATCGATGCCGGGGCGCTTCTCGGCTTCCTCGCGCTGGGCTGCTTCGATGGTGATACCGCCCAGGGCAGGCGCTGGAGGAGCAACCTCCGGGACTTCGAGGATTCGCGGGCGGTCGCCGACCGGCTCCGCCAGTTGATCGGGCGGGGGTGGAGGTGGTCCCCATGCGAACCGCGGGAACTCGATAATCTTCGCGCCGGAGTGTGGCACGGCCGCGGTCGCAGTCTGCGAAGCTGGTCGTCGAGCATGCCCCTGCTGCAGCTGAGTATCGTTGGTCTTGGCGGCTGCCGGGGGCTCCTCACGCATTCCATCGAGCGCGAGGGCATGATCCGAGACCGGGGTGTAATCGGGAACGGACGAAGCGCCGGGAATATTTTTGACGGTGGACGATTCGAGGGGCTCGAACTGCAGGTTGAGGGAAGGATAACGGGGTGGGCGCACTTTGCGGCGCGAGCGATAACGGTTTAGACGGGCGGATAGTTCGTCGCGCCATGCGGTGGCGTCTGCATCCTGCGCAGACTCCTCGGGCGTTTCGGAGACGGCTCCGAGTGGCGCGGGAGATTCCGCTGCGACACACGAAGACGACGGCGCTGAGTCGCGGTCAGCGGCGCTCTTCCCTTGCGGCAATGCCGACTGAGGCATTGCTGAGGGAGGGGGCTCCAAATGGCACTGGCAAACTTCGCCACACTGCGGACAATTCATGAAAACCAATCTTGAGAAATCCCTCGTATGATTGCGAACCGTACAACCGGGAGCGAACCAACGGGAATCCTAGCCTTTTTCGTCACTTTGATTCGCGGGCAGCGCCGTGCTAAGTTCACGATGCCGCAACCAATGCGCCGATCAGGATCAGGCACGCCTTCAAGGGCCGACCTTTTCCGTTGATTTTTTCCGATGAAGCTTCGCACTAGATTCCTTATCACGGCGCTGTTTCTTTGTCATTACCTTCCCGCCCCTGCGCTAGTAACCAGCCAGTTGCCGTCTGAAAATTCCGGGAAAACCACCGATGCTAAAACACAGGAAAGGCCGACGAAAACGGCCCCACCGGTTCCGAGCACTCCGTGCGCGACCCAGGCCGCAACGCAAGACGCGGATATGACCACGGTCTGTGCTTTGCAGCAGGAAAAGGACGGCGACGTCTACAAATTGCACGGCAACGCGGAGATTCACTACCGCAACTACATCCTGCGGGCCGACGAGGTCACCTACAACTCGGACAGCGGCGAGGCCACCGCATCGGGACACTTCACGCTCGATGGCGGCCCGAACGACGACCACATCAGGGCGAGTCACGCCAATTACAATCTGACGGCAGAGACGGGGCGCTTCTACGACGTCACGGCGACCACGGGACTCCGCTTTCGAGGGGGGCGCGCGGTGCTGACCTCGACGGCTCCGTTTGCCTTCACCGGCAAGGTGGTGGAGAAGAACAGTCCCGATCACTACCTGGTTTTCGACGGCACGATCACGACCTGCGAGCTTCCCCGGCCCATGTGGCAGTTCCAGTCACACAAAGTCGTGGTTGACGTTGGCGGCAATGCGCAGATTTTCCACAGTACTTTCTGGCTGCACGGATTCCCGGTTCTCTACTTGCCGTATGCGACGCATCCGGTGAACCGGGAGGCGCGGCAGACGGGGTTTCTGATCCCTACAGCGGGCCGATCTTCGACCAACGGGAACATGATCGGCGACGCCTTCTACTGGGACATCAACCGCAGCATGGACGCAACGATCGGGGCGGAATACCTGTCGAAACGCGGGTGGATGCAGCGAGGGGAATATCGTGCGCGGCCGCAGCGACACGTCTTACGTCGATCTGAACTATTTCGGAGTCATTGACCGCGGGATCAGCACCGAGACCAGCAGCGGGCCGCAGATCTTGCGAGAAGGCGGCCAGGAAGTTCGATTGGCGGCCGAGGCCAATTCCCACGGCTTCCGCGCGGTGTCGAATATTGATTATCTGAGCTCATTTCTCTTTCGTCTGGCCTTTAACGAATCGTTCACGCAGGCGGTGAACTCCGAAATCAAATCGCAGCTTTTCACGGCGAAGGCAGTCAACGGGTTTTCGGTGGGCGGGATGGTCGAGCGCTACCAGAACTTCTTTCAAACTAGCAACACGAGCGGCGCGCTGTCGTTCGATAGGGTGCAGGTCCTGCACACGCCCAGTGTGGATGCTTCGAGCGTGGACCGGATGCTCGGCCATTCGCGCTTCTACTGGTCGTTCGATGCGTCAATGAGTGGTCTTTCTCGCAGCGAGCCCGGTTTTCATACCAGCAATTTGTTGGGGCGGTTTGATTTCAACCCGCAGATTTCCGTGCCTCTGCAGTTTCACGGATGGTCGCTGCGTCCGGCTTTGACGTTGCACGAGACCTACTACACGGAGCGGTTGACGAATAGCGTCGCGGTGAAGGATCCCACCAACCGGCAGGCGCTGGAGGCGACGGTAGAATTGCGAGCACCGGTTCTAGAGAAAATATTCGAGAAGGAGTTTCTGGGACGGAAGTGGAAGCATGTGATCGAACCGCGGGCCACGTATCGCCTGGTGGCCGGCGTGAACGATTTCGCGAATGTTCTCCGCTTTGACGAGCGCGACATCCTGAGCAATACGCACGAGGTGGAGTACGGATTCGTAACCCGGCTCTACGCGAAGCATTCGTCGGCGTCGATTCAGGAATGCGAGACGCCCATGACAGGCATTGCGGTCGGCGCGGCGGCGCCAGAACAGACAGTGCCATGGCAGAGAGTCAATACGTTTAACAATCAGGCGTGCACGCCGGGACCGGCTGCGAAAGAGATCGTGAGCTGGGAAGTTGCGCAAAAGTATTTTTTTGATCCGAAGTTCGGAGGAGCGCTGGTCCCGGGACAGCGCAACGTATTCACCACCACGGAGGACCTGACGGGCATTGCCTTCCTGACGGAAGCGCGCAATCTTTCGCCGGTGGTGTCGCGCCTGCGGATTGCAAGCAGCGGCCGCACCGACACCGAGTGGGATATGGACTACGACTTTCAGTTGGGCCGCATCAATGCAAGCACGCTGCTGGTGAATTACAACCTGAGAAACTTCACGATTGGCGGAGGCGACGCTTTTCTGCAGATTCCGCAGCCGCCGTCCGGTCCGCTCACGCAGACGATCGGCACTTGCACTCCAGCCACTTCTACGACCAAACAGCCGACCTGCCAGTTTCAACAATTTCGTGTGGCGCTTGGTTATGGCGGGCTCGCCCGGCGGGGATTTAGCGCTGCCGCCAACTTTGGCATCGATTCTGAAACCGGGAAATTGCAGTTCGCATCCGCGCAAACCACCTACAACTGGGACTGCTGCGGGGTGACGGTGGAATACCGGCGCTACGCGATTGCCAATGTGCGCAATGAAAATCTGTTCCGCTTCACGTTCACCCTGGCGAATATTGGATCGTTCGGCAACCTGCGGCGGCAGGAACGGCTCTACTAAGGTTGAGGCGGGGCGGGTCTCAGCCTCCCGGTTTTGGGCCAGTAGCAGCTTTCGCGCCGCGAACTACAGTCCTGCCAGTGCCCGCCATGGGAGCTGAAGTACCTCGACTAAAGCCATTGTTAGCAGGCCATACCGCTCATTGAGGGGTTTTGAGTGGAATAGAGATTTTTCGCCAACAGTGGCGCAGGTTGAAAGCTCATAAGTTTACCTCGTGGAACCAACGCTCTTAGGTCAACGTATAATCCGCCGGAGGATACCCGCGTGCAAACCCTTCTGCAAGACCTCCGCTACGCGCTCCGGCAGCTGCGCCATGCTCCAACATTTACGTTGACTGCATTACTTACCCTGGCCATCGGCATCGGTGCGACCACTGCGATCTTCACCCTGACGCAGGCCATCATGCTGAAGTCGTTGCCGGTCGCCGATCCCGCCCAGCTGTATCGCATTGGCGATACCGAGGAGTGCTGTGTCGAGGGTTGGGAGGACGATGACTGGAGCCTGTTCTCTTATCCCCTCTATCAGCGTCTCGCGGCGGCGGCACCCGAGTTCGAGGAAACCACCGCTTTTCAGGCCGCGCCTGGGATCTACAGCATTCGGCAGGAAGTCAAAGACCGCGAGGCACGTCCCTTGCGGGCCGAGTACGTGAGCGGGAGTTACTTCCATGTTTTTGGTCTCGGGGCCTTTGCCGGACGGGTTATCAACAACTCGGACGATCAACAGTCGGCCTCGCCGGTGGCGATGATCAGCTATCGCACATGGCAGCAGGCTTATGGCTCAGACCCGGGGATTGTCGGGTCAACATTCTTCGTGCAAGGACAGCCAGTCACGTTGATTGGGATTACGCCTCCAGGCTTTTTCGGTGAGACACTGCGCAGCGATCCGCCGGACTTTTGGCTGCCCCTGCAACAGGAGATTCTGTTCGACGGCCAGAGTGCAAACATGAGAACGAATCAGCGCCAATGGCTCTATGCCATTGGCAGGTTGAGGCCGGGTGCGAGCGTGCAAGCACTTCCTGCCCGGCTGACGCCGGTGCTTCAACGCTGGCTCCGTGACGAAGATGAGGTGCCCACCGAATTCAAACCGCAGGTTGAACCTTCAATTCCGCAGAAATTCATCCGGCTGGCTCCGGCCGGAGGCGGTGTCACCTCCTTGAGGGAAGACTACGGCGCGAGTCTGCGTATTCTCCTGATGGTTTGTGGAACATTACTTCTCATCGCGTGCGCCAACCTCGCCAATCTTCTGCTGGCGCGCGGAGCCGCCCGCCGCGCCCAGACTGCGGTACGCCTGGCTCTGGGGGCTGCGCGAACAAGACTGATTCGCCAGCAGTTGACGGAGGCGGTACTGCTGTCGATGCTAGGCGGTATGGCAGGATTAGCGGTTGCATACGTGGGAGCGCGTCTGATGCTGGCCCTGGCATTTCACAGCGCCAGCTTTACGCCCATCAGTGCGACACCTTCGCTGCCGGTTCTGGGATTTGCGTTTGCGCTTTCACTCCTGACCGGTGCGCTGTTTGGCGTGGTGCCCGCGTGGCTCGCTTCGCGTTCCGATCCGGCAGAAGCCCTGCACGGAGCAGGCCGCGGCGCTCGCGCCGGGCAAGCGCTGCCGCAGAAGATACTGGTGGTTAGCCAAGCGGCGCTTTCCCTAGTTCTGCTTGCCTGCGCGGGATTGCTGACCGCGAGCTTGCGGAATCTGGAGAGTCAGGATTTTGGGTTCGACGTCCAAAATCGCATCAGTGTTCAGATCAATCCTCCTCTGGACAGTTACGCCCCGGAACGGCTCGACGCGCTTTATCGCGCAATCGAAGATAGTCTGGTGCGGTTGCCCAATGTGCAGAGCGCAAGCCTGGCCGGCTACAGTCCGCTCAGCGGCAATAACTGGGGTGAATTGATTGCGATAGAAGGGAGGGGTGATCCAAAGGCTGATATGGCGGAGGGTGTCTCTTGGGACCGAGTGAGTCGCCAGTATTTTTCGACCATCGGGCAGCGCATCGTCCGCGGACGCGAATTCGCGGAAAGCGATTCCAGCGCCTCGCGCCCAGTGGCGATTGTGAATGAATCGCTCGTCAGGAAATACTTCCCCAATGAAGATCCCCTCGGCAAGCACTTTGGCATGGACAGCTCCCGATATGCCAGCACGTTTGAAATCGTCGGCGTAGCGCGTGACGCCAAGTACACCGATCCAGACCAGCCCGCAAGGCCCATGTTTTTTCTCCCGCTTGAGCAGAGTGTCCACTATTCCAACGCTGATATACAGCGCAACGAAATACAAACGCATTTCGTAAACAGTATCCAACTGCTGGTACGCGGCCATGCCCTCAACCTTGAGCCGCAGCTTCGTAAGGTTCTCGCCAATATCGATCCCAACCTTACTATCATCACGGTGCAAAGCATGAACGAGCAGGTGGCCTCGAATTTTGACCAGCAGCGTATGGTCGCGAAGTTGGCCGGCGCATTCGGCCTCATCGCCATGCTGCTGGCAGCCATCGGCCTCTATGGCCTGACGGCCTACACAGTTGCCTGCCGAATCAGCGAGATCGGAGTGCGCATGGCTCTCGGAGCCGACCGGCTGAACATTGTGCGATTGGTCCTGCGGGGAGCATTTCTGCTAGTGGCTATCGGGTTATTGATTGGAATTCCTCTGGCCATCGGCGCGGGACGCCTCATGGCCGCGCAGCTATTCGAGATACGCAGCTGGGATCCGTATGTGTTCGGGTTTTCAATTCTTGCGCTCGGGGTTTGCGCCGCGGCCGCCAGTATTCTCCCGGCACATCGAGCCGCTTCGACCGATCCACTGAAGGCGCTGCGCACTGACTGAGACTATCTGGGCTGTCCGCGAACCAGCCGGTGTAGCTCGTCTGAATGCGGTCCGGTTCGATGGTGGCGACATTCCATTCCATCGCTGGGGTTGAACATCACTCAAGTGCCAAGCGGTAAGGCCAGATGAGTGTAATGGGGTTTATCAACAACCAGCGTCAGGTTTCGCTGGCGCTGATTCTTTTCGGGTGCGCATTGACTTGAGAATAGCGGCGTCTTTTTCCTGCAAGTCTGAGCGAATCCTGCTTTCGGAGAAAGATGATGGCCTAGTGTTATTGATCGCATGGCTCCAAAAATCACACTCAGCACAGATCAACCACGTTCTATAAGCTTCTGGCGCCGGATTCGTGAACCAGGCTGAGACAGCACGGTGGCGACATTTCGGGCATTCAAGATTGTCCAGATTGCCCGAATCGACTTCCTTGAACAGTTCAATCTGCGCTAGCTGGGTTTGGCGTTCTGGATTTGAGCGTGCCATGGCAGCATTGTAAAGCCCACAAGTCCTCAACGAGTGAAATGGGGATATTACGCCAGTTACCTAAGGACGGTGGCAGGAAGCACTACAATTTTGCATGATGAAACTGGAAGGCAATTAAGTGCGGCAGCATGTGTTTCGATGGGAGCGGATTTTGGGATCACTCACGATCGTTTCTCTACTTGCGTCCTCGCGGCTGGGGCATCGCCTGCCGATGGTTGTGCAGGATGTTACTTTTCTGTTCCTTCTCTCATTACCGCTTATCTTAGTGACAATGTCTTGGGTGGGATTCAAGACCATGCGGCGGAATGAAGATGTGGCCCGTTGGCGGATTTGGACCTGCTTTTGTGGATGCGTTGCTCTGTCTCTAGCGCTTGTAATCCCGCTCCTCGTCGTGTTTCTCACACTCGACTACACCCAATGGGTCATTTGGATCATTGTTTCAGGCATGGTTTCGTTGCTTGCCGGTATCTGTGGGCCGAGATCGGTACGATTCCCGCTGTTGTTCGGCGGTTTGATTATGAGCGGCCTCGTCTTCATAGTTCCTGTGGGCATTTTGTAAAATCGGACCGTCAGTCACCCTTGAGTGTCGAAAACAGACCATAACGCTCAAGACCCCCAGGCAGATTAGACGGTCACGCGCTCGCTGGCGAAGGAACCGGCCACGTTTCGAGGTCGATGAACAGATGCTGGGGCGATTTGGTAACACTCAATAACGAGTAAAGCCCCGTCATACGACAATTCCGTGCGCAGCGCTTGAAGCGCTGCGCCACCCCAAGTCCGCTGAAGATCATCCGCTGCAGACCACGCCGGTGGCTGTTACGATAGTCGAACATGCATCCGCAGCCCACGATCGGCGAGAAGGAATCTCAACTGCGCGAGGGCTTGCGCCAGTTAGGACGCGTGCTGGTTGCCTACTCGGGTGGGATCGATTCGGCTTATCTTGCCTGGGCCGCCCATGAAGTTCTGGGCAGTGACATGCTGGCGGTGATTGCTGACTCTCCCAGCCTGGCACGCACGCACCTTGCGGACGCTCTGGCATTCGCGAACGAGCAGAGGATTCCGGTGGAGGTGGTGGCGACTTCGGAACTCGAGCGCCCCGAGTACGTGCGGAACGATGGACAGCGCTGCTTTCACTGCAAGGATGAGCTGTTTGATGTGATGGAAGGTCTGCGCGCCACGCGCGGATTTGATGCGATCGCATACGGTGTGAACCTCGACGATCAGGGCGACTTTCGTCCGGGGCAGCAGGCGGCGAAGCAGCATCGTGTTGCAACTCCGCTGCTGCAGGCCGGACTTACGAAGCAGGAGATTCGCGAACTGGCGCGGCAAGCCGGACTTCGCGTTTGGGACAAGCCTGCATCCGCGTGCCTTTCGTCGCGTATCGAGTACGGGCGTCCGGTCACGCGCGAGGCACTTGACGTGGTCGAGCGCGGGGAAGATGCGATTCGTGCCCTGGGGTTTCGACAGTTTCGAGTACGGCATCATGGCAGAAATCGTGCGCATCGAGATTGCACAGGAAGAGTTGGAGCGCGCTTTGACTCCGGCAATGGCGGCTGAGTTTACCGCCATCTTCAAAGGGCTGGGTTTTCAATTTGTAACGCTGGATCTGGAGGGATTTCGCTCCGGTTCGATGAACTCCTTGCTCCCCCTCGAACAAGTGCGGCACACGGGTTAGAAGCTTTTGGACACCGGGGCCTTTGGCTCACGCGTTGGGCCGGTTAAGCAAGAGATCCTTCGCTCCGCCTGAAAAACGGCTCCGCTCAGGATGACAGAAGCGCATAAGAAGCCCAAACTGACCCACCACCAACCCGCGCCGTCTGCGGGCCGGGCTGTATACCCTGTGAGATAATCGAGGCATCTTCACGATGCTGAGGCGGTTCCTGGTGATCTCAATTCGACGTTCATTTGTCATCCTAGTTCTGGTTTGCCTGGGTTGTGTCGCCCAGTCCGCGCCTCCCGAGGTTTCCCGCAAGGTAGAGCGGCAGGTCCGCTCTTACTACAACATTCCACCCGAAATGAAGGTAACGGTTGGAGACATCACGGCTAGCACCGACTGGCCCGGCTATGACGGCGTGTTGGTGACTATTGACAGCGGTGAGGGTAAGAAACAGGAACTCAAGCTGCTGATTTCCAAAGATCGCAACACGATGGTGCGCCTGACGAAATTCGATTTGACCAAGGATCCGTTTGCCGAGGTGATGAACAAGATTGATGTGAACGGGCGTCCGACGCGTGGGGCCAAGAGCGCCAAAGTCGTGGTGGTGAACTTCGACGACTTCGAGTGTCCGTATTGCGCCGCGATGCATCAGACGCTGTTCCCTGAACTCCTGAAGGAATATGGCGACCGGGTTATCTTTATCTACAAGGACTATCCGCTGGCGGAGATTCATCCGTGGGCGATTCATGCGGCGGTGGATGCAAACTGCCTGGCCGCGCAAGACACGGACGCCTATTGGGATTTCGCGGACAACATTCACGCCAACAAGCGGGAAGTGGATAACGAAAAGACGTCGGGCGCACGCTTCGAGGCGATCGACAAAATGGCGATGCTGCAGGGGCAGAAGCACAATGTGGATGTCGCGAAGCTGCAGGCCTGCGTCAAGACGCAAAACGATGACGCGGTGAAGGCGTCAATGAAAGAAGCCGACGGCATTGGCGTGAATGCGACGCCCACCCTGTTCATCAACGGGCAGAAGATTGATGGCGCGGTTCCGGTCAGCGAGATTCGCGCAGCACTGGACAATGCATTGAAGGATGCAGGGCAGCCGTGCCGGCACATGAGCCACCGGTTGCCTGCGCCAGCTTCCAAGTGACTGAGAGCGGACTTCCAGCCGCTCGCTTTGTGATGGATTCTTTGTGGCGTTGTCAGAAATGGGAGAAATTCTCTTGAAAAAACGACTTGTCGTTCAGCCAGGTTGCCGCGGCACTCTCGGCGGGCGTTCTGCTGGCAGCTTTGGCCGCCTGCACCTCGCAAGCGGGGAGCGACGTGATGGCCACGGTGGATGGCCGCAAGATCTTCCGTTCCGATGTGGACAAGTATTACGACAACAACGTCGGCCTCTGCCCAGCAGGCGCCCACGGGCGAACAGGCCACCGGCACTGCGGCTGAACATTCTGCACCAGCTGATCGACGACGAAATCCTCATGCGGCGCGCCGAGAAACTCGGCCTGCTGGCCACCGACGAAGAAGTGGACCGTAAGTACAACGAGTATCAAGTCTCCTTATACGCAGGAGGAGTTCGACCAGCGGCTGAAGGACAAGAAGATCACCGCTGGTAGATTTCAAGCGCGACATACGCCGCTCCATCACCGTCGACAAGGTGATGAACAAAGAAGTGTCGTCGAAGATCAACGTGACCGACCAGGACATTACCGACTACTATAACGCGCACAAGGGTGAGTTCAACCTGATCGAGACCGCAGTACCACCTGGCGCAGATCATCGTGACGCCGGTGCCGAATCCGCAGGTCCACAACCAGAACGACAAGGCGCAGAACGAGGCGGAGGCGCGCAAGAAGATTCAGATGATCGGCAACCGCCTGGACAGCGGCGACGACTTCGCCACGCTGGCGATGAAGTATTCCGAAGACCCGGAAACATCGGGCAATGGCGGGGATCTGGGCACGGTGCCGGAATCGTCGTTGCGCAATACCGATCCGTTCACGCGCGACGCGGTGACTCAAGCTGAAGCCCGGGCAATACAGCTCGATCATTAGCGTGGTGAATCCCGCGACCAAACAGACTTTGGGGTTCCAGAATCGTGAAGCTGGTGTCGAAGGAACCCGCGGGACAGCGGGAGCTGTCCGATCCGCGAGTGCAGCAAGCCATCCGTTCGCAGCTGCACGACCGGCGCGAACAGCTGTCTGAAAGCCGCTTACTACGAAGTGTTGCGCGATTCGGCGAAGGTTGAGAACTATTACGCGAAGAAAGTGCTGGACAGCAATGGGATGGAGAAGTAGGAACGTAATTATTCAACGATCGCGAGCACGTCCCCTGCATTCACGGCAGCGCCCTCGGCAACGAGAATCTTCTGAACGGTTCCCTTCTTGGGCGACTTGATTTCGTTTTGCATCTTCATCGCCTCGACCACAAGAACGCCTGCGCCGGCTTCCACTTCGCTTCCCTGGCTTACCAGCACGCGAACAACTTTTCCCGGCATGGGAGCAGTCATTTTTCTGGGACCGCTGTCGTCGACGGCGCGAACCCGCCCACGCAGCGAACGTGGATCGCGGACCTCCGCCGCAAACCGGGCGCTTCCCACCCAAAAATGCGTGTCGCCGGAAACGCGCTCGCATTTCACTTCGTAGGCGCGGTTGCCGATGCGGAGCGAGAGGACGTCGGGACGAGCCAGGACGGCGTCGACTTCGATGTCGCGGCCGTCGAGGCGGCAGGACCAGCGGTCATCGACGCGGTTGAGTTCGAGCCGGTAGCTTTTGCCGTCGATGGTTACGTCGTAGGTCAAAAGGCAGTTCTCGGTTCTCAGTTTTGCATTCGTCAGCCTACCGACTCTTTGTAGGCTGCGCTCTTCCAGTTCGAGGCAGACTTCGCGTTGGTTCCGGACGAAGCGCCGGCAGCGGCGCGCTCGCCCGCTCCGGCGGCCGCTGGGCCCAGCGCGGCGAACATTCCAGCGGCGATCACCGCCACTTCGGTGGCGCTCGGATCCATCCTGGAATCGACTTGCACATCTTCTTTCTGTTTCAGCAAGCGATCGAGGAAGCCGGTATCGAGTTTGGCGGCGCGGAAATCTGGATCGCGCAGAATGCGGCGGAACAGCGAAATGTTCGTCTTGATGCCGCCCACGAAGTATTCGCTCAGCGCGCGCGTCAAGCGGCCGATCGCCTGGTCGCGGTCCGTACCGTAGCCGATCAGCTTGGCCAGCAGCGGATCGTAATCCATGGGCACGGTCCAGCCTTCGTACATGCCGCTGTCACGACGGATTCCGGGGCCTGATGGGGCGAGCAGCAGGGTGATCTTGCCGGGGCTGGGGAAATAATTGTTGTCAGGATCTTCGGCATAGATGCGGCATTCGATGGCGTGGCCGCGAATCGGCAACGTCGTCTTGCGCGAAGGGCAGCCGCTCGCCGTTGGCAATGCGAATCTGCAAATGCACCAGGTCGAGTCCGGTGATCGAGTTCTGTCACCGGATGCTCCACCTGCAGCCGCGTGTTCATCTCGAGGAAATAGAAATTCTTCTGCTGGTCGACGAGAAACTCGACGGTACCGGCGTTGGTGTAACCCGCGGCCTGAGCGACGCGAACCGCAACTTCACCCATTCTGCGGCGCATGTCAGGATCGACAATGGGCGACGGGGCTTCCTCCACGCACCTTCTGATGCCGGCGCTGCAGCGAGCATTCGCGCTCACCAAGGTAGACGGTGTTGCCGTGCTCGTCGGCGAGCACCTGCATTTCGATGTGGCGGGGATTGACGATCGCCTTCTCGACATAAACTTCGCCGTCGCCAAACGAGCGCTCGGCCTCGCTGCGCGCAGCCTCGAGCGCCGACTTGAGTTCTTGCGGCGCGTGCACCAGGCGCATGCCTTTGCCGCCGCCGCCCGCCGCGGCTTTCAACATCACCGGATAGCCGATTCCGGCGGCGACTTCCTGGGCCTGCTCGAACGATTCGAGTCCGCGCGAAGTGCCGGGCACGAAGGGAACGCCGGCGCGTTCCATGGCCTCGCCGTGCGCTGCGTCTTCGACCCCATTGCGTCCATGGCGGCGGCCGTGGGACCGATGAACTTCACGCCGCGCATCAAGCACAGGCTCGCGCGAAACTTGGCGTTCTCGGAGAGGAATCCGTAACCGGGATGGATCGCCTCAGCGCCAGAACGCTTGGCGACATCGAGAATCTTTTTGATGTTGAGATAGGACTCGGAAGCTGCCGCAGCGCCGATGGGGTAGGCCTCATCGGCCTTGCGTACGTGCAGCGCGGCACGGTCGACATCGGAGTAGACGGCGACCGCGGCAATTCCCATCTCGTGGCAGGCGCGGATGACGCGCACCGCGATCTCGCCTCGATTCGCGATGAGAATCTTCTTGAACATGAACACCGTGGCCGGATTGGGGCTGCCTCGGCAGCCCACGGCCAAACCGGATATTGTACTGGACGGTCGGGGTTCGCGCAGTGCTTGGTGCCCCGGCGATAGTGCCTCGTGGCTGACGCGCCAGACCTGTTCAGCGGGAGATCCCTTCGCGATTCCGCTCAGGGCAGGCTCTTCGCTTCGCCTGAAAAACGGCTGCGCTCAGGATGACGGCCGCTCTCTGGGACTGGGGTTATTCCGCCGGAAGGCGCGAGAAACTCACGGCGAACGGGGCCTTCGACTTATCGTCGGCGAGCCGCAGCCAACGGCGTCGCGGGACAAAGCGATAACGGATGAGCGTCGCAATCGCCTGCCATCCGTCGGCGTGGCGAATTTTCTTTCCTTCGACTGCAGATCGCGGGTTATAGGAAATTGGAACCTCGGCGATCTTTTCGCCCATGCGGCAGAGCTTCGCCGTTACCTCAGGGCAGAATTCAAAGCGGTGACAGGCCAGTTGAACCTGCGCCAGGAGCGAGCGGCGAATCACTTTGTAGCAGGTGGCTTCGTCGTGAATGCCGGCTCCGTAAAGAAGATTGGTGAGATGCGTGAGCAGTTTGGCTCCAAGGAAAAAGCGCAGGCCGCGCTCGGGACGATCGGGGCGGACACCGTAGACTACGTTCGCTTTGCCTTCCTCGAGGGGGCAAAGCAATGCGGGATAGTCCTGTGGATCGTACTCGAGATCGGAATCCTGGATGAGAACGTATTCTCCGCGCGCGTAGGCGAGGGCGGTGCGAATGGCGGCTCCCTTGCCGCAGTTACGCTCGTGGAAAACGATGGTGACGTCGTCGCTCGGGGGCAGGGACTGCAATTTCTCGCGCGTGCCGTCGGTAGAACCGTCGTCGACGATGATGATTTCCTTTTTGACCGGCGAGGCGTGAATCGCCTGCAGTAGCTCGTCTACGTGGGCGGCCTCGTTGTAGACGGGCACGATCACAGACACACATCCCTTCCAGCGGTCACGGACCGCGGGCTCACGGGCACCATCCAGCAGAGTGGATTCCAGGGATGTCACGGGCCAAGCTCCCACAGCCAGTTCCTTTCAAAATACGCGCAAATTCGATGGGATTCCAGCATAGTATCATTTGGAATCCCATCGAATCCAAAAGCTGAGCATGCAGCCACCTGAAGCCGCGGTGAACCCAAGGGCAGGCGATTCATCGTTCCGGTCAGACCCGATTCGTCCGGCGGAGTGGGCGGCTTTGTTGTTGCTGTTCGCCGCGAGCGTCGTCGTTCGACTGCAGGCCCTGACTAGCAAACCCTTCTGGTTTGATGAGTGCTTCAGCGTGGAGGTCGCCCGCATCAGCTGGAGCAATCTTCTGCATCTCCTGTGGTGGCGCGAAGCGAACATGTCGCTGTATTACGTGCTCCTGCGAATGTGGCTGGTTTTCGCGCACAGTGAGTTCTTCATCCGCAGCCTCTCGGTAGTTATCGCGGCGGCCACGGTGCCGGCGATTTATTGGCTGGCGAGACTGCTCTATGACCGGCGGGTTGGATTGATCGCAGCGACGCTGCTCACCTTTAACGCCTACAGCGTTCGCTATGCGCAGGAGGCTCGCAGCTACGCGCTCTTTTTGCTACTAGCAACGCTGTCATCAGGATTCTTGGTGGCTTGGATACGCGAGCCGTCGCGGCGCAACCAGATCAGCTACATCGTGGTCAGCATTCTGGCAGCGTATGCGCATTTCTATGCGCTACTGTTGCTGGCGGCGCAGTGGCTGGCATTGCGGCTGATGAGGCAGGGCGCGGATCAGCGCGATCCGGATCGTTCGGCGGAGTTGTGGAGAGCCTGGAAGATCATCGGGATCGCGGTGCTGCCCCTGCTCATTTTCGTGGCCAAGACTGGCGCTGGCCCGATCAAGTGGATTCAGCGGCCGGGTCTTCGGGATTTGCTCGAATTCTGGGAACACCTCGCGGGTAGCAGCAACTGGCCGCTTCCGGTGATCTATGCAGTGGCGTGCGGCATTGCTGTGGCCCCGTTGGGGAAACGCCTGATCACGCGAGGTCAAGAATGGGAGAAGTGGCGCGGTCAGTTTCTGCTGGTGTGGCTGCTTTTTCCCGTTGTGCTGACGATTATGCTGTCGTTCGCGCGGCCGGTCTTTTTGGCGCGATACATGATCTTCTGCCTGCCTCCGCTGCTTATCCTTGTGGCGGCAGGACTCGCACGATTGAAGCAGTCGTGGCTGCGAGCGGCGGCTCTGGCGGGAATACTGTTTCTTTGCTCGCAAGGAATTTTGTATGTGTACGGGCACGATTTCGATAACGAGCGGGACGCTTCTGGAGCAGCTGCGAACTTCATTCTTGACCATACTCAGGCAGGCGATGCGGTGATCTTCCATATCGCCGAAACGCGGGTGCCTTATGAGTTCTTCCGGTCGGTGAGGGCCGGTACAGATACTGCCAGCCCCAACTTCACATCTCAAATTGGACCGGAGATTATTTTTCCGTACCACGCGCCTGGGCTCGACTACCGTGATTTCACGGGCAAGCCGAGCGCAGACTTGCTGCGTGGTGTCGCACCCAGTCATCGACGCGTGTGGATCATGCTGATGAACAACGGTCCGGCTGGGAATCCTGATCCGACGACGGTGATGATGACGCGAACGCTGCCGGAATCATACCCAAAGATGCTGCGATGGCAGTTCCCGCGAGTCGAGGTACGGCTCTACAGCCAGCAATAGCCGGCATCAGGAGCGACGCAGACTGAAATAGAAAAGCCTCCTTCGCCGTGGGACGAAGGAGGCTGAATTTACGATACGGGACGAGCTACTTAGGCTGATCCACCGTAATGCCGCCGCGAGCGTTTTGCTCCGCTTTGGCGGCTCTCGCCTGCTTGGCTTGGAGAGCCTGATCCACCCAATGGTCGGCTGTTTTCAAATCCTGCTCGCGGGCAGACAGATCATCACACGAGATGTCGGCGCGCTCGCGGTAGATGAGATTCAAGTAGGCCATTGCATCGTCATAGTCGGGACGAAGCTCGATCGCCTTGTTGAGCGCATCCATGCCCTCCTGGATGGCTGGCGAGTTTTTCGCTTTCAGCTCGTCGCAGATCTTCTTCTGATCCTTGTTTTTCGGGTTCAAATTCTCGTTCGGCTTCAGACCCAGCTCGTTACGCTTGTCCATGCGGGGTTTGTAGCTGGCGGCCCAATCCATAACGCCGATGGAGTAGTAGGGCTCGGGGTTGTTGGGATCGATGTCGGAGACCTGCCGGTAATACTTCTTCGACAGATCGAATTTGTTCAGGTTGTAGTAGAGGCCAGCGATGCCGCTCAATGCGGTGACCTGCTGATCGCGACTCGGCTTCGCATCGAGCACATGCTGATACTGCTCAATAGCCTGCTCGGCCATGTGAACGTTGTCTGGAGTGTCGGCACCGGGGACATATTGTGCGACGAAGGCTCCAGCCAAATACATGTGAGCGTTTAGCAGGGATGGATCCAGTTCGGAGGACTTCTGGAAATGCTGCGCAGCCTCTTCGAAGTGGCTGTTCTTATAGGCTTCCACGCCCTTGTTAAGCTGATCGCGGGCGCGGAGTTTGTTGCAGCCCACAGAGGAGAAGAGCGCCAGCGCAACCGCTGCCAGCGTATAAAGTCTCACGTTCTTATTCATTGCGGTATAAGTCTCCCTCGCCACAGCATCCTAGGCCCAGAGACGGCGGTTTGACAAGTTTCGTCAAGCGCGGGCCGCGGCAGCACGGAAGCGAAACGCTTCCGTGCAGTGGGCCAAATACGGTAGCACGCGCTCCAGGCGTTACGGACGGGCAACGCGCTAGTTGCCCGCTTCGATCTTTGCGGTGATCAGACCAACCTTGTCCACACCAGCGGCGTGGGCAAGATCGATGACGCTGGCAACGTCGGCAAAGGGAATGGAGTCATCACCCTTCACGAACATGACCTTTTCCGCGCGCTGCTTATAGATGTCAGTGAGACGCCCTTGCAGGTTATCCCAGGTCGCATCTTCGTTGTTGATCTTTACGCCCGGGTCCTGTCCGGCGCCACGATCGATAAGTTGCACGACGATGGTGCGGTCGGGAGTGTTGTTCTTGGGCGCGTTCGGCGGAGGCGGCTGAGGAACCAGCGCATCCAGTCCTTTGGGCGTAACCGGCGAGATCACCATGAAGATGATCAGCAACACCAGTAGAACGTCAATAAGCGGCGTGACGTTGATATTTGCACTCTGGCCTCCGCTTGGGCCGACTGCCATTCCCATGGTCGTTCTCCTCTATGCCCCGGGCGCGGCCGCAGCCGGCGGGGCGCTTGGAGTTGTTTTCCTCTGGTCGGTGAGCAAGCCCAGATCATCCACGCCGGCAGCTCGCACGTCGTCCACAACCTGCACGACGTAGCCAAAGCGGGCTCGCATGTCTGCTTTCACATACACGCGCTTGTCCTGTTTGTTGGCGAGGCGATCTTTCACCTTGTTGGTAAGGCTGTCCATCGAGATCTGGTCAGTGCCGAAATACACCTGGCCGTCTCGAGTTACAGTGACCAGCAGCGCGTCTTCTTTGTCGGCGTCCGGCATCTGCTCCGGATTGTTCACTTTCGCCATGTCGACGCTGTGGCCTTTCTGCAACATGGGCGTGACCACCATGAAGATGATCAGCAGACACCAGCATCACGTCCACCATCGGCGTGACGTTGATGTCGGAACTGACCTTCGCGCCTTCGTTTCGTTTCGCTAATGCCATAGCTTGAATCTCCTGTACGACCGCCGCGATCTGGAATCGAGAAGCAGCGCGTTAAGTTGGAAGGTCCGGCGCCGGAATCGTCCAGCGCCGGACAAGCAACTCATTGCGTACGTCAATTGCGTAAAACCAGATCGAGCCGTGAACCGGTGAACGTTCTACCGACGAACGTCGCCGCGCTTTTTCAGGAAGTAATCGATCAGTTCGCTCGACGAGTTGTCCATTTCGACGTCGAACGCTTCCACGCGACCGGTCAGATAGTTGAACATCATGACGGCCGGGATGGCGACGAGCAGCCCGATGGCCGTCGTAACCAGCGCTTCCGCGATACCGCCGGCGACTGCAGCCAGACCGGTAGCCTTGGAGTTGTTGATGCCGATGAAGGCGTTCAGAATGCCCATCACCGTTCCGAACAGTCCCACGAAGGGAGCGGTCGAGCCGATGGTGGCGAGGCCGCCCAGTCCGCGCTTCAGTTCGGCGTGGACGATGGCTTCGGTGCGCTCCAGAGCGCGCTTCGAGGCTTCAATGGTCTCGCCAGGGATTGCGCCCGGGGAATCCTGGTGAGCCTTGAATTCCATCAGGCCGGCGGTGACGACCTTGGCCAGGTGGCTCTTCTTGTTGCGCTCGGCAACCTTGATGGCTTCGTCAATACGGCCATCGCGCAGAGCGCCAGCGACGGCAGGAGCGAAAGCCCGCGATTGCTTGCGGGCTGCGCTGTACGCCATCCAGCGGTCGATCATCACGCCGATGGACCAGCCCGACATGATGAACAGAATGATGACCACGGTGCGCGCAACCCATCCCATTGCTTTCCACAAGCCCAATGGATCGGTCGCCATAGCGCCGCCGCCTTCCTGGACGACCCAGGTGGCTGCGACGTGAACGTGACTGAGAACGGCAGGTACTACATGAGTTGCGAACATGAGTTGCTTTTCCCTCCTCGGAACTCTTGTGCTGCTTACTTTACTTGGACACTTGGATGCACATTAATGTGCCCACCGCTGGCAAAGAAATGGAATTACCAACGGCGTACGGCATTCAAGCCGTAATGCACGGAATCGGCCGGCCATACCTAGTCAAAATATCGAGGTACGGCGGCCGTGCCCGGGCTTCTGAAAAGCCCTTTCCCGGCCACCGTGATTCAGGTGGGATGGGGGAGGGCCTACACACACTTCTACAGACAAATACGAATCGCGCCGCGCGAGAGGTCTAGCCTCCGGCGAGCGTGAAGTTCACCTGCACCTGCGTGTCGACTTCAACTGGCTCGCCATTCAGCAGGTACGGCTTGTACTTCCACTGCTTGACGGCTTCGATTGCGGCCGGAGCCAGCATCGGATGCCCGCTGACCAACTGCAGGTTTTCGATGGAGCCATCTTTGCTGATCTGGGCCTGCAGAATCACCACGCCCTGGATGCGGGCCTGACGAGCGAGCGGCGGATAAGTCGGGTTCACGCGGCGTACAAGCAGTCCCTGAGAAACGCCCGAGGAAACGCGCACGCGCGTCGGGGTGGCCATCTTGGGCACTGCAACCGCGGACGTCGAATTGACGATGCCGCCGAGCACGCCACTCATGGAACCACCCGGAACTCCGCCCGGGACTCCGCCGACGACGCCTGCCGCGGCCATAACCGGCGGTGGGGCCTCGTCCTCTTTAATCATTTCAATTTTCTTCGGAATCTTGGTCGGAGTGCGCAGCTGGCCATTAACGATGTCGGTCTGGATTACTTTTACGATCTTCACCGGCGCAGCCGCTGGCGGTGGAGGTGGTGGTGGCGGCGGGGGGGCCACCAGGAACGTCATAAGTTGCTGTTTGGGCAAGGCTTCCGTGAAAATCAGCGGAATCAACACCATGACGCCGATGATCCCAATCTGAATGGTGAACGACACCATGGACGTCCATCCACGCTTGGTTTTTAGCCTGCCGCCGGACTCGATAAGGCTGTCTTCAAACATAGTGATTCTCCCCTACTTCAGACCCCTACGGAAACTTAGACACCGACTGCTTCCCTTTTGCTCCCAGGATCTTTAGCCCGCCCTGCCGGTCACCCGAGCCGGAAAGGCGTTCCGAGCAAATCCTTCTAAATGCCTACAAAAGAAGGCTTACCGCTTTATGAAGACAATGCCATCGGGTACATTACCTAGCTTTGCCCGGCATGGCGAGTACCGCGACGCTTGCCCTTTTCAATCCGCCAATCCTGATAGGCCACCAGGATCGGAGCTGCAATGGCGATCGACGAATACGTACCGATTAAGATGCCAATTACCAGCGCAAGGCTGAAGCCACGAAGCACCTCGCCACCGAACAAAAAGAGTGCGAGTACAGTAAGGAACGTTAGCCCCGCTGTCAAGATGGTTCTGCTTAAAGTCTGATTGATGCTGCGATTGACGATCTCCGACAGTTTCTCCCGCCGCATGAGTTTAATGTTTTCTCGGATGCGGTCAAATACCACGATCGTGTCGTTATTAGAGTAACCAATCAGGGTCAGAATGGCCGCGATCACGGTCAGAGAAATGTCGGTCTTTGTCAGCGAAAACGCGCCCACCGTGATCAAGGTGTCGTGAAAAACCGTGATCACTGCGGCGATACCGTAAATCCACTCAAACCGGAAACCCAGGTAAACCAGCATCCCGGCCAGCGAGTAGATCGTTGCCAGGGCAGCCTGGCGCTGCAACTGGCTGCCGACCTGGGGACCGACAATCTCGACGTTGCGGACGCCAAAATCCGAGAGGAAGAAGCCGTCGTTCAACGAAGCCACGGCCGCAGGATCCACGCCAGGAGCGCCTTTTAGCTGGTCAATCGAGTTCAGCACCCCGCTCATGCGTCTTATCGCGATAATCCACGATCGCCTGGGCCTGCGCGGTGTACTTCTGATCGGCGTCGGTACCGAGGTGCAGCGGATCTTTTTCCATCAGGTAGTTCTTGATGGTCAAAGAACTGGCATTGTTCAGGTCCTGCTTGCCCGCCGGAGCATTGGTCTCCAGCGCCTTGATGATCTTGAGTCTTGCCCTGATCGAGTGCCGCTCATTGGTCTCCCGGACATCAAGGTCGATCAGGACTTCGTTGTTGGAGGCGGCGCCGTAGCGCTGAATCTTGGCATCGTGCAGGCCGGCGCGATCCATGGCGGCGCGGACCGCGTTGTCATCCGGCGTATGCGAGAACTTCACATAGACCAGCGTTCCGCCGCGGAAGTCCACACCCCACGGAATGCCATGCCAAAACAGCATGGAAAGCACTCCGGCGACGCTAAAGATCAGCGAAAAGGCCAGAAAGTACCACTTCTTGCCCAGAAAATCTATGTTGGTATTGCGAAAGAACTCCACCGTTTTTCCTAGCCTCTTCATTTATCTATGACTTACCAAGATCGGGTGATTTTGCCATTGACGTCATTGAGCGATTGAAAAGGCTGTGACGTTCGGTTTTTCAATGACCCGATGACTCAATCACTCAATTACTCAACTTCCACTAAATGCTCAGCGGCTCTCCGACGCTGCTTGCGGCTGAGCACCCAGTCGAAAATCACGCGCGATACGAAAACCGCGGTGAACAGGTTTGCCAGCAGACCGAACACCAGCGTGGTGGCAAATCCGCGAACCGGGCCGGTACCGAAGATGAACAGAATCGCCGCCGAAACGATCGTCGTGACGTGCGTATCGACGATGGTGATCCAGGCATGGCTGAAACCCTGATCCACAGCCGAAGGCGGCGTCTTGCCGTTGCGCAATTCTTCTCGAATGCGCTCAAAGATCAGCACATTGGAGTCCACGCCCATACCAACTGTCAGAATCACGCCAGCAATTCCGGGCAGGGTCAGCACCGCCTCGAAGTAGCCCATGAATCCGAGCAGGATGATCAGGTTCAGAATCAGCGCAATGTCGGCATTGATGCCTGCTCCGCGGTAGTAGACCAGCATGAAGATCAGCACCGCGAGCATGCCGTAAACGGCGGCACGTACACCGGCGCGGATCGAATCCGCTCCGAGCGATGGTCCCACGGTACGCTCTTCCAGATACTTGATGCCCGCCGGCAGCGCGCCCGAACGCAGGATCATCGAAAGATCTTTCGCGGATTGCTCGCTCATGCTGCCGCCGCTGATTTCGCCACGGTCGCGAATCGGCTCCCGGATGTTGGCCACTTCCTGCACCTTGTTGTCGAGGACCACGGCCAGACTGTCGCCGGTGTGTGCCGAGGTAAAGTTGTAAAAGCGTTGTCCACCCTCGCCCGTCAGCGTGAAGCTCACACTGGGCTGGCCGTTCTGGTCGCGGCTGGGCTGCGCGTCGCGCAGATCTTTGCCGCTGACGGCCGAGACGCGTGATACCAGATACCACGACTGACCTTCACTCTGGGCGCCGGGCGCACTGTGTCCGGGAAGAAGAATCGCATCGGCGGGTAGAACACCGTTCTTATCCTGCAGCGCCGCTGCCTCGCTTGGATACGGCCCACCGAGCGATTGCTTGATCTCAAGCATCGCGGTGGACTGCATGATGTCTTTCACGCGGGCCGGATCGTCCACACCCGGAAGTTGCACGAGAATCTGGTACTGCCCGAGGCCGTGCTCCTGAATCGTCGGCTCGCTCACGCCGAGAGCATCAATGCGGTTGCGAATGGTCTCAATCGCCTGCGTGACTGCCTTGTTTTTCAGGTCGGAGAGCATCTGCGGCTTCATGGCCAGATTCCATGAATTTTCGGCGCCGGGGGTGATGTCGTACTCCGGCAGGCGCTCGCCCACGATGTTGAGCAGATCGGTGCGAAATTGAGGCTGCACGCCCTTCAACAAGATGTGGTCGGGATTATTTTGCGGATCGGGCTGGGAAATATCGGCGTAGTCGATCTTGTGGCCGCGCATCTGCTCTTTGAGAACTTCGACGGCGTTCTGCGCATCCACGTTGACGGCGTCGTTGACCTTCACCTGCAGAATCAGGTGAGTTCCACCGCGCAAATCGAGGCCAAGGTGGATGTGGTCCGTGACGGACGTGAGCAGTCCGGCTCCGGAGAAACTCTTGGGAATCCCGAAGATTCCGAACAAGAAAAAGAGCAGCGTGCCGATGATGAGTACGAGCTTCCAGAGATTCTTGGTCATAAAAAATCAGTCGTTACCGCTTCGTGCATGGTAGTTAGCGCAGGTGAGTTCCTAACAACGACCCACCCAACATTGATCACTTCGCCTTGGCTTCTTCCTCGGCGGTGGTCACCTGCGTCACCGAGGCTTTGGTCACTTCCACCCGCAAATTGTCTGGCGGAACGCGCAGATGGACCGAATCATCCTTTAGAGCGATGATCGTTCCCCGCAGGCCGCCGCTGGTGGTCACTTTGTCGCCTGTCTTGAGCTGGTCGAGCATGGCCTGCCATTTTTTCTGGCGGCGCTGCTGGGGCAAAATCAGGAGAAAGTAAAAGATACCGAAAATAAAAATCAGGGGCGCGACACCCAGCCACCCCATACCGCCGCCACCGGTCTGCACCGCCATTAAATATTGCATGCTCATGAGGACTGCGCGGATGAATCCGCGAAACTTCGCCCGCGCCACACTAGCGCCGCGGGAGCTGTTATTTCACCACGGGGTTTGGATCGACTTCGGCCGGGTTCCTTCAGCTTTCAGGCTTGAATCCGGGGAGGTCTTCCGCGGAGTCTAAGGTTTCGGTCGAGACCAGACACCAGAAAGAAAACGGGACTCTTCCCCAAGTGAAATAGAATGCCGCACCCGCCTCATAGTGTCAAGGTAGAAACTCAGGTTGTGGATGGTGTTCAAGACCTGCGCCAGCACTTCGTTGGATGCATAAAGGTGCCGTAAATACGCTCGCGAGTAGCGGTGACAAACGCGGCAGTCACAATTTGGATCAAGCGGACCGGCGTCCTGGGCGTAACGAGCCTGCTTAATGGAGACTTTCCCTTCGGAGGTGAACAAGAGTCCGTGGCGCGCCGCGCGAGTGGGCAGGACGCAATCCATCATGTCGACGCCGAGGCTGGCGTACTCGACAATTTCTTCCGGCGTGCCCACCCCCATTACATAACGCGGCTGGTCTGTTGGCAGGTGCTCGAGCATGGACTCCACCATCTCGCGGGTCAGTTCGCGCGGTTCGCCGACGCTCAGGCCTCCGATGGCGTATCCGGGAAAGCCGATTTCGATCGTACGCTCGGCGGATTCTTTGCGCAGAGCGCGGTCCATGCCGCCCTGCACGATGCCGAAGAGGGATTGGGTAGCGTCAGCCGGAGGGTTTCGATCTTCGGGTTTCGAGTTTCCAGAGTCTTGGCCGCTCGAAACCTGAAACGCGGCGCTTGAAACTGTCTTCCATGGCACTTCGTGCTTGTGGTCCTCGAAGTATTTCTTGCTGCGCGCCGCCCAGCGCGCGGTCAGTTCCATCGAGGCCCGAACGCGCGAGGGCTCCGCTGGATACTCCGTGCACTCGTCGAACGCCATGATGATGTCGGCGCCCAGCCCGATCTGCGCTTCCATGGCACTTTCCGGGCTGAAAAAGTGCGAAGAGCCGTCGAGGTGCGAGCGAAACATGACGCCGTCTTCGGTGAGCTTTCGGAGTTCACTCAGACTGAAGACCTGAAAGCCGCCAGAGTCCGTCAGGAGGGAGCGCCGCCACGACATGAATCCATGTAGACCGCCCATGCGCCGGACGGTCTCCACACCGGGACGCAGGTAGAGGTGATAGGTGTTGCCGAGAATGATGTGAGCGCCCAGCTCTTCGAGAGTGTCCTGCGGAATGCCCTTCACGGAGGCTACAGTGCCGACCGGCATGAATACCGGAGTCCGGACCTCGCCGTGGGGCGTCAGGAGGCGCCCGGTGCGGGCTTTGCCGCTGGTCTTGTCGATGTGGAAGGAGAGGGACATTCTGTTGGGATTGTAGCAACGAGGAGCAGTCAGTACTCAGCGCCCGATAGGCATCGGAGATGGGGTTCAATCTGAAATGCGGACGATTTCACCGCGGACTCGCCCGCGTTCGACCGTCAGCTTTCCCACGGTGACAGGCAGCTTAAACCTTCGTGGGCCCGCGCTGCCGGGATTGAAATAGAGCACGCCGTCACGCGTCTCCTGCTTGGGAATGTGGCTGTGGCCGGAGATCACCACGTTGAACCCGGATGCTTCGGGCTTGAGGTCAAGCTGCGCGAGATCGTGCAAGACGAAGATAGAGACTCCGCCAAGCTCAACGACTTCGGTCTCCGGCAGTTTGCTGGCCCACGCGCCTTTGTCCACGTTGCCGCGTATGGCTGTCACGGGCGCCATGGTGGCAAGCATTTCTAGAATCTCAGGTGCGCCAACATCACCAGCGTGAATGATGTGCTGCGACCCACGCAGAGCTTCGAACGCTTCAGGGCGCAACAGTCCGTGCGTGTCGGAGATGACGCCGATGATGATGGGGGGCTCAGTTCTCAGTTCTCAGTTCTCAGTTTCCAGTTCTCAGTTCGAGGTCGAGAGGCCGATGCCTGGCGCCTGACGCCGCAATTCCTTACGTGCCCTTCATCCTCTGGACAAACTTGCCGACGCTGACGACGGCTCGACCCACGGTGCCACGCCCGATCTCTTGTGCATCGTCGCGAGCCGTAACCCGCAATGTGTAGAAGCGTCCGTCGAAGGATTCCAGCACCGCCTCCGCTTTGATTTTGGATCCGATGCCGCTGGCCGCGCGGTGTTCGATGTTGATCGCCGTCCCGACGGTGATCTCGTCACCCTCGCAGTAAGGCTGCAGAGCTTGAAAGGCAGCTGTCTCCATCAGACGGATCATGTCGGGAGTGGAATACACGGGTGGCAACTCCGGATGGTGCGACGTGAGCGTGTGCTCGAAAGCGACTGTCTCTTCCGCCTGACCGCGCGCTCCGATAGGAACATCTTTCAAAATCGTGCCTCCAAAAAGAAATGAGCCAATGATTCTACCGAATCATTGGCCCCCGAACTTCACCTCGCTACGATCAATTACGCGGCCGCCACCGCCATCCGCCGGGCGTCAATCCCATCCAGCGCCAGCCAGAGCCAGCGCGCCGCGTTTTCTGCCGCGTCCAGAGCGGCTTCGGCAGCTTCGGGCTTGGCCGCGATGCGCTTTTCGAGCTGGGTGCGCCACACGTTCGAGTGATACACATCGGCCGTCGCGTGCAAAGAGAAATAGCCGCAGGTCTTGTCATCCGCTCCATACATTTCTCGCAGACCGCGTTCTTTTTCGGTCGCAATGCGGGGCACCTGGGACTCGTAGGCATAGAGAGCAGCGAGAGCATCCTCGGCCGATCCTTCGCTGGCGACCGTGCTGAAATGACGGATGAGTTGGCGAATCTCGAGCACAGGGGTATGCCACTCGAGATTGCAGGTCGACCCCATCCCCTCGGCGAAATCGAGCCAAAGCTCCGAGTGCGGCACGGAATCGCGCCCAGGCCGCCCTTCGACACCTTTTTCGTCGCACATGTTGGCGAGCACCGCGCGCCGCAACTCACCATCTTCGAGGCGCATGCCGAAAGCCGCCAGGTAGGAAGGAAACGCTTCGACGTGGTGGAAGTACTGCTGCGCGTAATCACGCAGATCTTGGCGTGTCAGCTTGCCCGCCGACCATGCCTGGTAAAACGGGTGGCAAAGCAGGTCGTACTTACCGATGCGCGCTTCCAGTTGCTCAAAGAATTCCGCGGTATTCATGATGCCTCCTGTACTTTTTCGGCCTGTATGACGAGCGGCATGCATAACCGGTATGACTGCTCAATATACGGGCGTCGCAGCGCGTCGGCAAGTGATGAAGATCACTCCGCCTGCCAAGTTGCTAGAATGAAAGAAGTAACGCCGAAGATTAATTTCTGGGGTTCTCTGGGTTCAATTTTTAATGCAGTTCACGGAACAATTCGACGTCGTTGTCGTCGGCGCAGGCCATGCCGGATGCGAGGCCGCGATGGCCTCCGCGCGCATGGGGCTCAAGACCGCCCTCTACACTTTGAACGTTGATCTCATCGCGCAGATGTCGTGCAACCCCGCTGTCGGAGGGATCGCTAAGGGCCACCTGGTGCGCGAAGTCGATGCGCTTGGCGGAATCATGGGCGAGATCACAGACGCGGTTGGTATCCAGTTCCGATTGCTGAATACCTCGCGCGGGCCGGCGGTGTGGTCTCCGCGCGCGCAATGCGACAAGCAGGCCTATCGGCTGAAGATGCGCGAAGTGCTCGAATCGCAGCCGAACCTGAAGATCAAGCAGGCGGAAGTGGCGGACCTGATCTTGGAAAGCGGTCAGTTCTCAGCTGTCAGCTCTCAGCCCGAACGCGGCGTTGATTTGGCAGAGAGCCGAGAACTGGCAGCTGAGAATTCGCGCCGCCGCGTTCTCGGCATTCGCCTGCGCGATGGGCGCACTGTCGGCGCGCAGGCAACCATCATCACAACCGGAACATTCCTCAACGGGCTCATCCATTGCGGGGAACAACAGTATCCTGCTGGACGGTCGGGAGAGCCGGCGGCGGTCTTGCTAGGGGAGTCGCTGAAGAAACTCGGCTTGCGCGGATGCCGCTTGAAGACGGGCACGCCACCGCGCCTCGACGGACGCTCGATCGACTGGTCGCGCTTCCCGGCGCAGCCGGGCGATGTGGATCCGACCCCTTTCAGCTTCCGCACCAAGCGCGTGGCACATCACGATTCGCAGGTGCCCTGCTACATCGCGTGGACAACGGCTGAGACCCATCGCATCATTCGCGAAAACGTGCAGCGGTCGCCGATGTACAGCGGGCAGATTCAATCAATCGGGCCACGCTACTGTCCGTCGATCGAAGACAAGATCGTGAAGTTCCCCGACAAGGAAATGCACCAGCTCTTCCTTGAGCCCGAGGGACTAAACACGCATGAGATCTACGTCAACGGCATGAGCACGTCGCTGCCGGTCGAGGTGCAGATGGAGATTCTGAAGTCCATCCCAGGTCTCGAGAACGCCGAGATGTTGCGTCCCGGTTACGCCATCGAGTACGACTCGATCGATCCCACGGAACTGGAGCGCACGCTGGAGACGCGCAAGATTGCTGGATTGTTTCTAGGCGGCCAGATCAACGGCACTTCGGGATACGAAGAAGCCGCGTGCCAGGGGCTGATGGCGGGCATCAACGCGGCGCTGCAGGTGAAGCAAGAGCCGCCGCTGGTTCTCGACCGAACCGAAGCCTACACTGCGATTCTAATTGACGACCTGATCTCGAAGGGAACGAACGAGCCCTACCGGATGTTCACATCGCGGGCCGAGTTTCGCCTTCATCTGCGCATCGACAACGCTGATCGACGGCTCACTCCGCACGGCCGGCGCATTGGATTGATCTCGGATGAGGCGTGGGAAGATTTTCAGGCGAAGCAGGAACGGCTGCAGAGCCTGAAAAAGATGATGGAAGGCACGCGGCTGACGGTCGCAATGCTGGAAACTTTAAAAAGCGCTTGTCATTCCGAGGAGCGGAGCGAGGAGGAATCTGCTGTCGCCGGCGGCGAATCGGAAGCCGAGGTCAATCTGAGTTCGGCTGCGGGCCAGTCGATCGCGCAGTTGCTGAAGCGTCCAGAAGTCACCGTAGAGCGCATGGTTCCGATCCTGCGGGAACTGACGCCGGAGTTTTTTGCCCGAAGTTCTGCTGCGGCCTTACCGCTCTCTGTGTTGAAAATCTCTTCCGAAGTCAGGAACGAACTAAAGTCGGTCGAGACCGAGATTAAATACGAAGGCTACCTGCTGCAGCAGCAGCGCGCCATGGAGCGGCTGAAGAAATCCGAACAGCACGCTATTCCCGACTGGTTCGACTATCGGTCGGTCAGCGGGCTCTCGCGCGAGATGCAGGAAAAACTGTCGAAGGTGCAGCCGCGCACGATCGGGCAAGCGTCGAGAATTCCCGGGGTCACGCCGGCGGCGGTGTCGCTGGTGCATGTCTACATTGAGATTCAAGCTCGCCGCCGCGATCAGGCTGCGGCGCTCTGAGCACTGTTTCAGTGCGAACCTTGCGTCTGTAGTTCTTCCGCCAGCTTGAGTTCGCTCTCCGCCTCTTCTTTTTTTCCCATGTCGCGGTAGGTCTGGCCGAGCAGATGGTGAGTCGTCGGATTGCTGGGGTCCATGGTGGCGGCCCGCCGCAGGGCGCGCACCGCCAATTCGAACTCGCCTTTTTTCTCGAGCACCTTGCCGAGAAGAATGTACGGGCCCGTCGAAGATGCATCGAGCCAGATGGAACGCTGCAGTAAGCGTTCGGCATCCTCATATTTCTGAATCCGCGAATATGCGTCGGCGAGTTTGTAATAGGTCGCTGCGTGCCCGGGATTGATGGCCAGTTCCTTCTGAAATTCTGCGATCGCCTCCGGGATTCGAGACTTGTAGGTGTATAACTCGCCGAGCAGGTAATGCACGAGCGGCAACTTCGGATCGAGCGCGACAGCCTTCTGCGCCTGCTCTTCGGCCACGGGATCGTAGTCCTGCCGGAAGAGCATGCGCGCAGTAAATAGATATGCCGGCGCCGAGTCGGGCGGAACGTCGAACATCTTTGCGAAGGCTTTGCGAGCCTGCTCGTAATTCTTGGTCTGGATGTAGGAAATGCCCAGAATATAGGCGGCGTCTACGTTCGCCCGTGGATACCAGCCCTGCACTTTCTCGAGCAGCGGAATCGCATCCGCCGGATGGCCACCGAGGTAATAGGAAAGCCCCAACAGTTGAATCGCCTCGCCATTGCCCGGGTCGGCGGCGGTCGCCTTCTTCAAATACTCAATCGCTTTTACATAGTCACTCTTCTTGTAATACGCCGTGCCCAACTCGAGAGCGAGACCTTTGGTGGCGGGGTTGCGGGCTTCCAGCGCTTGCAACTCGACGATGGCGTCATCCACTTTGCCGGCCTGCATCAGCTTGCGAGCCTCGACGAAATCAGAGGATGTATCCGGCGACACCAGCGCGGCGGGTGCTTCGGAGCTTGCAGCCTGCTGCGCAACTCCACCGGCACAGAAAATCCAAACGAGAGCCCCCGCCAGCCACAATCGAGAAAAACGCTGCAGCGATTTCATAAATGAATTAGAGCACAAACCTTGCCACGAAACTGGCCGAGACGAAGGGGCAGGTGCTCCATTTCTCGGCGAGTTCTCCGAGCGACGTGCGGACTCTCTCCGCTCGCTGTCGCCTATTGCTGCCTCATCTCTTTCTGCAGCGCTTCGAGATTCTCTTTCGCCAAAGATTGATTGGGATCAATCTGAAGGGCGCGCTCAAAATGGGATTTCGCTTGAGCCAGCTGCCCCAACTCAGCGAGAGCCGCGCCCCAGTTGGCTTCGGCGTTGGCGTCGTTCGGTTGCAACTGCGACGCGGAGCGGAACTGCTGCGACGCGCCTTCAAAATCGTTCTGCGCGGCTAGCGCCAGTCCCAAGTTGTAGTGGGCGTCGAAGTAGTCGGGACGCGCCTTGAGCGCGATTTGCAAATATCCAATCCCGCGCCCGGGATGCCCGGCTGCGACCAGGGCTGCTCCCAGTGCGTTGTTCGCAGCGGCATCGTCTGGGCGCAAACGCGCGGCGAGTTCATACTCGCCAATCGCGGCGTCGAGTTTATCCTTCGCCTGCATCATCGCGGCCAGATTGTAGTGGGCTTCGAAATCGCCTGGGTTTTTCTCCACGTTGTGTCGCGCGAGCGCCTCCTGCAGGACCATGCGCGGATCGCCCTGCGCCGGATCGAAATTGACCGGCAACACTTGCAGCCACAAGTGGCACATCTCATCGCTCGACCGGTTCCCGCCGATCACGCGCGCCGGCGGATGATTCGGATTCAGCGGATTGTCGCTGGAGTTGTCATACACATAACGCAGGCTCACCGTCGTACCCTTGGGCAGGCGAACCGGCTGCTGGTAGCGATAGACCGCCTGCCAGTTCAAATTCCAATGCGGAATGTGTATCAGCGCTCTCTTCGTGCCATCGGGCAGGACGGCGAACGCCTGCATATCGTTCCCGAGATAGTGCGCGTGAGGGTAGATCGCCATCAGATCTACGTCGATGGGAAGCGTGAAGTTGTCGGTGACGAGAAAATCTTTCTGACCTGCAGGAATGTCGAGCTTCAAATCATTTTCGAGTTGCAGAAGCATCGGCACTTTGGTCGCGGCCTGCGGCGTGAAGTAGAGTCCGATGCTCGGCTGAATCACTTCAGGTTTCCCCGATGGCTGCAGATGCGTGTTGAGAACGAGATCAGTGCCTGGATCGAGGCGCAGTGCCATTCCATCCGGCTCAACGTAAGGGACCGTTCCCGGCTTCCAGAAAAGCAGGTGGCTGTCGGGGTCGAAGACCTGCGATTCGATGCGAATCTCCATGCCGCCGAAACCCGCGCCGGGCTCGCTTTCTCGCTTGCGCAACGCTTCCGCACGGTCCACGAGGATGTTCGCGTGGTGGACGTAGCGCTTGTCGCCGGGACGAATCTCAACCGCCTTCACCCATCGCGTCTGTTTGATTGGAACGGGGAAAATAAAATTCCAGTACGTGTCGGTTCCTTGCGGCGGCAGTGTCAGCGGCTTCGTCGCGTTGAGAATCAGGTCTGGTTCTCCCAGCCGCCATCCCTCTACGAATTTCGGCTGCGCGGGCAGATCGGCTGCGGTCCCCTTCGACCGTTCCCTGCTCGACCCAGCGCTCGATCAATTTGATTTCTGATTCTGTCAGTCGAAGCTCGTCGGCGAATTTCAGTTCCTGAGGCTCGGGGAGCCACGGCGGCATGGCGCGCGATCGCGTGACCTCCGCAATCTGCCGCGCATGTTTCTTCGCGTCGGAATATGTGAGCAGCGGAAACGGCCCCGCCTCGCCCGGGCGATGACACGTGGCACAAGAGCGAAACATGATCGGCGCAATGTCGCGATTGAAAGTAACCTGCGGATGGCTCGGAAGCAGATGTTTGTGACGGAGCGCGCGTGACGGCTAGCATTCCGACCACGCCGAGGAGTATGGCTAACGGCAGCAGAACGCGCCGCCACGAGTTCAGTCGAGGTCTGAGATGTAGCATCCCACTCCCCTGACCTCACTCTTAGCTCCCGTCTCACGAAGCGTCTTGCCGGCCAGCGCCGCCTGGATCGCATCTTCCAGTTCGTGAGTCGTGGGCGCAGCGCGTGCCCGGCCCAAGTCGAGATACCAGTCGTCGATGCGGCCGTCATAAACCAGGCGGTGTTCTCGATCAAAGACCGCTGCTTCGGGAGTAATCTGGACGTGGCTCAGCTTGGCTAGAGAGTGCTCGGGGTCGCGCAGCGCCGGCAGGTGATATCCGTAGTCCGCCAGATATTTGCGAATCAATTGCGGCGAGTCATTTTTGTCGGGATAGACGAGCCAGAAGTTCGCATTGTCGGCGTATTGTTTGCTGATCCGCTGAATTTCCGGCGCATAGCGGCTTGAGACCGGGCAGTCGCGCCGAATAAATATCAATACTGTCAGCTTGCCGGAATCTGTCTTGAACGGATTGACTGCGTGGCCGTCGAGATCGAGTCCCGTCTGTTGTGCGTTCGCGATGGCTGAACCAAACAGCAGCGCTGAAACAACCAACATCAGCCGAAAACGGGGTTTCCCCATAAAATCGCCCAGAACCAATCTGGATTCTAAGAGTGTCCGGGATGAGTGTCCATCCCGGCGAAGCAACTGCACGGCCGCGTGCCCTACAATGGCCTGAGCATGATTGCCCATCTGCGCGGAAAGTTGCTGGCCAAGCATCCTAACCAGGCTATCGTCGAGACGGCCGGCGTCGGCTATGACGTGACCATCAGCGTGCCTACGTTCTCCGACCTGCCAGCAGTGGGCACCGAGGTCGCCCTCTACATTCATACGCACGTCCGCGAGGACCAGATCGCGCTGTATGGATTCCTGCGCCCTTCAGAGAAGCTGCTCTTCGAGAAGCTGATCACGGTGAGCGGCATCGGGCCCAAGTTGGCAGTCACGATCCTCAGCGGCATGGCGGCCGACGAGATGGTCGGGGCGATTCGAGGCAACGACGTGGCGCGGCTCACCCGCATCCCCGGCATTGGCAAGAAGACCGCTGAGCGGATGGTGCTGGAGTTGCGCGACAAGCTGCCGCAGCCGGGTCCGACGGCTGCGCCGTCGGTTCCGGCCATGAGCGCGACGGAAGAGGACGTGCTTTCAGCACTCTTGAATCTGGGCTATCAGCGCGCCGCCGCCGAAAAAGCGCTGTCTGTCGTTGCGAAAAACGGCAAGGCCGGGTCGTTCGACGCGATGTTTCGCGATGCACTGGGGGCGCTGTCGAAGTAACTATTTTCCGATACAGAACGTGCTGAAGATCAGGTTGAGTATGTCGTCCGTCGTGGTCGCGCCCGTGATCGCGTCGAGTGGACGCAGCGCGTTGTAGAGATCGAGCAGCAGCATCTCGTGCGGAACTTTGCCGGCTACGGCATTCTTCGCTGCATCGAGCGCCGCCAGCGAATCGTTGATCAGCCCCTGGTGACGAACGTTGGTGAGAAAACCGGACTCCGCTTGCGCCCCGGACTCTCCGCCAACGTGGCGCAGAATCGAGGCTCGCAGTTCGGCGATACCCTCGCCAGTCACGGCGGAGGTCCGCACTTTCTGAGCACTAGCCACTAACCACGGACCACTCGCTCCCAAGTCGCATTTATTTCCCACCACGATCACGGGCCGGTTCTCAACCAGGCTCAGCAGTTTGGCATCTTCATCCGTTTTCGCCTGCGACGCATCAAGCACGACCAGCACCAGGTCAGCGTCGGCCAGCGCCTCCATGGATTTGCGAATGCCGATGGATTCAGCTTCGTCGAGAGCATCGCGAATGCCGGCGGTATCCACAAGTTTCACGGGGATGCCGCCGATCGCAACGGTCTCGCTGACCAGATCGCGCGTCGTGCCCGGAGTGGCGGTGACGATGGCGCGTTCGCGCTCGACCAGCCGGTTGAACAGACTCGATTTGCCCACGTTCGGCCGGCCAACGATGGCCAGCGTAAGGCCCTCATGCACGATCTTGCCGTAAGCAAAGGTGGCGCTGAGTTGTTCGAGCGGCTCGCGTACAGCGGCAATGTGCGCGAGGATGGTAGCGTCTGGCATTACGGACACATCGTCTTCGGCGAAATCGATGCCAGCTTCGAGGACGGCGATCAAGTTCGACCAGCTTCTGCTTGATCGGCTGCAACCGTCGTGACAGCGATCCCTCCAGTTGCTGCGCCGCAACCTTCGCCTGATAGAGCGTCTGCGAGTCGATCAGATCACGCACGGCCTCTGCCTGCGTCAGATCGATGCGGCCGTTGAGGAAGGCCCGCATGGTGAACTCGCCGGGCTCGGCCAGACGCGCTCCCGCAGCTACGCATAGCTCGACAAGGTGTCGCAACAACACCGGCGAGCCGTGGGCGGAAATCTCAATGACGTCGTCGGTCGTGTAGGAATGCGGCTTGGCGAAGTAAGTGACGACGACCTCATCGATGCGGTCCGAGGCCGCCGAGCTTTGCTCGGCCGGACGGCCGGGGGCGGCTGCCCCCACATGGACTCTGCTTGCTTCTGGCTCTTCGCGAGCGCCGGCACCCGCGCCACGTGGCTCGACCATTTCGCCGAATACCGCGCGGCCCGGCTCCAGTTCATGTTTCAACCGCAGCATAGGCAGCGCGATCTCGCGGGCTCTAGCTCCGGCCAGGCGCACCACGCCAATTCCTCCGCGCCCGGGAGGAGTGGCTATCGCGACAATCGTATCGTCCAAGTTTGGCCCGAGGTTCACGCGCCGATTGTAACGGGTAAACTGGATGTTAGTCGTTGCTCGATCGTCGTTGGGCATCAAGCCAACGACTGGCGATAAACGACCAACGACTCTTCAGGAGCATGCCATTGTCCGTCGCCGACGAATTATTACGAGCCAACGAAACTTTCGCGCGTAGCTTCGACCTGGGCGATCTTTCCGTCCGCCCGCGCCGCCACGCGGCCGTGCTGGCCTGCATGGACTCCCGCATTCTTTTCGAGCACTGCCTCGGCCTGCGCCCAGGCGACGCGCACATGATCCGCAACGCCGGAGGCATTGCCACCGACGACGCAATCCGCTCGCTGATCGTATCGCATCATCTGCTCGACACGCAGGAGTTCATCATCATCAACCACACCGACTGCGGCCTGCTGAAGGTGCGGGAGGATGAACTGAAGGCAAATTTGACGAAGAAAATGGGAGCGCCCTCAGCCACACCTGCGCACTTCCACGCCTTCGACGACCTTGAAGCCAATGTGCGCGAACAAGTGCAGCGAGTTAAATCGCACCCATGGATCCCAAAACATATTCCCGTAAGAGGATTTGTTTACGACGTGAAAACCGGAAAGCTCACCGAAGTTAAGTGATTTCCCCGGCTGCCCAACTTCGATTTTTCTCGATTCGCCATTTTCGCCGCTTTCGATTTCATGAAATCATCGTAAGGGCATGGCACCGGCACAATCAGTTCAGAAATCGGTCGATGAGTTCAATTCGCGCGGCTATTGCGTCTTGCCAAAACAGTTTTCGCCGTCCCTTGTGGACGATTGTCGTGAAGCGTTCCGGCCGCGCCTGCTTGCCTACCTCGCGAGTGGCCCATCGCCGAATCGCGGCGCGCATCGCCATTTTCTCCCGATGCCATTTGATCGGCCTTGCTTCGCACCTCAGTTCTTCTTCGATCCCGATGTTCTAAGTATCGTGCGCACCCTAATGGACGACCGGATCGTCGCCGATCAATGGGGCTGCGATGTGCCGCTGCTCGGATCGGAATATCAGGGGTGGCATGTGGACTATCGGCGTCCTCTTTTCCCGGAGGCTCCCGACCTTCCGCTTCCCATCTATATGGTTGTGGTGAATTTTGGCTTGGTCCCAATTGGGCAGGAACACGGCCCGATCGAGATCGCGCCAGGCACGCACCGTATCTCAAGACTCGAACGAGATAAAGCGATCGAAACCGGTGGGATCAGTGCCGAGCCTATCCGACTGGAAATTGGCGATGTTCTGATTCGCCATCCGTGGGCACTACATCGCGGCACGCCCAACACCACTGGCACACCTCGAGCCCTCGCCACAATCCGCTACGCGAGGCGCTGGTATGCCGACGCGAGCCGTGACGTGGAGGACATGCCTGGAGCAACATGGAAGTCTTTGACTACTGAGCAGCAGAGCGTGATGCGCTTCCCCCTGCGCAGTTAATCCTCGTCGGCGCCATCCAACGTGAGATTCTTGAGCAGCCCCTACCGCGCCACCTTCTCAATCTCGCCGCGCAACTCTGCGTAGGGCACCGCCCCCGGATGGTACCAGGCTACCTTCCCCGCCCGGTCCAGCAGCACCAGCGTCGGCGTGGTCGAAGCACCGTAGGCGTCGAAGTTGGATTTGCTGATCGGCACGGGCATGTCGAGCAGACCCGAGTAGAAGCGATGCCGAACGGCATCGATGTATTGCAGTTCGTCCATGGGCGTGGCGTGTTCGATCTGCGCCGTGTATCCGTAGAACCGCGTCGGCCCGATCACTTGTAGTCCCTTGCCGGCGAATTCCGAGCGCAACTGCGTAATGATCGGCGCCTCCGCCTTGCAGTCCGCGCACCAGTGCGCCCAGAAAAACAACAGCACCGGCGATCCCTTAAGCTGTGACGGCAGGTTTCCACCCAGTTCTTGACCCGACTTCAAAGGTGGCGCGAGTTTTCCCTGGAAGGAAAGCAAATTCAAGTTCTTCTGCAGGCGGTCATGAATGGACGAATTCCCATAGGTCCGCAAGGCCGATTGAAGTAAGGTGATCGCCTGAGTTCGTTGCCCGCGCGCAATCAGTACCTGCGCTTGAACCTCCAGAGCCGCACCGAGCGCTACGGGCAAGTGCGGTTCGGCGTCCAGTGGGCGCGTCTTCAACAACTCCAAGGCCTGAGCTTTCGTGTCCTTCGCATAATCAGCGGCCTTCTCGTTCTGACCTTGATCGAGCGCAGCGCGTCCAAGCCACGAATAGGCCTCAAGATAGAGAGGGTCGACGCCTTTTTGGCTGCGATAGGAGTTCAGCTCCGACTCAGCGGCGGAGAAATTATTCCGCGACAAAGCCACGCGCACGTCGTACACGATGTCAGCCCACGCCGCCGAAGCCGTGAACAAAACCGAAACCAGCAGAATCCGAAATCGCATATTCAAATGATGAGTCCTAAGCCCAAAGGTGGCAAGTCGGAAACAAAATTTCCACCGGGGAATTCACCATAACATCCTCTATATCAATTGTTTAGCCGTAGCATACAGGAAATTATGTAGCTATTTTGAGGCACTTTCTTTACAATTTAATTGCGTTTGACTTTAGAGCACTTCGCAGTAAAGCATCTCCGCTTAACCCAGCGCGTGACCTACCTGCAGAAGACCCGAAAGTTTCAGCGCTACATCAAAGAAAAAGGAACAGTGCAACATCATGGAAACAGGAACAGTGAAGTGGTTTAACGACGCCAAAGGCTATGGATTCATCAGCCGCCAGAACGGCGAGGATGTCTTCGTGCATTTCTCTGCCATTCAGGCCAGCGGTTTCCGCAGCCTGCAGGAAGGTCAGCAAGTTCAGTTTGACGTGGTCAAAGGCCCCAAGGGCTGGCAAGCTGAGAACGTCAAGGGCGTCTAACACCGCTTCCAAGTAACAATTCGAAAATGAGGGCGGCCAGTAATGGCCGCCCTTAGTTTTTGCAGGCTTGACTTTTGACAGTACGCGGCGATATAGTACGTAGCGTACTATTATTCAGGCCCCACCTGCCATGACGGCATCGAAGATTCCTTCGCTCGGTTACGCCCTCCTCGGCTTGCTTCAGCATCAGCCGGCGTCGGGATACGACCTCCGCAAAACCTTCTCGGCGACCTCGATGAAAACCTACAGCGATAGTCCCGGCGCGATCTATCCAGCGCTCGGGCGGCTGGAAAAGCAAGGACTGATCCGAGGCACTGTGGAAGAAGGATCCGGCATGCGCCGAAGACAAATTTTTCGGCTGACGCCGTCTGGCGTTGCCGAACTCAAGAAATGGATCGTTCGCCCCGTCACCCGCGAAGAGCTGATTTGGGGCCAGCAGGAGATCCTGCTTCGCTTCGCTTTCTCAGAAAAAGCGGTCGGTCCGGGTGCCTCGGTCGCGTTGGCGAAGTCTCTGGAAGCGACACTCAAGGTTTATGTCAAAGAACTTCACGAAGAATTAGCGGCAAGCAGCCACATGATGCCCAGCTCGGCACGTTTGGCGTTCGAATGCGGTATCCGGCAAGCCGAGTGCTTGCTCACCTGGGCTCACTACGCTATCAGCACGTACGAAAAAGAAAATAAAGGAGGCGCGTCATGACATTTCCCAAGATAATCCTGCGAGTTTTACTCGCCTTCGTTGGCACCCTCATCGCTTCGATGATCGCCGGAATACTTGTCCCCATCAAACCCTTCCCGGCTCCTCACTTTCTTGAGTGGATGCTTTTGAGCAACCTGGTGTCGGTGGCGGCGCTCTCGATCGTGGCGGTGCGCGTGGAGTGGCGCGGATGGAAAATGGGCGCTGCAATCGCAGCCATCCCTCTCACCCTGGCCGCTGTAAACCTCCTGGAGGGTGCCGTCTTCCTGAAGAATTCTCCGATGGAATTCGGGCGGATTTTTGTTTTCACGCTGGTCTCGTCGGCGGTCGTCGTTCCCTTGTGGATGCTGCTGTTCGGCAAACGGGACGCCGTTGCGACCGAACACTACCATCCCATTCAGGCACAGTCGCGCGGCGAACTCGTCTGGAAGTTCGTGCTGTGCGATGTCACCTATCTCATCCTGTACTACGGGACAGGGCTGATCATTTTTCCGTACGTGAAGGACTTCTACGCCACGCAGACTTTGCCTTCGCTGGGGACGATTGCCGCATTGCAGTTACTGGTTCGCGGGCCCTTATTCATTCTGTTCTGCCTGGCGGTGACACGGATGCTCGGCATGCCACGATTGAGTGGCGCGCTGATGGTCGGACTGGTGTTCACGCTCCTGAGTGGTCTGGCGCCGCTGCTAATGCCGAATCCCTACTTCCCGGACTCGGTTCGTTGGGTGCACCTCTGCGAGGTGACGAGTGAGAACTTTGTATTCGGGGCAATCGTGGCGTGGCTGTGGGGCCAGACGACGCCCGCCCAAACTCTGGCTCTGCGCCACGCGGCTTAGGCCGCAATTGCGCGGCTATTGTTGTTGGCTGCGAATCAGAACTACATCAGAGTCGGTGTGCCCGCGAACCATGGCTAGCTTGCTTCCGTCGGGGGACCAGTGGTAGTCCCAGATGTGCTCGGCCTTGAATGAAGTCAGCTGCTTGCCAGGAGAACCATCCAGCGGCTGTTGCCAGAGATTGTCAACGCCATTTTCGCGAATCGTGTAGACCAGCGACTTGCCGTCCTGCGCAAACCGGATCAAATTGGTTACGCGCGGCCGCTGAAACTCCATCAGCTTGATGGTCGCGCCGGTATCTGCGGCAACCAGTGCGATCTTTTCCGCATGACCGGCGGCATGGTCAATGGTGGCGACCGCCAGCGTGCGTCCGTCTGGAGAGACATCGAAAAAACCAGCGGCGCGGATGTCCGACACTTTACGTGACGCGCCTCCATCGATGGGCACCTGCATCAGTTGCCCAGTTCCTCCATCCTGGAAATAGACCGATTGGGAATCCGGCGCACAAACGGGAAAATTAACGGACTTTTCCTGGGTGAGCTGCTTCAGATTTCCTCCGGAGCTATCCGCTCGCCAGACGTTTTGGGTGCTCTTGCCCTCGAGCAGACCAAGCACGAACACAACGTAGCGACTGTCCGCGCATTCCCAAGGATCTCCGGTAGCGGATCCCTGGGCGGTCGCGAGAGTACCCTTCGCTCCCGAGTCTGGATTTACCCAACTTAACTTGTTGTCCTTGTCGTGGATCAACCGCCCGTCGTGCGTCCACGTAAAGTTCGTGAAAACTCCTGCCTGTGCGACGGGGTGTGCATCGCCGCCGGCTGACGTCGCGGACATCAGCTCCAGATTCCAGCGTCCTTCGCTTAGCACGGTCGCCAGCACCTGTCCGGTCGCCGCAACGCTCAGGTCAGAGTAGTTGTTGGTATCGCGCGTAAGGGGATCGATCCTGCCTTCTGGGTACACCACAAACACGATCTGCTGCAGGTTGAAATTCGAAGACCGGGTCCGCTCCAGCACCAGCAGTCCGTTGCCGTCAGGCAGCCAAGTGGGGTTGGCCAGAGCGGAATCCGAACTCAGCACCAGATGTTGCTGGCCACTGCGGGCATCGACCGCCATCAGTCCAGTCAGAGCGTCCCCAGGCTGATTCGCCAGGCACAGGATCGTCTTGCCGTCTGGCGACCACGCGGGACTGTAGAGCCCCTGAGAATTGGACCCGCCGGTCAGGACTGTTTCCTGGCCGTCGTCGAGCGAGCGCACAATCAGCCGGTACTTTCCCGGTTCGGGATTGTCGTAGCGCATGAAGGCAATCCGGCGTCCGTCGGGTGAAAACGTGATGTTGGAATCTACGTCTTCCGCGAGCCTTTCCGCAGTGCCGCCAAGAAGTGGCGCACGATACAGATATTTCAACTCTGCGTTTCCGGGATCGCTGCGCACGAAGTAAAGGTAGTTGCCGTCGGGCGAGAAGCGCAGCCCGTTGTAATAGACATCGGCCGGCGGCTGCACCTGGGTGTTGCTGTTGGTGGGAACGTTCCGCAGCCACAGACTGGCCAGGCCGTTGCTGTCGCGCATCAGGCTGAGCGTGTATTTTCCATCGGGCGAAATTGCCACCAGCGCCGCGTTGCCATCTTCCGTCAACTTTGTCACGGTGAAATTGCGGAACGGCCGCATGGGATGGCGCGTGAGCAACGAGTAGACGCCATAACCTGCGGCGAGCAGCACGACAACGCCGAGGATCACGGTGAGGCCCGTTCCCAACTTGTGGCGTCCTGCCGCTGCAACCACGGCGGATGATGAAGCGCGTGCAACTGGCGCCGAAGGGCCAGACTGTGGTGCTGCCGGGCTGCTTGCAACCCGAACTGAGGCTGAAGCTGCCGGCGCCGCGCCTTTCTTTCCCGACTCAACGTCGCGCTTCAGCCGCTTCAGATCGCCGCGTAGATCGGCGGCGGACTGGTAGCGCAGGTCGCGGTCTTTCTCCAGTAACTTCTCAACGATCTCCTGCAGCTTGGGCGGCACCGCCGCATTTAACTGCAGCGTAGGAACTGGATCGAGTTCAAGAATGGCGTGAAAGACCACCGCCGACGTCGCTCCCGCGAAGGGCAGCTTGCCCGTGGCCATCTGGTAAATCACTGTGCCCAGCGAGAACAGGTCGGTGCGGGTGTCGAGTTCTTCTCCGCGCGCCTGCTCCGGAGACATGTAAGCGATCGTTCCCACCGTTGAACCCGGGCTCGTCAGGTTCGCCGGACGCGGTGAGTCCTGCGTCGCGCCGATCGTCGTCATCTCCATCTCACGACGGGTGAGCTTGGCTAAACCGAAGTCCAGCACCTTCACTTGACCGCGCGGCGTCAGAAAAATGTTCGCCGGCTTGATGTCGCGATGGATGATTCCCTTGCTGTGCGCAGCATCGAGCGCATCAGCGAGTTGAATCGCGATCTCCAGCAACCGGTCAGTCAGCAGAGGACCAGCGGCCAACTTGTAATCGAGGTTCTGCCCCTCGAGTAATTCCATGGCGATGAACGACTGCTGCTCGCCGTTCTCACCTGTAGCATTTTCGACCGCGTAGATCGTGCAGATGTTCGGATGGTTCAGCGCCGAGGCAGTGCGCGCCTCGAACAGAAACCGGTCGAGCGCGTTTTGATCCCGCGATAGTTGTGGTGGCAGGAACTTCAGCGCGACCCTGCGCCCCAGCGTCAGGTCTTCCGCCTCGTAGACCACACCCATCCCGCCGCTGCCCAACTGGCCGGTGATGCGGTAGTGCGAGATGGTCTGGTTGATCATGATCAAGAGTGAGCGGAGTGTTTCATCTTAGGGGGGATGGCTGGAGTCGTCAACGCGGTCGCCAGCGGGTTATCTCGGTCTGGCTGACCTGCTCACGGTCCGCTCAGTGCTGATGTCCCCCCCAACAGTTCGCCCGGATCGCACGGCGCTACTCCCTCAATCGACTCATCCCCAGGCTTGCTCCACTCTTCTCTAGTCACAGCCATCGCGGTCCCTTGCCGCTCTTCGACCACGCAATGGAACTGCTTCTTCTCGGAGGACCAGTCCTGATTCACACGCATGATAAGCACTGGCTTGTTCTTCTCGACCTTGTACTTGCCCGCGCCGAAAACCAGTCCTGCCATCCCGCCGCGTGTAAAAGTCTGAATCGTCTTCGTAGCCGGGTCAAGCCCATGTCCAGGAAGTTCGCTGAATTCCTTGCTGTAATCGAAGCGCCCGGTCCCCTGGTTGTAGAGCCAGATACATCCCCACTGGTTTCCGGTTGCACCCCAGCTAGTCATCACATAAACGTCGTTATAGCCATCGAAGTTTATGTCTTCAGTGCGGACCCAGTCAGAGCCGCGCGGAGGGAGCTCCATGCCACTCCAGTTGCAGCCGGTCAGGCGTTGCAGGGGCAGCTTGGAATCTCCGCGATAAACCTCAATTTTTCCTATCATTGACTCTGTGTCGTCCCCATCCGATGCACTCGTCCTGGGAATTACCTTAAAGGTGAATTCAGGCAGGCCCGGTCCGATTTTGAATTGAAAGCTTGCGCCGTGTGACAAGTCCTCGGTTACCTGGGCGCTAATAGGAATCGCCCCGAGCGCGAACGCGAGTGACAGAGCAACCAGCAAATAAATCCAGCGCAGTCTTTGAGGATCTGCCAGCAGATGAGATCGCCTACTCATTACATTCTCTCCTGTGGTGATCGGATGGCACGGCTCGTGCCATCGGCGATTCCCCAGTAGAGTCGGGAAATTTCGTGCGCAATCTTCGAAGGAGTGTGTGACGCGTGAGACGTGGCGTGTCAGTTGCAACACGCACAGCTTAGCCCAAAGAGTTTCTACTGCGGCGCGCTTTTTAACTTCACTGCGACAGCGGCTGATCCTGCTCCTTCTCCAACCGCTCCACCATTTCTTTCGGCAGCCCGTGCAGCAGTTCAAGAAACGCGGCATTGGTCCATCCGAAGCCGACCACGTTCATCTCGTAGCCAAGTTCGACGTGAGCTTCTGACGAACGCGTCACGACGTTGTACTTCTCGCGGATGTTGCCGTCGCGCCGGAAGTTTTCCGCCACTGTGGAAAGGAACTCGTAGGAGACGCGATCCGCATCCGCGTTGAAGCCGTATCGTCGCAGACCGTCAATCGCAACCATCTCGATGTTTCCCCAACCGTAGGGCAGGTCCCATTGCGCGCCAGTCTCTTCGTTGCTCATAGGAAGCCCGCCGGGGCGCTCGAACCCTTTCAAATTCGCGACGACGGCCTTCGCCTGCTCGGGCGTCGCCAGCCCAGCCCACAGCGGATAGAAAATCGTCGCATACTCGTACTTCGACATCCGCTTCGTCATAAAGTCGAAATCGAAGAAGAGGCCTTGCTGATCGTTCCACAGATAATGCGTGATCAGTTTCCTGCGATCCTCGGCGCGCTTATTCCATTTCTTCGCATCGTCGCTGTGACCCAGCCAGAGGCTGATCTGCTCCAGATCTTTTTCGTTCTTGTAAAGCAGGCTGTTGAGACAGACGGCAGCATAGTGGTGCGTCGCTGATCCAAACGGCCCGAACCGGAAGCTGACATCGAATCCCGATTCCCGCATAGAGCGGTCGCCCTTGTAATAGTCGGCGCTCAGTTTGAACTGCCGCGCCTTCTCGCAGTCCGCACGCGCCATGGTTTGTGGAATATCACAGACTTGCACGGAATATGGCGAGCCCGCCACAGCCCTCGTGGTGCTGGGCTTGGTCTCGACTACATAGTCATCGGCTTCGGCGGGATGAAAGAAAAAATATCCGGCCACTTTACGGTAGAAGCCGGATTCATCCTGCACCGCCTCGGCCGGAGGCCCGTCGCCAAAGTCGTAGTAGCGCGACAATCCGGTATCTCCCGCGAGGTGCGGATCGTGAGTCCACATCTCGTAATCTTTGTTGAGATCAGCGTAGGCGCGCTCGAGCCAGGCTTTGTCTGGCGGACCTTCTTTATGCGAGGCCTGGTAGACATCCACGAACATCGAACTTAAGAACGGAGGCTGCGAGCGCGTCAGGTAGTAGGTGCGATTCGCATTGAGCATCGCGCCGTAGTGCTCAATCTCAAAAAAGAAATTGTCCACCATTCCCCGAGCCAACTCGACGCGCCCGGCGCGCAGCAGGCCACGAATAATGAAGTAACTATCCCAACCGTACATCTCGTTAAAGCGTCCGCCGGGCACCACATATTTGTTTTCGAGGTAGAGCAAGCCGTGAGGCTGAAACTTGGCGGTATCCATTTCGCCCAGGTGGTGGATCTCGATCGGCAAATGTTCGACGCGTACGTTGCAGTCGGTGGCGAGCTTCTGCACCGCGGGCGGCTCGGCAAATCCAGCGGGCAAATACAGAACAGGCGCCACCTTGATCTTGGGATCGACCACGCTCTTGCAGTCGGTCATGGAGCGGGTC
>CAWAXV010000033.1:0-67559 GCA_963786095.1 uncultured Acidobacteriaceae bacterium | reverse complement strand
GGAAGAAATTCCGCGCGGCGTGAAAAAACAAACAGAGACCGAGACACCAATGTTAGTTACGAACGAAAGTCTAGTTTGGCAGGGATGCCGTCTTCATCGCGACCATCTCTGTAAACCGCTTGTCCTTTCGCAACCCGGCAAATTCCTCGTCCTTGTACACGTTCTTGAAATCCTTGTATCCCTCTTCCATCGCCTTCCGAAGATATTCCAGCGACCGGTCCGACAATCCCATCTTGGCGTAGAGCCGTGCCACCGTGTAGTCGTAGTGCGCCCGATCGTCCGGACTCGGCAACTGTGCCTGCACTCCCCCGTGAGAACTTCGTTCGAACACGTCGGGATCAATTTGCATCGCCTGCTGGTACGCCTTCACTGCCGGCTCGAATTCCTTCTTCGAGAATAGCGCTGCTCCCAGGTTGCTATAGAACGATGCTGACGAGTCATCGAGCGCAATCGCTTTGCGATACTGCTTGATCGCCGCTCCGAATTTCTTCTCTTCGTAAAACACAACGCCCAGATTGTTGTAGGCGTTGGCGCTCTTGTGATCGGCTTTGATCGATTGTTCAAACGACTTTCGCGCCTCGTGATAGCGCTGCATCATTAACTCGGTGATTCCGATCTTGTTCAGAATCGCACCCGAGTTAGGCTGTTTCGCCAGCGCCGCGTGATAGTAGTCGAGCGCATCTAGATAAAGTTTCACCGATCGCAACTGGTCCGCCTGGTTCTCGAGGGCGGCCACGGTAGCATCTGCCGCTGGAGGATCTATCGTCCGCAGCAACGGCGGCATGATCTGAACTTGTTCGGAGTGTGAAGCCTGCGCCACGAAATGACCGGCAAGGCGCAGACGCAAAGGATGAGAAGCGATACGGGAACCAGCGAAAACTTCGGGCAGGACGACATTGGCCACCCCCAGCTGTTGCAGACATTCTGGCACAGTTTTGGCCGCCCGGCGAAGATTTTCAACTACGGAATCTAGTGCGGTGGCTCGTTCTGCCCATTGTCTGGAGGTTTAGACACCGGAGCCGACGATTTGTCATCCTTAAATAATCCCGCGACCTTTCCGAAGAACCCCTTCTTTTTCTTAGGTTCCTGGCCGTTCGGTCCTGCCCATTGGCCGCCTGAGCCTGTCCCTGCGAAGGCATCGTCTTGTCGCCTCCTCCCAGCAACGGGAGAAAAATCCCTTCACACCCCCACCTTCGTCACAGGTTTCCCGGGGTTCCGTCCCAGCCACGAAGGCCGAGGAATAGTCATCCGGACATGTGGGCGTCGCCAGTCGATTGCGTGACCTTGTCCAGTTCCACATCCACGACGCCGGAGGGCTGTTGGAATGCCCTCATGTCCGAATACTGCGGCAGCGCGGCCGCCTTCTTCATGAACTCCGCCCAGATGGGCGCCGCCGTCACGCCACCGGCCAGACGCAGGTCACTGTAATCGTCGTATCCCACCCACACAATGCACAGCAGGTTTGACGTAAATCCAGCAAACCAGCCGTCGTGCGAACTCCCAGTCTTCCCCGCCGCCGGAGGCGTAAAGCCGCGCCCGCGCACTGCAGAGAATCCCAGCCCGTTGTTGATGACCCCTTCCATCATGTTGGTCATCACATAGGCGATTCGCGGATCCATTACCTGCCGTTGATCCGTGTTGTAGTTCGCGATCACGTCTCCTTTAGTATTGCGCACCGAACGCAGCAGGATCGGCGACAGCCGGTTGCCATTATTTGCAAACGACGGTGTAGGCCCCCGCCATGTCCAGCGGAGAAGCATCGTACGATCCGAGGGCCATCGCCGGAGTCGCCTTCACCGAAACGATACCCGCGGACCGCGCCAAGTCCGCCACCTTGTCGTAACCAACCTGCTCGGCGACCTTTACGGTCGCATTGTTCAGCGACATCGCCAGCGCGTACCGCAGCGTCACTTCGCCGTGGTACTCCTCTTTATAGTTACGCGGCTCGTAGATCTGATCCCCGTAGGCGAAGCGTCGAAGGCGCATCCGTCACCGTGCTCGCCGGAGTAATTACGGTCTGCGAACCGTCCAGCGCCGTATTCATCGCCGCCGCATAAACAAAAGGCTTGAAGATCGATCCCGTCGGACGCTTGGCTACCGCATGGTTCAGCTGGCTGAAACCGTAATCGCGTCCTCCCACCAGCGCCAGGATCGCGCCCGTATGGGGATCGAGTACGACCATTGCGACCTGCGCCTGCGGACCCGGAGCAACCGTCGTCTCAAATTTCTTGCCGACTTTCACTTTCTTGGTCCGCAGCTTTTTGACCTGCTCGTCCACCAGCTTGATGCCGGCCTCGACCGACTGCGCCGCTGCCTTCTGCAGGTCCGGATCGAGCGTCGTGTAGATGCGGTACGACTGCTCGTTCAACTCGGTCTCATTGAACTTGCTGATGAGTGAGTCGCGCACCATGTCGACGAAGTAGGGTGCATCGCTGGCCTCCACATTCGGCGGCGCCAACTTCAGCGGCGCAGCCTTGGCCTTATCCGCCTGCTCGCGTGTGATAGCGTGCGTGTCGACCATCGACTCCAGCACCAGATTGCGCCGCTCCAGCGCTCGCTCCGGATGCCGGTACGGCGACAGATAACTTGGCCTCTGGATCAGCCCCGCCAGCAGCGCCGCCTCGGGCAGCGTGATGTCTTTCAGGTCCTTATTGAAGTAGGCCTGGCGACGCCTCCGCGAACCCGCTGATGCCGAACGATCCCCGCTGTCCCAGCGGCACCATGTTGGAGTAGAACTCGAAGATCTGCTGTTTGGTAAACTTCTGCTCCAACTCCTCGGCGATCAGCATCTCCGTCAGCTTGCGCTTCACGGTTTTTTCCGGAGTCAGAAAGATTCCCCGCGAGACCTGCATCGTGATCGTCGATCCACCCTGCTCATGCCGTCCCCGCACCACGTCGATCCAGGCCGCTTCCACCATGCGCAGAAAATTCACGCCGCTGTGCTCGAAAAACCGCCGGTCTTCGATCGCCAGCACCGCCTGCACCATCAACGGTGGAATATCGTTATATTTCACAACCTGGCGCTTGGACCGTTGCTCTGCATCGAACAGCGCTGTCACCAGTTGCGGCTCCAGTTCATACGCCGATAGTTCGTTGCCCTTGCTGGTGATCTTGTCGACTTGCCCGTCTTCGATGCTAATGAGCGCAGGCTCGGGACTGTGGTACGACTCTTGTCCCGGCGTAATCTCAATCCCGCCCTTCAGCAGCTGGAAACTTCCTAGGGGAGACTGTCCTTCTTTATCGGAGTACCCCGCCCGCCGCAGTTGCGCTGCGATCTCGCGCGCCTCAATCTTCTCGCCATCCCGCACCGTCCGCGGCAACGCATAGATCTTCGCCGAACTGCTGAACACGGGCGTACGGAACCGGTGCTCAATGATCCGGTCGTACTTTATGTAGAAGTAGGAAAAGAAGATAGTGAACGAAACGGCAATGATCAGAAACGCCACCAGGGCCGCCCGCAACACAGGATCGCGCGGTAGCCCACGTATCTTCTTGCCCGGCTCCCCGCCCTTCGGGATTCTGATCTTGATACTCACAGTGTTAGTTCAGTTCCAGCATTAACGTGTCGCGAAAATCGCGCGCGAGCGCAATCAATCTTGTCGTTTCGGCTGTCGTCCTGAGCGGAGCCGCTTTTCAGGCGGAGCGAAGAATCTCCTTCAATCAGGCCTCGCGCGCAAGCCAGGACTGCTACCCTTCAGACGTTTCGCCGCACGAAAGGGTTGTTATCCCTTCATTCCCAGCAAAGACACCCCCACCAGACGGCTCAGAGGGATATCTCATTGTACCCCCCACTGTGCAAACGAAAAGAGACCCGCAGTACATGCGAGTCTCTAAGCCGTTAACAATCGCCGGTCCGCCGTCCGCGAGTTAGTCGGTCACGGCAAACGGGAAGTTGGGCGAGACTGACAAATCCGCCACATGCGACAGAGCCCCCGTCGTCGCACTTGCAGCATTCACCGTAATCGTGCTCCCGTTGACGATCGCGTCGACGCAGAACAGAGCAACCCCGCCCTGATCAATGTGGCACGCCCCAGCCGTAGGCACCCCGCTGAACGTCCCCAGCGAGGCCAGCCCCCCGCTGGCTTGCACCGCGAATCCCTCGATGGGCCCGGTGGCCGTTGTGGTAGGTACGGTCTCCAGCGCATAAACAAAAGCACCGTTGGGCGAAATCACGAAATCAAACGGCGCGTTTCCCGTGGCAGTCAGGAATGGCGAACCCGTCACCGGCGTCGGCACTCCTGTCGTCGTGTTGATGGAAAAAACGTACATGTGCGGGTCGGTCGCCAAGGCAGCGCCGTCCTGGATTTCTGCCGTACCCATTAGCAACTCCGCCGTCGGGCTGGCGTGCAACTGTGCCACTCCCAGAGCGAACGCACTTCCCAACGAGGTCAGCGCGCCAGTCGTTTGATCAATCGAAAATCCAGCCACGCCTGACGCTGGATCGGCCTGCCCGGCATACAGGAACTTGCCGCTCGCATCCACCGTCATTTCGTCCGCGGCGCCCGTCAAGCTCCCGATAAATGGAGAACCGGCAGTCGCTGTCAGTGCGCCGGTGGACGAATTAATCGTGAATACCCATATGGCAGGACCACCCTCACTGCCCACGAACAGAAATCGTCCCGCCGGATCGGTCGCGACATCGTCCGCTGTTACGGCGACACCCGCCACGCTGAACGGACTGCCCGGAATCGCTGTCAACGCACCCGATGTCCGGTTGATGCTGAACCCCTGCACAGTTGCGTCGTCCCCCATCGGAATGTAGAGGAATTGTTTGTTCACGATGATCATGTCATCCGCAGCGTTGCTGGGCAGAGTGGGGGGCGTATAGGAATTCAGTGTCCCGAAGGTGCCCGAGCTCGTCACGCCCGCCGCGCCAATACTCGACGAACCGTAATACACGAGCGCCAGCGCACTCGAAGCATCCACGCCAGTGCCGCCGCCGCCACCTCCGCCCCCGCCACCACCACCGCCGCCACCAAACGACCCGGTACCCGAACCAGAAGTAGAACAGGTGGTACTGCCAAACGTCGCAGGCCCGCATCCCGGGGCGCCGGTGCAGCTCGCCAGCAACATCGTCAGGAGCGCAACCAGCATACTCACAATGACTCGATACAGATTCTTCATGAACTGCCTCCGCCTGAGCAGCGCCGCCGCCGATGGCCCGACTGCACTCGCCAGGAGATGATTCGTATTTCCTGGATATCGCCGTCCCGCCGCGCTTCGCGACCAAATAAATCAGCAACAAAGCGGGTAAAAGGACTTATCCAGTCGCGATAGTAAGAGGTTCGGTAACACGCTGACAACGTTACGAATGTCATTGACCCTATTGTCAGCAAGCATAGAAGTAAGGAGTCACTTCGCGTTCCGGCCCCGACTGAATAGCTCGGCGTCGGTGCCCGGAAAGACGGAATAGCGACGCGCGATCGCGAGCAACGCCTGAAACACCCAGCCAGGCTTGGCTTCTTACGCCATCGATGCATCGCCACCTGCAGCGCTGCGATCTCCTCCACTCAGCCGAGACGATGCTGCTTGCTCCAACATCATCACAGTGGTAACGTCCGACGAATTCTTGCCGCACACGATATCCACGGCTGCTCCGCATCTTCGTTTCGCCTGTATTCATGCGGCTAAACGCATCACCTGGCGTCGATCGCGCATGCCCGTGGTGACCATTGGACGTGAACGTCCGTGCCTTGCCTCCCAAATTCGAAGCTGACAACATGCAAATTGAAATCTCTGCGGAGGATTCTTTCCAGTGAAACGTACAAAAGTTCTGGCCACATTGCTCGCGGCTCTTGCCCTCGTGATGAGTGGCTGCGGCACCTCAGACAGCATCAAGTCCGTCTACTTGACCTCTACCGGAACCGGCACCGGAAACTTTTTTAACCTCGCCGGCGCCGATGGCACCCTTCAGCTGAAGGTTTACGCCATCTACAACAGCGGCAAAATGATCGACGAGACCAACGCGTCCACATGGAACGTTTCAACGGTGGGTGGATCCGACAACCCGGGTGGCGCACTGCCGGCTTACGGCCCCGACACGGTTCCAATCAACTCCACTGGTTTGATGACGGCGATCGTTCCCCTGTGCACCTGGACCGACGCGATCGACAACACCAAGACTCCTCCGGGTCCGGCGAATCCGCCCGTTTGGGAATACACCGGCTACTATCAGGTCACGGCGACCTACCGTGGGTTTACCTCGCAGCCCATTGCTATCGGCGTAGGTTCGCTCGTCAGCTCCAACTCGCCCGTCGGCGGTTGCGGTCCAGCGTAATCTAGGCGCGAGGGCTTTTCCCTCGCTCCAAGCAATTCGTTCTCTCGTTTCACAGTGCAGCCCGATCCGCGGGGCTGCACTTTTACTTTTTGGCGGTCTTAGCTGCCCGGATTCTCGTTCCGTCACGCGGACGTTTCGCGCGAGAGCCTACCTTCAGCGAAGCCCGAGGGAACCTGCTGTTCTACGCCCGCAGCACTTGCCTTGGTCTCTTTGCCTGGACCTCTTAGCCTGGTCCTCTTAGGCTGGTCCTCTTAGGCTGGTCCTCAGGCATCAGAGGGCCCAGATCTCAAGCCTAAACGAGGCGGCTGGGACTAACACCTGGCTCGTACGGGTCAGAAACTTGACCTGCCCAAACCCCAAACGGGATCCGAACTGAGATCTGGCGAAGACGAGCCGCGTGGCGGCGACATGAGAAAGCCCGGCACGGCAGTGCCGAGTAAGATCAAGCGAACTCAACGAGTCCCGAAGGGACGGCACTTCTTCCGCTGGCCAAGCGCGAATCGCGACAAATGCACCTTCGAAAATAGTGCGCGGCCAGAGGCCGTCTCCATCCACATCCGAAAAATTGAAAGGCTGCCGTGATCCGGCAGCCTTTCGTTGAATCCGTCTGAATGTCTTACGTCAAAGGGTCCTGCCCTACATGCCCTTGTTTCCGCTCGAAGGAGTGAAGTGCAAAGTAAAGGAGTATCCCGGAAGGCTCACCGGTACGCTGTATTCGGTCGCAACATAAACCGCCGGCGCACCCGGTGTTCCGATGCGTTGCACCGTGACCTGCTCGGGAGTCAGCGTAATGTCATGCTCGCGCGCCTTCTTGACCACGGCGTCCATCAGATCCTGATCCGTCATGTGAGGATTGGCCCCGCCCATCATGGCGATCTGCCGCAAATCGTCCGTGAACGAGTAGTTGCTCATCTCCGGCGGAATCATCTGAAATCCTGCGTAGATGCAGCCGATGATGGCCAGAAACCCGACAATTGCTTTAACTGTTCCCATGTCCCACAATCTGCTCCGCGGGACACAGTGTTAACTATGCCGCCCGGCCGAGCAACTCCTCTAAATATTCCACGATCGCCGTGATCGTAACATCGCGTACTTCGCGAGTCGAACGTAAAACGACTTCCACAGTACCTTCGGTAACCTTCTTTCCGACAGTGATTCGAAACGGGATACCGACCAAATCGGCATCCTTGAACTTCACCCCCGGCCGCTCGTCCCGATCGTCGAGGACCACGTCGAACCCCGCCGTCTCCAGCCGCTTTGCGATGTCCTCCGCCGCCATTTTTACCGTCTCGTCCTTTACGTTGACCGGCGCCACCACGATCTCAAACGGCGCAATCGCGCGCGGCAGCCAGAATCCGTTCTCGTCGTTCCCCTGCTCCACCGCCGCCGTCAGGATGCGCTCAATCCCGATCCCGTAGCACCCCATGATCGGCATAACTTCCTTGCCGTTCTTATCGAGCACTCGCGCCCCATCGACTCGGAATATCGGTATCCGAGCTTGAAGATGTGACCGATCTCGACCGCCGTATCGATCCGCAGCGCCTTCCCGCAATTCGGACAAGCCTCGCCCGCCGTCACCGCTCGCAGATCGGCGTACGCCGTCGGATGAAAATCCTTCCCCGGCGTCAGATTCTTCAGGTGATAGTCCTCTTTGTTCGCACCGGCGATCAGATTCGTGCGGCCTTCGAGCGCCTCGTCGACCAGCAGCACCGGCTTGTCCGCATCCTTCTTCCGGTCGTTGCCCACTCGATTCCGACCGGCCCCAAATATCCCGCCGGAGACTTGAACAGCGCCTTGATCTCCGCCTCATCCATCGGACGAGTCGCCGCCGCCCACCGCGGCGTTCAGCTTGGCTTCGTTCAACTGATGATCGCCGCGCATCAGCACCACGATCGCCGCGTAGACTTCGTCTTGCCAGTCTTGTCGTCCTTCTCCTCCGCCATCAGCGCCAGCGTCTTGATCTTGTTCTTCGGCGACACACCCAGAAACTTCGCCACATCTTCAATCGTCTTCTGCCCCGGCGTATGCACTTCGAGCGGCTTGCCATCGCCTTCGGGCGCCAGATCCGCCACGGCCTCCAGCTTCGAAGTGGCCTTCTCCATGTTCGCCGCGTAGTTGCATCCGTCGCAGCTCACGATCTGATCTTCGCCCGCCGGAGTCCGCACCATGAACTCGTGCGACTCCTTCCCGCCCATCGCGCCCGAGTCGGCCTCGACCACCATGTACTTCAACCCGCAGCGATCGAAAGATCCGGCAATACGTCTCGTAATGCTTCTTGTAAGAAACGTCGAGCCCGGCCGCGTCGATGTCGAACGAATAAGCATCCTTCATCATGAACTGCCGCACCCGCAGCAGACCCGCCTTCGGCCGCGGCTCGTCGCGAAACTTCGGAGCAATCTGATACCAGATCTGCGGCAGCTGCTTGTAGCTGCGCAGCTCTTTCAACGCGATCGAGGTCATGACCTCTTCTTCGGTCATGCCCAGGCACATGTCGGCGCCCTTGCGGTCTTTCAGCCGAAACAGGTTCTCGCCCATCAGCGCCCAGCGCCCGCTCGCCTCCCAAAGCTCCCGCGGATGCAGCGCCGGCAGAATAAAATTCCTGCCCGATCGGTCCATCTCCTCGCGCACGATGCGCATGATCTTGTTGAACGACCGGTTCCCCAGGAAAAGATACGAGTAAATTCCCGCCGAGAGCTGGCGGATATACCCCGCCCGCACCAGGAATTTGTGCGAAGCCACTTCGGCATCCGCCGGCGCCTCGCGCAGTGTAGGAATGAACAGTTCTGACCAACGATGCATAGTTAAGTTCTCGATTGGAAATGGAATCCTAGATTGTAAATGATGCCGCGAAAAGATTATGTGGAGACAGCTGCCTTCGGCAGTCGCGAGCTCAGTTGATTCCCCAGCGCGCTGCGGCAGGAGAAACGAAGGGACCTTCCTAGAAAGTTCTAATCACACAAGGCCATCAGGTTGCCCTGAGGAACGTGGCAGGCACAAGAAATACCCAACACGCCACGACCGACGGAGCAATTGTGAAATACCGGATCTATCTCATCTTGGCCCTAACTCTCCTCGCCTCTCTCTATGGCACAACACCCGGCAACTGCCAGGAGTCAGTATCTGCTTCTTCCACGGGAGCAAACAGCGCTACTCTTCCCAACGCCCCTTCAGCAACCGACCCGACCACATGCACTGAGAAGAACGGCAAACCTTGCCCTGAGTGGGTGCACAAATTGATTGGGCCGTATCCTCCTTTACATGAATCGGGGAAATTGCAAGTCGAACGAGACCCTTCATCGGTGCACTTCTGGACCTACCGAGGTTTCCAAGACCCACCCCTGCGAACCAATAAGCAAGTGTTCCGTTCAAAGGTATTTCTCGCAACACACATCGGCGGAGCGATCGCCATGATCGTGGCCTGTCGCACTAAAACTTCCAAAGAGGATTGGGGATCAGAAGTGCCCGCGGTTGCCGCCATGTTCGGGATGGACTATATCCAGTTCCGCTTTGTTGGCGGACCCAATGCCGTAGCACCCGCCGTCTACGAGATGATCCACTACGGCCGGGCCAGTACGCGATGATTCTCGGTTGAGCTGGGAGGGCTCCATCAACGATTCGGACCAGTCGGAGAAAGCACCGGCCGAAGCGGCTCACTAATCTGGCTGGGGTGCTACGACGCCAGCTGTTTTAGAATATCTTTTCCCAGCTTCTGCGCCTCGCCAAAAAACTTCTGATACTCCAGGAACAACCGGTTCAACTCCAACGCCTTATCCGTCGAAGGATGCTTGCGCAGAATCATATCCCGCACATGCACGGGATTCGGCAGAGTCGCGTCCTCGGTCAATTCTTCCAGCGCCGTATTCGGATCGTAGTGATACATGGGACACCTTTGATTGAGTAATTTTGTAATTGCTTAATTGGTAAATTGAGAACCAGCCGCCGACGCCTTCGACTTTCAATTACACAATTACACAATTACTCAATTCAAACCAACTCTGTCGTCCACAGATCGTGCAAGTGCACAATCCCTAACAGTTTCCCGCCGGCATCCACCACCATCAGGGACGTAATTTTTTTCTCTTCCATCACTGCCAGTGCCGTGGCCGCAAACTCCCCAGCAGAAATTGTCTTCGGCGATCGCGTCATCGCCTCGCCCGCCATGAGATCCATCACATCTTTCCCGCGCTTCTCCAGCAACCGCCGCAAATCCCCATCGCTGACGATGCCCACGAGTTTCTCGCCCTCGACCACCGCCGTGACGCCCAGCTTCTTGCGCGACATCTCATAAATCACGTCCGGCATCTTCGTCTGCGGAGTCACGCGTGGCAGCGCATCCCCCGAATGCATCAACGACTCCACCCGGGCCAACCGCTTCCCCAACTTCCCCCCAGGATGCAAGTTCGCAAAGTCCTCTTCCTTAAATCCCCGCCGCTCACTCAATGCCACCGCCAGCGCATCGCCCAGCGCCAGCATGGTTGTAGTCGAGGCCGTCGGAGCCAGCCCCAGAGCGCAAGCCTCCTGTGCAATCGAACAATCGAGCGCCACCTCCGCCGCGGAAGCTAATGTGGACAATCTCTTCATTTCTTTGTCATCCCGAGCGAACGCGAGGGCCCCGCTTTTGCTTTCCCCGCAAATCTCGTCCCCAGTCATCGCAATCAACGGCACCCGCAGCCGCTTGATCGTCGCCAGCAGCGCCAAAATCTCCTCCGTCTCACCCGAAGCCGAAAGCGCCAGCACCACGTCCCCCCGCACCACCATCCCCAGATCCCCGTGCAACGCCTCGACCGGATGCAGATACAGCGCCGGAGTCCCCGTCGAACTCAACGTCGCCGCAATTTTGCGCGCAATCAGCCCGCTCTTCCCCATGCCAGTGACGACAACTCGCCCCGCGCACGAAAACATCAACTCCACAGCCCGCTGAAACGCATCGCCCATTGGCCCGCCGATGCGATCCGCCAGCGCCCGCAGCGCTTCCGCTTCAATGCGCACTACATTTTCACCAGTATGTTTCATGTGAAAGAAACAGAAGAAGGATGTTAGCACGCACTAAGCGTGGTCCGACTCCGATGGGTCTGACGCCCGAGGTCCGAGGTCTGACGCCTGCTCCTAGAAGTGATCCTCGCCCACCTGCACCTGCGATCGCCCCTGTGCCCCGCCCGGCGCTCCCAATCCCCGCGCCTGAATCAATCGGTCCCAGGGCCCCGCCTGCCAGTTGTCCTTCAGCTTCTCCGGATGTCTCCACGGTGGCAACGTCAGCATCAGATGCTTCGCCATCGAATGCACGTAGGGTTCATACGCCGATCGCAGCCTCGTCAGCTTATCGCGAGCAGTCTCGTCGCTGCGCAACCGCAATCCCGCTTCCGCCAGCGCCGTGCTCAACGCCTCGAATTCCGCTTCCTGCAGCCGCTCTGGCGCATCCGGGTCGTAACGCGAATTCACCACCTGCGCCAGGTCCACCGCCGCGTGGCGCGCCATGGCGAATGTCAATTTCGCCTGCCCCGCATGCACTCCTTCAATTCCCGTCAGCACCAACGACGTCACGTCGAGCATAGTCGTCAGCGCGGCCAGCCACGACTCGTTGCTATGCTGCGAACGAAAATAACTCAGCACCGGATACGAAATATGACTCTCCAGCAACTCCCCCGACCAGCGCTCCCAGTCCCGCAGCACTTCGTCGAGAACTTTCTGGTCCACTCCCGGATCTTCCGATTTGTTCGCCAGGCGCACCAGCAACTCCGCCGACGTCGGAGGCGACCCCGCCCGCGCATCGAGCATCGAAATCTGGATCTCACGCCGTGAGAACGACGTATACACCACGGGAATATAGCCAATCACCACACCCAGGAACGCGAACCCCATTCCCGCTTCGAACACCGACAGCGCCCGCGCCGCAGCCGACGTCGGCACAATGTCGCCATATCCCAGTGTGAAAAAGGTCTCTCCGCTGTGGTAAAGAATTCGGCCAAAGTTCAGCGGTTCATTGCTCAGCTGTTCATGCCCGCCGATCCCGTGTTGCACCAGAGCGAAGCCCAGAATCAGTCCAGCTGCCCAAAATCCCAGCAACAAGATCAGCGACAGCGGCCCAAAATATCCCAGAAAATTCTGCTGCCGCGAAGTCTTCTTGATGTTCCTCGCAACCTTCCGCCAGGGAATCCACGTGCGCCGGTAAAACCAAGCCGTCAGCTTGAAATGGCGTATCACACGCCGCGGCAGCACCACGGTCTCGAACGCGTCCAGCAACACCACCCAAATGATGATGACCCCAAACACCGTCGAAACAATGCTGTCGTGCGAGTTCATGGAAAGTAGAATGTAGATGCGGTGGGAAGGTTAACAGATTCGGGTGCCCTATTTCTCGCGCACCCTCTGTGCGAGAAGTGGGGCTTTTGCTATGTGAGTAGAGTCCGACGCCCGAAGTCCGAGGTCAGACGCCTGCCGCCCGACACCCTACTGCGGCTTCGCCGGCGTCTGCGCAGGTGCAGCCTGCCCAGCCGTCGGCTTCGATGTCGCGGGCGTAACCGGCGTTATACTCGAGGGTTTTGGCGCTGGTTTCTTCTTAACTGCAGGCTTCTTTGGTGGCGCAGTATCGTCCACCACGATCTTCTTCGGAGGCTCCGCCGGAATCGCCGCCCGCGCCGTCTTCAGGTCCGTGCGCAGCCGCACGATCTCAGCCTCTTTCGACGACGACAAGGTTTCAATTCGCTCTGCCAGTTGCTTGCGCGTGCTTTCAAACGTGCTCAGATCGTTCGACAGCGACTGCAAATCATCCTTCGACCCGAATGCGCCCGTCCCCTCGACCACGCTTCCCAGCACGTCGTACAGCGCATCCAGATTGCGATAAAGCTTGAACGTTGCCGGCACATCCTCCGGCGCACCGCGCAGCTTGCCAATGATTTCCGGCAGCGCGCCCTGCAGGTTGCGTTGAATCGAATCCACGTTCGACAGCACCTGCTTCTTCGAGGCATTATCCGTCTTCCATTTCTCGATCCGCAGCTTCACCAGGTCAGCCTGCGTGTTTTTCGAAGTCGCCTCGAGCTGCGCCAGCACTCCATTCAACGCCGTCACCGATGCGTACGAAACAGGCTCCCCGCCCTGTACCGAGGGTCCCCCGGTTGCAGGTCCGCCCTGCGCCGAATACACCGGGCTTACGCGAGCTGCGGCCGGGGCCGACTGGCCCATCATGGCAGCAGACAGTAATAGAAAAGTAAGGAGACCTGGCGAGACGATCAAAGTACGTTTCATTTTTCGGGGCGGTGGCTTCGCGTGCAACAGAATACTACAACCGCTAATCCGCTGTTGATCAGGTATTTCCCGGAGTCGGTCGTCTTCGAACCCATCGACCCTCGCCCGCAGGCAACTCGCTGATCCCGTCCGCAATCGTACAATGGAGCCATGAGCGAAAACAGCAGATTCCTTAGGGCCGCGCTGGTGGCCGCAGGCATGTTGCTGCTCGCGCTAACCGCGCACATTGCCGCTCAGGATCTCGCCCGCCGCCTCATCCTCAAAGACGGCTCCTACCAGCTCGTCACGAAGTACGAGGTTAAAGGCAACCGTGTTCGCTACTTCAGTGCCGAGCGCGATGAATGGGAGGAACTCCCTGAGTCCCTCGTGGACTGGCCTGCCACCGAGAAATTCGAAAAGGACCGCACCAGCGGAGTCCCTGTTCCCGAGGCCGCGCAACTCGACAAGGAACTCGAACACGAGCGCGACCTCGAGGAAGCCTCTCTTCCCCAAGTCGCCCCAGGACTTCGCCTGCCCGAAGATTCCGGCGTTTTCCTGCTCGATAGTTTTCAGGGAGAGCCCCAGATCGTCGAAATTCAACAGACCGCCGGCGACGTCAACCGCAACACCAAGGGCAACATTTTCCGCGGCGCAGTCAATCCCATCGCCGGTCTCAAGCAGACCATCGAACTTGAAGGCGCCCACGCGGCGGTGCAGTCTCACGTCGACGTTCCGTCGCTCTACATCAATGTTGATCGCCACCCCCGGCCAGACCGACGCGTCAAATGATTCCCACGCTTCGCACAAGTCCGCAGCAGCCGCAGCAGCCCATCGTCCCCTTCGATCGTTTCCGTATCGTCCGCACCGAGGTCAAAGGCGGCAAGCGCATCGTCGGAGACGTGAAGCGCGCCGTCACCGGCAAGGTCAGCCAGGAACAGCACTACGTCAAGACCACCATCACCCGCGTCAGCGGAGGCTGGCTCAAAGTCACCCCCACCGAAAGTCTCACGCCCGGAGAATATGCTCTGGTCGAAGTGGTGGGAAAAGAAGGAATGAATCTCTACGTCTGGGATTTCGGCGTAAACCCCAAAGCCGCCGCCAACGCAAATCCGTGGAAGCCGGAAGCGAAGCCTACGCCGCCCACTGCCGCCTAAGCCAGAAACAAATTAGGAGGAAAAGGTCTCAGAAGTCCAAGGCCTGACGCCCGACGCCTAGAACCGGAAAGCAAAAGCCGCTTACTTCAATCACATCCCCGCTGCGCAATCCCAATATTATCCCGCGTCGTGTTCTTCACCATATACATCATGCCATCGGCCTGCCGGATCACATCGTGCGCGGTGCGCGCGTCATGCGGATACGTGGCCAACCCAATCGACGCCCGAACATTCAGATTCAATCCTTCTTCGCGGCAGAAACAGCTGTCGCGCATGGCGTCGCGCAAACGTTTGGCGACCACCAGCGCCTGATCTTTCCCCGTCTGCGGCAACAGCACGACGAATTCATCGCCGCCATACCGAAACGCAAAATCGATCAACCGCAGCTGCGCCTTCACCAGATACCCAATCTCCGCCAGCAGCTTGCTCCCAATCAAATGTCCGTGGGTATCGTTCACCGTCTTGAAGTGATCGAGATCAATAAACAGAATGCTGAACTCATATCCGAATCGCGACGACCGGTAAACCTCGGTTTCCAGCGTCTTATAAAGATGCCGCGCATTGTACAGCCCGGTGCAGTCGTCGGTGATCGTCAGTTCCTGAATCTTCTCCACCCACCGCGCATTCTCGATCGCGATCGCCGCGTAGTCGCTCAGCGACTGCAGGAAGAACAACTCAGCATCGGTGAACCGCGACATGTCTACGTTCACCAACTGGATCACGCCCAGCACTCGCAGCTTCGAGCGCAGCGGCACGCAGATAACCGACCGAGTCTCCCACTTCGTAGCTTCATCGACTCGACTGGCGAAGAACGGATCGGTGCGCACGTCCGGCACCACGCGCGCCTCGCCGTTTTTCGCAACCCATCCCGCAATGCCCTCGCCCATTTTCAGGCGAACATTTTTCAGCACTTCCGCTTTGTCGCCCACCGCGATTGCAAAATAAAGTTCGTCGCGCGCCTCGTCCACCATCAACAGCGACCAGGTATCCGGACGGAAATATTCCGCCATCTTTTCCATGATCGTTTGCAGAATCGAGTCGAGGTCCAGCGATGACGTGAGCGCTTTCGCCACATCGTGAAATATCGACAGCTCCTGGCTGTGGCGCGTCAATTGAGTGCCGGCCTCTGGCATGCAGTAGTTAACCCTTGTTCCTCGCTGGACGGGTGGTAGTGAAAAAATTATATTCGTCACTTTCGTGCAGGGGCAATGAACGTTGGTAATAGGTATCCCTAAAGCCAATGCGGTCAATCAATTCCGGACAAACCTAAGGACACCCTCATTTGGCTGTCCGTGACCCGTATGCCCCAATTTCTCGCGCGTCCTTTGCCCGAGCAGTGCGGATTTTCTGATCCCTGGGAGTATCTTTAAGAACCAACATGAATAAGAATCGTCTCAGAACCCACTTCCTGCCCCTCACTTTTCTATCCTTCGCTCTCGCAGCCTTCTCGCAGACGACCGGCCATCCCTCCGTCGACCCAAAATCCATACCCGAGATCGACGGCGCGATCGGATCCTGCTCGGCCGATTTCACCATCACCGACTCTGCCGGCGCTCCCGTCTACAACGCCAAGATCAACGTCCACATCGCCTACAGATTCGGCAGCTTCCACAAACTCGATCTCGAAGTCAGCACCAACGCCGACGGCAAGGCCCGATTCACCGGCCTCCCCAACCGCCTCAAGCGCCCCCTCACTTTCTTCGCCTCCGAAGGCGGCCGCGAAGGCGAAGTCATCGACGACCCCGAGAAGACCTGCAAAGCCGAATTCACGATTGCGTTGCAAAAAAAATAGCCGATGTGGCGTGCCCCAGGTCTCGACGGTCCTGGCGAGATGGGGCTTTCCCTGTAGCCCGTTCGTCTCTTCCCAACCCGGGTCCCGCCCGTGATATAGTTCCGCTCCGTAGTTTTCCTCCCCTCTTTTTCCGCGCGTTCACGCGCGCGAAGTGCCATTTCGTCTGGGCCTGTCGTTCGTGATACTCACGCTCTCCCATTTGTGCGGCACGGGTGCGTAGATACCCAGCCTGCGGGAAAGCACAATCGTCATCCGGCGAGCGCCTGCTTGCCGCCAACCCATAGAGAGAGGAAACCCATGCACCCCACTCTTCGCCTACTCGCGCTGTTCGCACTCGCCTTCACCCTCGCAATCTCCGCGCACGCCCAGTACACCGAGACCCTCAACATCGCGAATCTTCCCGGCATCTATCCCGGAGGCACCGTTACTCTCGACGCCGCCGGAAACTTCTATAGCACCCTCACCGGCGGAGGCACCGGCCAGTGCTATCCCTACGGCTGCGGAGTCGTCTTCGAGGTCCCCGCCGGCACCACCACCGGAAATATTATTTGGGATTTCAGCGGCACCACCGACGGCGGCGGCCCCCTCACCCGTCTCACCTCTGACGGCAAAGGCAACCTCTACGGCGTCGGCGCGTTCGGCGGCAACATGAACGCCTGCGGTGGCCAGGGCTGCGGCGTCGTCTTCGAACTCTCGCCCACTTCCTCGGGCACGTGGACCGAAACCGTCCTCTACGCCTTCAACGACATTCCCGACGGCTCTTATCCCGCCGGCGGCGTGGCCTTCGACTCCAAAGGAAATTTATACGGCTCCACCCGATTCAACGGCCCCAACTCCTGCGCCTGCGGCATCGTCTACAAACTCTCGCCCACTTCGAGCGGCCCCTGGACCGAAACCGTTCTTCACGCGTTCTCCGGCACCTTCGACGGCAACAGTCCCTACGGAATGGTCACCGTCGACGCCCACGGCAACATCTTCGGCTCCACTCTCACCGGTGGAACCGTCAACACCCTCTGCACTCATGGATGCGGCGTCGTCTACCGTCTCGCTCCAACGCCCGCAGGCGCCTACAATTTCAGCCGCCTTTTCGACTTCAACGCCGCCGACGGCGCCAGCCCCAACGGCGATCTCGTGATCGACAAGTCCGGCAATCTCTACGGCGCGACAAATTCCGGCGGAAAGACAAGCTCTCTCTGTCCCTTCACTTACTGTGGCACAGTCTTCGAACTCGTCAAGCAACCGAATGGCGGATGGAAGCAAGATGTTCTCCACGCCTTCACCGGAGGCTCCGACGGCGCCACTCCTCGCGATGGCGTCACTCTCGATTCCTCCGGCAACGTCTTCGGCTCCGCTGGTTACGGAGGCGAACAAGTTTGCACCGGACTCGGCTATCCCCCGGGATGCGGCACCGCCTTCGAGATTTCTCCCTCGTCCACGGGATGGACCTTCAACGCCATTTACGAGTTCACCGGCGGTGACGGCGAAATTCCTAACGGCAACCTCGTCATCTCCAAATCCGGCAATCTCTTCGGTACCACCGAAGTCGGATTCACTGGCTACGGCAACATCTTCGAGCTGTCGCCGCCAGCCAAAAATAAGTAGGGTGCCCCATTTCTCGCGCGTCTTCTGCGCGAGAAGTGGAGATTTGGTTACGCTGCAGTTCACCTTTTAAAGTGCGGCGTCATCCTGAGCAGAGCCGTTTTTCAGGCGAAGCGAAGAGCCCGCCCTGAGCGGAATCGCGAAGGGATCTCCCGCTCAAACGGTCCCAGCGCGTAAGCGCGGAAATTTCACCGAGTCAAGAAATAAATAAAGGAGCAGCCCGTGAAACAAAAATTCGCTTTCCACATCTTGGTCCTCCTGGCCCTTGCCTTCACCCTAACCACCGCCACCGCCTTCGCCCAGAACTGGAAAGAAACCATCAACGCAGGCGTCGGCCTCTACGCCGGTGGACCGGTCACCATGGATTCTTCCGGCTATCTCTATGGCGTCAACACCGCCGGCGGTAACGGCCAATGCTATTACGGTTGCGGACAGGTGTATCAATTCCTGCCCAACGGCCACAAGCCAACTCAGTTCCTTTACAGCTTCAGCGGCGGGTCCGACGGCAACGAACCCGAGGGCCGCGTCATTCTCGACGGCAAAGGCAATGTCTACGGCGTCACCTACTTCGGCGGCGACCTGAACTCCTCCAACTGCTACGGAGGTTGCGGCGTCGTCTACGAACTCTCCCCGGGTTCCACCGGTTGGACCGAATCCGTCCTCTACAATTTTGAGGGCGGCACCGACGGCATGCTCCCCGCCACCGTCATCTTCGACGGCAAGGGCAATATCTTCGGCGTCACGATCGACGGTGGTACCACTAGCAGTAGTTGTTACGGCGGATCGTGCGGAACCGTCTTCGAACTCTCTCCCAACTCCACTGGCGGGTGGACAGAAACCGTTCTCTATCGCTTCACCGGCCTTGCCGATGGCAACGGTCCTGATGGCCTGATGCTCGACAAAAATGGCAATCTCTTCGGCTCAACCCTTTACGGAGGAAACACAGCCTGCTCCCAAGGCTGCGGAGTCGTCTATGAACTCTCTCCCGGCTCCTCCGGCTGGACCTTTACCACTCTCTATTCCTTCGACAACACGCACGGTGCGAACCCCATCGATTCTCTTGTCATGGACGCCGCCGGCAACCTCTATGGCAACGCCGGGAACGGCGCTCGCGCCACCAGTTCTCACTGTCCCTACGGCTGCGGTTCCACCTTCGAACTTTCACCCTCATCGAGTGGCTGGAAGTTCTCCCTCCTTCACTCCTACACCAACGGCTACGATGGCGCCAATCCCTTCGGAGGCCTCACCATCGATGCCACGGGCAACCTCTACGGCACCACGTACACCGGGGGCTCGCAGTCTCTCTCTTGTCAGAACGGCTATCAACTAGGTTGCGGAGTGGTTTTCAAAATCTCGCCCGCATCCGGCGGCAAGTGGATTTTTGACCGCCTCTACACCTTCCAGGGTTATGACGGATTTGGCCCGTACGGCGGACCGGTGCTCGATGCCTCCGGCAATCTTTATGGCACCACCATCCAGGGGGATGGCGGTTACGGAAACCTCTTCGAAATCGTGCCCCCAACCCACTAAATAAACAATGGGGTGCCCCCATCTCGCCGCATTTGCGAGATGGGGGCATTTTCCTTCTTTAAGGTTGAGTGGGCAGCGCCGACATCCTGCCCGTGCAGACGCCTTAGCCTAATGCGCGATCCGTGACCGCAACTGCTTCGCAAGTTTTTGGATTTTCTTCAGTCTCTGATCCAGGTCCTTCGGCAGGATTCCCCGCGTGGTCTGGTCCACATCCACGGGAATCGACTGCGCCAGCATAGCCAGCTCGTCTGCATCGGACCGCAGCTTCGCCAGATCCGCCCCCTGCAGATTCTGCAAAGGGGAAACATCGCGCTGATTCGCCTGCGCCCTGGCAATTTCAAACTTGGTTTGAGCCGCACCGCCACCGGGCTTGGCAGCATCCGCTTGCGACTCCGCGCTGTGAGGCGTATACCCCGCGCGATGTTGCGCCCAAATGAGAGAAGGGGTGAGAGAAGCGGAAAACAACAGAACAGGCAAGACAAACGATGGCTTCATGGCGAGACCTCCCCGGCTGAAGCAATTGCCCGCCATTCTACGCTCGCCTCTCAGGATTACAAGACATGTCTTGCCAGTCTAGTTTTTGTGTAAAAACCTTTTGCTATTGGGACCTTTTATGAATTTGTCATTCCGCGGCGCAGCTTTATCGCGCGAGGAACCTGCTTTGTAAGAACCAGCCCCTATCGTCCCACGACCCTAATCTCGAACAACTTCGGCCACAACTTCCCCGTTACAAAAATCCGATCCCCGACCGAGTCGTAAGCAATCCCGTTCAACACTGCGCCCGACCCCTGCAACTCCTCCTTATTAATGATCCGGCTCAAATCAACCCACCCCACAACCTTCCCCGTCCGCGGCGAAATCCTCGCAATCCGGTCTGTTTGCCAAATGTTTGCCCAAATCTCCCCCCGGATGTATTCCAACTCATTCAAACTCTCCACCCCGCGCCCGTTCTCATCGGTGACCTTCACCCGCCTCGTCTCATGAAAAGTCTTCGGATCCAGAAACCTCAAATACTCACTCCCATCGCTCATAATCAGCTGTGTCGCATCGTGAGTGATGCCCCATCCCTCGCCCTCATAGGCGAACATCTGCATCAACGAAAAACTGAACCGGTCATACACAAATCCCTTGTGCGCTTGCCACGTCAACTGGATCAAGTTGCTGCCCCACTCCGTCAGCCCCTCGCCGAAATATTCCGATGGCACATCGTGTTGCTGCAGCACCCGTCCCGTCGTCAAATCCACCATCCGCAGCGACGACTTCCCCTTGAGCCCCGTACTCTCATATAGATGCCCATCAATATAAATCAGCCCCTGCGTGAACGCCTTCGCATCGTGCGGATAAACATGCACCACCTCATACCCATCGACGCGGATCCCGGGCGCCGCAGCCAGAGTCCCAACCGTACACAGAAACAGCGTGACAAAACAGATTCGTCGAAACATGAGCGCTCAGACTAAGTGAATTCGCCGGCTCCCGCAAACCCGCGACTTTCACCCGGCCGCGGATTGCAATTTCTACTTCGACTCTCCCTGCAAACTCTCCCTCAAAAATGTCAGCACCTTCCCAATCGCATCCATCGACGATTCCGCATCCCCACTCGCCGTTCCCCCCACGTCCATCACGCGCCCTGAAACCGGATGCCTCGTGGCTCCGTGCCATGTCGGAACGATCTCCGGCCGCCCCGCCCGATGTCCGGCATGCGGATACTCATAGCGCTCGACTCGAGGCACGAAATGTGCCTGCTTCAGCCGTGACTCCACCGCATCCGCCATCGCCCACGACTCCCACACTCCATCGTCCTTCCCTGAAATCATGAGGATCGGTCCATGCGTCCGTTCCACTGCAATCGCCGCCTGTATTTTGATCGCCGCATCCGGATGCCGCAGCTCGCGCATCGGCACATACGGCAGCGGCTTTCCCGTCCATGTCCATGCATACGGAACCGCGGTATTCCCGCAGCACGCCGGATACCGCACATCCGCCGGAACATACGCCACTACCGCCGCGATCTGCGGATACATCGACCCCAGCTGCAACGTCAGCTCTCCTCCTCGCGATGTTCCCATCACCGCTATATGCTCCGGATCGATCTCCGGCCTCTGTCTCATCCACCCGATCGCCGTTCCAAAGTATTCCAGCGGAATTGCCTCCAGGTTTTGCGGCAGATCTTCATACCGGAAATACGCGAGCGCCAGCGCCGCATATCCGTGCGATGCCAGCCACGCCGCTTTCTGCCGCGGCACCCCTCCCTCCGACCCTCCCACCACCAGCACGCCCGGCTTCCGCCCGCTCCCAGCCGGCAGGTAAAGCACTCCGTGCAGTTTCCCCTCCACCTTCATCTGCCGCACGCCATCTCCAATCCAACGTTGCTCCAGTTGTCCGCTCGCGATCGCCTGACCCTTCCTTATTAATTGAAACTGAATGGTCTGGGCTCCCAACTCTCGCGGACCCGCATACGACTCGACATGTTTCTCCGCCGGCTTCATCGACCACACTAATCCCATCGCCGAAATCTCTTTGTACGATCCCCTTTCCGGAGCCTGCTTCGATGCATCCACTATCCCCTGCGCATCCGCCACAAACTCCGCCTCCGACGCCCACGCATGCTCCTCTCCATCGACCAGTTCACCCCGAAGCGCTACCCGCTCATTCGGCTGCAACCCACTCGCCCGGATCGTTGCCACCTCATCGACCATCACGCGATTTGGGATCACCTCCAAAGTTTGCGCGCACACCGCCGGCGTCCACCCAATCCACAAACACGTCACAAGAAGAAATTTGTGCTTCATCTCACACTCCCCACTCATCCCACCGAATGCCGCAAGTATTGACCGGCATACAGCCCGTTGGCAATCCATCCGCGAAAGATCTCCGTGGAAGACCGCCGCGAAAGATCTCCGTGGAAGTTTCGCCGTGGAAGACCCCCGTGGAAGAGCGGCCCTTCAGGGCCGCGTCAAGCGACAGTAAACACGATCGGGCTTTAGCCCCGTGGTTCTCCGTCAGAACGCATCCACGTTACTCTGCGCCTAGTCCTGTTGGGCGGTGGCGCGTCCTCCCCGCTTGTCCTATGATGTTTCCGTCACACATCGGCGATACGGGGACCCGTGGGCGAGTTCGGAGAAAAATTTCGCAAGGCGCGCGAGGCCAAAAACCTCTCGCTCGATGACGTTTCCAACGTCACCAAAATCAGCTCGCGCATGCTTCAAGCCATCGAGCAGGAGAACTTCGACCAGCTTCCCGGTGGCGTCTTCAACAAGGGATTCATTCGCGCCTACGCCAAGCATCTCGGCCTCAACTCCGAAGAAGCCGTCACCGACTACCTGACCTGCCTGCGCCAGGCTCAAGTCGACGCCCACGAAGTCTGGGACCCCGTGCCGCCCAAGCCCGCCGCACCGCCTCCACGCGCGCCCGAGAAGCGCCCTCTCGCTCCTTATCGCAAGCCCGCGTTAAAAATGCAGCCTCCGACCCAGGTCGAGGAACTCCCCGAGCTCCAACTTCCTCGTGCCGAAGACGTCCGCCCCCCGCGCAACAAATTTCTCAACGACCGCCGCCCCGAGATTCCCTGGCGAATCATCGCCGTCGCCGCCCTCGTCGTCGTCCTCGCAATCATTCTTTGGACGCGTCACTCCCACACCACGCGCACCCAGGCGGCCGCCACATCGCCCGCGCCCGCGACGCAATCTGCATCAGTTACTAACGCGGCCCCCGCGCCCACAGATCCGACTTCAAAAACCCAATCCACCAACACCGCGTCATCGCACTCATCCGCCACGCAGCCTCCGCAAACTCCGCGGACGTCGCCCACAACGAATCAACCCACCCCCGCGCCGCCAAAGCCGCCCGCCCCGGCTGCCGAAGCGAAAAACGATCTTGATAAGAACGATCCTGACAAAAAAGAAGATACCCCAAAAGATAAAGATAAGGACGTAATCGTTCGCACCTTGCCGCCATCAAAGCCTGCGGCACCGACCGCGGCGGCCGCGTCCTTGACCTTGGTCATCCGCGCCACCGAAACTTCCTGGATCTCCGTCACCGCCGACGGACAACCCGCCAGCCAGGAAACTCTCATCGCTCCCGCCCACACCTCCATCCGCGCCACTCGCCAAATCGTCGCCAAAGTCGGCAACGCCGCCGGAGTCACCTTCCTCTGGAACGGCCAGGAAATCCCCGCCCAAGGCGCCGAATCCGAAGTCAAAACTTTCATCTTCGACGCCTCCGGCATGCACACCACCCCTTCGTCTCCGTCCCAATAGCAAAGTGTGGGGCGGACACTCCTGCCCGCCACCTTCTAACCGCTGCTGTTTCCTAACTCCATCCCTAAACAAAAAAGTGGCGCACCGAAGTGCGCCACGGAAGTTGCTCCGTTCTCCCTACTGCTGCAACTCGAAGTATCCCAGCGTCAACTGGTTGGTATCAGTTTGGATTGCCACGCCCCTGGTGTTGTCAATTAAGTAATAGCTGAAGGGATAGGCATTCGCTGCTCCCATAGAGACATCGAGTCCGGTAATTGTGCCCGTCAAGAATCCGCTGGAATCCACGGTCGAGAATCCGTCCGTCAACGGGAGGTCCGGCGTCTGCGCCGTGAACAGGATGTTCTGGTCGAAGATGCCGGTCACCGTAGAAGATCCATCGGCTGTAATCGGGCCAACGGTGTCGAACTCCGAGTAGAGATTAAATCCGATCCCTGTCGTGTCGAAGCCATAGCTGCCGGCAAAAGACGCCGCAGTGAACGAACCTCCACCCGTTTGCGGGAAGGCGTAGCCCGCCACAACATCTGTGTTGTCCATGGTCACCAACATCGCGTGCCCATTTCCGTCCAAATACATTTGAGCATTGAAGCTGAACGTTGCATTGTCGGTCAGGCCTATGAGCGAGACATCGCCACTTGGATCCACCACGTACGTTCCGGTGAAGGGGGTCGGCACCTGCGGGCACTGGCCGGTAAGGTCGTTACAGTTGAGGGTACCGCTTACAGTCGTTCCATCCCCGTTGGTGGTCAAAACCCCCGCGATCTGGAAGTACCCATTAACATTCTGTCCGTTTGTGGCAAACACGAAGCTGGATCCCTCGATTGACGCCGCGCTAAAGGTTCCGGTATTTGCTCCTTGGGCAAAAGCCGTTCCACCAGTTACGCCAAAGAAGAAATCGTTGGCATCGTTGCTGTTTTCCACAAGGCGGATCCGGGTGCCGTCAACGATATAGCCTGCCATGCCGATTCCTCCGAGGATCGAGCTAGACATAGACAAGCTGACCTCAACTCTCCCAAAGGAATCTGGATTCGATACGGTGCTGGTGTTGTCGAATGTAAGACCTTGCTCCACGCCGCCGCAATCATCGTCATCAACAATGCTTCCGGTGCCTGAAATTGCGCCTCCGGCTCCGTCCACGTTAACGACGCCCCCGAACCCGGCGGGGCATCCGCCGGAATCTACCCCGTTTACGAAGAACGCGTAACCGCCCGCACTAGCCGAAGTCGTCGTTTGCAAATCCAACTCCCCGCTGGAGGCTGCCGAAGCGTCGAACTCATTGATCAGAGCTCTGGAACCGGAAACCAAGGTCCCGTTTAGAGTCTCAACCCCCACCACACCGAGAGCGGTATCTGGCTGCGTGCAGTCTGTCGCCAAACACGTTGTTAGCGTGATTTGTATGTTCCCGTCTGCCGTAGTCGATACGCTGCCGCCGCTGATGCTATCCGTCAGCGTGATCGGGTTGAAGTAATCGACGAAATCCTGTTCACCGCCGGTAATCGCTCCGCCCGAGACCGTAAAGGCTCCGGCCGCATAGTAGAGGTAGCTGGAACTTACCTCTTGTCCTGCGAGCGAAAAGACGTAAGTGCCATCTGCCAGGGTGGCCGCTCCTGTGATGGTGATCGTAGCCGAGGTTGACTTGGTAGCATCAGTCACGGACGTCGCTTTGATGGTCACCGTGGCGCCCGAGGGAATCGTGGCCGGCGCCGTGTAAGTAACAGCCGTTCCGCTCGGTGTCGTGTTGGAGCTAAATCCTCCACAGACGCCAGCTGTGCCGCAGGTCGCTGACCAGGCCACACCAGCACTCGCCGAGTCGTTCGTGACCGTCGCTGTAACGGGCAGGGCGGCACTCTCCGCCATGGATGCCGGCGGCGCTCCGTTGAAGGCAACAGCAATCGCTGGCGGCGGCACTGGCGTGCTGGAACTGCTGCATGCCACCAGAGTGGCCACTATACTCAACGCGATCACGGTGAGAATCGCCTGGCAGTATCTCATCGCGCACCTCCTTTAGCAGCTTCGGCCCTTGCGATCTTCTGCGCCCTCGGCGAAGTTGCGCGGCGGGAGTTCGCCGCCCCGACTAGCAATCCATTTCGACCCCGCACGGTCACTACGCGACCGTCAAAAGTCAGTTGCCGGGCCAGAAGATATTGCTTGCCATGGATCTGCTCCATCGCTCCAACAATCTGAACCGGAACGCCGACACGCAGCGCCTCCCGCGTGTTTTTGCTAAGGAGTGATCCGACATGCGCGTCCACGACACCGTCCGCTCCATTGATCATCAAATGCATGCCCGCCGGACTGCCGGCAACATGCTTCGTCACGACCGCCTGCACCGTGCCGCTGATGGATGTTTCCCGAGCAGCTTTGTAGGAAACGTTGAACCCCCGCCCCGGCTGCGATCTCCTTACTGGTTGGGCACTTAGTGGGACAGCCAAGATCGCGACCAAGAGGCCCGACATCGCCCCCACGATCACTCGTTCAGTTTTCGTCACACGACTACGCCTCATGCATTCTCTCCTCAATCGCTGATTGTTAGTTTGGATCGCGGTGTAAATCGCCCCTGCACACACCGCCGTCATCGCCCGCCTGGGAGCAAAGCGCAGATGAGGGATGCTAGAACGCGGCTGGCCCCACGACTAGTAGAAGCCGAGGTTCCCCTTCAAAAATGCAAGCACGGAATCCCTAATTTGCGTCACTCATTGCGAATGGGCGACACAAGAGAGTGACGAAAAGACGGAAGGGGCCGATGAGACAATCGTGGCGGCTCCCCCCATTCCCCGCCCCAAACTCCCCACTCGCTCCCCACCCCTGCCCGTTGACCCAATCTAATTGCACCCCCGTCCCCCCTCTGATAGCCTTTTCAAAGGACCTCCCCTCGATGTGTCGCATCGTAGCGGCCCGCGTGGATTTCCGCATCGACTTGCCCTGTGGCCGACCTGCCCAGTGCAATCTTAAGGAGACACAACTTTGGCATCCAAAAATCGATATTTATTTACTTCTGAATCTGTAACCGAAGGCCATCCCGACAAGATCGCCGACCAGATTTCCGACGCCATCCTCGACGCCTGCCTCACCGACGACTCCACCAGCCGCGTCGCCTGCGAAACTCTCACCGCCACCGGCCTCGTCGTTATCGCCGGAGAAATCACCACCAAGGCCTACGTCGATTTCCAAACCGTAGTTCGCGGCACCGTCGCCGCCATCGGATACGACAACGCCCTCTACGGCTTCGACGCCAACACCTGCGCCGTCATCTCAAGCATCAACAAACAATCCGGCGACATCGCCATGGGCGTAGACACCGGCGGCGCCGGCGACCAGGGAATGATGTTTGGGTATGCGGTGAATGAGAATGAGGAGCTCATGCCGACTCCCATTTCTCTGGCGCACAAGCTGACCATGCGGCTCTCGCAGGTTCGCAAAAACGGAACACTTCCCTTCCTTCGGCCCGACGGCAAATCCCAGGTTACGGTTGAGTACGATGCGAACGGCAAGGTTTTGCGCGTGGACGCGGTCGTCATCTCTACGCAGCATGCGGAGACAGTGAGCAATGAGGAATTGCGCGCGGGGATTTTGAAGCATGTGATTCAGGCTGTGATTCCGGCGCACTTGCTCGATCAGGACACGAAGTATCACATCAATCCGACGGGACGGTTTGTGATCGGCGGGCCGATGGGCGACACCGGGCTCACGGGACGCAAAATTATTGTGGACACTTACGGCGGCATGGGACGCCACGGCGGCGGGGCGTTCAGCGGAAAAGATCCGACGAAGGTCGATCGTTCGGCAGCCTACATGGCGCGGCACATCGCGAAGAACGTCGTCGCAGCGGGACTCTCCGATCGCTGCGAAGTGCAGTTGGCGTACGCCATCGGCGTGGCCGATCCAGTCAGCGTGCTGGTGGAAACGTTCGGCACGTCGAAGGTGAATCCTGAGATCATTCCTGACCTGATTCGCGCGCACTTCCAGCTGAAGCCGCGCGGGATTATCGAATCGCTCAACCTGCGCCGTCCTATCTATAAGAAAACCGCTGCTTACGGTCACTTCGGGCGCAACGACGCGGACTTCACGTGGGAGGCCACCGACAAGGCGGCCAAACTGGCCAGCGATGCGGGATTGCGCGAGCCGGTAGCCGCACGTAGGTAAAGCCCTTTTACCACAGGGGGTAAAGAGGACCACAGCGGAGTTCCCTCTGTGAAACCCTGTGCCCCCTGTGGTGATCGACTTTTTTGTAAACCGAGGTGCTAGTGCACCCTAGTCTCAAAGGCGGAGTCGAAACGAACAATTGGGTATCCTGACCGGTTCCGAAACCCTGGGGATTCTGCGACAATAGTGTCTGGCTTGGATTATTCGTAGGTCTTCAAACTTATTTTTCTGACGCATTACGCGCGCCATACAGGAGAGGTATGTCAACAGCTGCAGTGAATTGCGACATCAAGAACGTAGAACTGGCCGACTTGGGGAAAAAGCGCATTGAGTGGGCGAACCAGTCCATGAAGGTGCTGCAAATTATCCGCAAGGAGTTCATCAAGAACCAGCCGCTGCAGGGCATACGGATATCCGCTTGCCTGCACGTGACCGCCGAGACCGCAAATCTGGCGATCTGCCTGCGCGATGGCGGCGCCGAAGTTGTACTGTGCGCTTCGAATCCGCTGTCCACGCAAGACGACGTGGCCGCCTCGCTCGTGCGCGATCACAGCATTCCCGTTTACGCCATCAAGGGTGAAGACAACGACACGTACTACAACCACATTCTCGCTGCCATCGATCACAAGCCGCAGATCACGATGGACGACGGCGCCGACCTGGTGACGATTCTGCACACCAAGCGCACCGACGCGCTCGAAGGCGTGATCGGCGGAACGGAAGAGACGACGACCGGAGTCATCCGCCTGCGCGCGATGTCGAAAGACGGCGTGTTGAAGTTCCCCATCGTCGCCGTGAACGACGCCGACACCAAGCATCTGTTCGACAATCGCTACGGTACGGGACAATCCACGATTGACGGCATCATCCGCGCGACGAATTACCTGTTGGCGGGGTCGAAGTTCGTGGTCGCCGGCTACGGCTGGTGTGGACGCGGGCTCGCTTCGCGGGCGCGCGGCGCCGGCGCGGAAGTCATCGTTACCGAAGTCGATCCGACGAAAGCGCTCGAGGCCGTAATGGACGGCTTCCGCGTGATGTCGATGGCCGAAGCCGCGAAGCTCGGCGACGTATTCTGCACGGTGACCGGCAACAAGAGCGTGCTCACCAAAGAACACTTCGCGCTGATGAAAGATGGAGCGATCATTTCGAACTCGGGACACTTTAACGTCGAGATCGACATCCCGGCGCTCGAAGCGATGAGCTCGGGCAAGCGCACCACACGCACGTCGTTGGAAGAGTACTCGCTGAAAGATGGACGCAAGATCAACCTGCTCGGCGAAGGCCGCCTGATCAACCTGGCCGCCGCCGAAGGGCATCCCGCGTCGGTGATGGACATGTCGTTTGCCGACCAGGCGCTCTCGGTTGAGTACATGGTGAAGAACCACAAGAAGCTGGAGAAGACGGTGTATCGCGTCCCCGACGAACTCGACAAGCGCGTGGCGAAGCTGAAGCTGGAGTCGATGAGCATCAAGATCGACAAGCTGACGCCGGAGCAGGAAGAGTATTTGGCGGGCTGGAGCGAGGGGACGTAGGCGTTCGGCGTCAGGCGTCGGGCGTCAGGAAAATCGGCGTCAGACCTCGGACTTCGGACCTCAGCAAAACTCATGTGGGGACGGGTCTCAGGCCCGTCCAGGCGGCCCGGAGGTTTCGGGCCGCTTTTGAATTGGACGAGGAAAAATTGGTGAACGTCGCGGCTTAGTTGGGACCGGGAAGCGCGGGGTATTGGCAAGGTCAAGAGCAAGAATAGAGTCAAAGGCGGCGGGCGCTGCGGCCCGGTGAAGCTGGGTCGCCGGACTGGCGGGGGCGGCGCGTGCTTCCCGACTTTTCGCGCTCGAGCGGAGAAAAGCAGATTCCTCCTTTCTCGCCTCGCTCGGGCGTCGGAATGACAACATTACTTCGAGTGACGAGACTGTCGACTACTGGTTGTCATTCCGAACCGGGCCCAAGTCCGGTGAGGAATCTGCTGGCGCCGATACCCTCATGACTGCCGGCTTACCCCAGCCCTCGGCCAAATCTTCCCAAGTCGGATTACGCTCTTCGATCAAGGCAACCTTCTTTTCTCGGCGCCACTTTTTGATCTGGGTCTCGCGGGCGATGGCGTCTCCCACGTTGTGAAATGAAGCGAAGTAGACCAAGCGATGCACGTGGTATCTGCGCGTGAACTCGCCGCCCTCGCCGGCGCGATGTCGTAGAACTCGCGCCATCAGAAATCCCGTTACACCGACGTAGAGGACGCGGCTTTTGCTCGCCATGATGTAGACGTAGTAGGTGCGTTGAGGCGGCATTGGCGCTCCTCGCTACAGCAGATTCCTCCGGGCTGAAAAACGCCCGTTCGGAATGACAAGAATTTTAGGATGTTTGAATGAGTTGTTGCAGTGTCATTCGTCACATCGCCGCTTCGCGCATCTGTGCAAATGTCGAACGTCATGTCACCTGACGCATGAGCGAAACCGGGGACAGACGGGTGGAGTGCACGGAACGTTCACCGGTTTTTCGACCCATATTGGGAAATTCCGGAACAGATAGAACGCTCCCCATTTTTTCCCGACGAAAAGCACAAGCTAACCTTCAAACCACCAAACCTTGATTTAGAGGTTAGAATCAAAGGCACCACCCGCGATCTAACCACCAAACCGTCTTTCACCGGTTTGAAGGGACACAAATCTGGGGATAGACGGCCCGCCGCTTTGTTTTCTTGCGCTTAGTTGTCATGACACAATCGTCTACACCTTACCGTCATGACGATGTGTTCCGGCCGGAACATTTAATCCCACGTCTCGCGCAAAAAGCCGCGCGAGATGTGGGGCACCCGGTCTTACTTAAATCGAAATCAACCCGGGAGTTGTTGCGGGTGCTTTTCGGCTTCGGCGGCGGCTAGTTTGGCTTTGCGGTAGACGTTGACCACGGCGATTGTCCAGAAGGGGACGAGGTCGACGCCGGGGACCAGCTTGGCGAAAAACGAGGGGAGAAATTCCCAGTGCCATCCGAGGAGACGGACCATGGCTGCGGCGACGCCGAGGTCGAGAAGGTCATCGGCGGGTGAGAGTGCTCCCGCGACAAATGCGGGGAAGACGAAGATCTGGAGGGCGTCGGCGGCGAGCGCCAGCACCATCGCGGTCATGAACTGCGGGCCGGGAGAGATCGTGATGGGGTCGTCGGGCATGAGGGGCCTTCTTAGATTCTAGACTTAGATCCTAGACTCGGACGGGATAATTTTCCGCTTGCGGACGCTACACTTTCTGCAGGACTGCGACGGTTTCTTTGCGGTAGAAATGGGCGTTCCAGAAAACCACGGGGTGCCAAGCCATGCGCCAGGCATTCCGCGTGTGGTCGATGATGTCTTTCAAATCCTGGTCGGTCCAGACGTGATAGTGGATGCTGTAGTTGGTATCCATCAACGAGCGCAGCTGGGCATCGAACTCGGCGCTGCCCGCGGGCTTTCCGTCGACGTGCTCGACCCAGTCGGCGTAGTGGGCGCGGGTATCGATGCGAGTCGGATCGTCGAATTCTTCGAGCAGATGCTGAAGCGGGGTGCGCTCGCGATTTCGGTCGAAGGTGAATCGCTTGTCGGGGACTTTCAGCAGCAGCGTGCCGCCGCTGCGCAACGCGTCGTACCAGGAGAGCAGGGCCTTCAACGGCGAGGGCAGATGTTCGAGGACGTGGCTGGCGATAATGAAATCCAGGTCGCGAAGGGGAAGATCCTCGCCATCGGCAACGATGTCGGGGACCACGATTTTTTCCTGCACCTCGGCGTAGTGTTTGGCCAGATCGTCGGCCGAGAGACGATCGACATACCAGACTTTGGCGGAGGGGTGCACCTTGAACTTCTTCCACAATCCGCCGATCTCGATGCCCTGGCCGCGAAGATGTTTGCGGAGGTAAGTGTTTTCCATCCAGCGAATGGGCGCACCTTTGTTCATGTAACAGGAAGTCCTCTCGGGAGTCTGAGATTTGTCTAGCGAGTCTGTTGCGACCTTGGTGAGTTTTGTTGCCTGGAGTTTCGGCTTGAAAGGCAAGAGCGGGTTGCGAGGGGAATGGCTAGGCCGCTGGGACGTTACTAATTTCTACTCTCACTCTCGGGTGCGTGTTGACTTAAAGAATAACTGGGACATACCATTTCGGAATGTTTTGGGGCGTGGGATGCAGGCAGTTGTGTCCGCGATTTCACATCGTAGCGACCACGCGGAGATTACTCGTGTTGTTGGCACATCAAGGATGGAGTTCGCTTAAGGCAGGGGGTTCCAGGGAGCATTGAAAGTGCCTGGAGGTATGTTGCGACGCATCGCTTGGGCCGCGTGGATACTCGTCGTTCTGCAGATCGCCGGATTTCTTCTCATCGGCAGCGAGCCGCTGCGGGCGCTGGTTTCGAACCTGATTCAGATTGCGGCATGCTTTACAGCTGCGGCGTTTTGCGTGGTGGCGTCACGGCGCAGCCGCCTTCTGGGGCGAACGTTCTGGATGCTGTTTGCGTTTGCGTTCACCGCTTACGGAGTTTCGAACGTTGTCTGGACCTACTACGAGAACTGGCTGCGGATGCCGGTTCCAGCCTCTCCAGTATCGCAATTTCTCTATCTTTGTTATGACGCGCCGATCGTGATGGCGCTGTTCCTGCGCGAGGGGGAAGATCCTTCCGGGCTCGACTGGCAGCGGTCGCTGGACTTCGTCCAGATGCTGATGGTCGCGTTCCTGATCTATTACGATTTTCTGTTTCTGCGCGCGCTGCCCGCGGGACCCCACAACCTGGAAGTGATGGAGCAGGCCATGACGAACGTGTTGAACGTCGTTCTGGCTTGTGCGTTTCTGGCGCGCGGCTTTTGGGCGCGGACGGCGCTGGTACGAAGTCTGTGCCGCAGGATGGCGGTCTATTTCATCGTGTATGCGCTGGCGGCGGGGATCGGCGACTATGCGCTGACCTCTATTCATACGAACTCGGGGAGCTGGTCAAGCCTGGCGTGGACGGTGCCCTTCGTAGTGGCGGCCATGCTCGCCGCAGGATTTGAGCAGCCGGTGGAACCCACGATCGACGTGGCTCGCGAACCATGGAGCGAACGAAAATTTCTGCTGAGAAATATTGGACTCGCCATCATGCCGCTGACCGTGTGGGCGCTGGCGCTGCGGGCGGCCGGTCACGACCGGGTCGTGGCGTATGGAAGCGTCATCGTTTCTCTGGCATGTTACGGGGCGCACCTGACCATCAGCCAGCATCGCAATGCGCAGGTGGTCGAGGCGTTGCAGGTTTCCGAGGAGCGCTACCGGTTGCTGTTCAAGCAACTGGTGCAAGCGGAAAAAATGCAGGCCATTGGACGACTGGCCGGCGGAGTGGCGCACGACTTCAACAACGTGCTCACCGTGATCATGGGCTACGCACAGCAAATGATGGACAATCCGAAGCCCTCGCAGGAAAGCGTCCGGCATGGAGCGAGTCATATTATTACCGCCGGCGATCGTGCGGCGTCGCTCACACGGCAACTGCTGGCCTTCGGGCGCAAACAGGTTTTGCAGCCGAGCGTTGTGAATTTGAATGCGGTGATCGTGGATGTGGACAAGATGCTGCGGCGCCTCATCAACGAAAATATCGAGATCGTCACCAAGCCTTCTCCTAAGCTGGGATCGGTCAAGGCTGACATCGGACAGATCGAGCAGGTATTGCTGAATTTGGTGATCAATGCGCGCGACGCGATGCCGGGCGGCGGCAAGCTCACCATGGAAACCGCGAACGCGGAGCTCGATGACGACTATGCCAAAAAACACGCGGGTGTGCGTGCCGGGGCTTACGTGATGCTGGCGGTTAGCGATACAGGCGGGGGCATGGACGCCGAAACGCAGTCGCATATTTTTGAGCCATTCTTCACGACGAAAGAACCGGGCAAGGGTTCAGGACTCGGATTGGCGACGGTGTACGGCATCGTGCAGCAGAGTGCAGGACACATATGGGTGTACAGCGAACCGGGGCGGGGAAGCACGTTCAAGGTATATCTGCCACGGGTGGAAGAGCCGGCCGGAGCCGTGATGAAGCCAGCGGTGGCCGTGCCGACGATCCGCGGCAATGAAACAATTCTTGTCGCCGAAGACGACCGCCAGGTGCGGGATTTAACGGTCGCCATTTTGAAGGCATGCGGATATCTGGTGCTGGAGCTCGAAAATGTGTTGGATGCGGAGCGGATGTGCCAGCAACATCAAGCCGGAATTGATCTCCTTCTCACCGACGTGGTGATGCGCGAGATGAGTGGGCCTGATCTGGCGCGGCGACTGCAGAAGATCCGTCCACAGACCAAGGTGTTGTTTATGTCGGGATACACCGACACGGCGATCGTGCATCAGGGAGTACTCGATCCGGGGATCGCATTTCTGCCGAAGCCATTTACGCCGTCGAGCCTGGCGGGAAAAGTGCGGCAGGTGCTGGATGGGGCGGGAACGGTGGTCGATGGCTAGCAGCTGTCAATCTGATGACCATCACTTGGGCTGCCACAATCGACTCGATGTCCTTTTCCGCTTCGTGTGCTGACGCTTGGGATTACCGCTACTTCTTCTTTGGAGTCAGCGGCTGCCACAATTCGATCTTGTTGCCGTCGGAATCGTAGATCCACGCGAACCGGCCATAGTCTGCGTCCTGGCGCTTGGGATCGATCTTGACGCCTTCTTTCTGCAGCCGTTCGAGCAGCGCATCGAGGTCGTCCACGATGTAGTTCACCATGAAGGCCTGACTGGGCTCGAAGTACTTGGTGTTTCCTGGGAACACGGTCCAAACGGTCACATGCTGGTTGTCGGGGTTGTCTTTCTCCCGCCACGGCAGCATGACGCCCTCGCCTTTATCCGCGAGTCCGAGATGCTTGCCGTACCATTCACGCATCTGTTGTTGATTCGTGGACTTGAAAAATATTCCACCGATCCCCAGGATTCGCCCTCGCTCGCTCGGCATGGCCGCTCCTTCCTTCGCGCTTGCCGAATTTGCCGAGGTGCTCGCCGGTTGCTGCGCACAGCAAACCGACACCAGCAATATAAATAGAGCTGACAGAACAGATATCGTCTTGCGCAACATGCGGGGAATTGTAGCAACAATTCTTGTGTCCGTGCCGGAAATAACCATTCCCGAAATCGGCCAGCTAGACGGAGCTTCCGCAGCTTCCATTATTTAAACGCGACATAAGCCGAGCCTTCCTCTCTAGCGATTCGCAATTCGTGTGCGTCTGAGCACAGCGCGATGCTGGCGAGTCCTGAATAGTAGGAGAGTGGCGCATAGTGCACACTTCCCGCAGCGCGATAGAGCCGTGGGCGGCCTTTCATTGCTGACGAAATTCTTTCGCCTGCAGGGCCTTTATCTCAGCGTTGCCGCCGTCGTTTGTGCCATCTTCTGGGCCATCGGACAAAAGATTAATCCGGCAACGATCATCCTGTATTCGCTTTGCTTCGGGAACTTCGTGACACCTCCGATGAACTGGGTGAGGTGCAAGTACTTGGGAAAGCCCTTCCCGTCCAACTGGCTGATCCTTGTTTGTGCGTGGCTGATTCTGACACCGGCCGCCTACGTTGTCGCCAGTGTGATCGTCGGGTTGACCGCCCCACCATCACCGCAAACCGTGGGGCACTTAATCCGAACCGGCTGGCGGTTCCCTGCCCTGATCATTCTCGTTTTCAGCGTGATTTCGACTCTGTATGTCGAAACGAAAGAACGATTGGAACGGCGCAACAGCGAACTGCAGCGATCGGTGGAGTTGAGCGCGGCGCAGATCGAGATGCAGGAGCAGGAACTGGAGCGGGCGCGGGAGATTCAACAGTCGCTTTTGCCGACCGACATCCCGCAGATTGCGGGATTCGAAGTGGCCACGGCCTGGCAACCGGCGCGCATGGTGGGCGGAGATTATTTCGACGTGCTGCGACTGGGTGAGAACCGGTTGGGGATCTGTATCGCCGATGTGTCGGGTAAAGGAGTGTCCGCTGCCCTGCTGATGGCGAACGTACAGGCGACCGTGCGGGCCTTTGCGCGTGACACGGAGAGTCCGGCGCGGGTATGCAGCCGCGTAAACAGCGTGCTTTGCGGAAACATCGCTACGGGAAAGTTTGTGACGTTTTTCTACGGAGTGCTCGATGGCGAGCGGCGCACGCTGGAGTACTGCAACGCCGGACATCCGTACCCGGTTGTCGTGTCGGGGGATTCGATTCGGCAATTGCCAGCCAGTGGGGCGGTGCTGGGCGTTTTTCCGGCATGGAAGTATGAGGACGTTGAAGTTGCGCTCGGTGCAGGCGACCGGTTACTGCTGTTCACCGACGGGATCACCGAAGCCTGCGGAGCGGACGGGGAGGAATTCGGCGAGGAGAATCTCGCCGCCTTCGCGATGGCCAACTGCACGGGCACTGCGGCTGAACTGAATGGGAGGGTGGTGGCGCGGGTCACGGAGTTTTGTGCGGGCCGGTTCCGGGATGACGCGACGCTGGTGGTGGTGTCAGCAAGTTAGACGCGGTTGAACAATCCCGCGAACTGCTTGACCTTGGCCCTCTCGCGGCATAGCAGGAACGACCCGGGAAGCGCGGCGTCTGCCACAGCGAGATCGTGGTGGAATCGTCAGGCATGAGGGGGACTGTCTTCGATTTTAGACCAGGACTTTAGACCAGCTGGGGATATTTTCTGCGGGGAGTGGACGATGCGGGGAATCCCCACCCTTCGACAAGCTCAGGGCAGGCGTTTTCGCGCTAACTACTAAGGGGAAATGCGGGACAGGAAAGAAGCTTATCGGGGAAAAATACCAGATCAACGGTATCGAAGGGAGTAGCCGGCGTCCGATAGCTTCGATTGTCGGCTGGCAAGCGCTCGCGCGGCCGAGGGTAAGCGAGGCGATGGAGGAATTTGCAATGAGCAACGAAAAGAGTGCTGTTCGTTCGATGACACGATGGCTGCTGTCGTTGGCAGTGGTGGGCGGAACATTTCTGCTTACTGGAGCGCCGCGGGCGCATGCGGAAACAGTGGAAGCCTGCCAGCGCCGGATTGCGCACGCTGATCATGAACTGCATGAGGCCATCGAGCACCACGGACGAAACAGCCGGCAGGCGGAACACGAGCGGCACGAATTGCACGAGGCGCGAGAGCGCTGCTGGCGTGAGCATCACCGCTGGTGGGACGAGCACGAGCACCGGTGGCACGAAGAACACGACTGGGATGATCGCGATCACGACCGTAACTAGGCTGGTATCTGTATTCGACTGACTCGGCGATGGCTGCCGGCCACGGTCCCGGCCGGCAGCGCCGCGCAAGAGTTGCTAATTTGCGCGCAGTCAGTAGCGCGAATCGGCGACCCAGCGGCGCACCTGATCCTCCACTGAGAATCTTTCCGCGGAGGGGCGGAGGAACTTCGAGGAGAGCGAAAAGGCGTGCACTTCGAGAGGCACGCTGAAGTGAGCTTTCGACTTGACGAAGCTGCGGACCCACAGCTCGGCGTAGCGTTCGAGGCCGAGAACCTGGATCTGGACAGTGTGCACGAGAGCGTGGAACAGCGAACGTTCGCTGATGGCTTCGTTGAAGACCACCACATCGAGAAAAGTGACGGAGTCCATGTGGCTGATCTCGGGCGGGTCGTAACCGAGGGCGCGGGCCTTGACGAAGAAATCCGGAGGAGCGACGCGGGCTCCCTGAAGTTCGAGAACGCGGACCTGGCCGAGCAGTTCGGAGGTAAAGTAGGGCCACATGCGGGCCTGGAACTGGCTGCTCAAGGGTGCGGCGACGGGAGCGTAATGATCGTGCTGCTCGTGGAGGTAGGAAGAGAGCCACTCCACAGCGAGGGCGATCTGCTCGGCGGTCGGCAAGACGGGAGCTTCGGGAACGGGCACGGCCTGGGGGATTCTCTTTTCAATGGCCGAGTAAAACTCGTTCAGGGCGCTGGCGGCCTCGGCTGACTTGCGCAGGAGGTCGCGGCGGCCCAAGCGTGCCAGATCGTCTGAAGAATAGCGAAGGCGAAGCTGATGGGTGGCGCAATGGGCGCTGAGCAGCTCGAGTTCAGCGTTTTCGAGCTCGGAGTTCAGTTCTACAGTGGACACCCGGTCGTTCGGGTTTTGGCGCGAATACATCGTAATACTCCTGACGTCTTAACCGATTTTTAAAACCTGGGGGGACTGTGCAAGGAGGGGGCCCGACTGCACATTATTTATACATTGTATCGTTTACGTTGTCAACGCGATAATAGAAGAGGGTTACGACGCGCGGCGGTTCCTAAGTCACGTGGTCAGGGATCGCCCGGAAAACAAGAAGGCCGCGACGCATGGTTGCGCCGCGGCCGCCTTTCCTGACAGGAGCCCTGGGTTATGAATGGGGGGAGGACTGGTAGAAATAGGTATAACAGTGTTATATATACGCTGTCAATAAAATTTGGAGGCGATTCTGTTCCCGCCGAGGAGAGACGAGCATGCCGCGAAAGCCGGATCCGGATCTGGAAGACCGAATCCTGAAAGCCGCGCAGTTGCTATGGAAGCGGGGAGGGGAGAAGGCGTTGACCCTGCGGGCAGTAGCCAAGGCTGCCGGAACGAATACCCCTGCCGTATATCGCCGGTTTAAGGACCGGAAAGAGATCGTGGTCGCGCTGCTGCAGTACTACCAGGCAGATCTGGGGAAGCAATTTCGCGATACGGATTCGATCGAAGACACCGCCGAGGTGTATGTGGATTACCTTGTGCAACGGCCGCACGCTTACGAATTATTGCTCGCGCACGGGCGCGACCTAATTCCTCGGCCAAAGCCTGGACGGAAGCTGGCGCCGATCCGGGACGCGCGGCCGAACTTCGCATCGCTGGAAGAACGACTGGCGCAGCGACTGGGCGGATTGCCGGAACATCACACCAAGCTGGCGCTGGCGATATGGTCGCTCGCGCAAGGAGCGGCGGCAATTTTGCTGTCGCGGGCGATTCCCGAAGGACATGAGGAGGAATTGCGCAGCGCATGCCGGGCCGGGGTCAAGACGTTAATCGATGAGGCGGCGCGATCGCGGGGCAAGAAGTAAGGGGACGGCGGACGTCAGACCTCGGACCTCGGACCTCGGACGTTGGACCTCAAACCACAATGCTGGTGGAACCCCTGAATGAAAATGAATTTGTAACGGTTGGAAGTGAGGACCTGCGCCGCCCGCCGCGGGTGAGAGGTTGCGGAGCGCGAATCTGAGAAGAGACTCATCTTCGAAGAGAGCGGTTGCTGGTCTGTTTGGCCAATCTGCCGATAGGTAACGTGAAGGCCGCTCGGGCGTAAGCCGCGAGTTTTCGGCGGGAGCCGAAAGACCGGGATTCGACGAGACAGACAAAATGGCAAGCGCGACGAAAATTCTGCTATGCGACGACAGCAAGTTTCTTAGGCTGGCAACGGAGCGGGCACTGGCGCGGGCGGGATACGACGTGACCACGGCGACCGATGGGGAGCAGGCGCTGCAACTGGCGCGAGAGAAAAGGCCAAACGTGATTCTTTTGGACATGCTCCTGCCAAAGATGACGGGACCGGACGTGCTGAAGGCGTTGAAGAAGGATCCGGCGACGGCGGGGATTGCGGTGGTGGTGTTCACGGGACTTTCGCAGAAGAATGCGATGCGGTTGCAGCAGGACGGGGCTTGCGCGTTTTTGGAGAAATCGGAACTGGGTTTGGATAAGGGATGCGATGCGCTGCTGGCGGCGCTGGCAGAGATTGTGAAGAAGCTGAACTTGGAAGTGCCGGGCGGAGCGCTGGGGGCGAAGGTGGGTACGTAGTTTCGGGCGGCAGGCGTCGGGCGACAGGCGTCGGACCTCGACATCGAGCATTTGGGGTGCTCTGAAGTAACCACTGGTTGATCACCGTTTGACCCTTGACTTTTAAAGGTGAACTGCGGGGCCCCCCAGCGCGAATTGCTCCCCCGCTGAGCTGCTGAAAATAAATCACTTATAGGTGGGAACTCTGGACACTCACACGGAGTCTATGTTGAGTGACAGTTCTCGGCTCCGCTTACAGTTGGCCGGACTGGGCCAGCAGTCGATTTTCAGGGCGCGGTGGGGTGGAAAATCCTATAATCAGGGGACGCCAACATGGCGGGAGCAACCACCTTGGGTGATCTAGCAAGTGCGATCGGAGCACGGTCGCAGGAAGAAGCGGCGATCGTCGCCGAACTGAAGGCCGGCTCGGAAGCGGCCTACGCCTGGCTGATTGGCGAATTTCAGCAGCCGGTGTACGGACTGGTGTACCGGATCGTGAACGATCCGGCGGACGCGGCCGATACGACGCAGGATGTGTTCCTGAAAGTGTTCCGCGGGATGAAGCACTTTCACGGCGAATCGAGCCTGAAGACGTGGATCTACCGCATCGCGCTGCACGAGGCGGCGAACCGGCGGCGGTGGTGGTTCCGGCACAAGGCGAAGGAGACGTCGATCGAGCCGGCGGAATCGGATGGGCCGAGTGGCCGGGGAGAATGCGATGCAGGTGGCGTTGACCGATCATGCGGATTCTCCGTTCGACAACGTGGCGCATCGCGAAGTGCAGCGGCGGGTGGAAGAAGAGTTGCGGAAGGTTCCGGAGCCGTACCGCACGACGCTGATTCTGCGCGATCTGGAAGAGATGTCGTACGAAGAGATTGCCGAAGTGCTGCGAGATTTCGCTGGGAACGGTGAAATCGCGGCTGACGCGCGGCAGAGAAGCACTGCGGCAAAGGCTGGCGCCGTATGTACGCGAGGTTGGAGATGAACTGGGGTTGACCGCTCCGGCGCATTCTGAAAGGAAGAACGGAGCGTGCGGTCGCAGGTTGCTGGAGGGGGTAGAAGGGTCGAGGTGATGCCATGAGTGGCATGAAGACGGCACAGGGAAAATCAACGGAACTGCAGTGCCCGCAGGCGAAGCAGTTGTTTTCGCCATACCTGGATGGAGCAGTGACGGGCACGGAGATGCTCGCGCTGCAGGATCATTTGGCGGACTGCGCGGCGCTGCAACGAGGAATATCAGTCGTTGCGCGCGACGCAGCAGTTGCTGGTGAGCGTGGCGCGGCCGAAGGTTCCGGCGGATCTGGGATTGAAGCTGCGGCTGGCGATTTCGCGGGAAGCGGCGCAGGCCAAGCGGGCGCCGTTTGAAGGGCTGCTGGTGCGGCTGGAGAATGCATTGCAGGCCTTCATGGTTCCGGCGACGGCCGGGTTCCTGAGCGCGCTGATTATTTTCGGAATCGCGATGGTGTATTTCGTGGCGCCGTCGATCGCTGCAGGCGAGACAACGATGTGCCGCTGGTGATGGTCAACACCGCGCCGGAGTTGCAGCCGAGCGCGTTTGGCATGACGATGGATTCGATCAACGCCGATTCGCTGGTGATCGAAGCCTACGTCGATGCGAACGGGCGGGTGCAGGATTACCGCATTCTGTCGGATTCGGAAGAGTCGAAGGAAGTGCTGCCGCAAGTGAAGCGGATGCTGATCTTCACGACGTTCCGTCCGGCGCTGTCGATGGGACGTCCGACGCCGAGCCGGGCGGTGTTGTCGTTCTCGAAGATTAGCGTGAAGGGGTAGGAAGCAGTACTCAGTCTCGGTACTCAGTTCTCAGTTCTCAGTTTAAAAAACAAGGGCGGAACGCGATCGTTCCGCCCTTTCGTGTCGTTGTGATTCGCCGATCCGTTACTGGCAGGAATCGCCGACTGAGTGGATGTCGGTGACCTTCAGGTGGCCGTGCTCGGCGTTGTTCTTCTTCATGCCGGTGTCGTGGGCCATGTTCTTCTCGTCTTCCTTCATGTTGTGCATCTTGGAATTCGAAACCACACCTTTGACCTCGACCGTCTGGTTCACGTTGACGGCGAGATCGACCGCATTGTTGCCGTGAATTTCCCACGTGCTGCCATCGGTGGCGGTCAGCAGATATTCGTTGCTGCCGGACTTGGTCAGGCATCCGGTCATGGTTCTGACTTCGCTTTTGGACTTGGCATCGGAGTCTTGCGCGACGGCCCACAGGGAGGTCATGGCAGCAAGAGCTACGCACAGCAGCAAGCGACTGAATTTCGTCATTAGGTTGCTCCTTTTATTTTGCGCCCCAAGCGTGAGGGGCAAATCAAGACCTACGTCGTCAGATAGGTTGCGGCTTTGAGACAGAGAGTTGCCGATGGTCTTGCGAGGCCGGCTGCATTTTCACGTCCGGCTCGAGGCGGCTTTTCGAAAACGGACACCTTCGCAGATCATCTGCTGGCGACGTTGAAAGCTATATGCGCGGGCATGGCGGGCGAACAGGCGCCAATTCCTTGGCGGCAGCAAGTATTGAAGAGGACTAGAAGCGTTTCCGCGGTTGCGGTGGCGGAGCCTTTTCCTGGGTAATTTTGGCGACGTAGCACTTATCGTGGACGCTGAGTCCGTGCTCGTCGATCTTGCAGTCTTCCAAGCGAAGAGTCTTGCCGCAAATCCAGCAGGTCTTCGGAAGAGAATTGATGGCCACAACAGATCTCCTCCCGAAGTGCACACTCAGCGACTCGGGGGAGGCTGTGTACTCAGGGGTCTTGAGTTTATTCACGGGACCAAGGTTTGTCTGTACGGTAGCGTACTGAAGGAGGGGAAATGATTCTTGCCAGCCGGCAGGCGGCTTCGTGGCATGCGCGAACATGCCCCCTGTCATCGGAAAGACGCGATGCCCGTCAAAACACAACCTTCTAGTCGCTGAATCGAACCACGTGTCCAACCTCGCGGTTGAGACCGATTTTTCGACACCTAGCTGACAAAGTCGTCCCTTCTCCAGACCGGCAATCCTGGGGCACCCGCTGACAATAGCCCCAGTGAAGCTTCCTGCGACGCGGCCTTACGCGTATCCCTCGGCGCCTGCACCTGTGCAGTTTCCGCCGTCCCGGTCGTATCTCCCGCACGAATCGCTTTGCCCGGAATCGTCTCGTAAGCGTACCCGGTGATGGTCGCCTGATACGAGCGCGCTAGAACTTTAAACGTCACTCGTGCCCAGCCGTAGTGGAACTGGTTGCCGATCTTGAATTTAATGCCGAGATATTTATTGGTCTCGCCCTGTCCCCCATTCGCCCAGGGCCCGCCCCATCTCTGCGCGTAGTTCGACCCGGAGTAGAAAAAGCGGAAGCCCAGATTCGCGCCCTGGCCCTTGGCATTCCACTCCTCCCCTGGCCCAATCTTGGCACCGAAGGGAAGGACCGCCGCGCCGGACGCGGCCGCCCGCACCCGATTGCTGGCATTCGCTTGCAACATCGACGAGGATGAAAGGCACTTGGCCGCGATATGACATACGTCGAGGTACGACACGCGCCAGGACCCGGCAATGCTAGCCGCGCCCCCATTCAGCAGATAGAAGTCGACCAATCCATCGCCATTCAGGTCGAGAGGGTAGGGGCTGGTGATCAGCGTGTTCACTGCGGTATAGACGACCTTCGCCTCGGCTGCTTGTGGAGCAGCCAAAGCCGCCACCCCCGCTGCACTTGCCACAGCGGCATACGCCAAAAGTTTCTTCTCTAGTTTCGCTTCGATTTGCGGATATTGGCGCTTTGGCGCAGTCTTCAAACTCTGAGATTTCATGCGAGCCATAGAAACCTTTCTAGTAGGAAGTGGGAGCAACTTCAGGGGAGGGCCAACATCCTGTCACAGCTGCAAAGAGTCTGTCAATGGAGTAAACCGTCTCAAACAGCATGACGCGGGACGTTGAAGGTTGTCTGCTGTGAACGGGCGATTACACTCAGAAGCGAGCTAAATGAGTGCAATGGCGATTTTTCGCCAGCCACTTCTGTCGGTCACGCTAAACTGATCAGACATATACGGTTCGATTCGTTCAGGGAGTGAAATCAGATCGTCCTAATCTTGAGAGGGGGTTGCATATGACGGGGAGACAAGCGCTGCTGCTCGGGACATCGTTGGTTGCGTCATTCTTGTTTTGGGCCCAGCGATGTGCCGCTGCCGAATCGGCCGGAGGCCCGATTGTGCGGATAGCAGAACTGGAGATTGATCCGGGGCAGCTTGACGCCTACAAACTCGCTCTCAAAGAAGAAATCGAGACTTCGATTCGCGTTGAGCCGGGAGTCTTGACGCTGTATGCCGTCTCGCTCAAAGAGCATCCTGAACAGATCAGATTGTTCGAAACCTATAGGGATGCAGCTGCATACGAATCGCACCTGCAGAGTCCGCATTTCAAAACATACAAAGGTCGGACGCGGCAGATGGTGAAACTTCTTAGGCTGGTCGAAACCGAGCCCATTCTGCTCGGCTCAAAATCCAAATGATCCCCCGGACGATTGCTAGGGTTCACTCCAACCCCAGCCGGGGTCAATGAGCGAAATCGCGATGTTACAACAGTTGAGGTCTCGGTCAATCCGCCTACGTCATGTGCTGCGGGCTTTTAGGCACGGCTAAAGTATCTCGGGGCGAGGTCGAGGCAGGCCGAAGAAAACCCTTAGAATCTCACCCCTGTCAGGGTGTATGCTGTGCACCCAGTGGTCCAGTCGCACCCCCAGAAATGACATCGGAAATCGAGTCTAATAGAGCGTCATGGTGGAGCGAGTTCGGGGCGGAAAGCGTTTGCGAGCACGAGCACGAGCTGCAGTGTTTCTGTGGTGCACTAATCGTAACGACCGAGAAGACGGTGACCTGTGCCACTTGCGGCGAGACGCTCGGGATTCACCGTGTTAAGCGAAAACACTGGAGAATGGCTCCGCTTCCCAGACCTCGCCGTAGGCTGCAACTAGCAGACCTTGGAAAGCTGGCGATTCGCATTTCCCTTTATTTGTTGTTGGGGTACTACGTCTATGACCTGCTGGAGGCTTTCGCCAAATAGTTAGAGATCAGCGGGTTGACCCGACCTACCCTCTCGAATTTCACGTCAATAACTTTCCGAGACGCATCTATCGGGGGCCGAAAGCCGGGAAACAAATCAGGGCACATGAGTGAAATGATTCCATAACAATGTCGGCTCCCAGACCCGAGTAGACTTTGGAGGCGCAAACCAACCAAAGGGCTCGGAGGAAAGGAGCCGAACATGCTGATTATAGGTTGTGACTATCATCCGGGCTTCCAGCAAATTGCTTTTGTAGACACAGAAACAGGTGAGTGCGGCGAACGGCGGCTGACTCACCGCGAAGAAGCCGAACAGTTTTACAGCGCACTCAAAGGGCGGAGGGTGCGAGTAGGGATGGAAGCCAGCGGACACTCGCGCTGGTTCGAGCGATTGCTGCGCGACTTGCAGTTTGAGTTGTGGATCGGGGATGCCGCCGAGATTCGCACGAAACGAGTGCGGAAGCAGAAGACCGATCGGCAGGATGCGCAGTTGTTGTTGCGGCTGATGATGGAAGACCGCTTTCCGCGGATCTGGGTGCCGGACGCAGAGAATCGCGATCTGCGGCAACTGCTGTGGCATCGGCATCGCTTGGTGCAGATGCGCACGCGGGTGATGAATCAATTGCATGTGGTGGCGCTCAACGAGGGATTGCGGCGCAAGAAGGCGCTGTGGCGGCCGGCGGGTCGCAACGAACTGGAGTCGTTGAAACTGGCTCCCTGGGCCAGTCGACGACGCCAAGACTTGCTCGACTTACTCGATCAACTGACGCCGAAGATCCAAGAATCTGACGCGCGCAGTTGGAACAGGAAGTGGAGAAGTCGACCGGTGACGCGGCGGTTGATGACTCATCCCGGAGTCGGCCCGCTGACGGCACTGGCCTTCGAGTTGGTGATCGGAACGCCCGAGCGTTTTCACTGCGGCAAGCAGATCGCCAGCTACGTGGGGCTGGTTCCGACGGAAGAGTCCAGCGGGGATCGGCGTCGACTGGGGCACATCAGCAAACAGGGCAATGTGCTGCTCCGATTTCTGCTGGTGGAAGCAGCGCAGGTCACGGTGCGCAGCCATCCAGAATGGCGCAGCACAGTTCTTCCACCTCGCCATGCGACGAGGACGGAAGATCGCGAAGGTAGCGATGGCTCGCAAGCTGGCGGTGCATCTGTACTGGATGTGGCGTCAGGGGTTGGACTACGGACAGATGAACAAGCTCGGTTCGCACGCGGGAGAGCCCGGAAATCGCCATGGTGTGCAGTAAATCACCGACGTAATGATTGGGCATCCCGCTCCCCAAACCAGGGGAGTTCGAACAAGTAATCATGATCGCAGTTGGAGATCGAAGAGATGGCTGGGTCGGACTGAGTTCCTGACCCCAACGATTAGAAGCGAGCTCAAGGTTGGAAAGCGCAAACCATCCACGAGAGCGAAATGGCGCTCTTCCAAGAGTGCATGCCGTCGTGCGCTCAAAAAGTGTTTGACACCGCCGACATTGTTAGAGATGGCGATTTTTCGGCAATTGACCGTTTCCGAGTTGCCGACCATCCTCAAAGTGGAGAGACGCTACTATTCACTGCGTAGTGCAATCATCGGATCGACTTTGGAGGCGCGACGCGCCGGTATTGCGCAGGCCAACCCAGACACGAAGCCGAGAAGTACGGTCCCGGCAAAGAGAATGGCGGGGTCGCGCGGGTTCGCTTGTGACCATTTGGCAATGATTTGGTTTAGGGCTAACGAAAGAGCTATACCTGCCAAGATTCCGGCGCCCAGACTTACTGATGCCGCCCTGAAGACCATTCGCAGCACGTCCGCACGCTCTGCGCCAAGCGCCATACGAATCCCGAATTCGTTGGTCCGTTGTGCCACTGTGTAGGACACGACGCTATGCAGCCCTACGGCAGCGAGAGCCAGGGCGAGCCAGGCAAAAATGCCAAAAATCCACGCCGCGATATGCTCCTGCTGCCACTCGGGTTCATAGGTAAGCCGAGTTTCGAGATCACCGGCGCCACCGCTGGTTTGATCCGGGTTAATTTCCCTCAACTGCTCGCCCACAGCATGTAGCAGCGTCAGGGGTGGAACCTGAGAGCGAACCAGAATCTCCATGCCCTCAGCCATACTGAAAGTGTAAGGCACGTACACCGCCGGTCTAGCGACATTTCGCAGCCCATCATTGCGCGCGTCCTCGACGATGCCCACAATTTGTAACCAGGTAGTTGCAATATTTGGCGGAGACAAGATCGTGGCCGGGTTGCCGTCAATACCCGGCAATTTCAGCGAGTGCCCGATGGCATCGCCATTCGGAAAGTAGCGTTTCGCCAGGGTAAGGTTGATCACGGCTACATGGGCGCCGGTGGCGTTCTCGGCGTCGCTCCAAATCCGTCCTTGCAGCAGGGGAATGCGCAGGGCCGCAAAGTACTGCGGACTAATCAGGTTGGCCGACACTATCCCAGTGTTCGTCGCAGGGACGCCCAGGATATCAAACCCTATGGTCCATCCGTTCCGAGGCGGGGTTGCATCCGTGGAAATCGCCGCGGTGGTCACACCGGACGTCTCTGCGACCTTTTCTCGTAGTTGTTCAAAGTAAGCTGCACGCGCGGACCAAGTGCGATAGGAGTCCTCGCGTAAAGGAATTCCTATTGCCATTACGTTGTGCGGGTCGTAACCGAGGGGCTCGTGAATCAGCTGGGCGAACCCCTTCATTGACGAGCCCGCACCTGCCAGCAGCAATAAAGTCAGCGCCACCTGCCCGGCGATCAGCACGCTATGGGTCCTGCGCCCGCGGACGCTGCCGGCTACCCGACGCGCGCTGGACTGCATGAGCGGGCCGATTTGCGTCCGCGAGAGTTCCAGCGCCGGCCAAAGCCCGAACAGCACACCCGTTCCGAGCGCGACCGTGACGCTGAAAAACAGAACCGGCAGGTTGATACGAATCACGGCCTCGGAGGCGAACGTAGTTTGGGGCACCAGACGCAGCGTCAGTACCAGAGCGCCGTAAGAAGCTAGAACACCCAGCACCGCTCCAATCGAGGCGAGAAGCAGAGACTCTGTGAGCAACTGACGAACGATCCGGAGGCGGCCCGCGCCGACAGCGGTCCTCACCGCCAATTCATGCTGCCGCGCCGTACCTCGCGCCAGCAGCAGAATCGAGACATTTCCGCATCCGATCACGAGCAGAAACATCACCGCGCCAAAGAGCAAGTACAGGGTTCCGCCCATGGAGTCAACCACCCAGTCGTTCAGCCCTTGCACACGGACCCTGAAGTCGGCTGGAAAATCTTGCGGCATGTAACTGGCGAACTGTTCGACGAGTGGCTGCAACGCTGCGTCGGCCGTGGCATGGCTAACGCCCGGCCGCAAGAGCAAATTGACGACAGAGGTGCGCCCCGGATCTCGCATAAGCTTCAGCGGCAGATAGACGTCACCGCCACCCCAAGTGAATCGCGGCGCCGCAACACCCACTATCTCAAAGTTCCTGTGATCAAGTTGCAGAGTGCGGCCCACGACGTTCGGATTGGACGAGTATTGTTTCCGCCAAAATCTGTAGGAAAGGACTACAACCGGTCGCGGTTCCTGGCCGTCCACCGCGTCGGATGGCCAGAGTCCGCGTCCAAGCAAAGGGGGCACGTCGAGATCCTGAAAACCATTCGAAATGAGGCTCACGGTGATCACGTTCTCCGGAAGATCTTGCCCCGTCAGCATCGACGACTGGTAGTCCATTGTCAGAACGCTTTGGACCACAGGTGACTGCCGCAAGGTCTGAATTTCGGAGCCGTTCAGATAGACCGGGTCCCCGGAACCCGCTACGCTGTCGACCGTGAGTCGTACTATTCGATCCGCGGCAGGGTAGGGATAGGGATTCATCAAGACTGCATAAATCACGCTAAACACAGCGGTGGCCGCTCCAATGCCGAGCGCCAACGAGATCACTGCCGTCAGTGTGAATCCTGGATTTTTGATGAGCTGCCGTGCGGAAAAGCGGAGGTCCTGAAGCAAAGTGTGCATGACTCACTCCGAGCGGTGCAGGAGATGCGGTAATGTTCCCATGGCCAACCGGACGTGTCACGCTGGATGTAGAAAAAGCGCAGGGCGCAGAGATGGTTGGTCACCGAACCGGGAGTCAGTTTGTGCAGGGTGAAGAGCTGGGCTTGGTACTCGCGGATGTGCTGCGGTCCCAGGCGATCGGGCGAGCAGTGGAAGTGTTGGGCGAACCGCTCGATGAAGCGAATGTAACGCTGTGTGGTAGCCTCAGAGTAATGACGTCGCTGGAGTTCTTCCAGCATCATTTTGCGTAGATGGGTCACAGGACACCTCCTTGTGACCCACAATTTATCTGAGGGCAAGAATCACACAACTGCTGACATCACCCACGCGGCAGCGTCCGCCGCGCCAGCGGCTTCGTTCTCACGGGAAAACCGGAAGTTATCTCAACTGGCGCTATCAGATGGGATGAGAAGGCCGGTCTCCGGGCGGGATGCGGTGTACGCTCCCAAGTTATCGACGTGCTCAAGGCACAGATAAAAAGGAGACCGGCAATGAAGAAGGTTAGCACCATGGCGGTAAAACAGAGCAAGAATTTTTCGCAGCAGAAACTGACCATCGGACTAGATCTGGGAGATCGCAACAGTTGGTACTGCGTGCTGGATGAAGCTGGCCAGATACAACTCGAGCAGCGAGTCCGTACGAATGCGAAAACGTTGCAGGAAGTCTTTGGCGCAATGCCGCGCAGCCGGATCGCGTTGGAGATCGGGACGCATTCGCCCTGGATCAGTCGCTTGCTCCGCGAGTTGGGGCATGAAGTGATCGTGGCCAATGCGCGCAAGGTGCGGCTGATCGGGGAGAGCCGCAAGAAAGACGATCGGCTGGATGCGCAAACGCTGGCGCGGTTGGCCCGGATCGATCCGGAGTTGTTATATCCGGTGAAGCATCGCAGCGTACAGGCGCAAGCCGATCTCACGGTGATTCGAGCGCGAGCCGGCCTGGTGAGAGCTAGGACGTCGCTGGTGAACACGGCCCGCGGGCTGGCCAAGTCTTACGGCGAGCGGCTGCAACGTGCGCAACATGAATCCGGAGAAAGCCGAAGGCTTGAGTCCGGAACTGCAACGGGCGCTGGAGCCGTTGCTGTCGGCCATCGCAGAGTTGAGCGAACGGATCTGCGAGTACAACCAACGCATCGAAGCGTTGGCGCAAGCCAGTTATCCGCAGGTGGCGCTGCTGAAACAGATCAAAGGCGTAGGTACGCTGATCGCGCTGACGTTCCTGCTGACGCTGGAAGATCCGCATCGTTTCCGCAAGAGTCGCGACGTGGGCTGCTATCTCGGGCTGCAGCCAGGACGAAGAAACTCGGGGCAGAGTGAGCCGCAGATGCATATCAGCAAAGAAGGCGATCCGTATCTGCGCACGCTGCTGGTGCAAGGAGCCCAGCACATTTTGGGTCCGTTTGGTGTGGACTGCGATCTCAGGCGCTGGGGGATGAAGTTGGCCGAACGCGGCGGAAAGAGCGGCAAGAAGCGGGCCATTATTGCGACGGCCCGAAAGCTGGCGGTGTTGCTGCATCATCTGTGGGTGAGCGGAGAAGTGTACGAACCGTTGCACAACAGCAGCCGAACAACCGTGGCCGCAGCCGCATAAAAACAAAACCGTTCCAGAAACAGAAAAGACGAAAAGAGAAAAGACAAAAGCCCAAAGCCGAGTTCCGGTGACTGCGTTAATGGCCTGGCCCAGGTTCCACTCTCGAAGAGCAGAACCACAGGGCGCCAAACAGATAGCAGCACCGGCTGAACCGAGAACGCCCAATATGCACCGAGCGAATGAATCGCTCCTCGAGAGTGCGAATGGAAGCATGGCGACAGTGGCCACTCGGCGGGAGAGAAAAACGTGCCTGACAAAAAGAAACAAGAATCAACTTGACTCCGACCGGCCTTCTCATGGAAGGCCATTACGCTCATTGACGGGAGTCGGTTCGCTGCCCCCCACGCCCGCCCCAGTCCAGGCCGGGCCCTCCTGCACCGACGAAGGCTCATTCAGGCGTTCGTTTCAAACGTCGGTAAGTATAGTCCCCGCTCAGTCTGGCGCACCAGACTCGCCGCGTCGCCGTTGGTGGGCGTAAGCCTGTGCAGTGTCGACCCCACGACCTCAAATGTCTTGACGTAAGGAAGTCCGTCCAGCAATCCTTCGAGAGTCTTCAGAGCCTCAGGATATCCGCTCACGTTCCAACACTGCGCGCTCACTTCGTGATCCCAGAAGGTGATGGTTGCCACTTCGCACCCGTTGGGCGCGACTAGCGTAATCAGGTCAAGGAATCCTTCTTGCTGGCGCAGCCAGACGAGAATTTCGGATTGCATCAGATTGGCAAACTCGTGGAGTTTCCCCGATTTCAAACACACCGACACCTTTCGAGCAAACATGTTAGTCCTCCCGCAGTGCCGAAGGCTCCCTTGCGATGGATCCATCCGCACGACACCAATTGCTGAATAGTGCGATGCAGCGGAAAATCGTTTCACGGAAGGTCTGGTCGGCGACTGTCGGCCAGCCAGGGCCGGCCGTCCCCCTGTTCACTGATGTGTCACTACGGAGGACGGACTTTTTTTCTCCTACCTCCTATCCCCTCCGGGGTTTGACGGTGATAGGAGATAGAGATGTTGAAACGACACATCATGTTGACTAGATGATAAACATCTGGAGACATCTGGGATGATGTGAACGCGTCTAGAACACCAGCTTCACGGCCAATTGTCCTACACGAGCACTTACCGCCGTGCTGCTGATAACACCGAACGTTGGAGATGTGAAGTTTGCGTCCGGCGCCGAAAATTGTGGATGGTTCAAGGCATTGTAAAATTCCGCTCGAATCTGAAGACTGATTAACTCATGACGCAAATGAAGCACCATGCTTTTTGAGAAGGCGACATCTATGTTCGCCTGACCTGGCCCGTCCACGATTCCAGTAGCGCTGTTCCCAAACGCGGTTCCAATGCCGTCGGCACCGATTATTGGCGGAGTTGTAAAACAGGAGGCATTGAAATAGCCACTCAACTTCGACTGAACCGACCCTCCCGTTACCAGGTGGTCTTTTGAGCAGGTTCCACTCAGTTGCGCCCGGTCAGCGGTTATTCCGAAAACGTTGTTTGCATTGGTATCCGAGATAGTGAGAGCACTGCCAGATTGAATCGTCACTATAGAAGCAAAGTCCCACCCTCCGAGAAACACTCGCCGGAGTCCGGCTGACGGGCTGGGCAAACTCCATGTTTCGCTAAAAACGAAACGATGAGTACGGTCGAAACTGGAGCGTCCCCATCGCTGCCTGGGGGAGTTTTGGTCTCCGAGAGTGAGTGCGTTTCCGGACGATGTTGAGTTGATGTCGGCGCCATCGGTGTCCAGAGTCTTCGAGAAGGTGTAAGAGGCGAGGAACTGAAGGCCGCGTCCCAAACGCTTCGTCAAGCTCGCTTCAAGCCCGTTGTACCAAGAGCTGCCTTCGGATTCCATCTCCACAAGAGAGTCCGGTGGCACGCCGAGAATGGGGACTCGCAACGGAATATTTGCGACAGAATTTGTAGTCACTCCCCTGATTGGGCTGTTGGCGGAGGCGCTGAGCGCCTGATTGAGAGAACGCTGGCGAACCAAGTGTGTGCCGCGAGTGCCCACGTATCCAATTTCCAAGAGCCAGCCCTCGTGTAGTTCAGCCTGAACGTTCAACGAATACTGGTGAATCATGGCGGGCCGAAAACCAGGCGCAACGGAGTAAATAGTCGTCGTGCTGGAGGGAGAATATGTGGGGAACGAAGGGAAGGACTCCGGCGCTGGAAACGGCTGGGGGAAAGGCGCTTGAAATGTCGCGTTTGCGTTCGCCGCTCCTGCATTTAAACGAAACACTGAAAACGGAGCGCCCAAGATATTTTGATAAAAGGCTTGACCGGTGGGTCGGGAATAATACGTGCCATACCCACCCCTTAGCACCATTCGCCTTGTGCGGGGCAGGAACTGCCAAGCGAACCCGATTCGCGGGGTGATCGTGTTTTGTCCCTCGCCGTAGTTTCCGAAGGTATTACTCGCACGCAAAACACCAGGGAGAAGTGCACCTGGAAAGTTGGAAGCCACAATATAACCTGCCACGCTCCCGCTTGGCGGAGGGTTGGGGTCAGCCCTGCCGACGTCGAAGCTGGCGTTTCTGCCCAGACGGTCTCCAAATTGGCCGAGGCGCTCGTAACGCAAGCCAATATTTAATATAAGTGACCTGCGGATTCTATAATCATCCTGCGCGAACGCTGTACCCTCCCACACTCTGAATTCCCGATTGGTCAGGCCGAAGTCATCAAACGAAGCAAAAACATTGCTGAATCCGGTGCCATTGTCCTCTGCGCTAAGGCCAAGCAGAAAATCGGGCCAGCTCAGAAACTGCAGAAATGATCCGAGCCCCACAAGATTGACGTTGTCCTGCAACCTAGTGAAAGATCCTCCCAATCGTACCGTGTGGGCGCCACGGACGAAGCTGAGATTATCTCCAAAGACAAAACTATTTTGGGCAATCGTGCGTGGAAACCCCGAGGCAATACTTACGGAACCGAGAATTTGCAAGCTAGGCAGCTCGTTGTTGTAGCTCATCTCGCCTTCCGCAACTCCAACGTCCGACCAATGGAACGGAGTCCTGGCCTCTGTGCTGGTCCTCGTGCGGACAAATCCAATCCGTGCTTCGTTGAGCCATGCATTATGGAAAGTGTAAGCATGAGCTAAAGAAAAGACTCTGAATCCAGAATCACTAGGACTCGGAAACCCAGGGATATTACCTGCTGGATTGAGGCCATTGCCGGGAAACGTGACGGTCTCATCATCATCGGCCAGGAAGAAGCGAACCGCGATTTTGCTGTTCGGTCTATTCAGGTAGTCAACATTGGTTGAAAACTGATTTTCATTAAAATGGCAAGGATCGGTGAGGGCTGAGAAGCCCTGCTGCGCAAGTGGTTTCGTCGGGTCTACAGTTTGCGGAGTGGGAATCAGGAAAGTTCCTTCAGGAAGCTTGAGATTCAATAGGGTCAGAGCCACGGGATTAATGTTGGAGCCGTCGGGTTTGATCGCCGTGCCTCCCTGCGCACCCGTCATGCCGCCAAAGATTTTCCCGAGTTCAGCGGGTGCGCGGTCATTCGTGAGCGGCGGCTCGCTTAAGCTAGCGGTGCAAGCAGTCCGCGACTGACCAGCTGCAATGCCGTTAACTTGGTACGTCCCCTGATACGAACCAAAGAAAAGTAGTTTGTCCTTTTCGATAGGCCCACCCAACGCGAAACCAAACTGGTTCTGCTTGAGGACGGGGCGTGGCTCACCTGTTTGGTTCAAAAAGAAATTGTTCGCGTTAAGTACCTGGTTGCGCAGAAACTCGAAAATCGTCCCGTGGAGAGCGTTACTACCGGTTCTTGTAATCACGCTGACGTTGGCACCACCATAGCGCCCATAGCCTGCATCGTAGAGTCCTGTCTGGACTTTGAACTCCTGTATGCTATCGGGGTTCGGAATCGGAATGCCGCCACTCCCTGCTGCACTACCCTGCACATCGCTCACGCTTATTCCGTCGACTTGGAAATTGTTGTCGTAGGAACGCGCTCCGTGCACGTAAATCCCATCGTTTGAGTTGGCAATCTGCGAGAGCGCGGTCCCACCGAGTCCAAGCTCTCCTGCGTTGTACACTCCGGTCGAAACCCCCGGAGAGAGGCTTGCAATTTGGGCAAAATTCCTCGAGACCAGGGGCAAACCGCCGACCGCCGTTTCGCTGACTACCTTGCCCAGAGCGGAACTGTCGGTCTGGGCTGTTGCCGCCTCTGCAGACACCCTGATGCTGTGGAACACGGTTGCCAGTCGGAGACGCAGTTCGAGGTGTACCACTTCGGTAACGCTGACATCTACCTTTGCGCTAGCGATGAGGGTGTCAGAGCCAGTTTTACTGGCTTGTAGCTCGTACTTGCCGGGGGGCAGCAGTAAAAAATTGAACCTACCATCTTTGTCAGAAATGGCAGACTGAATCGCGCCGGTGTCCTGGTTCGCGAGTCGGACAACGACCCCCGTTAAAACGGCTCCGGTTGGGTCGAGCGCCACTCCGATCAGTGCGCCGGTCGAAGCTGTCTGGCTTCGTACAGGGCTGGAAAAAACCAGAGCAATAGTGACAATCAGCAGGAGCGCCGACCGGCGCCAGCCCGGTCGATGGTGGTACTCATGTAAGGTATTGCCGACAAATGACGTTCGCAGCATGGAGCTGTTAACGACCCACGGATTTCCCATGTACGCGACGAGTTGAGCTTCCTCAGTTGAAAAAGAGCGTCACTGCGCGGCGACCGGATACCTCGTCCCGTTTCCTTCTCTCGCGATTCGGTGTTGTGCCGCCTTGGAGTAGACCAAGTCATTCTTATATCACCGGCACCCTCAAATCATCACCAAATGTTGACTCGCCATTTATCTAGGGAGGAACTGGCAGTTTTGCCAGTAGCCGGACGGCCAGCATCATTGGCAGATTATCCTATTCGAAACTTGTTGGTCCGAGGTGTGGGCTCTTAAGTGTCTGCCACAGAGCATCATTGTGGTACAGTTCTTGCGAATAGGACGATGAGGCCCTAAGCCACGAGGCCGAGAAGTGCGTAGACGAGCGGCACGGCTGATCTGCGTTGTAGTTGTAGTAGTGGCACCCTTTCTGCCGCCGCAGGCGAGTTCCGTCAGGAGCTGCAAGAGAAGTCCGGCGCGTCCTCATTATTAACGACATTGGCGTTATCTCGTCACCCGGCTTCGCTGAAATCGATCAGGCAGTCTTCACTGGTCTACAAAAATCTCCGTACCGGATCGAGCTCTATGACGAGAGCCTGAATCTCATCCTATTCCCAGACCGAGTTTCGCAAGACAGGTTTCGAGAAGAGATTATTCAAAAATACTCAGCCCGCAAGCCCGACGTGATCATTGCCGCCGGGCCAGAGTCCCTGAAGTTCATCGCGAAGCTGTACGACAAGTTCCAGGGTACCCCAATTATCTTCTGCACAATTTGGAGCGGAATTCCGGACGAGCTAAGGCACGGCATTCCCTTTACTGGTGTTGTCGCCCAGTTACACCCCGAGGGAACCCTGAATGTGGCGTTGCACTTGCTGCCCAGCACCAAGCACGTGGTAGTCGTCGGTGGAGTGGGTAAGTTTGACGAAGGATGGGAAGCCATCGCTAAGCAGAGTTTCCACAACTACGAATCGAAGCTTGAATTCACGTATCTTTTCGACTTGACCATGCCCGCACTGCTTGAGAGGCTCAAGCATCTACCCAACGATACTATTGTTTATCACACTTCAATCTCGCAAGATCCAGCGGGAGACCGCTTTATCGATTCAGCTCAATCGATACCGATGGTGGCCAGTGCAGCGAATGCTCCTGTCTTTGTAATGGACGATGTGGATCTTAGGGCAGGAACAGTGGGTGGCGATCTGGTGAACTGGGCCGACGACGCTCGCATCGCCGCAGAGATTGCTGTGCGGGTTCTCAACGGCGAGAAGCCCCAGGATATCCCCGTCGTCACGAGCAACCACGTCTACATGTTCGACTGGCGGGCGCTGAAGCGCTGGGGGCTCAAGGAGAGCAACCTTCCCCCCGGCAGCATCGTCCTCAACCGACAGCCAACGGTCTGGGAGTCTTACAAGGCGTACATCATTGGCGGCATTTCTCTGATCTTCATGGAGGCTCTGCTGATTTTTGGGCTGGTATGGCAGAGGGCGAAGGGCAAAACGTGCAGAAGCTCAGCTACGCGAGAGCGACGAACGTTTCCGTCGAGTCGCAAACACTGCACCGGTCATGATCTGGATGTCCGGGACGGACCGAAAATGCAGCTACGTCAACAAACCTTGGCTGGACTTCACCGGACGTCCACTTGAAGCGGAGCTTGACGACGACTGGGCCGGAGGCCTTCATCCGGACGATTCGAGCCGCAGTTTCCAAACCTACGCGGAAGCATTCGACCGCAGAGAATCGTTTGAACTCCAGTATCGGCTGCGGCGACACGATGGGGAGTATCGCTGGGTTCTAGATAAGGGTGTACCGAGATTCAACCCGGACGGTACCTTCGCTGGCTACATCGGCTCTTGTATAGACATCACCGACCGAAAGCTCGCCGAAGAGAGTCTCGCGACCATTGGCCGTAGATTGATTGAAGCACATGAAGAGGAGCGCACCTGGATCAGCAGAGAGCTTCACGACGACATCAATCAGCGCCTCGCGCTTTTGTCCGTGGAACTGGATCGATGGAGGCAGCAACTTCCTTCTGCCACCCCAGGACTCAGTGAGCAATTTCGCCATGCTCAGGAGCGCATCTCGGAGATAGCCAAAGACGTGCAAGGTCTATCCCATCGTTTGCATTCCTCCAAGCTTGAATATCTGGGTCTCGCCACCGCCGCCAATAGTTTCTGCAAGGAACTGTCGGAACAGAATAAAGTTCAGATTCAGTTTAGCCACGCGGGCATACCGCGCACCCTGTCCAAGGAAGTCTCTCTTTGCTTGTTTCGAGTTTTGCAGGAGTCGCTGCAAAACGCTGTGAAGCACAGTGGAGTTCGGAGCTTCGCGGTGCATCTCCGTGGCACGGAGGAGTCGATCGAACTCACCGTCGCAGACATTGGAAGCGGCTTTGAGGAACAAGAAGCTCTTACTCGCCACGGTCTAGGATTGATCAGCATGCGCGAAAGGCTGCAATTAGTGCACGGCGAACTTTCAGTGAAATCGAAACCCGGAGCTGGCACCACGATCCACGCTCGCGTTCCCCTCGGAGCTGCCGAACATCGTGCAATGACCGGGTGATGTACTTCACATAAATACCTTGGGCCCGCTCCTGTCGCGACATCGCCATTTCAGTCATTCGCGAACCTCGGCGACTCCGGCCAATTCCGCCAGAGCACGCCAGTGCCTCGGATGAGGTCGGCGGCGGCCCGCCGCTACGGCTGACCCGAGACTCCGACGAGGTTTGCTAAAGCCAGCCAGAGTCTCGGGTGCGGACGGCGTCGCCCCCTCCGGATGTCGGACGCGTACATGAGCGAAGACTTCTTTAGAGTGATTGTCGAGGAACGTCTCCGGCTGTCTTCTCGCGGCGACCAATCCGACACAGAAACCAAGAGGCTTGAAAAAGCACTTAAGATCCTCGCAAGCGCAACATGCTTTGGTATCTACGCGCAGATGGATCGCCAAGGTGAGGACGACAAAGTCGAGGTCGAATGCCACGGCATTGATTCCGAACCATATAAATGCACGGTCGCCCACCCCGAGTTCCCGGGTGAATTCTGGTTTGCGCCACTGGGCTCTTTGATCACGGCCGGGGCCCGCCTAACGCTGGCATTTCTTGACCACTGTGTCTCCGAACTCCACGGAACGTATGTGATGGAGGACACCGATTCGATGGCAATTGTCGCCACGGAGCAGGGTGGGTTTGTTCCTTGCCCGGGAGGTCCATTCGAGATGCCGGATGGCCAGGCTGCGGTCAGGGCACTGTCATGGAAAGAAGTCGACGAGATTGCAGCGCGCTTTGCGAAACTCAGCCCGTACGCGGACAAGTCCCGCTCCATCCTCAAAATCGAACGCGACAACTATGACCCGGAAACGGGCAAACAACGACAGGTCTACTGTCTAGCAATTGCATCCAAACGGTACGCGCTTTTCTTGCGCGATGAGTGCGGCAATCCTATCCTTCTCCAGAAAGGAATCAACAATCATGAAGACCGCTGGTCCGAGCACGGTCTCGGTCACCTCAGAAATCCGCTGAACCCCGACAGTGAAGATCGCGATTGGATTCCGCAGGCTTGGATCGGGATCATTCGTACGACGTTAGGTTTACCTGCCCAACCGCTGGGTTTTGAGGAAGTGCCTGCTATGGGACGGGTGCCGATTACGAGTCCGACCGCCATTCGTTCATTGGCAAAGCTCAATCGTGGCAAGAAGTATCGCAATCGGCTAAAGCCGTTCGACTTCCTGTTGTCATGCCATGTGAAGCAGTTTGGGTATCCACCCGAGGTTGATCCGGAGAAATTTCATCTGGTTGCGCCCTATGTACCCGATCCGGAGTGCTGGGTTGATTTGCCCTGGATCGATCAATACTCAGGAACACAGTACGAGATCACGACGGAGGGCTTCCACGGCAGTCGGGGTGTAGCACGGGTCAAGACGTACGGGGACGTTTTGCGCGAGTACGAATTCCATCCCGGCCCGAAGAGCGCGGATGCGAAGGGAAAGCCGAGCGGCAAGCAAACCTTCGGGCTGCTGCGCCGACGACACGTACGAGTCGAACGAATCATGTACATCGGCAAAGAATCGAACCGGCTCGAAGAAATAGAAGCGGGCGTAATTCACTCACCTGAAAGCGTCTATACGGAATATCCAGACCCAAGCCGGGATGAGTGGCAGACCAGAATTCTGCCTTTGCTGAACAAGATCCCAGTGTCAGCCCTAATGAGCCTCAGCGGCAGATCCCGTTCGATGCTCGTAAAAGCTTTGGCTGGGCGCAGCCGACCACGCCGGAGGAATCAGGAACTTCTGAAGTCGATCCTCCACCGACTTGGAGTAGAGGCAGAAATCTGATTTACCTCGGTAGGCTTGTTCTCTCACGCGTTCATTCCCCCTTGCGGGGATTTTGAGTCTAATGGGGATTTTGCAACAATCGACTGATACTGCGATAGAGTATTTGTCTACTCAGTCAAAGGCAAACAATTCACGATACTGTTTAAGGTACCCTCTAACTTCGTCGCGAGGCCTGAGTCAGCGCGCCGTACTTCCGCGATCAGAGCGCCCATAGTGAGCCGAAAAGCGCGTTTGAGTTCAACCGGTTCCAAGGAGCGAGCCAGACATTCTGCAGCTCGCGCCTTTTGCTCCTCGGTAAGGTCGTCAAGGCCTCTGCCCTGGACAGCAGCTACACCGTGGTGCTTGCACATAAGCACAAGCACGTTATCTCGCATTCCGCTCAACATATATTCTGCCTGCAACAGTCGAGAGCGCGCGATACTCGAGCGCACGTGCAGCGCGTACAGCCACGCCATTCCAATCAGATCCTTTGAATCCGGGACTGGCGCTGAAATCGGCTCTCCAGCAGCACCAAAGATCAGACTGAATTTTGGGCCAACCGCCCGCAGTTCGTTGGTGGGCCAGAATGAGAGGTCAACTTGTAGAGTGTTGTCGAGCAGGAATACACGGTACAAAATGTCGCCACTCCGAACGTCATAGTGCGCAACCACTGCGTGATCACGATACAAACGTGTGGTCCAATCAACTAATACCTGGTTCAGGTCGACATTGGGAGCCAAACACAGTGCGAGATCGATGTCAGACCAGCGGTCCAGCTGCCCAAACGCCGCTGAACCCAAATGTGCGGCACCACCAACACGCGAGTCTGCCTTTGCGGCCGCAACTAGGTCCTCACGAATCTGTTCTCGTTTCTGAGATGTGAAAACCAAACGTCGTCCATTCATTCAGCATTGATCCAAGTCTCTGCTTATCTAAGCTTCATCTCTGGATAGATAATATCGAAACGATGACATCCCAAGCAGAGGGGCAAGTATAGACGAGTCAATTGACGCTATCAGGCGATTTCATTCAAAACCCCGGTCATCGCTCAATGGCGATTCTTCACCAACAACCCCAACGGTCAGAACCCGACTGTAGCCATTACGCGACCATTAACACTAACCTAATTAAAATTATTCTCATACCGGTGTTCCCCGCAGAGTCTGTTTCTAATTCTTGTCCCCAAGCCCGTGCATGTGGCGACAGAGCCGGCAGTACGTCGGTGGCTCGGTGTTGTCGACTCGGTGCTTTACCGGAGTCAGGGTTCGCAGGTAGGCGAAGATCGCTTTCAAGTCATCGTCAGTGAGGTTGCGGAAATAACTCCACGGCATGATGGTGGCGAGCGGGCGGGCGCTCACGCTTCCGCTGCGAATGACTTCAATGAACTTCTTCTCGTCAAAATAGGAGATGCCAGAGGGATCAGGCGTGAGATTCAGAGATGCGACCTGGATCGTCTGGCCGTTCGGGCCAAACGGACCAGTCAACACTTGTCCGCCGGCGAACTCCAGTCCTGAAAGCGGGTTGTCGAGGTCATCGTGCGGTGTGTGGCAGGCACCGCAATGCGCGCCGGTGACCAAGTATTTCCCGTAGCTGACGGGGTCCGAACGATCGGGCTCAGGTAGGTGCCCAACTGGCGGCAGCGGTTGCAGAGCCCTCGTGACGCTTTCCGGCAAGACCGTTTTTGGCCGTTCAATGTGGACTGGAGCAAGTGAGCGCTCGTAGACGATGACGGAGGCGAGATCTTCATCCGAGAGAGTGCGGAAATATCTGTAAGGCATCATCGGGAACAACGTTCGCCCATCGCGCCCGATGCCTTGTCGCAGCGCGCGCACAAAGTCGCTGTCGTTCCAATTGGCGGTGCCGTATTGCGGGTCCGAGGTAAGGTTCGAGGCTACGACCCGACTCCCCGGCCCAAAGGCCAGCGTCCTGTCAAAGACATGCCCCCCGCCTCTCGTTCCGGGCCGCGGTTCCACCGGACGTTTACTGAAGTCCGTCTCGGAATGACAAAGTGTGCATTGCAGCAAGCCTTCGACCAGGTACTCGCCGCGCACCAGGCGTTCCGAGGTGCGTTGAATCTTTTCCAAATTGAGGGGAACCGGTGCAGCACTGTCCCCAGCCGTGTGGGACGTTCGGGGTTCTCCGCGGGGTTTCCCGGTGACCCCTTGTGACAAACTGAGCGTGGCTGCGGTCAAAAGCAGGAGCCCAGTGAAAACGCAATGGGCGGATTTCAGTAACATCGACTTGTCCTCCTGCAGTCTCAGCCACGTCTCCGCGGAGCAGTCGTCAAGGCAGGTAGCCGACCGATTGCCAGTGAGCGCAGACGAGTTTTCGCGGGAATGACTTGACCCGTCAATGCTCTGCCGTACATCCAACAGTCAAACCCGGATCATCTCCTCAGAGTTAGCAGTTAAAGATGGCAGCTGTCCCGAGGAAATGCCGAGGGTTTGCCGAGGTTTTTCGCACACAGCCTTGATGGACGCGCGCATATAATGGAGAGCGAAGTTGACCGGATGGGGCGTATGCAGTCCGACTTTCAACTCGGCGCTTGGCGCGTGCAACCTCAGCTGAACAGTCTTGTTTGCGACCTGCGGACGGTTCGTCTTGAACCCAAGATGATGGGAGTGCTGCTGTGCTTGGCTCAGCGCTCCGGCGATGTGGTTTCGAAAGAGCAGATCGTAGAGGAAGTCTGGCGGGGCACATTTGTTACCGACGATGTACTGATCCGCTGCGTCTCCGAATTGAGAAAAGCGTTCGGCGACAATGCTGGAAAGCCGACGGTCATCGAGACCATTCCCAAACGTGGTTACCGTCTCTTGATTCCAGCAGTTCCGATTGCCCCCGATCATCACGAGGCGCCTTCAACTCCTGAGTTTGCCGATTCCATCGCAGTCCTTCCATTTGAGAACTCTGGATCAGATCTGGAGATGGAGTACCTGAGCGACGGGGTTGCGGAGACAATGATCAACAATCTTTCGCGACTACAAGATCTCCGCGTCGTTCCACGCACAACGGTATTTCGTCATAAAAAAAAGGGAATCGATCCGATCAGGACGGGCCGTGAACTAGGCTCCCGGGTTGTCCTTAAGGGCGAGGTCGTCCATCGCGGTGACAGGTTGATCATTCGTGCGGAACTGATCGACGCCGCCAAGGGATCACTCGTCTGGTGTGGGAAATATGACTGCAAACCACAGGACATCCTAGCCGTCCAGCAAGAAATCGTTCGGGAAGTCTTGAACACGCTGCACTTGCAAGTAGGCGGAACAGAAAGGGGGAGGCTGAACAGGGCCCCCACCGAAAGCCGCGAGGCCTATCTCCTTTTTCTCAAGGCCCTACATTTTGCAAATAAGTTGACCCCGGAGGGGTGTCGGAAGGGCTTCCACTACACCAGGCAGGCGATCGATGCAGATCCGACTTACGCTGGGGCGTATACCAGCTTGGCCGACCTCTATTTGTTGCTGGCCTATTTTGGTGACGCGCCGCCAAGCGAGACGTTTCCAAAAGCCAAAGCGGCCGCAATCAAAGCGCTCGACATCGATGAGTCCTTGGCCGACGCCCACGCCGCCCTGGCATTCGTCCAACTTGTCTATGACTGGGATTGGCAGAACTCGCATGCGGAATTGTGTCGTGCGATCAAACTGGGTCCGAACCTCGAAAGTGGTCATTACGTTTATAGCCATTGGTGCATAACTAAGCAGATATGCCAAGAAGCCATAACTGAAGCCAAACTTGCGTTGTCTATCGATCCCCTGTCGGTAAAGCTTAACTTCCATCTCGGAGCGGTTTACTATTTCGCGAGGCGCTATGACGAGGCGATCGAGGAATTTCGCAAGACCCTGGAACTCGATCCTCTTTTCCCCGGCACTCACCAACTCCTCGCGTGCGCTTATGCTCGAACCGGAATGTGGCAGGATGCGATGGCAGAGTCTGAGCAGGGCCTCGCGCTTTGTGGGGGTAGTCTGCGTGCTAGAGGTAGATGGGCCGCAGCTCATGCCCTGATGGGAAGGCACCTCGATGCCCGGAAGGTCCTTGAGGAATTGAAACAAGAATCTGGAGCTCCCCACTTCCAATATGCATTTCCGTGCGCGTCACTCCATGCGCTGTTGGGCGAGCGAGGCGAGGCTTTTGAGTGGCTAGACAAAGCCTTTCTGGCGCGCGCCGGAAATCTTGTTTACCTCGGACTAGACCCACATTTTGAGAACCTGCACGGCGATCCACGTTTCGGCGATCTGCTTTGCCGAATTGGCGTGTCATCGTAAATAGGGCGCGTTACATCACCAACACCAACCGCGTCACATCATCCCAAATGTCTCCGGATGTTTATCATCTAGTCAACACAATGTGTCGTTTCATCGTCTCTGTCTCCTATCCCCTCCGGGGTTTGACGGGGTGGTGTATACAGACGGCAAAATGCTCCCTCCCCGCCCGCGCGCGCGAGACAGGGGTCGCGAGGCACTCACTGTGAGCAAAGATGAAACGGGTCAACGAGTGTAATCGCTGATTACGACAGTTGACCCACAACACCGCTCGAACAGACTCTGCGCGGAGTCTGCAAGTTCCTGCACATTGACCGGACGCGTCGCTTCGCAATATAGTTCTCTCGCCTGACGAGATGTTCCTCCCTCTTTATCGCCCGGAACCCGAGCTTTTCTGGAGCTGCCCCATGCGGAATCTTTTCAAAATCGCAATGCTGGCCTGTTTCTCGATTCTCTCTGTCCTAGGTCACAGCCAAAAGGTAAACGAGGTTTACAGTTTTTCGGCAACCCACCTAGGAGTAGGCCCGGAAGGCACACCAGTGCAGGGACGTGACGGGAAGCTTTACGGAATCGTGAACGGCTCCATCTTTCGGATGTCTCCGGGAGGAAAGAACGCGGAGATCGTCTATGCCGTTAATGGAGGTTGGAACGCAGCGTCTCTGATGCTGGCAACTGACGGCAAATTCTATGGAACCGGTTTTGCCGCAAGCGGCGGGAATGGGATCTTGTATAGCCTTACGCCGAGCGGTGCTTTCACTGTCCTTTATCAATTCAATGGTGGATCGGGCGGAGTTGGTCCCGTGTCGCCACTTGTCGAAGCCTCGGATGGCAATCTGTACGGAGTGACAGATGCGACGGGTAATAACTACCAAGGGACCGTTTACAAATACGAATTATCAACCGGAGCCTTCAGCACAATCCTGACTTTCAGTCAGGACGGTTCGCAGGGGCAATACGCTGTCGGGCCCTTTGCTGCAAGCCGCTGATGGCAATTTGTATGGCGTCGCCGCCAGCGGGGGAGCATATGACTACGGAGTCATTTACAGTCTGACAACGTCAGGCACGTTGCTCTGGGAATACAGTTTTGGTGTCTATGCAGTACAGCCCGATGGCGTGCTCATGCAAGCCTCAGATGGCAATATCTATGGGGTGACAGTCGGTGGAGGAAGCGGTAAAAGATTTTTGCTCCTTTTACTTCGGCTGCGGGAACAATCTTCATGCTGTCAAATACGGATGTTTCCTACGTTTATAGCTTCCAAGGCTATCCCGTCGATGGCTACGATGCAACCGCAGCTTTGCTTGAAGGCTCTGACGGAAAACTGTATGGGACGACAGAACGCGGCGGTTACGACCTCGATGGTACTAAGGACTACGGAACTCTTTACCAGATCACAGCAGATTCCTTTCAGTATCAACTGCTATACAGCTTTATCCCGAGAGTCGGGTGGGATCCTTATTGGTCGATGATGCAGCACACGAACGGAAAGTTCATCGGCACAACCGTCCTCGGCGGTCGCTACGCGGGAGGGGCAATCTATAGCCTGGACATGGGTCTTGGTCCCTTCATCGCCCTCGTCCGCTATACGGGCAGAGTCGGACAGCCCGTGCAGATTCTCGGGCAGGGATTCACCGGAACCACGAGCGTGACCATCAATGGGGTAGTTGCCACCAGTTTCAAGGTGGCCTCCGATACATACATGACCGCCGTTGTCCCGACGGGCGCGACGACCGGACCCGTTGTGGTCACGACTCCTACTGGAACGTTGACCAGCAATCGAGATTTCCAAATCGTTCATTGATGGAAAAAATATGGGCCAACTCATGCGCTACCTTCGTCGTGTACTTCTGATTCTTCTTTTACCTCTGGCCACGTTGCTGGAGGCTCAGTCTAAGCCTGTTCCTTTGATCAATGAGCCTCTGGTTCCAGCACGCGTGGCTCCGGGTAACGCCGGATTCGTCCTCTCTGTAAACGGGACGGGGTTCGTATCGGATTCTGTCGCCAGCTGGAACGGCAGCCCGCGCGTGACAAGCTTCGTCGATCAATCGCAACTCACCGTGACGATCTTGGCTTCAGACGTAGCGAGTAACGGTACGGCATCCGTCACAGTGACAAACCCCAGTCCGGGCGGAGGTGTATCAAATACAGCTTTTCTCGAAATCACAAGCCCCGTGCATCCGCTTACCTCAACAACCGGAACATTTGGCACCGACAGTCAGCCCACTTCGATTGCTATAGCTGACTTTAATGGGGATGGCAATTTAGATCTAGTGACCGCAAATGTTTTTGACACAGTCTCTGTCATACTGGGCAACAAAGATGGGACGTTTCAAAGTCCCAAGAACTATGCCACAGGGCCGACCGGGCAAAATCCTGACTGCGTATTGGTTGGGGATGTGAATCACGACGGGAAGCTTGATCTGGTGGTGCTCGACGCAGAATCAAACATGGTCTCCATTTTGTTGGGAAACGGAGATGGTACATTTCAATCCGCAACGCAGTTCTCTACCGGAAGCAGTTCGGCACCGCAATCTATGGTGCTCGCCGACCTCAATGGGGATGGAAATCTTGACGTAGCTCTGGCCGATCTCAACGAGGTATCCGTTCTACTTGGGAATGGTGACGGGACTTTTCAAGCGCCCATTAAAGCCTCAGCGGGGTCAAGCCCCGACTCCATAACAGTGGGTGATTTCAATGGCGATCACAAACTCGATCTGGCAGTGACGAGCGTCAACAGCAACAATATGGTTTCGATTCTCCTCGGCAACGGCGACGGCACGTTCCAGCCCCCCGTCTCCTATCCCGCCGGTCCGAATACGTATCGTTTGCTTACAGCTGACTTCAATGGGGATGGTCGCCTCGATCTTGCTGTAGACAACGCTGATGGTGGTGTTTCCATTCTTCTCGGAAATGGTGATGGGACATTCCAATCACCAGTCACTTATACCGTCGGCTCACTAGGTTCATACCTCTGGACGTTCACCGCTGCTGACTTAGACGGAGATGGAAACCTCGACCTCGTGATCGTTGACGGTAGTGGCAATCCTTCGGTTGACGTTTTGCTCGGCAACGGAGACGGAACGTTCCAGTCACAATTCCTCTATGCCAATGTTGCCGCTGGCCCGATTGTCGGAGCCGATTTCAATCATGACGGAAGGCTCGATCTAGCCGTTGCGTCGCGAGACTACTCAAATGGGACAATCTTGCTTCAAATTCCTTCCGCTAGCCTCTCGGCCACAGGATTGTCGTTTGGAAGTGTGATCGTAGGTTCAACAAATGCCCAGAAACTATCCCTCACGAACTCTGGTAGTGCCCCGCTCCTCATTTCGAGCCTTGCCATTGGCGGAACTAATTCGGGTGACTTTTCCCAAACGAATGACTGCGGTGCCAGTCTCAGCCCTGGTGCTACCTGCACGATCAGCGTTACGTTCTCTCCCCTAACAATTGGAGTTCGGACTGCATCGCTTAGCTTGACAGACAACGCATCCGGGAGTCCTCAAACCGTAAGTCTGCAAGGCAGCGGTACCTACGTCCAACTGACACCCACGATTCTAAGGTTCGGCAGTGAACTGGTTGGCACTCAGAGCGCGGCCAAGAAAATCACTCTGCGGAACGCAGGGCCCGTGACGCTGAACATTTCCAGCATATCGATCACTGGAGTTGATGCAGGAGATTTCGCTCAAACTAATACTTGCACTACGCGGCTCGTCGCAGGTCGAAGCTGCTACATCAGCGTAATTTTTACGCCGACAGCCAGGGGAGCCCGGCGGGCAGCTGTTTCAATCGAGGACACTGGTGGAGGCAGCCCTCAATTAGTGTCTCTGGGCGGGACAGGGAGCTAAGAGCGATGAAATGACACAGCACTTCATGGGCCCCTTTATCAGATCTGCTTGGCATCAAGTCTGAGGTTATGCCTTGTAGCCTTGGAGCCACTTGACGAATTCGCTGTATGAGTTTCGCTTGACAGGAATATCGCGCACCAGTTTTCGAACAAAGTTCTTGCGATCAAATCCACTTTCGCGTGCACATTTGTTGATCCCGATTTTCTGAAGTGCGGCTTTTACCTCCTCACTTG
>CAWAXV010000032.1:0-63227 GCA_963786095.1 uncultured Acidobacteriaceae bacterium | reverse complement strand
TCGAGAGGCCGAACAATTCCAGGCTGGTGGCGATCCCGATGAACTCCGTGACCACGTTGCCGAAATTGGTGATCAGAATGCCAAGCATCATCAGGAAAGTGATGCGAAGGCCGAACTCCTCGCGAATCAGGTCGCTCAGGCCTTTGCCGGTGACCGCGCCCATGCGGGCGGACATTTCCTGCACCACGATCAGAGCGAGAGTAATCGGGATCAGAGTCCAAAGAAGAAGATGTCCGAATTGTGCCCCGGCCTGCGAATAGACAAGGATGCCACCGGCATCATTGTCGACATTCGCGGTGATGAAACCCGGTCCTACGACGGCAAAGAACAGTAGAATCCGGATCTTCCAGCTTTTGAGAAACTTCATGGGCACGTTTCGAAAACATATAGATGGAACAAACTGCTGTCACAAACGACGGAACAGAATAACCGCAGGCGGCGAATCCCTACAAATAAAAAGTGCCAAACTGTGCAATGAATTATTTTTTGGTGCGAAAACGGCTCTGCGCGCAGATCCGGGACCAATAATTTCCTAAGTTTGCGCGCACAGACAGCTGAGCGTAGGTCTGGCGACCCTACATCTTCGAGCGCAGCATGCTGATCACGTCGTCCGACGTGATGACGCCGGTTAGCTTGTTGTGTTCGTCCACGACCGGCAAGGTCACGAGATTGTACTTGTCGAAGAGTTCGGCAACCTCATTTTCGGCAACGCCCTCATGCGCCAGGACCAGCGGTTCCTGGGTGAGCGACAACATCGGCGTGGATGGCTGCGCCAGCACGAGTCGAGCCAGTGGCACCGCACCCACCAGCGTGCCCTTCGAGTCCACCAGATAGATCGTGCTTACCGCCTCGACACCGCCTTCGAATTCGCGCATCGAATCGACTGCATTCTGCATGGTGGCCGTCACCGGCAGGGCCAGAAATTCCGTGGTCATGCGCCCCGCGGCCGTCTCTTCTTTGTGCTCCAGCAGTTCGACGACGTCCTGCTGCGCCTCGGGTTCCATTCGCACCAGGATCTGCTCGGTGCGGTCTTCCGGCAGATCTCCCAGCAGGTCAGCGGCGGCGTCTGGATCCATCTCCTCGACGATGTCCGCGGCGCGTCCCGAATCCAGTGACTCCACAATCGATTTCTGGACCCTGGGTTCGACTTCCTCTAACGCCTCCGCCGCCGTTTCTTCGTCCAGGGTCTGGAACACGGCCTGCCGTTCGTCCGGCGCCAGATCTTCCACGATATCCGCAATGTCGGCCGGATGCAGTTTGGCCAAGGCCCTCATGGGAAATCTTCAGCTTCACTCGACGAGCGGGATCGGTCTCGATCAGATCGATGAAATTCCACGGAATACTGCGCGGCGGAATTCTTCCCAGGAGAGCATTCAGCGCACCCCTGGGCGCGACACCACGCAGCAGACGCCGGATGGCTCCACGCGCCCCGACGTCGACGGAATGCACCCGCAGCACAGGATTCGGGCGATTCGGGTCCTTTTGAGGTTCGACCTGCAAATCAACATCGTTGACTCGGACGACTTTCCGTCCGTTGATATCGATCACCTGCTGATCGAGCAGATCACGCTCCAGCAAAAACAGGCCTTCCGTGCCGTTGATCGCACTCCATTCCCCCGGGAGGAGGTCGTCGCTCGAATGCCGCCGTTGATCGCCGACACGGCCGAAAATGGCAGCACCCGATTCCCGACTTCGTCTTCACGATGAGCGAAGCAATCCGCGAGCGGTCCTCCTGCGGAGCCAGGGTCACCTCGCGCACACGTCCGCTGGCCGCGCCCGACGGGTCATACACCGTGGCACCCAACAATTCGCTCAAGGCAAGAGTCAGCATCCCGCTAGAGAATAACCAACTCGCGTGGGATTCGGAAAGAAAATCGAGAAGCGGGCGTCAGGCGTCAGCCCTCGGGCGCCCGGAAATGCACTATGCAAGGTTGCCCCACTGCAACATTCTCTACAAAGGGCTTGCGTGTCTGAGGTCTGAGGTCCAACGCCGGAAGCCCCTCTATATAATGAATCCGTGCGCCTGATCTTCGACATCTTCGGCCAGACCCTTCGCACGCTGTGGGCGCACAAGTTGCGTTCCTTCCTCACTATGTTTGGAATTGCCTGGGGCGTGGGTTCCCTGCTCCTGCTGGTTGGGGTCGGAGAGGGCTTTCGCTCGGGCAACCGCAAACAGTTCGATTCAATCGGTGAGAACGTGATGTTCATTTGGTCCGGTCGCGCCCCGGTGATGCAAGGCAGCTTCACCGCGTTGCGCCAGTACTACCTGACCTATCGCGACTACCAGGACATCGTGCGGGAGTGCCGCAGCGTTCGCGCCGCGGTCCCCATGATCAACCGCAATGACATCCGCGCGGTCAGTGACTTCTATCAATCCAGCGGTGGAATCGTGGGCGCTCCTCCGATGGTCAACCAGATCCGATACCTGCCAATGAAAGAGGGACGCTGGATCAACGAAATGGATGAGTCGCAGAAACGCCCTGTCATCGTCCTCGGAGACGAAAGCCGCCGCACGCTTTTCTTCGGGCGGCCGGCGGTCGGGGCCACGATTCTTCTCAACGGAATTCGCTTTGAAGTGATCGGCACGCTAGAGCGTATCGGCCACGGAGAAAACAACAACCAGAATCTGCGAAGCTTCGTACCATACAGCACGATGCATGAATACTTCCGTCCCATCAACGTCGGCGAAGCGCCCGATGTCATCTCGCTTCATCAATTACCAGCCCGCATCTCGCGCGCTGCACCAGACCGCAAAGCAGGAAGTCCACAAGGTCATCGCCCGCAATCACGGGTTCGATCCGAACAATCCCGACTCCTTCGATGAATGGGACACGATTCAGACCGTGGACCAGATCGGCAAGATCTTTGACGCAATGAACACCTTTCTCGGCAGCGTTGGCCTGGTGACGCTAGGGCTTGGCGCGATCGGGATTATCAACATCATGCTCGTCGCGGTTGCGGATCGCACTCGCGAAATCGGGCTACGCAAAGCCGTTGGCGCCACGAATGCCAGCATCATGTTCCAATTTTTCGTCGAGGGGGCATTTCTCACGCTGCTGAGCGGAGGCATTGGCATCGCCGGAGCCGCTGCGTTCATGGCGTCGATCGCCGGCATCGATATGGGCCGGAACTTCGATCCGCCCAAGCTGGTCGCCTCTACGGCAGTCCTGGCACTCGGATCGCTGGCCCTCGCCGGAGTCGCCGCCGGACTCTATCCCGCGCGCCGCGGCGGCCATGCTTCAACCCGTTAGAGGCCCTCCGCAAGGAATAACCATGCACCGCGATCTGCTCCAACAAGCCTATTCCGCCATGCGACACGACATGCGCCGCACCCTGCTGACCATGGCGGGCATGGCGTGGGGCATCGCCACCGTCGTCCTTCTGCTCGCCTATGGCAACGGCTTTGGCCGCGCCATTCAGACCATCTTCGAGAGCTTCGGCGCCACCGCCGTCGGAGTCTTTCCCGGGCGCACTTCGCAGCAGGCCGGAGGTAACAAGGCCGGCGTACAGATCCGTTTCACCAACGACGACGTTGAACTCCTGCGCAACAATGTCCCGCTGGCGCGCCATGTGGCTCGCATGATTCAAAAGGATTCGACCGTACAGAACAACAATCGCTCGTTCACTTTTCCTGCAATGGGTATCGACCCCTCCATCCTGGACATCTGGAACCTCGACGTCGAACAGGGACGCTTCCTCAACGATGCCGACAATATGCAGCACGGCCTTTACGCTGTCCTTGGTTCAGAAGCGCGGGACCGCCTCTTCTCTGGCATGAATGCAGTCGGCGAGACGATTCGCGTCGACGGCGTTACCCTGCAGGTCATCGGCGTTCTTAAGCCTCGCATGCAGGAAGGCGACAGCGACGACAACCGCGTGGTCTACATCCCATTCAACTCGATGGACGTGGTGAAAGACACGCACTACCTCGACGGAATGTGGCTCGATTCGGCTGGCCTCGATCACGACAAGATGGCCAAGACCATCAAAGAGTCGCTGGCCGCGGCTCACAACTTCAGGTCTGACGACCCACGCGCCGTGTTCGTCTTCGATGCTCAAAAACAGCTCTCGCAATTCGGCATCATGACGGCCATGCTCAAAATTCTTCTGGGTGTGATCGGCACGGTCACCCTCAGCATTGGCGGCATTGGGTTGATGAATATCATGCTGGTCTCGGTCACCCAGCGCACCCGCGAGATTGGCGTTGAAAAAGCGCTCGGGGCTCGCCGGCGCGACATCCGCTTTCAGTTTCTCGCGGAAGCCATGGTGATCACCGCTATTGGCGGCATACTCGGCATCGTGCTGTCTTATATCGTGTCCCTGTCGGTCGGCCGGCTGACGCTCTACAGCGCCATGGCCAAGCACGCTGAGGCAGCCGATATTCGCCTCATCGTCTCGCCGATGATTCTGTTAGTGGCCACAGGCATCCTTGCGGTCGTGGGGGTGATCAGCGGCATCGTCCCGGCCCTGCGCGCCGCGAATCTCGATCCCATCGAAGCTCTACGCTACGAATAGGTTCGTGTGGCGGCGGCGTCCTCGCCCATGCCGCAGCGCCTCTGCAATCGCAAATTGTCCGTCAACGATCTAAAATCAACTCGTTCATGTCCGAAGACATCCTCACCCTCCCGCCTCCTCCCGCCGACAAACGCTTGACCTACGGCTCAGACCCAAATCAATTTCTAGATCTGCGCTTTCCGAAAGAAAAAGGAAAACACCCCCTCGTCATTAACATCCACGGCGGCTACTGGCGCGCCAGATACAATCTCGATCATGCTGGTCACCTCTGCGCCGCCCTGATGACAAAAGGCCTAGGCACCGCCAATCTCGAATATCGCCGCGTCGGCAACGATGGAGGAGGTTGGCCCGGCACCTTCGCCGACATCCGCTCTGCCTACAACTTCCTCGTGCAGAATGCGCCCCAGAACAATCTCGACATCCAGAAAATCGTGGTGATGGGGCACTCCGCTGGAGGCCAGCTTGCCCTCTGCCTTGCCGCCCATGAACGAACCATCACGCGTGTGGTTTCGTTAGCCGGAGTCGTCGACCTCGAGCGCGCCTACCAACTCCACCTGAGCAACGACGCGGTCGTCGAGTTCCTGCATGGCACACCCTCCGAAGTTCCCGACCACTACCGCGAAGCCGACCCCCTGCAACTCTCGATTCCCCAAGCCCGTCAGTACTTAATCCACGGCGCGGCCGATGACGTGGTTCCTCCGCCCTTCAGCCACGATTACGTCGGTACCAAACAAAAGCGAGCAGGAAAAGCGAAAGAAGACGCGCACCTCGTCGAGATTTCCGGTGCTGGACACTTCGACGTAATCGATCCCCACTCCGCGGCGTGGAAAGTGGTCGAACAAACCGTGGTGCAATTGCTGTCCTGACTAGCTGAGTCCCCTGTGCCCTCCGTGATTGCCCTCGCTCCCCATGTGACGGAATTCATGTGACGGAATTCCTTCCCCCGTCGCCCACTCGTGATAACTTTCTGGCGCAGTTTTTGAAGGCAGGAAATGCCTATGAGATATGTAGCAATAGCACTGGTTTTGGCGTTTGTAGCAGCCTCGTTGCAAGCCCAGGAACGCCCGAACGAAGGCCCAACCAACGAAAAGGCACAAAAGTCTTACCGCGAAGCTGAGGACTACCTGCATCGGCGCATCAAGAACGCCGCCCTCGACTCTTTCAAGAAGGCGGACAAGCAGGATGGCGGGCATTGCGTAGCTTGTCAGAGAAAGATGGTCCAATACGGAATCGAACTCGGGGACTGGAAGACCGCCGAGATTGCGTCCGAGGAGATCGTGGCCGAGGCGCAGGGCCCCAAGGCAGTGGCGCTCGCCCACTACGAGTTTGGCATTGTATTGCTCAACGAGGGCGTAAGCCGGCACAAAGACGAGCCCTTCAACCGGTCGCACGAAGAGATGACCAAAGCTCTGGCGGTAGCGCCCAATTTTCCCGACGCCATTTTTGCTGATGGCCGCGCTCTGGCTTACCTGAAGCAAGATGACACCGCGAAAGCTCGCTTCGCGGAATTTGTGAAGATGAAGTCCGCCGACACTCCCGACCGGCGACGCGCCGAGCGCTACGTCGAGCAACCCGAACTAGCCCGCGCTCGGATGGCACCGCCGTTTGCCGTCACTACCATCGACGGACAGAAGATCTCTCTCGACGACCTGCAAGGCAAAGTCGTGCTCATCGATTTCTGGGCGACCTGGTGCGGTCCTTGCCGAGAAGCGCTTCCCCATGTGCGCGAGATCGCGAGGAAATTTCAGGGGCAGCCCCTAGTGGTCTTGAGTGTCAGCGTTGATAACCAGCAGGACAAGTGGGAGGACTTCGTCGCGAAAAACGAAATGACATGGCCACAATATTTTGACGGTGGCTTCACCGGACCGGTTGCGAAGCTGTTCGGCGTAGAGGCCATCCCTCACACCTTCACCATCGATTCTGACGGCATCCTGCAGGATGAACACATCGGCGACGCCGCCATCGAGGGCAACCTTAAAAAACTGATGAAGCGCGCTCAGGGAACTCAAGTCACGGAAAAGCCCTGACAGTAGCCGCGCGTACTCGGTGACGAACCCGGGCCGTTCGGTATAGTTATCGATTCCCCGTGAGTTCCTTGATCAAATCCACCTCCACCTGCCGATACGGCTTCCCGTCCGAATGCAGCACCTCATGAAACCACACCGGTGGCTGATCAAGAATGTACGGATGCCGCCACGACTCCCACGGATAATACGTCTGAGTCTTCCCCGCGACGAATCCCCAGTTGATGGCGCCGACGTGCTCCTGCTTGGCAACCGGCAAAATGCCATCAAACGTGCTCCCCACTGAGCGTGCCATATATTCTGTGCAGATCACCGGGCGGTGAAATTGCCGCAGCCATTGGATCTCGTTTTTGAAGGACTCTGGCCAACTGTAGTTGTGAAACGTGATGATGTCAGACTCTCGCAGTTGAATTCGTTCTAACTCATCGACGGCCGATTCGTCCTTCGACGTATCGACCTCATAGACTCCGCTCGTCAGAGGCTGCGTAGGATTCCCCTCCCGAGCCCAGGCAAATGCCTGCGGTAACAGGGCCGCTACGCGCGCGATTTTCTCCTCATTCTTCATTTCGGTCCGCGGATAATTTCCGGTCTGGTCCGACCCGGGCTCGTTCCAAACGTCCCAACCGAGAATGCGATCGTCCTTGGCGAATGCCCCCACGACGCCCTGCACATACGCCTTCAGTCGTGGATACTGGCTCGGATCGCCCAACGCCTTCGCCCCAGGACTCTGCACCCATCCCGAGTTATGCACCCCCGGAATCGGCGGATGCTGCTGCCCCAACTGCGGCAGCGGGTCCCAACACGAATCAAACAGCACCAGCAGCGGCCGTATGTGATGCCGCGCCGCAATGGTCAGGAATTGATCGAGACGCTTGCGAAATCCCGCCGCATCCTGCTGCCAGAGCAGGTCGTGTAGGAACACGCGCATCGTGTTCATACCCATGCCCTCAGCCCAGCCGAGCTCCTTGTCGATCTCTGCCGGATTGAACGTCGCCTCCTGCCACATCTCCAACTCGTTGATCGCGGACTTCGGAATGTAGTTACTGCCGACGAGCCACGGTTGCTGCGCATACCAGTCGTTGGCCTTCTGCTCCGACCAACGCGAAGTCTGCGCCGAGGCCAGCCAGCCCAACGATTGGACCGCAAGCATTGCCACCAGCGAAATGAATTTGAGTATTTTCAAAGGAAAACTCCGCGTGCATTTAATAGGCTGAGGGCCGCATTCACCTGGTTCCATATGACGTTTCATTGCGCCCAAAGACCGAGGGCAAATTATAATCCGGCGGTCGCGTCCGCAAATGGGCTGAAAAACCGGAACAAGAGCGGCGCGATCGCGAGGAATGCTATGAAGATTGCCCGGTCCGTCTTGACGTTAATCGCGCGACTGGGTCTCTCTTCCGCGTTATGCCGTCGAATTTAAACGGTATGCGGCCCCAGTCGCAGCTTGTGATGTTTCAGAAGAGCGGCCACTTCCCTTCATCGAAATGCCGGATGAGACGTTCGACACCACAGAACTTCTGGGCAAATAAAAAGGGACTACGTGCGATGATTGCGGATCATTCGACTCCCAAGCTCGACAGCGCCTCCTCGAGCAGCGTCGCGTCAATCGTCAACCGCCGCCCATCCCGCTTCACATCTTCCAGTTCATCGAACGCCCGAAACAAACGCATCTTCACGGCGGCATACTGCTCAGCATCCTTCAACGGACGCCCGTGTGCCTTTTCCCACGCCGTCTTCGGCCCAACAGGCAAAAACACGCTCACGGCATACGTCAGCTTCCGGTCAGAAGTCACATCGAATACAAATTCAGTGGCGGGCGCTTCCGGATCGTGGGCAAGCGCCCCACGCTCGCCCACAAAATAATACTGATAAACGTACCCCTGCGCTCCGGTATAGGTCTTCAGCCGACGAACGGTCATGCCGCCATTATGGAACGGCGAGCGGCCGCTTGTCGCGATCCACCCATTCCGCCGATTCACAACGTCAAGGCTGTCGCCACTGCGCCTCGTCAAAAGCATTTGATGTACGATGCTTCGCATGATTCGAACTGTCTTTGCCCTTGCGTGCGTGCTTTCGAGCATCAGCCTTTGGGCGTCAGACGAGCAGCCTCTCCGATTTCCCTTCAATGTTGTCCGAGCCCATGCGATCAAGCCTCATCGTCACACCGTTCCCCTTGAGGGCGTCGACATCGGCTTCCATCAACTTGAACTCATTTTGATCGTGTCCCCCAAAGGCGACGTCGTAGACGCAAAAGCCGCCAACAGCGGCGGCGACGCCCTGAAGTACTGGTCGCAACTGCAAGCCGAGGTGCGAGGATGGAAATTCACTCCATTCGAAGACCAGGGCAAGCCGGTCGCTGCGGAGGTCGTGGAGTACATCAGCATTGTTCCGCCCGAGCGACTGCCAAAAAACCATGTGACCCCGCCCGCTCTACGACCGAACTCAAAGATTACGATTACCCTTCAGCGATCAGGATGTTTCGGCAGTTGCCCTATCTATACGGTAACGGTGAGCACGAATGGCATCGCCTTCGAAAGCCAAAATTTCGTAAAGGTTCCCGGGAGGCACACGGACCCGGTTCACCCGGACGAAGTTCGCAAGCTGGCAAAAGCTTTCATCGCTGCCGACTTTTACTCCATGGACTCCAGCTACGTGGCGAGCGTGACGGACAATCCAACTTACGTTCTCTCCATATCCATCGACGGCCATGAAAAACAAGTGAAGGACTACGTCGGCTCATGGGTAGGCATGCCCGCGGTTATCACTGAGCTGGAAGATGACGTCGACGCATTCGCACGAACGGATCGATGGATAGAGTAGCGGCCGCTCCACGTACCCGCGTTACGCGCTCGGCGGCGCCAGCGCTTGCACACCGGGCGTGTCCCCGCCCAGCCAGTCCGGATGCGTCGCGGTCGAGTCAAAGTGCGATGAGGTCTTGAACAGTTCGTACTTCCCTGCCATGGCTACTTCTTTCGTCTTAGCGAGCAGTCGCGCCACTTCTTCCAGATTCATCGGCTTGAAGGTCTTCGCCGCCTCGATCGCCTGGTCGAGAATTTCCGGCTTGTCAATCCCTGTGATCACCACTGACGTCGGCAGGCTCAACGCGTAGTGCAGGCACTCCATTGGCGTCACGACCTTGCTCTTCAAGATCACGCCATCGCCCATGGACTTCATGCCGAGGACTCCGATTTCTTGCTTGACCAACTCCGGTAAAACCATCTGCCCAAAGCTGCGGAAGTGCACGTCCATCACATTCAACGGCATCTGCGCTGTGTCGAAGTGGAAACCGTGATCGGCCGCCACTTTCAGCATGTACATATGAATATGCGGATCTTTGTGCCCCGTGAAGCCGATGTAGCGAATCTTGCCCGCCTTTTTGGCTTCGACAACGGCCTCCATGGCGCCGCCCTCCGCGAAGATGCGGTCGGGATCGTCGAAGCGAATGACTTCATGGTGCTGCAAAAGATCGATGTGGTCACTATGCAACCGCTCCAGGCAAGTTTCGATCTGCCGTGCCGCCACCTCCTTCGTGCGCCCGTCGATCTTTGTCATGAGAAAGACCTTCTGCCGGTAGCCGTCTTTCAACGCTTTTCCCATCCGCACTTCGCTTTGCCCTTCGTTGTAGTCCCAACTGTTATCCATGAACGTGATGCCGCGATCAATAGCGGATCGAATCAAGCGAATGCTGTCGTCATCGGTGAGGCCATGTTGCCCGATGTGATAGCCGCCCATCCCGATTGCAGACACCAGCTCGCCGGTGCGTCCAAGCGTTCGGTAGAGCATGTCGCCTTTTCGGGTTCCTGCGGATGAGGTCAGCGGAATCTGACTCATGGGAGCTTTCTCCTGTGTGGATTTTTCCTGGGCCAAGGCTGCCGAAAGTGTACTGGCGGCGCCGCAAATTGATGCCGCTTTTAGAAATTCTCGACGCTTCATCAATCGACCTCGTAGGTGCTCGCCTTGAGATGACCACTGTCTCTGTGGCGTTGCCGCCAGCCGTCGACAAACCGGAAAGGGAAACCCTCTCAGTTCCCTTCTTGGTTAAGCGTTTCTTAGATAATATCCCTCGAAGTCCGAGGGAGAACTTTCCACAGCTGGTCACCTGCTTCATTTCCCTTCAGCAACTTAATCTTCTGCAGCATTCCGCCGATATCTCTCCTCAGGAGAGCATCGCATGCTGTCATGGTTCTGGATTCCACTTGCCGCGCTGATCGTTCTGGTCATCTACCAGCAATTCCGGATTTACAAAATCCATCGCGAATCCAGAAAGAACGAAGAACTTTTCCAGATCGTCACCGAAAACGCCGCTGACATGATTGCGCTCGTTGACGTTAAAGGTCGCCGCTTGTACAACAGCCCTGCGTACAAACGAATTCTCGGTTATAGCGCTGCTGAACTCGGCGAGACTTCCGCCTTTGAGCAGATCCATCCCGACGATCGCTTCAAAGTTCTCGACGCCGCACGAGAAGCGCGCGAGAGCGGAATCGGAAAACGCCTCGAGTACCGCATCAAACACAAAGATGGCAGTTGGCGTGTGCTCGAGTCCATCGCCAGCACCATCCGCAATAACAAGGGAGAAGTCGCGAAACTCGTGATCGTCAACCGAGACATTACCGAGCGTAAGCGCGCGGAAGAGCAACTCGAACACAACCTGTTTCACGACCCACTGACGGGACTTCCGAATCGCCGCTTGTTCCAGGACCGCCTGAAAAATGCCTATGCGCGCTCGCGCCGCTCCGGACAGCCGCATACCCTCCTCCTCGCAAACATCGACCACTTCAAGGTTTTCAACGAGACAACCGGCACTGCTGCTGGAGATCATGTGTTGCAGGAAATCGGTCGCCGCCTTGGAACATGCTTGCGGCAAGACGATACGATCGGCCGTCGCGAAAACGGATCCGCGGACGCAGTGCTTTTTCGCCTCGGCGGAGACGAATTCACCATCCTGCTCGACTCGGTTGGCGATCCCAGCGATGCCATGCGAGTCGCGCGGCGAATCCAATCCGCGGTCGCAGAGCCATTCATCGTCGACGCGCGCGAAGTGAGACCTTCAATCAGCGTTGGCATCGCTTTGAGCACGCTTGCCCACGAGCGTCCTGAAGATGTGTTGAAGGACGCCGATGTGGCGATGCGCCGCGCCAAATCCTTGGGTGGATCGCGCTGTGAAGTTTTCGATGAAGCCATGCACACCCGTGCGGAAGGCCGCATGCGACTCGAGTCGGATCTGCGCGCGGCTATCGCGGCTCATCAATTCCGCGTGTATTACCAGCCGGTTGTTCAGCTCACTACGCGGCGCATTGTGAGCTTCGAAGCGCTGCTGCGTTGGGACCATCCAACGCAGGGGCTGATTTCTCCTTACCGCTTCATCGATGCGGCAGAAGACACCGGCATTCTGGTTTCTATCGGACATTGGCTGATTTTGCAGGCTTGCCGCCAGTTGAAAGAATGGGAAGTCAACAACAGCTCGGGTCAGCCGACAAACATCACCGTGAACATTTCGGCGCGGCAGTTCGCTGATGCACGTCTGGCAAACGATGTTCAAGATGCCCTGCAGCAGACAGGAATTGATCCCTCACGCCTGCAGTTGGAAATGACCGAGAACGTTGCTGCTGCTGATCCCAAGCTCACGATTACCGTTCTCTCGCATCTGAAGCACATGGGAATTGGTGTGATTCTCGACGATTTCGGGACGGGATCCACTTCCCTGCGCGGGTTGCGAGAGTTTCCGCTAGACGCGTTGAAAATTGATCGGTCGCTGGTGCGCGAGATGCAATCCGACCGAGCCGCTTCCGACATTGTCGAGCTAATTATTGCGATGGCTCACAAGATGAACTTGCGAGCGGTCGCGGAAGGCATTGAAACCTCGCGGCAGTTCGAGCGCTTGCTCGAATTGGGATGTGAGTGCGGACAAGGCTATTACTTCTCCCAGCCACTGGAATCCAAGGCAGCGCTGCAGTTTATGCGCCAGCAGGTCGCTCCGGCGAAGGCAAGTGGAGCGGGAGCGAAGTAGAAGCGAGTGGTCTCGAGTTTTGGCCTTCGGTCTTGGGCATTGGGTTACGTGTTGAGCGCCCACACACTGAGACCCAAAACCCAACACCACGCTTCACTTATCGCGTGCCGTTTCCGCGAGACACGACTCTTCCGTACTCGGTGGCGCGGCTGAGGCGGTCGAACATGCGCCAGGCCTCGAGCGACACCTTGCTAATGGCCTCTTCGCCGTCGCGTTCGTTGCGGAGAAACGACGTCATGACGCAGATCACGTACGGACGGCCTTCGACGAACACGACGCCCGAATCGTTGCGCACCGCTTCCAGCGACGCCCGGTTTGTCGGCGACCTTGATATCAGCCGGCAAATCGCGTGGAATCCACGAAGCTTTATTCGTGCTCAACATCTCAAAGAACTCCGCGGTCGATTCCTTGTTCAGAACCTTGCCGTGATAAATCGCATCGAGCAGCGTCATCATTTCGCGCGGCGTTGAGATATTCTCGCGGCCCTCTTTTGCGGCCTCGAGATCCATCATTTTGCGGCGCAGCCGCGTGTGCGTGAGACCGAGCGAGTCGAGCATGGCGTTGACGTTCGGCATGCCGACGCGGTCGATGAGCACGTTGGTCGCGGAATTGTCGCTGACCGCAACCATCATGGTGGCGAGATCGCGCAGGGTGAGCCGCGTCACGCCTGGAGTAAGTCCGTTCATGATGTCGCTGTCAGGAACAAGATCGGACGATTGCACCGTATAGAGATCGGTGAGCTTGAGCTTGCCCTGCTGCGCCTGCAGGTAAAGATCGGCGAGGACGGTGATCTTGATGGAACTGGCCTGGGCGAAGACTTCGTCTTCGTGCAGAAGGAAGTGGTCGCCGGTGGTGAGGTCCTCGATGGCGACGCCCATGACGCCGTCGAGGTGCTGGTCGACGTCCTGAATGCTCGATTCGAGCTTCTGCCAGAGCACTTTCTGCTTGCCGTTGGATAGTGTTGCGTTCTGCGCAAAACACGTGGAAAGCACGATGACACAAACGAGCATTCGTTTCACTGGCATGGTCTCCTTGACGGCACGGAATTGTAGCAGGCGGAGACCGCTCCGATTTTCAGCCGTCGATCTTCGCTTCGCGCAGTTGCTTCACCGCGGTCTCGGAGCTGACGGGCGAATAATACACTTCTTTGAATGTGTAGGAGCGCGCCTTGGAACTCAGGATCGGGCAGAATCTCGATGTGCCAGTGGTAGTCATCGTCGATGGTCTTCCAATAGCCGAGATTTTTGGAAGGATGGATGCTGCTGGGCGAAGTGTGCAGCACGAGATGGAATTCCTCGGTTACGGAGCGAACGCGCTGCAAGGTGCGGCGAAGAAGTGCGCCAAGATTCGTCCGCAAGCCCGGGACTGATTCAGGCCTGTCCGCTCGAAGGAAGCGTCGTGGTTGCGCGGCATGATCCAGGTTTCGTAAGGAACTCGCGGGCGCGTAGGGACACAGAGCGAGGTAGTCGCCGCGAGCTTCGATGACGCGCTGGGCCTGACGTTCCTCCTGCTGGATGATGTCGCAGAAAACACAGCGTTCCTTGCTGACAAAATACTCGCGTCCGGCGCGCAACTCGTAGAGCACGCGCCGCGGGACAAACATGGTCGCGGTGATTTGCGACGTGGGATGGCTGAATTCCTGTCCAGCGCTCTTGCCGTAATCCTTGAAACAGGCTGACGTACTTGATGCGCGGGTCGCGCTTGAGGTCGAGAATGCGCTCGGCGGCAACGCGAAGGAAGTGTCCGATCTCATCGTCGCTGGCAGTTCCACAGATGACGGTCGTGGCGCGGATTTTCGACGATCACTTCATGCGCACCCACGGAATGCATGCGGTCGTAGATGCCGTCGCCGCGACGGCCAGGCTCGCCCTCGATGCGGTAGAGCGGCTTGGGATGAACGACCGAACGCGCAGACCACGGAACTCCTGGAGCATTGGGGGACTTTGCAATCACCTGCGGAGGCGACGCGGCATCCGCACAGAAACGGCAGGCGGTCTCGGGTCGGTTTCGTTTCCGGAGAATCGTCGCCGGTGATGACCCAGGAACGGGTGATGGGATCCTTGCGAAGTTCCATAGGGAAGGAGAACATTGGGAGAGAAGCGGAGTCAACTGTGATTTCATGCGGCAATTTCCAGCCGAGCTATGTGAAATTGACGCAGAAGGCTAACGCCGCGCTTTGTTATAATCCGCCGAAGCCCGCCCAGATGACCGAGCCGTCCACTCCGCTGATGCGGCAATATGCCGCCGTCAAGAAAGAGCATCCCACCGCGCTTTTGTTTTTTCGTCTGGGCGACTTCTACGAGCTTTTCTTCGATGACGCGATCGTCGCGGCGAAAGAGCTGCAGATCACGCTGACCTCACGCAATAAAGAAAAAGGCATTGCGATTCCCATGTGCGGCGTGCCGTATCACGCGGCGGAAGGCTACATCGGGAAGCTGATTCGCAAGGGATTCAAGGTGGCGATCTGCGAGCAGATGGAGGAGCCGCAGCTGGCCAAAAAGCTGGTACGGCGCGAAGTGACTCGGGTGGTGACGCCGGGGACGGCGGCGGATTCGTCGCTGGGATCGGATGAAAATAATTTTCTGGCGGCGCTGGCGCAGGTTGGAGATCGGGTTGGGTTTGCGGCGCTGGACTTGTCGACCGGGGAGTTTCGAGCGACGGAGTTTTCCGGCGAGGGTGCGCTGCGGCGTGTGCAGGAGGAGTTGGAGCAGCTGCGGCCGAAGGAATTGCTGTATGGGTCGGCGGCTCCGCTGTTTGAGGGTCCGGAATCGCACTCGACGGAACAGCCGAGCTTCGCTCGGCCGGACAGCCGAGGGCGGCTGTCCCCACACGGTTCATTGCTGACGCGCGCGACTGGAACAACGGCCACTGAAACTCCGCTGGAGGATTGGATTTTTGCGCCGGACCATGCGATTCCGCTGCTGGAAAATCATTTTGGCGTGTTGTCGCTGGAAGGCTTCGGGCTTGCGGGCAGAACCGCGGCGGCTGCGGCCGCGGGAGCGATTCTGTACTACGTTCGCTCCACCCAGCGCGGTTCGCTCGATCATGTGGATCGCATCGGGTGGTACGAGCGGCAGAACTGCCTGGTGCTGGATGCGGTCACGGTGCGCAATCTGGAGTTGATCGAGCCGTTGTTTGCCGGAACGGATGCCGGCGTTACGTTGTTCCGGTCGATCGATGCGCGGTCACGCCCATGGGCAAGCGGTTGCTGCGGGCATGGCTGCTGCGGCCATCGCTGGATTTGAACGAGATCAATGCGCGGCTCGATGCCGTGGAAGCCGGCGTAAAGGGGATTGTTGCGCGCGAGGAGTTGCGGCGGGCGCTCGATGGCGTGCTCGATCTGGAACGACTGCTGAGCCGGGTCACGCTGGAGACTGCGAATCCGCGGGACGTGCTGGCGCTGGCGGCGTCGCTGGGGAAGATTCCGGCGGATCAAATCAGCGCTGGGACGACTGGACGCTGAACGGTTGCACACGCTGCAGGCGATTGCTCGATGACTTGGCGATTTGCGCGAGCGCATTGAAAAGACCATCGTGCCTGAGCCGCCGCTGAGTTTTGCCGACGGCGGCGTGATTGCGGCCGGAGTGGATCGCGATCTGGACGAATTGCGCGAACTCTCGCGCAACAGCAAGCAGGTGCTGGCGCAGATTGAGCAGCGCGAGCGTGTGCGCACGGGCATTTCGTCGCTCAAGGTGAAGTTTAATTCGATCTTCGGGTACTACATCGAGATCTCGAAGTCCAACCTGCACCTGGTGCCGCAGGACTACGACCGGAAGCAGACGCTGGTTGGGGCCGAGCGCTTTACCACTCCTGAGTTGAAGGAGTACGAAGCGAAGATTCTCGACGCGCAGGAAAAGATCGTCGAGATCGAGCGGCGACTGTTTACCGAGCTGCGCACGGCGATCGCGGCTGAGGCCAAGCGAATTCGGCAGACCGCGCTGGCGCTGGCGGAAGTGGATGTGCTCGTGTCGCTGGCGCACGTGGCTGCGCTGCGCAATTATTGCCGGCCTGTTTTGCTCGGTGCTGATGCGAGCGAGTTGGAGATTGTCGAAGGCCGGCATCCGGTGATTGAGCAGCAGGAGATGGCGGGAGGCAGCGAGCGCTTCGTCCCCAACGATCTTTATTTGAACTGCACCACGCACAACATTTTGCTGCTGACCGGGCCGAATATGGGCGGCAAGTCGACTTATCTGCGGCAGACGGCGCTGATCGTGATTCTGGCGCAGATGGGATCGTTCGTTCCGGCGCGGTCGGCGCGGCTGAGCGTGGTAGACCGCGTGTTCACGCGCATTGGGGCGAGCGACAATCTGGCGCGGGGACGGTCGACGTTCATGGTCGAGATGACGGAGACGGCGGCGATTCTGCATACGGCCACGGCGCGGTCTCTGATTCTGCTCGATGAGGTGGGGCGCGGCACCTCGACCTATGACGGGCTGGCGATTGCGTGGGCGGCGGTGGAGTATCTGCACGCGCGCGTGCGGGCAAAGACTCTGTTCGCCACGCATTATTTTGAGCTGACCGAACTGGCCGAGCAGCTTGCGGGAGTGAAGAATTATCACGTGTCGGTGAAGGAAACCGGTGGCGGGATTGTGTTTTTGCGGAAGGTCGAGCCGGGCGCGGCCGATCGCAGTTACGGAATCGAAGTCGCGAAGCTGGCGGGGCTGCCTAACGAAGTGGTTGTGCGGGCGCGCGAAGTGCTGGAAGAGCACGAGTTCGCGGAGCAGCAAGCGACGGCGCACTCTGTCGCCGGGGGCGAGCCCTCCGCCGACGCAGTTGACGATCTTTACGCCGCTGTCGCAGCCGGTGCTGGAAAAGCTGCGCGAGGTGGATTTGAACCGGCTGACGCCGCTGGAGGCGCTGAATTTGCTGGCGGAGTTGAAGAAAGAAATTTAACCACAGAGGACACAGAGGATCACGGAGGGGCTTCTGGTCGCGCTAGGGCAGCTTTTGATTGTTGGCTTCGACGGCACCGAGATGACGGCGCGGCTCGCTTCCCTGCTTAGGCGGCTGCAGCCGGCGGGAGTCATTCTCTTCGCGCGCAATATCAAGAGCGCGGAGCAGACTTGGCGGCTGCTGCGTGAGTGTCAGAAGTGCGTCTCTGTGCCTCTGTTTACCTGCGTCGATCTTGAGGGCGGAGCTGTCGATCGCTTTCGCGACGTGCTCGGGGCGGCGCCTTCGGCGGCGGATGTCTTTGCCACGCGGCGATCGCAGGCTTTTTCGCAAGCACGGGCAGATCATCGGAGAGAACTGCCGGGCGCTTGGGTTCAACGTGGATTTCGCTCCGGTGCTCGATCTGGCATTTGAGGCATCGCGCAGCGTGATGGGATCGCGGGCGGTTTCGGCGGATCCGCGCGAGGTCGTCGAAGTATGCGCGCGAGTTTCTTGCGGGATTGCAGGCCGCGAAAGTGCTGGGATGTGGCAAGCACTTCCCCGGCCTGGGCGAGGGCAAGCTCGACAGCCATCATGAATTGCCGGTGATCGAGAAATCGATGAAGCGAATGTGGGCGGAGGATCTGGTTCCGTACCGGACGCTGCGGCGACAACTGCCATTCGTGATGGTCTCGCACGCGGCGTATCCGCAGGTCACGCGCGATCAGACTCCCGCGTCGCTTTCGAAGGTGTGGATCACGGATATTCTGCGAAAGCGGATTGGATACCGAAACCTGATTGTGTCGGATGATCTGGAGATGGGTGGGGTGTTGTCGGCGGCGCCGATTGGCGAGGCGGCGGTGGAGTTTGTGCGGGCGGGCGGCGATCTGTGCCTGATCTGCCATCGCGAGGATTACATCATGCAGGCGCATGAAGAACTGGTCCGGACGGCCGAGACTGATAGGGCATTCGCGCGCCGGGTTGCGGAGTCGGCGCGGCGAGTTCTGGCATTCAAGAAGAAATGCGCACGGCTGTTATTCGCGGGCAAGAATGCACGCACCTCAAGAAGGCGTCAACGGCAGTAATTGAGAAGTTGTCGCGCAAGCTGTGGGAGTTTGGAGAAGAAGTGCGGCTGGAGCGTTTGGGCCGCGAAGATCGGGGCCGCGACGAGCATGAGCAAACGCGACATGATCGTCGCCGGTGTGATGAGCGGGACGTCGGCCGACGGGATTAATGTGGCGCTGGTGCGCATCGGCACGAGTCCGCGGGTTTGCGCGGTGCGACAGCGCCTGCGCCACACGATCGATCTGCTGGGACACGCGGAGTACTCGTATCCCCCGAGAGTTCGGGCGGCAGTGCTGGCGGCGATGAATGCGCAGAACGCTCGCGTCGCGGATTTGGCGCGGCTCAACTTTCTTCTGGGCGAGTTGTATGCGGACGCGGTGCTGGCTGCGCAACGCCAGTTTCGCGTGAAGGCCGATCTTGTGGGATGTCACGGGCAGACTCTTTATCACCAGGGTGAGGATGCAGAGCTTTCTCGGACGGCGGGTCGTCGCAACCTGGCAGACGGGCGAAGGCGCGGTGATCGCCGCGCGTGTGGGTGTGCCGGTGGTGTCCGATTTTCGTCCGGCGGATATGGCTGCGGGCGGCAAGGGAGCGCCGCTGGTTCCTTATCTCGACTATTTGCTATTTCGCGACGCAAAGATCGGGAGGGTCGTGCAGAACATTGGCGGGATCGCGAATCTTACGGCGATTCCGGCAGGCGCTGGTGCGAGAGAATATTTTTGCGTTCGACACTGGACCGGGAAATATGGTGATCGATGCGGTGATGGACGCGCTGTTTGGGCGGGCCTTTGATCGCGATGGCAAAATTGCGGCGTCAGGAGACGTAATCGAACCGGTCGTTTCGCGCATGTTGACGGGAAAATTCTTTCGGGCGAAGCCTCCGAAGACGGCGGGGCGCGAGGAGTTTGGGCGAGAGTTTGTTCGCGAATTTCTGCGGGCCTGCGGGCGAGCGCGAAAACAAGACATTGTCGCGACTGCGACTGCACTGACGGCACGGTCGATTGCTGATGCGGTGAGGCGGTTCGTCGTCGCGAAGGCGGGAGCGAAGAATTCGTTTCGCGAGATGATTGTCTCCGGCGGCGGGGCGAAGAACTCCACTTTGATTGGAATGCTGGCGGAACACCTCGCGCCGCTCGGAATTTGCGTGCGATTCTCGGACGAGTTCGGGCTGCCTTCGGAGGCAAAAGAGGCAGTCGCATTTGCGGTGCTGGCTTACGAAACTTGGAACCGACGGCCTTCGAACTTGCCGTCGGCGACCGGAGCGAAACGGGCTGCTGTGCTGGGGAAAATTTCGTATGCGTAGGAAGGCGGGCGATGGGCGGCAGGCGGCGGGCGGCAGGCTCCGACGCTTCGTTGCGCGCGTGTCCGCTGGCGTTATGTTTCTTGTAGTTCTCTTCCCTCTTCTCTCCTGCTCCGGCAAGGCCGACCCGAACACGCTGGTGGTGGTGATTGAGTCGAGTCCGACGAATCTTGATCCGCGCGTGGGGCTGGACGGGCCGTCGGAGCTGATCGACAACCTGATCTTTGACGATCTGCTCTCGCGCGGAGACAACCTGGACGTCGCTCCGGGACTGGCGGAGCGCTGGGAGATTCCCGATCCACTGACGTACGTATTTCACCTGCATCGCGGCGCGATGTTTCACGACGGACGGCCGGTGACTTCGCGCGATGTGAAGTGGACGTTCGACTCGCTGCTGCAGGGAAAAATCCGCAGCACCAAAGCCGCGGTCTACCGTTTTGTCGACCGCATCGATGCGCCCGACGATTTCACCGTGGTCTTTCACCTGAAGGAACCAGATGCGACGCTGCTCTGGAATCTGTCGGACGGTGCGATCGGGATTGTGCCGTACGGCAGCGGCGACGAGATGACGCAGCATCCCATCGGGTCTGGACCGTTCAAGTTTGTCAGCGCGGAAACCGACCGCGAGGTTGTGATCGAGCGCAACGATGACTACTGGGGCGCAAAAGGCGAAACTGCCGCGCGTGCGCTTTGCGGTTGTGCCGGACGAAACCACGCGGGCCCTGGAACTTCGCAAAGGCAGCGGCGACGTGGCGATCAACTCGCTTACGCCGGATACAGTGCTGACCCTTTCCCGCGAGTCTGAACCTGGCGGTTGAGCGGTGCCGGGGACGCGACTGGCCTATCTGGCCTTCAATCTGCGCGATCCGATTCTGAAAGATGTCGCGGGTGCGGCAGGCCATTGCCTACGCGCTCGACCGGCAGCCGATGATCGACTACCTGTGGCGAGGGCAGGCACAACCGGCGCGCAGCGTGCTGCCGGTGCAGAGCTGGGCCTACAACGGCAATGTGCCGGCGTACGATCACGATCCGGTGAAGGCGAATCATTTGCTCGATGCGGCGGGATATCCGGCAGTGAATGGCGTGCGCTTTCACCTCACGATGAAGACCTCGACCGACGAGAACACGCGGCTGATGGTTGCGGTGATGCAGCAGCAGTTGCGCGAAGCGGGGATTGCGCTCGATATCCGCAGCTTCGAGTTCGGCAACATTTTTGTCCGACGTCAGCACGGGCTCTTCCAGATGTATGGGCTTGCGCTGGATCGGCGGCAATGAGGATCCGGACATTTTCGAATATGCTGTTTCACTCGGCGAAGTTTCCGCCGAATGGAGCCAATCGCGGGTATTATTCGAATCCGAAGATCGATGCGCTGATCGACAAGGCGCGGCGTGAGATTGATCCGAAGCTACGCAAGCCGCTGTACGCCGAGGTGCAGAGAATGCTGGCGGAGGATCTGCCGTACATCGACTTGTGGTATTTGGACAACGTGATGGTGCACACGCAGCGGGTGAAAAATCTGAAACTGAATCCTTCGGGGAACTACGATTTTCTGCGGACGGCGGAACTGACTACGGCGACAGACTGACCGGCTGGGAATAAGCCAGGTTGTCGAAACGGAGGCCGTTGGCATTCCTCAGTTCAAAGCTCACTTGTCTACTTCCTTCCTTCCAATCGGTCTTCATGCGCTTCAGTTCGCCGGGTTGTAGAGTGACGGAAATGTCGGCGAGCTTTTCCGAATGGATGGTGATGCGGGCCTCTGATGTCCCGCCGTTGTAGACATCTATGCCGATCAAGACTCGCGGGTTGGCGAATGAAAACTCCAACTGCTGCGCTTGAGGGTCGGCTGGAATCAGATTGAAGGTACCGAATTTTCCGTCCGGAGTTCCAATCTTCCATTCGCCGCGCGGCCAATCGATGAGGCCGGTCGGATACGGTCCATCCAGTGCCGTGCCTGCCGTAAGATGCGGATTGTCGAAGGTCAGGAGCGATGCCGGCGCCCTGCCGCCTTTGCCCTGAATGTCGATGTCGCGTGCGTGGTCGTGGCGAATGCGGAGAACGTGGGTCGCGTCATCAAACACGAATCCTTCGCGAGTGAGATCGTTGGACGAGGATAGACGCCGGCCGTTTGCCATGACGGATTCGGGCTTAAAGTCGAGGCGGAGCACGTCCGTCGACTGCTCGTCGAAGGTCGAGTAGGTCACCGAGCCTTTTCCGTAGGCGATCTTGGTCACATACAGACGAAGAGCCGACCAGGTGCGACTCATCCGCCGGCGCCCACTCGGGCACAGCCCAGAAGGCGTCCATCAAGCGGCGGGGGCCATCGGCAAACTGTCGGTGAACCACCACTGATTCTCTCCGAAGGGGGCATGGGCTTTGCCGGGGAGTCCCTGAAAATAGGTGACCCAGTTGTAGGAGCGAAAAGCGGCTTCTTTGTAAGACTCGTCACCGGTCTTCGCGAAATAGAGCGCCTCGACCGCGGCCAGGCGCGACGTGTGGCTGTCGCAGCACTGATTTGGCAGGTTGCAGCAGAAGTTGATGCCGTTTCCCTGCTCGGTGGTCACGGTGGCGCCATGCACGATGTACTTAGGCCACTTCGGCGTGGTCTTCACCCATTCGATCAGCTTCTTGCGCATGTTCCTGCCACTGCGGATCTTTTTCCGGGTGGAGGAGGACGTAGCGCGCGAACTCCAGCGGGATGACTTGGTTCATGTTCTCCATGCTGGGGACGACGTCTTCGAAGTATCCGACCCACACATTGTTCGTCAGCGGATAGGTCTGGAACCACTGCCAGGCGGCTTGGCGGATGCGCGTGTATCCGGCGACGTCTCCCTGCTTCAGACGGATCAGTTCGTCGAAGAGCATGATGGGTTCGATCACGTTGGCCGAGTAAGGGCCCATGGGCTTTGCGCCTCGGTGCGTCCATCGCGGGCGTAGCAGCGGACGGGCCAGGGAGAGTGAGTCTCGTCTCCGGCCTTGTAATTCTTCACCAGATGCATTGGCGCAGAGGATCGCAGCCTCGAGATATTTCGTATTGCCGGTCATTTCATATAAGCGCAGATAGGCGTAGCCGTCTTCGCCGACTACGTGGGGCTCGATGTAGTCCTTGCCGTGCTCGCTCCAGCCCGTATAGCGCCGCGCGCCGGGATCGGCTGAGGCATAGGGGACGCGAGACCAGACGTAGTCGGCGGGAGTGCGTGCCGTACTCGAGTTCGTAGTCGATGAAATCTTCGAGGAACGTGAGCATGCGGGCGTCTCCGGTGTAGGGATAGAGTCGCTCGATAAATCCTTCGCAGCATGGCGCGAAGATATCCGGTGGAGTTGGCCCACTTCTGGTCGGGGATGAGTTCGTAGGTCGTGCGATCGAAATCGAAGCAGCAGTGGAAATAGTGCAGGCGCTGGCGGTTGTATTGGTCCCAGAGAATGGTCCACTGGAGTCAGGACGTGCTGAGGAATAGGAATAACCGATGTTGTCGGGCATGGGCCAGGGGAGGAGTTTTCCGCTGGCATCGAGTTGGACGGGGCGTCCGGCGATCGTGGGCTCGTCAACCGTGGAGACAATTGGGAAGGGCTTCTGCTGCTGCGCCCATGTCAACGCACAAAGGGTCAGCAGCAGGAATACCGTTATAAACTTCGGGGCTTTCGCCATAGTCGTGGGACCTGTGGAGAGCGACTAGTGTTTATCTGCTCTGCCCGGAGCATTATAGGGAATTCGGGCGGGGAGTTTGCTCGCCGGCGGAAAACAGTCGGTTCCTCGCGCAACACTGCCGGGCTCGGAATGACAAAATTATTGCGGTTTTCGAGTGATCTTTCTTCCTTCCTTGGCGCTTAATTCCATGTGGCCACGATGCCGCAACTTTTTTCTTGCACTTCCGGAAGCCGAGAGCATAATCACAAGTTGGTGTAATTGTCTGCGGAGCGGTCTTGTGGCGTCTGGTTCTTCAAAATCGGCCCGTCTTCCCTTCCTCTTTTCGGTTTGCATACCTCTGATTGTGTGCGCGCCGGTCTGGGGACAAGAAGTCAGCAATCCTGAAGTACCCGCCACGTTCAACCTCGACATGAAGGCTGCAGAGCGCTTGCGCCCTCAACTGACGCAGCAAAGCGTTGCGGCGTCGGGACGCTACGCTACAGGCCGCACGGTGTTTGATCGGCTCCTCGAACGAGCGGTTTCCTCATCTTCGGCGAAATTTGCTTGGCAACTACGGATTGTCGACGACAATCAGCTCAATGCCTTCTCGTCGCCCGACGGGACGATCTATGTCGAGAGCGGACTGGCGCGACTTGGCGGATCGAACGCGGGATTGTGGGCTGCGATCTTATCGCACGAAATCGCGCACATTTTGCGACGAGACTGGGCACGACGCTACCTGTATCAGAAGTATCTGGAGAACGGCGGAGGCGTCGGTATTGTGCTCGGCGATCCGGGTCTGCCTGCCGCCAACTGGTCCACCTCGGAAAAGGCCTCGGCAGACATGGGGCGCTTCTGCCGCCAGATGGAAGTGGAAGCAGATCGAGAGGGTCTAATGCTGATGGCGAAGGCAGGATACCATCCGGACTTCGTGCCAGCGCTGCATCATCTGCTGCATGCGCAAGGACCTGGCGTGAAGACGACCTCGATTTACGCGATGCATCCGTGCTGGGAGGAGCGCGACCGCGAATTGAGTCACGCCTACAGCGCGGCGAGCATCGAGTTCGCGCGGCTTTGGCCGGATTGGTACGCATCGCCCGGCGGGAATCCACCTGTTGTAGTGTTTGCCGAAGAAGCGACCGTGAAGAGAACTAGTGCGCAAGAGTGGCAGATACGACTGCCAATGCGATGTCAGAATCTGGTCGGCGCGGTGCAGGTTGTGCTGAGCGATGGCTCGGGATCGGAGGCAGCAGCGCGCCAGACACAAATTCCGGAGCAGTCGTCGGACTCTGAAACTAGCCAACTGACCGGATGCACGTCCCCCAAGACGACGATTACCTTTACGCTGGCCGAGCCGTCGGCCAATCAGAAAACGGGTGCGCACTGGACAGACGTCTACGTTTTCGATTCGTGGGGCGGAATATTGGCGCGCACCGAACTTCCCAAGCTACATCGCTGATTCCAAAGTCCTTCACGCGATGTACTCCCATTGTCAGAAGCCCTCGTTCCAGCGTGTTAACATCGAACTCAAGTCTTCCTATCATGCGAATTCTTTTTATCGGCGACATTTTCGGACGCCCCGGACGAAACATCGTCAAAGACCGGCTGCCGGGAATAGTACGCGACCACCGGATTAATCTAATCGTTGCGAACGGGGAGAACTCCGCTGCAGGCTTTGGAATTACGCCATCCCTGGCGGAGGAGCTATTCGAACTCAACGTCGACGTCATCACTACGGGCAATCACGTTTGGGACAAGCGCGAGATCATCGACTATTTTCAGATGGTTGAAGGGCAATGGACACGGTCCGGCGCGGCGCGTGCTGCGGCCTGCCAATTTTCCCGCGGACATGCCGGGATCGGGCATTTATCAGGGCCTCAAAGGCAAGATTCCGTACGCTGTAATTAACCTGCAGGGGCGGGTGTTTATGGCGTCGAATGATGATCCGTTTCGCACCGTGGATCATCTTTTGCAGACGGTTGAGGCCAAGGTGATCCTGGTGGATTTCCACGCCGAGGCGACTTCTGAAAAGATCTCCCTGGGGTGGTATCTCGACGGGCGGGTGACAGGAGTGGTGGGTACGCATACGCATGTGCCCACTGCGGATGAGCGCGTGCTGCCAAAGGGGACGGCCTACGTTACGGATGTGGGGATGACCGGGCCTTACGATGGCGTGATTGGAGTGAAGAAGGAACTGGTGGTGGGTAAGTTCCTGAACGGGATGCCGGTGCGGTTTGAGCCGGCCACGGGCGATGTGCGGTTGTGCGCCGTCGTGATCGACTGCGACGAAGCCACGGGCAAGGCGCGGACAATTGAGCGGCTGATGCTGTCGTAGGGTAGCTGGCGACCCTTTTTCTTCACCGAGTCCCGTTCCTCTGGACACAACACGCTACATCTCTCGGGCGAGATTGGGGATGCAAGGCTGGACTCTTCTTTCGTTCTTCCCACGGGGACGCCGGCACCGGTGAAACCGAAGGTACCAGGGCCCACTGGATTCTCCCGAATCGGCGGAAAGCACGTTAGAATCACGACACGATGTGGCATAAAACACTCATCCTTGCGGCGGGACTGCTGGCCGGATTTTGCGTGCCGGCATTCGCTGGAGCGGACGAACCGGCTTCGGCGCCAATCCTTTCCTGTGGCAATGGAGTTCCGGGCGGCGTCAATTGCATTCCCTCGAAGAAGGAACTTAAAAAGGCCCACAACGACTTCGCTCGCGGGCTGAAGCTCGAAGATCAGAGCGAGTTTGAAGAGGCATTCAACCAGTTCAATGAGGCGTCGAGGCTGGCACCGCAGAACATGCAATTTCTGACGGCCCGCGAAGTGGTCAAAGGCCATCTGGTATTTCGACATGTGGAGCGCGGGAACGTCCTGCTGTTGGAGAATACGCGACCCCAGGCAGCGGCTGAATTTCGCGCAGCGCTCGATCTCGATCCCGAAAATGAATATGCCCGCGAGCGATTGGAGGAAGCCAACCGCGAAATGGCGCCCGCAGCGCCCAGTATTTTGCCTGCCCGCCTGATCGACTCCGGGGAAATTCACCTTGCCCCCAAGAACGATCGGGCTACGTTCCACTATCACGGGGAGGCTCGTGGCCTGTTTGCCGAACTGGCGACCGCCTATGGCGTCACGGTGCAGTTCGACGATTCGGTGCAGGCGCGGCAGGTACGCTTCAATCTGGACGACGTGGATTTTTTCACTGCACTCAAACTGGCGTGCCAGGTCAGCAAGACCATGTGGGCGGCGCTTGACGAACACCAACTTCTGGTCGCCGCCGATAACCCCGAGAATCACAAGCAGTTCGACCGCATGTCCCTGCGGACGTTCATCCTGCCAGCGCACTCCACGCCGCAGGAAGTGAACGATCTCGTCACCACGATGCGCAACATGTTTGACTTGCGGTTTGTAAATTCAGGACAGACTGCGGACACGGTGGAAGTGCGTGGTCCGCAGCCGATTCTTGAAGCGTGCGCGAAGTTACTCGATCAACTGCGCGCCGAGCGGCCGCAGGTCATGCTCGACGTTCAGGTCTACCAGATCAACCACCAACTGACGCGCGACATCGGTGTACACATCCCCAACACGTTCAATTTATTTAACATTCCGGCTGCGGCGCTGGCGGGGCTGGGTGGGCAGAATATTCAGGATCTGATTAACCAGCTGATTGCCTCCGGCGGCATTAACCAGGCAGGCAGCTCGGCGCTGTCCGGCCTTCTTGCCCAACTCGGGGGACAAGGGAATTCCATCTTCAGCCAGCCGCTGGCCACGTTCGGCGGCGGGCTGACGTTCATGGGCCTGAGCCTGGACCAATTTACTGCATCTCTCTCGCTCAACGAGTCGTGGGTACGCAGCCTGGAGAACATGAACATGCGCGCCAGCCAGGGAAACGACGCGACATTTCATCTGGGACAGCGCTATCCGATTTTGAACGCCAGCTATGCACCGATTTATAACTCGCCGCAGATTTCGGCTGTTTTGGGGAATCAGAGCTATATTCCGCCATTTCCTTCGGTCAGCTACGAGGATCTGGGATTGAATCTGAAGGCGAAGCCCACGATTCACGGCGACAATGCGGTCAGCCTGCAGCTCGAATTGCAGGTACGCTCGCTAACCGGGCAATCGAACAACGGCGTGCCGGTCATCTCGAACCGCGAATTTAAGGGAGCCGTCAACCTGAAGGACGGCGAGCCTGCGGTCATTGCCGGACAAGTTTCGGAGACTGACACGCGCTCCATGAGCGGCATCCCGGCCTTCGGCTTCGTGCCGCTCCTCAATCAGGCGATGATTAACAACACCAAGCAAGAGAATACGGACGAACTGATGATCATCATCACACCGCACATCCTGTCGAACTTTAGCCGAGAGACGGACGAGATCTGGGTGACGGAGAAGTAGAAAGACCGGCGTCCGGCCGCCGCTTTCTGGTTATCGCTTTTCTGCTTCCGCTATGCAGCCACTCCTCCCTCGCGCCTAACTTGATTTATCCGGAAGACGAGTGCCGGAAGCCGAGAACTACTTTCCTTGTTTCGCGGCGAACTCTACCAGGCTCTTGTAAACATCCACCATCCGCGCATCGAAGCTGCCGACCTTACGACCGTTGATGAACAGTGTCGGAGTACCGGTCACATCCACCGATTTGCCAAGGGCGAGCGAAGCATCCACGTGAGTTTTGGTCTCGGGCTTGGTAGCGCAGGCGGCGATCTCGGAACCCTTTACACCGGCTCCGTCGGCAAGCGCGGTGAGCTTCTCGTCAGCATTTTCGGCAGTGATATCAGCCTGGGTCTCGTAGGTCTTTGAGACAAACTTCCAGAAGGCATCGTTAGAGGCGCGGCCAATACAATCGGCGTAAGCAGCGCCTTTCGCCGCCCAGTTGTGCATCTCTAGCGGAAAGTTCTGGAAGACGAAGCGGGCACTGGGCTCGGCGGCCACCAACGCTTCGATGGTCGGCTGAGCCGCTTTGCAGGCCGGGCATTGCAGGTCGCCGAATTCGACGATGGTGACGGGCGCGTCCTTCGGACCGCGCTCGGGGCCGGTGATGCCCTTCTCCAGAAGTCTCTTCGCCGGGTCGAACGGCCTGGCTCCAAACGGAATAATTTCGCCGACCAGTGCATGTTTGCCGTCGGGAGCGACGTAGAAGCGGCGTTAACTGCTGGCCCTGCTGGCTGGCGAGAACAACGTTGACCTCTGCCAGTCCCGCAATGCCGGTAGGCCGAATGCTGGAAATCTTCCAACTCAGATCGGGCTGGTAGCCAAACTGCTGTTGCAGGAAGGAATCCACGGTGGCTTCCGAGGGAAGATTTTCAGTGGCGTGAGTTCCGAGTTTCTCGGCGGGCTCTCGGCAGGCTTGGCGGGGGCTGGGGCGGGTTTCGCGGTGGTCTGGGCGGCCAGACCACCGACCAGCACAAGAACAAGAATCGAGTTCAGAAGACAGCGCATGTGTTCCTTTCGCATATCAGGATCTTTATGGCTTGAGAAAAGCGATACATCAGAATACGACACTTGGGATAATTCACGCCTCGCACTTGGCGGCAATGGGAAAACGGCGACCGTAGCCGAAGGCCTTCGGAGAAATCTTCAGGCCCGGCGCAGCCTGCTGACGCTTGTATTCGGCGCGATCGACCATGCGGACGACGCGACGAACCAGCTTCGAGATCGAACCCGCGATCGGCGGCAATCTGCTCGGCCGGATGCGAATCCTCCACGTAGTCTTCAAGCACCGCATCCAGCACTTCGTAGGGCGGCAGCGAATCGCTGTCTTTCTGGTCGGGGCGCAACTCGGCGGACGGCGGTTTCTCGAGCGTTGCCTAGCGGAATCACGGCGCGGCGGCGAATTCACGTACTCGGCTGAGACGATAGACCAAGGTTTTCGGCACGTCGGAGATGACCGCCAAGCCGCCGACCATGTCGCCGTAGAGAGTGCAGTAGCCGACACCAAGTTCGCTCTTGTTGCCGGTGGAGAGCACAATCGCTCCAAACTTGTTCGACAGCGCCATCAGCAGCGTGCCGCGAGCGCGCGACTGGATATTCTCTTCCGTCACATCCTCCTTCATGGCCCGCGAAGACACCTTGCAGTGTCTGGCGATAGGCCTCATAGGCGGGATTGATCGAGAGCAACTCGAAGCGGATGCCGAGATTCTTGGCCAGGGCGCGGGCGTCGTCGATCGAACCTTGCGAGGAGTACGGTCCGGGCATGCCGACGCCGATCACGTTTTCCGGGCCGACGGCATCGGCGGCGATGACGGCAGTCAGGGCCGAGTCGATGCCGCCGCTGAGGCCGATGATCGCCTTCTGGAACCCGCATTTGCGCATGTAGTCGCGCGTGCCCAGCACCAGGGCGGAGTAGACGCTGGCTTCGTCGCCGGCGATCTGCTCGTGCATCTCGCCGGCTAAGTCCTTCGAGTCGAAATAGATGAGGTCTTCTTCGAACGAGCGGCCCTGCGCGATCACTTGTCCTGCAGCGATTCAGCACGAGGCTGGAACCGTCGAATACCAGGCTGTCGTTGCCGCCGACCTGGTTGACCAAGACCACCGGAACCTTGTGCTGGCGGGCGATGCTCGCCAGCATGTCGCGGCGGAACTCGCGCTTGCCGATCCAGAAAGGCGACGCGGAAATGTTCAGCACAAAATTTCCGCCGGCCTGAACCAGCGCTTCAACGGGATCGACCGTGTACAGCTGTTTGCGCCAGAAACGCTTGTCGTTCCAGGCATCCTCGCAGATGGTCAGCGCCATGCGGTTCCCGCAGAAGGAGAAGAGTTCCTGCGACTCTGGCGGGAGCGAAGTTGCGCATCTCGTCAAAGACGTCGTAGGTGGGCAGCAGCATCTTCGACTGGATGAAGGCGATCTTGCCGTCCATGAGCAGGCCAGCGGAATTCATGACGGCTTTGCCGGTGTCGGAGTGGGCGGGCGTGACCAGGCCGCAGATCACCGCGATACCCTGCGTTTCAGCGGCGATGCGCTCCGCGGTTTCGCGATTGCGAGCAACGAAAGATGGCCGCTCAACCAGATCGCGAGGCGGATAGCCACAAACCGACAATTCGGGAAACAGAATCAGTCCAGCGCCGCCCGCCTGGGCGCGCCGCGAGAAATCAATGATCTTCGCTGCGTTGCCGGAGAAGTCTCCGACCGTGGGATTGATCTGGCCGAGCGCAATCTTCACTTATTTAGTGTAAAGCTGACCGGTTCGTCTGTCACAAACTACAACCATTGGGTGGTTGCGAGAACAGGCACCAAGGTATCCACGGACACGGCAAAAACGCGAAAAACCTGCTACATTATCGTTTTGGTAAAAGTAGATTAAGCGAGGCCACCTTCATGCAGCGGTACTCGAAAAGCAAGCTCTCTTACACTCTTCCTCTCGCGCTTGTCGTTTTCAATGTTTTCCTTCCCTTCGCCATCGGGCAATCCGGCGGCAAGAATCATCCGTGGATGAAAGCGAGGCTCTCTCCCGACGAACGAGCATCGATGGTTGTGAAAGAGATGACGCTCGACGAAAAGATCACGCTCCTGCACGGCACTGGCATGGCCGGGCTGAGTCCGATGAGCCCGCTCTCTGTCCACTCGAACGGCGGCGCGGGGTATACCGTGGGCATCGACCGGCTGGGGATTCCCGGCATCCAGATGTCGGACGCAGCCTATGGCGTGCGCATGAGCGGCGAGAACGGCCGCTATTCCACGGCGCTGCCAGCCGATTTGGCCAGCGCGGCGAGTTGGGATCTCGATGCGGCTTACGAATACGGAGCGTTGATTGGCCGCGAACTGCGTGCCCAAGGCTACAACATGTCGCTGGGCGGCGGCGTCAACCTCACCCGCGAACCGCGCAACGGACGCACATTTGAATACCTGGGCGAAGACCCGATCCTTGCGGGAAAGATGGTTGCGTCGGTGATGAAGGGACTGCAGGCGCAGCACGTGATCGGCGACATCAAGCACTACGCGCTCAACGACCAGGAGAGCGGGCGCAATGCGGTCAACGTCAACATTGACAAGCGGGCGGCGCGAGAGAGCGATCTGCTGGCGTTTGAAATCGGGATCGAAGAATCCGATGTCGCCGCGGTGATGTGTTCCTACAACCGCCTAGAGGCGACTATGCCTGCGAGAACAAGTATCTGCTGACTGACCTTCTCAAGAAGGACTGGAAGTTCAAAGGATTTGTTCTCACCGACTGGGGAGGCACACACAGCACCGCGAAAGCATCGGCCGCTGGGCTCGATCACGAAGAGCCCGGCGAGCTTTTCTATGGCAAGGATCTGAAGAAGTGCAGTCGAGTCAGGCAAGGTCCCGATGGCGGAGCTCGACGACCACGTTCATCGGATTTTGCGATCGATGTTTGCCACTGGCGTTATCGACGATCCGCCGGAGAAGAGCGTGGTCGACATAATGGGTGGCTTCGAAGTCGCGCAGAAGATCGACGAGCAGAGCACCGTTCTGCTGAAGAATGACGATGCGCAGCTTCCGCTCGATGCCTCGAAGGTTCACAGCATCGCGGTGATCGGCCCACATGCCGACGTGGGAATGATCTCCGGCGGCGGCTCGGCGCAGGTCGATCCTCCGGGTGGAAATGCGATCATGCCTCCGGGAAAGGGCAACACGTATTGGCAGGCACAGATCTGGTTTCCGACTTCGCCGCTGAAGTCGATTCGCGAGAAGGTGCCGGAGCCAGCGTCAGGTTCGATTCGGGTTCCAACCCTGAGGCAGCCGCCGCGCTGGCCAAGAGTGCGGACGTGGCCATCGTCTTCGCCTACCAGTGGGAGAGCGAAGGCATGGACCTGGAGAGCCTGTCGCTTCCCGAGCATCAGGATGAGCTGATCGCGAAGGTCGCGGCCGCGAATCCGCACACCGTAGTCGTGCTGGAAACGTGCAATCCCGTGACGATGCCTTGGGCCAATCAGGTCAGCGCGATCCTGGAAGCATGGTATGCCGGAAGCCGCGGCGCGGAAGCAGTGGCGAACATTCTTTTTGGCGACGTGAATCCGAGCGCGAAACTGCCGATCACCTTCCCCAAGAGCGTGCCGACTCTGCCGCATCCAAAGATCGTGCAGCCGCCGCCCGAGTCGATCCCAAATTACATGCAGCGAGAACTTTGGAATCAGATTGCGACGGGGCTAGCGCCGTTCCAGGTGACGTACGACGAGGGCGTGAAGGTCGGTTACAAGTGGTACGACGCCGAGAATAAGCCAGTGTTGTTCCCGTTCGGATATCGGTCTTTCCTACACGACGTATGCCTACTCGAATCTGAAGGTGACGCCGGGAAAGAATCCGCGAGTGAGCTTCACCGTCAGCAATACGGGCAATCGCGCCGGAGCCGAAATCGCCGAAGTGTACGCTTCCCTTCCCGCGGCAGCTGCCGAGCCGCCGAAACGGCTGGTGGGCTGGAGCAAGGTGAAGCTGAATGCGGGCGAGAGCAAGGAAGTGACGGTTGAAATTGACGCGAAGTATTTATCGATTTTCAACGTTGAGCAGAACGGCTGGCAATTGATTCCTGGCGACTACGGCTTCATGGTCGGTGGATCGTCGCAAGATCTGCCGCTAAAGGAATCGGTGAGCCTGAAATAACAGTCGCCGGCAAACTTGGCCTACTGCGGGGCGAGCAATCGCCCCCCTTTTTTTCCGCAGTTTCAAGATCGAGCGTCCTGAGCAGCGGCAAGGACTTCGGTGACGACACTGTCCACGTCGGAATCTTTCGTTCGGTGGTTCACGATGCACGCCCTCAGACAGAACTTGCCTCGCAGCGAGGCATTCGATAAATAGACTCGTCCGCGCTCCAGAACCCGCTTCAGCAGAGCGAGATTGAACTGGTTAAGCACCTCTTCGGACGTGCCGACCTTTCCTTTGTGCCGAAAACACACGGCGCTCAGTTCGACGGGCGCAAGCAACTCCAGGTCTGGCTCTTTCTGGATGGCTTCCGCCAGGCGCCGCGCGTGCGAAAGATTTCTGTTGATCGATTCGCGAAACGCTGCAAAGCCGTGGTAGCGCAGTGATAACCAGAGTTTGAGTGCCCGAAATCTCCGCGACAACTCGAGCGACTCCTCGAAGAATGCGAATCCTTCCACCGGATCGGCGTTTAGCGAGCGCGCGTAATCGCCGCTATGCGCGAAAGTCGTCTGGGCGGCCTCGGATGAACGATACAGAAGGCAGCCACAATCCAGAGGCTGGTAGAGCCACTTATGGGGGTCGAGTGAGATTGAGTCAGCGAACTCCAGACCGTCGAATTTCTCGGGAACAGCCATTGCTGCGAGAGCTCCGTAAGCGCCATCAATATGGAACCATACCCCGTGACGATGAGCGATCTCGGCAATCCTCTGCAAAGGATCAATCGCACCGGTGTTCACAGTGCCGGCCGACGCCACTACGGCTATTGGAGTCTTGCCTGCAGTTTTGTCCTCACGGATGCGAGCGTCGAGCTGTTCGGGGATCATGCGGAAAGTTGTATCGCTCGGAATCAGTCGAAGGCTGTCGCGGCCGATCCCAAGCAACGCTACGCTCTTGGGAATCGACATGTGGATCTGGTCGGAGGCGTAGACAACTCCGTCTGGCGGCATTCCTTTTTCGTTCGCTGGAGCCTTGGTCTCCCGCGCCATCGCGAGACCCATTAAGTTTGCGGAGGATCCTCCTCCTGTGAGGTGACCGCGAAAGTTGCCGCAGCCGAGCGCTTCGGCCAACCAACTCACGACTGTTTGCTCAATGGTCACGGCGGCAGGCCCGGAGCGCCAAGCGGTTACGTTCTGGTTCAGGACGCTGGCCAGCAGGTCGGCGACCGCTCCAACGGGTTCCCCCGAGCCGAGCACGTAGCCGAAGAAGCGTCCGTTCTGGACTCGCGAACGTTTCACCACTTCAGGCAATGCGGCCAATGCTTCTTCGCGCAGACCTTGCTCGGGCAACGGATTACGAAATTGTTGAAGAGTCTCTTCTCCGTTTGTCGAAGGCAATATCGGCAGCGAGTCGATACTCTCAAGATAGGCGGCGGCGAGTTTTGTGACGCGATCTGCGAGTTGGCAAAATTGATCGGGAGAGATTTCAAGCGGATTCATGGATGGTGCGATTCTACAGGGATCACGGCCGCTAGATTAATCGCCGCCCGCCGGTAACATTGTGTGCTTCGCCGGCGGCATCGGCGTTGATCCCTTTTGATCCTGCCATAGCACTCGATTCAACTGGGATGCTCCTGCCGCATCGGGACGAGAGAAGTTCATCTGCGATGAAATCTTCGCGCCGGGGGCCCCGCGTTTGTTGGTTTCGTAGATCAGGCCGTTCTTGAGATTTCGATAGTCAGCTTTGTAGGCCGGTTGATCTCCGCCCGAGAACAACTGTGTCATCAGCGGGGCGTATGCATCGTTCTGATTCATCGGTGGGAGACCGATCAGGGTCTCCATAGTGTGAATCATGTTCACCGTAGTGTAGAAGCGGTGCTCGACGTTCGGCTGGGCAGCCGATCCCGGAGAATACTTGCTGATGACGAAGGCGATGGAGCGATGAGCATCCACGTGATCGGCGCCATCCTGGGCATCGTCTTCGAGAACGAAGATTGCGGTGTCGTCCCAGTAGGGGCTATGGGAGACGGCTTCGACGACGCGGCCGAGAGCAAGGTCGTTGTCCGCAACGTTGGCTGCCGGACGGGGGTAGCCGGGCCGCGTGCCTCCGGTGTGATCGTCGGGCAAATAGAGGAGCACAAAGGATGGCATCTCGAGCTCAGGACCTTCGTGCGCTTCTCGGGCACGGACAAACGCTCCAAACTCATTGAGGAATTCGTCGGCACGAAGCTGGTCGGGATAGTCGGTATTGAAATCAGGAAAGAGCGGATCGAAGTGATTGCGCAAAACAGCCTTTGTGGGCTTCACTCCACTGAAGAGCGGAACTGCCCACGGCCATGGACTCGGACCGGCATGCGGGTCACCCACGTTCGGAGGTAGGGTCCCGCCTTCGGCCACTGTCTTCCTCGGACACTTCGACTGCATCTCCGGGGGCGTAGTGGCGTCGGAGTCCGAATGGTAGCCGTTGCACCACTCCGCATTTACGAATTCGCCATAAATGCGGAAGCTGAAGTGATTGCGGGCAAGATTGTCCCAGAGAAATCCGGTGCCAGGATCGTCAACGTCGGGCTCATTGTGGTCAAGCGGAAATTCTTCTGCGACCTGGCCCTGGAAGTCGTAGGTGCGCTCCTTGCCGCGATAGGCGATCTGCCAGGTTTTCTCGTTGTAGTCGGATGTGATCGCGGCGGTCGACCATACGTGACCGTCGCCGGAGACTTCGCCGCTGTCGTAGAAATTGTCGAGCACACCGAACTGACGCGCGAGTTTGTGTTCGTTGGGCGTGATGTCTTCACCGTAAAGGGTGAGCGAGGGATCGCCGTCTCCGACTTTCAGATCGCCGAGGATTTGGTCGAAAGTACGATTCTCTTTCATTACGTAGATCACGTGCTTGATGGGATTCTGGCCACCAGCGAATGCGATCGTGCCGGGACCATCGACGAAGCGATTGTCGTGCTCGACTTGCTGGGTGAGTTGAGGGAGCTTTTCGATCGTCTCGGGAATCTTGAGGCGCGCGATTGAACCTCTCAGGAGCGTGGGGATATAGGGGTGCTCTTTGTGCTTGGTCTCGTAAACCGTCTTCCCCATGTCCTTGTTGCTGCGAGTGCCCTCGCCCTTGGCAGTGGCGATGAGAAGGTCGTCGCCTTGCACGGCGAGGGCGCTGGGATACCAGTCGGTCGGAATCAAGCCGATGTCCCCTTGCGTTTGGAGTTGCTGGCCGGGCTGGAGCTTTGACACATCAAAGACACCCACTGCGTTGATGCAGGAGTAAGCGACAAAGATATAGTGGCCATCTTTGGATTGCGCTAGAGCCGTGGGACAGAGGCCGACAGGCAAGTCCTTCTCCCGCATGGTGCGGCTGAGAAGACCCAAGAAGGTTCCCGTCTCTGTGTCGACCACCCCTACTGAGTCGGCGTTCGAAAGCGCGACGTAGAGAAACTTTTCGTCGGGGCTCAACAGCATCGCGGTGGGATGAGAACTGGGAGCGAGTGGATCGTTCGATCCCACAAGGCCAATCGATTTGCCAATGCGCGCGCCGACTAGTTCAAGCGGGACGACTTGCGACGTGTTCCACAAGGTGCACCAGGCACGAATGCCAGCATGAGAGGCGACGCAGGTATATGGAAATGTCGAAGGGATCATGTCCTGGATACTCATGTCGAAGGTCTCCAGGACCTTGCCACTAGACGGGTCTATCACGACTACGTTATCGGAAAGATTGTTGGAGACGATGAGCCAGTCCGAGCCTTTCATATTGCGAACCAGTGCCAGTCCGGCGGGATAAGGAATTGTCGTGTCGGGTCTGGTTTTCCGCAGGCCTTCAGCGACTCTCTTACCGGGCTTCAAGGGCTGCGGCGCAATTGGGATGAACCTTTTCGGAGCCACCTTGCCTTCGATAAAGCTATAGACTGCGATGCCGTTTCCAGTGTTGCCTTGCTTCGCGCCAGTAGGATCGGTGATCGATCCGACTGACGCGTACAGCTCTTTGCCGTCAGAGCTGAAGACGAGTCCGAGGAAGTAGCTTTGGTGGGCTGTATCGCTGAGACGTGCATCCGGAAAGTCGGCGATCTGATTCGCCTTCAGATCAAGAACTGCAATGGACTGATGGGCCAGCGCCTCCTGCGTACCGTAGCCATCGTTCAACAGAGCGGCGTAACGGCCATCGGGACTCAGCACCATGGTCGCCGGAAAACTGTTGGTGCTGCCGATGCGGCCGGGTGATGGGACGGTAAGCATCTTGCTTGTGGGAAGGTTGATCGGCGGGCGGGCGGCGGAGGGGATTTGCGCGCAGGCCAACGCGGTGGCGATCAGCAGGAAAAAGCAGGTTCCTCGCTTAGCTCGGAATGACAGAGAGTGGGGATGGGGATGAGGAAAAAAACGGGTCACGGCGCCTCCGCGAAGGAACTGCGTTGGAAATGAAAGTGGTGATGAGGGTACTGCAACGTCGCGTAGATGGTCAAAGCCGTTCGAAAAGGCTACAGGCCTGACGCTCTGGTCGCAGGCCGATCCGATTCATGGCCGTCAGAGTCCCCAGGATGAACGTTGTGTCGGACATCGGCGCCTTGCACCCAAAAGATGACGTCTTCGGCTATGTTGGTGGCGTGATCAGCGACGCGTTCCAGATTGCGAGCCACGAGGAGTGCGTCCAGCGCTTGGCGCACCGTTTCAGGCCGGTCGTTCATCGTTTTGACCAGTTGGATGAAGGCGTCGTCGCGCATGCGGTCGATTACGCTGTCCATTTCGAGGACGGCTTGCGCCAGTTCGACTTTGCCTTCGATGAAAGATTCGAGCGCCCGGCGCACCATGGCACTAACGGCTGCACCCATCCGCGCGATGTCGACGGGCAAATCGGTGGGTGGAAGTTCCACCATATCCATCACGCGTTCGGCGATGTTCACTGCCTGATCGCCCACGCGTTCGAGGTCGGAATTGATTTTCGTCACAGCAAGAATGAAGCGAAGGTCCACGGCCATGGGTTGCTGCATGGCTAAGAGATCGAATGCTGATTCATCGATTTCGCGCTCGGCCGTATTGATCAGGCTCTCGCCCTCCAGCACCATTTGGCACCGGGTTAGGTCGCGCTCGACATAGGCCTGACGGGCGCGATCGACCGCTTGCTCCGCGAGTCCTCCCATGCGAAGCAACCGTTGCCGCAAATCGTCAAGCCCTTGTTGAAAGCGCGTACGCATTGTCCCGAACCTTTCTCTGGAGCGATCGTTCGTCGTTAGGTCGTTCGCTTCAAATCGTCTTGCAGAGTCGTCGCCAGAAACATCAACGACCGCCGACCAGCGACTGCCCTTATCCAAATCTACCCGTGATGTAGTCTTCCGTCTTCTTGTCCGACGGCTTGGTGAAAATTTTCTCGGTCTTGTCGAACTCAATCAACTTACCCAGCAAAAAGAAGCCCGTGAATTCCGCCACCCGAGCCGCCTGCTGCATGTTGTGCGTCACGATCACGATGGTATACCGCTCTTTGAGCTGAAAGATCAACTCCTCAATTTTTCCGGTCGATATCGGATCAAGGGCCGAGCAGGGTTCGTCCATCAGAAGAACCTCTGGCTCGACGGCAAGAGCGCGAGCAATACATAGTCTCTGCTGCTGGCCACCGGAGAGGCTGGCGCCCGACTTCTTGTGTACGTGGTCTTTCACTTCGGTCCACAGCGCGGCGGAATCGAGCGAGCGCTCTACAATTTCATCCAACTTGCGGCGGTCGCGAAATCCGTTCAGTTTCAACCCAGACGCCACGTTGTCGTAAATCGACATAGTGGGAAACGGATTCGCCTTCTGAAACACCATCCCCACGCGGCGACGAAGTTGAGTAGCAGAGGTTCCGTTGTAGGCGTCGATTTCTCCGATGCGAACCCGGCCCTCGACGCGCGCTTCGGGAATCGTTTCGTGCATTCGGTTGATGCAGCGAATGAACGTCGACTTGCCGCACCCCGAGGGTCCAATCAGCGCCGTGGCATGATTCGCCACTACCTTCAGGTTGATGTCGTAGAGGGCCTGGCCTTTACCGTACCAGGCATTCAGTTTCTCGACCTGTACACCGACGCCCATAAACTATGCCGCTCCGAACGTGCCGCGGCGAACGGCGAAGCGCACCGCCGACACTGCAGTCACGATGAGAAGGATAAGTACCAGGGCTCCGGCCCAAGCTTGCCGATGCCAGTCGTCATAAGGAGAATTTGCATACACGTAAATCTGCAGCGGCAACGCGGCCATCGGCTGGTCATACCGGAGATTCCAGTACGTATTGCCCAGAGCAGTAAAAAGCAGTGGCGCTGTCTCGCCCGCCACGCGGGCAAAGGCGAGCATGACTCCTGTAATGACGCCGGAGGTTGCTGTGCGTAACGTGATGGAAAGCGTTGTCCGCCACCGTGGAACGCCAAGGCCGTAGGCGGCTTCCCGCAGGGCTTGCGGCACAAGCAGTAACATCTCTTCGGTGGTCCGGGTGATGGTCGGGACCATCATGATCGCCAAAGCGGCGCCACCGGCAAGCGCGGAAAAATGCTTCTGGTACATCACTACGATCGAATAGGCCACGATGCCGATCACAATCGAAGGTACGCCATTCAAGACGTCGGCGGTAAAGCGAATCACGCGGCCCAGGCGGTTGCGTCCAAACTCGGCGAGGTAGATGCCAGCACCGATTCCGAAAGGCACGCCGATGATGCTGGCAATCCCGAGAATGATTGCCGACCCAACGATCGCGTTGGCCATGCCCCCGCCGGCCTCGCCCACCGGTTTTGGAGTCTGCGTCAAGAACGCCCAATTGATCGACACGAAACCGCGGAAGAGGAGATATCCGAAGATCGCGACCAAGGGGGCGAGTACAAGCACAACCGTCAGCATGGCCACACCAGTCATGATGTGGTCCGTAAGGCGGCGACGCCAACTGATCGGAGAGATACCTCGTTGGACCGGAGCCATGACTGGGACGCTGGTTAGATCAGACATTTCCCCTCGCAGGCTGGCCGCGGGTTACGGTCCACACCAGCAGTTGGGCGAGCGCATTGACGATGATCGTCACGATGAAAAGGGCCAATCCGATCTCAATAAGGGCGGAACGATAGACGTCGCCGGTTGCTTCAGTGAACTCATTGGCGAGGACGCTAGCCATGGTGTACCCGGGCGCAAACAAGGACTTGGCAATTTGCGGCGTGTTGCCAATGATCATGGTGACGGCCATGGTTTCTCCCAAGGCCCGACCAAGTCCGAGGATAATCGCACCTACGATTCCGGCGCGCGCGTTACGCAGCACGCCTATGCGAATCATTTCCCAGCGCGTGGCTCCCAAGGCAAGAGCAGCCTCGCGCTGATGTTGCGGCACGACTGCCAGCACTTCGCGCGTAATCGAGGATATGACCGGGATGATCATGATTGCCAGAATGATTCCGGCAGCCAGCATCGAATACCCGAGAGGGGCGCCTTCGAACAGTCCGGTCCAACCTAGAGTTTTGTGAAGCGGAGGTTGAATGTAGTGGCTGAGAATCGGAACCAACACAAAGATCGCCCAGAGTCCGTAGATCACGCTGGGAATGGCGGCGAGGAGCTCCACGAAAAACGACAGTGGCCCACGCAAGGCCTTGGGGCACATCTCGGTCGTGAAGACTGCAACTCCCACCGAGAGAGGAACGGCGATGATGAGCGCCAGGAGCGACGAAACCAGCGTCCCAAAGATGAAGGGGAGAGCGCCGAACTGGTCGTTCACGGGATCCCAGTCACTGGCCGCGAAGAATTTGAAGCCAAACGCGTGCCACGACAAGCCGGAACCCGACACCAACTCGTAAACGATAAGAACCAGTACTCCAACCACCGCCAAGCCGCACAGCGTCATGACCGACTTAAAAATACGGTCGGTGACCTCGCCCCCGGAAGCCTTCAACAAAGGCGCTGGCGGGTGCGTTGGCGCGGCTGTAACCTTCGTCCCTTCAAGAGGTTGCGGACCGGGCATAGCAGGCCGTGGTAAGGCTGGGTTGGCCATTCGTGCTAACCGTAGCAGAGACTTGTTACAAAGGTGTTAAAATCAAGAAGCTTTTTCCGCCATGTGGGCCGTCGTTTTAATCCTGAATTTGAAGTTGTAGTTATCTGCGAGCGGTTCTGTTTCCGTTTCGTGGAGTTACAGTTCTCTCCCGCTAACCAGGAATTATTTGTTTATGTCTATTGCGCCTGAGCGTAGCCAGCTTGTTTTTCAGAAAACGGAGCGAGATCTGCGGAGACTCTGCGGTGACCAGCATGCTGAGTCTGTGCACAGCTACAGGACGACCACGCGTCGTTTGCAGGTTTTGCTGGAAGATCTGATTCCTGAGCGCGACCGCAATCAGAAGAAACTGCTGAAAATGATTGGGCGTATCCGTAAGCGAGCGGGTAAAGTGCGCGATCTAGACGTGCAACTGTCAGCGCTACGCAGTTTGAAAATTCCGCAGGAACCCCGCCGCAAAACGCAGCTTGTGCAAGAGTTACTCGAGCTTCGAGCAAAGCATGAGAAAAAACTGTGCAAGATACTGATCAAAGAGAAGATGCACGAAATCCGGAAACGGCTAAGAAGAGCGTCGAAAGAAGTAAATGTTAAAACGAATCGCAATCCTCTGACGATCGCTCAAGAGATGCTGGGGCGGGTATCTCGGCAGTCGGAGCCGCTAACTGAGACTGTGCTGCATCAGTACCGGATGGTGGTAAAACGCGCTCGCTACGCCGCCGAATTCGCACCCAAGTCGGCTGAAGGTACACGTTTCATTGCGGAACTCAAGCGTTTGCAGGATGCCGTGGGCAATTGGCACGATTGGCTCACTCTAACCCAATCGGCGGCAGAGCGACTCGGCGACATCAACCAATCAGCACTCGTGGCGGCGATCGACAACGTCACTGGGGCGAAGTTTCGCCATGCAGTCGCCGCACTCTCCGCGTCACCGACTACGCAGGCAGGTTTGAAACCCGGTCCGTCCGCAGCGGAGCCTCTACGCAAGTCGAGCGCAAAGACTGCTCTGGATTCGGATCGCAGCAGTTCAGCTGCGTAGCATTCTCCACGAACGGATCAAATCCCCATTCTCTTTCACCCCCGGTGACGATCCCCTGCGGGGCATGTAAACTGTGAAGCTTCGCCATGCCTACACTTGCTGCGGTTGATATCGGCTCGAACTCGGTACGGCTGAAGATTGCGCGTTTACAGGCCGGCCGTTTGCGCTCGCTCCATGAAGACCGCGAAGTCACGCGGCTGGGTGAAGGTGCATTTCGATCCGGCTTCCTTACGCCGGAGTCAATGGCGGAGACAGTGAAGGTCCTGCGCCGTTTCCACCGCGCAACACAGCAGATCGTGACAGATACAGTACGGGTTGTTGCGACCAGCGCGCTACGCGATGCACGCAATTCGCAGGCGTTTCTGGAGTGGGTTCGCTCGGCGACGGGTTGGCGGGTCGAAATTATTTCCGGCGTAGAGGAAGCGCGCCTGATCCACCTGGGCTTGGTGACGAGCCCGCGCATCGATAAGTCGCCTGCGCTAATGATCGACCTGGGCGGTGGCAGTTGCGAACTCACAGTCACGCAAGGCGGACATATCCGCGACGCTGTGAGCGTGCCATTAGGCGCCGTTCGCCTGACCGATGAATTTCTGCGACATGATCCCGTTCGCAAAGGCGAAATTAAGCGACTGCGCGGCTTCGTGGCCCGCGAAGTTGACCGCATTGCCGCGCGCATCGCGGCGGCCAGAGTCAAGAACGTGATCGCAACTTCGGGAACAGCTGCGGCATTGGCCGCGGTCGCCACTCACTTGCGGCGTGGCGGCAACCGCCAGCGGACCATTGTGTCTCGCACGGAAATGACCCGCATCGCCAAACGGCTGGCGCGGCTACCTGTGGCGGAACGGCGCAAGATTGAAGGCATCGGGCCCCGGCGCGCCGAGATCATCGTTGCCGGAGCGATGGTGTATCACGAACTGATGGAGCGCTGTCATCTCAAGGCATTCCGCTATTCGCCATTGGGGCTCCGCGACGGCATTCTTGCGCAGATGGCTGCCGATTATGATCGCAGCACCCGCTCAGGAAAGCAGATCGAATCTGAACGCTGGGAATCGATCATGAAAGCCGTCGACCATTACGGCGTTGATCGCAAACATGCCCTCGACGTTCGTGACGCGGCGATGCTGTTGTTCTCGTCGCTGCGTTCGGTGCACCGGCTGCCTCCCGAGTACCGCGAGTGGCTTTCCGCCGCGGCGATGCTCTACGAAGTGGGGGACTATGTGAATCGTAACGGCCGCCATCGCCATACGAACTACATCATTTCGAACTCTGAAATTCTGGGATATACGCCGCAACAACGACGGCTGATTGCGGCGATTGCACGCTACCTGGGAAAGTCGCGCCCTACAACGGACGACGGTCCCATGAAAGTCGTTGACACGGGAGATCGAGCCAATGTGCAGAAGGCGATTCTCTTGCTTCGGCTCGCACGTGCGCTAAATCTGGGACGTAGCCGGGCAGTGCAGAAGGTCCGCGTTGGACTGCATTCGGCAGACGTCAAATTGACATTGGTGCCACGTAGGCGGATGGGGGTGGACCTCGAACTTTGGGCGATTGAAAAAGACCGCGACTATTTCCGCGAGGTGTTTGGGCGGGAGCTTTCTACCGCCGTATCGTAGAGAGTGCGCAGTATCTTTGGAGTCAGGCACCATTGCAGCGTTCCGGAGCTGCGACGCATCTCTACCTTGGCGACTGCGCCTTTTTTCAGTTCGAGCGATGCCTCACAGCCCGAATCGCTGATGATCGCTCCCAGGAACTGGCTCAGGTTTGGATTGTGACCAACCACCATGATCGCTTCCTGGCGAGCGTACTTTTCGAGAAGTTTGCGGAAATCCGCGAGCCCGGCCTGCGGACGCAGTCCGGCATCGATCTGCAGTTTTCCTTCGTACCCAAGCTCATTGCCCACGAGGGACGCGGTCTGCGTGCAGCGTTTCAGCGGACTTGAGACGATCGCATCCACCTGCGCGTCAAGGGCAGCGAGGGCTCGGCCGACAAAACCGCACTGCTCGATGCCTTCTTTGTCGAGGGCGCGCTTCTCGTCCTTCTTGGGATTAGCGAAGTGTTCACCGGCGCTGGCGTGGCGCAAGAAGTAAAGAATCATGGGGGATTACCGCTCCTTTCCCGCGGCCACTTTTCGTCTGCGCGCCGGCGCTGCGGGCACGGCTAGAGGCGTCTTCCCTTCCGCCACGCCGATGAGGAAATCCTGAGAACTGAAGGCTGCAGCGCCTATCGGAGGCCGGCGATTTCGAGTGCCATGTTGCGATTGCCATGCGCGGATATAAGTTGCGTCGCGAAGCAGAAGGCGGGCCTTGCGGTTATCGGCGAGATAGGCGTCGAGAATTTCACGGTGCACTCGCTCGCGCAGCATCTCGTCGCGCAGGGGCACGAGAACCTCCACGCGCTCGTACAGATTGCGCGGCATCCAATCGGCGCTGCCCATGTAGATCTCTTCGTCGCCACCGTTTGCGAAGTAGTAAATGCGGCTGTGCTCCAAGAACCGCCCGACGATGCTCCGGACACGGATGTGATCGCTTACGCCGCGGACTCCCGGACGCAGCGCACAAATCCCCCGCACGATCAGGTCGATGTCGACGCCGGCTTGTGACGCGCGATAGAGGGACTGGACAACATTCTTGTCGAGAAGCGCGTTCATCTTCGCAATGATGCGGGCTTCTTTGCCTTGCCGGGCATGGTCCGCCTCACGATCGATCAACGCAATCGTCTTTTCGGCCAAATCGAGAGGTGCAACCAGAAGTGGCTCGTAGCTCGGGTTCTCGGCGTATGCGGTCAGGAAACTGAAGACGTCGTGCACCGCCCGGGTGATCTCCGGATTTGCCGTGAACAAACTCAGATCCGTGTAAATGCGCGCCGTCGTCGCGTTGTAATTTCCCGTGCCAATGTGCGCGTAACTGCGGGTTAAGCCGTCGGGATCACGTCGCACCAACAGAGAAAGCTTGCAGTGCGTTTTGAGGCCAACCAATCCATGAAACACCTGGACGCCCGCATCTTCAAGATCGCGTGCCCAACGGATGTTCGAAGCCTCGTCGAAGCGTGCCTTCAATTCCACGACGGCTGTGACTTCTTTGCGCGAGGCAGCGTCCATTAGAGAAGGCACAATGAGCGAATGCTCGCTGGTGCGATAAAGCGTCTGCTTAATCGAAAGAACCCTTTCATCTGCTGATGCCGATTCGATGAACGAAACCACCGCGTCATAAGAGTCGTACGGATGGTGGAGCAGAATATCGTGCTGCCGAAGTTCTTCGAACAAATCCTTCGACTTCGAGGTCAATCGTAGCTCGCGTGCTGTAAAAGGCTTGTACTTAAGGTCGGGACGCTGCACCTGCTCATAGATATTGAAGAGGCGGGAGAGATTCACCGGGCCATTCACCGGAAAAACCTGCCACGGATCAATCTCAAATACGGTACGCAGGCGGTCGATAATTTCAGGATCGGCGTCTCCCTCGATTTCCATGCGGACGGCGTCGCCTTTTCGCCGATTGTGCAACTCCGCGCGGACCGATTCGAGCAGGCTGCGTGCTTCTTCCTCCGCGAGGTACAAATTGCTGTTGCGAGTCACGCGAAAGGGCGCCGATGAGACGATGTCATAGCCGTGATACATGCGCACGGCGTGATGAGCAACGAGATCGGCGAGGAAAATAAAATCGGCAGTGCCGTCGGACGGAAGACGCACTAAGCGTGGCAGTGCGCGCGGCACCGAGACCACCCCAGTATAGGTGAGCGCCGAGCGACGCCGACGGCGCAGCAGAAATCCCAGGCATAGCGCTTTGTTGATCACTCTGGGAAAGGGATGAGCCGGGTCTACGGTCACCGGTGTGAGCAACGGGTCTAGTTCTTTTTCGCAATATTCATCTACAAAACGTAGAGCCTCTGAGTCCAATTCGTGGAGGCCGAGAACGCGTATTCCGTTTTCCGAGAGCGCAGGGCGCAGGCGCGAATTCCAACAGTCGTACTGGTCATCGACAAACGCATGTGACAACTTGCTGAGCAGGTCACGTTTGGCCGTGAGTGTCAGACCGTCGGGGCCAGCTTCGTTGTAGCCGTCTTCAATCTGTTGAACCATCGCAGCAACGCGAACTTCAAAGAACTCGTCGAGGTTGCTGGCGGAGATAGACAGGAACTTCAGCCGCTCGAGCAGAGGGTTGCCTTCATCCTCGGCCTCTTCGAGCACACGCCGGTTGAACGCGAGCCATGAAGTGTCGCGGTTGAGAAAATACTGTGGATTGTCCAGCGAAATACGAGCCATGGCAGACGCGCGCTTACCGAATTATTCCACCGATTGATTCCTAGCCGATTCGAAGACTTCTCTTCGCGATGCTAACGCATATGGGACCCCAGTATAGAGCATTCCGCCGAGACTCGCAGGCAGACGGCTCGAAGCGAGTACATCCCGCTGCTGGTAACGAAAACCGGCGCTTGGACAGCGTGTACTCTGTCCAAGCGCCGGAGATGTAGCGCTTGTTACGACTTCGCCGATCCCTGGCTACGGCAAGTAATAACGGAACGACGTGAATACCATTCCGTCGATTCCATGCGGCTCGCCGCCACTCCCGGACCAGGCATTGCGGCTTACGTAGGAGTACTGCGCGCCGAACTGGAAGCGGCCCTTAGGTCCCTGGTAGAAACGGTACCAGAATCCTGCGGTGCCTTCGATCAGTGCGCGAGTGTCAGCAGTGCAACTACCGAGACCGCCCGGAGCAAAACCATTGCCGACGGGAGGAGCAGTTTCGGTCGAGCACCCACTATTGGAGAACGTATTCGCGCCGTATCCCACGAGCTTGAGGGTGACAGGATCAAAGCTTGCAGCCCGGGCAGCGTACTCTGCTCCCGCGTTGAAGTAGAGATCCAGTTTCGGTCCATGCCATTCGAGAGTAGTGAGTCCCTGGTAGCCGCGCAGGAGATACATCGTGCCATCGGCGTGCACGGTAGTGTCCGCAAGACCACCGGTGCCGTAGCGACCGATTCCGCTTCCGCCCATGCCGTGCAATCCGAAGTCGAGGCGTTTCTTGGCGAACGACCAGCGAGCATTCGCGCCGATGCCTCCGCCGTTTTTGGAGCTGTTGAATGCTGCCGTCGCGTTGGGGCCGGGGGTTGAGGTGGATCCGCAAACCGTCGTGCTTGCGATGTCCTCACAAGGGAATACACGATCGCGGAACCGGCTGTAGATACCGAAAACCTCGTAGTGACCGAATCCTGGCTCGAACGCGAGTTTCGCAATCACATCCGGCGACGGGTTGAAAGCATAGCTGGCTGCCGGAGTGCAGGTTGTGACCGGGGCGCCGCTGCTGTTAAGGCTCGTGCTGCAGGTGGTAATGGCGGAATTGTAGAGGCCGCCACCCGCTCCGGCTGAACCGATCAGGAAGTTAGCAGTGTTGTTATGCGCCGTCAGGGTGGCCTGGGGATTTTCCATGGAGACTGCGAACCAGACCTTGTTGTTGAAACTCTTGGCTAGACGAATTCCGTACTGCCGAGCCCAACTAAAGCCGACGGTATACTGTGGATCGATGGTCATCGGCAACGCTTCCGTGCGATTGTCGGTGCCATGTTTAGTTTCGGTAACAAGGCTCCACATTTGCCCGCCAGTGAAGGTCCATCCATTGTCAAAGGCCGCCTGGCCAAAGGCCTGCCGCTGCCGCAACGTGTAGCTGTTACTCTCGTTGTTGTTGGAGGTCACACCAGCGGACAGGAAGTCCGTTTCAACATAGCCGGACAACTTCACGCTGCTGAGCTTGCCTTCGACCAGCATCGAGACGCGTGACTGGCGGCCAGATCCGAAAAATTCGGACAAGGTGCTCGCCGAGGCGCCGGGCATTGTCACGCTGTTGAAGGGAGTATTTATATCCGCCCCGAGGGCCCGTGAACGACGAACCGTTTCAGCCGCCAGGAAGCCGCCAGGAGTGATCGTGACTCCCTTGAAGTGCAACGCTAGGGGACTTTCAGTACTGTCCTTAACGGTCTTCTGCGTCTCTTGCAGGGCCATGACTGTATTAGCCATGCCGCCCTTGAGGTCGGTCACGTCGCTTTTCAGGGCGGTGACTGCTTGCTGATCCTGCGATGCCTGGGCTTGAGCTGCGTCGGCCTTGCCTGAAGCATCAGAGGCTGCGCTCTGGGCCTGTTGAACCGCTTGGTCCTTGCGGTGCAATTCTTCGCGCAGTTCCTGAAGTTGTTGCTGTTGCTGCGCGAGAGCGGACTGCTGTGCGGCAATTGCATCTCTCAGCGCCTGGACATCAGCTGCCGTAATCCTCGCTTCCGCCGGCTTCGCTTTCTTTGGTTTGGGCGCGGGACTGGTTTGCGCCACCAGTCCGGTTGCCAGAAACAGAATCGCACTGAGTCTCCACGCAGACTTCATCGTCACTCTCCTTTGTTTGTCCTGCGAAAATTGAAAACTTCCCCATGTACTGGCGGGGCTATTTGATTTGCTTGATCGCGTCTTTCACCTTCGCCGCAACGTTCTCCGGCAATGGCGCATAGCTCAGACTCGAGGTCATTTTCTGGCCGTCCGAGACCATCCAGTTGAGAAAGTCAGACAGAATTTTACCCTTAGCAGAGTCCTTCGATTGCTCCGGGATGAGCAACCAGGTAAAGCTCGAAATCGGATACGCGTCTTTGCCCGGTGCGTTGGTAATAGACACTCGGAAATCTCCGGGCATCTTCGGGGCCGATGCGGCCGCCGCAGTCACGCTATCGAGAGACGCCTTCACAAACGTTCCCGAGGAATTCTTCACGCTGCCATAACTAATGTTGTTTTGCACGGCGTAAATCAATTCGACGTAACCGATCGATCCCGGCAACTGCCGAATCGATCCGGCCACGCCTTCATTGCCTTTTCCACCTAATCCTTTCGGCCATTTTACAGAAGTCCCGCTTCCTACCTGTGTCTTCCAGTCGGGGCTTATCTTGGAGAGATAGTCGGTCCAGATGAATGTGGTGCCACTGCCGTCGGAGCGGTGCACGACAAATATCTCCTGATTCGGAAACTTTATATCCGGGTTGGCTTTGGCAATCGCCGGGTCACTCCAGTTAGTAATTTTGCCGAGGAAAATTCCTGCGAGAACGTCGGGCGTGAACTTCACCTCTCCAGAGACGCCTGGAATGTTGTACGCCGGCACGTCGGCGCCCAGAACAGTGGGAATGTTGAAGACTTTGGTCTTCAGCTTGGTTTGCGAGTCTTTGAGTTGCTCGTCGGTCATCGGCATGTCGCTGGCGCCAAAATCGACCGTTCCTTCCGTGACCTGGCGAATTCCACCACCGCTGCCAATGGACTGATAGTTAATTTGAACTTCGGAATGAACTTTGCGGTACTCGCTAAACCACTTCGAGTAGATGGGATAAGGAAACGTGGCGCCTGCTCCGTTCAGAGTGGTCTGCCCGAAAGCGGCCAGCGGCAGAATGACACACACCAACAGCAGCACGATTTTGCGCATCACCAGTAGCTCCTCCTTGAGATTGATGTCCTCGTTCTATCGGCGCTGTGTTACAGGACGGTTACAAACGAGTGAATTTCTGATGAATGACTTCGATCGGGCGAGGAGATTGCAAGTTGAGACAGCGGAAGGCGTTGTCGCGGAAGGGATTTCGAAGTTTTAGTGCGGAGCCTGCAGATGCGCGATCTCGCGCGGGAAAAGTGTGTTGCCCGGAAACTCACGATGCAATCCGCTAAGCAATTCCAGAGCGCGCGGCTTGTCTTTTTCCCGGACGTAGGCAATCGCGAGGAGGATTCGCGCAAAGGGAGCGAGATAGTGTCCGTGATCGGCGGTGGTTTGAAGATCAGCGATGCCCCCCTGCTTGTCCGCAGGCAGGCCACCCATCCGAAGAATCCATCGAATCGGCGCCGACATGCTTCCGATGATGTATTTACTGAAGCCCGTCGCCAGCAAAGCGTCGTAGCAGTCGTGACAGACCGCGAGCAACTCCTGGGCGGAGACCGAAGCCTGTTTTGTGAAATGCAATGATGCCATGTTTCGCTTCTCGATGAGCGCCGCGTAGTCGGCCTGCAATCCTGACGAGAGGGTCAGCGCAAAGAGCCCGTCTCGATCCTTCGGATCTTTCGCCAGGCGGGCGCGCGCCAGCGTTTCCGCGCGGCCAATCGCGTCTTCGAAATGCTCGCGCAGGGCTGGATCGGGCGTGAGTTTCGGCCGTCCGACAAAAGCGTCATCATTCTCGTAAAACTGTGCCTCCAGCACTCCTAACCGATTGAACTCCGAGAACAAAAAGCCAGCCGCTTCGCTGACCGGCCCGACCGGATCGTCGGGATGCTGCTGTTGCCACGTCGTAAAGTCCTTTTGTGCACCCGCGAAGTCGAGATTGTAGAGTCCAGAGAATCCAAGGTCGAGCGGCGAAACGGCAGGCGCCGTTAGGGTGTCACTGGCCCATGCGACGGTGCACAGAATGCACCAAGCCCACAGGACTGCTACTATGCTCCACGCCCGTGCATCTAACCCTTTGGTCATGTTTTCCATTCGTGGTAATTCATCACTTTCGCGCTATTATCGTTGATCTTTGATTAGTTGCAATTGGCATCTCTTACGCTACCTACAATTTGATGATGCCGACAGCAAGAATGTAAGTCCTGCCGTGTAAAACGTTTGTCATTTCGGCAGCGGATGCACATTCCCCCGAGGATTAAGAACGGCATGACTGATTCGCCCGCGCGCTACGCCCCCGGTTGGCCCGGGATTCCCCCGCGATGGACCTCGAGCGCCAAGACCGGCGTCGGCACGGCACTCAACCAGCACAGCAAGGTGTGGTTCACTCTGAGCCACGGCATTCTTAACGAAGTCTACTTCCCGCGCGTAGATCAAGCCTGCACTCGTGACATGGGATTCATCGTCACCGATGGCATCGACTTTTTCTCGGAAGAGAAGCGTGATTGTTCATTCGAGAACCGCCCGTTTGAGCCAGGCATTCCGGTTTTTGAGCTCACGAATACCTGCAACAGCGGACGCTACCGCATCCACAAAGAAGTGCTCACCGATCCATACCGGAACGTGGTTCTGCAGAAAGTACGTTTTGAACCCCTGCGGGGACAACTGTCCGACTATCACCTATACGCCGTGCTATCGCCTCATCTGGCAAACTGCGGGTACGGCAATAACGGTTGGATCGGCGACTACAAAGGCATTCCAATGTTCTTTGCGGAGCGCGACGGTTCGACATTGTGCATGGCTACTTCGACGCCTTGGAAGAAGATGTCGGTTGGATTTGTGGGAGCATCCGATGGCTGGCAGGATTTGTCTCGGCATTTCCAAATGGAGTGGGAATACACCCGCGCCGAGAACGGAAACATTGCTTTGACCGGCGAAATCGATCTTGTGGCGTGCCACGGCGAGTTCGTACTCGCCCTCGGCTTCGGATCGACCTGGACCGAGGCTGGCCAGCAAGCACGCTCCACGTTGTTTGAAGACTATACGGAGATCCGCCAGCACTATGTTTCGCAGTGGAGCACTTGGCAGACCAAGTTGCTGAAACTCGACGACCCGGAGCGGCAGTACGACCTATACCGAACTTCGACTGCCGTTCTCCGCACCCACGAGTCGAAAGATTTTCTTGGCGGAATTATTGCAAGCCTGTCGATTCCCTGGGGTTTCAACAAAGGCGATGAGGATCTTGGTGGATACCACCTCGTGTGGCCGCGCGATCTGGTGGAAACGGCTGGCGCGCTTCTCGCCGCCGGAGCCGTCACAGATGCGCTTCGCGTGCTTCGGTATCTCGAGGCTACCCAGGAGGCGGCGGGAAACTGGGCGCAGAATCTCTGGCTTGACGGGCGCCCGTACTGGAGCGGCATCCAGATGGACGAGACCGCCTTCCCCATTCTGCTTCTGGATCTGCTTCGCCGCGAATCCCCCGACGCGCTCGGCAAGCTTGAGCGCTGGTGGCCGATGGTACGCAATGCCGTCAGCTTTATTCTGCGCAACGGCCCGGTCACACAACAGGATCGCTGGGAAGAAGATGCCGGCTACTCGCCGTTCACTCTCGCGGCAGAGATCTCCGCACTACTGGCCGGAGCCGACATTGCGGACCTTACGGGCCACTCCGAGCAGGCACAGACCATGCGCGATGCCGCCGACGCGTGGAACGACAATATTGAGCGCTGGGTCTATGCGACGGGAGGCGAACTCGCCGAGCAACTCGGCATCAGCGGCTACTATGTGCGGATCGCTCCGCCCAATATTGATGGTGCAGCTTCGCCCACGCAAGGCTTTGTTCCAATCAAGAACCAGCCACCGGGAATGGATGGCGAGCGCGCCTATCACATCATCAGCCCAGATGCTTTGGCGCTGGTGCGTTTCGGCCTGCGTGCGCCCGACGATCCGCGCATCTTAAATACTCTTCGGGCCATTGACGCTCTGCTCAGCGTCGAATTACCACAGGGTCCATGTTGGTATCGCTACAACGGTGACGGATACGGCGAACACAAAGACGGCTCAGCGTTTGACGGAACCGGGATTGGCCGCGCTTGGCCCCTGCTGGCGGGAGAGCGTGCACATTACGCTCTAGCCGGCGGGCACCGAGACGAGGCTGAGGCTCTGCTCACCGTCATCGAGAATTCAACCGCGGGACACAGCCGCCTGCTCCCCGAACAGGTGTGGGATGCAGCCGACATACCAGCCTTGGAATTGTTCCGCGGAAAACCAACCGGATCAGCCTGTCCCCTCGTGTGGGCCCACTCTGAGTACATCAAACTTCGGCGATCGATCCATGATGGTCGTATTTTTGACCAGCCTCCGCAAACTGTGAAGCGCTATTTGGTGGATAAGCATGTACGGCAGATCTTCGGCTGGAGGTTTAACAACAAGACGCGCAGTGTTCCCCGCAACAAGACATTGCGTGTTGTGCTTTTGACACCCGGTCGAGTGCACTGGAGTATCGACAACTGGAACACATCGCACGACACCGACGCGCGCGATACCGGACTGGGAATCTACGTGCTCGATTTGCCGACGGCATCGCTCCCAGCGGGAGGGGAAGCTGTATTTACGTTCTTTTGGCCGGTTGAAAATCGCTGGGAAGGAACGGATTACAGGGTCAGAGTGGAGTAAGGCGCTCTACACTTTGGATATGGGGGTGGCTCAGGCGTTGGCATCTACGCGCGTGTAGCACAACTCGACCACCGTGCAATCGTCGCTCAGAGGGTTGCCGCTACAGAATTCGGTGACCGCCGCAAAAATTCCTTCCAGCGTGGGTGCTTTGATGGCTGCTTCCTCCAGGCGGAAGTCTTCGAAGAAATCTCCCATGGCGTTTTCTGCCTCGGTCACGCCATCTGTCACAAGGATGAACCGGTCGCCGGACTGCATCTGACACGTAGAACTCTCAAAGGTCGCGTCTGGCAGCAGTCCGACCGGTACATTGCCGTGTGGAGGGCGCACTACTTCTCCACCACACACTAGCAGCGGAGGAACATGGCCGCAGTTTACATATTCGAGTTCTCCATCACGCTTCAGGCGAACCAACAGTACCGTGGCGTATTTTTCGCCTACCAGCTTTTCGGTAAAGAAGCGGTTCACCGCCGATACGACTCCCAGCAGCGGCATTCCGGCGCTCAGATGGGAATAGATCATCCCCTGAAGCGTCGAAGCAAGCAGCGCGGCCGAGACGCCCTTGCCGCTCACGTCCGCGAGCACCACCGCGAGACCTTCTTTTGTGTTCACGGCGTCAAAGAAGTCCCCGCCGATCTCTTTACAGGAAAGGTTCTTACCGCGTAGTCGCGCGAAAGGCACTTCTGGAATTTTTACCTGCATCAGACGCTGCTGAATGCTGGCCGCAATGCTCAACTCCTGCTGGTAACGCCGGGATTCCTCTTCGGCTTGCACGAGACGCGCGTTCTCGATCAACGACGCCGCTTCTGTGGCGATCACATGCAGAATGTCCTGGCCCACACCGCTGATGTCGCGCGAGGCGAAGCGCGAGTCCACATAAAGAACTCCCATCGCTTGCGCGGCCGAGGCCGTACCAGGTGCTGGTGTCTGCGCATCACGCGTTGCCTGTACCTGCAGCTTGCGCAATGGAATGCAGACCACTGTCCGAAGATCGTAGGCGACAATGCTCTGGCGCCCGGCAAGATCGAGCGATTGGCTTGTGTCAGTCAGCAGAAACTCAGAATTCGCCCGCATCGACTCTTCGAGGATCGAGTGGGAAATCGTCTTGTCGTCGAGCAGCGGCTCTTTCTTGGAGTTGCGGCCAGCGGCCAAGCGTAACTTGCCTTCCTCATCTTTGAGAAAAACGTAGGCACGTTCAGCTCTCGTCAGCTGAAGCGTGACGTCGAGCATCGTCATCAGAATTTCGTCGAGTACGCCCGCTGTGTTGAGCTTGCGAGCGGCTTCGAGAAACAGCGTGAGTTTCTCGAGGTCGGTGGCTTCCTGCTTGATCTGGATGCCGGAAATCTGGCTGAGAAATTCGCGTGCCGTGTTGGATGTGGCATGCGCTGGATTGAACAGAATGTAGGCGGAGTCGCGGGCACCAAATTCCAAACGGTCTCCACGATCCAGTTTCTGGCGCTGGATGCGCTCCCCGTTCACAAACGTGCCGTGCTTGCTGCCCAGGTCAACCAGGAAAAAATCCTGCCCCTCCTGCATAATCTGCGCATGATCGCGCGAGACGCGCGGGTCAGCGATCACAAGATCTTTGTCCACCTTTCGCCCCACGGTGAATGGCGTTCGGTTCAGAACAATATTCTTCTGCTCGCTGCCCTGCACGAAGACGAGCGCGGGGAAAACTCCGGATCCGGAGCTGTGATGGCTGGTTGCGTTCAGGGGCATGGATGGTATGGGCGCAAAAATCCGGCTCTGCCAATACTGACAAGCCACGGCCATGCCGCGGCAAGGTCTGCTGCACCAGACTACTCTGCTGCTGCGGCGTCTCGCAAGCTTTGTGGTTGCGCGGCCCACTCATTCAGCAACGCCAGACCGAAGATGAGCACGGGGAGCACGAAGTTGGAGTAAAACGGCATGGGCCAAAGCCTATGTCGCCACTCTGGGGCGAGCCATATATACGCCAGGCTAAGTCCGAGAGTGGCCATCCAAGGCCAGACCAGCAGCATTGCGGTGACCAAGCCAGCCAAACGGGCCGCAGGCAGGTTACTTTCTGCGGACCTTTCACTTCTCAAAAGCGCGAGAATCGCAGGCGCCAACAGCACCTGATTGTACGGAGCAAACATCGGGACGATAACGACCGTGAGCGCTAGCACCAAGCTGAAGGCTCGGCCGAATGCCTCACCCGAGGCTGGCTCACGCCGCACGCGCCACAGGCAAACAGCGCACGCAAATACGCTCAAGGCTTCCAGAAACCGTCCAATGATCGAACCGAAAAGCCAGACGAGCACCGACTGATTCTGCGTGTAGCGGTGATACTGGCCGATTCCGTCGATAAACATTCCCAGCCAGCCGGGCAGTACAAGTTGTGCGCCCGTAAAGAGCAAAAGCATGACCAGCCCGAAGCCGAACACGAAACGGCGCCGCGAACGCCATCCGTCCACCGCCCACAACAACAGCCAGGCAGCGAGCGGCCACGTCAGTTGCGGCTTGATCGTCGCCAGCGCCAGCAGGCCGCCAGCAAGAAACATCCAGCCGCCTGAAAGGCACGCGCCACACCCTGCTAGTAGTCCTGCGACCAGCAAGCTTAGCTGTTGGAGCTTGATTCCCTGCACCATAGGGAGCCATCCGAGCAACAGAACAACAAAAATGCACAGTGTCCCGCACGGAACTTTCCACCGCAAGACCCGAAGCCAAAGGAAAACCGAGAGTACAGCGAGCGCGAACAGCAGCCACCGAAACCCGACCTGCACTGCTGCAAAAGGCAGGCGAACCGTCGGCGCCAGTAGAAAAACAACATAAGCGGGATAGGCGAAGCCCTGCTGATCTTTGGGGTCGTCGGGGCGTGAGGGATCAAGCGGCCGACCGTAGTATCCCTGCTGAATCTCGCGCGTGATTTCTGCGCTGTAGGGATTGCGGCCGTGCATCAGCAACTCGCGCGCGCCCAGCCACCTCGGGTACAGATCCGACAAATTGCCGCGTGGCCGATCGTGCGCTGCTGCATCGGCAACCTGCTCCGCCCGCAGAATTCGGTTCATATAGAACCACGTGCTGGCCGAGACGAGCACGGCTATGGCGACACTGACGAAGAACGGCGGCTTCCGCAAAGTAGACTGCGTTCCTTTCAGTTCAGTACTTGATCGCACGCAGCGGTTAAACCGCTTCATGTTACAACTGTGGTGGCAAATCCCATTTCATGCGACGGCGCATCGGAGTTTCGGCCGCAATTGGCATCGCGAGCGGCGCATTCTGCTGGTACCTGATGAAACACCTGCATCAGGATGCGGCCGACTTCCGCTGGGCCCTCCATCTCGTGCATCGACTGCTCGCGCGACAGAATCCCTACGATACGCCGCTCGAACAATACCCGCTCACCGCTGGTCTCTTCGCTCTTCCCTTCGTGCGACTGCAGCCCGAACTTGCTGCCGGGATTTTCTGGGGAATGAGTTCCTTCCTGCTCGCCTTCGGTCTCACGCGTCACGGGTATACGAGGCTGCTGATTTTTCTCGCATATCCTTATTGGGCCGGAATCATCACCGTGCAGTGGTCTCCGATCATCGCGGCGAGCGCATTCTTTCCACTCCTGTTGCCCCTGACCATGGCGAAGCCGCAGATTGGTCTGCCCGTATTCCTCACACGCCTGAGTCGCCGCGGCTTGCTGGCATGCATTGTTGTGGCACTGCTGAGCCTCGCCGTGATGCCGAAATGGCCTTGGCTGTGGCTGCGGCAAACTGGAAACTACGAGCACTTCATCCCGCTACTCGTTCTTCCGGGGCCGCTGCTGCTACTGGCGCTGCTGCGTTATCGTGAGCGCGACGCATGGCTGCTTCTCCTCGCGTCGTTCATGCCGCAGCGCTGGTTCTTTGACAGCTTTATTCTGTGGCTGATTCCCCAGTCGCGCCGTCAAATCATCTGGACGGTCTTCTTCAGTTGGGGTGCCGGCATTTGGCGCTGGTATCACGCACCACACAATTTCACTGAAGTCGGCCGGTGGACGGTAATCTTTCTCTACTTGCCGATGCTGGCTGTGATCTTGTTCCGTAAGAATCAAGTCGACACCGCAGTCACGGCTGAAGCGTAGGGCCCCGACTGCCAACGTTGGCTCTCATGCGCAATATCTCCCGCCGGATTGCAAACAGCCACCACAGCATGAAAAATGCCATCAGGTTCGTTCGCTCCCAGCGAATCCACAGAAAAAACCATAGGGGACTGATCAGAAGCGGTATGACGGGGTCAAGGATCCGCAGCGTCACGTGTGACCATTGAGATATCGCTGAAACGCCATAGTCCCAGACCAAGGCCAGCGGCAAGATCAAGAGGGATAGATCATGCGCATTTGTGTTGTAGCCGACGAGGACTGCTGTAACCACGGCACAGGCAAAGCAGAGCTTGAAGTATTTTCGATCATTCGCAATGCCCCCCATGCGAGCGACGACCGCTACTAAGCTCACCGAGGCCAGCACTACAATCCACCGCAAAGTTGTAGTCATGCCATCCAGGAACGGCCAACCGGTCACGAGACCCAGGAGGTTCGGCGTTAGACCCAACGGTGTTTGTCCGTGGCCCGAGGTCGAGACCACGCTCCACGCGTATGCCGGATACCGCAGCGCCCCTTGCCAGCCCACAATCCAAAGCGAAAGCAGGATCGCGGCCGAAGCCGTCGCAATGAAGCCCAACGCTAGCTTTTTCCGCCTCCACAGCACAAGAATCACAATCAGCGGAAGGGCAAAGTGGTACTTGAAGACGGCGAGCCCAAACCAGCATCCCGCAAGGAAATCAGCATCCCGACTCATCGCACCGAAGCCGAGAATAAACAGGAGAAGAAGCAAAATCGCGTCTTGCCCTTGGAGGAAATTCGAGAAAACCGGAAAAAACGCCAGAAACGCCAGGACCCACTCCCATGCCGGAATCTCGCTGAGAGATGAAAGCGAGCGCCTCAGGAGCAGGGCAATTCCGAGGAGCATTCCCAGGTTTACGACGTTCCAGACGGCAAACGCGTAGCTGTAGGACAAAACGGTCAGCGGGAGAAAAATCAGCGCTTCAAAGGGAGGGTGGATATAGGGCAGAGGCCCCCGCCGAAGGTCGGCATTGTTGGTAAACTTCTGCTGAACCGCCTGCTGCGCCTCGGGGGAGTAGAGTTGCGCGGCGCGACCTTCCCGCAGCATTTGCCCGGCGGTATAAAAGACCGTAAAATCCGGGTCGCCCTTCACGATCCGATCTCGGACGCTCCACATAAAGAAGCTGTGGATGCCCACCATGGCCATGAGAAACAGCCGGCCTACGGTTCTGTAGGGTCGGGACGAAATGAGAATAGTCCTTCGACTGGTGGTAGTTACCGACGGCAGGCGATTGTATCCTGCGAGCGGGCTCTCTATCCAGACTCGCCCGACGTAGGGCTACGCCTAGTTACTGCCGGTAATACAGAGCTGCAAGAATTTACCACTTTCGGCCAAATTGCAAGGTATGATTACCCTCAGCGTGGGCCGAGTGTTTTTGAGTATGAGTGCATAGGCGAGCCGGGAGGCGGGTGCCCTCCGGTCGGGAATAGACTTGTGCGCTGAGAATCACCATTCCACGCAATCAACAAAAGGCAGAAAGGAGAATGAGTATGAAGCTTTTGCGCAATCTTTGGCGCGAACAGGAAGGGCAGGACATCGCAGAATATGCGGTTATGCTGGCGGTCATCCTGGTCATTGTCGTTGGAACCGTGCGGCTAATCGGCTCGAACGCGAATAATGTGTTCTCCAACGTCGCCAGCGCCATCCAGTAATAACCCATTGGACCGTGGGGGCACGCGCTCACGTTTCACGGGGAAACTGTCGCAGTTTTTGGCTCTGAGGGAGCAACATGAACCGCACACGTCTGTTGATGATTGGGGTCCTTGCGCTGGCGCTTGGTCTCTTTGCGAGTGTGTATGTCTACAAGAACATGCAGTCGCGAGCCGGTGCCGGGAGCGAGCCAGGCATTGATGTTATTGTCGCGGCTTCCGACCTGCAAGTCGGCTCCAAAGTGAGTGAGCGCGACATTAAGATCATCCGAATTCCCGCGAGTGAGTTGCCCACGGGCTCCCCGCGCAGAAAGAGCGACGTTCTCGACCACGGCGTCATTCTCCCGATTACCAAGGGAGATTTCATCTTGTCGACCAAACTGGCTGGCGAGAATGCCGGAGCGGGCCTCCCTGCCCTGATCCCCCCAGGATTGCGCGCGGTGTCAGTCAGGGTTAACGAAGTAGTTTCGGTCGCTGGCTTCGTTACACCGGGAACACGGGTTGATGTCCTTCTAACCGGGGCACCCAATGGCTCGGGTGAGCAGCAGACCACGACCGTTCTACAGAATGTTGCGGTGCTGGCCTCTGGGCACACTTTGGAACGGACTGCGACCGGCGAGGCCCAGAATACAGCCGTCATCACGCTCTTAGTTACGCCGGATGACGCCCAGCGGCTGACGCTTGCGAGTTCTGAAGGACATATTCAACTCTCGTTACGCAATCCTCTCGATACGAAGGCCGAGGAAGTTCCAGCCTCGAATGCAAGAGGGCTTTACAAGGGCATGCCTGCTCCCCCCAGCACTACGCCGGCTCCCGTTCGTCATGCGACAACAGCAGTGAAAAAAGCGCCGACGCCGCCAGCACCCACCGGCGTCAAGGTTGATGTGTACCAAGGCGATAAGAAGTCCGAGACACAATGCTCTGACGAAGGATGCTCGTCCAAGTGATGGAAAGAAATCGAGCTTGCGAGTGGTATCCTTCCGCACCGGAACTTTCCTCACAGGGAGAGGACTCTGAAAATGAACGTTCGTAGGTCGTTGCTCGGTGGTTTTTGGTTGACGGCTGTCTTAGCTCTCCCCGCGTTCTCGGAAATTTTGCAGCAATCGGAAGCCCCAGCCCAGAATCAAAATCCCGGGCCGACCGGCACTCAGACCACGACCCTTCCCCCTCAGTCACAGCAGACACAGGGTTCGGCGCCTTTGCGGGTCATGGTGGGCAAATCGCTCCTGATTAACACAACCGAGCAACTCAAGCGCGTTTCGATCACCGATCCTGCCGTCGCTTTTGTTCAGGTCGTTACTCCGACTCAGATTCTGGTTCACGGAAAGGCTCCAGGGGAAATTTCCCTGCTGATCTGGGACGAACTTGAACGCTCGCGTAGCTTTGACCTGCGCGTGGATGTCGACGTGAGCGCTTGCGCGGATGAAGAGCACCGTGTATTTCCCGATGAGCAGATCACGGTGACGCCCTCGCGAGCTGCCGTAGTTCTTTCGGGACACGTCTCGACCGAGGATGTGGCCAAGCGTGCGGGAGAGCTCGCCAGCGCTTATTCTCCGAAGGTCGTTAACGTGTTGACCTTCGGTCCGGTCGGATCGCAGGAAGTGTTGCTGCAAGTAAAATTCGCGGAGGTGGATCGCTCCGCCGTGACTCAGCTGGGAATCAATTTCATTTCGACTGGCGCCGCCAACACGTTGGGCACAGTGACCACTGGCCAGTTCGGAGGCTTCGGACCGCAGTCCGTGGGCCAAACCGGCGCGACCACCGGGACAGGGAGCTCCGCTTCCACCGTCGGCACTCAAACCATTAACAATGTACTCAACCTTTTTCTCTTCCGTCCTGACATCAATTTCGGCGCGGCAATCGAGGCGTTGGAAAGCAAGAATCTGCTTGAGATTCTGGCTGAGCCCAACCTCATCGCAGTCAACGGGAAGGAAGCCAGCTTCCTCGCGGGTGGTCAATTTCCTTTTCCCATCGTGCAACCGGGAGCCGGTTTCACTGCGGTTACGATTTCCTTCAAGGAATTTGGTGTGCGGTTGCAATTCACTCCAGTCATCATGCCGAACGGGAATATTCATCTGAAGGTCGCGCCGGAAGTCAGCACGCTCGATTTCGCCAACGCCTTGACCATCTCTGGATTCACTGTGCCCGCGCTCAGCACGCGCAAGGCGGAGACTGAATTTGAGCTACAGGATGGTCAGAGCTTCGTGATTGCGGGCCTGATGGATAACCGCGTCACCGATATTTACAACAAGATTCCCGGGCTCGGCGACATACCGATCCTGGGAAATTTCTTTCGCAGCAAGAGCGCGCAAAGAAGCCATTCGGAACTCATGGTTCTTTGTACAGTGCGGCGTATTTCTCCCGGCACCGAGACGCCCACCCTGCCGAAGAATCCACAACCATTTATTGACAATGCTCAATTCGATAAAAAGAAGTGAGCAGGTCGTAGGGTAACAAACAGGCAAGACCGCGGTTTTGCGGGAAAATGGGGAACCCGCAGTTTATGCCCGAGCTTTCAGTCGTCATTGTCGCCACCGATAACGAGCAACGCGCGGTGATGCAGGTGCTGGTCGATGGCACCAACGTAGCGCGCACGGTTCATACGTGCGCGAGCTTTCCGGTTGCGGGCTCCGATCCTGTAACGCGGAGAGTGCGCGCTGCCAACCCCGACGTCACCCTCGTCGATATTCCTGCCGATAATCCGCCGATTGCACTGCGCGCGATAGAACTGCTGCACCAGGAGATGCCCGAAACCGCTATTTTTGCCATCGGGAACCTGAATCAACCCCAAGTTATTGTCAACGCGATGCGGGCCGGGGCGAGGGAGTTTATTGAGCGCCCGACCACAACCACCGACCTGCTTGAAGCTTTTGTGCGCCTCACTGCTGCGCAACGGCGGGTAAGGCAAGAGGGGCCCCGCGGGAAGGTTTTCTCGGTCATCAATGCTAAGGGTGGAAACGGCGCCACTACCGTGGCGGTCAATCTCGCCTTGGCGTTACAGTCTGCGCACGGGCAGGCTGCGCTCGTTGACCTCGCTCCCCTAGGGCACGCCGCCCTGCACATGAATCTCAAGCCGGTGTTCAATGTGGCGGATGCGACTCGCAACCTCCACCGTATGGATGCTTCCCTTCTCGAAAGCTTCATGACGCGCCACAACGGCGGGTTGCAACTGCTGGCCGGAACCAATGTGCCGGCTGCAGTCGATCCTTCGACGGCGGAGTTCGTTCGCCTGTTCGATATGCTGGTGACGCACTACCGTTACGTGGTGGTAGACGCCTCGTCGCGCTTCGATGCCGCGAGCCGTCTTATTGCGAATCTTTCAGAAATGGTTCTTCTCGTGGCCTGCACCGACGTGGCGTCGCTTTGGAGCGCGGCTCGCGTCCAGCAATACTTGGGAGAAAGTGGCAGCCGAGAGCGGGTGCGCCTAGTTCTGAACCGTTTCCGCAAAGTTCCAGGCTTCAGCGAGGCTGACGCCGAGGCTGCGGTGGGTGCGAAACTAATCTGGCGTGTACCCAACCAATATTTCGCAATCTCGAGCGCGATCGACCGCGGCACTCCTGTAATGGACCAACGCAGTAGCGAAATCGCCCGCTGTTTTTCAGGACTTGCGCAAGAATTGACACGCAACGATATTGACGTAAAGCGCGAGGCTTGGTCGTTGTTTAAGTCAGTTTAGAAATTTAGGGCTTTATGGCGAATCTTCAATCATTCGAGCGCACCGACTACCAGCAGGTGAAAGCCGACCTGCATCGTAAGATTCTCGATCGCCTTGATCTCGAAAACGGCGAGACCACAGGTGACTCTGCCCGGGACGAAGTCCTCGTTGTCATTCGCAATGCCGTAAACAGTGAAGACGACCGTTGAGCTTCGCCGAACGCGAGCGCCTTTCGCGCGAAATTCTCGATGAAATCTTCGGCCTCGGCCCGCTCGAACCGCTGCTGAAGGACCACACCATCTCCGATATTCTGGTCAACCGCTTCGACCGCGTCTACATCGAGCGCGCTGGCAAACTCGAACTCACCGGGCTGTCGTTCAAAGACAATTCACACCTGATGCAAATCATCGAGCGCATCGTATCGCGCGTCGGACGGCGGGTGGATGAATCTTCGCCGATGGTGGACGCCCGCCTTACAGATGGATCACGCGTCAACGCCATCATTCCGCCGCTGGCCATCGACGGCCCTTGCCTCTCGATCCGCCGTTTCGGACGCGAGCCCGTCACAGCCCGCCAAATGATTGAAGGAATCGAGACGCTCCGAGTCAATGCTCGAGTTGCTCTCGGCCATGGTGAAGGGGCGGCTCAACATTCTCGTTTCGGCGGACCGGCGCCGGCAAGACGACGCTGCTGAATGTGCTCTGGATATCATCCTTAATACCGACCGCATCGTAACCATCGAAGATGCTGCCGAATTGCAACTCAAGCAGGAACATATCGTCCGCCTGGAAACCCGGCCGCCGAACATTGAAGGC
>CAWAXV010000031.1:0-124746 GCA_963786095.1 uncultured Acidobacteriaceae bacterium | reverse complement strand
GAACTGAGGTTTTGCTACGTTCGTGCGGCGGTCGTGCGCCGCGAGAAACTGCGGTCGCCTTCTGCAGCCGCAGCCGGGCGCGATCCGGGAGCCGGCGTTCCTCGCCGTGAAGCGCAACCCTCGTGAAAAAGCCGCGCGGGTTCGCCTTGGCTCTCTTGAGTTCAAGAAGAAGGGGGTTTCTCGCTTCGATATGCGAGACCCTTACCATCTCGCCGTTGCGCTAACCTGGCCACAATTCTTCGCAACGCTGCTCGCAATTTATTTGCTGGTGAACGTTGCCTTCGCCACTCTCTTTTGGTTGGTGCCCGGTTCGGTGGCCAATGCTCGGCCATATAGTTTTCCCGATGCGTTCTTCTTCAGCATTGAGACGCTAGCGACGGTCGGCTATGGCGAGATGTATCCGGCCACGCCGTACGGCCGTGTAGTCGCGGCGACCGAGATCGTCTGTGGGCTCGGCTTCACGGCTATTCTGACAGGCCTGACCTTTGTCCGATTCTCGCGGCCACGCGCCAAGTTCGTCTTCGCCTCCCATCCGGTTGTGGCGATGCACAACGGCAAGCCGACGCTGATGTTGCGAGTTGCAAACGGACGCGCAGCACGTGCTTATTGGATGCAGTGGCGAAGCTGAACGTACTGCTGTCGGTGGCGACTGCGGAAGGCAAACGCTTCCGCCGCGCGCAAGAGCTGCGGCTTGAGCGCGCGCATCTTCCGGTTTTCCCGCTCACCTGGACACTCATGCATGTGATGGACGAGCGCAGTCCGTTGTACGGCTACGACGCAGCGCAAGTGGTAGCGGCGCTCGCGCAAGTGTTCGTGACGCTCGAAGCGCGCGACCCGATGCTCGCCACTTGGGTGCACGATATCCGCAACTATGTGCCGGAAGATATACGCTTCGGAATGCGCTATGTGGATGCGATAACCACAGAAGAGGACGGCACGCTGGTGGCGGACCTGACCAAAATCGGAGAAATGGAGCCAGACGTAGGCGAACATCCCGAACAGGGTTGGAGGGAGCGGGAAGACGTGACGGAATAGACGCCACAACACTATCCCATTTCCGCGCCTAATTGTTGGTTGGCGCTTGCCGACGACATCTACGGGGCCTGGCAGTCTCCTGGCGGAAACGCGCCGGATCACAGTCAGCAGTCCGCCCGGCACCAGCAGCAAAACCACAAGCATCGCCACTGCCACCGCGGCGGCCGTCGGCCAGTCGCGGTTCTGAAAGAACTCGCCCCACAGCACGCGGCCGATCAGTTGCGCCTGCGGCCCGCCGAGCAACTCCGGGATCACGTACTCGCCGACGGCGGGAATGAACACCAGCAGCGCGCCGGCCCACACGCCCGGCAGCGACAGCGGCAGCGTGATCCGCACGAAGCCGCGCCACGGCGAGGCGCCGAGATCGGCCGCCGCCTCGAGCAGCGCCGGATCGATCTGCGACAGCCGCGCGTAGAGCGGCAGCACCATGAACGGCAGATACGTGTAGACGATGCCGACATACATCGCCGCGTCGGTATACAGCAGGTGCAGCGGCGCGATTCCGCACATGCCCAGAACCGCGTTGATCCAGCCGTCGTCCTGCAGCAGGCCGATCCAGGCGTTGATGCGCATCAGGAAGCCGGTCCAGAACGGCAGCATCACTGCCAGCAGCAACAGCGCGCGCCGGTGCGCGCCGCTCTGGGCAATCGCGAGCGCCATCGGATAGCCCGCCAGCAGGCAGGCCAGGGTGGACAGTCCCGCGACCTTCAGGCTCAGCAGCAGCGCGGTGCGATACAGCGGGTCGCTCGCGACCAGCACCAGGCTGTCCAGATCGGTATCTGCCAGGCTGAACGGCGGCACGGCGTCCACCGGCTCGGCTAACGCGATCAGCAGCACGATCGCGCAGGGTGCGAGCAGGAACAGCGCCAGCCAAGTTCATCACCGTGCCGGTCTGCGCCGTGATTGTCTGGCTGATCGTCGTGAAGGGGCAGTACAAGAGCGTGGAGAAGGTCTTTCTGGCAGCCTCGTTCTTCTATGTGACATATATTTTTGCGGGGGTGATGGCTCATCCTTTGTGGAAAGATATGACAATTGCGACGTTTAAACCGCCCGATCTTCACGCTTTTCGCCAACAAGCGTATTTATTCATGATCATCAGCGTGATCGGAACGACGATCGCGCCCTGGATGCAGTTCTACCTGCAGTCGTCGATTGTCGAGAAAGGCGTCACTAAGAGAGGATTCAAAGCTTCGCGGTTGGATGTAGTTACAGGCTGTATTTTCACGGACGTCGTGGCATGGTTCATCATCGTGGCCTGCGCGGCTACCTTGTACTTGCACGGGTTCCACGACATCAAGTTTGCGGCCGATGCGGCTCAAGCTCTCAAGCCTCTTGCGGGGGATTACGCCTACATTTTGTTCGCCGTGGGACTGTTCAACGCATCATTGTTCGCAGCGTCGATTCTGCCCCTCTCCACCGCTTATACGGTGTGCGAGGGCCTTGGTTTTGAGTCGGGCGTGGGGAGGAAGTTCGGCGAGGCCCCGGCTTTCTATTGGCTCTACACGCTTCTGATCGCGGCGGGCGGCGCCGTCGTGCTGATGATTCCGAAGGAGCAGGCTTTGAGAATAGCCGTAGGATCGCAGGCGCTGAACGGCATTGTATTGCCCTTCGTTCTGATCTTCATGCTACTGCTGATCAATAAAAAGGAATTAATGGGCGAGTATGTAAACACACGCCTGTTTAACGTGGTGGCTTGGGCTACAACGGTGATTATGATTGTGCTGTCCGTGGCGCTGATGGTAACTCCGGCATAACGCACGTCGGCAAAAAGCGGTCAAAGTAGTTTTCCCGCGGCCAAGTCTCTGACCAGCGTTAGATCTGCTTCCAGGAAGTCGAACTTCGGCAAGTCTTTCGGGTCGGCCCACTGAAGGTCACGGAAGATGCGGTTCTCAATCTCTCGGTCAAACGCGCGCACGATGAAGAAACGGAGTTCAACCATTCCGCCGTTGGGATACTCGTGCTGAATGCGCGCGACTTCGTCGCCGATAGTTGCGACGATTCCAAGCTCTTCTTCTAGTTCGCGGCGTAGGGCGTTGCGCGGCTGCTCTCCCTCTTCGATTTTACCGCCGGGAAATTCCCACTTCAGCGGCATGGTCTGGTGACGCGTGCGCTGGCAAACCAGCAGCTTGCCATCTTTGACGATAAGGCCCGCGACAACACGTTTCATGATTGGGGGAGTGCTAGACCGATTGTAACGCGCTGGCCACCGGATCAACGCAACTTGTGAAGGTAAATGCAAAGGCTGCGATGCCCTGCGAGCAACGAAGTTCGAGTTCGTGCGAGCCGAAATCGTGATTGTCCACCAGGAAATACATTCGTGCCGAGTCCACCACGACGTAGCTTTCTTCATCGCCGTTTGAGCCCGGGCGAAATTGGGTATCCCGTGTCGCTTGCGCACGGGTGAGCGGCTTGCCATCCTGAACGACGACCACCTCGGCAGCCGTGGCTCGGGGACAAGCCATCACCAGATTTACGGCCGCTGCTTCGTATTTCAGATGGAGAGTGTGAAGGCCGGTCTCTACGGCTTCGAAATATTCAGCAGTCGATGCCCATCGTCCGCTGGCGTAGAAAAAATTCTCTTCGGGCCTTCCGGTGTAGAGGTAGTCGGCAATTTGGTCTTCTTTGAATCCGCCTTCGTTGCCAATGCGCCCCCGGCCATGTCCCAGGTAAAGTTCGCCGGTCGCCCGGTAGCAGACCGCGCCCGAATGATCCTCTTCGCGCAGGGGATCCATGATCTCAGGCAATGTCAGGGCAGGATCGATCTCGCGCAGCAGCTCCTGGATCGCCTCTTCGCACTCGCGGTAGCCGCCCTCCCCGAAGTGGCCGTAGCGCAGATAGCCATCTTTATCGAGCAAATATTTTGTCGGCCAGTAGCGATTGGCGAACGACTTCCAGATCTCGCGATTGCTGTCGACGACAATGGGATAGGTCAGCCCGAATTCGCGAATACCGCGCTCCACGTTCGATTCGTATTGTGCGAAGGTGAACTCCGGCGTGTGAACTCCGATAACTGTGAGTCCCTGGTCGTGATAGCGTTCATGCCACGCCTGCACGTAGGGGAGCGTGCGGATGCAGTTGACGCAGGTGTAATCCCAGAAATCCACGAGGACGGCGCGTCCGCGCAACTGGCGGAAGCTAAGCGGCGGAGAATTGAACCAGAGGCGGCCGATCTCCGGCGCTCGCACCTTGCCTTTTTCGACCTTCATTGGCTGGAGGCTTCCAGTTTCTTTCCGACGAGCATGGCGCAGTACTGGACGAGCTGTTGGTGCTCCGGCGTGAAGGCGGCGAGGAAGTGGCTGTCAATGTCGAGTTCGCCAACGACTCGGTCATGGGCAAACACTGGAACGACGATTTCAGACTTGGTCTCAAGCGAGCAGGCCAAGTAGCGCGGATCTTTGCTGACGTCGTCGACGATCACCGTTTGTCCGCTGGACGCGGCTGCCCCGCAAATGCCTTGATTCAGTGGGATGCGAACGTGAGCGGCGTCATCGCCCCTTCGAACGCGCCCAAAACGAGCATAGGCGGCTTTGCGCCCGGTTCGAGCATGTAAAAGCCGACCCAGTTGTATTTCAGCACGCGCTCGTGCAGCAGTTTGACCATCTTCTGCATAAGATCCTGGGCGGTCGGGGCCGTTCGGGCCAACTCAATGACCTCGTTGCGCACTTCATCCATTTTGCTTGCGACGTGCATTGAGGAATCTTAACTCACCCGGCAAGATTCGATACAGGGGAAGCCGAAACGGCAGTAATCCGCCGGATTCCTTTCGTGCTGGGAAAGACTTCGGGATGCAGCGCGAAGGCAAGCGCATCAAGTCCCTGAAGCAGCGTAGGTGCGGGCGTGTTGAGGAACTCGTCGCAAATGCAAAAGACGCGGCCGCTGCGGGCCGCCGAAGTATTCTGCCAACCGCGATTGGCGATAATCTTCTCCAAGGGCACGCGGTCTCCGGCGCCACACCACGCAGCGATGATGACGTCGGGATCAATCCTCAGAATGTCGTTGGATGTTACTTGTTGACCGGGAGCGCCGACGAAATCGCCACCCGAGGCTTCAACGAGTTCGGCCACCCATTGTTGAGACGCGATTAAAGGCTTTCCCCATTCCTCGCAGAACACCCGGGGTCGCGTTGAACCCGAGATCCGGTCGCGGACCTCCTCGATGTGGCTCTGCATGCGAGCAATGACATCTTCTGCGCGATCTGACGCGCCTACCGTGCCCGCGATGGTCGCGATGTCGGTATAAATATCGGCAAGAGTTCTCGGAGCAAGGCCCAGGAAGCGCGAACCCGCTTTCAGGATTTCGCTGACTGCTTTCTCCTGATAGGGCACTGACGCAATCACAAGGTCCGGGTGCGCGGCAACGATTTGCGCGGTATCAGCAGTCCATGAGTCGGCGAGGATGATGCGGGAACCATCGGCGACCTCCGGCACCACGTCGGCGCAATAGCGCGTACACGCTACCACGCGTTGGAGTTCGCCAATCGTACTAAGAATGACGGTGGCGCTTGGTTGCAGGCAGGCAATGCGGCGGGCTGTGTGACTCATAGATATAAAGCATCTTATGCGAAAACGATACGCATTTGAGGGGCCGGAATGCGCTTCTCCAACAACCAGGGGCTTTGCCCGGGCATCCAACTGCCTCCTGTGATTCTGGCAGTGCGGAGATACTTTTGCCCTGGCGAATATTTTTTCTTGCTTTTGCCACTACGCTCGTCTGTATCGTCGTTGTGAATGGCGCTGTCGCACAGGGCGCGGACGCACTGCCAGTGTCGGCTCCAGTGACGACCTATACATTGACGGTAACTCTTGCCGGGACGTCGAGCGGCACGGTGACCAGCAGTCCTGCAGGCATCAGTTGCAAGCCAACTTGCAGCGCGTCGTTTGCTGCAGGCACGGTGATAAAGGTGACTGCCGCACCCGCGAAAGGCGCATATTTTCAGGGCTGGAGCGGATCTTGCAAGGGAAACAGCGCCACTTGCAATTTGACGATGAATAGCAATCTGGCCGTGGCCGCGACGTTCAATATTTCGCAGACGGTCAAGATTCTCAATCACATCATCTTCATGGCCCAGGAGAATCGGGGGCTCGACCATTATTTCGGAGCTCTCCGTGCGTATTGGGCGGCTAACAAATTCTCCGATCAATCGTTTGATGGTTTGCCACAGTTCAATCCGACCTCCGGCTTGCCGCCGCTTTATGCACCGCCGCCGGCCAATCCCGGATGCGACTCTGCCGATCCGCCTCCGAGCGACTGCATCGAAGACAGCAACAGCCCGCAGATTGCCTCCTATCACTTGATCACCCAATGCATCGAAAATCCTAGCCCCTCGTGGAATGAGGGGCATGTGGACTGGAATCTCACCGATCCAGTCTCTTCTACGCCGACGCTCGACGGCTACGTCTATACCGCGGCACACGACGCCCGAAATAACAATCCGCCGTTCTATGACACGAACGGACTCCGCGTTATGGGTTATTACGACTGGACGGATCTTAACTACTACTACTTCATGGCTTCGGAGTTCTCCACCTCAGACCGGTGGTTTGCCCCAGTGATGACGCGCACTTCCTCCAATCGCGACTACCTTCTCGCTGCCACGTCGCAGGGATATGTATATCCGATTGGCACAGACAGCGCCGATCAAGCCCTGTTAACGGCGACTACGATCTTTCAGGAGCTGCAGAACGCTGGCATTACGTGGAAGATCTACGTGAATCCCGACAACACGCCTTGCGCCAGCGACCCTACTCCGCAGTGCCTGCTCACCCAGAGCTATGTGCAGAATTTCCAGTGGGGACAAACGATTCCGGCGAACTATCCGCAAAGCCTGGTGCCGATCTCGCAGTACTTCACCGACCTGCAGAACGGGACGTTGCCCCAGGTCGCACTTATAGAGCCAGCCTCCGCCGCCGGGCTGGATGAGCACGGGTCAGATTCAGATCCCTATCCCATCGACATTCAATTGGGTGCGAACTATGTTTCGTCGCTGATCAACGCGCTGATGACGAGCACGTCATGGAAAGACTCCGCTTTCATTCTGACCTATGACGAAGCCGGTGGGCTGTACGACCACGTCGCGGCGCAACCTGCCAAGAGTCCCGATGACATCAAGCCTGTCGACCTCCAATCAGGAGATATCTGCACCGTCACCAGCGGACCGAACTGCGACTTTACCTGCACCGGGTATCGGGTACCAGTGATCGTCATATCGCCGTACGCCAAGAAGCACTACGTGAATCACAACGTCGCCGACCATACCGCCATCTTGAAGTTGATAGAAACGCGGTTTGGCTTGCCGGCGCTGACCAAGCGTGATGCCGCGCAGATCAACATGACGCAGTTTTTCAACTTCAATTTTCCCCCGTGGAAGACGCCGCCGACCCCTCCGGCCCAGAGCACAAGCGGCCCGTGCTATCTCAATCAGCTGCCTTGAGGGGGTTGCGGGAAGCAAAGTCGTTAAGCGCCGCGGACAGAGCATCCAGCGCCAATTGAGGCGCATGGGCTGACGCTGGCGGTAGGCCGCCCACCGCTTTGATCAGGTCGCCGTGCCGCACCTTGCGGGCTTCTTCGACAGTTTTCCTTAAAACCAATTCGGTAAGCGCCGACGCGCAGGCCATGGAAGGGACACATCCCTTGGCCTTGAATCCGATTTCTGTGATGCGTCCCTCCTTGATCTTCAAGCTGAGACGAAGAATGTCTCCGCACGCGGGGTTGTTGATTTCCGCAGTGGCATCAGCACCTGCGACATCGCCCACGTTACGCGGATTCTCAAAATGATCGAGCAACTGTGCGGAATACATACAGGCTGAAATTGTAAATGGGACGCTCCGCTGGGACTTGGCCAAAAAGAAACATGAAACCATCGCTCCCGTGCCCCTGTAAGCGTATATAGGAAAGCAAGAATGGAACTGGTAGAACAGCCACCGTCTGTACTGGAGAAGTTTGCAGCCGGCGAACTGGACGCCTTCAAGGCTTTGTTTCAGCAATTCCAACCAGAGGTCTACGGCTGGATTGTTCGAATTGTGCGCGATCCCGCAGCCGCAGAGGATCTCACCGTGGAAACTTTCTGGCGGATTTATCGAGCACATGCGCGCTTCGATCCTGGCCGGAGTTTTGGAGCCTGGGCGCGCAGGATTGCTACGAATGTTGCTATCGACTATCTGAAGAGCGGGCGGGCGAGGGAACAGCCGTTGGCCGACAATCAGGCAGGCGACTCGGTGCAGGATCTGCGTGTACGCAATCCAGGCCTTCAGCGGGAACTCCGCGAGCGAACCCAACGCGCTTTTCAACAATTGCCTGCCAAATTGAGGGTAGTCGCGTCATTGGCATTAATTGAGGAACTGACTCACAGCGAGATCGCCGAAGGGCTGAACCTTTCCACCGCGGCAGTCAAATCGCGGCTCTTTCGTGCGGTTCAACTGTTGCGTAAAAAACTAGGGAATTTAGGCAGAACTTATGAATGAACAGGAACAGAAACAGCTCTCTGAATTGTTAAAGCAGGCGGTGGCACCCATGGATCGCGAACTGCACCACGACCTGTGGCCAAAGATGCGGCGCCGCTTGAATGAGCCCAGAGATTCTCGCTCGTGGCTCGCAGCCTTATTTTCGGCCACGAAGTTGTCGTTGGTGCCGTGGTTCGATTGGGCATTGCTGGCTGCTCTGGTGCTCGGAATTTGTGCTTTTCCAAGTTCGATCCCGATCTGGCTCTATAATTTTTGATCTCGGAGGACGACATGAATACCCATCCTTACCTGCGAGCCTACATGGCTGGAGTCACTGTGCCGACGATGTTGCTGCTGGTGGCACTGAGCGGCTTCCTGATTGCGCGCTACACGTTCCATATTCCGGTTCCCATTGAGCGCGTCATCATTTTCCCAATGGCGCTGGTTCCCAATCTGTTTGGCGTATGGAATATTTTCTACTTGTGGCTGCGCCCCCGTCCCCATCTCCCGATCGGATTCCATGGGGCGATCCTGCCCTTTGTTTTGGGGCCCACTGGACTGTTGGTGGCGACTTGCTCAGGATTTCTAGTCGCAACGTCGCGAGGACTGGTGTGGTTCCACGAAATTACCATTCCCTACGCGCCGTTATTGCTGATGTTTTGTTTCGCTCTCATCGCGTACTACTTGCTGTGGAAATACCTGGTCGGATTCTTCAACGGGGTGCTGGGGATTGCTTAATGTTTGATAGGGGCGCGGATTCCGTCGGGGAAGTAGACGGTCCAGCCTTTCTGTTGGGCGAGGGCTGCGAGATCCGGATTCGGATTCACGGCAAAACCGTTGGTAGCCATCGCGAGCATGTCTACATCCCAGCGTGAGTTGCCGAAGGCTGCGTCGATGTTCTTCTTCACGACTTCGCGTAAAGCTTTAGGCTTACCGGGGCCGGACGGAACTCGCACGAGACGGCCAGTAACGATGTTGCCGTCGAGTTCGACTTTCGTCGCCAGGATCCGATCGTGCGGAATGCCGAAGGCCTTCATTCCGGCGCGGATTACCCATTCATTCGACGAAGAGACGGCCCAGACTTCGCAACCGCTGATCGCGCAGGCGGCGAACCAGATCCTGCATCTCGGGGAAAATTCGGCCAGGGGACGATCGCGTCATGAATTTCGTCGCGGCCTGCATCATGACGTCTTCGGAGATTCCCTGGTGCATGGTGACCATCTCGCCGCACATCTCGTCTTCGCTGACCTTGCCCGCCTTGTACTCGGCGTAGCGGGCGCGCATGGCGAGGCCCACCTCGGCGAACACAACGCCGTTCTTGATCTCCCAGTCGAAGAAGGTCTCACCCGCGTCTCCCGACCAGAGTGTGCCATCGCAGTCGAACGCCGCGACGCGTGGCTTGAGTCTTAGAACGGATTCCAGAAACGCTTCCGCGCTGGAATTTAATGCGTGCTGCGCCAGGAATATTCATTCCCTTCGACGATAACTTGCGGATGCAGAAATGCGCAATTGCACGAAGGGAACCGTGCTAAGAGGGTTTTGCCAGAGGGCGGCGTAATCCTCGGGTGTGTTGATGTTGAGAGCCACGAATGGATCGTCAACAGCGACGTACTGGATGTGATCCTGATGGCGGTGCTCGATGTCGCGGGCGCGGCGGTGGGTGGAGCCTGCAAGAAAGGCTTCAATCAATTCACGGCCCGCGATATAGGGATGACCGTGTTTGCCGAGAATCTCGGGAACGACCGCCCAAATGTTAGGCGGTGCGGACATGAAGGCGTCGCGCAGGGTTCGACCGTGGCAGCCTGACCGGCGGACGATCGACGAGCGTAATCATGGCTGCATCGCGGCCGCGATTCAGCACTTCATGCAGTCCGACCTGCAGGGAACTGAACTGGCCGCGGCTCGGGTCGGGGTTCATCACGACCGACGCGCCGTTGGCATAGGCGATCGGCGCCATCACTGGTTCATTCTTGCCGGCGACAATCACGACGAAGTCGGTCGAAAGCGACAGGGAACGAATCGCGGCAGACAGGAACGTGTCCTTCGTGGGGCGGCTGCCCGGCCGTATGTGGAGGCCACCGGCAGAAGTGCTTTGTCCGTGCCCATGCGCGAAGACTCGCCCGCGGCGAGAATGACTCCAGCGAAACTCGGGGAGCGGGACATGCTGCGGAAGATAGCAGAAAGCGGGGAGAAAGTCAGTGAGTGCTTTGCGCTAGAGGCTGTGGTCGCGCTTGTCAAAATCTTCTCCGATCATTTCTTCAACCGCTGCAGGCGCTGGCTCGGTATTGTCTTCCTGCTGGGTTTTGAACCAGCTCAAATGCGGCAGCGCAGCAGTCGCGTGACGGCGGATGGCGATGAGTTCCGCGGTAATCGCGACGGCAATCTCTTCTGGCGTGATGGCGCCGATGTCGAGTCCGACGGGAGCGTGAACGCGCTCGAAAAGATGCGCGGGTATACCTTCTTTCTGCAGCGTCTTGAAGATCTCGATGACCTTGCGTTTCGAGCCGATCATGCCGACATACCGCGCGCGTGTCTGCACCGCCCAGCGCAGAATGCGCATGTCGTCGCGATGGCCGCGCGTGACAATGACGATATAAGAAGACTCGTTCGGATCGAGCTTCTGCGTCGCCTCGTCAAAGTCGAGGGCGTGCACTTCGCGAGCGGCGGGGAAGCGTTCTTTCGTGGCGTACGACGAGCGGTCATCGGTCACAATGACGTCAAAACCTGCGCTTGCCGCTGCCTGGCAAAGATTTATCGCCACGTGACCTGCGCCGAAAACATAAAGTAATGCTGGAGGTAAGTACGGGCTCGATGAAAATCTCCAGCGTCCCACCGCAGACCAGCCCCGTGTCGTATTTCGGGTCCTGATTCAGATCGAACTTCAGAGTGCGAGGCTTTCTCCGATTCCATTACCTCGCGGGCGGCTTGCCACACATCGGCCTCGACGCATCCACCGCCAATGGTGCCCGACAATCGATCCATCGTCGCGAACCAGCATCTTCGCGGTGCGGAACGAAGGAATCGAGCCGCGCACGTTGACGATGGTGGCGACGGCCCCGCGCCGTCCCTCGCGGCGAAGTTGCACGATCTGTTCGTAAATGTCCATGGCGTAGGGCGCTACCATATTGATTATCAATCGGTTAACAGAGAGAGTCAAACTCAAACGCAGTGCACTCCCGTCTGCAAGGAAGTTTATGTTAGCGTGACTGGTTCGAGGAGACGATCGTTATGAAAGCGGTTCGCATTCATCAATTCGGCGGTCCAGAGGTTTTGACTTTCGAAGACGTGCCGGACCCGCAACCACGGAAAGATCAAGTTCTTGTGCGGGTGAGGGCGTGCTCACTCAATCATCTCGATGTTTGGGTGCGCAAAGGGCTCCCGGGCGTGAAACTTCCGCACATTCTAGGCAGTGATATTGCGGGAGAAATCGCCGAGGTCGGCGAGTACGTGACTGGGTTCAGAGTCGGGCAGCGCGTGTTGGTCGCGCCAATGCACTTTTGCGGACATTGCGTGAAGTGTCTGGCGGGAATCCAGAACCAGTGCCGTGAGTTCACCGTAATCGGCAATGCGGTGGATGGTGGAGACTGCGAGCTAATTGCCGTGTCGGGCGCCAACGCCATTCCTATTCCTGACGCCTTCGATTTCAACCAGGCGGCAAGCGTGCCTCTGGTGTTTGTAACGGCTTGGCACATGCTAGTCGGGCTAGCGGGAGTGCATCCCGGTCAGACGGTCCTGGTACTCGGCGCAAGTTCCGGCGTGGGCATCGCTGCCATCCAGATTGCGAAGATGTTTCATTGCCGCGTGATCACGACTGCGGGCGACGAAGCGAAACTCGAGAAAGGACGCGCGCTCGGCGCCGATCACGGCATCAATCACTATAAGCAGAAGATCTCCGACGAGGTCCGCAGGATCACGAACAAAGAAGGGGTGGACATCGTGGTCGAGCACGTCGGCGCCGCTACCTGGGACGAGAGCCTGCGCTCCCTCAAGAGTGGGGGCAAACTGGTGACATGCGGGGCGACCACCGGGCCCACCGTGGGACTCGATCTGCGCCATCTTTTCGCGCGGCAGTTGCAGTTGCTCGGTTCTTATATGGGAACGATGGGCGAACTGCACGAAGTCCTCGGGCACGTGTTCGCAGGACGCCTGCAGCCGGTTTTAGACCGCACATTTCCGCTCAGCGAACTGCGTGCCGCGCATGAGTATTTGGAGAAGAGCCAGATGTTCGGCAAGGTGGTAGTGAACCCGTAGGACTTTAGTCAACGAGTGTGACGGCGATGTCTCGCCATTTGTCCCGCGGTCCCCCAAGACATTGGAGCTATACTCGCAGAGAGACAAGTGAGGGGAATACCAATGTCTACGCCTCGCCTTCTGGTTCTTCCACTGCTGATTTCGGTAGCTGTAGTGGCACAGGCGCAGCGAGCGGCTTCCGGCTGTACACCCCAACCGGATCAGTGCCCGGCGATTATTTCGGGGCTGGCCCGTGAAGATATACCGGTCCAATTTCGACGGTCTTCTGATGATGACATAAAGAATTTGGCACACATCAATCTCGCTTGCATCCTGCCTCCCACAGCGTTCCGTGTCCACAATTTCACCCAACTTGATGGGGGCAAGGTCAACTTACCAGAGTTGGATAGGCAGCTATTCCGAACCACAAACCTCGACTTTTGTGGTTTCATCCATTTCACCCACCCACCAAAAACAAAGCAGCTCGTCACGTTCTGGGTTAATGGAAAGCAGGTTTCTTGGGAGAAGCTACAAGAAGAGACTGTGCAGAACGCAGAGAAGTACGCAAAGAAAAACCTTCACGATTGACTGCTAAGGCTCCCAGCTTTGCATCGGACAGTGGACGTTGAGAACGCGATTACGCTCAATACTAGCCCAGGCTTATTGAACGGTGGCGCGCTCCGGGCGATCTGTGGTTTAAAATACTTCTATGTCCCGTGAACTGAACTTCGGCCCTTACGTTGACCTCGAGAACGGCAAAAGGGTCGTCAAAGACCTGACCTTCGGCAATCCAACGCCCGAGGGAGTCGTACTGACCACGCTCGATTCCGCCGTCAACTGGATGCGCAAGAGTTCGATCTGGCCGATGACATTTGGCCTGGCCTGCTGCGCCATCGAAATGATGTCGATGGGCGCGTCGCGCTTCGATATCGCACGTTTTGGCGCTGAAGTCTTCCGCCCGTCGCCGCGGCAGAGCGATCTGATGATCATCGCCGGGCGCGTCTCGAACAAGATGGCACCCGTGATCCGCCAGTTGTGGGAGCAGATGCCCGAGCCGAAGTGGGTGATGTCGATGGGTGCCTGCGCCACCTCAGGCGGTGTCTTCCAGAACTATGCCTGGTGCAGAGCGTCAATCAGGTCATCCCGGTAGATGTCTATGTCCCCGGATGCCCGCCGCGCCCCGAGCAATTGATCTACGCCATCACGCTACTGCAGGACAAGATCCAGAAGGAACGCGGCACAATCAAGAAGGCGCTCAATTTGATCTAACCGGACGACGGACACTGCCCCCCACCCGGTATTTCTGCCAGAATGAGTGAATAGTTTTTTGCAGATGGCGCTATAATGGGCGCAGTCGGCCCTGGGGTGTTTTATGGAACGTCTTCGCAGCGCGTCCCTCCTCCTGTTTCCCGTTCTCCTGAGTTCAGCAGCGCTCCTTTGCGCGCAGAGTGATCAGGCCAAGCCTGATGTTCCACCTGCGACCGCGGCAAGTCCAATTCCACAACCGGCTCCGGTGGCTCAGCCCATTCCTGCCGACGCTCCGCACATGTCCCGACAAACGCGGTTAGAGATTATTCGCGACTTCGAGACTCAGATTTTTTACTCGCGGACCACATTTCCCATGGGCACGAAGGGAATCAAGCTGAAAGACGGCATGACGACGCCAAATGGCACAGATCTGCAATCCGCCCTGGCGCTTTGGGGACCGGCGATCAAGCCGGGCGATCCTGCCCACATCTCGTTCGTCCAAATCAAAGACGACCATATTCACTTCGATATCAACGGTGGCGCGGTTCATCGCAAAAAGTGGTATGAGCATGTATCAGTTTCAGGCAACAGCGGAGTCGAAGTTCCGCTGTCTGGCAACAACCAACCGCAGACCAATCGCACACGGCAGCTATCTGGACATTTACTTCGACAAATACGTTCCGGAGATGACCGCGCAGCAACTGCGTGATCTGCTCTTTCCGGTGCTCGATTTCAACGCCCGTAACAAAGAGGAGGCCTATCTCGACACCGTGCCTGCCGAAGGTGAAAGAGGCGATCCAGGCAGCACCGGGTGCTGGTCGGGATGAACGACGGAAATGGTGCTGCACGCCAAGGGGCGCCCGCCGAAGAAGGTGCGCGAGAAAGATGGCGACTCCGAGTACGAAGAATGGATCTATGGCGATCCGCCGCAAGACGTGGACTTCGTTCGCATCGTGGGCGACGAAGTGGTGCGCATTGAGACCATGAAGGTCGGCGGCCAGAAGATTGTGCGCACCGAGAACGAAGTCATTATCCCCAAGCCCGACAGAGACACTGAGGCCAAGAAGGAAGAGGACGTTCGCCAGCCCAGTGCGCCCAGCCTGCGGCGTCCCGGGGAAGATCCGGCAGACGCGCCCAGGCCGGCCGATGGACCTTCAAAAACGCGTCCTGCTGACACGGCGCCTCCGCCATCGACCCCGGGCGATCCGGGGCCCGGCGGATTGGTGGCTGGCCACCTTTAGGCCTGATCACGGAAAGTGCGCCTATTTCATCGCGATCGCTGATCCTGCGTCCGCGAACGAAAAAGCCAGCGAGACGTTCGCGTATTCCTGACCCTCCACCTCCACGTACGGATAGACAAAATAATTCAGCGGCTTGCCATCCTGCGCAGGACTCAGGCGCAGATCGCGGCCCATGCTGAACTGCACGCGGTTCACGTCGTGCGATCCGAAGAAATAGTCCCGCTTGTCGGGATGCTTCCATGCCTCGGAAATATCCACTGGAATCCAGCCTTTGCCGTCGACATAGAAATCCGACCAGCAGTGGTAGCCGGCGATTTCCGCGGAGTGCTTGTCGCGCGGGAGGGGGAATCCGATCTCGAAGCGTGACGGAATGCCCTGCGAGCGCGCCATGGCAATGAACAGGGAATGGAAATCCGTGCAGTTGCCCTTCTTGGCGTCGCAGGCATAGAGCACATCGCCGTGTCCCCAGCCGGTGCCAGTCTTGTCGTATTTCATCGTCGCGAAAACGTAGTCGTAAATTGCACGTGCCTTCTCGAGCGGCTGAGTCTTGCCCTGGGTTTCCTTCGCGGCGAGGTCAGCAGGTAGGCCGGTGATCGGTACGAGGGCGTCAGGTTGCAAATCCTCTTGTCGCTCTTTCGTGGAAAGTGAAGCCGCTACTACGTGCGCAGTTGAATTCAGTGCGACGCGTTCGTGACGCACGACGTCATATTCCACGTCGAAGTGCAGTTCGGACTTCGCCGCGTTGCTGGCCTCGGCAAAATAGATTTCATTGCCATATTTTGATTCGCGAGTTTTCTTCAGCGGCAGATCGCCCTCGGCGGAAACGATTTTCACCTCCTGGTAAGCGTCCGATTGGGCGACGGGAATCCATATGCGGACCTTCTTACCGGCTGGCACATTCTTTACCGCAAACGCGTAGTGAAATGTAAAGTGGCGGGAGTCTTGCGCGACCGCACATAGAGTTAGGGCGAAGAGGGTGAGCAGCAAGAATGATTTGCGGAGCATAAGCGGCATCCTTATCGGTGGCTGAGAACCGGGAACTGAGAACGTGTTTGGAAACGACACACGGGCGTCTTGGAGGGAGCGCCGTCAGGTGAAGCCGTGCCGTGGGGTGCGCATAGAAAAAAGATGTCAGTAGCGATTCCGGCGATGCGGAATTTTAGCAGTTCAGCCTACTTCTGCGCTTCTGCCGTAGCGTTCAGCACGATCGTCAGCGGGTTTGGATGGTCAGGTTGCAGGTAGCGATTGACCAGGAACCGACTCCCCTCGTGGCTGACGTCGTAGGTGAAGGAATCCGTCGACGAAACAGCCGCCCGCCCGCGGACCTGGAATAGCGGCACCGGAGTTCCGCTCGAGAATGTGCCATCGGTGGATACGGTCGCCGCCGTCATCATTCCTGTCGGCGCAATGTAGAAGATTTCCTTGCCGTCGCCTCGCCAGCGGGGTTCGCTTCCGCCGCCGCGCGAGATCTGCCATTTCCCCGCAGCTGCTGGAAACGTTGTAACGTAGACTTCCCAATCGCCCGACTCGTTCGACGCATAGGCGACCCATTTCCCGTCCGCAGAAATCTGGCCGTTGCGCTGCGACGCCTTCGTTGGTCCAAATGGCACGGGAGCGCCGCCCGTCGCCGGTATTAGAACGAGCCCCGTGGAGCGGTCTGCGAGACGATCGGAGAAGAACTCGGTGCACAGCAGTTGCTTGTCATCCAGGGACCAGGAATTCGGCACAAAGTCCGCCACAAAGTCTGCCGTGTACAGCTCTTTTTCCCGCTCAAGGCCCGACGCCGCCTTTAACATCAAAGAAATGTTTGCCGACACCGTTCGATAGGCAATATGCTTTTGGTCCCGCGTCCATGCTGCCGCAACCGCCTCGGTAGCGTCGAAGGTGAATCTGGTGTTGGAGCCGCCCGCGAGGCTCTCGATCCACACGTCCACGTTGTTAGCCTTCGTATCAGCGACGTCCACCGCTACGTGCTTGCCATCTGGGGAGAGCGCTGGATTTGACAGCGTGCCCGGATCTCCCACGCGCCCCAGTTCCTTGCCCGTGCGGTCGACCCAAGTCAGAGCCGACAGCGTGGTCTCGGTGCTGGTCGAATAGATCAAGTTTCCATTGGCTGCGGCGGAAAAGGCGCCCCAGATAATCGCCGGCTGATATCCCACGGACTCAGCGATTACATGTGGTTCGCCGGAGACCGTTCCTTTTGCGATATCGAAGGCAGACGAGACGAGGCGACGCTTCTCGTCTGCATAAAAAATCTGGCCTCGGGCTACAGCGACATTCGAGTGCGAGGGGATGACCAGAGTCTTCTGCTTCGCCTCGAGCGAACTTTCGTAGATGCCGCTTGTTCGGTCCTCAAGGTTGTTCAGGAAGTTTCCTGCCCAGAATAAGAAGTGATCTCCATCGGGAAGAAAGACGGGCCAACGGTGCGACTGCTCGCCGTGGCTGAGCAGAGTCCCGCTCAATGGAGCAGCGCCGGTACCGTTCGCATTCACGCGCCACATTCCGCCCTGGGGGTCGGGACTGTATACGATGATGTCCTTTCTTCCCCACGTCCCACCGCGGGCAACGCTGACGCTGGCCAGCGCCTGGGAAGAACCCCCAGAGGCAGCGACCTTTAGAAGTTTGCTTTTGGCAAAGTATCCGACGTAGGCATCGTCCGGCGACCAGAAAGGGAAGCTCGCGTCTTCCGTTCCGGCCATTTCGGTCGCGGTGGATGCGCCCACGCGCTGGACGTACAGCATCGGAACATTCGTTTTTTCGTCGGGCGACACGAAGGCCAGCATCTCGCCGTCCGCCGAGAGTGCAGTCTGGCTGACCTGTCCCGGGACTGGAAGCGCAAACTGCATGCGACGCGCGGCTGGAGTCGTTCTGGAAAATCCCCACACGATCGCAGCAACACTCAAAAGAGCGAGCGCTGCAATAGCCCAAAGCCATGACCGAGTCATACGACGCGCAGGTTTGGCGCGAACCGCCCCGCTCGCGTCGGTGCTTGAGAGCGCGCCAAGAGCAAAGGCCAAGTCTTGGGCAGACTGGAAGCGTTGCTCTGGCCGCTTTTCCAGACAACGGCGCACGATGCGATCGAGAGCCGGGGAGACGAGTTTGGCCGTATCGGACAGTTCCGGCGGATCTTCCTTCAAAATTGCCGTCATGGTTTCGGCAGCGGTGTCGCGGTGAAAGGCGCGCTGTCCCGAGACCATTTCATAAAGCACTGCGCCGAAAGCAAAAATATCGGTGCGATGATCCACTGCCTCGCCCCGCACCTGCTCGGGTGACATGTAGCCGGCCGTGCCCATGACGACTCCAGCCATCGTGGGGGAACTGGTGACGGTCAGGCTATCGGAACTACTTGCGGTCGCCTGAGTCAGCTTCGCCAGGCCGAAATCGAGAATCTTCGCCCGGCCATCTTTCGTGATGAAAAGATTTTCTGGCTTGAGATCGCGATGGATAATTCCTTTTTCGTGCGCCGCCGCAAGGCCTGAGGCGATCTGCACCGCGTAGTCGCTCGCTTTTCGCGAGGGCACTGGGCCGCCGCCCAGTGTTTCCCGCAAGCTCTCGCCGTCGAGAAGCTCAGAGACCAGGTAAGGTCTGCCATTCTCGGACCCGATATCGTACAGCCCAAGAATATTGGGGTGGTTGAGCGCTGCAACCGCTCGTGCTTCCTGTTCGAAGCGGTGCAGGCGCTCCGGATCGCGCGCGAACGATTCGGATAGAACTTTTACCGCTACATCCCGTCCCAGGCGTGCGTCGCGGGCACGGTAAACTTCCCCCATCCCACCCGCGCCGATCAACGCGACAATTTCGTACGGCCCCAACTTCGTACCCGCACCCAGAGTCATAGGTGCGGAGATTATACCTGCACGGTAGAATGCCCTCGTTCGAAAGCGCCGCCGGGCTTTGAACCTGCGCCTGCATCAGGAAGGGATAAGCAATGTCGAGGAAAGGTGTCGTCTTGCTGGCAAGCCGCACCCTGGCAGTGTTTCTGACTGTGCAGGCATTGACCGAAATTTCCTATCTGCCCGAGGCTCTTCATTCGTTTCTCCACTATTTTCGGTATGAGCCCACTTCTCACACCGACACGGGCTACCTGGACTACATGCGCCACTACTACCTCATCCGTTCGGCTTTTCTGGTCGTAAGGATCATCGGTTTTTCGCTGATGGCGCGATGGATATACAAAGGCGGCCCAGAAGTTGCGGAACTCCTGTCGCCGACAGAGCCTGAGGCGGACTCGCACCCGCAGTGATCCGCGCGCGACGACGAGTGAGAACAACATCCGGTAGAATCACGCCATGCCTGCCGCCATCCAATGCCGCGACCTGCGCAAGACTTACGACGGCAAGGTCGAAGCCGTGCGCGGGCTGAATCTTGAGATCCAGACCGGCGAATGTTTCGGCCTGCTCGGGCCGAACGGGGCGGGGAAGACCACGACCATCGAAATTCTCGAAGGCCTGCTCGCGCCGACTTCGGGCGAGGTCTCGATTCTGGGCCATACTGGCGGGAGAACGAGCGCGAGATGCGCGAGTGGCTGGGCATCTCGCTGCAGGAAACGCGGCTCTCGGAAAAGCTGACGGTGCGCGAGACCATCGAACTGTTCGCCAGTTTTTATCGCGAGCCGCGCTCGTCCGACGAAGTGCTGGAACAACTGCAACTCACCGAAAAGGCCGACGCGTGGGTGGGCAAGCTTTCCGGCGGGCAGCGGCAGCGGCTGGCGGTGGCGACGGCGCTGGTGTGCAATCCGAAAATTCTGTTTCTGGACGAGCCGACGACCGGGCTCGATCCGCAAAGCCGGCGCCAGTTGTGGGACATCATTCGCGCATTTCAGCGCGACGGCGGCACGGTGCTGCTGACCACGCATTACATGGACGAAGCCGAGCGACTGTGCGACCGGCTGGCCATTGTGGATCACGGGCAGATCATCGCCGAAGGCTCGCCGGCGGATTTGATCGAGCGGCTCGGCGGACATCACGTAGTGGAATTCTCCGTGAGCGGCAACTCGACGGCGCGGCCAGATCGATAAGGAACGCAGCGTGGCGCGCCTTGCCGAGTGTCGAGTCGGTGCGCGAAGACGACGGCCTGGTGGCGCTGAACGTGAAGCAGCCGCATCTGACGATCCCGGCGCTGCTCGAAGCGATCGACAGGCAGGGAAGTCAACTGCAGCATCTGACCACGCGGCAGGCCAGTCTGGAAGATGTGTTCGTGCGGCTGACGGGACGGCATCTGCGGGAAGAGTGATTCCCGGCAATAAGGTGATATGATGAGATGCGATCTACGATTTGCCGCGGAGCAGATTCGTGATCAGTTTTCGCTGCACTGGCAGCTGCGCTGAGTTGGTCGCACGGCTCCCGACGCATCGGCCTTCCGCCGTTTGAGCAATGGAAGGCGGCGGTTCTGGCCGGGGATGACGCAGGCTTAAGACCCTCTACAGCACGACTCCGCGCGATGCTGGTCACAATCGGTTACGGCACAGAGTGACGCGACGTCGACACGAGCTTCTGGATGGGCCTGAAGGCGCGAAAGGTCGACCTGCAGATCGTCTTCCGAAAGCATTCTTCCTCGCTGGGGATGTGGTGTCTGTCTTCCAGGACGAAGTGCAGTCGGGCGGATCGAACGGGACAGACGCTCTACATCACGGAAGCGCTAGTCTGGAGCAGCAGGCGGATCAGTGGCGGTTGGTCGTGGTTGAGCGAACCGACCGTCCTCATCTGAAACAGCCGTCCGACGAAGAAGAATCTTTATCCCGCGGATGTCGATGCGCATGCCGAGATCAAGGAAGCGGAAGAGAAAGCGGCGAACGAGCACAAGCGCGTGCTGCTGGTGTTTGGCGCGAACTGGTGCTTTGACTGTCACGTGCTCGATCTGGCGTTTCAGCGACCCGATTTGGCGCCCGTCGGTGGCGAACTATGAAGTCGTGCACGTCGACCTTGGGATCGATGGCAAAAAGAATGCCGATCTCGTGAAGCAGTTCGAGGTGCCTCTCGATAAGGGCATTCCCGCGCTGGCGGTGGCCGAGAGCGATGGGACGCTGGTAGTCAGTCAGAAGAATGGCGAGTTCGAAGACGCGCGCGGGCTGACGCCGGAAGTGCTGCTGGAATTTTTGAATAAGTGGAAGCCGAAGCGCAGTAGCGCGCTAGTAGTTCCCATGCTGGATGAGACAGTGTCGCGAAGCAGGAAAGTCAGATGAGTGTCGCGCAGGAAACTGCCAGTTCAGCTAACGCAATCTCCGCTGCGCCTCCGCGGCGCAACGGCCGCTGGGCGGGCTATTCGCATCTGCTGATGGCGCGCATGCTCGAACTCAAGCGCGAGCCCGAAGTCGTCTTCTGGGTATTCGTCTTCCCGCTGCTGCTCGCGCTCGGCCTGGGCATCGCGTTCCGCAACAAGCCGGCGGATGCCGTTTCGAGTGGCGATCGTCGAGGGCACCGGATTCGCAGGAGTGCGCAATCGCTGCTCGCGCGGTCGCCGCAGCACGATCTATTCAAAATTCAGGTGCTGGATGACGACGAAGCGCGCAAGGATTCCGCCTGGGCAAGTTCGATCTGGTCATCGAGCCGGGCGGCAAGCGGAGGGTTCGACTATCGCTACGATCCGGCGCGTCCCGGAAAGCGTGCTCGCGAAGGCCGAGGTCAACGACGCGCTGCAAGCCGCGGCCGGCCGCAAAGATGCGGTGCCGACCACGGCCGTGACTTCCTCCGAGCCGGGCTCGCGCTACATCGATTTCCTGATCCCCGGCCTGCTGGGCATGAACCTGATGAACTCCGGCATGTGGGGCATTGGCTTCGCGCTGGTCGACATGCGCCAGCGCAAACTGCTCAAGCGCTTCGTGGGCACGCCGATGCGGCGCGGAGATTTTCTGCTGGCGATCATGACCAGCCGGCTGATCCTGATGATGATCGAGATCGGACTGCTGCTGGTGTTCGGCGTCATCTTCTTTCACATGCGCGTGCTGGGATCGATCGTTCTCGATCGCCGCTGATCGGCGGCCTGGGCTCGCTCACCTTCGGCGGGGTCGGCCTGCTGACCGCGAGCCGCGCGCAGAAAATCGAGAGCATCAGCGGCCTGATCAATCTGGTCATGATGCCGATGTGGATCTTTTCCGGCGTCTTCTTCTCCTACGAGCGATTTCCGGCGGTGATCCATCCGCTGATCAAAGCACTGCCGCTGACCGCGCTCAACGACGCCCTGCGCGCCAGCATTCTGGAAGGCACGCCGCTGCTGCACCAATGGTCGCGCCTGCTGGTTCTGGTCCTGTGGGGTGGGATTTCGTTTGTGCTGGCGCTGAAGTGGTTCCGCTGGACTTAGCCGACAGGTCAGCGAAAAGGGTGAGTCGATGCGCCAGTCCACTTTTCAATCTCACCTTGGTTGCCATTGCCCGCATCTGGTTGAGATACCCGACATAGATTCGAATCGGAATATCCGGCGAATCGCCGTCGTTCAGGAAATGCTCCAGCCGGATCTCCATCGGAATCGACGCGATCACCTCGCGAAACCGCGGCATCTTGAGATATTTCACCCTCCAGATCTCCAGCATCAGCGAGCGAAACTCTTCGCTGATGAAGCCCATCTTGCGATCGCCGAGATAGATGCCGTCGAAATGCCGCTCAGCCAGCGTCGCCCGCATCGGATCGTCCGCCGCAGACGAGGACAGTAGACCAGATGGAACAGATCCGCCAGGTCGCCCCACAAAACTTTTTCCTCGAAATGCCGTGAAGCGAAACCGCGCTCCCCTGCCGTTGTTGCATCGCGCGAGCATGATCGCTCGGCCTGAGACTCGTGGCCCGCGAGTTCCTCGCGAAACCATTGCAGCCGCTCGGGCGTGAGATTGTGCCGCAGAAATTCCACGGCATAAGCATTCGGCAGATACAGGTTCGGATCGTCATCCAGCCGCGCCAGCCATGGCTTCCAATCCTTGTGCTGGAAAACATCCAGCAGTCCTCCCAATTCGCCGACCGTCACATCCGGGTGATACTTCACCGCCTGCCAGAAATGCTCGGTCGTGTCGTAAGTCGCACCGTAAAGTTCGATGCCTTCGTCAATCGGATACCAGTTCGAAAGCACACGCGCCGGGAATCGACGGCGAAGCGCTCCAGCAGTTGATCGAATGCTTCCACTTGTCCTGCACCTCGAGAAATGCTTCCGCATAGCCCGGCGGAACCGGCTCCTTCACCCGGGCAAGCGCTTGCTTGAGTTCTTCGGCGGTATGAGTCACCAGCGCTTCCAGCGGTCGCTCGTCGACCATCGAAATCACCCGGCTCTCGACGGCGCGCCGCAGCAACTCGCGCCCCAGTTGCTGCCGTTGGCTCGCGTCGAAATCACTACGTCCGGGCCAGCGCTGGGTCTGGGACTCAATGTACGGGAATAGTTGTGCCAGGGAATTGAATTCGATGAACCCGTGAAGGGCAAACGGGATCGGATGGCCGTCCTTCATGACCACCGTCGAAGGTGTGACGATCTCCTGCAGAGTGACCTGTTGCGCCAGCCCGGTTGCACTAAGGATCAAGGAAATAAGAGCGAGAGAGAAATAGACAAGATGGAGCAACGTTTTGGCTGCGGCATGGGGTGTGAATAATGGATTCCGCAACGGCCTCGCCGTAAGGCTTATGAGAAGTTACGAACGAGGCCGCTGCGGTGCTTGCGAAACTACTAGCAGTTACGTACTTGACTAGCTTGGCAGCTGCTTTCCGCACTTTTGCCCAGCGTAGTCGTTGCGCATCGGCGATCCGCTTGCGGGCTTCTTTGCTCAAGGTACGTCCTGTCTTCTTGAGCTTTTTCCCGCCAGCATGGCCGAGCGCGTCCAGCGCCTTCCCCACTCTTCCCATCTCTTTTTCGAGACGAGAGTACTCGTTCCGCAGGGAAGTGACTACCTTATTCAGGTTGGTCATTTATTACCCCCTCATGCGAGACAAGGCTAACATGAAGGAATAGTTAGGCGTCTGGAAATTATCGAGCAGTGATCTTACGGTGGACTCATCTCGGCTGCGGTTCTACGCCTGCCACCGCAAATAGCAAATCCCTGCACCTTGCTCCAGTCGTCGGTGTCGCGGTTGAAGACGACTTCGCGCCGCGAATCGGAGTAGCGAGTATCGATCAGCAGGAATTTGCGGATCGATTGTCGACCTCTGCCCCGGTGTTCGGGATCGTAGATCCACCGGTAGGTCGACCCCGTACAGACATACAGGTGTGAATTCCACTCCATCAGGAGCGGCGTGTTTGTTCGCAGAGTGTAATCAGCAGGTTTCCGTTGATCGTGTCCGGCGCAATGTATTCGGCTCGTGACCATGATCGGCCGCCCATCGCTCAGCAGATGCCGCCCCTGCAGCTTGGCGGCAACATCCTTCAGCGACTTGGGATCCGCCCGGTGCGCGCTGTCTTCGAGCGCCGAGTCTTTCCCGCAGCACACTCTCGCGGTCATGCAGGATGGTGTCGAGAGAGGTCAGCAGCACGTCGGAAGGATCGTGCGACGCGCCATCAACGACGGCAGGCCATCGACGCGAACCTCTTGAAGCGATGGATAAGTGGTTTGCCCGAGCGCCAAACAAGCCAGCGCCAGGAACAGTCACTGCGATGCCTGAGCGGAGAATAACAGGAAGACAGAGACCTGGTTCGCACGAAGCTCGGTCACGCCATAACTTGCCGCGCGACTGTCCCACTCTGGCTCCTATCTTAACCCATCCCCTACGCTGCTGCAGAAACCGCGGTGCTCGCCGCGCCTTGGTCGCCTGCTCGAACGAATAGGCCAGCTTGATCAGCGTCGGCTCGCTCCACGCCCGTCCAAAGAACGAAATTCCCACCGGCAAGTCCGGAGACAAATCCCGCCGTCACATTGATGTTGGGATATCCCGCCACCGCCGCCGCGTTCGAACTTCCTCCGGCAACGTGATCGCCGTTCACCAGAGTCGGTGAGCCACGCCGGCCCGCCGGTTGGCGCGACGATGGCGTCGAGTTTGTGCTTGTCCATGAGCGCGTCAATGCCTTCCTTGCGCGCCAGTTGATGATTCTTCGCCAGCGCGTCCACATATTCCTTCTCGTCAGCGGTCCCTTCGCCTCCGCCTTCACGAATATGTCCTGCCCGAAGTAAGGCATCTCTTTCTGACGGTTGCGCTCGTTGAACTCGATGATGTCCTTCAAGCGTCTTCACCGGCGCGTTCGGCCCAAGCCGCGCGAGATATGCATTCAGGTCGGCCTTCAGTTCGTACATAAAGACCATCAATTCGCTGTCGTCGAACTTGCCGAACGTCTCAATGTCCGCCGGATCGACCAGCGTCGCGCCTTGCTTCTTCATCACATCGAGCGACTCGCTCCATCAGCGCGTCCACGGCATCGCTGAATCCAAAATATTTGCGGGCCACGCCGATGCGCGCGCCCTTCAATCCGTTGGGATCGCAATACTGCGTGTAGTCGGTTTGCGACTTGCCCGCGCTGGCCGCGGTCGCGGTGTCGTCAGGATCGACGCCCGTGAGCGCGCCCAGCAGAATCGCCGCATCGCGCACCGTCCGGCACATCGGCCCGGCGCCGTCCTGGCTATGCGAAATCGGAATAATTCCCGCTGCGGCTGACCAGTCCGACCGTCGGCTTGATGCCGGCGAGTCCATTCGACGACGACGGGCACACGATCGAGCCATCCGTCTCCGTGCCGATTCCGACGGCGGCAAGATTCGCCGAGATGCCCGCGCCCGTTCCCGAACTCGATCCGCAGGGATTGCGGTCGAGCGCGTACGGATTTTTCGTCTGCCCGCCGCGCCCGCTCCATCCGCTGGTCGAATGGCTCGAGCGGATATTGGCCCACTCGCTGAGATTCGTTTTGCCCAGAATCACCGCGCCGGCCGCGCGCAGCTTCTGCGCGACGAAGGAATCTTTCGGCGGCTTCGAGCCCACCAGCGCCAGCGATCCCGCCGTCGTCATCATGCGGTCGGCGGTATCGATGTTGTCTTTGATCAGCACCGGAATGCCGTGCAGCGGCCCGCGCGGTCCTTTGGCCTTGCGTTCCTCGTCGAGTGCGTCGGCGATCGCCAGCGCGTCCGGATTCATTTCGATGATCGCGTTCACCGCCGGGCCGCGCTTGTCGATCTCGTCGATGCGGCGAGATATTTTTCGGCCAGCGACTGCGCGGTGAACTTGCCGGACTTCATTCCATCCTGCAGTTCAGGAATCGTCATCTCGTCGAGTTCGAACGGCTTGATGTCGGCAGGCTGCGGCGCAATGGCGCCGGTTGCCTTCGGCGACGCAACGCGTGCGGCCTCGCCCGCGGCGTAGATGGGTGTCAGGGTGGCGGCGGTTCCGCCGATGAGGGCGGTCCGCAGGAACGAACGACGGCTCGTTGCAGGTTCCCTGGATGATGATTTCTGACTCTTTCCCATGGGCTGGAGGTCCTCAGTGTCTGTGTGGATTAGTCCGGCGCAGAATCAGCCGAAACGCGCGATCCATTTAACCATGAAACCTGTCGTCAGGCCGATTTCGACAACTCGTTGCGCGGACTTTCAGCATCGAACTACGATAGGTTTTTGCCCAGCGAAGCCGTTTGCTTGCGGAGGAACATGAGCAATAACACTAGATCGCGCCGCGCCTTCTTGAGGGTGGCGGCAGCCGCCACAGGAGCGGGGTTGTTGGCTGCAGAACGCTCGTTCGGGCGACAGACGACCCTGACGTCGCGACTTCTGCAGGCTGTCTCCGGGCAGCCCGAGTCAGCTGATTATGTTCTACGCATCGCCGCAAGTCCGATCGAGATCGCTCCGAAGCACATCGTCTCGACGATCACCTACAACGGTCAATTCCCCGGCCCTCTACTGCGTTTCAAAGAAGGCCAGCCAGTCACGGTCGAAGTCCACAACGACACCGACACTCCCGAGCAGTTGCACTGGCACGGACAAATGGTTCCAGCGGACGTGGACGGCGCCGCCGAAGAAGGGACGCCCTTTCATCCCGCGCACGGAATGCGCCGCATTCAGTTCACTCCGCGTCCATCAGGCTTCCGTTTCTATCACACGCACAATCGCGCGGGCGCCGATCTCCACGCCGGGCAGTACAGCGGCCAAGTCGGACCGGTCTACATCGAACCGCGCACGAGCCGGGCAGCTACGATCGCGAAGTCTTTCTCGTGCTCAAGGAGTTCGAACCGTCCTTCAGCCAGGGCGGCGATATGGCCCAGGATTTTCTTGTCCCCGGCTACCCGAGTGAAAGAGCTTGCAGACGCGCGGCGAGTCCGCGATGAAGGCCTCGCTCGCGAAAGGGATGCCGCACGGCTACGAAGTGGGCTATCGCTATTTCACCATCAATGGTCGCATGTTGGGCCACGGCGAACCGATGCGCGTGAAGCAGGGCGAGCGCGTGCTCTTTCATGTTCTGAACGGCAGCGCGACCGAGATTCGCAGCCTGGCGTTGCCGGGGCACTCGTTTCAAGGTGGTCGCGCTAGATGGCAATGCGGTTCCGACGCCCGCCGAAGTTCCGGTGCTGTGGCTGGGAACGGCAGAACGCATTTCGGCCATCGTCGAGATGAATCATCCCGGTGTGTGGATCATGGGCGATCTTGCGGACGATGATCGCGGTCACGGCATGGGCATTGTCGTGGAGTACGCGGGACAGCAAAGGGAAAGCCGCTCTGGATGGCGCCGCAAGCCGTTTCACTGGAACTACTTGCGTTTCGCAAAGCCCGGCGCGACGGCGCCGCGCACCGGACGAAACGATTCGAAATGACCTTCGCCAAAGACAACGCGGCCGAAGACGGCTTCAATCGCTGGACGATCAACGGCGTTGCTTATCCGATGACCAAGAGATGGCACCCGCCTTATTTCACCTGAAAGCAAGGCAAACGTTACCGCATGCGCATGCGCAACGCCAGCGACGATATTCATCCCGATCCATCTTCATCGGCACAGTTTTGAACTTACCAACTTGCCGGAAAGTCCATCGCGGGCGTGATGAAGGATGTCGTGATGGTCGGCGGCTATCAGGAGGTCGAAGTCGATTTCACGGCGGACAATCCCGGCCTGACGCTGTTCCACTGCCACCAGCAGTTGCACATGGATTTCGGCTTTATGACGCTGTTCGATTACGTCTAGCGCACAGTTTGTTTCCGTGCGCGTCGAGTGCTAGACTCTGATTGATTTCTGCCGAGCTCGATGCCGCCCCAGCGGCTGTTTTCTAACCTGAGCGGGAGTAGTTCAGCGGTAGAACGCCAGCTTCCCAAGCTGGATGTCGCCGGTTCGATCCCGGTCTCCCGCTCCATTAATTCAACAGTTTAGGCGCGTGGTGTCTTGCCTTCGTTCGCCTTCCCCACAAAATTCCCCACATGCCCACGCGCACCTTGGCTCCTGCCGCTGCCAAAGCGCGATAGAACGAACTCGGCTTCTGCCCGATGCCCAAAGCGTCTTTGTTGGACTTTCCCTGTTTTCAAACGCTTCAGATGTGAAGTGAATCGAAAAAAGTCGAAATATGAGTCCTATGCCTGATCGCGTCAGTTATCGCTTGGTTTTCGCCAGTTAACCTGGAACGGGACGGGGTTCAGGCGTAAACTTACATCACTGTGGGGCTGCGGCGGGCCGGCTTCGTCGGCGGGTGGCTGTGACCCGCGACTTCGGAGGCCTGGATGAGCGAACAACCAGTCGCTTTTGACCGGGTAACCGGACGGCGATTCGTCCGTGCCGTGAAGTATTTCTTGACGTCCGAGGTGCGCTGGCAAGCGCGTGGCCTGTTCGCCTTACTCATCGCTTTCGCGTTCACCATCAACGGCCTGAACGTCCTCAACAGCTATGTCGGTCGCGACTTCATGACGGCGATTGCCCATCGCGACCAGACCGGGTTCATTCGGCAAGCCGTCCTTTACGTCGGCGTATTCGCGCTATCGACGGCGGTCGCGGTCCTGTACCGATTCACCGAGGAGCGGCTCGGGTTGTTCTGGCGGGTGTGGCTGACACGACGGATCATCGGGCAATACTTCTCGGATCGTACGTATCTTCATCTCAAGGAGTCGGCCACGGTCGAAAACCCCGACCAGCGGATTGCCGAGGACGTTCGCACGTTCACGGCCACCACCCTGTCGTTCACGCTGATGTTCATGAACGGAGTACTTGCCGTGTTGTCGTTCTCGGGAGTGCTCTGGACAATCAGCCGGTTCCTATTCGGTGTCGCCCTCGGGTACGCAGTGATAGGCACGCTAGCGACGATCTATCTGGGCCGGCCGCTGATCGGGCTGAACTACCGCCAATCGGACCGGGAGGCCAGTTTCCGCTCGGACCTGATCCACGTCCGCGAGAACGCCGAGTCGATTGCCCTGTTGCGGCGGGAAGGCCGACTGACGGCCCGCCTCCTGCGCCGTATAGATGACTTGGCGGACAACTTTCGGCGAATCGTCACGGTGAACCGCAACCTGAGCTTTTTCACGACTGGGTACAATTACCTGATCCAAATCATCCCGATGCTGATTGTGGCGCCTCTGTTTATTCGCGGGAAGGTGGAATTCGGGGTCATCACGCAATCGGCGATGGCCTTCACGACATTGCTCGGCGCGTTCTCGCTCATTATCAACCAGTTCCAGTCCATCTCATCGTTCGCCGCCGTGATCGCACGGCTAAGCGCGCTGGTCGGCGCCGTCGAGAAAGGGCCGCCATCCGGCCGGACGGGGGTCGCTGTGGTCGGGGACGACGGACGCATCGCTTTCGAGGGACTCACACTACACTCGCCGGAGGGCGGTCGTGAGGTGCTCAAAAACCTGACTGCGGACATACCGCGCGGGAAGAGGGTATTGATCATCGGGCCAAACGAAGCCGCTCGTATGGCCCTGTTCCGAGCTACCGCCGGCATCTGGCCCGCGGGAGTCGGGACGATTGTCCGCCCGCCGCTCGAGGAGATCTTTTTTCTGCCCCAGCGACCGTACCTTCCACCGAGAACACTGCGGGACCTCCTCCTGACTGGGCAGGAGCAGGTTATGACCGACGACGAGATCACGGCTGCCCTGCGCGATGCAGGTCTGGACTCTGTCCCGGCGCGTGCTGGCGGGTTGGACAGCGAGCACGATTGGACGACCATGCTCTCGGTGGCGGAGCAGCAATTACTCGCCCTCACAAGGCTAACCCTCGCACGGCCTGCCTTCGCCATGCTGGATCGAGTGACTGCCGCTCTCAAACCGGCGCAGGTCCGCCAGGCGCTCCGCCGTTTAGACGAGAACTCCATAACCTACATCACTTTCGCCGAGGACGCGGCATCACTCGAGCTGTACGACGCACTGTTGGAGATCGACGCCGACGGTGCGTGGAGCTGGACACCTACCGGCCGGGGTACAAGCACCGAAGCGGCCTGATCCTGCGAAACGTCGGGCTTCCAACTTCATGACGTTGTTCGCGCCGCCCGGGTTCGTCGCGGGATAACGAGATTTCACGGCGAGGAGTTTACAAGACGGTCACGGCTAATTGTTAAAAAATTTCGATTACGCTCAAAATGCCCGGAGCAGGGATTCTGAGTGTAACCGCCTTCTCATCCCATCTGTTAACAGCACCCATTGGTAACAGCACCCATTGGCTGAGGCTCGGGTGTCTAATGGGAGTAATGAGAATCTTCGCTTGCGGTTTCGTCTTGCTGCTTGCAAGCTGGCCTGCCTTGGGCTGCACATGTGATTCATATCAAAAGCCCTTGTGCGAACAACTCAGATCGTACAAAGGCTCGGCACTATTCGTCGGGGTAGTGCAAAGGATCGACCGCAAGACCGTTACGTTTGGGATAGACAAGGTGCGAGTGCAAGTGGTTACCCTCTCGATCGAAGAGGCCTTCTCAGGCGTTGAAGGGAAGAATGTGAAGGTAACGAGCTTTTTCGACGTCGGTATGTGCGGCTATCGATTTCGAAAGGGTTTGCGCTACTTGGTGGATGCAAGGGAAGTTGCTGATTCGACCTACTTGGCCACTGGTGCAAAGTCGGGGTTTCGGTCTCATCTGGATGTCGGTTCTTGCGGGCTGACCGCTCCTGCCGACTACGCGATTGATTCAATTCGCTTTCTCAGAACCGTTCAGAAGAATCCAAACGGCGCTATCGTGTTCGGGACTGTCAAGCAGTACGTCAACGGGTCAATGTCTGAACGAACCGGCTAATGCGATTAGGAAGCTTCCCAAACTGGATGTCGCCGGTTCTATCCCGGTCTCCCGCTCCATTTTGTTCTTGCCTCTTCCCGGATTGAGTATTACCCGACTAGTGGTACCCGGAGCCTTCCACAGTTTTAAGGACAACCACCAGACGTGCCAATTCCCTGAGGACAGTTCTCGGAACCGCGTGCTTCCTGCAGGTTGACGGTCGCCTGGGCCTCGGAAAGAGCGCGGCGGGTCAGTTGATGTTTCTTGTCGGCGGGTAACATTTGCTCGAAGGCGAACAGAACCACACCCTCGGCAAAGAACTCCTTGTTCCACTTCACCAACCTCAGTTCACTCGTGTTGACGTCCATCTGGTCCTTGTCGGCTCCGAGCACCAGCGTGAAGTGTGGACGGAAGGGCTTCGTGGCCGTGGATTTGAACTCGCTCTGCACCGCCTGCGATGCGAACGCATAAATTCTCCGCGCCTCAGCCTCGGGCCATTTCTGGTTCTTGGTGTTCCGCACGTTGAATGAGTCCTGCGACAGGCAGGGGAACGTTGCGACCATCGCGATCAGCGTCACCAGCAGCGACCGACAAATACGAGAGGTCGCGTAGCAACGTGTGACCGCACGCTGAGAAGAAACGAACGCCGGCTGTGCCGAGAAGATCCCCAGAACGACCATATGCGCCCCCAAACCCACAGTACGATTGGGGCCATTTTGACAGTCTTTTGTGGCAAGTCAAGCAAGATCTCAGCGGTCACGGTGGCCCCCTGACTTTTCCGCGAAATCGGTGTTTCAGTCGGGGCCAAGGGGAACGCGGATGGAACGTCCCGTGCCGAGTACAGTTTCATCCACGCCAACCTTTGCAGGTCCGACAGAATCCTTACTCGTGATCGTTATTTGCCACTCGGGTTGTCACTGATCGGGAGGAGCTCAGCATGCTTCATCTATTTTTCTTGCCGGGACGGGTACTTGGTGCGATTGCTATGTTCGCTATTCTGGTCAGTTCGGCTTTTGCCGGATCTCACGAGAAGGTGATTTATACGTTCAAAGGTACCCCCGACGGCGCTACTCCGAGCGCAGGCCTGATCGAAGACACCCACGGAAACTTCTATGGCACAACGATGAGTGGCGGCGCCAACAATAACGGGACTGTTTTCAAGCTTTCACGCAGTTCCAATGGCACATGGACGGAAACGGTTCTTTACAGCTTCAGCGGGATTGACGGCGATGCGCCGGTGGCCGCCCTGGTCATGGACTCCGCGGGCAATCTTTACGGCACCACTGCCGGGGGAGGCGCGTACGGAGGCGGCACGGCATTTGAGGTGAGCCCTTCGGGCACCAACTGGGTTGAGAGTGTGCTGCACAGTTTTGGCAACGGACAGGACGGATGGGATCCGCAGGCCGAGATGGTTTTCGACAGCACGGGTAATTTATATGGAACCACGCAGCTTGGTGGCGCGATCTTTGGCCGCGGCGACGACAACGGGGGCACTGTCTTCCGACTCACATCTGGCGCCAGCGGATGGACCGAGACGATCCTGTATAGCTTTACCGGAGAATATCTGGGGCCCGATCCGAACCTGCCGGCGGGTAGCGTCGTCCTTGCGAAGAATGGAAATATCTACGGCGTGGCGCAGTCGGGAGGTGCGAACGGTCAGGGAGCCGTGTACCAGCTCGCACCGAACTCCGATGGCAGCTACACCGAAAGCGTGATCTTCAGCTTCAACGTGAACGATGGAGCTGTTCCCAACTCCACGCCGCGACAGGATGCGAGTGGCAACCTCTACGGCAGTACGCGGCAGGGTGGCGATGGCGCATGTTCCTCTGTCGGATGTGGCTTGGTCTATAAGCTCACCAACAACGGAGACGGCACCTGGTCGGAGGCAATTCTGCATGAGTTGAACGGACGAGATGGAGCGACAGCGATCGGTCCGCCAGCGTTCGATTCCGCCGGAAATCTTTATACGGCCGCCGTGGCTGGAGGTGCCGATTCTGCCGGGTCGATCTTCGAATTGATTCCGCGAGCGACCGGCCCGTGGGGCGAGAGCGTGCTGCATAACTTTACCGGCGGCACCGATGGAGCGGCCCCGCAGGCCGGAGTGACGATCGATTCGTCAGGAAGTCTCTTCGGAACCGCTTCGGGCGGAGGCGCCGATAAGAGCGGAGTCGCTTTCGAGATTGTGCATTCACAATAATCGCGCGGGATTATCCCGAACTGTATAATCCCGCACATCTATGCTCCCCGCGACCGCCGCGAAATCTCTGGCCACATCGTCTTTCGCGGTCCGAGTGATTGTGACCGTGGTCGCCCTTGGAATCTGGTTCTGGACGCAATCGCTGATCGGGGCACGCAGCGTCCCCACCTCTGGTATCGGGGATAGCCTTCACGTCGCAACCGTGCCCGCGAATCTGTACTTGCGCCAGCACCCCAGGGCGGCGAACGCGCTCCTCATCGTCAGTTCTGGCTTGATCGACCTGATGGGAATCAGTTTGTTGGCAATGTGGATCTTCCGCGCTGACTCGCGCCCGTTCGTCGGCCTGGTGATCGTGCTCGGACTTCGCCAGATCCTTCAGGCCTGCGTGGCCCTTCCGTCCCCTCCGAATGCGATCTGGCACTACCCAGGATTTCCGTCGTTGCTCGTGACCTATGGCGTGGCCAACGACTATTTCTTCTCGGGACATACTGCGATCGCAGTTCTCGGTGCCTCCGAACTGGTCCGGACCAGAAAACGCGGGCTGATGATCGTCGGTATTGCCATCGTAGTCTTTGAGGCCCTGACCGTGCTGGTGCTCCGCGCGCATTACACGATGGATGTTTTCACGGGCCTGGTCACCGGACTCTACGCCGCTCATCTGGCAGACCGCATTTCGCGCTGGAACGAGAACCGGAGGGTCTGACGCCCGCCGCCTGCCGCCCGTCGCCCATTTTTGCCTACCTTTTGCTTCTTGTTCGCGGTCTTGCGAGGGCCGCGAAAAATCGCACAAGTTACGTTCATCGCCGAACCATCCCCCGTTATTACTTCGGTTTAGCAAAAGTCGAATACCGTGATTCCGATCACAAACAGCCGTGATGTCGGCCATTTGCCCCAAAGGCCTCTTCTACGAAGATGTCCTTGGAGAAACGGAGATGTAGGCCTCAGGCCACATCCCCTGGCGCGCCGGGCCGGAATGGGCAGTCGCGGCCGCGTCATTCAGGGAGGGCTCCGATGAGCACAATTGAAATCCACGAACCGGAAGTCAAAGAAGCAGCGGTGCCAGCCCGTGCAACGGCAGCGGCTCCGTCCCGAACCGAGCTTGTGCTGGGACCACCGGTCCCGCAGAGACCCATGTTTGCGGACAGCATGCTGGAGTTTGGTGTCCAGCGCAAACGCAAGGCATTTGCGACAACCACGTCGTTCATTTTCAACGTCTTAGCGATCGGCATAATGCTGGTGATCCCGCTGGTTTTCACCGAGGAGTTGCCGAAAGCGCAGTTGTTGACGTTTCTGGTAGCGCCTCCGCCTCCGCCCCCACCGCCCCCTCCGGCTGCGGCGGCCGTGAAAGTCGTCAAGGTCATTCAGACCGACCTGCTGTCCAATGGTGCGCTGCGCACCCCGACGAAGATTCCACAAAAGATTCAGATGATTAAGGAAGAAGAGGCGCCGCCACCGATGCCAGCCGGAGGCGGGGTGATTGGAGGCGTTGCCGGAGGAATGCCGGGAGGACAGATGGACGGAGTGATTGGCGGCATCGTCAACTCCACCTCGAACCTGTCTGCCGTCCCGAAATTTGTGCCGGTAACTCCGCAGCGCATCCGCATTTCCCAGGGCGTGACCAAAGGCCTGCTGATTCAGCGCGTAGAGCCGTCCTATCCGACTGCTGGCCAAGCAGGCTCGCGTGCAGGGCGAAGTCGTTCTGAGTGCGGTCATCAACACCAACGGTGAAATCCAGAATCTGCAACTCGTTAGCGGGCACCCCATGCTGGTGCCGGCGGCGATCGCTGCGGTTAAACAATGGCGTTACAAACCGTACCTGCTGAATGGGCAACCGGTCGAGGTCGAGACCACGATCACTGTGATCTTCAACCTCACCTCTTGATGTGGGCAGGGCGCCCTCGGGGAGCGCCGGGAGTCAAAACATGGCTGCTGAATATACATATCGCGTCTCGGCCTGGTGGACCTCAGGCCGCACCGGACTGGCCAAGTGCGAGTCCTCCCCCAACACGATCCACTTCTCCGAAGCGGCAGAATTGGGTGGCCTGCAGGGCCGGTGGACGCCGGAGCAGTTGCTGCTGTGTGCCCTAGCGGGCTGTTTTACTACCACCTTCCATGACGTTGCCCGTGCCGCCAAGTTCGAATACACAGATCTGGAAGTCGAAATAGAAGGCACCGTCCACCGCAACCGTAACACCGGCTTTAATTTCAACGAAATTCTGATCCGTCCGCGACTGACTGTGCAATCCGAAGAACAACGCGAAGCCGGACTCGCTATCTGCGCCGGACCAAGTCAGTGTGTATGATTTCCCGCGCGATCACCGTCCCGCAAACCATGGAACCCACGGTTGAGGCCGGCAAGGTCCCCGTCGAGGGTTGGAGCGACCAGGAAGTTGCTGCGAAGCTCGGGGTGTAATGCGACTTCAAAGGCAAGGGGGTGCATATGATGTTCTCGTACAGACTGGTTCGCCTGATTGAATCTCACGCCGATGCACTGGCCGGAGGGCTCGAGGAAAAAGTACAAAATAGCCCTCAGGTAACTCACTTCCGGGATATTTCCGCTCATGAATTGCGAGAGCGTGTCTACGAAATTTACCGCCACTTGGGCGAGTGGCTGCTGGGCAAGAATGAACTTGACATCGAGCACCGCTACCGCGAAATTGGCGCGCGACGCGCTCGTCAGAAAGTTCCGCTCAGTGAAGTCGTCCAGGCGATTGTTCTGACCAAGGAAAATCTCTGGGAGTTCCTCAAGAGCGAAGCGGTCATGGACCGGGCGGTCGAGATCATGGGCGAGTTGGAACTTCTGCAGATGCTCGAAATGTTTTTTGACCGGGCCATCTATTATGCCGTCCGTGGGGTACGAAGACGAAGTGGGCCGCACTGCCGCCAAGGAGCAGCGTACTGCGGGCAGTCTAAGGGGAGATAATTCGGATGTCGATGTCGTGGGAGATGGAATACAAAAAGCGGCTGAGAAAGGCCGACGACGCGCTGCAGTGCGTGAAGTCCGGAATGCGCGTCTACATCCAGCCTGGCTGTGCCGAGCCCGAAACGCTGGTCGAAGCGCTGATGCGGCGTGGGCCCAGCGTGCACGACGTGGAAATCGTCCACATGATGACCATGGGCTGCGCTCCTTACGTGGCTCCCGGAGATGGCCGGGCACTTCCGCCACAATGCCATGTTCATCGGCGGCAACGTGCGCGAGGCCATCAACGATGGCCGCGCCGACTACACTCCCATCTACCTGAGCGAGATCGAGGGCTTGTTCGAAAGCGGCGCCATGCCGATTGATGTAGCCCTGATCGAAGTCTCTCCACCCGATTCCCACGGATTCTGCAGTTTTGGCGTAGGCGTGGACACCACGCTTACCGCCGCCAAGTGCGCCCGCCACGTGGTCGCCCAAGTGAACGACCAAATGCCGCGCACCTATGGCGACAGCTTCATTCACGTCAGCGACATCGATGCCGTGGTCGAGTCCTCGCGGCCGCTGTGCGCTCTGGCAAAGGCGGTGGTGACCGACCTGCAAGTTGCCATCGCACGGAACGTCGCCGGCCTGATTGAAGACGGCGCGGTCCTGCAGACCGGCATTGGCGGAATTCCCGACGCGGTTCTGCCCATGCTGATGGATCGCAAGGATCTCGCCGTTCATAGCGAACTGGTCTCCGATGGCGTGATTCCGCTGATCGAGGCCGGCGTGCTCACTGGAGCCCGCAAGAACTTCAAGCCGCGCAAGATCATTCTCGGGTTTGCCTTGGGCACGAAGCACCTGTTCGAGTTCGTCGATAACAATCCGATCTTCGAATTTCATCCCACGGCCTACAGCAACGATCCCGGACTGATCGCGCGCAACGACAACATGGTGGCCATCAATTCGGCGTTGCAAGTCGATCTGACCGGGCAGGTGTGTTCCGATTCGATCGGCAACCAGTTCTACAGCGGCATTGGCGGGCAGGTGGATTTCCTGCGCGGAGCGTCGCGCTCGAAGGGCGGTAAGCCGATCATTGCGATCTCGTCGACCGCGAAGAACGAAACGATTTCGCGGATCGTTCCCATGCTGGCGCCTGGGGCGGGAGTCGTGACATCGCGCGGTCTGGTTCGCTATGTCGTCACTGAGTACGGAGTGGCCTATCTGCACGGCAAGTCGATTCGTGAACGCGCGAAATCGCTGATCGAGATCGCGCATCCCAAGTTCCGCGCAGAGCTCTACGACTATTGCGAGAAGACAAAGTGGTGGAAGAATCCCGAAGCGACACAATCAGCAGTTTCGAGATGAAGTTTCGAGGTGAAACATGTCTGGCCCAGCACGCGGTAATATCACGATCAACGTCGAAGAGTGCAAAGGATGCGGGCTATGTGTCGAGTCGTGCCCGCCCAAATGTCTGGAACTGGCGCCGGAGCTGAGTCACTACGGCGTGCATCCGGCGCGCTATACCGGCCATGACTGCACCGGATGCGGCATCTGCTTCTATTGCTGCCCGGAGCCGGGAGCGATCGCCGTCTACCGACTGACGCCCCCGCCCAAAGCTGTCGTCACTCAGACGAAACCAGGAGGCGAACATGCGCCAACTCTGTAAAGGCAACGTCGCCGTCATCAAGGGCGCAGTGCTCGCCGGATGCCGCGCCTACTACGGCTATCCCATCACTCCGGCCAGCGAAGTCGCCGAAGCCGCCGCCTTGTATCTTCCCGAAGTTGGCGGCACATTCGTACAGGCCGAAAGCGAAACCGCTTCCATCAACATGGTCTACGGAGCGGCATCGGCCGGGGTGCGCGTGATGACCGCCTCGTCCGGACCGGGCCTCAGCCTGATGCAGGAAGGCATCTCGTATCTTGCCGGTGCGGAACTGCCCTGCGTCATCGTCGACGTCATGCGCGGCGGTCCTGGCCTCGGCAACATCGCGCCCGAGCAGAGCGACTACTTCGCGATGGTGAAGGGCGGAGGTCACGGCAACTATCGCAACCTCGTGGTGGCGCCAGCGTCGGTGCAGGAAATGGCGGAACTCACCATCCTCGCCTTCGAACTTGCCGACCAGTACCGCAACCCGGCCATCGTGCTGACCGACGGCTTCGTCGGCCAAATGATGGAGCCGTTGAATCTCGAGTATCGCGAGATCGTTGCGCCAGAAAAGCCGTGGGCGGTGAAGGGAACCGCCGAGACGCGCAAGAACATGGTCAGCTCGATCTTCCTTGAGTCTGACGACCTGGAAGCGCACCAGCGACGCATGGAAGCGAAGTACATTCGCGCGCAGCAGGCCGAAACTCGCTGTGAAGAGTATCGCACCGAAGATGCCGAGTTGATCGTTGTCGGCTACGGCATCGTTTCGCGCGTGCTGCGCTCGGCGGTGGATGAAGCGCGCAAGCAGGGAATCAAGGTCGGACTGTTCCGGCCCATCACGCTGTGGCCATTCCCGTCGAAGGAACTGGCAACGGCTGCGCTGCATGCCCAACAACGTTCTGGTCGTCGAACTGAGCAACGGTCAGATGGTCGAAGACGTACGGCTGGCGCTTGAAGGCCAGCGTCCGATCGACTTCTACGGACGAGTCGGCGGCAACGTGCCGTCGGTTGAAGAATTATTGGCGAAGATTGAAGAGCACGTACCAGCTTCGGTGTGAGCGCCGAACAAGGCGGCAAGAGGATTTCAATCATGGCAACGCAAGACGTGATCCAGATCGCTGAAACCCTGGAGGAACCCAAGGTGAGCGCCGACAACTACGAAGTGGTGCACTCGAAGTCGACAGTCTTCTATCCGGAATACGAACGCAAGTCGGAACTCAAGCACCAGACGCACTACTGTCCCGGATGCGGCCACGGCAGTGGCTCACAAACTGATCGCCGAGGCGCTCGAAGACCTGGGAGTGCAGAACGACACGATCCTGGTCAGCCCCGTCGGCTGCTCCGTCTTTGCCTACTACTACTTCGATGTGGGCAACGTGCAGGTCGCCCACGGACGCGCTCCCGCGGCCGCCACAGGCCTGAAGCGTGCCTGTCCCGACAAGATCGTGATCGCCTATCAGGGTGATGGCGACCTGGCGGCCATCGGCACCGCGGAAATCGTTCATGCCGCGAATCGCGGCGAAAAGATCACCGTCTTCTTCGTCAACAACGCAATCTACGGCATGACGGGCGGCCAGATGGCGCCCACCACGCTCGTCGGTCAGAAGAGCACCACGTCACCCTGGGGACGCCGCCCCGTCAACGAAGGCTTCCCACTGCACATGGCTGAGATGCTCTCGTCGCTCGAGGCTCCGGTCTACATCGAGCGCGTGGCGCTCTCGGACAACAAGAACATCATGAAGGCACGGCGCGCAGTCCGCAAAGCGCTGGAGTTGCAGCGTGATGGTGCGGGCTTCACCTTCGTCGAGATTCTCTCTCCCTGTCCGACGATCTGGGGCAAGGATCCCGTCGACGCGCGCAATTGGATCGCGGAGAAGATGATTCCCGAACTTCCCGCTCGCGGTTTTTCGCGACCGCAAGATGGAAATTCCGAATAACAATATTCCTCCGCACAAGACCGTTGCTGAGTTACTCGGTGGACAGCAAGCCGCAGGCGATGCCGAGCTACCGCGGCGCACATCATCGCTTCCGGGATATCGGCATCAAGATCGCGGGCTTCGGCGGACAAGGCGTGCTGCTGCTCGGCCAACTTCTCGCCGAGATGGGCATGCGCGAAGGACTGGAAGTGAGCTGGCTGCCTTCCTACGGACCCGAGATGCGCTCGGGCAGCGCACACTGTCATGTCTGCTTGTCGAAAGATCGCATTGGGTCGCCCGTGCTCTCGCGTCCGGATGTCCTGATCGCCATGAACGAGATCTCGCTGCGCAAGTTTGCGTCGCAAGTTGCTCCGGGTGGAACGGTCATCTACGGACGCGAATGCCTTCCGGAAGACCTCACCATCCCGCAGGCGCAGGTTGTTTGCATTCCGGCATCAGAAATTGCCGACAAGCTGGGATCGGCCAAAGTCGCAAACGTCGTGATGATGGGCGCGCTGCTCGAAGAGACCGAATGTCTCTCACCGGCGACCGCCATGAAAGTGCTGGAGGCGAAGGTAAAGAATCCGGCGCTGCTCGAACTCGATCGCAAGGCACTTGATGCCGGACGGCTTTACATTGACCATACCGTCGCCATGGGAGCGGTCACTCAGGCCGACGGCTTCGCGCAGTAACCCAAGCCGCTTCGCGCACGGTGTGCGAAAGTCTGGCTTCGGGGGGCCGACCCCCGGCACTATTTGCTGTCTGCCTCAGCCGAAGTGCGCGCTCATTACACTCGCGTGCCCGATCCCCTGCCTGCTAGAAGCTAAGTTTTAACGCCAGCTGAACCTGCCGCGGCCCAACGGGCGACATCCTCTGGATTATCCCGAAGCTGGGATCGCCCACATTGAGCGTGCTGTCTCCATAAGGCCCGGGTGTACCCATACTGAACAGAGGGTGATTGAACGCGTTTTGCGCTTCCAGACGCAATTCCATCCGTATGCCCTCGTAAACGTTCGACAGCAGGAACTGCTTGTTCACCGACAAGTCGCTGGTAAAGGTAAGTGGCGACCGTACCGTTGAGATGGTCCGTGGCATGTTGCCGAGAGTGAACGGGTCGGGCTGTTGGAAGACGGTGGGATCGACGAAGAATTGATCGACCCAATCTTTTCCGTAATTGCGCCGGGGCGTTCCCACGAGGTTGGGCCGTTGCGATCCATAGGTGGGAATCGGCGTTCCACCGTTGGAGACGGTAATGGGCAACGGACGTCCATCGGCGATCTGCCAGATTCCATTCGTCCTCCAGCCGCCAATAATGAGGTCAAGCACTCGGGGCATGCCGCCGAAGAGCGCTTTGCCGCGTCCGATCGGAATGTCGTAGCTGTAACTGAATTTCAGCACTGAGGGTATGTCGAAAGTCGACAGGCTTCGTTCCAGCCAAGGCTTGTTAGGATCCTGCAGGCTGGTGAAACTTCCCAGCCAGTTTACGTTGTCGTCGCCAACGGAAGAGTCGTCGATCGACTTGGACCACGTGTAATTGATCAAGAACTCCAAGCCGTTGCTGAAGTGCTTGTTCGCGGTGAGCTGCAGCCCGTGGTAGATAGAGCTTCCAATCATCTGCACGTCAGTGGCTACGCTGGTGAATTGCGGAAAAGGAACCAGAAGCTGAGCTCCCGATGCGGAGTAGGTCAAGCTGCTGTTGGGATCGGTGATGATCCCGAAGAAGGGATTGCAGGTTGGGCTGCAGCCGGGCGGATTTGTGTAAAGAGTGTTGAGAGCATTCATCTGGGGGGAATTCGGACCGTAGCTCTCCACCTGCGGGCCCAAGACGTCCAACTGGTTCGCTCCGCTGAAGGGAAGATGCGTACCTTTTTTCCCCAGATACTCGACATCGAGGACCACGTTCCAGGGGAGTTGCCGTTCAACTCCCAGGCTCCAGCTCTGCTCATACGGGGTCAAATTTGCGGCACGGATACGGAGCGGCCCATTCGCTCCAAAACCAACATCGTTCATCAAGCCGAGCGAACTCCCCGCGGGCTCAATCAATCCGTTGGGAAAAGGATTGCTCAGATGCAGGTAAGGTGTCGCGCCGTCGCTGTTGTAGGTGGTAATTGCGCTGGTGTACTGGTCGAAACCTTGACCGCCGTAGGGGACGACGCCGCTGGCCCCGGAGCGCGACTGACCGAAATAAATGCCATAACCGCCGCGCAGTACCATCTTGGGGGCGAATTGGAAAGCTAAACCGAAACGTGGCTGGATGTCTCTCCAGTCCGTCACATAATTGGTGCGCGTTTTCGAATTGGCGAACACCTCGCCGCCGAGAAGGGCGCGGGTGATTGGGTTGCCGCTGATCGGATCGGTGTAAGAAATCGTTCCGTCGTTCAACGGGCTCACGACCTTTGGATCAAACCAGTTCTGGCGATTGAAGCGGTCGGTGCGAGGCAACGACACGTCATAACGCAAACCCAGATTCAACGTCACCTTTGGACTCGCCTTCCAGTTGTCCTGGACAAACATCGCGTATTGAAAATTCTCCGTCGCGGGCTGGAACTGGATTTCGTAGAAGCTATTGCCTCCTCCCCACATTTGTCCCATCAGAAAGCTGGCCATGGAATCTCCGCCGCAATCCGTGAGGTCGTCCACGAACGGACACTGCGAACTGCCTGTGTTGACGAACTGGAAATATCCCAACGGAGCGTTGGTTTGAATGTAATTCTGCTGGTGCAGCCGGCCCTCGCCTCCGAACTTCAATTCATGAGGACCGTGAATCCAGCTGAGCATCGCGCCCAGCTGACCCGTGAGTTGTCCCTGCTTGTAGTTGCCGTAGGGATCATTCCCCGCGTTGGGAAAGCCCGCGGCAAAATAGTCATTGATGAACATGGCGGGAACGCCGTCGAATCCGTTTCGCTTCAGATAAGACGGAAAGCCCAGCGCACCCAATGGATCGGCATTCAGGCTCTTGTTGTAGGCATCGATGAGCAAGGCGCCGCGCGTGATTCCCAGCGTCGTGGTCAGCAACAACGTGGGACTGAAGCTGTGCGCGTCGTTGATCGTGAAGACGTGCGCCGAACCCTTATTATTCCCGCTGCCGCAGGGATCGATGAAGGTCTTAAAGCAGTCGAAGGGAACGGAAGAATTCCATTCCTGGGAATACTTCGCGCTGAGAAGGTTCTTTTCGCTAAATCGATGATCGATCTTCAGATCAAATTGATCGTTTTTATTGGCCGTTGCTCCCGTCGCGATCCAGTTATTGTAGATCGTCGGATTTGACAAGTTAGCCGCGGGGAACAGGTTCATCACATTCTGGGCGACCGGGTCGATCAAATTCCCTGCGACCCCTGGAGAGGGTTGAAGATTCGCAGGCAAGTTCGGATTGCCCGGGCTGATGTAAGTATCAATTCGGTTGTTTGGAATCGGAGTGTTGCGAACCGCTCCGCCATCAGCGGATGAATAGACGCCGGAATAAGGATCCCAAAGCTGGCCTGCATTCAGCTGAGCGCCCGTGCCATCGGTACAAACTCCAGAGGTGTTGAATGAGCCGCCTTGCGACGTACACAGCTCGCCAAAATCTCCACCACGCATGGCGGCGCTGGGCACGCCCGCATTGTAGGTACGCATGTCGGAGGAGCGAAAGCCGTCCCAGTCAAAGAAAAAGAACGTCTTGTTCTTGATGAGGGGGCCGCCAATGGTGCCTCCGTAATTGTGCCGGTGAACGGGCGGAATGCGGCCTCCGTTGCGATTGTTAAACCAGTCGTTCGCGTCCGTGATGGTGTTGCGGATGAAGTCATATGCGCTGCCATGAAAGCTGTTGGTGCCCGACCGCGTGACCATGTTGAGAACTGAAGCGCCCGTAAAGCCGAACTCCGCACTGAAGTTGGTCTGCTGCACCTTGAACTCTTCTACGGCTTCGGCCGAGGGCTTGTAGACGGCTTGTGTGACACCGCCGTTGGGCTCAAAGTTCGTGACCGAGGCGCCATCCATCAGAATGTCGGCGCTGGCTCCGCGGCTGCCGTTGGAGACGAAGTTGGTCGAGCCGCAATTGTGGCACTGGTCGTCCATATCACTGACGCCCGGTGTGAGATACGTCAGTTCGGTCACGTCGCGGCTGATGATCGGCAGATCGCTGATGAGTCTACGGTCCACGACCTGGCCGGTCACCGCGTCTTCCGTGGCTATGGACTGCGTCTGGGCCTCGACCCGAATCGTCTGGGAGCCACCGGAAATCTTCAAGGTCAGGTTCGCCGACGGGTTCTCGCTGACATTGAGCTTGACGTGAGTGCGAACCGTCTTTTCAAACCCGGCCATCTCCGCGGACACGGAGTACATCCCGGGGGGAATCGACGCGAAGAGATAACGCCCATTCGCGTCAGATATGGCCGTAAATTGATATCCCTTCTGCTCGTCGACCAAGGTGACCTTCACCCCTTGGACAATGGCCCCCGACTGGTCGGTCAGAATGCCGCTTACCGTGCCGAAATAGCCTTGACCAAGCAGCACGGCTGGCAGCGCGAGGGCGATCGCGAGGATGAGGGTAGCGGACAAGATCCGTTGACAACGGCGCGTGGATATCAAACTGGATGTATACATCTGGATCTCCGGCTGTATGAGGAAATCATTCCCGATCAAACGACTGGTTCGGTGCATGAGGAACCCCTTTCGGGTGATGAAAGCAAGAGACTGGGAGCGCCATGGCCCCTGTATTAAAACGTTTTATCACTAGGTCTGAGTCCCTAGTCAAGAAAAACTTTTGCGAGATTTGCACTGGTCTCGTGAGCTACGAAACTCGAGAGTGCGGGAACCCAGCCACCAAATTTTCCTGAAAAGTAAGGTTCTCCGATTACCCTGTGTGATTCCAATCACAGAAACCGGTGATATCGGCCATATCGAAAACAAGGGGGCAGGTGTGATCCTTCCTGTAGGGCGTGGGAGGTGTCTTATGGCACTCGTTGAGGCCAGCATTCCAGAAGTCGAATCCAGAAACTTGCCGGCGGATCAACCGACGCCTGCTGCCATTTCGGTGGAGAACGTTTTGTTTGCCACTGATTTTTCCGCGACGTCCGAAGCTGCACTGCCTTATGCCACTGCAATCTGCCGCCGTTTTGGCAGCACCTTGCACACTGTGCACGTCCTATCCGATACCAGCCTTCTGCTCATGACTGGAGGCGTGGACTACCTCAGCATGAGCACCATCTACGAAGACGCGCATACCGAGGCCAAGGAGAAGCTCGACCATATCGCGGCGCGCCTCGAGGGCATCCCTCATCGTAGCTACGTTCGTCATGGCCAGGTCTGGAAGAGGCTGTCCGAAATCATTGAAGAAAACGAAATTGACCTGATCGTCGTCGGCACCCACGGCCGCACTGGTCTCGGCAAGTTGCTGCTGGGATCGGTGGCGGAAAACATTCTGCGGCACGCCCCCTGCCCGGTCTTAACGGTTGGCCCTAAGGTTTCTGGCCGGGCCAAACTGCCCGCCTTTCGTAGCAGCGGACGAGAGTTGGCTCCGCTCGAACCGGAATTGCGGCAGATTCTATTCGCGACGAATTTCGCCTTCAACTCGGGGTGGGTGGCTCAGCAGGCCGTGGCGTTGGCCGAGGAGTTCCGCGCGCGGCTTACGTTGCTGCACGTTATCGAAGACTACACCCAACTGGGTAGGCGCCCGGGCCCGATCGAGGATGGATTCCGTCGCCTGCATGACCTGATTCCTCTGGATGCGGTTCTGCAATACGTGCCGGAAACCATACTCGAATATGGGGCGCCTTCGGAACGCATCCTGACGATCGCGGCGGAACGCGAGTCGGACCTCATCGTCCTCGGCGCTCGGGTCGCCGCGGAGGTCGGCAATACGCACCTGCCGTGGTCCACCGCGCACGATGTGATCGCGCATGCGAATTGCCCGGTGCTGACTATTCGCGGATGACGGCGCACACGCATTGGCGAAGACTGCTTGGGAAAAATGGCAACTGTTGTTTTCTACTCGTCTGCCCTCTACGGTCTCAGGACCAAAACGAAACAAACCCGCAAACTTTTTTACGAACTACATCATCGACGCTTTGCGTGCCGGGACTAAAATCATATGTTCATCGCGGCACGTTCATAAAGTTCACTTTATCCAGTAGCAATTGAGAACGATATGCCCTCATACGTTGCCAAGCCATCTCCTCCGAATCAGGACAAGCGCTGGAAACTGGTGGACGCTACCATCCGGCGTCAGGGCGGGCAGGCGCGTGGACTGATTGAGACGCTGCACACGGTGCAAGAAGCGTTCGGATATCTGGACACGCAGGCGCTGCGCTACGTTGCCATGTCGTTGCGTGTGCCCCTGAGCCGCGCCTATGGCGTCGCCACGTTCTACCACTTCTTCACGCTCAAGCCGGCCGGCGAACACACCTGCGTGGTCTGCATGGGAACGGCGTGCTACATCAAGGGCGCGCAGCAACTGCTCGATGCGGTACGGCACGATCTCGACATTGCCCCCGGAGAAACGACCGCCGACGAGAAGGTCTCGCTGCTCACCGCCCGCTGTCTGGGATCGTGTGGCCTGGCTCCGGCGGTGGTCTACGACCAGGAAGTGGCAGGCAAAGTAGGAGTGCCGGCCATCCGTGAACACTTGAAGAAGTGGGCAACGCCCTAGTCTCGAGGAATCATGACTCCTGAGGAACTCGATCAGATTGCTGAAACCGAACGCGAGGCACAGGGCCAGTTCACCCAGCGCGTCAATGTCTGCGTGGCCGCGGGATGCCTCTCGTGCCAAAGCCAGTCCGTCAAAGACGCGCTTGACAAGGAAGTCACCCGCCGCGGCAGCAAAGGTCACTGCCAGGTCAAAGGCGTAGGCTGCATGGGGCTTTGTGCCGGAGGGTCCGCTGGTGTCGACCAATGTAGTCTCGACGGCGCCAGCGTTCTGTACAAGAAGGTCGAAGCCGCCGACGGTGCGGCAATCCTCGATAGTCTCGACGGGCCTCCGGTCGAAGCTTGTCTGTCCAACCGATGTTCCATTCTTTCAGCGGCAGAAGAAAATCGTGCTGGAGAACTCCGGCGTGATCGATCCCGAGCGCATCGAGGACTACATCGCGGCCGACGGCTACATCGCTCTGATCAAGGTGCTCACCGAGATGACGCCGGCGCGAAGTGATCGACGAGGTCACGAAGAGCGGTCTGCGCGGGCGCGGCGGTGCTGGTTATCCCACCGGCTTGAAGTGGAGCACGGTCGCCAAAGTCGGCAGGAACGCAGAAGTACGTCATCTGCAATGCCGACGAAGGCGATCCCGGCGCGTTCATGGATCGCAGCGTGCTGGAGAGCGATCCGCATCGCGTGCTCGAAGGCATGGCTGATCGCCGCGTTACGCGGTCGGCGCGTCCGAAGGCTACATCTACGTGCGCGCCGAATATCCGCTGGCGATCAAGCGGCTGCGCAACGCGCAATCCGGCAGGCCGAGCGCTAGGTCTGCTGGGCAACGAACATCTGCGGCACCCGTTTCAGCTTCCGCATCGACATTCGCCTGGGCGCCGGCGCATTCGTCTGCGGCGAAGAGACGGCGCTGATCGCGTCGGTCGAAGGGAAGCGCGGCACGCCGCGCCCGCGTCCGCCGTATCCCGGCACAGGAAGGCCTGTTCGGTGCAGCCCACGCTGATCAACAACGTGGAGACCTACGCCAACATCGCGCCGATCATTCGCAATGGCGGCGAGTGGTACGCGCAGATCGGCACCGAGAAGAGCAAGGGCACCAAGGTCTTCGCGCTGGCCGGCCGCGTGCAGAACACCGGGCTCGATCGAAGTGCCGATGGGCATCACGCTGCGCGAGATCGTATTTCGAGATCGGCGGCGGCATTCCCGACGGACGCAACTTCAAGGCGGTGCAGACCGGCGGTCCTTCGGGCGGCTGCATTCCCGCCGAGTACCTCGACATGCCGGTCGATTACGAATCGCTGGCCAAGGTCGGGCTCCATCATGGGCTCGGGCGGCATGATCGTGATGGACGAAACCTCCTGCATGGTCGATGTCGCCAAGTACTTCATGGACTTCTGCATGACGGAATCGTGCGGCAAGTGCATTCCGTGCCGCGTCGGCACCTACCAGATGCACCGGACTTCTGCACGAAGATCACCGACATGCGAGGCCACGGCGCAGAGATCTGACCCTGCTGGAGGAACTTTGCGACCTGGTGAAGCACACCAGCCTGTGCGGGCTCGGCCAGTCGGCGCCGAATCCCGGTGGTCAGCACGCTGCGTCCTTCGCCGAACGAGTACAGGGCGCATATCGAAGATCACACAGTGTCCGGCCGGAGTCTGCGGCAGCCAAGCCGGTGGAGGAGACTCGCATGAGGCCCGTCGCCAGTCGACGTCAAGACGCTGAAGATCGACGGCCGCGACGTTGAGCGCACGCGCCGGACGAAACCATCCTCGAAGTCGCGCGCGAGAATGGCATCTTCATCCCGACGCTGTGCGACCTGGACGGCCTCTGCGACGTGGGCGCGTGCCGCCTGTGCCTGGTCGAGGTCAAAGGCAGCAACAAGCTGCTGCCCGCCTGCGTGACGCGCGTCGAAGAAGGCATGGAGGTCACGACCGACTCCGAGCGGCTGCAGAACTATCGCAAGCATGATTCTGGAGTTGCTCTTCACCGAGCGCAATCACATCTGCTCGGTCTGCGTGTCCAACGGCCACTGCGAGCTGCAGACGCTGGCGCAGCGGCTGGGCATCACCACGTTCACTTTCCGTACCGCTATCCCAAAGCAGCAGGTCGACGCCTCGCACGAGCGCTTCGTGATCGACCACAACCGCTGCATCCTGTGCACGCGCTGCGTGCGCGTCTGCGACGAAATCGAGGGCGCGCACACCTGGGACGTGATGGGCCGCGGCATCGATGCGCGCGTCATCACCGACCTGAACGAGCCGTGGGGCGAGTCGGAAACCTGCACCAGTTGCGGCAAGTGCGTGCACGTCTGTCCCACCGGCGCGCTGTTCGAAAAAGGGCGCTCGGTCGCCGAGATGCTCAAGCGGCGCCAGTTCCTGCCCTACCTGACGTTGATGCGGGAGGAACAACGAATGAGTGGATCGATGAGTGAGGCCATGAGTAAAAGCGCATGGCGACGGTCTGGCTCGACGGCTGCTCCGGCTGCCACATGTCGTTTCTCGACATGGACGAGCGGCTGATCGACCGTGGCCGAGCTGGTCGACCTGGTCTACAGCCCGCTGGTCGATGCCAAGGAATTTCCCGAAGATGTCGATGTCACGCTGGTCGAAGGCGCGGTCAGCAGCGAGGAAGACCTGCACAAGATCAAGATGGTCCGTGAGCGCACGAAAGTTCTGGTGTCGCTCGGCGACTGCGCCGTGACCGCCAATGTGCCGGGGATGCGCAATCCGTTCGGTGTCAAGGCGGTTTGCGACCGGGCGTATCGCGAGAATGTGACCTTTGATCCGGGCATTCCCGACCAGGTGGTGCCGGCGCTGTTGCCGAATTCGCGTCCGATCCATGAGTTCGTGGCGGTGGATGTGTTTGTGCCGGGCTGTCCGCCTTCGGCCGACACTGATTTTTTATGTGGTGAGCGAATTGCTGGAAGGACGCGTTCCGGAGATCAGCTCAAGAACTCGGTTTGGAGCCTAGTGATAGCAGCAATTATAAAAGCATTGGTTCTATTCATAAGGGAGACGTCGTGAAGCAGGGCAGACTATCGTCATCGATCCGGTCACCCGCATCGAAGGCCATTCCAAGATCACGCTTCACCTGAACGATGACGGCCGCGTCGAGGACGCGCACTTCCACGTCACCCAGTTCCGCGGCTTCGAGAAGTTCTGCGAAGGCCGCCCGTTTTACGAGATGCCCTCGCTGATGGCGCGCATCTGCGGCATCTGCCCGGTCAGCCATCTGATCGCCTCAGCCAAGGCGTGCGACGCGCTGCTCGCCGTGAGAATTCCGCCGACCGCCGACAAGCTGCGCCGAATCATCGAACTGGCGCAAGTCGTGCAATCGCACGCGCTCAGCTTCTTCCATCTTTCGTCGCCGGACCTGCTGCTTGGCATGGACGCCGATCCGGCTCAGTCGCAACATCTTTGGCGTGGCGGAGAAAAATCCGGAGCTCGCGCGCGACGGCATCCGCCTGCGCCAGTTCGGCCAGCAGATCATCGAGCGGCTGGGCGGCAAGCGCATTCATCCGGCGTGGGTCGTTCCCGGCGGCGTCAGCGAACCGCTCACCGAGGCGAATCGCGACGCCATCCTGTCGGCGATTCCCGATGCGCTCGCCATCGCCGAGCGGACGCTCGAATGGTTCAAGAGCACGATCGAACGCTTTCGCGAAGAGATCTCGGTCTTCGGCAACTTTCCCACGCTGTTCATGGGCATCGTGAAGAAGGACGATGGCCTCACCTTTTACGATGGGAAGCTGCGCATCGTCGACGCTTCCGGCCACATCGTCGCCGAGAATCTCGATCCCACGCAATACTCGGACTATATTGGCGAGAAGGTCGAGCCCTGGAGCTACTTGAAGTCGTCGTACTACAAGCCCACGGGATTCCCCGACGGCATCTACCGCGTGGGACCGCTGGCCCGCCTGAACGTGGCCGACCGTTGCGGCACGCCGCGCGCCGATCAGGAATTGGCGGAATTTCACGAACTGCAACGCACCGCCGTGCTCAGCTCGTTCCACTATCATCATGCGCGCCTGATCGAGATCCTCTACTGCATCGAGCGATTGGAACAGCTATTGAACGATCCCGAGATTCTGTCGAAGCATGTACGCGCAGTTGCCCGGCCCAACGCGCTCGAAGGCGTGGGTGCGGCGGAGGCTCCGCGCGGCACCTTATTCCATCACTACAAGATCGACGAGCAAGGACTGATCCGGTGGGCCAACCTGATCATCGCCACCGGTCACAACAACCTGGCGATGAACCGTAGCGTGCTGCAGGTGGCGAAGCACTTCGTGCACGGCAACCGTCTGACTCCTGGAATGCTCAACCGCGTGGAGGCCGTGATCCGCTGCTATGATCCGTGCCTGAGTTGCTCGACTCACGCGTCAGGCCACATGGCGCTCAGCATCCAACTGATCGGCCCGTCCGGCGAATTGCTCGACCAAGTTGCGAGCTCCTGAAATCGCTCCAGAATCATGCCTCGAGTCTTAATCATCGCTTACGGAAATCCTCTGCGCTCCGACGACGGCGTCGCCTGGCGCGCTGCCGATGCAGTGGAAGGGAAGTTCCCCGCATCAGAACTCGAACTCACGCGCGTCCATCAACTCGCGCCGGAACTGGCTGAGACCGTCAGTCGGTTCGAAGCGGTCATCTTTGTCGATGCTGCCGAAGGCAAGGGCAACCCCGGCGAAGTGCGCTGCGAAGAAGTTTCGCCCGCCGCCGGCGAAGCTCGTTTCTCGCATCAACTCTCTCCCCGTGCCGTCCTGGGTTTGGCCAAAACGCTCTACGGCACGAGCCTGAATGCCTTCTCAGTCACGTTAACCGGACAGAGTTTTGAGCACGGCGAAGCGCTCTCGCCGGCGGTAGTCGCGGCCCTGCCAGGGTTGATTGAGCGAATCGTGACCCTGGCCCAGCAGTTTCTCGCTTCAAAGTAGCTTTTCGCGCGACGTCGGGATTCCCGGCTACCCTTCCTGAATCACAGGGGAAACCCCGATTGGACGAACACCCGGTTCGTTGTATGCTCCATCGCGGAGTGTCGCCAGCTCACCCTGCTGCTCGAAATGAAATTGGCCGCAGGCGCACGGAACAGGCGTATCCTTTACCGGATGGGGTTTTCCCGGCCATAACTTTGAGGGCCACTTCCCGCCCCATTTGAAGCCGTGACCGGCGTGACGCCGGCGTTACGATCGAACCAGATTCTTGTCGGGAGGATAGCCATGTGTCTCGCAGTTCCAGGCCGGGTCGTTGAAATCATGGACGGCGACGACATCGCGTTCCGCCGTGGCAAGGTTGACTTCGGCGGCATCCGCAAAGAAATTAACCTCGCCTACACTCCCGAAGCCGAAATCGGAAAGTACGTTTTGGTTCACGTCGGCTTCGCCATCAGCGTCATCGATGAAGAAGAAGCCCAGCGTGTCTTCAAGTACCTCGAACAAATGGGCGGCTTAGAGGAGGAACTCGGTGAAATTCCTCAGTGAATATCGCGACAAGAAAGCGTCCGAACAACTCGCACAGGCCATCTGGAAAAAAGTAACGCGCCCTTGGACCGTTATGGAAATCTGCGGCGGCCAGACCCACACCATCGTCAAGAGCGGCATTGAAGACTTGCTGCCACGCGACATCACTCTGGTGCACGGGCCCGGTTGCCCGGTGTGCGTCACTCCCATCGAGTTGATCGATAAGGCCGTCGCCATCGCACACCGTCCCGAGGTGATCTTCTGCTCTTTTGGAGATATGCTGCGCGTACCCGGCTCTACCAAGAGCCTGTTTGACGCGAAGGCGGAAGGCGCCGATGTGCGCATTGTTTATTCGCCGCTCGACGCGCTGAAACTCGCCAAACAAAATCGCGACCGGCAGGTCGTCTTTTTTGCCGTCGGCTTCGAAACCACCGCACCCGCCAATGCCATGGCAGCATGGCAGGCCGATCACAATCAGATCGAAAATTTCTCGCTGCTCGTTTCCCACGTGCTCGTACCTCCAGCCATGGAGGCCCTGCTCTCGTCGGACAACTGCGTGGTGCAAGGATTCCTGGCAGCCGGTCACGTTTGCACGATCATGGGATACGAAGAATATTTTCCAATTGCGGAGCGCTACAAAGTCCCCATCGTCGTAACCGGCTTCGAGGCGCTCGATATTCTCGAAGGCATTCTGATGACTGTGAGCCAACTGGAAGAAGGCCGCCACGAAGTGGAAAATCAATACGTCCGCGCTACGCGCCGCGAGGGGAACCGGCCAGCACAGGAGCGCATTGCGGAAGTGTTCGAAGTCGTGAACCGCCCGTGGCGCGGGTTGGGCGAAATTGCGGCGAGCGGCTTCCAGTTGCGCGGCAAATTTCAGAAATACGATGCCAACCGGCGTTATCCGTTTACCGGCGTTCCCGCGCACGAATCTCCCGAATGCATCAGCGGGCTGATTCTGCAGGGCATCAAGAAACCCCACGAGTGTCCGGCGTTTGCGGTGAAGTGCACGCCGGAGAATCCGCTCGGCGCGCCGATGGTATCTTCAGAGGGCGCGTGCGCCGCTTACTACCACTATGGCAGGCGAGAGAACCATGACCGAGTTCAATCTGAGCTGCCCAGTCCCGCGAGTCGCTGACGATCGCATTGTTCTGGCGCATGGCGGAGGCGGGCGGCTCACGCATCAACTCATCGAAAAGATTTTTCTGCCCGCCTTCGGCAATCCCGCGCTCGAACAGCGCCACGATGGCGCGGTTCTGGCCATCAATGGTTCGCGCCTCGCTTTCACCACGGATTCCTTCGTCGTGCGCCCGCTGATTTTCCCCGGCGGCGACATCGGCGACCTTGCCATCAATGGCACGGTCAATGATCTCGCGATGTGCGGCGCCCGGCCGTTGTATCTGAGCGCGGGATTCATCCTCGAAGAAGGCCTCGAGATGGACACTCTACGCACGGTGGTCACGTCGATGCAGAAAGCCGCAGCCCACGCGGGTGTTCAGTTGGTCACCGGCGATACGAAGGTTGTGGACAAGGGCAAAGGCGACGGCATCTTCGTCAACACCTCGGGCATTGGTCTGATCGAGTCGAAAGCGACGGCAACCATCGGTCCGCAAGCGGTCCAGCCGGGCGACGCAGTGATCGTCAGCGGCGACATCGGCCGCCACGGGATTGCGATTCTCTCCGTCCGCGAAGGGCTCGAATTCGAGTCGCCCATCCTGAGCGACACGGCCTGCGTCTGGCCGGCGGTCGAGGCTCTCCTGAATGCCGGGATCGAAATTCATTGCCTGCGCGATCTGACTCGCGGTGGCATGGCGACCACGCTGAACGAAATTGCGGCCGACCGCAACATCTGCATCAAGCTGGAAGAGGCGCTCATCCCAGTACAGGAGACCGTGCAGAGCGCCTGCGAAATTCTCGGCCTCGATCCGCTCTACGTGGCGAATGAAGGCCGCTTTGCGGTCTTCGTCCCCGGAACTCAGGCTGACCAGGCGCTCGAAATCCTGAAGAAGATTCCGGTCTCGGAGGACTCCGTCCGCGTCGGCAAAGTGGATGCCACTCCCGGCCGCACGGTCATGCTGCAAAGCCGCATCGGCGGCACCCGTGTCGTAGATATGCTGAGTGGAGAACAGTTACCGAGAATCTGTTAAGGTAGCCCCGCGGTCCCAGCGGCTGTGGTCGGGGGGTCTCACCCCGAATGCGAGGCCGAAACGCCCTCGTTGTGGTCGGCATGATGCCGGCGCTACGAGAGCAGGTACCCGTGAAATCACTAACCGCCTATTTCGGGACGCCCTGCAACTTACTGATAAACAACCATATACAGCGAGTGACCACAATCACCCCTACCCGTGAGAATTATCACTGCGAGTTATCACTGGAAGTCGAGAATGAACAACGGCATTATGTTCAGGCTTTACCTACGGAGGTAGGACTATGACTGTAGCGACGCACCCCGGGACCAAGATTCACGGGGACTACATTGAGCAGGTGATGGTCAGTGTCAAAGCAAAGAATCCCGCCGAGCCTGAGTTCCATCAGGCGGTGCAGGAAGTGTTCGACTCTTTAAGGTTAGTGTTGGCGAAACATCCCGAATATCAATCCGCGCGTCTGCTCGATCGCATTGTCGAGCCCGAGCGCGTCATCATGTTCCGCGTTCCCTGGTTCGACGATCGCGGCGACATCCAGGTCAACCGTGGCTTCCGCATTGAGATGAACAGCGCCATCGGCCCCTACAAGGGCGGACTCCGCTTCCATCCCTCGGTCAACCTCGGCATCCTGAAGTTCCTCGCATTCGAACAAGTTTTCAAGAACTCGCTCACCACGCTCCCCATGGGCGGCGGTAAGGGCGGATCGGATTTCGATCCTAAAGGCAAGAGTGACAACGAAGTGATGCGCTTCTGCCAGAGCTTCATGACCGAACTGCAGCGGCACATTGGACCGGACACCGACGTCCCGGCCGGCGACATCGGCGTGGGCGGTCGTGAGATCGGTTTCCTGTTTGGTCAGTACAAGCGGCTCCGCAATGAGTTTACCGGCGTCCTCACCGGCAAAGGCCTGAACTGGGGCGGCTCCCTGATTCGTCCTGAAGCCACCGGGTACGGCTGCGTCTACTTCGCCAGCGAAATGCTGAAGACGAAGAAGGACTCGCTCGAAGGCAAGCTCTGCCTGGTTTCAGGCAGCGGCAATGTTTCGCAATACACCGTCGAGAAGCTGCTCGATCTCGGCGCGAAGCCCGTCACGGTGTCCGATTCGAACGGCGTCATTTATGATCCGGACGGAATCAACCGCGAGAAGCTGGCCTTCATCATCGAACTGAAGAACGTGAAGCGCGGACGCATCCGTGACTATGCCGATCACTATAAGAAAGCGATCTTCATGCCCACGGACATCAAGCTCGAGCACAATCCGATCTGGAACATCAAAGCGGACTGCGCCTTCCCGAGCGCCACGCAAAACGAGATCACCGCAAAAGACGCGGCGAACCTCATTAAGAACGGGATCAAGCTGGTCGCCGAGGGCGCGAACATGCCATCCACGCTCGAAGCCACCAAGCTGTTCCTCGATGCGAAAGTCCTGTACGGACCGGCCAAGGCTGCCAATGCCGGCGGCGTGGCTACCAGCGGACTCGAAATGGCCCAGAACAGTGCACGCCTGAGCTGGACCCGCGAGGAAGTGGACGATCGTCTGCACAAGATCATGATCGCCATCCACCGGAATTGCTTCGAAACGGCCGAGAAATACGGCACGCCCGGCAACCTGGTGAACGGCGCCAACATCGGCGGCTTCCTCAAGGTAGCCAATGCGATGCTGGACCAGGGCCTTGTGTAAATCGGCAATGCTCGTTTAGGGGCGGACGTCTCGTCCGCCCGCCGGGCATAGCCCGGCCGCTGCATGCACCATCACCGAACTTGGGTGGCCCCGCCCCGTCCCTGCGCAGTTTGCAGGCGACAGGGCGGGGTTATTTAATAGTTAAGGCGACAGGTTCCTCGGAGCGAGCAGATTGTTGAGCTTCGCTCGACCGGACAGCCGATGGCGGCTGTCCCCACACGAGTCTTACCCGATCATTCCTTTGTTGATCGTCAGGACTATGATTAACGGCTAACAAATTTTCCCATGCCCGTCCCCCGTACTCTCGAACCCATCCTCGACGCCGAACAGCGCTTTGAAGGCTTCGAAAACCTGATGCCCTTCAAGGTCCATAACATTCTTCTCGTCTCCAGCCTCTACGATTCCTTCATCCTCCGCGAAGACGGACGCCTCAACGAACTCCTCATCGACGAATCGCTCGAACTCAACCTGCAGCAGATTCCCGGGATTACCCACGTTTCCAGTTGCGCTGAAGCGGTCGAACTCGCGAAATCCAATCCGCAATTCAATCTGATCGTTACCAACCTCGCCGTCGGAGATATGGACGCCGCCCAACTCGCGCGCGAAGTCCGTCGCGCAGGCCTCGATGTTCCGGTCGTCGTTCTCGGCTACGACTATCGCGAGATCAAGAATTTCGTCGCCCGCAATCCCGTCACCGACATTGACCGCGTCTTCCTCTGGCAGGGCAACGCCCGCATCCTGATCGCGATCGTTAAGTACGTCGAAGACAAGCGCAACGTGCTGCACGACACACGTGCCATGGGAGTCCCGGTCCTGCTCGTGGTTGAAGACAACATCCGCTACTACTCCTCGTTTTTGCCGGTGATTTACACGGAACTGATTAACCAGTCGCGCCGCGTGATTCAGGAAGGCATCAACGTTGCGCACAAATTAGTGCGCATGCAGGCGCGACCGAAGATTCTGCTGGCCTCTAATTTTGAGGAAGCTGCGCAGCTCGTTCAAGGTTACCGCGATTACCTCTTCGGACTCGTCTCTGACGTCGAGTTCCCCTGGGAAGGCAAACTCAATCCCGATGCTGGCTTCGAGCTGGCGCGCATGATGAAGAGTCTAGTGCCCGATGTGCCCGTAGTCCTGCAGACTAGCCGCACCGAATTCCGGCCTCGCGCGCACGCCGAAGGCTACTCGTTCCTGCGTAAGCGCTCGCCTACGCTGCTCAAAGATCTTCGCCGCATCCTGACCGACTACTTCGGCTTCGGCGACTTCGTCTTCCGCATGCCCGACCAACGCGAAGTCGGACGAGCCAAAGATCTCAACGAACTCGAAGAACAGTTGCAGAACGTTCCCCCCGACAGCCTGATGTACCACGCGCAGCGCAATCACTTCTCGCACTGGCTGATGGCGCGCACCGAATTCGCCCTCGCCGCCAAGCTTCGACCGCGCAAGGTGTCCGACTTCAAAAGTCCCGAGCACCTGCGCCGCGACCTGATCGCGTCGATCAACGACTATCGCCGCGAGCAGAACGAAGTGCTGATCGGCGACTTCAAGCCCGATACCTTCAAGCCCTCCGAGTCAAGTTTCCTCCGCATCGGCTCCGGATCGCTCGGAGGCAAGGCCCGGGGCCTTGCGTTCGTCCGGCATCTTCTGCGCACGCGTCGCATTGGCCGCCGCTTTCCCGGAGTGCGCATCTCCGTTCCACCTGCCGTCGTGATTGCGACCGACCAGTTCGACCTGTTTCTGGCTGAAAATAATCTGAGCGACTTCGCACTGCACTGCGACGACGACAGCGAGATCCAGCAGCGCTTTCTCGACTCGCCCCTCCAAGTTCCTTTGCAGGAGAATCTGAAGGCTTACCTGGAGGAAGTCCATTACCCGCTAGCGGTGCGCTCCTCAAGCCTGCTAGAAGACTCGCAGTACCAGCCCTTCACCGGCGTCTACGAAACCTTCATGCTCGGGAACCAACACACCAGCCTTCAACTGCGCCTCGAACGAACTCTCCGAGGCCATCAAGCGCGTGTACGCCTCAACTTTCAGCCAGCACGCCAAGGCTTACGTGCGCGCCACGCCCTACCGCCTGGAAGAAGAAAAGATGGCGGTCATTCTGCAGCAGGTGGTCGGAACCGTCTACGGTACGCGCTTCTATCCCGACTTTTCCGGAGTGGTCCGCTCCCACAATTTCTATCCCGTCGAGCCGATGACCTTCGCTGACGGAATCGCCGCAGTCGCTCTTGGCCTGGGACGCACTGTGGTCGACGGCGGCAAGTGCTTGAGTTTCTGTCCGCGCTATCCGCGAAACCTGCTGCAGTTCTCGTCCGTCGAAGACATCCTCGCCAACACGCAAACGGAATTCTGTGCGCTCGAACTCAACGGCATCGCGCACAATACGGGTCCGGGCCACCTGCGCGAAGTCCGCTTCGGCCTCGACGTCGCCGAAGACGATGGCACGTTGCAGGCGGTCGCCTCGACGTACTCCGCCGACAACAATGCCGTCTACGATGGGCTAAGCCGTCCCGGTGCGCGCATTGTGACCTTCGCCCCGATGCTCAAGCACGGACATCTTCCCCCTGGCCACTATCTTGGAATTGCTAGTGCGCGCTGGCGAAGACGCCTTAGGCAATCCCGTCGAAATCGAATTCGCCGTTCGCCTGCCGAGCGGGGAAGAGGCGGCCGAATTCGGATTCCTGCAGATCCGTCCGCTTACTCTCTCGCGGGACCATCAAGATCTCACCATCGGCGATGTGGATCAGTCCGAACTGATCTGCCAGAGCACAAAAGTTCTCGGCAACGGACGCATCGAGAACCTGCACGACATCGTCGTCGTCGATTCGCAACGCTTCGAGCGCAGCCGCAGTCAGGAAGTGGCCCGTGCCGTCGCCCACTTCAACGCCAGCCTGAGTTCGGAAAATCGCCCGTACTTGCTGATCGGTGTCGGGCGCTGGGGATCGAACGATCCCTGGCTCGGCATCCCGGTCGAGTGGGACGAAATCTCCGGCGCTCGCGCCATCGTCGAAGCCGGCTTCCACGACTTCCGCGTCACCCCGTCGCAAGGCAGCCATTTCTTCCAGAACCTGACCGCCTTCCAGGTCGGATATTTCACCGTGAACCCCGACGCCGGCGAAGGCTCCGTCGATTGGCAATGGCTGGCCGAACAGCCGGCGGTGGAAGAGCAGGGCTGCGTCCGCCACCTGCAATTCAGTCACCCCATGCGCATCGTGATGAACAGCAAGACGAGTCAGGGAGTGATCTTCAAGCCCGAAGTAACCGCAGGTAACGCCTGAATCACCCGCACAGCCCGCTGTGATCCCAATCACAGCCTCCTCTGTGAGCCTCCGCACACAATCGCCTAGTCGGGAAATTCAGCAGTTCTCTCCCGCGGAGCGGCTTGTGTTCAAAATCATTCACGCAGAATTCCTCGCGCCCGGAATCAAACGTTTCGTCATCGAGGCTCCCCGCATCGCCAAGAAGCAGAAGCCCGGCCAGTTCGTCATCCTCCGCATTTACGAAGAGGGCGAACGCATCCCAGTCACGATCGAGAACTCGGACCCCTCGCGCGGCACCATCAACATCGTCGTCCAAGCTGCCGGGAAAACGACTCAGCTGCTGAATTCGCTGAACACCGGCGACTCGATCCTCGACGTGGTTGGCCCGCTCGGCAAGCCCTCCGACATCGCCAACTACGGGACCGTCGTCGTGGTTGGCGGCGGCGTCGGGACTGCGATGGCATATCCGACGGCCTCGGCGCTCAAGAAAGCGGGGAACCGCGTCATTTCGATCGTGGGTGCCCGCAACAAAGAATTGGTCATCCTCGAACCGGAAATGCGAGCGGTGAGCGACTCGCTCATGATCACCACCGACGACGGCAGCTACGCCGACAAGGGCTTCGTCACCGACAAGCTGCGCCAGTTGATTCAGAACGGAACGCGGATCGATCTCGTCGTCGCTGTCGGCCCGATCGTCATGATGCGAGCGGTTGCCGAACTGACCCGCAAAGAGAACATCCATACCGTCGTCAGCCTCAATCCGATCATGATCGACGGTACCGGCATGTGCGGTGGCTGCCGCGTGATGATCGACGGCAAAAGCGAATTCGCCTGCGTCGACGGCCCGGAGTTCGATGCGCACCGCGTAGATTTCGCAGTCCTGGTTCAACGCAACTCGATGTACCGCGACGCTGAGCAGCGCTCGCTGGCGGAATTTCAGAATGCCAGAGTCGCTGTCGAGGGGGAAGGCGAACATGCTTGCGCCGTCCCGGGAAACCACCGTGGAGATCGTCGCCCAGGAGATCAACGATGAGCACGATAGTCAAGAAATCTCAGAATCCGACACCGATGAAAGAGCGCATGAAGATTCCGCGCCAGCTCATGCCCGAGCAGCCTGCCCTGAACGTGCCCACAACTTCGAGGAAGTGAATCTCGGCTATAGTGCCGAACTCGCGCAGCAGGAAGCCATGCGCTGCCTGGAATGCGCCAAGCCGACCTGCACCGACAACTGCCCAGTCGGCGTGAACGTGAAGGAGTTCGTCGAGAAGATCGTGATCGGCGACTTCCTTGGCGCCGCCGCAATCATTCGCGAAGACAACGTCCTGCCCGCGGTCACCGGGCGCGTCTGCCCGCAGGAAGACCAGTGCGAAGGGACGTGTCTGCTCTCGAAAAAGGTTAAGCCGCTCGGCATCGGATATCTCGAGCGCTTTGTCGCCGACTACGAGCAGCGCATGGGAACCCACATCGTGCCCAGTGTTGCGCCCACCGGAAAGAAAGTTGCAGTCGTGGGCAGCGGTCCTTCGGGCCTTACTGTTGCCGGTGATCTGGTCCAGAAAGGCCACAAGGTTCGCGTCTTCGAGGCGCTGCACGAAGTCGGCGGCGTGCTCGTCTACGGCATTCCCGAGTTCCGCCTGCCCAAGCAGATCGTCCGTGAGCAACTCGACTACATGCGCGAGATGGGAGTCGAATTCGAGACCGACGTAGTCGTCGGCCGCACGGTCACGATCGACGAACTCATCGACGAAGAAGGCTACGACGCCGTCTACATCGGCACGGGCGCCGGGCTGCCGCAGTTCATGAACATTCCCGGCGAGCACCTCAACGGCGTCTATTCTGCGAACGAATTTCTCACGCGCATCAACCTGATGAAGGCCTACAAGTTTCCCGTCTACGACGAGCCCATGCTCGACCTGAAAGGCAAGAACGTCGCGGTGATCGGAGGCGGCAACACCGCGCTCGATGCAATTCGCTCCGCATTGCGCCTTGGAGCCGGCAAGGCCTACGTCATCTACCGCCGCAGCGACACCGAGATGCCCGCTCGCGCCGAAGAAGTTCACCACGCGCGCCAGGAGGGGATCGACTTCCAGATGCTGACCGCCCCAGTCGAGTTCCTTTCCGACGGAAAAGGATGGCTTAACGCCGCCCGCTGCGTCCGCATGGAACTGGGCGAGCCCGATGCCTCCGGCCGTCGGCGCCCTGTGCCGATTCAGGGATCAGAGTTTGATCTGCCGTTGTTGGTAGCGATCATCGCGATCGGCACCAGCGCGAATCCGATCGTGCAGAGCACCACGCCCGGTCTCGGCACCAACAAGCGCGGATACATTCAGGCCAGCGAAGAAACGCAACGCACCACGCGCAAAGGAGTATTCGCCGGAGGCGACATCGTAACCGGCAGCGCCACGGTCATTCTGGCGATGGGCGCTGGTCGCCGCGCAGCCAAATCGATCCACGAGTATCTGACGACCGGAGAGTGGTGAGGCGAAGCAGGTTTCAGAAAGACCCCCGTCGTCACTTTGAACTCTCGAACCACCGCCTGAACCCCACTCAAAGCTGATCTCAAAAAACGCATCCGCCCGCGAAAACGGAGACGTCAGCAACGCCATCAAATACTTCCGGTTGATGGTCTTCCTCGCGCGCTTCTGATCTTCCATTGGCAGCAGCCTCGCGGTCGCCTCAGATTCAGGTCCGGTGACTTTCCCGCGAATCGAGCACGGCGCCACCAGCACCCGCGAATTGTTCCGAATCCTCTTCGTCTTCCCCGATTTGCTGAGCGTCATAACGTAAAGTTTGCCATTCTCCTCGCCGAACCATACCGGAGTGGCCACGCCCACTCCGTTCTTACGAAACGTCTTGAGCGAAATATATTTCTGACCGTGAATCGCTGCTGGAACCTCGCTAGGCATACCTGATTCTAGAATGAAAGGTGCGTGCGTTGTCATTCCGAGCGTAGATTATCGCGAGGAGAAGTCTGCTGTTCCTTCCATTTCCGCGCTCTCCCCTGTCATCTCTGGTTCAAATTCCACCGCCCTCGATTGCTCCCGTCCCCGTATCTGTGTTACAAGCCTGAACATGCGTAAATGGATGCGCGATCGCTTACAGCGTCGCAAGAAGAAAGCTCCGGAGCAGGGAAGTCAACCCGCTCCTCCTCCCCTCCAACCGGCATATTTTGATGCAGAACAGGCTCCCAGCTCTGTTTCAGAGGCCGGTAGCGACGAAGCAGAAACCCAGGCGCCACCGGAATCCGAGTCCGAACCACAGCCCGCGCTGGAAGAATCAGCGGAGCCCGTTGAGCAGTCTCGCTCGCGGCCAGCGGCTGGAGGAAATGCTCCTCGTGGACGCTCCCGCCGCCGTCGTGGTGGTCGTGGACGCGGAGGACGTGGCCGCGAGCAGGCCGTTGCCTCAGCCTTTACCCCCGCAGCCGCGAAGGGCATCATCCCCGACCTGCCCTCGTCGATAGAGGAACAGCCCGAAGAAGGCGCACCGGATGCCATCGAGCCCGAAGCCGCCGCGCCTGCCCCTCGCGCGCCGAAAGTTCCTGCCGCCATTCCCGCGGCCCCTCCACGCCCGCCGAAGGGCATCGTCGTTCTCGCCATCGGATTGCCCGGCTCCGGCAAGAGTTCCTGGTTCAAGCGCCACAACGTTGTCCCCCTCTCGAGCGACATGGTGCGCTCGCTTCTGTTCGACGATGTCCGCGAACAGCGCTTTCAGGATCTCGTCTTCTCGAACCTGCGCTCCATGTTGAAGGCGCGCCTCATCGCCAAGCGCCCCATGAACTACGTGGACGCGACGAACCTGACTCCGCAAGAACGCCAGCATTGGATCAAACTGGCCAAAGACTACAACTACGAAGTCCACGCCGTGTTCTTCGATGTGCCGCTAGAGACCTGCATCGAACGCCACCAGCGCCGCGACCGCGTTGTTCCGGAAGACATCATGCGCCGCATGGCCGCCAAGCTTAAGCCCCCATCATTCCCAGAGGGCTTCGCGAAAATTACGGTTGTGCGGGTGAAGAAGAAGACCGAGGACTAAGGCACCGGCTCTGGAAGCTTGGGAAGGCTGTTCCTGTCTTCGCCATCCTCGACAGTCATTACGACCTTCTGCTGATTCATCGTGCGCATCAGGTCCTCGATTTCTTCGGGCCGCATGGGCATTCCGCCAATTGCTCCCATGAGAAGTGGCAGGCACAGCAATAACGTCTGCAGACGATGCTTGATTGACACCATTTCCTCCGGCGGGGTCGCCAACTTGGCCGCACTACTACGTGCAGGCGAGGTTCACGGCCAGCTTCAGGCTCGGTTCAGTTTTTGTGGGAAGTTAGATCAGCGAATCAAGCAGAGGCGGTGCTCGCGAAGCGGTGACCGATGAAAAAGAGGACAGGAGAGTTCTGTTCTCCTGAAGCCAATGCTCGGTTGAGACGACAGTCAGAACTCCAACGAGGATCAAGAGAGGCACAAGAATGGCCCAGGAGAGGCCAGACGAAGCAGGAGCTAGTGCAGTCCACAGCACAGTAATGACGCAGAAAAACGCGAGGAGTTTGCGCAGCGTTCTCAAGGTCCTACCTTCCACTTCATGATAGACCGCCGGCCTGAATCAACCCTTTAGATGTGGCAACAGTTCCTTGAACGCGGCTGACGACGACGCCCGCATCAACTCATAAATCATCATCTCGGTCGACGAAATCACGGCCCCGGCCGCACGCATCCGATCCAGTCCGATCTTCCAATTCCACTCGGTGCGCGAACTCACCGCGTCCGACGCGACGTGCACCAGATATCCCTCGCGCAGCGCCGCCAGCGCCGTCTGCGTCACGCAGATGTGACTCTCCATCCCGCACAGCAGCAGCGTATTGCGTTTGCCCGGCAGTCGTTTCAACGCAGAACAGAAAACATCGCTGCCAAAGCATGAGAACAGAGTCTTATCGATCGGTTCGATCTCGGGCAGCAGGGAAGCGACCGAAGGAACCGTCCCACCGAGTCCCTTCGCATACTGAGTGCTGACCATCGCCGGAATCTTCAGGATCCCGGCCGCGCGAATCAGCAACTGCGAGTTTCGCACCAGTTGTTCCTTCTGAAAAATCGGGGGCAGCAGTTTCTCTTGAATATCAATCACCACCAGCGCGCACTGCTCTGCGTCCAGAGGGCGCCGCGCCACCTCGGCATAGTCGGTAGAAAGGTCGACAACATTGCCAAATGCAGTAGTCATCACGTGAACTCCCGTCAATCCTGATTGTATCTCGCCCGATTTCACGCACCCAATCCACGCAAAAGTTGGGAGTGGAAAGTTGGGAGTGGTAGTTTGTCGTCACATAAAGCGTTGTCATCCTGAGCGGAGCCGTTTTTCAGGCGAAGCGAAGGATCTCTAGCTCACCCAGCCTCGCGCAAGCCAAACCATAACACCACGCAAAAGTTGACCACAGCCGCTCGCACCCATAAAATCAATCTAACGAGACGACTATTGCCCCCTCGTTCAACGGCTAGGACACCTGCCTCTGGAGCAGGTTATCGGGGTTCGAATCCCTGGGGGGCAGCCAAATCTTCCTTACCCTGATTCCTTGCAGAGCTGTAAAACGGATTCGCTAAACAACGCCAGGCAGGCGCGGTCTTTTCGCTCGTTCTTTGTCCGGTGGTCCACCAGGCTCTGCGGGCGGTTCGGAACCCTCGCGAGTTGCCTCGGTGGCATCGTTAAGAACAACGGTGAGGAGCGAGTTGTGGACCTGTGAATTGTTGCCCACGTCGTAGTTGATGTAACCGAGCTTCCTGAACCGGTTCATGAAGAAGTTGACTCGCGACCTTGTCGTCCCCAGCATCTCTGCAAGAGTTTCTTGACTCAGTCTCGGGACGAGCATGTCGGATACTCCTTCTTTCCCGAACTGTGCCATCAGCAGCAGAACTCGGGCCAGTCGCTTTTCGCTGGAGTTGAAAAGTTGGTCGACCAAGTCATCCTGATATCGGATGTTCCTCTTCAGCAAGTACTTGACGAACACTGCTGACAGTCTTGGCTCCCGAGTCATTGCATCGATCATCGTTTTTTTCTGAATTCGGAGCAGAACGCAATCGGTCATAACCACTGCCGAAAGCATGTGAGTGACTTGGCCAGCAAGGCCACCCTCTCCGAAGAAGTCTCCCTCTGCCAAAATGCCAAGGCTTGCTTCCTTCCCGGCCTCGGACAGTACGATGAGCCGTACCTTCCCCTTTTGGACAAAAAAACAGTCTGCCCGTCTTATCGCCTTGAGCGAATATGATGTCTTTCTTCTCGAACGAAAATATCTCCCTACCCCTTCCGGTCGTCGAAAGAAAAGTGCGGGGATTGAGGTCCGGCATTTTGCGCTTGGTCGTGATTTCGTTTCTCATGGGCTGCCTTCGCCGGATGCGAAGTAGCTCCATTGTCATCGAGTAGAGGAAGCTCAGCCTGATCAGTAAAGCTCACAAAAAATATGGCCGAACCTTGTGAGTTCGGCCTGTCCTTCGTAATCATTGAAGCGGTCGTGAGGGTCAGAATGTCGGTTGGCCGACACTAGCCCATGACCGCATCCCGATCGTAATACTTAACCAGCGTAGCGCCCAAGCAGAATCGGAGCTGTTCAATTCTGTACACTTTTGAAAAATAATTCATGTCGTTATGGCGGCTAATCGATTTCCGACAGCCTCGGAGCCGTGCAATATTGAACAGACCTTGGGACGGGGAATGAACTAGCGTAGGAAAGTCTCTTCCCATGAGGCATCCATGTCCTACGAACCACGTTGCGCTATCTGTAAAGAACCTGTGAGCCTCGAAGAAGGCAAAACCGATGAACATGGGCAGACGGTCCATGAAAACTGTTACGTCTGGACAGTCGAATTGAAGAAGCCTCGAAGACACATTCCCACCGTGGACGCCCCTCAGCCATCGCGTACTCTCTGGGGCTAACGCGCTTCGTAGTGGGCCTGTGCGCTCGAGCGCAGCAAGTGAAACGCTAGTCAATGCCCTTTTGCTCACTCTTTGGGGAGTAGGCTTTCACTACGGCGAGGAGCCGTCTAACGCTCCTCCAGCTTGCGCAAATAGGGCACGCTCGCCTTCATCAACTCCAGGTTCATTTCGACAAAATAATTCTTGATGCCGCCAATCTTGGCCGCAGCAAATATCTTTTTCCAATCCAGGGAGTCCTGTCCCACCGCCATGGTCTTCTTGGTTTCCGCCGACCAGCCTTGCACGTGCATCGAAATGAACCGCCCGGGATACTTCGTGAAATACTCAGCCGCCACGTAGCCCTTGCTGATCGTCGAAACCTGAAACTGGAACTTCACCAGCTTCGGATCGAGACGTTCGAATAGCACATCATAGGTGCGCTTCCCGTCGACCGTCGAAAGCTCGAAAGTTTCGTTGTGTAGGCCTTGCTGGATGCCGGCCTTTGCCGCCTTCTCCCCCATTTTGTTGTACTCGTCGGCCGCGCGCTTCACATCGTCCATCGTCGGCTTCTCCGGCCCATCAAGGCTGGGGACCAGCATCTGCGTCAGGCCGACATCCTTTGCCCAGGCAATTCGGTCCTCCTGATTTTTCCTCAACTCGTCGATGCCGAAATGAGAACTCACGCAGCTGACGCCGGCATCGCCGAGAATCGTGCGCAGGTCAGCACCTTTGTATTTGGCGAGCCCGCCGAAGCCATACTCCGCATAGCCAACCGGAGAGCACAATTCGATCGACTGAAATCCGGCCGCAGCTAACTGCTTGATGGTGCCCGGAAAATCCTTCGCGATCATTTCCTTCACAGGCCAAGTCTGGCATCCGATCGGCATGCCCAGTGGATTGGCACGCAGCGCCAGGAACCCGGAAGAAACACATCCGGCCGCCGCCGCACACGTCGCTGCACCCTGAATAAACTCTCGTCTCGAAATTGCGGACATGCATTGCCTCCTTATCTGATATCGAAAGAATCATCCCGCAATTGCTTCATGAGCGCTATCGGGTTGTTAATCTCAACTGCTCAGTGGCCATCGTCGTCGTCCCATTCGCAACCGCATGAGTTGCATTTGTAGATTCTCGCATTCAGAGTAATGGGATCGAACGAGTTGGTTCCAACATAGCTCGCGGGCTTCCGGACTTCACAATAGGCGATGTCTGCGGAGTAGCACATTATGCAGCGCGGTTGGTGTTCGGCTCCTCCTTGCCCGTCAGGCCTCTCCGGGATTCTCCCTGCTTGTCTTGTTTGCGGCGCTCCTCCTTCGACGGGGTCCCGCGCGATGTCTTCGAATGCACGAGAAAGACCCAACTCCTTTACGTCCCCTTCATCATGGCCGATCCAGTGCGCGACCTCATGCCAAACTACTTGTTTCACTTCGGCTGGCAGATTTCCCCGTGAACATCTCAGAATCGGACCTCGAAAAACGAAAATGAGGTCGGGCGATATTCTCGTTTGAAAGTGTTGCGGTTCGTTTCTATGAAAGCCACTGTACAACCCCAACAACTCCCTATCGTTGGGCCAGTTCCTCTGTTTCCGTATTCGCTTCAGCACATCCTCAGGCGGCTCGTCGGATACCTGAATGCCGGGAAAATCTGGCAAGTCCCTAATCTTCTGCGGGAGCGTGCCGTATGCCCACTCCACGATCCGCGCGAAGCCGTCTATGCTGGTGGCATCGGTCATGTGAGCTTAGCTCTCAGTCGTGCATTCTATGCCTGATTCTGCAATCTGAACGCTTTATAGCTCCCATCCTTTTCGACGCTCCGGCCGCACCCACTTCTGCCCCACATCGGAGCTCACTTTCAAGTTGGCTCGATCCCACGTCACCTTTTGTCCGAGTCGGGCCGCAACATTTCCCAATAGCAATGTCTCCGTGACGAGACCTTCGAATTCGAAATTCCCTCCGGGCTTCACCTTGCCACCTTTACAGGCATCGAGCCATTCCCGCTCATTGCCCGGCGACCGGGGCAGAGTCTTCGCAGGCTGCTTGTAAGCGTCCATCTTCGTCTGCGGAATAAGTTTTGGGTTTCCTCCGTTGAACGTGCAGAGAATCTTGCCGCGGTCGCCGACGAAGAGCATGCCTTCATCCTCTTCTTCACCCTCGGCCTTCATCGGACGCCCCTCTTCCAACTCTTCTGGACGCGGCGGTTTCAAGCCTCCGTCATACCACGTGAATTTCGCCGGAGGCATGTCTCCGCGAGCCGGAAAATCATAACGAATAATCGACGCCAACGGATACGTCTCGTCGTAGCGATCGCTCGAACTCGCCTCTGCACTCGTCGGAGCCTCGAGTTTCAGCACGCGAAAAATCGTGTCAAAGCTGTACGAACCCATATCCCCCAGCGCGCCACATCCGAAGTCGGCAAAGCCCCGCCACACGAACGGCAAATAGGCGTGGTTATAAGGACGCTCCTGCGCCGGCCCCAGCCACAAGTCCCAATCCAACCCTTCGGGCACCGGTTCCGTTTCCTTCGGACGTTCCATCCCCTGCGGCCAGAACGGACGGCTCGACCAGTTGATCACTTCGCGCACCGGCCCGATCGCGCCATCCCAAATCCATTCACACAGCTGGCGTGTAGATTCGGACGCCTGGTTCGCCACCGCAATCTGCGTTGCCACGCCCGTCTCCCGCGCAACTTCCGCAATGCGGCGCGCCTCGTAAATCGTGTGCGTCAAAGGCTTCTGGCAAAAAACATGTTTCCCTTTTCTCATCGCGGCAGCCGAGACTACCGCATGCAGATTGTCCGTGGTGCACACCACAACCGCATCGAGATCCTTTTGCTTTTCCAATAGCTCGCGAAAGTCAACATACGCCGCGCACCCGCTATACTGCCCCGATCGCTTTTGCGTCCCGTAATATCCTTCAACAATCTTCTGACAAGGTTCACGTCCGGCAACGCCGCTGGTGACGCGCAGCGAATGTGACTCAGTTGAATCGGCTGATCGGGGCTGAGCCAGTCCCACCCGCTATCCACGCCCAGCAACTTGCGGACAGAATTGCAGAACTCATGCGTGCTCCCATTGCGGATAGTTGGCTCCAGTCTTGTTGACGTCGCACACGGCCACGCCTTGTATGTCGGGCTCGCGCAAGAAACGAAGCATCACGCGCAAACCTTGCGCTCCGACGCCAATGAACGCAATATTCACCTTATCGCTGGGAGGAACAAATCCAGGCCCGCCTAACACATGACGGGGAACAATCGCCAGGCCGGCAGTGGCCACTGCCGTTTGCGCCAAAAATTTTCGGCGTGACATTGAGCCCTCAATCGAACGAGTCCGAAGACCTTTCACGATCCCTCCTCTACGGTGCGAGTGATTCCGCCATGTTGCCGCGCCGACATACGCATTTGGGTTCCGAGACTATAGCCGTTGCAATTTCCTGCACATTGCGCTTCCACAGTTGCCTGCAGTAGGATTCCCTCGCCGTCCCCCTCAAAGCCTGCTTCCATTTCCAGGGCCTAGGTTCAGCGCGCACTTCCAAAGCGACAATCCTCTCGCAGGAGAAGACTGCTTATGCTATGCCACACATTATCCATCTTTTCTCGGTGCCTGACACTGATCGGCACTGCCGGCCTGTTCGTCTCGACGCTCGCCTTCGGACAAGCGGAGACCATTGCTCACGACTTCATCTCGATGCCCCACGGCAATTCTCCGCAAGCAGCATTGGTCGGAGACGCCGCTGGCAATCTTTACGGAACGACAAAAAATGGCGGCACGTATGGCACCGGCACTGTTTTTAAACTTTCGCCCGACTCCAATGGCAAATGGACCGAGAGCGTTCTCTACAGTTTCAGCGTCCAGGATCCCAACGGATACTATCCAGTTGCCGGCCTGGTCATCGACGGCGCCGGAAATCTCTACGGAACCACGAGTTATGGAGGAGCGGTTTGCGCTCCGAATACGTGCTACGGCCCGGGCGGTACGGTGTTCGAGCTCTCGCCCAATTCCAACGGAACGTGGACTGCAAACCCTCTCCACTCCTTTGGAGCCACGGGAGACGGCATCGGGCCCGTTGCGTCGTTGATCTTCGACGCCGCCGGCAATCTTTATGGAACGACCGAATACGGCGGTGGGGCAAACGACTACGGCACGGTTTTTGAATTGTCCCCCAGTGCCAGCGGCTGGACCGAAACCATTCTCTACAGTTTCCAGGGCATCTCCGACGGGGGATACCCTGTTGCCGGACTCACCTTCGACAAGGCTGGAAATCTTTACAGCACATCTTCCGTGGGCGGCGACGTCAACTGCAACAACTACGGCTATGCGCCCTACGGATGCGGCGTGGTCTTTGAACTCGTCCACAACTCCAGCGGCGCCTGGACCGAGAGTGCGCTGCACAATTTCGAAATCAACGACGGCGCGTTCCCGCAAGCGAACGTGGTTTTCGACGCATCAGGAAATCTTGTGGGCACCACGCCCAACGGCCCCGGCCCGAATTGCAGCCTGGGCTGCGGCACCATATTTCAGATGACTCCCGGAGCCGGCGGCGCTTGGAACTTTAAGACCGTCTACACCTTTGCGGGCGGCCTCGATGGCGGAACACCCGCGAGCGGCCTCGTGCTTGGCGCGGATGGCAGCTTCTACGGCACCACCAAAAATGGCGGTGATGCCAACAATTGCCAGTACGGTTGCGGCACTGCCTACTCGGTGACTCCTTCCTCTGGCTTTACCTGGAAAGAGAAAATCATCCATCGCTTCAGCGGATCGGCCACCAACCCCTATGGCCTCGACGGCGAGTTTCCCGTCGCCAACGTGATTTTCGATCAGGCCGGGAATCTCTACGGCACTGCGTCGGGCGGAGGACCGGGCGCACAATGTCCAAGTTCCGGCAGTTGTGGAGGCACCGTCTTCAAGCTCAGCAAGAGTTCTTCGGGACAGTGGAATGCCGCTTTGCTCTCCACCTTTATCACAAGCGGGGACGCGATTCAGGCAGACGGCGAGCTACCGGGCGGGCTGATCTCCGACAGCGTCGGCAACCTTTATAGTTCCACGCGCTACGGCGGGCAGTATGGTCTGGGCGCGGTGTACCAATTGCTGCCGCTCGCGGGCGGAGGGTATAAGGAGCGCGTCATCTACAGCTTTAAGGGCGGGACGGATGGAGTGGTCGGGGCCGGCGGACTTGTCATGGACTCGGCTGGCAATCTGTATGGTGCGACGCTTTACGGCGGCGTGAACTCGCAATGCACGTACCTGTATGGTTGCGGCATTCTCTTTGAACTCAGCCCCGCCGGTGGCGGCAAGTGGACGGAGACCATTCTGCATTCATTTTCGAGTGCCGATGGCTTCGGCGTAAATGCGCCTCTGGCCATCGATGCCTCGGGAAATCTTTTCGGCACGACCTACGGGTACACCGGCGAAGGAACTTCCACCGCGTTTGAGCTTTCGCCTTCTGGCGGTTCGTGGACGTTCTCGGTTCTCCACACGTTTACCAGCCCCGATCTTTTCACCCCAGTCACGCCGCTAACCGTGGATTCGTCGGGCAATCTGTACGGATCTGGACAAGGTGGTAATCGAGGTGCCGGCGTTGTTTATGAATTGTCTCCCGGAGCTTCGGGATACACGGTTTCGACTCTCCACACCTTCGCGGGAGGCGCGGACGGAGCTTTTCCACTCGGACAACTTCTCAATAAAAGTGGAGTTCTGATCGGTGCCACCTACTCCGGGGGCATTTCAACCTGTCCCTATCAGTGCGGCACCGTCTTCGCGATCGCCAAGTCCGGTACGACATGGCAAAAGAAGACCATCTATTCCTTCCATGGTGGTACTGACGCCGCTCAACCATGGTCGAGTCCCATTGAAGATGCTGCCGGCAATCTCTACGGAAGCACCATCAGCGGAGGCTCCGGCCCTTGCACCGCCGGCTGCGGAGCAGTTTACAAACTCACGGCGTCGGGTGGCACATGGTCGGAGAGCGTGGTCAGCTCGTTCGGAATCGTGCCCAACGACATCTACGAGTCCAGCTATTTATTCTGGAGCCCGTCGAACATTCTTTACGGCACCGGCCCCGGAGGTGACGATGGCGGCGGAGCCGTGATTGTCGTCGACCTCAATCAAGCTCCTCAATCTTTGCCGCAGTCACAGCAGCCCGTGCGGCCTGCGACGGCGCGTCCCTATCGCGCGCCCGCACCCATCGCACTATCTGCCGTTACACCATCGGCGAAGACCGGAAAGGGAGGTAACTGAATCATGACTCGCCCACACTCGCAATTGAAGGTCGCCGCTCTTTCCTCGATCGCAGTTTTCTTTTTTCTATTGGCATCAACGTTCGCCGTCACTCCGCCGACCGAGACGATCCTGCACACGTTCAGTCAGGAGCCGAATGGCGCGTTCTCGGAGGCCGGCCTCGTCGCTGACGCCGCTGGCAACCTCTACGGAACCACCAATCGCGGAGGCGCCTACGGCGTAGTATTCCGCCTCTCGCGCAATTCGCAAGGCAAGTGGGCCGAAACCGTGATCCACAATTTCACCGGAGGCAATGGCGGACCCGACGGCTCCCGCCCTTCAACCGCCGTGATCTTCGATGCCGCTGGAAATCTCTACGGCACAACCCAGAGTGGTGGCGCGCACAACTGCGGCACCGTGTTTAAACTCGCGCCTGTCGCGAGCGGCCCATGGAAGGAAACGATTCTTCACGCCTTCGCGTGTTATCCCACAGACGGTGCGTCTCCTGCGGGCTCCCTCATCTTTGACTCCGCCGGCAATCTTTACGGCGTCACCAACATCGGCGGCAGCGGAGGCTGCGGGGACGGATACTCCACCTACGGCTGCGGCGCCATCTACGAACTCTCGCCCACGAGCGGCGGATACACCGAAACCGTTATCTACTCGTTCCCGGGCAACAATTTTTCGGAAGGAAATCCAGCCGGTCGGCTGGCCTTCGACCAATCTGGAAATCTCTACGGCACCGCGCAAACCGGCGGCCCGAGCAGCAACTGCTACTACTACGGATGCGGTACGGTCTTCCAACTCACCAAGGGATCGGCCGGCTGGACCGAGAGCACGATCTATAGCTTCGGCGGCCTTACCGACGGCGACAGTCCGCAAAGCGGAGTCATCTTCGACTCCGCCGGAAATCTCTATGGCACCACGCAAGGTTATTGGGGATACGGCAGTGTCTTCGAATTGAGTCCGAACAGCGACGGCTCCTGGTCAGAGACCACGCTCTACAACTCCAACATCAATAGCTGGACCTACGCCGGAGTCGTCTTCGACGCCGCTGGAAATCTTTACGGAACCTCAGTCTCGGGCGCCCCCGGGTCCAACCTCGGCAGCATCTTTGAACTTTCCCACGGTTCCTCCGGATGGACCGAGACCACTCTTTACTCCTTCACTGGCGCCAAGGATGGAGAAGTGCCATTCGCGACGCCGTTGCGAGATTCTGCCGGCAACCTCTATGTCACCACCGCAGCGGCGGGCGTTGGCGCCGGGTCGGTCTTCGAATTATCACCCGCCTCTGGTGGCACGTGGACGGGAACTGCGCTTTACGATTTTCCCGTCACCACCGAAGGCCTTATTCCTTACTCCGGCCTCGTCGCCGATGGCGCCGGTAATTACTACGGCACAACCACCGTGGGCGGCACCAAGAGCTACGGCTCTGTCTTCAAGCTCACGCCCAACGGCACCGGCGGATGGAAGGAAACCATCCTCTACAATTTTCTCGGCACGACTGGTGCTAACGGAGACGGCTCCTTCCCAATAGGTAACCTGCTTCTCGACGAGTCGGGCAACATCTATGGCACCACTCAGCTCGGTGGGAACGTCGGTCAGAATTGCTTCGACGTAAACGCCGAGCAATGCGGCACCGTCTTTAAACTCTCGCCGAACGGCAACGGCACCTACACCGAATCCATTCTCCATTACTTCACCGGATACACCAATGCCGACGGCGCCAATCCCTCCGCCGGGCTCATCATGGACGAAAGCGGCAATCTCTATGGCACCACCAAGTTCGGTGGCGTCCACGACGCCGGCACGGCGTTTATGCTGGCTCCCACTTCGTCCGGCCCATGGACCGAAACCATCCTCGATTCGTTTGGGGCGAGCATCACCGATGCGACCAATCCTTCCGGTCCACTCACACGCGACAGCCAAGGCAATCTGTACGGCTCTGCGGATGCCATTCATTCTGGTGGCCAAGCGACGGTCTTCCGCCTTTCTCCATCGGGCAGCAGTTGGACCGAAAGCATTCTCTTCACCTTCGCCACGCAGAACAACGGTTACGATCCGGAAGGCGGCGTCATTCTCGACTCTTCCGGGAATCTCTACGGCACTGCCTACCGCGGCGGTATCTACCAGGCTGGACTCGTCTACAAACTCACTCCATCCTCCGGAACCTGGACCGAAAGTGTGCTCTACAACTTCAAGGCAGTCGACGGCGACGGCGGCTTCCCGCAAGCCGGTCTGGTTTTCGACGGCGCCGGCAACCTCTACGGCACCACCCTATACGGTGGACTCTATCTGAATGGCCTTTGCAACAACATCGGATGCGGTACCGTCTTCGAACTCTCGCCTGCATCGAATGGCTCGTGGCGTGAGCGTGTTCTTCATCGCTTCGCAGCCGCCCAGGATGGAGTCCAACCCTATGCGGGAGTCACGCTCGATTCCGCGGGGAATGCTTACGGTACGGCCAGTGCTGCCGGTGCCGGTGCCTCTGGAATTGTTTTTGAAATCAAACCGTGATCGATCCGCCTCGGCGTTCGAACGCCCGCTACTTCGCGCGCCCAGGTGACCTCACGTCTCGCACCAGTAGCCGTCACGGCCCTCCTTCCGGTACCATCTCTCTCCAAGGATCTCCGGAAGTCCCGCTCAATTCCGGACTAAACTATGCGCCCCCATCGCACTCGCCTTTTTTCCGCACGAATCACGCTCTTCGCCATCCTCGCGGTCTCACCGGTTTTCGCAAAGACGACAACCGAGGTGGTCGTTATCCCCGTCGCCAACATGTTCGCGAAACCCACCGATCAGTCAGCAGTCGTCTCTCAAGCCATCTATGGCAGTAACGTCACGCTCCTGGCCGCGCAGGGCGAATGGTCGAGAGTGCAAACCTCCGACCACTACAAAGGATGGATCTCCAGCCACAACCTCCGCCTCATTCAAAGCGGCGATGGTTACGCGACCACCGGAAAAATCGTGCAGGTCGAGAGCCTCTTCGCCAATCTTTATCGCGAGACCGACATCACACGCCACAAGCCCGTCCTCACCATCCCCTTCGAAACCCGCCTTGAGGTCCTCGAAGAGGGAACTGGCGACAATCAAGGCTGGCTGCAGCTTCGCCTTCCCGACAAACGCACCGCATGGATTCAATCGAGTGACGTCATCTCCGACCCCAAGCCGCTCACCATTCCCGAATCCATCGAACTCGCAAAACGATTCCTGGGTTTTCCCTATCTCTGGGGAGGCCGCTCCAGCTTCGGCTTCGACTGCTCCGGCTTCACGCAAATGCTGGTGCGCGCCCGCGGCATCAACATGCCGCGTGACGCCGACCAGCAAGCTGCATGGAGCGGCGTCATTGCCATCGACCGCAAAGAACTGCAACCCGGCGACCTCCTCTTCTTCGGCTCCTCGCCCAAAGAAATCACCCACACCGGTATGTTCATCGGCGACGGCCAATTCATTCACGACACCACCAGCGGCCATCCCGTAGTCCAAATCAGCCGCCTCGACGACGACCCTTGGACGAAGTTGCTAGTCGCCACCCGAAGAGTGAAGTAAAGATAAAGAAGAGTGAAGTAAAGATAGAGAAGCGTGAAGTAAAGATAGAGAAGCGTGAAGCAAAGAAAAGGTCGAGGCGAAGAAATGACCCGGGTGCCCCATTTCTCGCGCGCCCTTTGCGCGAGACATGGGGATTTTTGCCAGCCACTCCCATGTGCCGACGACTGCCTCCGTCCCACAGCGGCGAAGCCGAGCACGACTCTCGCAGAACACGCGCCTAGGAGTACACTAGCCAGCCGGAAGCCGCATGCCCGAATCGCTCAACGCACTCCTCACAAACCTCGAAGCCAGCAAATCCCACTACGGCCACGCCGCCGCCGCTGAAACAAAATCCCTTCTGCACCAACTTTCCACCCAAGCCTTCGAAGACGCAAAGTCTCTTCTCCGCTTCCACGAGACCTTGCTCTTCCTTCGCGCCTTTCCCCACTCGCGAGCGGTCGTAGCACAAACCGAAAAGCTGCTGAACACTTTCCACGAACTTATCGCAAAACTCCGCACCGCCAGCGTCGACATGGAGGCCTTCGACGACTTCGACACCTCCGGCCTCGCCGGCACCACCATGCAAGACACACTCAACTTCGAGGCTGCCCGCTGGCTCGCCCGCCGCATCCCGCGCAACGTCGAAATAGTGTGGGATGGATACGAAGAAGAAAGAGCCATGGGATCCACCTGGCCCCGTTTCATCCCGCTCCTGGAGGAAGACGCCAATGTCGAAGCCAACATCCCCTGGCGCCGCTGGCTCGACAACGCAAGAGGCCGCGAGCACGATCTTGAATTCCTCATCCGCCGCTGCGAACAGCTTCCCGCAACCGATCGCCAACGCGCCGAGCTCTACGACTCCCTACGCCTGCCGCTCCGCTGGCATCTCAAAAATCTAAAACTCTCCCGCACCCGCAACTGGACCCATCCACGCAATCTCTTTTTCCACGCCGAGCCGCTGATCACCCGCAGCCAGGTCTCGCTCGCGAGCGAGCTCTCGCAACCCAATCCGCGCCTCACCAGACTCTCCCGCCGCGAAGGCGAGCAGATCATGCACTTCATCCGCGAAGTCATGGTCGTCCGCTACCGCGAACTCTACGGCACCACGCTCGGCGATCCCGCGTCCGTTGTGCGAGCTGAGCTCGGCCGCGGCGTCGTCATGTATATCTGGAATCTGCCGCCCGATCGCCGTCTCCCGCTCCGCGCCTACGTCGCCGGATTCACTCTCAAAAACGGTGTCCCCATCAACTACATCGAAGCCATCGGCCTCTGCGAATGGATCGAGATCGGCTTCAACACCTTCTACACCTACCGCCAGGGCGAAACCGCCTGGATCTACGCCCAGGCCCTGCGCTGTCTCCACGCCTTCACTGGCGCGACCACGATCTCCATCTACCCGTACCAGATCGGCCAGCAGAACGACGAAGCCCTCGACTCCGGAGCCTTCTGGTTCTATCGCAAACTGGGATTCCGCTCGGGCAATCCAGAGCTGGAACAATTAGCCAGACGCGAAGAACAAAAAATCGCCGCGAACCCCAAGTACCGCACCCCAAAGAAAACCCTGAAGCGGCTCGCCGAAGCGCACGTGTTCTATGAATTGGATCGAGGTCTGGCGAAGGGCGCGACCTTCAGTCATGCCGTCAGAGCCGGCCTCCCGGCGTCGGCCGCTCGGGGCCCATGGGACACCTTCTCCACGCGCAATCTCGGCCTCCGCGTAAACCGCCGCATGGCGCGCGAGTTCGGCGGAGACAGCGCGCGCATCCGCGAGAGCTCAGTCAAAGAAGTCAGTCGCGCATTGGGCGTCAACCCGTCGCGCTGGAAATTGGCGGAGCGGCAAGCCTTCGAGAACTGGTCCCTCGTCTTGGCGCTGATTCCAAATCTGCCTCGCTGGTCACCGCAAGAAAAGCGCGACGCAGCCCAACTGATCCGCGCCCAAGCCGCTCCCAACGAGATGCGCTACCTCCATCTCACGCAACAGCACGCGCGCCTGCGCGAAGAACTCCTGCGCTTGGGTTTGAGAACGCCCTCCTCGTGACTGTTCTTAGGAACACGCGGTAGGCGGCCTACACCGACGCTGGCTGCCAACGTGGAAGAGCGGCCCTTCAAGGGCCGCGTCAGATCGATCCCAAACAGATTGCCGGGCTTCAGCCCGGTGGTCGTCTCGCGTCTTGGGACACTCCTATACCGCTGCCTATGGCTCATCTAGGGGTACCAGGCAGTGCGCCGCGATGTCGCTGTCAATAATTCCCCATTGACGCTATTTAGCAATATAGCTAAACTAGAACTATGAAAGCAGCGTCTCGCATCTTCCGTGCCTTGGCCGATCCAACCCGCCGCCAGATTCTGCAGGAACTCAAGGCGGGCGAACTAGCTGCCGGGGAGATTGCATCTCGCTTCCCAATCTCCGGGCCATCGATCTCCCGCCACCTCGCGATTCTTAAAAGCGCCGACCTCGTGTCCGAGCGTCGGGAAGGGAATCGCATTCTCTATCGTTTGGAACCGGAAGAGATCGCGGTCGCGGTCGGCGACTTCCTGAGCACCGTCTGCCCGACGCAGATTCTGTATCGCCGCAGGGCCAAGAAGGAGCGTGCCTCATGAAGATCGCGATCACTGGTGGAACGGGCTTTGTGGGAAGGCATTTGGCAAGGCGGTTCGTCGCCGAAGGTCACCACGTCGTCTTGGTCTCACGCACGGCCAGCCGGCAGGACGCAGCGTTGAAGGATTCGCCGCATGTGCGTCGCGTAGCGAGCGATCTCTCCAATACAGACGTACTGGCCGGTGCGTTCGCTGGATGCGATGCGGTCGCCCATTGCGCGGGGATTAACCGCGAAATCGGTACGCAGACGTTCCGGCGAATTCACATAGACGGAACGCGCAATGTGGTCGAGGCCGCACTGCGTGCCGGTGTGCGCCGGATTTCGCTGATGAGTTTTTTGCGCGCGCGTCCGGCCTGCGGTTCTCCATACCACGAGTCGAAGTGGGCTGCGGAGGAGATCGTGCGCGAGTCTGCGCTCGACTACACCATTGTGAAAGCTGGCATGGTTTATGGCCGCGGCGATCACATGCTCGACCACCTCAGCCACGCTTTTCATACACTTCCGATCCTCGCCACGGTGGGGTTCGAGCAAAAGGCAATCCGGCCGCTGGCCATCGATGATCTGGTTCATGTGCTCCACGCGGCACTGGTGGGTGGTCGTCTAGACAGGCAGACCGTCGCGATTACTGGAGCGGAGCTGCTTTATCTCAGTGATGCGGCGCAAAGGGTGTCGAAAGAACTTGGCCGGCGCGTCTGGATCTTTCCCGCGCCGCTCTGGTTCCACTACGCGCTGGCCGAGGTCTGCGAGTTCACCATGAAGGTTCCGCTGGTGGCGAAGGCGCAAGTTCGCATCTTGAGCGAAGGAGTGACTGAGCCCGCGACACAGTGTGATCCTCTACCAGCAGACTTGCTGCCGGTGCGGCGCTTTACCCCTGAGCAGATTCGCGATGGCCTACCGGAGGCGGGCCCGTTCACCCTAGATGATTTAAGGTGCTGCGCGTGAGGGTTAGTCCTCCCCATATCGATCCCGCACCCGACCCGGTTGCCCACCCCATCCTCCTCTACGACGGTGTCTGCGGACTCTGCAACCGCCTCGTACAATTCATCCTCCGCCGCGACCGCGACGCTATCTTCCGCTTCGCCTCGCTGCAAAGCCCGCTGGCAGCAGCCATCCTCACCCGCCACGGCGCGAGCCCCGAGGCCCTCGACACCTTCTACGTCGTGATCAACTACAACCAACCAGACGAATCCCTTCTCCCCCGCTCTGATGCCGTCGTCTTCGTCCTAAAAAAGCTCGGCGGAATCTACCGCGCCGCCGCTGCGGTCTTCCAACGAATCCCGCGCACGCTCCGCGATTGGATCTACAACGTCATCGCGCGAACCCGCTACAAAATCTTCGGCCGCTACGATACCTGTCCCATCCCAACCGAGGACACCCGATCCCGATTTCTGGACCAATAAACCTCCGCGTCCTCCGTGTTGTGGTTTAGCCCCTTAAGCGTTGTGATCTCGATCACATCGCGCTCCCGGATGTGTAGAATAAGCTTCTGCGAATTTCGTACCGCCCTTTCGTAGGCGCTACGAAACAATTCCTCCGCGTCGAGGTTCTCAATCATGGCCGACAAAGCCGTCGCTGACACCCCCAATATCGATTCCATCCTGAACGAGCAGCGCAGCTTCGAGCCTCCCGCTGAATTTGCCAGGCACGCCCACGTAAAAAGCCTCGCCGAATATGACCGCCTCTACCAGGAGTCCGTCGAAGATCCCGACAAGTTCTGGTCCGCCGTCGCCAGCGAACTGCACTGGTTCAAGAAGTGGGACAGAGTTCTCGAATGGAATCGCCCGTGGGCCAAGTGGTTTGTCGGCGGCCAAATCAACCTCTCCTACAACTGCCTCGACCGTCACGTCTCGACGCACCGCAAAAACAAGGCCGCCATCATCTGGGAGAGCGAACCCGGCGAGATCCGTACCTTGACTTACCAGCAGCTGCACCGCGAAGTGCAGAAGTTCGCCAACGTGCTGAAATCTCTCGGCGTCAAGAAAGGCGACCGCGTCGCCATCTACATGGGCATGACGCCCGAACTCGCCATCGCCATGCTGGCCTGCGCCCGCATCGGCGCGCCCCACACCGTCGTCTTCGGCGGATTCTCCTCCAACGCCCTCGTCGATCGCATCCACGACTGCCAGGCCATCCGCCGTCATCACCCAAGACGGATCCTACCGCCGCGGCTCTGAAGTGAAACTTTTTCCCGCAGTCGAAGAAGCTCTGAAGTCTTGCCCCAGCGTGAAGAATGTCGTCGTCTACAAGCGCACCGGAACCGCCATCAACACCACTACCGGACGCGATCACTGGTGGCACGAGCTCATGGCCAAGGCCAGCGACGCCTGCCCCGCCGAGCCGCTCGACGCCGAGCATCCGCTCTATATCCTCTACACCTCCGGCACCACCGGCAAACCCAAAGGGCGTCGTCCACACCACCGGCGGATATTCCGTTGGCACCTACCTCACCACCAAGTGGGTCTTCGATCTCAAAGACGAAGACACCTACTGGTGCACCGCCGACATCGGATGGGTCACCGGCCACAGCTACATCGTCTATGGCCCGCTGCAAAACGGCGCCACCAGCTTGATGTATGAAGGCGCGCCCAACTTCCCCGAGCCCGATCGCTTCTGGTCGATCATCGAACGCCACAAAGTGAACATCTTCTACACCGCGCCCACCGCGATCCGCACCTTCATTAAGTGGGGAGACGAGTGGCCGAAGAAGCACGACATGTCCAGCCTGCGCCTGCTCGGCACCGTCGGCGAGCCGATCAATCCCGAAGCCTGGATGTGGTACCGCGACACCATCGGCGGCGATCGCTGCCCGATCGTCGACACCTGGTGGCAAACCGAAACCGGACACATCATGATTACGCCGATCCCCGGCGCCATCGCCACCAAACCCGGCTCAGCCACCAAGCCGTTTCCCGGCGTCGTCGCCGACGTCGTGACCATGGAAGGCAAGTCTGTGCCCTTGGGCTCTGGCGGATTCCTCGTCATCAAGCAGTCCGTGGCCCGGCATGCTGCGCACCGTCTATGGCGATCCCGACCGCTACGTGAAAAATTATTGGTCGCAAATTCCCGGCATGTACTTCACCGGCGACGGTGCACGCCGCGACAAGGACGGCTACTTCTGGATCATGGGCCGCGTCGATGACGTCCTCAACGTCAGCGGACACCGCCTCAGCACCATGGAAGTCGAGAGCGCGTTGGTCGCTCATGAAGCCGTCGCCGAAGCCGCGGTCGTCGGCCGTCCCGACGACCTCAAAGGCCAGGCCATCTCCGCCTTCGTCACCCTCGAGCAGGAAGAAAGCCAACGCCGGAATTGAAAGAAGAACTCCGCAAGTGGGTCGCCAAAGAAATCGGAGCCCTCGCCAAGCCCGACGACATCCGCTTTACCGACTCGCTTCCCAAAACGCGCAGCGGCAAAATCATGCGCCGCCTGTTGCGCGAACTCGCGACCAGCGGCAACGTGAAAGGCGACACCACCACGCTCGAAGATTTCGCCGTCATCGCCAAGCTGCAAGAGCAAGACGAAGTCTGAAACGCGTTCTAATCTTATGGCGATTCGACCGACAGTCGTCGCTCTGCTGATCGTGACGTGCTTTGTGTCCCTGCCGGCTCGTTCGCAGACTGGCTGCCTGACCGGCAGTGTCGTCGACAACATCGGCGCCCCGGTCAAGGGTATCCGCATCACCCTGGGCGACAATGTCTGGACCTCAGGGCAAATCTCTCCCGAACCGCGCTCCGACGAATCCGGAGAATTCAGGATCGACGGCATTCCTCCCGGTAACTACAACGCGAATGCGTTGGCGGATGAGCTTGGTTATCCGGGGATCTGGCGGCCGGTCCGCCAAGTTTCCGTCGCCCCTTCCGCTCTCTGCACCGACATTACCTTCAATGTCGGTTCACGCGCCGCCAAACTGAAAGTGATAGCGACCGACGCGATCACGAGACAGCCAATCTCAAACATTTTGCTCGATATTTTCCCCGGAGATAAGCCCGGCTTGTGGCTGCCCGTCCAGCCCCTTTTTAGCTACGGCGTCCCGCCGCAGGTTCCATCTTTGACCAAACTGAGGATTGTGGTCACGGCGAATGGCTATTCCTCATCAGAGTTCATGTTTCCTTCACTCGCTCCCGGAGAGACCCGTGAAATTGTCGCCAGACTTTCCCCCAAGAGCCTGGGTTGTATCACTGGAGTTGCTGTGGATGACAATCTCACTCCAGTTGTCGCAGCCAAGATCAGTCCGCGATTAACGAGTAGCGGTTATTCCGGCGATCTGTCTCCGGTCAATGCCGATGACCATGGCAAATTCAGCCTCGACAATCTTCGTCCTGGCGAATATGTACTTTGGCCCGAAAAGGAGTCGGACGGCTTTTCTACCAACTGGTCCGGGTGGCGCGGCCAAGTCGAGCTACAAAAAGTGGCCGTCACGCCCGGGGGCGCATGCCGGGAAGTCACCGTCAACATGGGCGCACGAGGCGCGCTCATGAGGGTCAGCGTCATCGACGAGGATACTCACCAATACTTGGATGACGTTCTGGTGATATTTCGCAACCTGGGAAACCCTCCCCAAACTGCTTCGATTTTCAAGAACCATCAGGAGGCTCTTGTCCCCTCACGCACGAATTTCGTCGTCCAGGTCCGTGCTCCCGGTTACAAAACTTCTGAGACAAGCGTCGCGCCGTTAGACCCGGGCGAGAAGCAGGACTTAACCGTCTCTTTGCGACGCGTGACAAGCGCAACACTTGAACAGTAAACAGCACGGTTGTCGGCGCACCCGCCACGAAAGCAGTACGAGTTTTAGACGAGAGTATTCTGATGTCAGTGAAGCCAATGACTGAAGACCTATGGCCGCAGTTGCCCTACGAAGCGTGGAAAGAAACGTACGCCACCCTACACATGTGGACGCAGGTCATCGGTAAGGTCGCGCTCGCGCAGGCCCCGCCCCTCAACCATTCCTGGGCTATCGCGATGCAGGTGACGCCCCGCGGTCTCTCCACGCGAACGCTCCCTTACGGCGACCGTACTTTCAGCATTCAGTTCGATTTCATCGATCACCTGCTCGTGATTCACACCTCGGACGACGACAGCCGCGCGCTCTCGCTCCGCCCGCAGACCGTCGCCGATTTTTACCGCGAGGTTATGGCCACCCTCGACGCGATGAGCCTCCCCGTCAAGATCTGGCCGATGCCGGTTGAAGTTCCGTCGCCCATCCGTTTTGACCTCGACACCGTTCACCGTTCCTACGACCCCGCCAATGCGAACCGCTGCTGGCGGATTTTCTCGCAAGTCGCACAGGTACTTGCCCGCTCGCAGTGCCAGTTCGTCGGCAAGTGCAGCCCCGTGCATTTTTTCTGGGGCGCCTTCGACCTCGCCGTCACGCGCTTTTCCGGCCGTCCCGCGCCGCCGCGAGACGGTCCCGTGTTCATGCGCGACGCCTACTCGCACGAAGTCATCAGCCACGGATTCTGGCCCGGCAGCGGCCCCCTTCTCGAGCCGGCCTTTTACGCCTACGCCGTCCCCGAACCGCCCGGCCTCAAAGAAGCCCGCGTGCAGCCCGCGGCAGCCTACTATCACCGCGATCTTGGGGAGTTCATTCTTCCGTACGAGGCCGTTCGCGCCGCCGCTTCTCCCGAGCGGGAGATTCTCGACTTCGTTGCCACCACCTACGACCGCGCCTCCACCCTCGCCGGCTGGGATCGCGCCGCTCTCGACCGTCATTTGTAGGCCCGGCAGCACCTAACACCCAACCGGGGGCATCGCCTTCGGCACCGTCCACTCATTGACTTACCTATCTCCCGCGTCCTACCATCCTCCACCGAGTGCCCGAGTGAACGCCGGCTCCATCTCGCATTACCGCATCGCCGAAAAACTCGGGGGAGGTGGCATGGGCGTTGTCTACAAAGCCGAAGACACGCGCCTGCACCGCTTCGTTGCGCTCAAGTTTCTCCCCGCCGAACTCGCCCGCGATGTCCATGCCCTTACTCGTTTTCGCCGCGAGGCCCAAGCCGCCTCTGCCCTCAACCATCCCAACATCTGCACCATCTACGACATCGGTGAGGACCAGGGCCAGGCCTTCATCGCCATGGAATTTCTCGATGGCGTTCCGCTCAACCATCTGATCGCCGGCCGCCCGCTCCCCAACGATCAACTCGTTCCTCTCGCCATTGAAATCGCCGACGCCCTCGATGCCGCCCACTCCGAAGGCATCATCCACCGCGACATCAAGCCCGCGAACGTTTTCATTACGAAGCGCGGACACGCCAAGATTCTCGACTTCGGCCTCGCCAAGATTGCCGAGCGTCCCGCCGCCGCTTCCTCCGGATTCTCCTCCGACCTGACGCAAGACGACCTCCAACTCACTCGCCCCGGCACCGCCATGGCACTGTCTCCTACATGTCGCCCGAACAGGCTCTGGGCAAGCCACTCGACGCGCGCACCGACCTCTTCTCCCTTGGCATCGTCCTTTATGAGATGGCGGCAGGGAAGCAGGCCTTCACCGGATCGACCTCGGCCGCCGTTTTCGACGGGATCCTTCACAACCATCCCACTCCGATGCGGCAACTCAATCCGTCCCTTCCCACGGGATTCGATCAAACCATCAGCCACTTGATGGAAAAAGATCCCGACCTCCGCTACCAGACGGCCGCGGATTTGCGATCGGATTTGAAGCGCCTGCTGCGTGATACCACCTCAGCCCCCACCATCGCCCAAACCGCCGCCACTCCCGTAGTGATTAACCGGAAACCTTTTCCACGGTGGGCGATCCTTCTCGTGATTTTCGCAATTGCCGGCATCGCCGCCTGGTTCGGCTTCGCACGCACAAAATATTCTTCCGCTGCTCTCACCGCAGTTCCCGCTGCCACGGCGCCGACCGCGCCATCCGCTGGCAACGCCTCGCCACCGGTTCCCGCAGAACCAACTCCACCCACCACAAAAGCTGATGAACAGCAGGGAACCACCACCATAGTCAAGCCAACAGCAAAACCTTCAGCCGCGACCAAGCCTCCGCAGATCTCCGCGAAGAAAAATTTATCGACAGCGTCTTCAGACTCGTCTGCGCCTCCCGCCGCGCCGCCTCCCGCTCCGTCAGCGACCACCGCCGCTCCAGTCAACACCGGCACCCCAACTTCTCCGAACGTGCGTCCCTGCGAGCAAATCACGCACGCCTGCGAAGCTGCCGGATTCGTCTACGGCAACGCTAAAACCGGTAATGGGATCGCCGCCGACTGCATTGTTCCCATCATCCAGGGCACGCCCCAACCGCGAAAGGCCAGCCTCCCCTTGCCCCAGATCGATCCGCAGACGATCGCGATTTGCAAGAAGCGAAGCCCGAACTACGGCAAGCCCAACAAAAATGGCGGCACCAAGCCCCCCACTACAGCCGACCCAACCTCGCCTGCGCCAGATTAGCCGCCCTCCCCTCTTGACGCCCGTGCTATTCTTTTTCCCGTACCTCGCGGGCCCCGCGCGCTAGCCACTCGGCCAGCACCACTGAAAATGAGGCAGCCCTACCTGCGTTCCTCTCGCAAGGATCGTGGATGGAGGCGTTGCGAGCACACAATCCCGGTGTGCGCCCAGCCTCTGAAGCATCTGGCCCGCGCCCACCTCAGCCAAATCACAAGGAGACATTCATGCAATTCCAGAAACTCACGCCCAACCTTGTCGTTCGCGACGTTGCCGCCAGCATGCAGTTCTACAAAAGCGTTCTCGGTTTCCAGCCCGCGATCACCGTCCCCGAACAGCCTCCCTACGTCTTTGGCTCGGTCACTTCCGGTAGCGTGGAGATTTTCTTCAACGACCACAAAGCCGTCGCCCAGGAGTATCCCGCGCTCGGCGCCAAACCGATCGGCGGCAGCCTCACGCTATTTATTGAGGTGCAAGGAATCGAAGAAGTCCTGGCGGCCGTCCAGAAAAGCGGCACCAAAATCACCATGCCGCTGAAAGACCAGTTCTACGGTATGCGGGAATTCGCCTTCGAAGATCCCGAAGGCTGGATCCTCACGATCGCGGAAAGAATCAAGTAGCAGAATCAGTAACGTGCGGTTTGTCGATAGGAAGGGTTGTCATCCTGAGCGGAGCCGCTTTTCAGGCGAAGCGAAGGATCTCACTCTGATCAAAAGTGTAGCGTTAGCCTACTAACCGCGATTCAAAAGCCGTCTCAACCCAAGAAGGCACCGGAGTCCACGGAGCGGTTTGCCCAGGTGTCCTCCGTGCCTTCTATGGTGAGATCGCTCAATTTACTTCACCAGGATTTTCTTGCCGCTGTCGTCGAGCGTGCCCTGCACGCGCACTCGCTTGCCTTCAAACTTCTTTACTTCATCCTGATGGTCAATGTCATAGGTCTTTCCAGAATCGTCCTGCAGCACATACTTGTCGCCCTGTTTCACGACTGTGCCTGAGAACACTTTGCTGTCGGTAGCCGCAGGCATTGACTCCTTCGAACTCGGAGCCTGACTCTGATCCGGCGTCTGCTGTGACGGCTGCTGCGCAGCGGGCGGAGTATCAGCCGGTTGCTGTGTCTGTGGCTGTTGCTGATCGCTCGGCGTCGACGTCGATTGGGCGTTCAGCGCGCTGCCCCAGGAGATCATTCCGATCGCGACTGCCAGGGTGGCAAGAAAAGAGAGTGATTGAATCCGTTTCTTCACAAATTCCTCCAGGAGCCAGTGCGGCTCGTGGGGAGAATTGAGCAAGGCATTTGCCATCGGGACGCAAACTCTGCGCACCCAAATGAGTTCGTGTTGAATTCACGAGCCTTAGCTGCCGTCGTCAGGCAATGCGGGCGCCCAATCTCAGGAATGTTTTCTCCCGCCCTACAGCAGACGCTGTACTCGACAAATGACCGCTGTTCCGTGCCGACTGAACACTATCGGGCACTTCTTGCTCAAAGCAGGAAAAAACTTTCGAGCAAAATGACGGAGTGCAAAAAACCGGGTGCCCCACTTCTCGCGCGCCTTTTGCGCGAGACGTGGGGAAGTTTCCAACCGACAATCCAATCCCCCGGGAGCAACTGCAACCAGGCGTCATCCCGAAGTCCCCGCGTTTTCACCAGCGGGGCGAGGGATCTCCCTCTCTCCCGAACCGTCGTCGAGCACGAACCCGGGTGTCCCACTTCTCATGCGCCCTTTGCGCGAGACGTGGGGAAGTTTCCAACCGACAATCCAATCCCGCGGGAACAACGGAAACCAGGCGTCATCCCGAAGTCCCCGCGTTTTCACCAGCGGGGCGAGGGATCTCCCTCTCCCCGAACTCGTCGGCGGGCACGAACCCGGGTGCCCCACTTCTCGCGCGCCCTTTGCGCGAGACGTGGGGAAGTTTCCAGCCGACAATCCAATCCCGCGGGAACAACGGAAACCAGGCGTCATCCCGAAGTCCCCGCGCTTTCACCAGCGGGGCGAGGGATCTCCCTCTCCCCGAACTCGTCGGCGGGCACGAACCCGGGTGCCCCACTTCTCGCGCGCCTTTTGCGCAAGACGTGGGATTTTGATTCTCCCTGCCGTGCTGAGTCTTTCGCAAAAGAAAAGGCCGCCACATTCTGTAGCAGCCGTATCCGTGATAACCCGTGGCGAATTACTTCGCCGCTCCAATCGTATCCACAATCTGCTTCATCACGCTCTCCGCCGCCGGGTCCTTGAAACTCACCTGCGCCGCGCAAACTCCGCTCGGAGCCGCCACGGCCACATACCAGTTCGTTCCTGGCAGATCGCTCCCGCCCGACAGATGCTTGTACGAATACCAGTACCGCTTCCCGTTATCCTCAATCACCTTGTCCGGAGGAATCATCTGCTGCACCGTCGGCTTGATCTCCGCCAGCGACATCGCGTTCCCGTGAATCACCGCGTTATTTTTCTTGTCGCCAGAAGCCGAAGTACCAACCAGAAGCGTATCCACTGTCCAGTCCGCTGGAACAGAATACTGACAAGTCTTCTTCCTGTCGGTCACAACCTTCCACCCCGCAGGCGCAGCAGCAACTGCAATCGTCGACAACAGCACCAGCATCGCAATCCCACTCTTCCTCATTTCACTCTCCGAGCACCAAATTTCACCCCAACCGCCGCCAAATCTTATACCACGCCCGTTGGCCCCCCTCACTGGAGATTTTCTTGGCGCGAGTCGAAATCCCGCGGCAGCCGTCGTGACCTCGGCGCCCGGCGCACGTCTATTAAAGTTGCGGACGCGTAACGCTCGTCCCGCGATGCGATCATCTCGGAGCAGGGAGATTGGCAATGACCGACTTCAAGTTCGCATGTCGCCAGCTGTGGAGGAGCCCGGGATTCTCGGTAACTGTCGTTCTCACGCTCGCGCTGGCTATCGGCGCGAACACCGCGATTTTCTCGATGTTGAATGCGCTCCTGCTGAAACAGCTTCCGTACCCGCGTCCCGAGCGCATGGGGACAATCTATCTGCACGACATCACTGTGGCGGGATCTTCCGACGACGGTAGCCAACGGCTTGACGGTGAGATGTGGGACAACCTGCGCGACCAGGTGCCATCTCTGATCTCGGGAGCGTATTTGCCCCCAGACGTGGGTTCGACGCTGCAGGCGCGATCGCACATTCAATACGTGCATGCGGGACGCGTGTCGGCACATTACTTCGACGTGCTGGCAGTCCATCCGGTCATGGGACGGAATTTTTCCGAAGAGGAGGAGCGCCCCCACGGGCCGAACGCCGTCATCCTGAGTTATACGTTGTGGCACAACCTGTTTGGCGACGATCCGAATGCGATCGGGCAATCGGTCCTGCTTAAGGGCGAACCGCACACGGTCGTCGGCGTTCTGCCGAGGGATGCGACCACGCCGATGGAGGCTGATGCCTACACCGTCTTGCAGCCGAGCCGCGACGCCCCCGAGGGCCGAGGCACAAACTACTACGTCATTACCCGGTTGCGCGACGGAGCGAACTGGCAGCAGGCGGATGCGGAACTCAACCGCGCTTGGGCTAGGACGACGCAGTTGGCCGACATGCTCCGATTCAACCCCGGCGAGCACTTCAGCTTCTACTCAGTTCCACTGCAGAAAGGCCAGACCGACAGCGTCCGGCCGCAGGTGATCGCTCTCATGCTGGCGGCTGGGTTCATCCTGCTGATTGCGTGCGGCAACCTTGCCGGATTGACGCTGGTCCGTATGTTGCGAGGGACGCGCGATCTCGCCACGCGGCTGTCGCTTGGCGCATCCTCATGGCAGATCCAAAAGCAGGTTTGGCTGGAAAATGTACTGCTTGCGGTCATCGGCGGTGTGGCGGCGGTTGCGGTTGGGTTTGCGGTCTTGCGGGGCATGCTTGCGCTCCTACCGGAACACTTCCTGCCCGTCGCGAGCGTTCCACTGGATCTGCGCGTACTCGCGTTCACATTCGGATTGTCGATTTTGACGAGCGTCTTGTTCGGGATGCTGCCCGCGCTGACTATGCGCAAGGTCGATTTGCGCTCGGCGATGGCGAGCCGTAGCGTGATTGGCGGCGGGAGCGTCCGCGTTCGCCAAGCGCTGATTGCCGGCGAGGTCGCCCTGACCATCGTGCTGCTGGCAGCATCGGGACTTCTGATTCGCAGCCTCATTCACCTGGAGACCCTGGAGCCAGGATTCAATCCGCACGGGGTCGTCGTGGCCAAGGCGTCGCTCGACAACCTGCGGTATCACGATCCGGCGGCCTTCCGCAAACTGCTGAACGAGAGCATCGAGAACATGAAGCGGATTCCGGGCGTGGAGAACGCCGCATACGGATTGGGCGTGCCGTATGAGCGTGCGCTGCTGAACGGTGTCAACGTGACCGACGGGAAGGAGGCGGGCGAGCACGTGATGAGCCAACACATCTTTGTGACGCCCGGCTACTTCGATACATTGCAGATTTCGCTTCGCGCAGGGCGTCTGTTCACGGACTCCGACGGCCCAAACACGCAGCCCGTCACGATCGTGAATGAGGCGTTGGCCCGGGCGCTGTTCCACGGCTCGAATGCCGTCGGCCGCTACATCGACGGGAAGATGCTGATCGTGGGCGTGGTGGCGAATACGGTAATGTCGACCGCGTATAACTCGGACGAGTCGGCGCCGCTCACCCACGAACAGACGTTCTATGTTCCGGCCGCTCAGGTCAACGACGGTGCAACCCTCGCGGTGGCCCACAGCTTCTTCCAGCCAAGCTGGATTGTGCGGGCAGCACATCCGGAAGGGGTGAACGCGCAGATGCAGCGCGCATTGGCCGCAGCCGATCCCAACTTGCCCTTCTCCGGTTTCTTCGCGATGAACGACCTGATGGCCAAGACACTGGCGATGCAGCGCGTGGAAGTGGCCCTCCTGGTCGCGATGGCGTTGCTCGCGCTACTGCTGAGTGCGCTGGGGATTTCCGCGCTGGTCGCGAACCTCGTGGCGCAGCGCACGCGCGAGATCGGGATTCGTATGGCGCTGGGTTCGACCATCGAGAGAGCGATGCTGCACGTGGGCCAGTCGGGAGCCATCGCATCCGCGACGGGTATCGTGCTCGGTCTTGCGCTCTCCGCGGGAACCCTACGCGCCATGCGGAGCGTGCTATGGGGCGTAGGAGTCTATGACCCGGTGACCCTCTTCGCTGTGGTGCTGGCGCTCGGACTTGTAACCGTAATCGCGATCACCGTACCAGCACGGCGGGTCGCGAAGATCGATCCCGCGATAACGTTGCGCGATCAATAACGCCTCGCGACGTTCGGCTCGCCAGCGAACCCGTCCGCCGGCCAACGCTAATCCCAGACCAAAAGAAAAAGGCTGCTACATCAAGTAGCAGCCTTATCCGTGAAGATTCGTGCAAATCCGTGGCGAAAGTTCTTAATGTCGGCCCCCGCCCCCATGCCCGCCGTGCCGTCCGCCGCCCCCTCCACCACCGGGACGACCGCCGCGCCCGCGTCCACGACCGCCACCACCAGGACGTCCACCACGCCCTCGATCTCCGCCGCCATCTCTGCGCGGAGGACGATCTCCACCACCGGGGCTCACATGCGGCGGTCCATCGCGGTTAAAATTCGGCTCGGAATCAGGCTCGTCAGGAAAGTCCCCGCCGCCCTCAATCACAACCGTGCCCGCCGGAAGAGGCTCGCCCTCGGTCACGCTAGCAGCTGCTGCCGCCGGAGGCGCTTCTCCTCCACCCATCTTCGCGCGCTGCTCTTTCAGGATCGCCTTGCGCGAGAGCCGGATCCGGTTGCCTTCCACCGCCAGCACCTTCACCAGCACCTGGTCGCCTTCCTTCAACTCGTCGCGCACATCGGCAATGCGATGCTCCGCCACTTCGCTGATGTGCAGCAAACCGTCGGTCCCCGGCAGAATTTCGACGAACGCGCCGAAATCCGCCAGCCGCGTCACTTTGCCGAGATACGTCTTGCCGACCTCCGCCGTCGCCGTGATGTCGCCGATGATCTGCAGGGCCTTCGCGGCCGACTGCTGATCGCTCGACGCCACCTTCACCAGTCCGGAATCTTCCACGTCGATCTTCACTCCGGTCTGCTCGACGATCGAGCGGATCATCTTCCCGCCCGGCCCGATCAGATCGCGAATCTTGTCCACCGGAATCTGAACCGTGTAGAAGCGCGGCGCGTAGTCGGAAATCTTCTCGCGTCCCGAGGTGATGACCTCTTCCATCTTCCCCAGGATGTGCATCCGTCCACGCTTTGCCTGTTCCATCGCCTCGCGCATGATCTGCGACGTGATGCCAGCAACCTTAATATCCATCTGCAACGCGGTGATCCCATCCTTCGTTCCGGCAACTTTGAAATCCATGTCGCCGTAATGATCTTCCGCTCCCGCGATGTCGGTGAGAATCGCGTACTGATCGCCTTCCTTCACCAGTCCCATCGCAACCCCGGCCACCGGAGCCTTGAGCGGAACGCCCGCATCCATCAATGCGATCGAAGCCCCGCACACGGTAGCCATCGAAGACGACCCGTTCGACTCCAGAATGTCCGAGACGACGCGCATCGCATAAGGCCACTTCTCTTCCGTCGGCAGCACCGCCGAAACAGCGCGCTCCGCCAGCGCCCCGTGCCCAATCTCTCTCCTGCCAGCCCCACGCATAAACCCAACCTCTCCCACCGAAAACGGCGGAAAGTTATAGTGCAGCATGAAGCGTTTCTTAGCTTCGCCTTCGAAGCCTTCGAGGCGCTGCATGTCGTCGCTGGTGCCGAGGGTGGTCGTCACCAGCGCCTGTGTTTCGCCTCGGGTGAAGATGGCGCTGCCGTGGGTTCTCGGGAGGACGCCGGCTTCGATCCAGATTTCGCGGACCTCGTCGAAGGCGCGGGCATCGGGACGGCGTTTCTGGTTGATCACTGCTTCGCGGAAGATGCGTTCGCGGAGCACTTCGTAGTAGTGCTTCAACTTCGCTTCCGCTTCTTCGTCGTCTTCGGGCAACTCGGCTTGCAGCTTCTTCTTGATGTCTTTGACCAGCGTGTAGCTCTCGGCTTTGGGATGCTTCTTGGTGTCGAGCGCATCCGACAGGTCGGCGCCGACTTTCTTTTTCAGGCCGTCGAAATATGCTTGATCGAACTGCGGAGGCTCGACCGCGCGCTTGGGCTTGCCGACTTTGTCGCGCAGTTCGTTGATCGCCTTGCAGATTTTCTTGATCTCGGTGTGGCCGAACTCGATGGCGTCGACGCACCGTCTCTTCGCTGACTTCTTTCGCGCCCGACTCGATCATCACGATCCCGTCGGCCGTTCCGACGACCATGATGTTGAGCAGGCTCTCGCGCATCTCGTTGTAGGTCGGATTCACGATGAACGCGCCGTTCACCAGGCCGACGCGCACTGCGCCGATCGGGCCGAGGAACGGAATATCGGAAATGGTGCAGCGCCGCGGACGCTCCGTTGATGCCGAGGACATCGGGATCATTCTCGCTGTCGGCAGAGAGCACGAACGCGATGACCTGCGTCTCGCACTTGAATCCCTCGGCGAACATCGGACGGACCGGGCGATCGATCTGGCGGCTGGTGAGCACTTCGCGCTCGCTCATGCGGCCTTCGCGCTTGATGAAGCCTCCGGGGAAACGTCCGCCGGCGTAGGTGTACTCGCGGTAGTCCACGGTGAGCGGGAAGAAGTCGATGCCTTCGCGGGGATCGGCGTTGGCGGTGGCGGTGGCGAGAACGACGTTTTCGCCGAGGCGAACCACGGCCGCTCCGTGGGCCTGCTTGGCGAGTTTTCCGGTTTCAAATGAAATTTCTTTGCCGCCGGTGAGGTGAACGGTAACTGCTAGTTGCTTCTGGTTTCATGATTCATTCCTTCTGAGATGGAGCTCGCGCCCACCCTCCCGCAAGAAACGCGGGAAGGATGGGGCACCCAGCCTGTCGCATGGAACGCGGTAAGGCCGGGGCACCCGGATAGGTGCCGTGATTAGGCGAGGGATCAGCGCTTGAAAAACGCACGTGTGGAGAATTCCTCGATGCTGGGCCGTCTCTCCGGAGACGGATTCCCAGAAATAACCTGGAGGCTGTGACTTAATGTCGGGTGCCCCATGTCGCGCTTTTCATGCGAGACGTAGGGAATTCCAGGTCAAGCAATTACTTGCGGATGCCGAGTTTCGTGATGACGGTCTTATAGCGCTCGGAATCGTATTTCTTGAGGTAGTCGAGCAAGCTACGACGCTTGCTGACCAGCATGAGAAGGCCGCGGCGCGAGCCGTGGTCTTTCTGGTGCGTCTTGAAGTGCTCCGTCAACTGACCGATACGTTCGCTGAGCAGCGCGATCTGAACTTCCGGACTCCCGGTATCGCTCGCGATGCGTGCCGTACTGGTCAATGAGGGATTTCTTGTGCTCTCTGGCTAACACTAGCCTGGTGCACTCCTGTCTTTAATCGATTGTCTATGTGACGTTTAGAGAATATCACGGGTAATGCAGGGCGGTAAAGGATTGACCGCAATCCGGTCTCAACCGCTAGAGGAGGACAGCGAGACCAGCAGCCGCTCCGCGTGACCTGGCCTTCTTCGTCCTGATCTCGGTGCGGAGTCCCAGCTTTTCGGCATAGATGACCAACGTCTCAAGGCTAAACTTGGACATCTTTCCTCGGAGCAAGTCGCTGACCCGAGGCTGGGGCTCATCGAGGACGGTTTGCAATTGCTTTTGCGAATAACGAGCCGCGCACTTCACGATCTTGGTGTGAAGTTCGGTCTTGAGCTTCAGCGCCGCGGCTTCCTCAGGTGAGAATCCCAAATGCTCAAACAAATTCTTTCCCATACGAATGATCCTCTTCCATACTCGCAATTTGATCTACTTCTTTTGCCGGGCCAGCCTGGCCTTTAAATCGCTCAATCGTTTGCGGCCAATCTCGATATCACCCTTAGACGTTTGGTTCGTCTTCTTGGTAAAGCAGTGGAGAACGTGGACCACACCTCCGATCTTGATGTAGAGCACGCGATACCAGGCGTCCTTGTCCTCATCTCGGAGTTCAAACACGCCGGGGATTGCTGGAGCCATCGAACCTGAATCAAGGGGACGCTCGCCGTTCTGCAACCGCCGCAGATCACCTCCCAGGTTCTCGCGTACATCTTCAGGAAAGCCCCTGATGACGCTTAGAGAGTTGCCCTCGAAAACCACGTCGGGCGGGGACGATTCTGCCACGAGGATACTGTAGCAGAAAACGGGCTGCGTGTATATAAATACTTATATAATTGCGCGTCTGGTCAGAGGCCAGCCCCCGAGAAGAATAGACGGGACTCGGCATAGAATAGGGCGAATTCGTCGCGGAGGTAGCGCGGAAAGGGCTGAACTGGTTGACGGGATCTCAAGACACAAAACTCGATAGATTCATCGCAAGCTTTGCAAGCGAATCGGAGCTCCGCAAAACGCTTGTGGCTTTGCTTGAGAAAATGCCTAATGCAACGAACGTACGCCTGACGCACGGATCGCAAGAACGCGGGAAGGACATCGTTTTCAATTGGCTGGGCGCCTTTGGCGAACGTCACCTTGTTGCATGCGTTGTCAAAAACACGCGTATAAATGGCACCGTCGATGCCGATGATGGAGCCCGCACTGTCTTCTTCCAGGCCCAACAGGCTCTAGATACGCCGATCGCCAATACGCAGGGGGCTGAGGAGCGAGTCAGCCAAGTCTACGTAATTTCGCCCCACGAATGTCCGGTATCTGCAATCGAATCTATCAAAGGCCGCTTACAAGCACAGCCCACAAGTGTGACGTTCCTTTGCGGCCGTGATCTGATGGAGAAATTCGAGCAGTCTACCCCGAGTTTCTGTTCTTCCAACCCGGCATTTATGGGTCATATATTGTCGAACTGGAGAAGGGCCTCGATTCCGACCCTGCAGTGAACAATGTGTTATTCCGGCATGGCTTCTTAGCAGGTACCAAGAGCCTCACTAAAATGTACGTTAAACAGAATTTCGGACAGGACATATTCGACTTCAAGATGGAATTCTCAGAGCCGCGACTAGCCGCGTTTAGAGAGGAGATCTCCGCTGGACAATCCGAAGATCTCCAAGAATCGTTGCGGACCCTAGGTAGACTGATCGCTGCTATTACGATGCCCGATGCCGCCGGCGTCGACTTGCAGGAGCAGCTTCGAAAGCTTGCCAACAACCTGAGAGATGCTTGGCAAAATGCGTACGACGCCCACCGTCGCAGGACTGACCTCAGCCCAGAGGAGCGGAGCCAAACCCGTAGAGACGTAAGACTGCGACTTGCGGCTGCGGACTCGTTGTTCGGTAGCGCGACAGAACTAATAGCGAAAGCAGTCCCGTACCTAAGAGAACTCCAGTCAGACGTCCAAATCGCCGCCTCGTACGCGAGATTTAAGTTCAAGCACGACAAAGACGCGATAAGCTCAGATAGAGCGCCGGCGTATACGGCGGTTGAGAACGTCTGGCGGCAGATCCCCTCGGCGCTGCAGTCCTCGGAGACCCCGATGTGGACACACGAATTTAATGAACACTTCATCGACGATCTCGATACCGACCTGTTGATAACGGCCCGGCCGGCTTCGGCAAGACATCCTTTTGCAAGTGGCACACCTTATACGATCTGAGAAGGCTTCGCGAGGGGCAGTCGAACATCATCCCGCTCTACATCCCGCTGCACCGATTCGCCCAAGGGGCTCTGGGCTCGTTCGAGGAGATGTTCTTGCAGGCTCCGGAACTGATTGCCCTTTGGCAAAACCGCCGCCCCGGGCCCAAAGCGGATCCCGTTCGTCGATTTAGGTTTTATCTTGATGGACTCGATGAAGTCCCCTCGGCCGAGCGTCAGAGCGAGATCCTCGGAATCCTCTCCGATTCGAAACAAGGGGAGCCGGCACTGCACGTGATCATGACCGGGCGCGAGCATGTCGGGGGCACACATCTCCGACGCTTTCCTAGAATTCACGTAAGAAAGTTCAACGACAGCCAATGAACGGGCGTAAACCTGCGGACCGACAGCCCGCTGCTTTGTTTTCTTAGGCTTATCTGTCATGACACTAACGTCTAGATCGTATCGTCATGACGATGTGTTCCGGCCGGAACATTAATCCCCACGTCTCGCGCAAAGGGCGCGCGAGGAATGGGGCACCCGGTGCTCGGAGGGGGACAGCAGGGTCCTTTACGGGTCGAGGCAGACGTCGAGGGATGAGGGTTGGTGGCGGAATGGAGTCTTCAGGGGAACGAGGCCGAGGTCGGTGTAGAGCGCGAGGCTGATCATGGAGGAAGAGCCTTCATCGGAATGGACGAGGAGTTCGGCCCATCCGTCGTGATCGGCGTCGAATTCGTTGAGCACCGATTGAAAGTCGAGGCTCTCGCCCAGCGAACCGGAGTGCTCACGCTCGCGCAGCGTGGTCGACCAACTGGAGTCGGCGGAGAGCAGAACAACTTTTACGCCGGCTTGAGGCGCCTCTTGTTTGGCTGAGTCCTGCTTCGGTATATCGCTTCGAAACCATGCCGTCATCAGAAACACGGGAGCGTCGGCGAGAGTCCAGCGGGCGCGAACGAACAAGCGCGGAGCGGCGTCGGGCGTGAGGCGGAATGCGCGGAAATCGTAGTCGAGCTTGCCCTCGCCGCGAACCAGGCCGCGGTCGGCGTGAAGCCATTCTTTCAGGCGCGGCCGCGCGCTGCCGACGGGCGAGTCCGCGGCCGTCGGGCCCGGACTGGCGGCGTTGGCCATGAGACGCGCGTCAATCTTCGCGACTTCTTCTTTCATGCGCTCCGTGAGTTGGTCCTCGATCTGTTTCGAAACCGCAGGGAAGAGTGTCCCGTGCGGAAGTTCGACGATGTGCGACTCGGCCGGCGGATTGATGGACTCGACGGGAGTCTGGCGGACGACGAAGTATTCGTGCTGCCAGAGGGCGGGTGTCATCTTGTACTCGGGCGCGATGGAGGCGAGGAATCCGAGGGAGAGGGAACATCCGGTGGGCGCGACGACTGCGCGTTCGATCATGACGGGGATTGTGGAGTCGGGAGAGAGGGAGAGCGTCCACTGATCGCCCGGGTGCGTTTTCCTAATGATCTCGGGGAAGAAGTGCAGGTCGTGAGTGTCGGGCTCCCAAAGTTCGTCGAGGTCCGCGAGAGGAGCGTGCGGCTTGGGAGGTTTAGGGATTGGGGCGGCAGCGCCGGAGAGGCGTCCGCCAGGGGACGTACGGAAGCGAGCTTCGGTCTCGGTGACGAGCATGAAGACGACGTGGGAGTCGTCGTAGCGAGCAGCTAAGAAGGCCGGGGGCGCGGCGGCGAGGCGGGATTGTGGGGTCGATTGCGCCTGTGCCGCGGCAGCGGCGGCAGCTTCGGCGGCGCGGCGTTCTTTGAACTTGCGCACCTCTTCGTTCTGAATGTGTTCGAGAATCGGGCCATCGGGAGGGCGCTGGGCGATCGACCAGCGGTAGGCGGAGTACATCACGCCCAGGTAAAGCACGATGGCGGTCGCGACCCATTTGCGATTCTTGCGGCGCATCCATTCTCCGACAGGATGAATTGAATGTATCGTGTGGACGGCGCAGGGCGGGAGTGACTTTGGTTTTCAGAGTCTCGAGGATTTCACCACGGCGAAGGAAAGCTCGACGCTATTCCACCAGCGTGAAGTTGACCTGAACCTGGGTCTCGACTTCGATGGGGGCGCCGTTCAGCAGATACGGTTTGTACTTCCACTGTTTGACGGCGTCGATGGCCGCGGGGGCGAGCAGGGGATGGCCGCTGATCAGCTCGGTGCGGTAGAGATTGCCCTCTTTGTCGATGTTGACTTTCAGAATGACGACGCCCTGGACACGCTGGTCTCTGGCATCGGGCGGATATTCGGGATTCACTTTGGAGATCAACAATTTCTGCGCGACGCCGGAAGAAACGCGGATGCGCTGGGGCGTTCCAAGTTGCGGAGATGGGGCGGGAGTGACAGTATTGCCGTCGCCGGGACCAATGCCCCCGGGAATATCGCCCACTACGCCGATAGTTTCGGCGTTTGTTCGAAGTATATTGGGCGACCCGTTCGCCGGGGGCGCAGGCGCCAATGGAGAATCTGTGACCGTGGCCGTGCCTTCGGGTACGTTCGGCAGCGTGAAGGTCAACTGCACGATCGTTTCCACTTGCATAGGCTCGCTGTTCAGCAGAAACGGTTTGTACTTCCATTGTTTTACGGCCTCAATGGCCGCATGGGCGAGCATGGGATGTCCACTGACAACTTGTACGCGGTCCACGTCTCCCATTTTCGTGACTCTTACTTGCAAGCGCACCGTGCCTTGGACGTGACCCTGCAGCGCTGGCGGCGGATATTCAGGATCGACCTTGGTGACGCGCATGTTGCGCATCGCTGGCTCCGTGATTCGGACGCCGGTCGGCCTGACCTGCGCCGACAGCAATGAAGCGCACAAAATGACGACAAGGATTGCAGGCAAACGGCGTGGCATGTGGACCTCCGCGCTACTCCATCAGACTAAAGTTCACTTCGACATTGGTTTCGACTTCGACCGGAACGTTGTTCAGCAAGTACGGTTTGTACTTCCACTGTTTGACGGCATCGACGGCAGCGGGCGCGAGCAGTGGATGGCCGCTGATCAGTTCGACTGTCGCGACCTTGCCGTCTTCGTCGATGTTCACTTTCAGGAGGACAGTGCCCTGAACGTGAACATGCTTGGCTTCGGGAGGGTAGTCGGGATTTACTTTCTTGACCAACATCCCCTGCGCAACCTCGGAGGAAACGCGAATGCGCCGGGGAATGGGCATTCCGGCGGGCATGCTAGGAGGATCGACCACGAGCGGGGCGTCGGTGACTTCAATTGCGCCTGACGAAGAAGTCGTGAAATTCAGCCGAACCAGGGTGTCGACCTCGACGGGATCGCCGTCGAGTAGATAGGGCTTGTACTTCCATTGTTTGACGCCTTCGATCGCGCACGGCACCAAGAGTGGATGGCCGCTGATGAGCTTGAGGCTTGCGACGTCGCCTGATTTGCTGATTTGTACGCTGAGAATCACTTGGCCCTGGATGTGAACGTGTTCACGTAACGGAGGACAGTCGGGGTCAACTTTTGTCGTGCGCAGCGCCCGCATTGCCGATTCAGATCGGCTTACTCGCTCCTGATGCGCAAGCTGCGGCCAAGCCAACGACCCGCCGATCAAAAGAAGAAAAAATGCAGTGAGACGCGTTGGCATGGAGAGCCCCTGCCAATTCAGACACCCGGCCGACCAGGATTGTTCCCGCGCGTCTTGGCCACGAACTGTGTGATTGCTTCGAGCACCGCGTCTGCCTGGTCGCGATAGGCGGAGTGACGGCAGTCTGGGAGCGCGAGAAGTTCGACAGGGCCTCCAGACTGCCGCGCGATCGCTTGCACCTGCGCCATGGTTCCGTATTGATCGTCTACGCCTTGTATGGCGAGGATGGGACAAGTAATGCGCGGCAAATATTCTTCAATGTTCCAGGCGCGGAAATCGGGATGGAGCCAGATGTTGTTCCATCCCCAGAACGTGCCCGCCGGATCGCGATGGTGGCGGCCAAGTTTTTCCGGCATGTTGGAGGTTTCGAATTTCACTTTGGCCTCAGCAATGCTTGCGACGCTGAGATCCTCGACGAACACATGCGGCGCGAGCAGCACGAGCCCGCGCACGTGGTCGTGCGCGCCCGCATAGATCAAAGCAATCGATCCTCCGTCGCTGTGGCCGATAAGGATCGGATTCTCGATTCTGAGTTGCGCCAGCAAATCGGGCAGGGAACGCAGGGCTTCGTCGTGCATGTACCTCACAAGGCGCGGCTCAGTGAGCGGATCGGAGTGTCCGTTACCGTAGCGCGAGTAGACCGTGACTGCGCATCCCGTGGCCGCGGCGACGCGGGCAGGGAAGTCCTTCCAGAGCGAAATCGATCCGAGCCCCTCATGAAGGAATACCAGTTCCGGCGCATGCGCCGTGCTGGCCGCGATGTGGTGGAGTTCAAGGGTGCGTCCCTGGACGGTGATTGGAATAGTTGAAAGCTTGCGATTGGATTTCAGTCTACGCACCCTCAGGCGCTAAAGCGCGCGTCATTATTATTATTAGAGACTCGATCGCAGCGCTGGAAGTCCTGCGCCCCCATAACCACCGGCCGTAAGGCAGTCATTTTGCGGGTACTCCCTCGATCTACGCCATGCATCGAACTCCCAAGATATCGTAAGCTATAAGCAGTTGAGGAGGCTTGGTGCGCTGCGCCCGTTGCGGCAATGAAAATCCGGGGACGAACCGCTTCTGCGGAATGTGCGGAGCCACGCTGTTGCCGACGCCCGCCGCTCCTGCGTCGAATGCCACGCCGCCAGCGCAGTCCTTTCCGCCGGCCGCGGCCGCGCCGCCTGTTCCTCCGCCCGCAAGACCCGTCGCCCCCGCACCCGCCCGACCTACAGTTTACGAAGAGTCGCCCCCTATCAGCGGACCTTCGTTCCTGGGATTGAATCAGCCCGGGCCTTCCGAACCGCGGCGGCGAGGCAGCCTAAGCATCGATCCCAACTCGGCTCCGAGTGGGCGCAGCCTTGATTATTTGCTGGAAGATGATCACGAGCATAAGAGCGGCGGCGCGCTGAAATACGTTCTGATCCTGCTGGCGTTGGCTCTCGCGGTTGGCTTCGGATATTTGCGGTTCAAAGATCAAGGTCTTGCCTGGCTGAAGGGAAGCACGAACAAGCCTCCTGCAGCCCAAAGTTCGGAGGCGCCTGATTCTAGCGCAACTCCCACGCCCGCAAACGCGGACCATGCCACACCTGCGCCGCAAGGCGCGCAGCCCGCGGCCGCAGCACCAATCGCGACCGATTCGTCGGCGGCAAATCCTTCTGCTGCGGCGCCTTCTTCGACGGCTCCACCGGCAACAGCGCCCGTAAATCCTGCTGCGAGCGCAACACCGGATAGCGCACCTCCGGCGAGTGCGGACGGTGGCACGCCCTCGGCGGCGGCGAAACCTGCGACACCGCCACCCGCGGCGAAAACTTCCAGCGCGCCTGACCCGAATTCCGATTCTGACTCCGATCCAGATTCCGAAACCCCGGCGCCGGCCGAAAAACCTAAACCGCGCGCACCTGCCGCCAAGCCTCCTGCGGCCATCGCGCAGCCACGCACCGACAACGTCGCCGAAGCGCAGAAATATATTTACGGACGCGGCGTCCGCCAGGATTGCGAACGCGGTCTGCACTTGTTGAAGCCCGCAGCCGATCAAGCGAACCCGAAGGCGATGATCGAGATGGGTGCGCTTTACTCCGCGGGACTCTGCACGCCACGCGATCTTCCCACTGCCTATCGCTGGTTCGCGATGGCCCTGCGAAAAGATCCCGAGAACCAGTCGGTGCAAACGGATTTACAAAAGCTGTGGGGTGAAATGACGCAGCCCGAGCGCCAGCTGGCCATCAAGCTGAGCCAGTAAGCATTTACAGAAACTTCGACATCAGGCACACTTCTCGCGCACGGGTGTGAGGAACAGGGCAACCCATCTTAAGTACGTGGTGAAACTGGAAACGGATTGCAATCCGGCGGGGACTTTAGCACGTATCCTTATATAGGAAGAGACTTAGAGCATTGCCGAGTGCTGAACGACAAGGGAATCCGTCTGATCTGGCCACGGTAACGGCCATGAAATCGGGCGACCAAAACGCCCTGGCGGAGCTCTACGACCGCTATTCGTCGGTCGTGTATGCGGTGGCGTTGCGCGTGCTTGGCGATACGGGAGCGGCGGAAGACGTGTTGCAGGAAATTTTTCTGCAGCTCTGGCGCAACCCCGGGGCCTTCGATGCGGCGCGCGGAAATCTGGGATCGTGGCTGGCGGTGATCACTCGCAATCGCGCGATCGATTCGCTGCGGCGCAGGCGTCCGGAAACTGACATTGAAGACGTGATCGTGTCGGTGGCCCCGGACCTTGTCGCCGAGGCCGACCGCTCGCGCGCCGCGCAAAAAGTTCGCGAGGTGCTGGGGGCGATGCCCGGGCCGCAACGCAGCGCTCTTGAAATGGCCTACTTTGAAGGGCTGAGCCACTCCGAAATTGCTGACAAGACAGGTGAGCCGTTAGGGACGATCAAGACGAGAATTCGCAACGGGCTGATTTCGATGCGGAAGGCGTTTCAGACTTGAAGGTGGCCTCTGCTTCTCGCGCAAATAGCGCGCGAGAAACGGGCGCTCCGGTGGTGATGTAAGAACTGTAATGCACGAACATTGATGTACGAACTGGGATGAGTGAACACGAACAATTCGGAGAGGATCTCACTCTTTACGCGATCAACGCGCTGACGGGTGAAGAGCGCGCGAATCTGGAAAAGCATCTGGCGACTTGCGCCTCCTGCCGGCTCGAGCTCGAACAGTTGCGCGGGGACGGTGCGCTGCTGGCCCTTTCGACGACCGGTCCGAAGCCTCCGCTTCGATCCCGGCAGCGACTGCTCGATGCAGTGGCGAAAGAAATCCCTGCTCCTCGCGCAAAGGGCGCGCGAGAAATGGGACACCCTCGAAGATCCTGGTGGGGCGTGTTGGGATGGGCGGCAACCGCAGCAGTTCTGGTGTTCGCGGCGTCGTTGTGGAAAGAGAATTCGGCTCTACGGAGCGAGTTGGGAACATGGCGCAGTTTGGCAAGTCAGCAAGAATTGGAATTGGGCCACGCTCGTGACGTGGTCGCGACACTTACCGATTCCGACGTACAGCGCGTCACGCTGGTCGCGGTGAAAACTCCGCCGCAACCGCAGGGCAAGGCATTTTATCTGCGGAATCGCAGCAGCCTGCTGTTTATCGCGAACAACCTGCCGCCGCTGCCGCCGCAAAAAGCGTATGAGTTGTGGCTGATTCCGGTGCAGGGTGCCCCGATTCCTGCGGGCGTCTTCAAGCCCGACGCGCATGGCAGCGCAACCATGGTGAACCCTCCGCTGCCCGCGGGCGCCGAGGCCAAGGCCTTCGCCATTACCGTCGAGAATGAAGCGGGCGCTACCTTGCCCACCATGCCAATCGTAATGATGGGCACGGGAGAGTAGCGCAGATGTCTCGACTGTGCTCGAACGCATCCAACTCAATATGACTTCAAGATCTTCTTTTGTCCCGGCTGTCGCGCTGGCATTGATGTTTTCAGTGGCGACGAATGTGGGCGCGAGTCCGCAGCAGACAGAGAAGCACCCTTCAGCTCATGCACGTAAGATCGGAACCAAAATGGCTGCCAAAGGGATTCCGAATTTTGCCCAGGTCAGTCCCACTCTCTATCGCGGCGGCGTGCCAAGCGTCGACGCGCTCAAGGGACTCAAGAAACTGGGGGTGGATTTTGTTGTGGACATGCGCGGCGGCCGCAGCGAGAACGAAGAGGCGGTCGTGACCCAGCTCGGCATGCAGTATGTTTCGCTACCGTGGCGCTGTCCGTTTCCCAAAGACGAGACCTTCGCGAAATTTCTGGCGTTGATTCGCGACAATCCGGGCAAGAAAGTCTTTGTCCATTGCCGCCTGGGCGACGATCGCACCGGCATGGCCGTGGCATCGTATCGCATGGCGGAAGAAGGATGGACCGCCGAGGAGGCCATGGACGATGTGGAGTCGATAACCCTTATTACGTAGTGCGCGGGCACCGAATTTCCTGACGGGATCCTCGTCCTCGACCAGTAGCACCGTGCCACACCCGGTCAAATCCTTGCCCGCCGGAGCTTCGGTGGCATCGAGATGAGCGCTCATTGACGCGTCCGTCGCCTGGAAGCGTGGCAGATAGATCTCAAACACAGCTCCTCGGCCCGGATAGCTGTCGACAAACACGAAGCCGCCGGTCTGTTTGACGATGCCATAAACCGTTGACAGACCGAGCCCGGTTCCTGAGCCCAATTCCTTAGTCGAAAAAAATGGGTCGAAAATGCGCGCCAGGTTGCCGCTGGGGATCCCGACCCCGGTATCTGCCACCTCGATCAGCACATAATCCCCCGCCGGCATCACCTCGTGTCCGCGCCGCTGGGACTGTGCAGAACGAACATTCACCGTGCGGATGGTCAACGTCCCACCACTGGGCATTGCGTCCCGAGCATTGACTGCGAGGTTGATGATGACCTGCTCGAGCTGACCTTGGTCAACCTTGATGTGGCCAAGATCCCGCCCGTGCACGACTTTCAGCTCGATATTCTCGCCGATCAAACGCCGTAGCAGGTGGGATAAATCGACGAGAACATCGGTAATATTGAGAACCCGCGGCTGCAACGTCTGCTGCCGCGAGAAGGCCAGCAGCTGCCGCACCAAATTGGCTGCCCGGTTGGCGTTCTGCTGAATCTGCATGATGTCAGCAAAGGAAGGGTCACCAGGTTGAAAGCGCAGCAACAGGAGGTCGCAGAACCCGATCATCGCGGTCAGCAGATTATTGAAGTCATGCGCAACCCCGCCCGCGAGGTGACCGACGGCCTGCATCTTTTGCGACTGAGCGAATTGGATCTCGAGATTTTTCTGCTCGGTGACATCGATAAAATGAAGGGTGAACCCGCCGCCCGGGTCGAGGGCGGTGACTGATGTGTCTCCCTCGACATCGTCGATCCGGCTAAGGAACAGAACAATTGTCTTTTCGCGAGGGCTCGCGATTCGGACCTCGATCGGATCGCGTTCTGTCCGCCCGTCGGCCGCCGCCGCCAGCTTCGCGGCGATGCCGTCGCGGTCTTCCTCGTTCAGCAAACCGATCAGCTCCCGTCCAATCAAATCCTGAGGTGCAACCCCGAACAGCTCGCCGAGCGCGCGGTTCGCCTCCTCGAAACGACCTGAACGGTCGAGCAGTGCGCTTCCGATCGGCGCGTTGGCGAAAAAACGCTGAAAGCGGCGCGCCAATCTGAGCGCAGCCTTCCACTCGCGCTCGGGTGTCAAGTCGCATACTACAGAGCGTGTGCGCAATTCAGCGCCCGATCCGACAACGCTCTGGCCAATCCAAGCAGGGACGATGCGGCCTTGCGCGAGTTTTGAGCAGCACTTCTCCGCGTTGCGTCCCATCGCCCCGACCGCCGAAGGGATCGGAGGGCTGCGTCTCTCCGGCCGGCGACGGGCTATGAAATCTTTTAGGACCGCCCCGCTCGCGATGAGTTCTGAGGGAGTGCTGCCAAGCCACTGTGCCAGCGTCTGGTTGACGAAACGGAGACGACCATTCGCCATCGACCGAGTAGAAACCGATCGGCGCATTATCAAGAAAGTCGACCAATTTATTTCGCTCATCGCGGATCACCGTTTCCATTTCGTTGCGTGCGGTGATGTCGCGGATATTCAAAAAGCTATACCCTGGGCGCCCAGTAATCGGGCTTGCCGAAATGTTGTACCGGCCGACAGCGCCGCCGTGCGCGTCCCGCAGAGAAACCGTGACGGTCGCGCGGACCCCAGCCGCAGCCCGGCTGCGCAGCTGGAGAAATTCCGTTACGGACTCCGCATCCGCAGCCAGAGAGCGCTCGATGCGGTCGAGGGCCGCCTCGCCGCTTCCGGGGAAAAGGCGGTCGAATGCGAGATTCGCATAAGCCATCCGTCCATCCCCTGCGACAATCATCTGCGGGTCCGGTACGGCGTCGAGCGCTAGGCTCAGCATATCTAGGCGATCGGCGAGTGCGCCTTGCGCCCGACGGGCAGCGAAAGCCGCGACGCCGCTGATCCCGACAAGCCCGAACATTGTGTACTCAATCGGTTGGGTGGTCGAACCGGTGATCGTCCATGCCAAATAAAGAGCGCCGAAGCCGGCGATTGCAGCAAGGGCTTGCGCTGCACCTCCGAGCGAACGGATCCACCCCGGATACCCGCCGTCGGGCCTGCAACCAATCCGCTTCCTGTGTCGACCATCATCCTTGCCTTGAGTGGGTTTCCACACTACTATAGATAGATGAAAATGAGGCCGTACCTTTTATAAATGCTCTCGTAAAATTCTTGTGCAGACCTCCGCGGCAAAGGGCCGATGGCCTGCTTCAATCCCATCGCGCGCCGGAGAGAATCTCGTCAGCGGGCGTCAGTCGTCGCGGTGTGTCCTCTCCATGCGCTCGTGCCGTTTCTGTGCTTCTATGCTTAGGGTGGCGATCGGGCGTGCTTCGAGACGGTGGATGCCGATCGGTTCGTCGGTCTCCTCGCAATAGCCGTAGGTGCCGTCATCGATCCGGTTGAGCGCCGCATCGATCTTGGAGATCAGCTTGCGCTCGCGCGCGCGGGTTCGCAATTCGATGGCGCGCTCGGTCTCCAGCGAGGCCCGATCGGTCAAGTCGGGCTTGAGCAGGCTCTCTTCTTTCAAGATGCAGAAGCGTGTCTGACAACTCTGCGAGCAGCTCGGCACGCCAACTCAACAGCTTTTGTCGAAAATATTCGACCTGAAGCGGGTTCATGAACTCTTCGTCGTCGGAAGGATGATAGTTGGGCGGCAGCGACGGACGCATCGGTCTCCCCGAAACTCCGTGAATGAAGCGGCGCGGAGTATATGAAGCGGGCCTCCCTGCTTCAAGCCGGAGAATTGCAACGAGCACGTTGATTCCGCTCGCGTTTCAGCTGCAGCGTTGCAATTTCGAGCGAGGACAGCTGCCGGGTGCAGCACATTCAGGCCGGAGTCCGAGCAGTTCGAGTGCCGTCGAGCACTTCGCGGCAAGATACGGGTTGGCCACAGCCGATCCCCAAGCCGCCGGCTGATGAAGCGGGGACCAATTGTAACCGTCCCCGCTCGTCATCTGGGAAATTGCGTACTATGTTGCTACTTTCACTTTTAGAATTCTTTAAGATCTTCTGGTTTACTCTGGCGTCATGGACAAGAACGCAACATTGTACGATTTGACCCGAGACGAGATCTTGCCGCGCGTTAGCGCCTCTGTCCCCGAGTTGCCTCCCCCGAACACCAAACGCTGGGTCGCGCGGCGCAAGGCCGTGGTCGTCGACGCCGTGCGCAGCGGTGCCATCAGCCTCGAGGAGGCTTGCCGACGGTACGAGCTGTCGGTTGAAGAATTTCTCGCCTGGCAGCGCGCGATTGAGTCGCACGGCGTCGCAGGGTTGCGCGTAACCCGGCTGCAGATCTATCGCGATACGCCTCCCGCGCGGCTGGCGAAGCCACGCTACTGACCTCCGAACTCGCGCCATGATGGTTGATTTCGTGCGCGGACATGGAACTCCTGGACGCGGATTTCGATGATGAGACTTAAAAAGAAAATTGGAAATCAATTCTGCCAGCCGCTTGTACACTACTTCAGCCTAGAGGGTAAGGCGGCGGAGGCCAGGGACACGATCGCTACGGCATTTGCGTCGATGGCGGCGGCAACAACCAACCGAAAGACGGTTTGCTTCGAAGATCGACAGACGTGCGGCCAGGCGGCGGCATGCGCGCACGACTTGTTGAGATTCTGACGATCCCGCTGGCGCAGTGCAGTCGCTGGGCAGATCGCTACGCAGCGCGGCTCTCGACGTCGCCTATGCTCGCCGACTCCGGCAATAGAAAGTAGCCATCGGTCCCGGCTGCACAGTCGAATCAGAGAATACTGCACGTGACATCGCTGGTCGGATTTGCGCCGTTGTTGGGAGGGCGATCCGAACTCGCCAAACTTTGGTAAGGTGACCGGCACACCGACAACTGAAACTGATTCTTACTTGCCTCAGCACACCTCTTGCTGGCGGAGCGCCTCGGCAAAGCGTCACACTCCGTCCAGGCGTCAAGTACCGGCTACATTGATTTCTCAATGTCGTGACCAACGGGTCATTTGCAAAAGGCTGAGTCGAAGGTCTTTTTGCGCGGGGCTAATTCAACCCTCGTCCGCTGGAATGACGAATTTCTCGCCGAACGCCTCGCTCGAGCACAGAACTGCTTGCATTTTTAACATATAATCGATATCTATTGATACATTTGGTTACGCGCTGGCGATAACCTGGCCGCGACTCCGTCGCATTTGGGGGCGGGGCGGGTGCCTGTAACGGTCGACGGCCTCGCCCGTACTGGATGACCGAGGCGAGGCCGCTCGGTTTCGGCAACCGATACGTCCCCTGTCGGGGGATTTGATTGCCCTTCGATAGCGTGCCGGCTCTTGAGGTAAGTCAAACAAATAGCGCGGCTGCCAAGCTCGTTGAAACCGCGGTCGCGGAATTCAAGACGAGACATCCATATCTGTTGTTCCATAAGCGAGGAAATCGCCCGTATCCGCAGGCTCGTCAGCAGTAATTCGAAGCTGCTGGCGCGCTTGAACGTATCGCTACGCCAAATAAATTCTGCGTCAGTCGGGCAAGAGGCGCGAGCCGCGGTTAAACATCAGGCGCGCCGTCTTATCAATACTTCCTTCATGGCGCTGATCTGTGACGGTGACGAGGCAAACGATGCGTTGCAAGCGTCACGCAGTGTATTACAGGAATTGAGCTCGGCAACGAGCTGGAGACGGCGGCCGGTAATCAAATCGTTTCTCGACTGTGCAGAAACAGCCGTTGCCGTCTCGCTCGCTTATGATTGGCTCTACGATAAATTGCTGGACGAAGAGCGAGAAGCTATCGAGAACGCCCTTTACCGGCATGTGCTCGAGCCCGCGCTTGCCGCGTACGAAGATCCGTCGCTGCTGTGGCCGAGACGGCGCGACAACTGTGCATTGGTGTCGAATTCGGGCATCTTGATCGCCGCCCTTGCGGTCCTCGAACGATATCGGGATCTCACGACGCAGCTGGTAGCGAAGAGCCTAGCAGCGTCCCGAAATAGCTTCGAGGCTTTCGCTCCAGACGGGGCGTGGCCAGAGGGCCTCAGCTACTGGTCCCTCGCTATACGGTATGCCAGCCTGATGGTCGCTGGGCTCGAGAGCACGTTGGGGGACAGCTTTGGCCTAGCGGATCGGCCGGGCTTCGCGCAAACAGGCGACTTTGCTCTCCATACGGTCGGACCCTTCGGAGCCGCCTTCAATTTCGGGGATTCCGAGCGGCAATTCGACGTTTCTCCGCTCGCCTGGCTCGCCTATCGGTTTAAGCGGCCGATCGACGGCTGGCTCATCCGCGATTACGACGGGTGGTACCTCCCATTCACGACAATATGGGCGAATAGACAGAGGGCCAGCCCGACGGCCCTCGATCTACCCAAGGGAAAGATCTTTCGCGGCAGTAATCTGGCTTGCTTCCGCAACACCTGGTCGTCCGCCCCGAAGGCGCGCCCGGTCTATCTGGCGATCAAGGGCGGAAATGCGCCGGGTAACGGATGTGCATCATCACACCGCCCGGAAGACACGATGCTCCATACGCAAGCCGATGCGGGCAGCTTCGTAGTCGATGGCGCAAGGCGGCGCTGGGTGATCGATCTCGGCTCAGACGACTACGATTTACCCGGCTATTTCGACCATGGCGCCGACAACAGTATCCGGGCCGCGGTGGCGGTATTATCGGACGCAAGCCGGCGGCCACAACACGCTCGTCATAGACGGCCTCAACCAGGTGCCCAACGCCCGCACTCCGATCCTTGGCGGCTGCGTCGAAGGCGACTGCAAATGGGTCGTGTTCGACCTCTCGGCGGCCTACGGGAAGCCGGCCGGCTCGGTCCGCCGCGGTGCTGCGCTGATCGGACGGCAAGTCGTGATCCAGGACGAAATCGACCCCGAAATTTCCGACAACGTCGTTTGGGCGATCCATACCAGCGCCGATCCCGATTCGGTGGTTGGCTCCGTCGCCCGCTTCCGACTGGGCGACGACCGATTTGTGGCGCGCATTCTCGAACCGGGCACTGCGCGTTTCGAGCTGACGCTGCCTCCAGCGCCGTGCTCGTTTCCAATTGCCGATACCAAGGCGACTGCACGGCCGACCAGCTCGCCGGTCACGGCGCTCTAGTGTCTGAGCTGCCGCGTCGCGACGATCAGGACGGCAAGCGGGCGGCGGGTGCTCTGATCAGACGGCTGGAGGTCCCTTGGCCCACGGGGTGCGCGACGCTTGACCGTCTTATTGCTCCCCGATTGCGATGCTGAAGACCAGGCGGTGCCGGTCGCCCCCCTCGACCATTGGCTTGCCCGACGCCCGGTCCGGGTCGCCCGCTATCCGCAGCCTTTTTACCGAACCGAGGGTCTCCGCGATCCCGAGTGGAGCTCCTCCATTACGAATTGCCGGCACTGGAGGCCGGCCTTTTCGGGAAACACTCACAGAATGAGGATCGATCATGCCTGAGCTCTTGACCGCTTCCTACGCTCCGAGACGATGGGTCAGCAGTCCCTCGTCACCGCGTTCTGCTGCTGACCCTGACGATGACGTCATCTCTCGGAATGGTGGCTTCGACAATCTACGTCCCATCAATACCGGCTATCGCCGGCGCGTTCGAGACTTCGATCGCCCGGGTGCAGCTCACCTTTGTGGGTTACCTATTGGCCTTTGCGGCCAGCATGCTCGTGCTCGGACCGCTGTCCGATCGGTACGGCCGCCGGCGAACGATCATTTGCGGCCTCGGATTGAGTGCCATCAGCAGTGTCGCCTGTGCGGTCAGCCCGACGATCGATTTTCTGATTGCCGCGCAGGGTCGTGCAAGGGATCGGGGCATGCGCGGGACTGGTCGTCGGTCGCGCGATCACGCGCGAGGTCTGGGGCCGGGAGGCTGCCGCTCGGGTCATTGCCGGGCGGGCGATCGCCGCCACCTTGATGCAGGCATTCGCACCGGTACTGGGCGGATATCTGCAAGGATGGTTTGGCTGGCGCTGCAATTTCGTTGTCATCGCGGTGATCGCGTGCGTAGCTATGGCGCTGGTGACCCGATACGTGCCGGAGGGCCGCGCGGCAACCGCCGCGCCGTCTCGCACCGGAGGGATGCTGGCGAGCTATCGGACCTTGATCGGAACCCGGCGTTTTCTCTCTTACGCGTTCACCGCGGCCGGTTCTCACGCTGGCTTTCACATTTTCGCCGCCGGCGCTCCGGCGGTATTGATCGTCGGCTTCGGGATACGTCCGGAAGATTACGGTTTTTACGCGTCGCTGCCGCCGATGGGCTTTCTGGTTGGCAGTTTTCTATCGAATCGGCTGACGCGAAGGCTCGGCATCGACGGTCTGATCACGATCGGATGTACCGTGCTGATCCCGGCCGCCTCGATCATGGTCACTCTGGCCTTGCTGGGCGTCGCGAGCCCCTATGCGGTGATCGGGCCAATGATCCTGATTTGCTGTGGCAGCGGTCTGATCACGCCGAACGCGACGGCCGGCAGCCTCGGCGTCAATGCCGGGATCGTCGGTACGGCATCGGGTCTTGGTAGCTTTCATGCAGATGACTGGTGCTGCGGGCGCAACCGCCTCCTTTCGCTCGGACCGAGCGGCAGCCCGCTGATGCTCGCCAGCATCATCGCTCTTGTCGGACTATTCGCTGTGATGGCGTTCGGCTCATTGATCCAGCTCGATCAGCGGCCCGTGCAAGCTGCGGCGGCAGCCTAGTTGCCGTAATGGATGCGCCAGGGACATCGCGGGCTCCAGCCGGCTGGAGCCCGCAACGCGCGATCGCGACCTATTTTCCGGCGATGGCCGATCTCTATCGGGCCGCTGCAGCCCGAAATTCGACCGATCGAAGCGCGGCTCGATCGATGACGAGGCTCTCGGCCTCGACACCTCGTGCCTGCGCCAAGCGCTGAGAGAGCTTCGCTGGCGGCTCGAATACACCGCCGATGTAGCCGGCGTCCGCGCGAGCCTCGAGAGCATCCGGAACCTGGCCGCCCTGCCGGCGCTGCCGAGCGCCGCCAACCCGGACGAGGAAGGCAGTTACGGCGCCTGCACCGAAGTCTGGTTTCTGAAGCTCGACGCCTCGGTCGACCACCTGCTCGCACCCGATTTCAACGGCAAGCCGCCGCGCTTTCTCGACCGGATCAACGATCCCGACCGGCTGAGAGCATTACCTCGATGGTCTGCTCGTCTCTCGCCTAGCGGAGGAAGGGGTCGACCATCGCAAAGAGCTCAACTTTGCGACCGCCGATCTCGTTCGATTGATCTTGTGGCGTCGGCCCGCGAATTATCCGTGGGACCCGCGGCTCGAGACGGTCATTCGCCGCTTTGTCGCCAATTGGCAGGACCCGGCCACCGGTTTCTTTGGCGCGACCTATGAGATCGGCGGACAGCGCCTTCGGACGACTGATCTCAGCCTGACCTTTCACATGGCGCGCTACCTCGAGGGCAGGATCGGCTATTGGCCGCAACTGATCGACACCTTGATCGAGATCCGCGACGACCGCTATCCCAATGGCTGGCTCGACGAGGAGGGTCTGACGAACCACAACAACTACGATGTCGCGACCTTGTTCCGGCTCGGCTGGCCGGAGATGCGCGCGGACCAGCGGCAGCGCGCCCGCACAGAGCTCGACCGCCTTGCTCGACTGGTGTCTCGCGACGGCAATCGCCCCCGACGGAACGGTCGTGGCGCGGGCGAAGAGCGAATCGCTGGCCGAGAGCTATTACTTTCACGATCGCGTTTCTCGACACGGTGGGCTTATTTCGATCCGGCCAAGCGGTTTTGGACCGACCGCGCGTTGCCGGAGGCGCCGGCGCTGCGGGCGCAGCTGGAGCGCCATGTCCGTCGGCTCCATAACGGCGATCCAATGGTTCGGATGGCGCTCGAGCGGCTTGTCGCCGCCGCTGAGCACGTTACCGGTCGGCTGCTGCAAGCGCCTCGTCGAGATCGCGGATCAGGTCGTCGGCGGTTTCGAGACCGATCGACAGGCGAATGACGTCGGGGCCGGCGCCGGCCGCCAGGCGCTGCTCGTCGGTCAGTTGGCGATGCGTCGTCGAGGCAGGATGCAGAATCAGACTGCGGGTGTCGCCGATATTGGCGAGGTGTGAGAACAGGCGCACGCTCTCGACCAGCTTGATGCCGGCTTCGTAGCCGCCTCTGACCCCGAAAGTGAAGACCGCGCCGGCGCCTTTTGGCAGGTATTTCCGGGCGAGGTCGTAGAACGGGCTCTGCTTGAGCCCGGCATAGGAAACCCAGGCGACGCGCGGATGATCGACGAGGAACTCGGCGACCCTGAGGGCATTCGCGACATGGCGGTCCATGCGCAGATGCAGGGTCTCGATGCCGGTCAGCGTCAGAAACGCGTTCATCGGCGACAGGGTCGGGCCGAAAATCGCGCAGTGCCACGGCGCGCGCCTTGGTGGTGAAGGCGAAGTCGCCGAAATTCTCGTAGAATTTGAGCCCGTGATAAGCGGGCTCTGGGTCGGTCAATGACGGAAAGCGGCCGCCTTGAGACCAGTCGAACCGGCCCGACTCGACGACGATACCGCCCAGCGCGTGGCCGTGGCCGCTCAAGAACTTGGTCGTCGAATGGCAAATAATGTCGGCGCCCCAACGGAACGGCTCGCAGAGATAGGGGGTTGCCAACGTGTTGTCGACGATCAGCGGGATGCCTGCCTCGTGGGCGATCGTCGCCACCCGTTCGAGATCGAGAACGATGCCGCCGGGATTGGCGAGGTTCTCGACAAAGATCGCTTTGACCCGGGGGGTCAGCGCCTTGCGAAAATTCTCCGGATCGGTCGGGTCGACAAAATGGCACTTCCAGCCGAGCTTTTTGAACGACAGCCCGAACTGGGTCAGCGAGCCGCCATAGAGATTGCGTGAGGCGACGAACTCGTCCCCCGCCTCCATCAGCGTAAAGAAAATCAGGAACTGCGCGGCATGCCCGGAGGCTGCGGCGAGTGCGGCGCGGCCGCCTTCGAGGCTGGCGACCCGCTCTTCGAGAACGGCGACGGTCGGGTTCGTCAGGCGCGAATAGATGTAGCCGAAATTGTGCAAGTTGAAGAGCGAGGCGGCGTGATCGACATCGTCGAACACGTAGGAGGTCGTCTGATAGATCGGCGTCGAACGGGCGCCCGTCACCGGGTCGGGGGCCGCGCCGGCATGGATGGTACGGGTCTCGAAACCATAGGTGATGTTGTGCGACGGCGCCGGCCGCTCGCGCGTGCGCCGCGGCAACGGCGCTTCGGGCGGCCGGTTGCGAATGATGCCGCTATTGACCCCGCTCCACGAAAGCTCACCGCCCAACCGCCCGAACTCGATCTTCGGGCAGCGGTTCATGACGACCTCGATCCCAGCCTTCTCGGCCGTCGCTGCCGCGGCATCATTGCGGATACCGAGCTGCATCCACACCACCTTGGCGCCAATCGCGATCGCGTCCTCGACGATCGCGGGCGCGTCTCGCGCGGGGCGGAAGACATCGACCATGTCGACCGGCTCGGGAATGTCGCGCAGCGATGCATAGACCTTTTCGCCGAGCAGCATCTGCCCGGCGATGCCGGGGTTGACCGGGATCACCCGATAGCCTTTGCCCTGCAGATATTTCATCACGAAGTAGCTCGGCCGGTTCCAATTCGACGAGGCGCCGACCATCGCGATGGTCTTGACGCGCTGCAGGATCGCGCGAAGCTGCGCGTCGGAGTAGGGGATCGGGTCGAGGCTGCTCATGGCTCTCTCATCGGTGCGGTGCGTGCGAGTTGCCGCATCTTGGGCTAATGTGTCGGGGAACCGCAAGGTGGGTCAACCCCGCGGCGTCCCATCGGGAGAATCATAAATGACCGCACCCCGAGCCCGCGCGACGATCGCGGGATTCCTGTTGGGTATGACGATCGCTACCGCGGCGCTGGCCCAGAAGCCGGGCGGCATTCTGCGCGTCCAGCATCGCGACAGCCCCGCCAGCATGTCGATCCTCGAGGAGGGGTCGGTATCGGCAATCATGCCGTTGATGGGGGTGTTCAACAACCTCATCCTGTTTGATCAGCACGTGCCGCAGAACCGCGTGGAATCAATCGTCCCGGATCTCGCAACGAGTTGGTCGTGGAGCGAGGACGGCACCGAGCTGACCTTCAAGCTGCGCGAGGGTGTCAAATGGCACGACGGCAAGCCGTTTACGGCCGCCGACGTCAAATGCACCTATGATCTGTTGACGGGGAAGGCCAAGGAGAAACTGCGGCTCAATTACCGCGAGGCCTGGTTCTTCAATGTCGACGAGGTCACGACAAACGGCGACACCGAAGCGACCTTTCATCTAAAGCGGCCGCAGCCGGCGCTTCTCTCGTTGCTCGCCTCCGGCTATTCGCCGATTTATCCGTGCCATGTTTCGGCGCGCGACATGCGCAGCCCATCCGATCGGCACGGGGCCGTTCAAGTTCGTCGAATACAAGCCGAACCAGTCGATTAAGGTGACGCGAAACCCGGATTACTGGAGACCGGGCCGCCCGTATCTCGACGGCATCGAGTACACAATGATAGCCAACCGCTCGACCGCGATCCTGGCCTTCGCCACCGGCAAGTTCGACATGACCTTTCCCTATGACGTGACGGTCCCATTGTTGAAGGATGTCAAGAGCCAGGCGCCGCAGGCTGATCTGCGAACTCAAGCCGATGAACGGCAGGGCCAATCTGCTGGTTACCGGCGCGCCGCCCTTCGATAACCCGGTATTGCGGCGCGCGATGCAGTTGAGTTTGGACCGCAAGGCCTTCGTCGACATCCTGAGCGAAGGCCACAATGATATCGGGGCCGTCCTGCAGCCGCCGCCGGAGGGGATTTGGGGCATGCCGCCAGAAATATTGCAAACCTTGCCCGGCTACGGTCCCGACGTGACGAAGAACCGCGAAGAAGCTCGGGCGTTGATGCGCTCGGTCGGCTATGGGCCCGACAACCGGCTCAAGGTCAAGGTCTCGACGCGCAATATCGCCTGGTATCGCGATCCGGCTGCGATCTTAATCGACCAGCTCAAGGAAATCTGGATCGACGGTGAGCTCGAAATGATCGAGACTGCCAACTGGGTGCCAAAACTGATGCGCAAGGACTTTACCGTCGTGCTCAGTCTCTCGGGCAGTGCGGTCGACGACCCCGACACGCAGTTCTACGAGAACTACTCCTGCCGCTCACTCGCGCAACTACACCGGCTATTGCAATCCCGAAGTGGAGGCATTGATCGACAAGCAATCCGCGGAGAGTGACCCGGCAAAGCGCAAGGAACTGGTCTGGCGGGTCGAGCGCAAATTGATCGAGGATGCGGTGCGCCCGATCATCTTCTTTATGCGCCAGGCGACCTGCTGGCAGCCCGAGGTCAAGGGCCTGACCTTGATGGACAACAGCATCTTCAACAGTTGGCGTATGGAGGATGTCTGGCTCGACCGGTGACATCGTCGCGGGCATCATCCGCATTTGATCTCCTTGCGCCTTCCGCTCGGTCTGGCCGACGGACCCAGAGCGAGGGAGGGCAGGGGACCAGCGTTCAATTCATGGTGCACGAGCGGACCAGGCCCGAGACAGAGGAGATCTGAGCTCATGGATCGGTTGACCCTATACGGCAGCTTTACTTCGAGCTCGAGCTATAAGCCGATGCTATATCTGGCGCTGGCGCGGCTACCTTTTTCATTCCGCACGGTTAATCTGAAGACCGGCGTACAGAAGACACCCGAATACCTGGCGGTCAACCGCTGGGGGGTCGTCCCGTCTTTGCGCCACCGCGGCCTGACCATCTTGCAATCGAACGTGATTCTGGACTACCTGGCGCGCGAGACTGGGCATTTCGAGGGCAGGACCGAGCAGGAGCGCTGGCAGGCGCGCGAATGGCTGTCCTGGGAGGCCGACCACATCACCTATGTCGCCAAGGTCCGCCATTCGGCGCGGTTTCGCGCCTCCCACCCTGAGACGATCGCCGAATTTCGCCCGCGCGCCGAGGCGGCGCTGTCTTTTATAAATAAAACACTGGAAAATCAGCCATTCCTCGTCGGCGATTATTGCACGATCGCCGATATTGGTTGCTGGGGCCGCATGGTCTTCATGTCCGAAGGCGGGTTCGGCATTGCCAACTGGCCCCATCTTGAAGCTTGGGCGGGACGCCTCGAGGCGATGCCAGGCTTCGCGCTGCCCTATGATCTGATTCCGAGCAAGGATCGCGAATTCGATCCCATCTGATCAGCCTCCGAGCCGGTCACGGTCTGGTGCGTAAGGAGTTCACGCGGGAGACGGAATATGACTACGAGTGCTTGGGTGATTTTGCACTGGTTTGAGCTGGGCACCCTCGTTCTATTGTGCCTCAACCTATGGTTCGTGTCCTCTGTCTTGAACGCATTGAGAGAGACCAATCGCTGGATTGGCTTTCTCTCCCGAATTCAGTGGGAGCAGACGCACGGATCCGCAGCTGGTTCAGCCCCTTCGTGAGGGCTTCGCCGGCGCTCTCGCGGAGTCCGATTTTCGTTCGATCAGCCGGGCAATTTCCAGCCGACCCAGTCGCAGACCGCGCGGCCCATCACCAGCTCGAGGTCGCGGCCTTTGAGCCACGGCATCTCCTCGGTGAACATCGTCGACGCATTGCTTCCACGAGCACGGCATGCGGGTGATGTCGGTGCCCCAGAAGCTGCGCTGCGGCCCGAAGGTCTCGACGATCTGCTGGGTGTATTTGTGAATGTTGCGATAGGGATAGGGCTGGCTCGAATTGCCGGGTGCGCCGGTGCACTTGACCGCCACGTTCGGGTGCTTCGCCAGTGCCAACAAGGCAGTCTGGTTGCCGTGTGCGGTGTCGTCCTTGCCGTCGCGGACGCGGGCGTAATGGTCGATCAGCAATTTCAAGCCGGGATGCCGCTCGGCGATCTGCGCCACCTGCGGCAGATAATTCGACGCCATCAAGGCAATCGGGATCCCGGCCTTTTCCGCCGCCGGCCACAGCCAGTCCATCGTGCCGTCGGTCATCCAGTTGGCCTGGTGCGGCTGAGTGAAGGCGTAGCGCAATCCGAGCATTCCGGGCCGGCTCTTCCAGGTGTCGATCAGCGAGCGGTTTTCCGGCTTGTCGAGCGGGAAGTTGCCGAGGATCGCAAAGCGGTTCGGATACTTGGCCGCTGCCTCTTCCGAGATCTTGCCCGAGTTCGGGTCCCAGCCCGGCGGATGCAGCAGGCAGGCATTGACCCCGGCGGCATCCATGTCGCGAATGCACTCCTCGGCCGTATACGAGGTAACCTGGCGATGCGACGGATTGGTCGGCGGTCCGGCCGACCAGATGTGGACTTGTGCATCGACGATCAGCATGGCGTTTTTCCCTCCTTCTGGCGAAGTCGATTTCTCAGCCTGACAATTTCCAGCCAATCCAATCGCACACCGCGCGGCCCATGACGAGCTCGAGATCGCGCCCCTCGAGCCACGGTAGTTCTTCGGTGAACATCGTCACGCATTGCCGCCACGAGCACGGCATGCGGGTGATGTCGGTACCCCAGAACATCCGCTGCGGGCCGAACGTGTCATAGATCTGCTGGATATATTTGTGGATGTTGCGATAGGGGTAGGGCTGGCTCGAGTTGCCTGGTGCCCCGGTCGCCTTGACCGCGACATTGGGGTATTTGGCGAGCGCCAGAAGCGCCGGCTGATTGGCATGGGCTGCGTCGTCGGTGGCGCCGCGTACTCTGGCAAAGTGGTCGATCAGCAAGCGCAGACCGGGGTGCCGTTCGGCGATCCGGCCAACCGCCGGAAGATGGTTCGACGCCATCAGCGCGATCGGGATTTGGGCGCGCTCGGCTGCCGGCCACAGCCAATCCATCGTGCCGTCGGTCAACCAGTTTTGCTGGTGCGGCTGGAGAAAGAAAAAGCGCAGCCCGAGCATGCCCGGCCGGCTCTTCCAGCCCTCGATCAACGACCGGCTCTCCGGCTTGTCCTGCGGGAAGTGCCCCAAGATCGCAAACCGATTAGGGTATTGGCGGGCTGCCTCGACCGCGACCTCTATATCGTTGGGGTCCCATCCGGGCGGATGGAGCACGGCGGCGTCGACCCCGCCCTCGCCCATCTCCTTCAGGCAGTCCTCCGCAGCTATAGCTGGAGATCTGCCGGTGCTGCCCGGACGGTGTGCCTTGCGACCAGATGTGGACCTGAGCATCGACGATCAGCATGGTGGCCCCCCTCGCCGCTTCCGAGCCGCGCCGGCCATGCTACGCGATGTCGCTGGCTTTCCGATAGTATCTCGGGAGGCAACTCCTCCACCGGGACGGCCGCATCCTCGTCGGCCGGTGCGCATCGCGGAAACCGGCGGCAACAGGGTCGATCCGCACCAGTGGCACTTGATCGCCTCATCCTGTATCTCTTCCGGAAAAATGGGCAGCGCTACATCCGGCGTTTATTCCCGCAAGCAATTCCGCCTGAATGTGGCGGCGGCGATAATCCGGCATCGTGTGCGTCCACTTACGCGGGCAACTTCTCGCGCATTGGCTGCGCACAGAAGACGATCCATATCCCGCGGATTCTCGATCCGTCATCCAGCTCGCGTTCGACCGGCAACCCGCCATCCGCCGTGATCACGCGCCGCGAAACTGGAGCATCGGACGATCGTCGCGAAGCAAGCCTGGGAAAGGGTGCTTTCGGATTTTTTTATCCGCCCTCTCCCCCTTGGGCTAGAATGCGCTGTCGGTTCGCCGGCATATCACCTCGCTAACCCCTGTCACTTGGAGGATGCGCTGATGATCTACGAAGTCCGCACCTATACGCTCCGCCCCGGGACCACGGCCGAATTCGAAGAGCGCTACGAAAAGCGGCTGCCCTTGCGGGTAAAACATTCGAAACTGGGGGGCTTTTGGCACACCGAGTTCGGCCCGCTGAACCAGGTCGTCCACGTCTATCCCTATGACGACCTGCAGCACCGTACGAGGGTGCGTTCGGCGATGGCGAACGACCGCGAGCGCAATGCGATGCCCGGCGGCGGCGAATTTATCGTCGCGCAAGAGGCCGAGATCGTGATCCCGGCGCCGTTCATGCGCGAGCTCGGCAGCCGTAACTACGGCACCGGCAACGTCTACGAGATGCGCACCTACACCTACGCCCCGGGCGACATCCCGAAGGTGCTCGACGCGTGGGGCAAGGCCATCGAGGCGCGCGAGAAGTTCTCGCCGCTGGCGGCGTGCTGGACGAGCGAGCTCGGCGGGCTCAACAAATTCACCCACATCTGGGTCTACAAGGATCTCAACGAGCGCGCCCGGGTTCGTGAGGAATCCCGCCGGCCCGGCGGAGCGTGGCCGCCACAGGCCGGTGTCCGCCCGGTTCGCCAGGAAAACAAATTGCTCGTACCAGCGACCTTCTCGCCGGTCAGGTAGTCGGCTCTCGCCTGGCCCGCCGGCGTATGATCCGCGCCGGCGCCAAAGCACGTTTGCGGCCGAGATGAGCGCCTTCGCCGCCTTCAGCGTGGCGGAGGCGCGCTCGACGATCTCCTTCCTCGATCCCGGCCAATGCGTCGATCGCTTGGCAGGTGAACTGGCGGGGCGGCCTCGTGGTGTTCGAAATGTTCCCATGGCGTACGGAACTGAAGCCGGCGCGAGAAGCCGCAGAGCAATTCGATCAAATGGCCGAGCGACCGGCCTAGGCGGCAGAGCCGCCAGACACCCACCGCGTCTCCGGTGGCGAAGCTTTTAGCGTGCCCGCTAGTGCTCTGGCGCCTCGGATGGTGCGGTGTTGACCTGGGATGGTGCCCGGCCTACTGGTCAGCGCTCTGCTCGGCCAAAGAACGAGCCTCGTGCTGGTCTAGACTGGCGTGACGACTGCGATGGATGGCCACCGACCGAGATTTTTTCGTCATTGTGTGGAGCACGGCCGATGAGCGACGAGAGTTTCGACGATGCGCTGACGCCGTGGTCAACGCTGAGCGGTGTCGCGGCGGCGCGGGTCAGGCCGTTGGGTCGAGCCATCGAGGCGCGTCTCGCGGTGCCCGGCAGCAAGAGCCTGTCGAACCGGGCTTTGATCCTCGCTGCAATGGCCGAGGGCACGACCAACCTGTCCGGCCTGTTGCTCAGCGACGATACCTATTGGTGCGCTGATGCGCTGCGCCGCCTCGGAGCCGAGATCGCGGTCAACGGCATGGCGGCGACGATACGCGGCATTGGCCGGCGCCGTCCGCGGCCCGAGGGGCCGATTTATGTCGGCTCGTCCGGCACCCTCGCGCGCTTCCTGCCGCCGTTCCTGGCGGCCGGCGAGGTGGGGCAGTGGCGGGTCACTGCCAGCCGGCAGATGACCCGGCGCCCGGTGGCGCCGCTGTTCGACACGCTGCGCCTGGGCGGGGCGGAGATCGCGTTTTTCGGCGATCCCGGCTGTTTCCCCGCTGTGTTCACGGGCGGCAGCTTTGCCGGCGGACGGTTGTCCATGTCAGGCCGGATGTCGAGCCAGTTCATCAGCGGCATGCTGCTCGGCGCGGCGCAAAGCCGGCTCGGCGTCGAGCTTGATGTCGAAGACGGCATCGTGCAGAACGCCTTTGTCCGCATCACCATCGACGCAATGCGCCATTTCGGCGCCGAAGTCGAAGCCGACACCGGGCTCGAGCATTTCACGGTAAGGCCGGTCGGCTATCGTGCCCGCGACATGGTCATCGACGCCGACGCCTCGACCGCGACTTATTTCGCGGCGCTGGCCGCGGCCACCGGAGGGCGGGTGACCCTGACCAATCTGACTCCGGACACCTTGCAACCCGATTACGGCTTCATGGCCCTGTTGGAGCGGCTGGGCTGCAATGTGACCCGCGTCGCCGGCGGCACCACGGTCGTCGGCGCCGGCACGCTGCGCGGCGGGTTCACCGCCGATATGCGCCCGTTGTCTGATGCCGTCCCGACCCTGGCGGCGATCGCGCCATTTGCCGATGCGGCGATCACCATCGCCGGGGTCGAGCATATCCGCCACCACGAATGCGATCGCATCGACGCGATGTGCCGCTCCTTGGCAGCGCTCGGCGTGCCGGTCGAAGAGCATCGCGACGGGCTGACAATCGCCCCGGCGCGCCCGCGTTTTGCTGTGCTCGACACGTTCGAGGACCACCGCATTGCGATGTCGCTGTCGGTACTCGGCGCCGCGGCCGACGGCATAGAATTGCTCAACCCCGCCTGCGTGTCGAAGACCTGTCCGACCTTCTTCGACCTGATCGGCGACGTCGGCGTCCAGACGACGATGATCGCCGGATAGGCCGGGTTTCTGTTGGATGAAATCGCTTGTTCCATCGTCCTGGCCAGGCTTGACCGGCCATGACGGGAGACTTACCGATGCGTTTACGTCTGCGACGCGCCGGTGAGCCTCGCACCCGGTTTATCGTGCACGGCTAGCGTCCTTCGGTTGGCGACAAACGGCGCCACGCGTGACGCTGCCGGTATGATCGGTTGGCGCGCGGCAGCGCTGGCGAATGTTTATGGCCGTCAGACGTTGGAGGCCCCCGCCAAACTGATCGCTGAAAACATCCGGTGTGTCGCGTATGGCGAGACCCGGCTTAATCTGGTCACCGAATGAGCGGCGGCTCGTCGAAGGCGTCTCCAACTCCACGGGTAGTGCCGCCTGGCGAAGTCCGTCTGCCATTCTTCTACGGTTGGGTTCTCGTCGCGGTCGCATTCGTGACGATGGCGGTCGGGGTCAACGCCCGTACCGCCTTCTCGCTGCTGTTTCCGGCGATCCTCGACGAGTTCGGCTGGGAGCGCGGCATGGCCGCGGGCGTGTTCTCGTTCGGGTTTCTGGTTTCGGCGCTGGTCACCCCATGTATCGGATGGGCAATGGATCTCCGGGGTCCGAGACTGGTCATCGAGTTCGGTGTCGTCGCGATGGGGGCGGGGTTGGTCTTGGCCGCTCTGGTTCGCGAGTCGTGGCAGCTCTACCTGTCGCTAGGTGCGCTTGTCGGTGGCGGTGTCAACTGCCTCGCCTATATCGGGCAGTCGCTCTATCTGACACAATGGTTCGTACGACGACGTGGCCTGGCGCTGAGCATTGCATTCTCCGGGGTCGGCATCGGCTCGATCACGGTGCTGCCCTGGGTAGCCTCCCTGATCACTGATTCGGGCTGGCGCGCCGCCTGTTCCGACTTGGAATACTTGTGCTGGTGGTGCTTGCGCCTCTCAATCTGCTATTGAAACGACGGCCAGAAGATTTCGGTCTCGCCGCAGACGGCATGGCCTCGAGCCGCACGATCGTGGCGCGGATCGGGAGTGTCGTCAACCATGCCTGGGCGGCAGTCGACTGGACATTGTGGCGTGCCTTGCGGACCACGCGTTTTTGGTGGCTCGCCGGCGGCTATTTCTGTGGCCTCTTCACCTGGTACGCGGTTCAGGTTCATCAGACCAAATATCTGATCGAGGTCGGGTTTGGGCCGAGCGAGGCCGCATTGGCACTGGGACTGGTGAGCCTCGTGGCGATCCCGGGTCAGATAGCATTCGGGCATTTGTCCGATCGGATCGGGCGCGAATGGGTCTGGACGATCGGCAATATGGGGTTCGTGCTCTGCTGCGTATGCCTAATTCTGCTTGGCGACCTACCCACCAAGATGTTGCTGGATGCCATGGTCTTAACGCAGGGAACACTCGGCTATAGCCTGACCTCCGTTATGGGTGCGATCCCCGCCGAGATATTCGAGGGGCGGCACTTTGGCCGCATCTTCGGCACTATCATGGTGGCTGCCATTCTGGGTGGAGCCGCGGGGCCGTGGCTGGCCGGTGCGCTATATGATGCGATGGGAAGCTACACAGCCGCATTTTGGATAGCCGCCGGTTGCAGCACGTTCTCGGCACTGGCGATTTGGATCGCTGCGCCGCGCAGGGTGAGAGCTGTCGCAGGCCGCGCCGACCGGCTTTCCACCAGTTGAACCGGGGCCCTGCCGCGCCGCATCGCGACCTCTACGCCAAAGGCGGGAAATGGGTCCATTCTGATGAGCCAGTAACGGGTAGATTTGGCGCGTTTTGATTTTCAACCAGCCGGAACCGACAAATGGGCCAAGAGCGGGTTTCTCGATGGGGACAACGTCCTTCCGCTGTCCCACCTGGGAGCGCCGAGCCTGTTTCTTCATGATCAGTGAGCCCACTGCGGTCTGCCAGAAAGCGGTATTGCATCCACGAGACCTACGGCCGGTTCCCCGACAACGTCGATGCGATGCAGCTGATGCGGTTCATGCAGGCCCATTACTTGGACACCGATTACTACGATTGGGGGCCTATGGCGCGACCCACGCGACCGACATGGCGAAGTGACATCCTTGATCAACACATGGGCAACTATCATTTCGAGAATTTGCGGCTTGCGCCGCGAACCGTAGCTTTGGGAGACACGCGATGGCCGACCGGGAACGACCTGGCGATCACACGGGCCGCGTACCCACGCACACTACCATCGAGACGATCAACAAGGTGGTGCGGACCTCGCGTCAGATGCTGCCCGAGATCGGCCGCGAACCCACTCCCGAGGAACTCGCAGAAAAGCTCGCGATGCCGCTCGACAAAGTACAC
>CAWAXV010000030.1:0-296643 GCA_963786095.1 uncultured Acidobacteriaceae bacterium | reverse complement strand
CCGCCAACCGGGAACTACCCCATTCGTGACTACAAGGGCGAAACGAAGTGTGCAGGCGGCCTCTGACCCTCGCACTAATTTGGCCTTTTGAGCCATAATGCCTTTCCGGAGGAGTGGGCTTATGTCTGTCAGGTACGCTCTTAGGTTCCTAGGACAGTTGAGTTTCACGGTGGGGCTTGCACTGGTTCTGCCTGCGCTAGCGGCCAAGGGCGCGAAACCGGAGTTCGGACCGAATGTTCTGATCTTCGATCCGTCGATGACACCGCAGGCTATCCAGAAGCAGATCGATGCAATATATGCGGTGCAGGAGCACAACGAGTTTAGCTCGCAGCGGAGTGCTCTACTGTTCCTGCCCGGGAGCTATTCAGTGAACGTGCCGGTGGGCTTCTACACAGAGGTGATGGGGCTCGGTGCGTCGCCCGATGCAACGAAGATTACAGGCAACATGCATGCAGATGCCAATCATGAGCACAACAATGCGACTACGACATTCTGGAGAGCGGCGGAAGGGCTCTCGATTGAGCCGGCGGGTGGCACGATGCAGTGGGCAGTCTCGCAAGCGGTCTCGCTCCGGCGCATGCATGTGCGGGGCGACCTGGTGCTCCACCAACACCATGGCTGGGCCAGCGGCGGGTGGATGTCGGATTCGCTCGTGGATGGCAATGTCGATTCCGGGAGCCAGCAGCAATGGATCTCACGCAACTGTGATTGGAAGAGTTGGACGGGCTCGAACTGGAACATGGTGTTTGTCGGCGTGGTGCATCCGCCGGACGGCGCATGGCCCGAACCGCCGTACACGAAAGTAGCGCAAACGCCGCTGGTGCGAGAAAAACCGTTCCTGCAGGTAAATGCCGCGGGCGAGTTCGGCGTTCGGGTCCCGGAACTGCAAAGAGACAGCCTTGGGATCACGTGGCACGGCGGAGAAACACCGGGAGAAACGATCCCGATTGCGCGGTTTTATATCGCGCGCCCGGATGTGGATACGGCGGAGACGATCAACGCACAGCTCGCCCAAGGAAAGAACCTGATTCTTACTCCAGGGATCTACGAACTAATCGGCCCGATTCGCGTGACGCGGCCGCATACAGTCGTACTGGGTCTGGGGTTTGCGACGCTGCGCCCGGTGAAAGGCACGGCGGCGATGACGACAGCCGATGCGGACGGGATCGAGATTGCCGGGCTACTGTTTGATGCGGGGTCCAGCGAGTCTCCGGTGCTGCTCGAGGTGGGACCGGAGGGCAGTCGCGAGCGCCATGCGAAGGACCCGATCACGCTGCACGATGTTTTCTTTCGCGTGGGCGGCGCGGGAATTGGACGCGCCAAGGTGAATTTGAGAATCAATAGCAATGACACTCTGGTGGACCATACGTGGATATGGAGAGCAGACCACGGAGACGGAGTGGGATGGGATCTGAATACCAGTGAGAACGGACTCGTGGTGAATGGGAATGACGTCACGATTTATGGCCTGTTTGTGGAGCATCACCAGCAATTCCAGGTTCTGTGGAAGGGCAATCGCGGGAGGACTTATTTTTTCCAGTCTGAGATTCCTTACGATCCTCCGAACCAGGCCAGCTATATGAGCACGCGAGGGGTGAACGGCTGGGCGTCGTACAAAGTGGCGGATGAAGTAACGAATCATGAGGCGTGGGGATTGGGAGTGTACACCGTCTTCACTTACCCGGATGTGACATTGACGCGGGCGATAGAGACGCCAAAGAGCCCGGAGATACGGTTCCACCACATGATTACCGTGGCGCTGGGCGAGCACGGTCTGATCAGCCACGTGATCAATGACACGGGTGAGGCGACTGCCATTCGTCCTCGCGTGTCACCGAAGGTGACGAACTTTCCGTGAGCGCTCTGCCGAATCTAGGCACGGGATCAGTACGTCATCTCGCGGATGGACTGTTTGGTGTGAAGGCTCTCAATGACTGGAACCTGCGGGCGGATATCCGCCGATCAGTATCGTGAAGCCCGTTTGAACTAAGCCGCTGGCGCGGCGGACGCTACCGCGTGGTCGTCGCCAGCATTGTTGCCCGTGTAAGGTTTTGGGTCACAAGGAGGTTACTGTGACCCGACTCAGGAAGCTGATGCTGGACGAGTTCCAGCGTCGCAACTACGCTCAGAACACCGTCCGTGCCTATATCCACGCCATAGAGGATTTCGCGAAGTACTTCCACCGTTCGCCAGATCGCCTCGGCCCAGAACATATTCGCGAGTACCAGGTTCACCTGTTTCGCGACTGCAAACTCTCGGCGGGGACCATCGAAGGCCGCACCGCTGCTCTGCGTTTTCTCTTCGTCAAGACACTCAGACGGCCCTATCTTCCCGATCACATTCCGTTTCCCAAGCGTCAGAGACGGATGCCCACAGTACTGAGTCAGGAGGAAGTGGCGCGGCTCATTGCTTCCGCTCGAAACCTGATGCACCGCACCATGCTGATGATGCTGTATGCGACCGGCCTGCGCCGCGCGGAACTATGCCACCTCAAGGTCTGCGATATCGACAGCGAACGCATGGTCATTCATGTTCGCCAGGGCAAGGGCGGCCGTGACCGCGACGTCCTGTTGACCCCGAAGCTGCTGGAGACCCTGCGCGAGTACTGGCGCTGGATGAAACCAAAAACATATCTATTCCCCGGCACGGTCAACAACTGGCGGGCCGACGTACCCATCACGGAGAAGATTGTCTGGACTGCCGTGGCCGAGGCCGCGAAGCATGCTGGGGTGAGCAAGCATGTGTCTCCGCACACGCTCAGGCACAGTTTCGCTACTCACATGCTCGAAGCCGGCGCCGATCTGCGCACGATCCAGGTTCTGCTGGGTCATGCCAAGCTCGCCGACACCACTGTCTACCTGCACTTGTCCCGGCGTCATCTGCAGGCAGTTCCCAGTCCGCTGGAAACCATCGAGGTGTCTAGTCCCGACCAGGTGAAGCGTTCCAGGAGGCTGATCAAGCGATGAGTCGGCCCACCCTTGAGGTGGCCGATATCGTCCGAGCAGCAGGAAACAGATTCTGGGAGCATCACGGATCACATCTTGCATGGCAGCATCGCAAGGTGCTCGATGCCATCGTCCGATGTCGAACTGCGGCGTTGGGCGGTCATCGTGATCAGTGTGTGCGCTGCGGACATCAGGCTATCTCGTACAACTCATGCCGAAACAGGCATTGTCCCCGATGCCAGGGAAACGCACGCTCCCGGTGGCTAGCCGAGCGCAGAGCGGAGCTGTTGCCCGTCTCGTACTTTCACATCGTCTTCACGCTGCCGCACGAACTCTCCGCTCTAGCCCTGCAGAACAAGCAACTGCTTTACGATCTGCTGTTCCGAGCTAGTGCAGCGACGCTGCTCGAACTCGCCGGCGACCCGAAACATCTGGGTGCGGACATCGGGTTTCTTGGCGTACTCCACACTTGGGGACAGAACCTTCACCATCATCCGCACATACACTACGTTGTTCCTGCTGGCGGTCTTGCACCCGACGGTTCCCGATGGATCTCCTCCTCGAGACGATTCTTCCTGCCCGTCGCCGCGCTGAGTCGCGTCTTCCGGGGCAAGTTCGCAGCCGGACTGAAGCAACTCTTTCTTCAGCACAAGCTCCAGTTCCATGGCTCACTCCAGAGTCTTGCTGAGCCCCGCCGATTCCACGCGTTCCTGCGACTCCTCTTCCGCGAAAACTGGGTGGTCTACGCCAAGCCACCCTTCGGAGGTCCTGAACATGTTCTGAACTATCTCGCCCGCTATACGCACCGCGTCGCCATCTCCAACCATCGACTGGTGGCGTTCCAGAATGATCGAGTCTCGTTTCGCTGGAAAGACTATACGCACGGCGGCAAGCAGAAAATCATGACGGTTTCCGCAGATGAGTTTCTGCGACGATTCTTGATCCACGTTCTCCCGAAAGGGTTGGTCCGCATCCGCCACTTCGGACTTTTCGCTAATCGCAGGCGCGGCGGTATGCTCGTACGCTGCCGCAATCTGCTCAGCGCGCACTGCCCAAGCGAGGCTGACACAACAACCCATCTGCGCTGTCCGGTTTGCGCCGGTCCCATGTTCACTATTGAACGGCTGACCAACAGCCAGCTTTATTTCCAATCGGCCCTGACCATGCCTGATTCCCAGAGGTGCAGCCTTGACTCCTCCTGAGATACCGATGGCGCAACTTGTTTCGATCAACGTCTGTTGTAGGTGTGTTCCAACACGCCATGCCCTCGTCTGCTCACGCAGCGACGGAGTCCCCCAAACACCACCCTTTCTGTCACAGGTCAAGACTCCAATGCGATGTTCAAGAACAACGCCGTCTCTCCCTTCGTCTCGGTTGCTTGCTTTAGAGACGCCCTGCACCCGGCACGGACGGATTGAAATCCCATAGCCCACCGCGTCCGCCGCAAACGCCAGCGGCTCATTTCAAACGACCCTATCGAAACTGCCCCGACCACACCACTGCGCACCCCCACACTTCTTATTTCGGGGCAGTCCCGATAGGGCCCTAACGTTTATCGGGCAGTTTCCGGATTGCGACAACTCGTCTGGAGTCGGCCAAGCTGATTCTGGCTATTTCCTCTGAGAATTCTGAATCAACACCAGATCCGAAGGAGAATCTCCGCGCACCAGGGCCAGACTCTTGTTATCGGGCGACCATTGCTAAGCGGCGGGCGAGGAAGGGACTCGCCTGCTGCAGACGGAGTACTTCCTTCCTGCTCACCCGGTTTTGTGGAAGGAAATCCCTGTTGTTGGTTGCGCGGGGGGGGGGCGGATTTTGCATCCCGCACATTACCGAATAGTCCTCTTGCCTGAGCCCTTGCTGCCCGCCTGTAAGGCCATCTCTCTCGCGGCACGCAATTGTAGAACCGGATCGCCGCTCGGATGAAACTCCATCGCAACCATGCCCGTGTAATTTAGTTCAGCCAGTTTGCGAAAGATGTTCTCGTAGTTGATCTCACCTGTGCCCGGTTCATGGCGGCCCGGAACGTCGGCGATATGCACAAGTCCCAGGTGCTGGATGGCCTTCTCCAACTTCGCGATGAGATTGCCTGCGGCCACCTGTTCATGGAAAAAATCAAAGAGTAACTGGACTTGGGGGTGGCCGACAGTCTTAACGACATCTAACGCCTCGACGACTTCCGTCAGGAAGTATTGCGCGTTCTCCTCGCGGTCAATGGTCTCGAGCAATAACCGCACGGGTTCGCCATGAATTGACTTGCCTTCTACTATCGAAGCAGCTGTTTTCAGCGTCTCGATGCAACTCTCATGCTGTGCCTCGCGCGGCATCCCAGGAATTCGATTGCCCGACAAAAGGATCATGCTGGGACATTCAAGGAGTTCCATGATTGGCAATGCGCGGCGCAGTTCGGCAAGCAGTGCCTCCCGGTGCTCCGGGTTGGCCACGCCGTGTTTCAAGCCAGCCGTGCAGTCAAAGGTGATGCCGATGTTCTTCCGCTTCGCATTCGCCCGCTTGAAATCGTCGTCGGTCCATTTGTCGTATTCGCCGACCAGTTCCACATTTCGATATCCAGCCTCGGCGACTTTTTCCAAGCGTTGCTCAAATGGAAGATTGTTGAAAACAGTCCAAAGCATGACGGACAACTTGAAGGGAACCGCACCCTCACGCCCTTCCGACTTGGACTGCCCGCTGAGCAGTGCAGAACTCTGGCCGATGCCAGTCGCCGTAATTGCAGTCCCCGCAAGCGCTTTAGCAAACGTTCTTCGATTCATACGCACCCTGGACCAGTTGCATGAGCAATCGTGACCGGGGACATTATCACAATTCAAGCACCGGGCGGAAGCCATGCGAATATAGTGGACGGCACTCATACTTTAGGAGGAGGCAATCGTGATCTGCACTCATTTAAAATCCGAAAGTTTGAACGAAAGCACCGCAATTTCCTCGCAATCGCGACAACAGCGATCCTTCGATTCGTGTTTTGCGAACGCGTAGGCCAGGAAGAACGGGACATCGAGGCTGACATTGACCATTGACAGAAGGGATTTCATCAAGCAAACCGGAGTGCTGGTCGCCGGAATGCTCGCGGAGAGTGCATTCGCGTCCGCCGGACCCGCGGCGCAGATTTCGGAGGCGCGCCGCCTTTATCCGCTGAATAGAAACTGGCGCTTCAGTCGCACGGCGATTCCTGATGCTCGTGCCAAAGACTTCGATGACTCCAAGTTCGAGCGCGTCGTCATTCCGCACACCAACACTCTACTGCCCTGGCACAGCTTTGACGATAAGGAGTACGAGTTTGTGTCGGTCTATCGGCGTCGTTTCAAGCTTCCACCGCAGGCGCGGGGCCGACATGTATTTGTTGATTTTGAAGGAGTGATGACTGCTTCTACTGTCTGGCTCAACGGGGTGAGACTAGGAGAATACAAAGGAGGATACACGCCGTTTTCTTTTGAGCTGACACCACACCTGGATTTTGACAGCGAGAACGTGCTCGTGGTCGAAGTCGACTCAACGGAGCGGGCGGATATTCCTCCGTTTGGAAATGAAATTGACTATCTTACGTTTGGCGGAATCTACCGTGAAGTTGCGCTGCGGGTCGTTCCTTCAAATTTCATCGAAAACATCTTTGCCAAGCCAAAAGATGTGCTCACCGAAAATCCTAAGTTGGAAGTGGAGTGTTTCTTGCAGCAGATGGAGCCGTCGCACGAAACACTGATGCTTGAAGTAACGTTGCGCGACGGCGACCGCGTACTTGCCTCAGCCAGCCAGCGGGTTTCAGCGGCCGGCACTGCGAGTGACCCCGCTTCGCATACTGTGCGCCTGGAAAAGATTGGTCCCGTGACGCCATGGGATCTCGCTCGCCCGAAGCTATATCAGGTTCGGGTTCGGCTGATGGATGAAGCGCGGCTGGTCGATGAGGACACCCGCACCATCGGTTTCCGTGAGGCTCGGTTCACCGACCACGGTTTCGAGCTCAATGGTAAAGTCATCAAACTGCGGGGACTTGACCGTCATCAAACTTTTCCTTTCGTCGGGCAGGCCATGCCCGGACGCGTCCAACGACGCGACGCCCACATTCTGCGAAACAACTTCAAGTGCAACATCGTCCGCACCTCGCACTATCCTCAGTCGCGTCATTTCCTGGATGCATGCGACGAACTCGGCTTGCTTGTCTTAGAAGAGATCCCCGGCTGGCAGCACATCGGCGACGAAGGGTGGAAAGATCTTTCCGTCGATAACGTTCGCCGCATGATTCGGCGCGACTGGAACCATCCTTCGATTATTCTCTGGGGCGTCCGCATCAACGAGTCGCACGACGATCATCCCCGAAACCAAATCCTGCATCCCCACGGCCGATCATCCGTGGAGAAGGAATCGCTATCAGCACATGAAGACGCCGATCTTTTCCTCGGCTTGGTGAACCTTAACCAGGGGACATTTCTATTGTGGACAAGACGGGGACATTTCTATTGTGGTATGACACACACTTCTCCCGCGCGTTGACATCCGAGTCAACCCGGGGTACGCTCTTTTGCCAAACCGGAAACGGCTCTGGTTTGCTTGGGGGAGGAACGGTTGGGGGAGCCTGCTTCTCCGAATGCAGTCACCGAGTTACTCGTCCGTTGGAATGAGGGCGACCTGGCATCTCGCGATGCCCTGATTCCGCTCGTCTACGACGAATTGCGCCGCATTGCACGCAAATACCTCGCTGGACAGCGTAACGATCACACTCTCCAGCCAACCGCACTGGTTCATGAAGCCTACCTGCGTCTGGTGAATCGCAAAGCGAATTGGCAGGGTCGAACGCATTTTTTTGCCTTGGCGGCGCAGGTCATGCGGCACATCCTTGTGGACCACGCGCGCATGCACAAAGCTTCAAAACGAGGCGGTGGTTCGTTCACCCTGGTGCTTGATGAAGAGGCTGGTTTCGCCAAGGAAACCAGTCTCGATCTGATCGGGTTGGATCGTGCCATGAAACGTCTTGCTTCCCTGGATCCCCGCCAGTGCCAGCTCGTGGAGTTACGCTTTTTCGGCGGCCTTTCCATAGAAGAAGCTGCGCGTGTCGTCGAGATTTCTCCGGCCACCGCGAAGCGGGAATGGGCGACGGCGCGCGTGTGGCTACATCATGCCATGGAAAACGGTGCTGAAGCATGATGGACCCCGAGCGATGGCAACGCGTCAAGCAAGTGCTGGCCACGGCTCTCGAACTCGATCCCACCGAGCGGCAAGTCTATCTCGACCAAAGCTATGCGGAAGATGCATCTCTTCGGGCAGACCTCGAACCGCTGGTAGCACAGGAACGGCGGCTGAGCGACAAGTTTCTTGATGGCGCTGACCTCGCTGTCGCCGCTGCTACTTTGCTTCCAGCGGACGAAGCTTATTGGGTTGGACGGCGCGTTGGGCCTTACAAAGTTGTCGAGCAAGTCGGGGCTGGCGGGATGGGGGAGGTATATCGCGCAGTCCGGGCCGATGATCAGTATCAAAAGGAGGTCGCGCTCAAATTCGTTCGTGCCGGGCAATACTCTGGCGACATATTCGCCCGGTTCAAGAATGAACGCCAGATCCTCGCCGGGCTCGATCATCCAAACATAGCCAAGCTTCTCGATGGTGGGGCCACGGAGGAAGGCGTCCCCTATCTAGTGATGGAACTGATCGAAGGGCGTCCCATCACTGAATATTGCAACGCCCACGAACTCTCCGTGACCGAGCGTTTGAAACTGTTCCTACAAGTTTGCTCGGCTGCGCATTATGCGCATCAGCGCCTGATTATTCACCGCGATATCAAGCCGGGTAACATTTTGGTAACTCCAGGCGGCATTCCGAAGCTCCTCGATTTTGGCATTGCAAAGATTCTCGAGGCCGATTCACAAACGCCACTCTACGAAGCAACTCTGACGAGTTTCAGAGTTCTGACTCCCAGCTATGCGAGTCCCGAGCAAATCACGGGCGAGCCGATGACCACCGCCAGTGATGTGTACTCGCTCGGCGTGGTCCTTTATGAACTGCTGACTGGTGTCAGCCCCTACGCGCCCGCGAATACGTCTCCGCAGGAAATCGCGCAAGCGGTCTGCGAGAGAGAACCACAGAAGCCGAGCCTGGCCGTAAAGCCGTCTCCACGAAATCGTCAGCGAACACTCGACAACCAACCACGCGCGGTTCCGGCGATTTCCCGCGAGAAGTTGCGGAAACAACTCGACGGTGATCTCGACAATATTGTCCTGATGTCTCTTCGGAAGGAGCCCTCTCGCCGCTACGCATCGGTGAACGATTTGCAAGAGGATATCCGCCGACATCTCGAAAATATTCCGGTGATCGCCCGCAACGATACTGTCTTGTATCGGGCCACTAAGTTTGTCGCGCGACACAAGCCGGGCGTTGCTTCAGCAGTGGTGGTTGCCCTGGTTCTGATTGCTGGGATCATCGTGAACATGCGTGAGGCGCGGATCGCCCAACGGCGGTTCAACGATGTCCGCGCGTTGGCAAATTCCCTCATCTTCGATGTTCATGATTCTGTCAAAGACCTGCCCGGCTCGACCCCTGCCCGAAAGATCATCGTGGACCGGGCTCTGCAATATTTGAATGTGCTAGCTCAAGAATCCTCTGGCGACCTCGGCCTTCAGCGGGAACTCGCGACTGCTTATGAAAGAGTCGGGTCGGTACAAGGGGACTATCTCGAGAATAACCTAGGTGACTCTGAGGGAACGCTCGCCAGTTACAACAAGGCTCTTGCGCTCCGAAAACAGATCAGCTCCGCCTCAAGCGATTGGAACGACCGCATCGCGTTGGCACAAGGTTACCGGCTCGTGGCGCACCAGTTGTGGGCCAACGGCGATCCACGAGGGGCACGTGATCCGATCGAGCGCGCAATTGCAGTGTCGGCAGCGGTTAACAAAGAACATCCCAACGACTGGAAGGTCCTCAACGAGCTAGGTTTCGATTATGAAGTCTCTGGAAGGATCGGCTATCCCGGAGAAAATACGGCAGATCAGAAGATCATCGAAGACTATCGCCGCTCGCTGGCCGTTGATGAGATGTTGCTGCAGATGAAACCGAACGACGTTCCCACACTGCACGGCTACGCTGTCGATTTGTCTAGCATCGGCAACAAGTTGGAATCAGCGAACCCGCAGGAAGCCCTGAAGAACTACGAGAAAGCGCTGGAGATCGATAAGAAACTTACGCAGCTTTCACCGGACACCCGCTATCAGCGTGGTGTTGCGATGGGTTACGGCTCGATTGCGAGCGTCTACGACGACATCGGCGACTATCCGCATGCACTTGAGAACAACCTGAAAGACTTGTCGATCTATCAGGAGATGGTTCGCGCCGACTCCAGAAATGCGCTGCTGCGACAGGGGCTTGCGATTACTTATATGAATACTGCGGCTTCTTCCGCGAGAACGGGCCAAATTCCTTTGGCCATGGATTACTCGAATCGTGCGCTTGAAATCATGCGCCCGCTCGCGTCGGCAGCCTCTAAGACTGCTTTCCAACAATACGTTTTAGCGGCAATGCTGAACATTCGCGGCACCATCCTGACAGCTGCAAACGAACCGGAAGCCGCCATAAACGAGATCGAGCACGGCCGTGCAATTTACGAGTCTCTATCCAAGGTAGGCGCCGCGAACCGAGCGAATGTAGCCGCATCCAACGTCAAATTAGGCGAGGCATTCGACAAGGCGGGACATGATCAGAAAGCTGCGGAGTACTTTCATGAGGCAGTGTCGATCGCTGAACCTCTCATCTCGACGGCCCCCGCAGATCTTGACGCGCTGTATGCCACGGCAGACGCCTATTTCGGACTCGGCGAACTTGAGATGAAGGCTGCGCGGCAACCGGGCTTGGCCGTAAAAAAGCGACAATCGTACTTTACCGAAGCGCAGTCTTGGTATCAGTTAAGTCTAAGCACTTGGCATCGCATCGAACATCCCAACCATACGGCTCCCAACAGCTTTCAGGCTGGCGATCCTGCTTTGGTCGCGAAAAAACTGAAACTGATTGAAGCCGCACTCACATCCGCGCACTGACTTATTACAATTCGACCAGGAGAGCAGGCGCTGTACTCTGAGCTTCATGGCCCAAATCTGTGAAGAATTTTGCCGCTACTCTGCATCCACTTATAAGATGGCAATGCATTGCCACGTGAGAGGAGAATCAACGTTGCGATGTCCGGTAGCAATCACAAACAACCTGAAGTGAAAGCGGTGATCTTCGACTACGGAGAGGTCCTCTGCCATCCCCCCACACCGGCTGAAATCGCCTGCCTGGCAGGCTTTTTCGGAGTGACTGTCGACCGGCTCCCCGCGCTTTGGGAACGTAATCGTGGCCCCTATGATCTCGGAGACCTAACTGCCGAAGCCTATTGGTCGATGCTGGCTGCCGATGCCGGTTTCGCGATCGGGCCAGGGCAAATGGAGAAAATCTGCGAACTTGATATGGCGATGTGGAGCAACATCAATTCCAGCATGGTGGAGTGGGCGCGCCAGCTCGGTTCCTCTGGGTTCAAGGTTGGGCTGCTTTCCAATATGCACCCGGACATGGTGACGCACTGCCGTAGGCATTTTCCCTGGCTCAACGATTTTGATTTCGTGACGTTCTCCGGAGAAGTGCGATTAATCAAGCCGGACCCCGCCATTTATGAATATACGCTTCGCGGGTTAGGTGTAACTGCTTCCGAGGCGATATTCCTGGACGATCGCGAGGTCAACATTCAAGCGGCGCGAGCGCTGGGCATCACCGCAATTCACGTTCGATCGATGCCGCAGCTTCGAAAGGATCTGCAGGCGGCGGGTTTCGTCCTCTTGCCGGCAATTTCGTGAAACGGCATCCGTCGCAGGGCGGCCGTTCAAGTTATGGCTGTGGAGTTGCCGGCGGCGCTTGCGCTCCAGCCTTCAGCTTTTGAAACTCCTTCATTTCGGTGTCGGCCTCAGTCGTCTTGCCTTGTTTCCGATAGAGTCCAGCCAGCGCAAAATGTGTTTGAGCGGCCAAGTCGCCCTCTTTTTCAATGGAGAGTAATTCGAGCCAGGACTTCTCGGCTGCGGGCGCATCCGATTCGAGTAAAGCCGCCTTACCGAGCGAGTAGAGTGTTTCCGGCATCTGCGGTTGCAGTTTGTCCGCACGCTGTAATTCGTTTCTCGCCTCTCGCGCCTTTCCTTCGTGAAGCAGCGCGTCTCCCAGACGATAAGCAGCCTCCGCGTTTCCGGGCTGCAGTTTGGCCTCGGCGCGAAATTGCTCTTCTGCTTGTGGCCAGCGGGACGTCATCGCGTAGACTTGCCCAAGTTCAAGATGAAGATTTGGCGTATCGGGCCGTGTTTTGAGAGCTTGTTCGTACTGCTTTTCTGCCTCGCTCATCTGTCGCAGCACGAAGTAGTTTTCAGCCATGGACTGCGAGGCGCGCGCCGAATCCGGATAAAGCGCGACCAGTGTATCGATTGACTGCTTCGACAAAAGCCCGCTGGCTCGGCCAAGGTAGTAGAGCAGGTCTGGATCGTTCGGGCGTTTCTGCAATGCGGCCTGCAGGTTCGTGATCGCCTCAGCGAACTGCCCCGTTTCAACCTGCGCAATTCCGAGCGCGCTCTGCTCGTGGGCTCGTTCCAGATGTGGAATCGCGTCAGCTGCATAGCCCTGCGCCAACAACGCATAACCTAACAGGTGATGCGCCGGAACAAGGCTCGAATCCAATTCGAGGGCTCGCTTAAGCGGCGCCACAGCGCCTGCAAAATCACGCTGTTCCATGAAAGCTTGTCCCAGGCTTGCAAAACCTGCAGCAAAAGTCGGTTCGAGCTCCGTGACTTTGCGATACTCGTCGATTGCTACGCCGAACTGCCTCTGTGTTTCTGCCTGGTGAGCCGCATTCCAGTGCTCGGTCGCCGCGGGGGAGATCGTTGGCCCGCCCGTCGCTTGTGCACCCATCATTGCTGGTAGCGCCAGGCATAGCGCTATGAGGGACCGCATGACCGCTACTGGAATCTCACGAGTTGTATCGAGACGAGTCCTGGTTAGGGGGATCATGATCTTCCGCATCATGGACGCTCCGGTTCGCCTACTTCAAGAAATTGATCCACCGTGATGTCGTTCAAAACCTGGTGTGTTCCGGATGGCCAGAGCACTTCCACCTTGGCGGTTTTTGCCGTGCCCAGCCCAAAGTGTAGCCGCTTGTCATTGGCCGACTCATAACTCCCGGCCGTCGTGTCGAAGCGAGTCTGTCCATTCACTTGCACGCGGGCGCCCAAGCCGTCGCGGTTGCTGCGAGTGCCGCGAAGAGTGATCGTGAGCCAATGTGCATTTCCTCCGCGATTCATGAACACTTGCGGGTGTCCTCCGAGAACGGACGTCACCACATCGATGGAGCCATCGTTATTGAGATCCCCAAAGGCCGCACCCCGCGCAGCAACAAGCGCGGCTGTGCCGGGGTCAGCTCGCTCGAAGCGGTTGTCGCGATTGAGCGCCAGCAATGTTGGCTCGAGATAATGCAAAGATGGATCAATCTTCTCAACATTGTCGAGAACGTGTCCCTGCACGACGAACAAATCCTTCTGACCATCATTATCGAAATCTTCCAGACCCACGCCCCACCCGGACGTTACGCCTGAAAGCATGCTCACGCCGGTTTGCAGCCCGCGATCGCTAAACGAGCCATGGCCGTCGTTGTGAAACACGGCATACGTTTGACGAGGAAGAGTAGTGACAATGATGTCTGGACGGCCGTCATTGTCGTAGTCCTGGAACACAACGCCCATCCCCGATAGCGGCCCGCCATCCGCGTTGAGCGCGGCGCCGGCCTCCATGCCACTTTCTGTGAAGGTGCCATTGCCGTTGTTATGAAAAAGATATTGCTGCATGCCATCGTTCGCTACATAGATGTCGGTGAATCCATCGCCATCGTAGTCGGCGAACGCAACGCCGAGCCCGTGTCCTTTCTTCGCGGCAATTCCAGAACGCTGGCTTACATCTTCAAACGTACCGTCGCCGCGATTGTGATAAAGAATGTTGGTGGTTCGTGGAAACTCTCCCGGCGGACAGTACGTGTGGAAATTCCCCCCGCAGTCCTTGCTGTGCTGCATGTCCCAATCCATGTAGCGAGTCACGAAGAGATCCAGCTTCCCATCGTTGTCGTAGTCGAAGAAACCTGCCGAGACGGACCACCCGCCGCCCGCGACACCGGCCTTGGCCGTGACGTCAGTAAAAGTCCCGTCGCCGTTGTTGTGATAAAGAACATTTTTGCCGTAGCTGGTCACGTACAGATCGGGATAGCCATCGTTATCGTAATCGCCCACCGCGACACCCATTCCGTAGTTGCCATCGCCGGCGTTCGCCAGGCCAGCCTGCTCCGTCACATCGGTGAAGCTTCCGTCCTTATTCTGGCGATAAAGTCGGTTCCAGTAGCGCGGATCATGGCGGTCAAACTTATCCAGCGTAGCCGTTGGACTGGCGATCTGCCCACCATTGATCACAAAGATGTCGAGCAGGCCATCGTTGTTGTAATCGAGGAGGGCGACACCTCCCGGCATGGTCTCGATCAGATATTTTTGTGGCGTCGGTGAATTCTCTAACGTGAAATCAATCCCGCGTGGAGATTTAATCTCCAGGAGTGGAGCGCTGCCGGCAGGAACTCCGGCCATAAGCACAAGAATGCAGGCGAATTGTAGTGCGCGGTCTAACATGCTCCAACTGCCCAGAACTCAAGAAGCACGGCTCCCTCAGCCTTCGCTCGGAACCGCGAGTTTAAAAAAATACCTTGAAAGCAAATTGCACCAACCGCGGGTTCGTTCCCGGCGCAGTGCTGTTGACGAACCCAAAGTTCGCGTTATTGGCGCTACAACAGGTAGTGTTTGGCGGGCCAAACTGAGTTCGATTGAACAAGTTAAAAAATTCCACCCGAGATTCAACTCCTGCTCTTTGTTCTGGACCGAAAAGCAGCCTCTTGAAGATGGCAAAATCAAAATTACTCACCCCATCCGCGCGCAGGGTCGCGTCAACCCGCGATTCATTCCCGAACGTAAAATCTGCCGGTGCCGCGAAACAATCAGTATTGAACCATCCGCTAATGCGGGTGAGCTTTCCTCCCGGTGAAGCCTTATTGCATCCCGTGACGATATTTGGACGCGAGCCCGCGCCGAACAGCGCCGCATCATTGGCCTGCCCGTTGCTAAAGACTAAAGGGAAGCCTCTCTGAAACGTTGTCACGCCATCAATTCCCCAACCACTAACCACACGATTCCAACCACTGTTGACGTTGGAAAGATATTTCTGTCCTTGTCCAAACGGGAGATCCAGCACATAGCTGACGACCAGACGTTGCGGCACATCCTGCGACGACAGAGAACGTTCGCCCCGCAAGTTATTGTTGTCCTGAATTCCTCCAACCCCTGTCTCCAGCCATGAGGTCAGAGTGTCTGTGTTACTGATAAGTTTGGCATTCGTGTAGGCAACGAGCAGCGATCCAGCTCCCGCGAATCGCCGCTGCGCCGTAATCTGCAGCGAGTGATAGATGCTGCCGAACGACCCTTGCCCTGCCAGTTCCACGCTAGTGTATTGCGGATAGGGTCTGAGCAATTGTCCGCGGGTTGTTGTCGGAGCGGCCAGCGCGAGCGCTTCTCCATTCACAAAAAAAGGATTCGGCACACTCTGTAACAACATGACTGCCGATCTTCCTCCCGTGGCAAACTGTGCCGCCGCCTGCGCCAGCAGCGTGTCTGAGATCTGGTTCGTCTGCTCGGAGTATTGCTCCAGGTGAGTTCCTCTTGAGCCGACATAGGCGGCCGAGAGTGAAAAGCCGGCGGGCAGCTGCCGTTCGATGCTCAAATTCCACTGTTGAACGTAGCCTTCCGGATGATGGGCACGGTCCACTTCGGTGATCGACCGCACGACCTGTGTCAGGAATTGCTGCGTGCCTTCGACTCCGAGACTGCGACCGGGCGGAGCGGAAATACCGTTCGGGAAAGGGAGCGAGATGGAGTTGTAAGGATGAGTCCCGTCAACCGTTCCCGTGTAAGTGGTCCCGGGCGTGTTCACCATGTCGTTAATCGGATTCAGCGCGAACGAAACATCGGTGGGAATCCAGAAGATTCCATACCCACTGCGAAGGATCGTCTTGGATGTCACGCCGTAAGCCAACCCAATCCGCGGCGACAAATCTGTCTTTGCGAGCGGCAGGTTGCTGCGAGTTCCGGCGGGAACGAGAAAGACGTCGCCCATCACCGCAGGCGATCCCGCCGGCAGAAATTGATTGATGTAGCTTGGGGCGGTCGGGTCGAAATACGAAAGGCGATTCTGGCGTTCAGTCCATGGACTCTGCAGTTCATAGCGAAGACCGAGATTGAGCGATAGCTTCTCCGCGAAGTGCCAGGTGTCGTTGAAATAAAAGGCGTGATAGGTCTGCTTTCCCGCCGTAAAAGCGGGAACTACCGCTTGCGCAAAAAAATGATTCTCGAAGTTGCTGAAGTTGTCGGCATAGCCCAGCAGAAAATTGGCGAAAGGAAATCCGCTGAAGCAGGGCTGGCTCGAATCGCAGAAATCGAAGGCGCCGGTTGCCACGTTGGTCTGGGCATAGTTGTCGTAGCCAGCCTCAAGCTGAAATCCAAAATGGTAGCGATGGTGACCGCGCACCAGCGTCAGGCTCGGAGCAAGGTTGTACTGCGTATCTCGATCCTGAATGTAGCTCTGTCCTTGCGTGCACATGATGTTGTCGGCAAAGTTCGCGACGCACGGGGTCGGAGGAGTCCGCATGATTGACGGCACAACCTGGTTATAACTGGCAGGCCACCCAATCGCTGCCAGGTTGAATCCGGCATTGGTTGGCGACCGGTTGTATTTGAACCGGCTGACACTGGCATTGAAATCCAGAATCGTGGTGGCGTTGATGTTGTAGTTGTAAGCCGCGACCGCCGCGTTCGTCGAATAGTTTTCCGCACAGCGATCAGCGCAAAGTCCATCCTCGAGCGGATCGATCGGCAGATCCTTCACGTTCCAATGGCTGAACCAAACAACACGATTTTCGACATTAACCTTGCCGCAAGCCGGTTCGTATATGGTCGGCAGCCGATTCTCTCCGGCTTCGATCTCACAACGTTGGGCTGGCCCACCACGTACAATACACCGCCAACTTCCATGCGAACTCCGCCCACACCCGCGTTTCCGTTTGCCGGGGATGTCGGGAAGTCGCAAGGCAATAGCGCCATCGGCGATCACAACACTCAGTACAACGTAACCCCCGCGCTCACCTTGACGCGCGGCAAGCACAATATTCAGACGGGCGCTCAGTTTGAATATGGTTACGACAACTACTTCCAAACGAATATTGCCAGCGGTGCGTTTGGGTTTGGCGGAAACTGGACCACGTCAACGGGAGGTCAGAATCTTGTTACCAATCCCAATTTCGCCTTCGCTGACTTCCTGCTGGGCCTGTCGCAAAACGAGGGGAGCTTCGTGAACCAAACCGAAGGTGTTGCGCAAGTTCCCGCGCAGACTAAGGGCTTACAGGTGTACCGCGCGTTCTACGCAGACGATACCTGGCATGTGACCAACAAGCTGACCGTGAACGTGGGCCTCCGCTACGAGTTGCAGGGAACGTGGTCGGACGCTTACGGGCGACTCAGTTATTGGGATCCCACTGCAACCAATGCAACGGTCAGTGGTTGCAGCGGAATTGGAACCACATGCCCCGGAGAGGCGTTCTTGGTGGGCACAGGCCGCAACTCCAGCAAGAACAATATCCCGATGGACAAGAAGGCGTTCTCACCACGGCTCGGTTTCGCATACGGGCTGGATTCGAAAACCGTCATCCGTGCGGGTTACGGAATCTTCTACATCCCCAACTACGTCTCGTTCGGCTTGAATCCGGACAACGACGTAGTCAATCTTCCGAGTACTCCGCTTCATGCCACCAACGATTCGCTCGTCACTCCCTCAGCCATGTTGGACGGGGCTGGTTGTTCCTTCGCAGCGGGGACATCCGTCTTTGCACCGAGAGGGCCCAACGGTTTCGGTTGCGCCGAGTCGGGTCCCTTCGGGAATGCAGGAATCATTGCACCCCCGGGCCGCAATTTCACGGGTCTCGCGACCCCCAATATCTCGAGCTTCGTGGCCGCCAATGGTAGTCCTACGCTGGCTCGCTATTACGGCATCAGCGGTCATGGCAATCCACAATATGGATACGTAGAGCAGTGGAATTTCGATATCCAGCGTCAGCTGCCAGCCGGATTCTTTGCGGATGTGGCGTATGCCGGATCACACGGCGTTCATCTCCAGCAATATTCTACAAACATCAACCAACTCCCCGACACCCTGTGGTCGCAGGCTGCCGCGCTTACGGTCCAAGTACCAAATCCAATGGCCGGCAATCCAAACCCATCGCTGAATGGCGCAACCGTCGCTGCCGGTCAGCTCGAGCGTCCCTACCCGCAGTACAACGGTTTGTCATTAGGCGGTTTTGGGTGCTGCGGCAGCAGCTACAACTCGCTGCAGGCGACCGTGACCCGTCGCTTCCAGGGCGGTGGCACGCTGTTGGTTGCTTACACCAACGCCAAACTTCTCAGCAACACAGACACGCTCACCAGTTGGCTCGAAGGGCCGACGGGCGGAGTCGGCGGTGTTCAGGACTGGAATAACCTCAAAGGCGAGCGGTCTCTCTCATCGCAGGACGTTTCGCAGCGGCTGGTGATCAGCTATGTTCTTGATCTCCCGTTTGGCCACGGCCGACGGTACTTCAACAGCATGACTGGATTGGCCAATGGCGTGGTTTCCGGTTGGGGAGTTAACGGAATTACCACTTTCCAGCGCGGCTTCCCGCTAAAGATCACATACGCCGGTTCGACTCCGCTCGAAGCAGCGAACCTCGGTGTCGGCAACATTCGGCCGGACGTGGTTCCCGGCTGCTCGCGATCGGGCCCTCGGAGTCTCGCACAATGGTTCAATACCTCGTGCTTCGCTACTCCTCCGGATTGGGGTCCGGGCACCGAGTCGCGGGTCGATCCCGTCCTTCGCGGACCCGGAATCAACAACTTCGATTTCGCAGTGTTCAAGAGAACTAACGTTGGCGAGAAGATGGGGATTGAGTTCCGTACTGAGTTCTTCAATCTCTTTAATCATCCATATTTCTCGATGCCTGCAACGGGATTCGGTGCCGCTGGATTCGGTACCGTTACGTCAACTGTACAGGGTGGTGTCGCCGCGCCGGAACGCCTTGTTCAGTTTGCCTTGAAGTTTATTTTCTAGCCGCGCCAGTTTCGGGGCCGGCTTAGTAGCTGGACCGGAACAGCTAAACCTTACCTCCCGGGTCGGAGTCATAAATTTCCGGCCCGGAGTTTTTTTAGCTGCTGTTAAACTTCTCGCCCATGAGAACCATTCCCACCATTGACTACTCTGAGGCGAAGCGCGCCGTTGATCTGATCATCGAGAAGGCCACCGAAATGAAAGAGGCGGTTGTGGTCGCCGTGGCGGACTGTCGCGGCGAACTTATCGCCTTTGCCCGCATGGACGCTGCTCCTGTCTCCTCGGGCGTGATCGCGATAAACAAGGCGTGGACCGCCGCACGACTCGGCAAGCCCACGCAAGAGATTGGTGAAAAAGTGAAACATCCAGAGAAAGGCCACGACATCTCGTATTACGGTGATCCGCGATACGTCGGCTGGGGTGGTGGCATTCCCGTGCCGAAGAATGGCGAGGTCGCCGGAGCGGTCGCCGTCAGCGGATTATCGTCCATCGAGGATGCAAGTCTGGCCACCTTAGGCGCGGATTTGATCGCGCGAGGTTAATCATAATTAACAGGATGCTTGGCTCGCAGCTTCCGGGCACTTGTGTTCCGCGAACTGCAGCCGCAAGCTCTCTTGCGCGGCGACAACACTCTTCAGGATCGTCAAGGGCACTTTGAACTCGTGGTTGCAAGCCGTACACATGGCAACGGCGGGAACCGTGCCAATCCATTTCGTGACTCTCAGATTGCGTTTGGGCATGAATGCCAAGCCTCAACCAAATAGCTCACCCTGCGGAGGCGTCTCCAGTTCGACTGGTCGCGCACACTCGGCATCGTCATTCTGCACCTGGTTAACCCGGGCGCTCACCGGGTAGCGCCGCATCGGACCCGTAAACGGTACGAGCAGCTTCAATCCTCTGTTGATGTTTCCAGCCTTGGTGTCGAGCCAGCCGTCGTAGTCATCCGGTCGCAGGATAACCGGCATTCGTTCGTGGACGTCTGCCGACAGGGTATTTGCTGTTGTAGTCAGAATCGTGCAGGTCTCAACAGTCCGCCCTCGCGGGTCGGTCCAACGGTCCCACAAACCGGCGAAGGCAAAGAGTTGGCCGTCCGCAACTTCAAAGCAGAACGGTTGCTTGGTCTTGCCGTTTCTCTTCCACTCATAAAAGCCATCGGCGGGAATCAGGCAGCGTTGCGATCGGAACGGATCGCGAAACGACGGCGTGGTCTCGATCGTCTCTGATCGGGCGTTGATCGTTCGATTCCCGACATTCGGATCCGTTGCCCACGACGGAATCAGGCCCCAGCGCATGGACAACATTTCCCGAACGCCTTCCCGGGGACTCTGCCGGATGACCGCGACAGATTGCGTCGGAGCGATGTTGTAGCGAGGGCTCCAGTCTTCTTCTCCTGACACAGCGTCGAAGTGCTCCTCAACGATTTGTTTTCTTCGGGAAAGCCGGTAGCGTCCGCACATTCGAAAGATTATGGCAGATCGGACGGATCCATGGGTGTGCAGCGATCGAGTTAATGCTGGTTAACAATTGGGATGAAAATTACTGCACTTCTCCGCTGGAATTAAAGCGCAGGCCTGCGATCGATGTCCCGGACGCAAGGAATTCACGAATCTTGCCACGATTCGCGCCAGCAACTTCGGTAGCGCGAGTGAGGACCCGAATGGCATCTGATAATTCGGAGCCCCCGGGAAGGCGAAAGATCCAAGGGATGTTCGTTGAGGTCAGCATCTTATCGGACGAGATCGCAATCACGGGAACGAAAGTTTTGACGGCGATCTGCTCGGCCAAATGACTTGAGTCGCGATCGAGGGCGATGATGCCCAGCGCGTGATCCTGAACGACTGCCTGTACCAGTGCGGTCGAAGCTTTGCCCCACGAACTTTCGGTCGGAACGGCAATTAGCTTGAAGTGCTGGCCGGTCGCGTCGAGTCTCCCCATCATCTCCGTAATCTGGGCGGACACTACCGCACGATCGGCGTTCGGCCCGAACACGGCGATTCTAAGTTCTTGTGAATTGCTATCCGCTGTCGGCGGTCCCGAGAAGTCCACGCCCCCTTCTCCGACCTGTGCGTAAGGCTTCTCCATCGTGATGCGCCGATACTCGATCGCACCGTGATGGACGCTGGCCAGGAACAAGGGACGGATGTTCTTGCAGTTGGGATCGAACACCATGTCGCCCGTCACGCCCTTGTATTTGGTTATGCCAGTCAGAGCATCGCGAATGCGTCCTCGGTTCAGGCCCGCGCGGCAAATGGCCTGCAGCAGAATCTGCATCTGGTCGTAGGCGAGGGCGGCGAAGTGATCGGGCTTTTCGTGAAAGCGCGCTTCGTAGCGGGCGATGAAGTCCAGCCATCGCGGGTCGGTGCGAGTTGGATCGTAGGGATAAACCGCCTCGAAGCCTTCGGCCGCGGCCAGCCAGCTTGAGCAGTTCGTCGCCGATCGTGCGATGGCTGCCGAACACGCGCTGCTTCATGCCGAGTTCCTGCATCTGCTGCAGGATCATCGCAGCCGGGCCGACGTCGGTCCAGAGTACGATCGCATCGACACGCGAATCTTCGATGACCTGAAGCTGGTGTGCGGAAATCGGTATCGCCGGGCATGAAACTTCTGCTCGATCACCACCGGATGGCCGAGGCGTCGCGAGGCGTCGCGGAACTTCAGAACTCCGAAGCGGCCGTAGCGATCATTCACGCGCAGGATCGCGACGCGCTTCAAACCGAGTTCGGTGTAGATGTGCCGGGCCAGCGTGTAGCCCTGCACCCGATCGTCCTGAAGTATCGGTGAAATACCACGGGATGATCGTCTCCGGAATGGTTGGATCGGTGGAAGCGCTGTTGACCAGCGGAGTTTCGGCTTTCAGGGTCAAGCGAAGAGCGATGTGAGTGGACTCGGAACTGATCGAGCCGAACATGGCCCAGACTTTGTCGTCGTAGATCATCCGAACGGCATCGTTCGAAGCTGCGCCCCAGATGGCGGAATCTCTCGACACGCCCGTCGCACCGCTGCTGATCTGCCAGTTGTCGTAGTCGTTGTGACTCACGAGTGCGAAAGGGTTTGCCGCCGTATCCGCCGGCAGCGTTGGCCTCGTCAATCGCCATCTTGCGCCCCATTCAGCATGCGATTGCCGAGCACCTGGTCGGGATGGTCATAGAGCGGAGCCAGAAATCCGATGCGAATCTCGCTGAGGTCTTCGAGATCTGGGATCAGGAATGTCGCGCGCCGCGCCGTTGTACTCGATGAGATCCTGATAGTACTCGTAGTAAGGAGTCGTGAACTTCGAGAACGGACGCAGATCTTCCGGTGCGCCGGCGTACGGCTTCAGGGACCGGGACGCGGAGGGCCCGGAGGATTCTTGCCGCACGCGCACGGAGCTGGAGGTCTGCGCCCACGCCGTGCACAGTCAGCACGGCGACGCGATCAACGGAAACCAACACGCGGCGCATGGCGCTTCTCCTGCTATCGCATTGCTCTTAGCTGGCTGATTACTCGCCGGAACATGGCAATCGCTTCGATCTCGACCAGCAGATCGGGACGGCAGAGGATCGCCTGAATTCCCGTGGATGCAGGCAACGGATCCAATCTCTGTTCCTTGTAGAAGTCTGTGCGCTCTTCGTTGAACGCCTGGTAATCGCGCTCAATATCGCGCAGGTAGCAAGTGGTGCGCACGATGTCGTGCCAGGTCGCGCCTTCGGCCGCCAGCAGTTTGGTGATGTTGTCGAAGGTGCGGCGGAGCTGCGCGCGAAGATCGCCGACATGCACGGTGTGGCCGGCATCGTCGATGCTGGCCGTGCCAGAGATCAGCAGGATCGTCAGCCCGTTCAGATCGATACGCATGCCGCGCGAAAAGGCGCTTCCGTAGTCGTAGGCTTCGTTGAGCGCTTTGTGATTGGTGATCGCCCGCTTCACGACGGGGGCTGTGGCGACTTCTGCGAGTAATTCCTGAACATTCATGATGATTGGCTCCTGATCAATATTTATTTCTTCTCGTGCAGTGGACTTCGTGCGACAGCTGGCAGAAGCAGCGCTGCTCGTTTCTATCCGAACTCTTCTGCCGTCGAATCTCCGATGGCTTAAGACCTTTTGCGGTCGCGACCCAGATGTCATCGCCCTGAAAATCGACGCCGAGGATGTAGTTGTGCGACGGGGCGCTCTGAACCGCGATCTTCTTCACCGTGCCGGCCGCATCGCGCACCAGCATTTCCGGCTTGTGCGTGTCGAGCGCGGGGCGGTAGACCGCCCAATTGGTGCCGTCGTAAGTAGGCCAGTCCTTTGTCGGTCGAGAACCAGGCGCGATTGGCATCGATCGCCTTTGACCTGGCTCAGAAAGTTGCTGGGCAGGCCGCTATCTTTGGTCAGGAAGTTGTGCCAGTAGCGGCCGTCGTAGCGGCTGGCGCCGAAGTACGTGGCGACCCAGAGGATCTTGTCGACGTAGCTGACCGAAGTCGTGATCTCGTGGATCAGCCCCTGGTCTTTCATCACGACCATCTCGGTTTCGCCGTCGGGATCGTTGTAGTCTTTCCAGCGCTCCGTCTGCTGGTCGTACTCGAGCACGCCTCCGCCCCAGACCGCGTAGTAGACCTTGTCGTCCGCCGGACTGACGGAGTAGGTCCAGATCTCGTACATGGGCGTATTGCGATCGTTGAAGAGGGACCACTGACCGGTGCGCGTGTTCAGGCGGCTGGCGCCAGCAGCGGTTGCAGTCCACACGTAGTCGCCCTGCACGCCGACTCCGTAGACGATGTCGTTGCTCAGGCCGGAATTCAGCTGCGTGAAAGTATCGATGCGTCCGGCCGAAATGCGGCTGAGCCCGCCCATGGTCCCGGCCCACATGTCGCCGGTGCGCTTGTCGAGAGCGAGAGAGAGCACGGCCTGATGCGCGAGGCTCTGCTCTTTCGGTCCGCGATCGGGCGAAAGACTTTCCATGCACCGTTCTCGTAGAGGCCGAGTCCATTCTCTGTGCCGGCCCAGATGCGATTGCCATCGACGAGCACGCAGAAGACGTGGTTGTCGGGCAGGCCGTTGGCGGTGGTGAAGTTCTCCCAGCGGAACATCGGCATGTCCTGAGCGACAGTGAACTTTGTGGCAAGAAGAAGAAGCGCCAGCGCCGCCCACCAGATTCTCGATTTCATGATCTTCGCTTCATAACGTTTTCAGGTACTCGATGAGATCGTTCAATTCGTCTTTGGTCAGATCGTTGGTCACGCCGTGTGTGTCTTTCGGGTTGAAGACGGTCCAGATTTCTTCGAGCGACCGCGCCGAGCCGTCGTGCAGGTACGGCGCGGAATACGCGACGTTGGAAAGCTGAGGCACGTCAATCACGGGAGAGCGGTCGGTCGCCTTGCCGGTGCCGACGTCAATCTGCTGCTTGGTTGGTGTACTTCGGGCCGCTATGGCAAGTGGCGCATTGATTCGCTTCTGGAATCGGCTTGCCGTTCCTTGTATTTCGTCCGCTCGAAAATCGCCTTGCCGCGCTCCTGCGCGGAGTCAGCTCTCCATTGGCCAGACGATAGCGATTGGGGCGATAGGGAAGTGAATAAACGAAGGTCACCAGATCGGTGAGTTGCTGCTCGGTTGAAGCTTTGCGAGCGAAAGAAAAACTTCTCGGTGCGCGGACCGCACTCGGTCGGCATGTCCGGATTGCCGCCGTTCCACTTGAAGGGCTCGGTGCCGGCGAGGTCTTCGAGCGAGCGATTGTCGACGATGTCTTTGCCGAAGCCGTCGGGCTCGAGATCCCACTGCAGTCCGTCGATGGTGGCGTCGAGATGGCAGTTGGCGCAGCCGAACTGGCCTTGAAACGCGAAATCGGCGGTGAAGAAAAGACGCTCACCGCGGCGGAGGGCGTCGATGTTCTGTGGTCCGCCGAGATCGATCGTGGACGCGACTCTGTCGCGTCGCTGTATCGATTACGGAGATGGTGTCGTCGAGTCGATTGGCGACGTAAAGACGCTTGCCGTCGCGCGAGAGCACAACGCCGCGAGGATTGTGGCCGACTGGAATTCTCGCCGACACATAGTCCGCCGAAGCCGAGAGATCGTTGGCGAAGGGCTCGCCGCCGCGTTCGCACGGTCTTGAGCAGAAGGGAACATCAATGACCGTGACGCTCTCCGATCCCGCCGTGGTCAGGAAAATCTTCGACTTGTCCGGCGTGATTGCCACGCCCCACGGCAACGCGTAGTACCGATCGAGTTCGTCGATCGGAACCTGTACCGGATCGCCAATATCGTCCCCAAATAGAGTCAAGAGAATCGCCGAAGACCCAGCCGTGCTCAACGTGCGCGAGGGGAATCAGATTCTTGGGCCGCAGCTGCGCCACCACGCCCAGCTTGCCGTCCGCCGAGACGTCGCGACATGAAACTACGCCAGCCACGTTGCGGAGTGGCTTGCGTTCGACCACTATCTGCGCTCGCGGTGTCGATGACCGTGATTTCCGAACTCGGCTGCGTGCGGAAGCGCGCCAGGATTGGGGTAGATGTGTGTGCAGTAGATCCAGCTTGCCGTCGGGAGAGAGTGCGAGATAGCTCGCGCCACGTCCAGCAAGCAAGGCGCTTGGTTTCTTGTCCTGCCGCTGAGATCGATCACCGAGATGTCGCCGCTGAGGCGGTTGGCGACGTACAGAGCGTCTTGCCGCTGCGATCCAGCTACAATCCCCGCTGGGCTCGAAACCCAGTGGCTAGCGTCTGCATGACCTTCCGGAGTGCCGTGTCGATTACCGAGACGGTGTCGGACCAGGCGTTGGTTACGTAAAGTGCCGTCCCTCGGACGACAAGCGTAATTCCGCGGGGAGCGTGGCCGACCGGATCGATGCCGACTACCTTGTTCGATTGCGTATCGACGACCCGCACCTCGTCGCTGTCCTGGCACACAACGTAGAGCAGGCGGCCATCCGGCGAAAGAGCCATCTCGATCGGAGAGAGATAGCGTTCTTTCCGTGCGGATGTGGACTTGCCGAGGCGCAGGCTGGGCCGCGATCGCGAGCAACGCTACGGCGAAGATGGCCGCAGACCTGAACCATCCGTCGAAAACTCGCGTGTGAGAGCGGCTCGCCATCTACGGCTCCTCCACCGTGAGCACGCGGTCGACAGACAGATTTCTCCAGGACCTGTTCCGCGCCCGCTGGGCCAATGGATGGTGAGTTTGTCCGCCTTCGCTGCCGAGCCGAGTCCGAAGTGAATGCGGCCGTCGTCCTGCGAGAGATAGCCTGATCCCGCGAAGCGCTCCGCGATCTGCTTGCGGCCCGCCGGCAACCAGTTCGAGGTGCGCGCCGATACCGTCGCGATTGCTCTTCTTTCCTTTTAGCTTCACCGTGAGCCAGTGGTTGCTGTTCTGGGTGACGTTGTGCAGCAGTGTCGCGGGCGCGCCCAGATTCACAGCGAAGGCATCGACCTTGCCGTCGTTGTCGTAGTCCGCGAAGCAGGCGCCTCGCGAAACCGTCTTCACATCGAGCACCGGGCCTGCTTCGTGCGATACGTCGGCAAACTTGCCGTTGCCCAGGCCGCGAAACAGCGACTGCTCCTGCGGGACCAGGTGAATCAACCCGCCGTGAAAGATCAGGATGTCGAGCCAACCGTCGTTGTCGAAGTCGTAAATGCCCGCGCCCCAACTCGTGTACTGCGCCGTCGCCTGTGAAATGCCGGAACTTGGGCCGATGTCCTCGAAGCCATCTGACCCGGTGTTACGCATGAGCCGGTTGTACTTGGAGTCGGTGACCAGCAGGTCCAGGCGCCCATCGCCATCAATGTCGGCAAAGATCGGACCCATCGCCGAAGTGCTCTCGCCGTTCTGCCCATAGGCGACTCCAATGTCGCCGGCAACCTCTTCGAAGGTGCCGTCTTTCTTGTTGTGGAAGAGAAAATTCTCGGTCTTATCGTTGGCAACGTAGATGTCGGGATAGCCGTCGCCATCGAAGTCGGCCGCTGTCACGCCCATCGTGCGACCTTTGTAGGCGCCGATGCCAGACTTGTCGGTCACGTCGGTGAACGTTCCGTTGCAATTGTTGTGGTAGAGACGATTCGTTTCGGCAGCGTAGTCGAGCGGTCCGGGATAATTGTCAGCCGGGTAGAAATTGCGATACTTGGGATCGAACTTCACGTAGCGGCCGACGAACAGATCGACGCAACCGTCGCGGTCGTAATCGAGCCACGCCGAACTGATCGACCAGCCGTCGACCTTGATGCCCGCCTTCGCGGTGACATCAGTGAAAGTGCCATCCCCGTTGTTGTGGTAGAGGATGGCTCGCCCGTAGCCCGTAACGAAGAGATCGACGAAGCCGTCATTGTCGTAGTCGGCGGCGATTGCGGCCGTGCCGTAAACGTTTGCCGCGACGCCTGCCTTGTCAGTGACGTCAGTGAAAGTGCCATCCCCGTTGTTGCGATAGAGATGATTGTGAGGCGGAATGGAAGGTGCCTGCTTGAGGGGATACGGGTGCATCCCGTCTTCCAACGGCTTTCCGCTAACTACATAAAGATCGGGCAGGCCATCGTTGTTGTAGTCAAACCAGACGCAACCGGATCCAGTGCCTTCGAGCAGAGACCCAAGCTGTTGTGCCCCGAAACTATGCGTGAACTGAATGCCCGACTTGGCGGTGGCATCTTCGAAACGAATCCCGCTCGCCGCGCCGCTCCGCGGCGCTTGTGCCATCAATGAAGCGGACAACAGCATTAACAAGAGAAGTCGTGTCCTCATCCTAGTGGCCTCCTGACGCGGGTGCGCTTGCACCAGTCATGTCGGCTGGAGTCGTGGACTTGAGCAAAATCATCGGCACCGCGTTTTCCGGCGATGTCTCCGGACCGGCATGGCAACCGACGCAACCACGCTGCTCGCCTCGGCGCATCCAGAAGAATCCCGACTCGCGCTTCAGCGTTTTCCCGGAGGCATTCAGCAATTCGATCTGTAAAGGTTGATCGCCGGGCACCTGCACGAAGAATGACCCATCGCGCTCGACCGGTGCCGTTCCCAGCAGCTTTGGACCGCCCGTATCGTCACGCGCGTAGAGCCGCACGGAATGAATAGACCCCGGAACGAACTGGTATTTCGATGTGTAGGCACTCAGGCAGAGCAGATTTGCGTTTGGCCAATCATGCAGTCCGGAGGGATGACGGTTCGGCACCGGTCGCTCAGCAATCAACGTTGGCTGGATAATGTTGGTGTTTGGCTCCGCGAGCACGCGATGCAATGCCACATCACCCGGCTTCCAACGCATCAGCTGAAAAGGCGCTTTCGCATCGACACGCCAGGGCAAGAGCCAGTCGCCCGATGGCGTCTCGGCGATCTCTCCTGCGTATTCTCCGGCCGGTGCAGGAACGCGGACTTCCTGCGCCCGCGCGGAGGTAAATCTCGACAGGCCGGGACTGGAGGCGAAGATGATATCTCCTGAATTGACTTGCATGCCTTGATGGCGGGCTTTGCCATGATCGCAGCGGTAAGACTCGACTCCGCTCCCGTCCGAATAGACCGTGTAGATTTCAGGATTGGCATCCTCGCCGAGCGGATAGGCGGACTCAAACAGAATGCGACCGTCGCGCAAAACATCGGTTGGTAGGGAGCTGGCAGCACCATACGTCAGCGATAGAGGCTTTCCTCCAGCTAAAGGGACTGCCTCGACTACGAAGTGCACCCCCATTTTTCGCGCGTACACAACTCGATCCTCCGGAAGATAAAACGGACGGACACAATCCTCCGCGCCAGCACTGACGCGTCGCGGTTCTCCGCCGGCCAGAGCCCTCTCCCATATCTGCCATGAGTCTTGAGCTTTCCGCTTACCCGCAAACAAGACACGCTGACCATCGAACGAAACCGATGGGTCGGCCGAAGCCGCGAAGTCAGGAACGAGCCGGCGCGGGGCATTCCCGTCTTGCAAGAAGATGTTCGCTCCGGAAGGAAAACGGTCGTCACCATGCATCCAGGCGAGAGGTTCGTAGCGCGGAGCGATCGTGTAAACGAATGATGTCGCCCCAGCAGCGGTTGCCGCATCCACCGCGGTCCGGGCAAGTCCGACGGCCGCCAGCGAAAGCACACACGACAGGAAGAAGCGTAGCGACACTAGTCGGCTCCTCCTGAGGCGAAAAGTTGTGGGCGAAGTTGCCGAGACGCTTGTTGAAGGTCGAGGTAAGGCTGCAAGTCATCCATCATGGTGCGGAACTCACCGAAGTCGAGCGACTGGATTCCATCGCTCAGCGCCTGCTCGGGAGCAGGATGGACCTCGACGATCAATCCATCGGCGCCTACGACGACTGCGGCGCGCGACAGGGGCGAAACCAGGCTGCGCACCCCCGCGGCATGGCTGGGATCAACGATGACGGGAAGATGCGACACTGCCTTCAGGACCGGGACCGCTGCGATGTCGAGCGTGTTGCGCGTCGCGGTCTCAAACGTGCGAATGCCGCGTTCGCAGAGAATGATTTCTGGATTGCCGGCCGCTGCGATGACCTGTGCAGAGCGCAGAAGCTCTTCGAGTGTCGCAGTCATTCCGCGCTTCAGCAGAACCGGGCGCCCGCATTCGCCGAGAGCTTCGAGCAGGGCGTAGTTCTCCATACTGCGAGTACCGACCTGCATGATGTCGGCGTATTCGGCGATGAGCTCGACATCGTCCTCACTCATCACTTCCGTGACAATCGCGAGTCCGGTCTCTTCGCGCGCCTTGCGCAGAATCTTCAGACCGTCGACGCCTAGACCTTGAAATGCGTACGGAGAAGAACGAGGTTTGTAGGCGCCACCGCGCAGAATCCTTGCACCCGCTTCAGCCACTGCTTCCGCAGTTTGCAGTAACTGAATCTCAGACTCGACCGCGCATGGACCGGCCATGACTACAAATTCACTGCCGCCGATCTCGAGATCGCGCAACTTCACGACCGTGCGGGTACGATCGCCTTTTTTTTCATCAGCTCTGGCGACGAGATCGAAGCACGAGAACTGCCCGTTCCATTTCGGGTTCATGATCTGAGAGACACGCCGCTATTCTATTGAGGCCCATATGCCCGATCATTACTGAGAAACGACTAGATCGGTGTAAAGAGCCCTCAACGCAGTGGAGGAAACGCTTAGCTCGCGCCGCTAAGTTGTTTGTATCGAAGGCGAAGGAAGAACCATGTGACTACCATCACGCATGTATGCGACGGCGCGCACGAAACCTGCACTCCCTTTCAAGAGTGAACGGCGTTTGGGCACGACTTCTAGTCAGGACGTATCACCGAATGGAGAGTTCGCGTGACTCTGAAGAAGCTATATCAGAAGGGACTGCCTCAACATGGTGTTGTGCGCGCCACGCATCGGCTTGCTGGCGAGCATCTTCAAGCTGGCGCTTGCTGATTTCCAGGTTCGCCGTGCGAAGCGAATCTTTTACGTCTTCACCGCCATCCGCCGCAATCAAGAGCCACATCACCGCAAGTTCAGGATCAGGCTTCACACCGATGCCAATGCGGAAGATATTCGCCATATTGATGGCTGCTTTCATGTTTCCGTTCTGAGCAGCTAGAAGAAAGAATCTTAGAGCGCGCGTTGTATCTTGCGGGACACCGCGTCCAGCCTGATACATCGAGGCAAGATTGTTCAGAGCACCCGCATGCCCCTTGCGAGCTGCCTTCTGATACCACGCTACTGCCGCTGCCAAATCCTGCTCAACACCCCGCCCAGTCTCGTAGCAGGAAGCGAGATCGAATTGCGCCGTTTGAAGACCCGAGTCCGCTGCCTTGTGCAGCCACTGTGTAGCACGCGCCGGATCCGCGGCAACGCCCATTCCATTCAGGTACGCGACTCCAAGATTCGATTCGGCTGGAGCGTAGCCTTGCTTGGCAGCCTGCTCCCACCACCGCACAGCACTTTCATAGTCTGCAGGAACGCCCAATCCCTGAGAGTAGAGCAGCCCGACGTCTGTCTGGGCTGGAGCGTAGCCGTCAGCCGCGGCGCGGCGAAGCCACATCAGACCTTCGCGATAATCCTGAGGAACGCCGGCCCCCTGGACGTACAAGCGTCCCAACTCTGTGATTGCTGCCGGTTCCGCCTGGTTTGCTGCTTTGCGATACCAAACAATCGCTTGCGACAGGTCCAACGGCAGATTTAGTCCCTTGCTGAAGGCGTACCCCACCAGGAACTGGTCTCGCGCGGAGCCCTTTTCGGCACGTCCGCGAATTTTGGAAATTTGATCTGGACTGCGCAGTTGGGCATCCAGTTGATCCTGTCCAAGGCGCCCATAGCTAGATAGGTGCAAGGACGGTTCCATGATTGGCGTGCCGGTTTGAGTTGACGCCGGAACACACCATAACGACAGCTGCACACAAAGCAATAATCCGGCGGTCCGGATGGGTCGGACCGAGTTCCCCAATGCGCAGAGCACGCGCATGCTTGACTCCGATTCTCGGTTGAACGACGTGCACGTTCCGGTGCTGTTAGAGAGCCCACACTCTCTTCCAGCAGTGGTACACAGAAGAGAAAGAAATCGGTTGAAAGAGCCCACACTGCGGGCAATCTCAAATGCTTTCCCGAACTATGAAGTCGCAGAGCATAGATGTCAAGGGAGATCCGAGCGTCTTTTGCTGGATGGAGCATTCCCGGGCCGGCAACTGTTGAATTTTTCAACATACGTGGCAGAGCGGGCTTTCCAGCGCAAGTCAAAAGGGGGGCAAGTCCCTGTGATTACGGCGGTATGCCTCTGTGATTCTCAGCACAGAAATGACCGAAGGGAAACGTGCAAACTTTCACGTTGCGCAAAATTGCCGGGTATCAACTCGCCCGCCGGATCTCAGAACTTGAGAAGCGATGCGGTTTGCTCTTCATTTTCTGAGACAGCAGCCGCGCAGGAAATTTGCTTTCTTGCTGTATCTCTTTGGCGAAGGGTTACAGAGCGCGCAATGGATAACGGCAGTCATCACGGCTCGGATTAGTTTCTCTTAGGTACATATGCGGCACCCTAATGCACTTTCAGTCACGTCGAGTGAGCACAAAATCACGACCATTCGCATTCGGCGTTGTGCATTGGGTAATCACACAGGTCTTTTGAGAACAAAGGTGGAGGCAAATACATGAAGCACCGCAGTTGTTGGGCTTGGTTCATTGTTTTGGCACTCGTCCTTATAGTTTCACCGCTGTGGGCACAAAAAGTTACGGGCACCATCAGCGGCATCGTCACTGACACCACGGGGGCTGTAGTTCCACAAGTCGCCGTGCTCATCACCAATACCGATACGGGACTGACCCGCACCGTAATCAGCAACGATATGGGCGAGTATGTCGCCCCCGACTTGCCGAACGGGAACTATCAGATCACAGTCAAGCAGGCGAACTTCAAGGAAGCTGTTATTAATCATGTGGAGTTGCACGTTGCCAGCACCGCGCTGGTCAACATTCAACTGCAGGTGGGCAATAACAGCGAGCAGATCACGGTGGAGGCCAACACCATCCAGGTGCAGACCGATAGCGCTCAACTGGGTGAGGTTGTGCAGTCCGCGCAAGTGCAGGAGCTGCCACTCAATGGCCGCAACTTTGTGGCGTTGACCCAACTCCAGCCGGGCGTTGCCGCCGCTCGAAGCTACGACGCGGTCGGCAAGGGGTTGAAGGGCGGAGTCGATTTTGCCGTAAATGGCAACTCGATGGACAACAACCTGTTCCTCGTCGACGGCGCCAACAACAACGACGTAGGTTCAAACCGTACGATTCTCGTCTATCCCTCGATTGAATCCATTCAGGAATTCAAAATGCTGCGCAACGCCTACGGTCCGGAATATGGCCAGGCGTCGGGCGGCGTCATCAACATTGTGACCAAGAGCGGAACTAACAATTGGCACGGCAGCGTTTTCTACTCTGGCCGCAATGATTCTCTGGATGCTTACGACTGGTTCGCTGCACGTCAGGCTACGCAAGACCGGCTTGCGAACACCTTCCATCCCAGCACTGGCAGCATCTACTCCAACCCGAACCAGGACAAGCCTGCGCTTCGCCGCAATGACTTCGGCTATTCTCTCGGTGGCCCGATCAAGAAGGACAAGCTCTTCTTCTTCTGGAACCAGGAATGGAATCGCGAAGTTCGCGGCGTAGGCCGCGCCGGATGCGTACCCAGCGCAGCTGAACGCGGTGGCGACTTCAGCAACGTCACTTGCGGGGACACGATGACCACTCCTTTCCCGCTGGCACTTCAAGGCGCAAATCAGTGGACCATCGCCCAGCCCTTGCAGGCGATTGTCGATCAGATGGGCCAATACCCACTGCCGAACTTTACCTGCCCGACCACACCAGCCGGCTCAAGCACTGTGGCGACGGGCGCCAGTGGATGCAACAACTGGCAGGCCTTCCCCAGTACCGATCTAAACTATCGCCAGGAAAACATACGTACCGACTATAACCTGACGAAGAGCCATGTGTTGACCTTCCGCTACACGCAGGACACATGGGTGAACCCCGCCCCAAGCGCAGGCTACTGGGGTGACGATGCTTTCCCGCAACTGGAAAGCAGCTGGGCTCAGCCCGCCAAGTCGATCATCGGCAAAGTTACCTCGATGATTGGCTCGAACCTGATCAACACGGCGGAGTTCTCTTACTCCAACAACCGGATCCTCATCACGCCCGGCGGAACCGCAACTGGTCTGGCCGCGACGTTGAATGCGGATTTCCCGACCATTTTTCCCGCCGATTTAAAGACTCATCCGATCGGCATTCCTGCCCTGAATCTGGGCAACACCGGCGGCACCACGCAGATGCTCGCTCCTTGGAACAACAAGGAAGATCTGTATAACGTGCGCGACGACTTGTCCTGGGTGCATGGCAACCACACTTTCAAATTCGGTGCGTTCCTTGGATTCAACCTGAAGAACGAGGACAACGGTGGAGCGACCTCGGAACGAACGAACTTCAACACTGCCGACTCGAACGCGGCGGTTCGCACAGGCATGGCGATGGCGAACGCGATGATTCCGGGCAATGTCTACGCAAACCTGTCGGAGACATCCACGGACATTTACAACCAGATGCGATGGCGCGACTACGAGGTCTACGCCGGCGACTCGTGGAAGGTAAACCGCAAGCTCTTAGTGGAACTGGGTGTGCGCTATTCAATGCTGCTCTCGCCGTATCAGGTTGGCGGATTGATGACCAGCTTCAATCCCAGCCTGTACGACCCCAATGGTTCACCCTTTGATGCCTGTAACGGTCTCTGGACGGTTCCTGGAAAGAGCCCGTGCACGGATGCAAATACCACGTTCGGCAGGACCGGCCAATACGCGTTTAGCGCCGGAACTCCTGGACCAAACAAGTACCTCAAGAACCAAAACTACCATTTGTTCGCACCTCGCCTTGGCATCGCCTACGATCTGTTCGGCGATGGCAAGACCGCCATCCGAGCCGGGCTTGGACAGTTCTTCCAGCGGGACCGCACCGCCATCTACACGATGTCGGCCAACGCACCCTTCGCATTAAATGCGAGCGGGTACTCGCGCACTCTCGATGGAGCGTCCTTAACTGCAACTGAGTTCAGTCAGGCGCAAACGTCGGCGCTCGGAGGAGTCGATCCCTCCAATGCCATGCCAAACTCCTGGCAATGGAACCTCAGCATCGAGCGCAGCCTTGCCAAGGAAATGAGTCTGCAGGTCGCTTACGTTGGAAACCGCGCAATCCATCAGCTCACGACGTCCGACATCAACGAGGTGCCGACGAGCTCATGGGCAGACGCTGCATTCACAAACAAGAAAGACCCGCTAAATCAAAACAACATCATTCCTAACCCCATCAACGCCCTCCGTCCGTATCCGAATGACGGATTCTTGACGTGGTGGGCGCACTATGGCGATGCAAACTACCATTCGCTGCAAGCGCTGTTCCGGGGAAAGGTGAAGGGAGCCTACATCAACGCGACCTACACTTATTCTCACTCCATCGGCAACGTCCCACTCGATGAATCCAACGGCACCGCGAACAGCCAGACTCTGACCTTGGGATCGAACCCGAGTTTGGATCGCGGCAACACGCAGATCAACCGGCCACACATTTTCGTCGCTAACCTGCTTGTGCCTCTGCCCGAACTCAAAGGGCACAACGCATTGGTACGGAACGTGGCGGGTGGCTGGCAAGTTGGTGGTATCACGACTGCCGAGTCCGGTCCGTCAACAACCATCAACAGTTCCGGACTCTCCGAGAACACTGCCTTACTGGCTGGCGGGGCTACAACGGCGCTCGGCCTGAACGCACTCTATGGCACCGGCAATGCGGGCCCGCCGTGGGCTCCTGGTTCCAACCGGCGTCCATCCATCACCGGAGTCAGCTGCACGAGCGGAGCCAGCGGACCAAATATCTATAACCCCGCTGCCTTCACTGTGGTCGGCCAGGCGATTGGAACCATGGGCAACGAGCCTCTCGGCTATTGCCATGGGCCCAAATTCGTCAGCACCGACTTCACCCTGCAGAAGAACTGGAAGATTACCGAGCGCGTCGGCCTGCAGTTCAGGTTGGACACGTTCAACCTCTTCAATCATCCAAACTTCTCGCCCAACGCCAACGGATCCCCGATTGGGTCCGTGAATTGTGGAACGGCGACGGGTGGCTTGTATCAGCCCTGCAGCCCAACGAACAATCTGATCACCCTGATGCAACCGGGCGCGAGCCTGGCGGCAACGGGGGTCGTGGTCAACAGCGATCGCGAAATCCAGTATGGACTGAGAGTTACTTTCTAACTGGACGTAGGATAAGGAAAGTAGAATAGGGACGACGTAGGGCCCGGACTCCGGGCCCTACCGAATTCCTCATACAGGAGTAGCTGTGCAATGCGACGTACTCAGTCCGTATCGGCCGGTTTGAGTTCGTTCGCGTTTTTGTGGAGATTGCGTGACATCTCAATCTTCCTGCTGATTCTCGGGGTTTTTCCTTCGTCATCCTTCGCTCAACAGCAAAGCAGACCGGCTGCTGCCCGTGCAGACAGACGGAGTACTCTCGCAAGGCCCACGAGTCTAACGGCCGAATTGCAGCAACGCATTCAATCGCTCGAGTCTGCGAAGCAGACCGGGGATCCCATCGCAGTTTCAACCGCCAGCAAGTTTGTTCTAGGCTTGTCCTTGCGCGAGCTCGCGGGCATTGACCTAGCCCAAGGCTCATCTCCGGCCGCAATCGAAGAGTACCGGCGCTCTAACGACTTTGAGAACTCATCTGCGACGCGGGTTGATCTCGCGCAAGCTTATTTTCAGACGCGGCGTTTCGATGAATCCCTGTCGCTCGTTACTGACGTCCTGGTTGCCGACCCGAACGATGCCCATGCCTGGTATGTGCAGGGCAAGCTCTGGATAACGAAGCAGTGGTATGGCGAGGCGGTGAAGTCGTTCCAGCACGTTCTAAGCCTGAAAGATGATCCAGCGGCATCCTACCTGCTCGGCGCGGCACTGCTGCAGACGAAGGAATGCGATCAGGCAAGGATCGTATTCCGCAAATTGCAGGAAGCAGTTACGGATCACGCGATGCATCGTATGCTAGCCGACGCCTATCGAGCGGCTGATGACCTCGACGATTTTAAGTGTGAATCAACCCTCGGCAGTCCTGAAAAGAAACCCTACGCGAGCGCGTCACCTGCACGAGATGTGGTCCTTGATGATGCGGCGCAGATCCGTTCACAGTTCGAGCGTGCAACGCCGACGCCGCAAGAGCGTGCGCAGGATAAGCGCCAGCAACGTGAGATCCGCTCACTGCTGGCGAACACGCTCAATGATCTGGGCACTGCCGAAGCACAGCAACAACAGTATTCTCTCGCGCTAGCCCACTTCCATGAGGCGGCAAGCTGGAATGCCGATGTTCCGGGCCTGTTGCGAAACACCGGCATCGCCGCGGCGCGGGCTCAAGATTATCCGGAGTGCATCCGCGCGCTTCGGCCCGTCGTAGCCGAGAAGCCACAAGACAAAGTAGCCCGGGCGATGCTGGGAACGGCCCTCTTCGCTACGCACTCCTATGCCGACGCTGCGCAAGTGTTCAAGCCTCTGGGCGACTCCGCTTTGCAACTTCATGAACTCGCTTATTCGTGGGCGGCCTCGCTGGTATACGTGAATAAATATTCCGAAGCCACCAACTTGCTGAACAAGTTAGAACAACAGCAGCTTTCGACTGATGCGCTGCTGCTGGTAGCGCAACTCTGGTCGCAGATGGGCAATTATCAGAACACCGTCGAGACGTGCCATCGAGCCCTCGGCCTGGATTCGAAACTGCTTCGAGCCCACTACTTTGCCGGACTTGCCCTTCTCCGGTCGAACCGCCCGACCGAAGCAGCGCAGGAATTGCAAGCAGAATTGCTGCTGGATCCGGACAACACGGAAGCGCAATTCAATCTGGCATTTACGTTGCTGCAGCAATCGCAGACCGCGCAGGCGGTAGAGCTTTGGAAGAAGGTGTTGGCCCGTAATCCCGATCATCCCGAGGCCAACTACGAGCTTGGCAAGGAACTGCTGACAGAAGGGAAGCCGGATGAATCCCTCAGCTACCTCGAGGCGTCGGTGCGGCTGAAGCCGCAATTTGAGCCTGCTCACTATCAATTGCAGTCGGCATACCGTGCTGTTGGGCGTAAAGACGACGCGGATCGTGAGGCTCAAATCTATCGGGCATTGAAGGCGAAGAGCAGGAACATCACGCTGCCTCCGCCGCGCCAATCTAACACGGGCCCCATTTCATCGACTGAGCGACCATGAATGCTCCCGTGCGCAACTCGATCCTCAGCGCCGTGATCGTTCTGGAATTACTGGTTCAGGTACGAGGCCAGGCCGGGCACGACGTAGCGCCCCCGCCTCCCTCTGGCGCGAAGACAATCGCGTGCACGGGCCGCCCGGTGCCGCAACTTGAGGACGTCACCGAAAAGGCCGGCATCCATTTTCGCCACGCCTATTCTCCCGAGAAGAAATACATTCCGGAATCCATGAGCGGCGGGGTCATTCTCATCGATTACGACCGCGACGGCTGGCCCGATATCTACTTCACCAACGCGCCCACGCTCGAGATGGCCATGAAGCACGAGACTGTCCGCGGCGCTCTCTACCACAACAATCATGACGGCACATTCACCGACGTGACCGACAAGGCGGGCATCGCTACTCCTTGCTTCGCCAATGGCGGCGCAGTCGCGGACTATAACAACGATGGCTGGCCCGACCTCTACATCACCTGCTTGGGAGCGAATGTTCTATACCGAAATAATGGAGACGGAACCTTCACCGACGTAACTGCGAAAGCCGGAGTCGGTGATACACGAAATTCAACGGGCGCGTCATTCGGAGACTATGACAACGACGGCTTGGTCGACCTAATGGTTACCAATTACGTGGATTTCCACTTCGACAATCTGCCGGCTTTCGGCAAGCTTCCCACCTGCACTTTCCGCGGCTTAGACGTGCAGTGCGGCCCTCGTGGGCTCAAGGGCGCAGGCGACAGCCTTTACCACAACAACGGTGACGGCACCTTCACCGACGTCTCGAAGAGCGCTGGCGTGGATGACCCCAACGGATATTTCGGACTCGGCGTGACCTGGGTCGACTTCAACAACACCGGCCGTTCCGACATCTTCATCGCCAACGATGCCACTCCGAACTACCTCTACAAAAATGAGGGCAACGGAAAATTCACCGAGATCGGCCTCGAGTCCGGGACCTCGGTCAGTGCCGACGGAACCGAGCAGGCTTGCATGGGAGTTGCGATCGGCGACTATCTCCACACTGGACTGCCCTCCATCTACATCACAAACTTCGAGAACGAATACGACACTCTTTATCGCAACAACGGCGACTGGCAGTTTGATGATGTTTCGTATAAATCCGGCGAAGCGCTGCCGTCCATGCCCTACGTGAAGTGGGGCAACGCATTTTTTGACGTAGATAACGACGGGTGGCTCGATTTGATCTTCGTCAGCGGACATGTGTATCCGCAAGTCGCGCGCCTGCAATCGGGAGTGGGCTATCAGCAGCCCGGAGTTCTTCAACTGAATCAGAAAGACGGTACTTTCTGCAATGCCAGCGACCAAGCTGGGCCTGCGCTGACGCAACGACGGACCTCCCGCGGTTTGGCGGTCGGCGACCTCTTCAACGACGGACAACTCGACGTTGTCGTGGAGGACATTGATGGCGCGCCAATGGTTCTTCGCAACCAAGGCGTACAGGGGCGTCACTGGATCAGTTTGGAATTAGCGGGAACCAAGAGTAACCGTCTGGCGATCGGCGCGCGCATCAAACTCACCGCCGGAGGCGTGACGCAAACGGAACAGATTCGCAGCGGAGGCAGCTATCTATCCCAAAGCGATCTTCGAGTGCACTTCGGTCTAGGTACGGCGGCCAAAATCGACAGCATCGAAATCCGCTGGCCGTCGGGTGCATTCGACGTCATCAAGAATTTGGAGCCAGACAAGTTCTACTCAGTTCTGGAAGGAAAAGGAATTGTCCCGATCGAACAAATTCGCCCGGCGCCTCCCTCTACTTCTGTTACTCGATCCGGTCAGTAAAAAAATATCCGACTGTCCATAAATCACTACCTGCGTCAGCAACGGCAAGCAATTCCGTTACTTCACAGGCGCGGGTTGCGGAGTCACTGGTGGCGCCGACGTGCTGGGGTTCGCAAAATTCACCTTGGGAACCTGGCGGGCTCCTTCCGACGCAGTAAAGTAAGCGTCATTCATTTTGAACCCGGCCCATCCAGCAAAAATACTGTTGGGAAATTGCTGCACGTACGTGTTGTAGTCCTTCAGCGTGTCGTTGTAGCGCTTGCGTTCGACGGCAATGCGGTTCTCAGTGCCAGCTAGTTCATCCTGCAGGCGCAGGAAATTCTCGTTCGATTTCAATTGCGGATAATTCTCCACCACAAGTAGCAGGCGGCCAATTGCTCCGTCCAATTGCCCGTTGGCCGCGATCTTCTCCTGCGGCGTTCCGGCGGAAAGGAGAGCGGACCGCGCCTTAGCGATGTCGCCAAACACGGTCACCTCTTGCTGTGCATAACCTTTGACCGTTTCGACCAGGTTGGGGATCAAGTCGGCGCGTCGTTGCAGCACGATGTCCACTTGTGACCAAGCGGCCTTCACGGCTTCGTTCTTGGTTACCAGCGAGTTTTTCACGCCAACGTATTGCCCGAAGAAGACGAGTCCGATCAGCCCGACAACCACGATGAGAACGACCACAACAATTAAGCCTTTGCTCATAGGTATCTCCTCAACCTTTCTGTATCACGCTGTTAGCCACGACCGGATGCACTTGAGTCTAACGCTTTGTCCACCGCAGCGGTGACCTTCTCAATCGCAGTCAGGTAGCGACTGAAAACATCCCGCACTTCCATTTTTTTATGGTCCGCTTTGTGTTCACGCACATCCATGAGTTGGAGGACGGCAGACGGATCGAATTCCGCGTGTTTCGATAAGGCCTCGATGGCCGCGCGTCGCCCTGTCTGCTCGCGGTCGCCAAGCGCGATCAGGGCATGACGAAATAGTGTAGCGAACGATGTCACAGAGTGCAGCAGCAGGTCCCACAGCCGTGAATTGTTGTCGGACGCCAGAAGGTATTGCTGCCGTAGCAAAATCAGCTTCTCCCGCAGTTCATACTCCACCTGAATTCGGTGAATGTGCATGGGAATATGCAGGCTCTGGACGACATCTTCGCCAAAAAGAACGCGGTGATGTTGCTGCATGTCCAGCAGTTCGATGGTGAAAACGTCCGTGGACCGCTCGAGTTCCTGCCGCGTCATGCAAAGCGGCGGCGGTTGCTTCTGGCGCTCCCACCACTTGGCCGCCGGCGCCAGGGCCTGCAATGCCGCGAACGAACTGTCGCGCAGAACGCAGAACAGATTCAGGTTTGAGAGGCCGGGGTGAAAATCCCCAGACACTGCCGAGCCAAAGAGAATCACACTCTCAAGATTCGCTCCGGCCGCCTCGCGGACCCGTTTCACAAACTCGTCAATTTTATCCTGAGCAACCATGGCACCCTCGCTCGTTTACCAGCTACTGCTCGCCCCGCCGCCACCTGAACTGCCTCCGCCAAAGCCGCCAAACCCGCCCCCCCCACCAAATCCTCCGCCGCCACCGAAACCTCCACCTCCGAAGCCTCCTCGTCCACCGAAGATGTTGGAAAAGAGAAGCCAGAATAAAATGCTGCGTAGTGGAGTAAGAAGAATGATCAGGATGACGATGATGATCACGACCACGGAGCCAAAGGACAATCCGGTGCCAGGCTCGTGCTGTCGACGCGTCGGGGCCCGTGGCCGCGAAGTCGTGAGCTGGATTCCCGCATCCTTAGCGATGACGTCGGCAATGCGGCTTGTGACCAGCATCAGCGCATCGCTGTAATTCTCGCTGCGCATCAGGGGAATGGCTTCGCGCTGAAAGCCTCCGACCTTGCCATCCGGCAAGATCGGTTCCAATCCATAGCCCACCTCAACGCGTGCCCGGTGATCCCTGATCGCGTAGAGAATCAGCACGCCATGATCCGTGGTCTTACTGCCGATGCCCCATTTCTTATAGAGATCGACCGCGAAACTCTCGATGTCAGACCCTTCAAGCGTACTGATGGTGACTACGGCGACTTGTGCATGTGCCTTATGGTCGAGCTGCCCGCAGATGTCTGTCATTTCCGCGACGGTCTGTTGGTCAAGAACGTGCGCGAAGTCATTGACGTAGCCGCTGGGCTGCAACTGCGAAACTGACTCTGCCCGCATGCCGATTCCCATCGACAAAAGAAGCGCTGCAGCCAGGCACAATTTCGTCCGCCAATTCACAGGGAAATTGTACAGGGTAAGCGCGAGATTTGTGATGCGGGCTGCGATCCAGTGCGGGCAGCAGGTTGCGCTCTGGGTTGCGTTGGATGATGCCTCTACTGCTCCGCAAATGCGCTTCGATGTTATCTTTGTGGGGAAGCGCCGGGCTGAATCGCGGAATCACAATTCATGGACGTCCTCAAGAACCTCTTCGAGCAGCATTTCCACACACCGGTCGAACACGTCCAGCCCTTGCAGGGCCAGCTCGGCGGATCGGGACGCAAGATTATCCGCCTGGTTGGCGAAAAAGCCCGGGCCATCGGCATCCTTTATAACGTGCGCGAAGAGAATGCTGCCTTTCTCGAATTCTCCCGGCATTTTCGCAAGCATGGCTTGCCTGTGCCGGAGATCTATGCCCAGGACCTGGACCACGGTGCTTATCTCGAAGAGGATTTGGGGGACACTTCTCTCTTTGAATTTCTCTCGAAGAATCGTGCGGGTGAGACGATCAGCCCCGCGGTGGTCGAGGCGTATCGAACCGTCATTGCCGCGTTGCCTCGCTTCCAGATCGAGGCCGGACGCGACCTGAACTACAAGGTCTGCTATCCGCGCGGAAGCTTCGATCGTCAGTCCATCTCGTGGGATCTGAATTATTTCAAGTATTACTTCTTGCGCCTCGCAGGCATTCCCTTCAGTGAGCAGGCATTGGAAGACGATTTCAGCCGCTTGACGAAATTCCTGCTGAGCGCCGGCCGCGACTATTTTCTCTATCGCGATTTCCAGTCCCGCAACATCATGCTGCGCGACGGGCAACCCTACTTTCTCGATTACCAGGGCGGCCGTAAAGGCGCTCTGCAGTATGACGTCGCGTCTCTTCTTTACGACGCCAAAGCCGACCTGCCTCCCGACCTGCGCCAGCAGTTGCTTGATCACTATCTCGATACGCTGCGAGCCTTCACCGACCTGAAGCGCGACGCGTTCATGCAGCATTATTACGCCTACGTCTATATCCGCATCATGCAGGCGCTGGGTGCCTACGGATTCCGTGGATTTTACGAGCGCAAGGCGCATTTTCTCCAGAGCGTGCCGTATGCGCTTAAAAATCTGCGCTGGCTGCTGCACAACGTCACGCTGCCCATCGCATTGCCAACGCTGATGGAGGCTTTCCACAGCATGCTCGCCTCTGAGAAACTGCAGGGCCTGGCTTCCGAAGCGGACAACCTGGTCGTGCGGATCTTCAGCTTCTCGTTTCACCGCGGCTTGCCTAAAGATGAGAGCGGGAATGGCGGTGGATTTATCTTCGATGGCCGCAGCCTGCCGAATCCCGGCCGCGAAGATCGTTTCAAGGCTCTCACCGGTAGAGACGCGACCCGTGATCGACTACCTGAATCAGCAGGAGAGTGTCCACCAGTTTCTTGCCAGCGTCATGTCTCTCATAGACGCGAGCGTGAATACGTATCAGCGCCGCGGCTTCAAGAACTTAATGGTGTCCTTCGGTTGCACAGGCGGGCAGCATCGCTCGGTATATCTGGCGGAGCAACTAGCGAAACACTTGCAGGGCCGCAACGGCGTCGAGGTTGTGGTGATGCATCGCGAACTGGAAAGAATGGCGGCCGAAAATGCCGAAAGCCAGACGCCGAAGCCGGAGCAATCAAGGCGATGAAGGCGATGATTCTGGCCGCCGGTCTCGGTACGCGGCTGCGTCCTCTCACCAATGATCGTCCCAAAGCCCTGGTGGAAGTCGCCGGGCACACGCTTTTGGAGATTAATCTCCGCCGCTTGCGAGGGATTGGAGTACGCGACGTTATCGTCAACGTCCATCACTTTGCCGACATGGTTGCCGATTACCTGAAGAAGAGCGGCAACTTCGGCATGCGCGTCGAGATCTCGCGCGAAGAGATCCTGCTCGACACGGGCGGTGGCCTGAAGAAAGCTGCCTGGTTTTTTCTCGAAGACTCGAGTCACTTCGACGAACCATTCCTGCTGCACAATGTCGACGTGCTCAGCACGATCGATCTGCAACGCATGGTGCAGTTCCATCGCGAGAATCAGGCGCTCGCGACCCTGGCCGTTCAAGATCGCGTTACCTCCCGGTACCTCTTGTTCGACGAGCAGGGCCAGCTTTGCGGACGGCATGCGGGACGCGATGGGGCGCCGGAGATGATTCGTCAATCATCGCAAGTGCGACCGCTGGCGTTTTCCGGCAGTCCACGTGATTTCTCCGCGTTTGCTCCCGCTGATGACCGAGGACGGCGCTTTCTCCATCATTACTCCTTATTTGCGGCTAGCTGGGCGGGGAGAAAAGATTCTTGCCTTTCGAGGCGACGCCTATTATTGGCGAGATCTGGGCAAGCCCGAAAACGTTGCGCAAGCCGCCGACGACATAGAAAACAAAGTCCTGCATCTGTGACCTCACCGCCGAAAACTCCCAGCCCATCCGTGTACAATCTGTAACTTCAACAATGAATGATCATTCGAGCGAATCCGCGTCCCGCAAGCTAACGATCGCCATCGACGGCCCCGCCGGTGCAGGCAAGAGCACAATTGCTTCCCGTCTGGCGCGAAAGTTGGGCTATGTGAACCTGGAGAGCGGAGCGATGTACCGTGCGCTGGCCCTGAAGGCGATCGAAAAAGATGCTTCGTTCGATGACGAAGCGGCGCTGGTGAAGCTGGCGCAAACCCTTCGGATTCAGCTCGAGCCTACCATCGGCGGGAACCGCACTCTGCTCGACGGGCGCGATGTATCCTCGCGCATTCGTGAGCGCGACGTTTCAGAAGCGGCGTCGCGGATCTCTGTTCATCCCAAGGTCAGAGAGTGGATGGTTGCACACCAGCGGGAGATGGGTGCAGGAGGCGGCGTGGTGATGGAAGGCCGCGACATCGGAACGCAAGTATTCCCCGATGCGGACTTAAAGATTTTTCTTGATGCCGACCCGGTCGTGCGCGAGCAGCGCCGCATGGAACAACACAAAATCAAGGGTGAGGTAGCAGCCAACGTCGCGGCAGAACTGCGCGAACGCGACCGTCGCGATCGCACCCGCGCGGCGTCACCTCTCGTAGCGGCGAACGATGCAGTTGTGATCAACTCAACCGCACTAAGCGAGGATGAAGTCCTGGCGCGGGTGGAAGAGCTGGTGAAACAGAAAAAGTAAGAAGTGCGGGTTTCAAGGTTTCAAAGTTGCCCATCACCGAGGCCACCCTAGAGCTCTGAAACCTTGAAACTTTGAACCTGCTTTTTCAGTTTTCCGTCGGCTCAACCTTCACTTTCGGCGCAGGTAGCGCTTTTCCAGCCTTGCCGGGATTCGGTGGCTCTGGCGGCTTCGGCGGCTGTAAGGTCGCTCTGCGAATTTCAATGTTGTCGTGCTCGTTGTTAAGTACGATGTGCGATGATCCATTGCCAACGCTTCCGCTGGCCTTCGCTTCGTGCTCGTCGTTGTTCACTTTCAATTCTGCGAAGTCCGACTGAATCTCGCCGTCGCGGGTGCGCGCATCCACGCGGAACCCGGCCTTGTCCGGTAGGCTTAGCTGGATGTCGCCACTGCGGTTATCAATCTGCACATTGCCCAGCGCGCGCATCACAACTTCGACAGAACCATTGTCGTCCTGCAAACGCACATCGCCAGAGACGTCTCCCAATCGTATATTCTTCGAGCGAGTCGTCAGGTGAAGCGGGCCGGTAATTTCCTCAGCATGGAGTTCGTCAGAATCGAGATCGAGGGACCCTTCAATGCGTGAGAATTCCATGTCGGTGCGCGAAGACTTGAAGGTCACGGTTTTCGTCACCCGCGCCAGCTTCACGCTCTCCTGGAATTCGCCGTCGAGCTGTACAGCGCCCTTGACGTCCGCAACTGAGACCTCGTTCACCCTGCCTTCGACGTGCACGTCGCCAGTGATCTGCTCCACGCGCACCGAGCCTTTTTCCTGGCTCACTTTGACGTTTCCATTCACATCTTCGATGGTCGTGTCGGAATGCTGGGATGCGACGTCAACGTTTCCATCGCGGCCAGTCACGTTCACATCACCGCGTCGCGAAATGATCGATACTGCTGCTTTCCGCGGTACAGCTATGTCGAGGTCGCTTTCCACGGCGTGATCGCCCGCGCCTTCGGTCTTGGCATCGATCGTGACCAGCCCGCCGATGGTGGTAATGGTTGGCTTGGTTTCGCCGTTGTACTTGTCGGCGTCGCCCTGGTTCTCCGCTCCAACGCGCTTGCGGACGATGATCGTGATTTTGTTGTCGTCGGCCGCGTGGACGCTGACCGCACCGTGGTTGTCAATCACTTTCAGGCTCGCCCCGGCGGGATAGTCCTGGTCCAAATGATCGCTAAAGTTGTATGTCTCCCCGAACAAGTGGGAGATGTCGTCATCATCGAGGTTGATATTGTCGCGAAGCCCCGACCAGTTGACGCGTTCGAGCTGCGTTGCGATCAAGCCGAAGACGACGATCATGATCACCAGGAAGATGCCGCCGGCGCCGATCCCGCTCGCGCGAACTCCTTCGCGCTGCGCCTGCTGGTGCTCAATCAACTTGATCACGCCCCACAGGATTAGCAGCACCGGCCAATAGCTAGCGAACAAGTGGGCCAGCCGGCCAAGTGACAAGACGTGCATCGTGCCGAGCAGACACACCGTTCCCAGCACAATCAGGACGAAGGGGCCGGCGAACGAGCGGCGACGCGGCGGCGGAGCAATGGGCGGTACGCCCGGTGCCATGACTGGGCTAGACATTTTTCACCTCGCCAGATGAGGGTGGCTGCTGTGCATTCTGCGACGGCGGTGCACTCGGCGGTATGCTCGGCGGTATGCCTGGAGGCAGTGGGCCGACGTGTCCGTCGGAAGACGCGTTGCTTTGCACCAGCTTGACTACTCCAATCACCAGCAAAATCGCGGGCCAGGTTCTGCCAAATCCCACGCGAGTAGCCGTGTCGAGCAGGAAGAGCACGCCCAATGTCACCAGCATCGCCGGGCCCATCAGCCTGCGCGTGCGGCAACGGTCGCACTGGCACCGCGCGATGGTTCCACCGATCAAGCCCCACTGTTTGGCAAAGAGCCACACGCCAAGAAAAATCAGGATCAGCGGCCAGAAGCGTTCCAGGCCAAACTCAAAGAGACCAGCGGTATGCAACAAAAAGAGCACGCCCAGTCCGATCAGAATGGCGGCTCCGGCCGGGACTTTGGTCCCTTCAAACTTCTCGCCTGCACCGAACGTTTGCGCCAGGCCGAACGGATCAGGAGCAGGCTCTCCCATCTGAATCGCCTTCGCGGTACGCACTGCGTCAATGATCTGGTAGACGTAGAAGAATCCAATCGAGATTCCCAAAACCGTGATTACATACCACGGAAGATCGGAACTCACGCCGAGGATCAGCAGCACCATGATGACAAGGTGCGACAATCCCTTGGCGTATTGCCCAGCGTAAACCGCTCCAACGCCGATGGGGAAGAATCCAGCCAGAATTCCCGCGACCGTTGGATTCGGCCCCGAGCTTACCGGCTGCCGTGGCATGCTGGAGGCTGCCCCACTGGGTGGATACACGGTCTGAGCGGGTGGAACAAATCCCGCAGCTGGCGCTTGTCCTTCCATGCGTGCGGCAAGGCACGCCTCGCAGTAAATCACTCCGCGGACGTCGCGGGTACAACTGTTGCAAAGTGGCTTGCCGCATGTGCGGCAGAAGGCCACCGCAGCAGTATCGCTGTGTGTGGCGCAGTTCATACGAACCTCCTGTACGTGGTCACCGACACTACAGGCAGTTCCTGAAGAGATGGACCCAGCGGAGCGCTGGCCAGAATCAGATGGTTGTCCGTCTGACTGTAATTGCGCTCCTGCTTCTGCTCGGGCTGTTGTGTTGTGTCGTTCTTGTTCTCTTTCCGTTTGCGGCCGGGCTCAGCGGGGGCGACGTTGCGCTTGATTTCGCGCACTCGCGACTCCACCTCGTAAACGATCCGGACATTTTCGTAATAGCGTACGACCCGGGCCTGCGTGTTGTAGTAAGTGTGCCGGATCGCCGATGGACGCAAGCTGACCTGTCGCAGATCGGCGGGCTTCACGCCCGCCACGGTCAGGCCCACCGACAGCGCAAAGAATGCCATGCCAAATGACATGGCAAAGCGCGGTTGGCGAACCGTGCTCCAAATCGGCTCGAGATAGCCGGAGACCGAAGCCTGCACTCTTTCCAGCCACGAAATATGTGGCTGCGGTGAGCGGACGGTCGTCCTCAAGCGTTGGGTGTCAACGCCCGTCGTGGATGCCAGGATATTTGTGACCAAACTGACTGGAGGCTCCACCTCCGTGAGACCCTTCAGCCAGTTGCGGCCCGCGTCTGCCTCAGCGAAAAGCGGCCCACACGCCTTGCAACTCCGGGCGTGAGCCTGGAACCGGTCGAGCCCGGCCCCTGTCAGGACGCCATCCAGCGCGTCCCCCAGCAGGAGATCGAACTCGACACACTGCATTCCGTTACTGGTGTGCTCGTTTTTTGTTCGATCTGGCATCACATCACCTGCCTATAGGTACGTTGTAGGAGCCTGGCAAGTTCCGCCCGCCCCCGATTTATTCGTGATTTCACGGTACCCTCCGGAACCTTCAAAACCTGTGCAATCTCGCGGTAGTCCATATCCTGTAAGTCCCTTAGAATCACTGCTTCCCGAAGCTCTGGCGAAAGCTTTCCCAAGGCGGCGTGCACCGTCTCTCCCACCTCCCGGCTGCGGACGTGGGCGTCTGGGGCTGGCTTTTGGTCAGGAATTTGCTCACTGAGCGGCTGGGCGTCCTCATGCTCGGACGAAGTCGTGTCCATGGAGTCGGTAACCCGGTCCTGTTTGGTCTTGCGGAAATGATCGACCAGCAGGTTGCGGGTGATGGTGGTCACCCACGTGACGAACGCGCCCTTGGTGTGATCGTAGCTCGAAAGAGTGCGGTACATCTTGATGAAGACCTCCTGCGTCAGGTCTTCGGCGTCGTCGCCCGATCCGGCGAATCGATAGCAGATGTTATAAATGCGTCGATTGTAATTCTGCACGATTTCCTCCCAGGCGGCGGCATCGCCGGCAATACAACGCCGGACCAGCATCGCGACTACCTGGACATCTTCCACTTGCGCTCCCCGGAAAACGTGCTTACTGAGACTCAACGCGGGCCGGACTCGGAACAGACCGACTGAGACGCTCTTCGAATCCTACCCACTAGACAGTACGTCGTTGAAGGCGTTGAAGTTCGTGTCCATTTCTTCGCTCGGCATGAAACAGGGCATTGTAGCAGCGCAAGACAGTTCCCCGCGTACGCTTCCAGCAGTGTCCAAAGGTTGCCTGCCCAAAGTAATCCTTTTAGGTCAGGCGCCAGTTTTCTGAAGCAACTAGAATGATTGGAACGACGTCTGAACTATTCCGGCGAAGCCCTCGTGCTAGGGCTTTGCACTCTTTGGCTTGGGGCAGTGCGAGTGTGTGCAATCTTGGGAAGAGGATGGAAACATGCGAAATAAATTCAGTAGAAGTCTGGGAACGCTCAGTGCCATCGTAGCAATCGCGCTCCTTGCGATGGCATTGCCGCTACGACTGGCAGCGCAAGATCAACAAGATCAAGGCGATGATCCTCCGGGACGCGCCGCGCGCCTCGGGCACATGGAAGGTTCCGTTTCCTTTCAGCCCGCCGGCGAAAACGAGTGGGTCGAGGCCGTGCCCAACCGTCCAATGACGACTGGCGACAAGCTTTGGGCCGACCGTGATTCGCGCGCCGAGGTAGAACTTGGACCGACAACGATCCGCCTCAACAGCAACACGGGATTCTCTTTTATCAATCTCGACGACCGAACGGTGCAGATCCAACTCAGTTCGGGTGCGATCAGCCTCCGCGTGCGGCGATTAGATCGCGATGACGTCATGGAAGTCGATACTCCGAACCAGGCATTTTCTATTTTTCAGCCCGGACAATATCGGGTGGAAGCCAGCGAAGATGGAACTTATACGGTGGTAACGGTGCGGGATGGCGAAGGCGAAGCCACTGGCAACGGGCAAACTTATACCGTGCACCAAGGCCAGCGCGCCACCTTCAGCGGCACTGATCGTTTGAACGCTGACGTTGAGCAGATGGGCGACCCGGATGACTTCGATCAATGGGCGTACAACCGCGACCGCCATGTAGACAATTCGCGCTCGTCGCGTTACGTCGCGCCCGATGTTGTCGGTGCCGACGATCTCGACGACTACGGCGATTGGCAGCCAAATTCCGAGTACGGCAACGTCTGGTATCCGCGCGTGGCGGCGGGCTGGGCGCCGTACCACACCGGCCACTGGGCATGGATCGACCCCTGGGGCTGGACTTGGGTAGATGACGCCCCGTGGGGTTACGCTCCTTTCCACTACGGACGCTGGGCTTTTGTCGGCAGCCGCTGGGGATGGGTGCCAGGTCCAATCGCAGTAAGGCCTGTCTATGCCCCCGCGCTGGTCGTGTTCGTGGGAGGTGGTGGCGGTGTTGCTTTCGGCGGCAACGTGGGATGGTTTCCGCTCGGGCCGCGCGAAGTCTACGTCCCTTCTTATCGGGTGAGCCGCGCCTACGTGGATCGCGTCAACATCAGCAACACTACCGTCAACCAGACAGTAGTCACCAACGTTTACAACACGACGATCGTCAACAAGACGACCGTCATCAACAACGTCACCTATGCGAACCGCGGAGTTTCTGGGGCCGTGACGGCCGTTCCGCAAGGCTCCTTCGCGGGGGGACAGTCGGTTTCACGAGTAGCCGTTAGGGTGACTCCGCAGCAGGTTGCATCTGCTTCGATGAACAGTCGAATGGCGGTCGCTCCATCGCAGAATGCGGTGCTCGGGGTTCACGCCAATACGGCCAACCGCGTAGCTGCGCCACCTCGGGCCGTGCAGGCACGTCCGGTCGTCGCGAAAGTGGCTCCGCCACCGGCGCCTGTATCATTTGCCGCGAAGCAGCAGCAGCTCGACGCACATCCCGGCCAACCCGTCGCCCGACAGGAACTGCAGCGCCTGCGGCCGGCTAACGCGCCCGCCACACAACCCCTGGTAAAGCAAGCGCCTCCGGGACGGCCGGCTCAGCCAATCGTGGGTAAACCTGCCACGCAACCGGCTGCGAATCAGCCTGGAAATCGTCCGGGTCAGCCGTCGGCCAATCAGCCTGCGAATCGCCCGGGAAATCCACCAGCGAACCAGCCTGGAAATCAGCCCGGAAATCAGCCCGGCAATCGCCCGACGACTCCTCCTGCCGCCAACGAACGCCCGGGTAACGAACGTCCAGGCGCGAATCCACCGGCGAATCAACCCGCGAATCGGCCGTTTGAACCCCCGACGCGCAACGATCGTCCGTCGGCGCAACCGAACAATCGTCCAGAACCGAATGCGCCGGCGAACCGCCCCGAGCCGAACCGACCGGACACAAATCGTCCGGCTCAGCCCCCGACGCGCAACGATCGCCCACCGGCGGCGCAACCGAATGATCGTCCACAACCGAATCCGCCGGCGAACCGTCCCGAACCGAACCGCCCCGAACCGAACCGTCCCGAGGCGACGCGCCCTGAACCGAACCGACCGGAAACCAATCGTCCGGCTGAGCCGCCGGCGCGCAACGAACGTCCACCGGCAGCCCAGCCGCAAGCGAACCGCCCCGCGCCTCCTCCGCAGAATACGCGCCCGGCGGAGCCTCCACGCCAGGAGCAACCACAGTCACGGCCGCAGAACCCGCCCCCGGCGCAGCGTCCGCAAGAACGCACGCCTCCGCCGCCACAGGCGCGGCCTCAGCCGAACCAGCCGCAACATCAACCTCCTCCGAAGCAGACGCCGGAAGAGAAAAAGCATCCAGAGGAACCAAAAAAGCCGCAGTAGCTACCAGCGGCGCACGCAAGCGAAACGGGCATCCTGATTTCCAGGGTGCCCGTTTCTATTTCGTATAACTTCGCAAAGTGTCGGACATCCCAACGCAATCAGGCGTAGCTGGCGACTGCAACATTCCTGATATTTGATTCACTATCCTGTGAGCTGGTATATCCTTGGCCCGTTACTGAACCGGAATGACTGAGCAAAGACTGTCACATTACCGGATCGTCGAGCAGATCGGTGCGGGGGGCATGGGAGTTGTTTATCGTGCTCACGATGAACAACTCGACCGCGATGTTGCGATCAAAGTCCTTCCACCGGGTTCTTTAGCAGACGACCTTGCCCGCAAGCGCTTTCGCAAAGAGGCGCTGTCTCTCGCTCGCTTGAATCATCCCAACGTCGCGACGGTGCACGAGTTTGGCAGCCAGGACGGCACTGACTTCCTGGTCACGGAGTTCATAGCCGGTGTCACTCTCGATGTGAAGCTGGCCAATGGTCCGCTTCCGCCAGCCGAGGTCGTACGGCTGGGAGGTCAACTGGCCGCAGGTCTTGCGGCTGCGCACCGGCAGGGAATTGTTCATCGTGATTTGAAGCCCGGCAACCTTCGTGTGACGACCGACGGGCGACTGAAGATTCTGGACTTCGGACTCGCGCAGTTCATGCCGCACCCTAGCGAGCTTGGGTTGACAGCGACCATGACTCAATCGCAGGAAACCAGCGGAACGCTGCCCTACATGTCTCCCGAGCAACTAAGTGGCGAAGTAGCGGACGCGGGTACAGACATTTGGTCAGTGGGCGCCGTGCTCTACGAAATGGCCACCGGCAAGCGTCCATTCCCGCAGACCGTGCCCGCCCTGCTGATCAATGCCATTCTGAACCAGACGCCGGAGCCGCCGAGCAGTATCAACTCCGCAGTCCCTCCACTGCTGGACGAAGTAATTCTGAAGGCGATCGCTCATGATCGTGCGCGTCGCTATCAATCCGCTGGCGAATTGGGTGCGGACCTCGAGCGGCCTGTGACTATTACCTCAGCCTCCATTCCGATTCAGCCGAAACCAACGACGAGCGGACTCAAATTCACCGCAGCAACACTGCTCCTGGCACTCGCAATCGCTGGATATCTCTTTTTCTTTCACCATCCCCAACGTTCGAATTCAACCTCAGCAGTGAACCGCCGCCGTTCCATAGCGGTGCTTGGATTCAAGAACCTCTCCTCGAATTCCGAGAAGGCTTGGCTCTCCACTGCGCTCTCGGAAATGCTCACCACCGAACTCAGCCAAGGTAATCAGCTGCGAACGATCCCGGGGGAGAGCATCGCGCAAATGAAGATGAGCCTGGCCTTGCCCGACGCCGATAGCTTCGGCGCGCAGACACTCACGCGCATCCATCAGAACCTGGGTAGCGACGACGTGGTCTTGGGTTCCTATCTTCCTCTGGGCGACGGCCTGCTGCGTCTGGACGTGCGACTGCAAGATGCCATCGCGGGCGAGACGCTGGCTTCGGTCTCCGAGAAGGGAACCGAGGCCGAGATCGATAGTCTGGTCAGCAAAGCGGGTGCCGAACTGCGCGCAAAGCTAGGTGTCGGTGCATTGTCAGACGCACAATCGGCGTCGGTACGAGCCTCGCTGCCATCCAACTCCGAAGCCGCGCGTTTGTATTCTCAGGGCCTGCAGAAGCTGCGCTCGTTGGATGTTCTGGCGGCTCGCGATCTGCTGGAGAAAGCTTCCGCACTCGATCCGAACCACGCGCCCACGCACTCGGCGTTGGCTGCTTCCTGGGCTGCTCTCGGTTACGACAGCAAGGCGAAGGAGCAGGCGAAACTTGCCCTCGATCTCTCGGCACGATTCTCCCGCGAAGAGCGTTTGCTCATCGAAGGCCGGTCGCACGAACTTCTGTCGGAAACATCGCAGGCGATTGAGAGCTACCGGTCTCTCTGGGAATTCTTCCCCGACAATATTGACTACGGCGTGTCACTGATTCGATCTCAGCTCGTCGCAGGCAAAACGAACGATGCAGAGAAGACGCTCGCCGACCTTCGCAAACTCACCGTCTCCGACGTGGACGGTGCCCGCATCGATCTTGCCGAGGTCGGGATTGCCTCATCCGTGAGTGACTACAAACGGCAGCAATCATTGGCGGAGCGGGCCGCTACCCGTGGTCGCGCGGCAAGCGCCAATCTGCTGGTCGCTCAGGCGCTGCAGTTGGAGGGCAACGCCGTGGAGCGCATGGGGCAATCGCAGAAAATGATTGATCTATCCAATCAGGCTAGGGATCTTTTCGTTTCTGCAGGCGACCGGCGAGGCGCCGCCCGTAGTCTGCTCATGATCGGTGATCTACTCTACGACCAGGGCGATAACGAAGGCGCCAAGCAAAAATTCGAAGAGGCACTCCTGGTCTTTCGCGATATCAATAACCTGGCAAGCATTCGGGCCGTGCTCGAGCGCATTGGGAACGTTTTCTACGCCGAAGGAAAATATCAGGAATCCAAGAAATATTACGAAGAGGCCTTGCACGCCGATCACGAGTTGAACGATCTTTCTGGTCTTGCGAGCGGCTACGGCAACCTGGCCAACGCCCTCGATGGGCTCGGCGACTTGCAAGGAGCGCTGAAGATGCAGCACATGTCCCTGTCGGTCTTCAATCAAGTCGGTGACCGCCGTGGCGCGTCGACGACGCTCAACAATCTCGGCAACTTGTTCGTCGAGATGGGCGCCCTTGCCGATGCCAAGAAGTATTACGACCAGGCCCTCGCGATGACCCGGGAGATTTCCTACCGGCGCGGCGAGCCTTATCCCATGGCCGGCCTGGGCGATACCCTCACCGCCCAGGGTGATCTGGCCGGTGCTCGGCAGCAGTACGAACAAGCGTTGGTCTTGGTCAAGGAGCTGAACGACGAGGATTTCGTGGCGCAGATTAACCTGTCTCTGGCCGTGATCGCGCTGGCGGAGAAGCGGTACGCTGAGGGTGAAACTCTAGCCCGGCAGGCAGTAGCTGGATTCGAAAAATCGAATTCGGCCGGTAACATCGCGTGGTCAGAGGCAATATTGGCGCGGAACCTTCTAGAAGCTGGCAACCTGACGGACGCTCAGAACGCGGCCGCAAAGGCCGCAACGCTTTCCCTCTCGATTATCGGGCAAACTCCCCGGTATGAGGTCGCGCTGGCTGAAGCCCGAGTCAAAGCCAAGTCAGGCAAACCTGCCGAAGCGCGCTCAGAGTTGGATGCCGCGCTCTCATCGGCGCACAAGTTCGGCTATCGTCTCTACGAATATCAAATCCGCCTGGCGCAGGGCGAAATTGAGATGGGCCGCAATTCCACTTCGGCCCGCGCTCGTCTCACCGCTCTTGAAACGGATGCAAGGGCTCAAGGCGCCTTGCTCGTCGCTCACCAGGCGCAGACGCTGCTAACTGAGCGTGGTTCCAAATAAAAACTTTTGAGTTGGTCGTGACGAGTCTATTCGCTTGTGAAGTAGTCCACGGTCACCGGATTCTCGAACAGCGAGTAATCGCGCGTTACCACGGTGATGCCGCTCTCGGTGACGAAGTAACGCTGGCGGTCGGCCTCGGCGTCGTAGCCGATCGTCGTGCCTTCCGGGATGTGCACGTCGCGGTCGAGAATCGCCCTGCGAATTCGGCAACGTCGTCCGACGCTGACGTGCGAGAAGAGAATGCAATCGTCCACTTCGGAATAGGAATTCACCCGCACGTCCGGCGAGAGCACCGAATTCTTGACGATGCCGCCAGAAACGATGCAGCCGTTCGACACGATCGAATCGAGCGCCGTGCCGGTGCGCCCGCTCTCGGCGAAGACGAATTTCGCCGGCGGATACTGCCGCTGGTGCGTGCGAATCGGCCAGTGTTCGTCATAGAGATTGAAGATCGGCGATACCGAAACGATGTCCATGTTCGCTTCGTAATAAGCCTCGAGCGTTCCCACGTCGCGCCAGTAGAGAGCCTCTTTCTTGTTTTCATCGACGAAGTCGTAGGCGAAGACGCGATAGTCATCGACCATCTTGGGCAGAATGTCTTTGCCGAAGTCGTGGCTCGACTGCGGATTCTCGGCGTCTTTGAGCAGTACCGGAATCAGCACATCAGCATTGAACAGATACACGCCCATCGATCCCGCGACTTTCTCAGGATTCGACGGAGAGCGCAGCTTGGTCACCTTCGGCTTTTCCTCGAAGCCGTTGATGCGGCCGTCTTTGTCGACATCAACCACGCCGAACTGATAGGTCTGCTTCGGGATCGATCTGAATTGTGGCCAGTGTAATGTCAGCAGCCGAATCGAGGTGCTGCTTCATCATCTTGCCGTAATCCATCTTGTAGATGTGATCGCCGGAAAGAATCAGGACGTGCTTCGGCTGCTCCGACCCGATCGAATAAATATTCTGATATACCGCGTCGGCCGTCCCCTGATACCACTGATCGCTCACGCGCTTCATCGGCGGCAATACTTCGACGAATTCTCCTACCTCGCGGCCCAGAATGTTCCAGCCTTCGCGGATGTGCCGGTTGAGCGACAGAGCCTTGTACTGCGTGAGAATGTAAACGCGGCGCAGGTCGGAGTTCAGGCAGTTGGAGAGAGTGATGTCGATGATGCGGTAGATGCCGCCGAAGGTGACCGCCGGCTTGGCCCGATCGCGAGTGAGAGGATAGAGGCGCTCCCCGGCGCCGCCTGCCAAAAGAACTCCGAGAGTATCTTTCATAACTGCCTCAGATTCCGTCGTTATACTGCTGTTCGAACCGGAAATCGCTCTTCGCCCGGCAGATGCGAAAAGAAAAACAGTAGATGGTAGCACAGCGCAGAAGGTTGCGACCCAAGTCGCCGCAAACCGCAGCCTTTATAATGCTGCACGAAGCCGGGCGGTCGGTTGGACGACATGATTCATGCAAAAGAAGATGCCAACGAAATCGAAAACGCTGCGAACGAACAACTCGAATGGTAGCAACCCGCGCACTGACAGGGCGCTGGGCATGGAACAGGAAATCACGCGGCGTGATTTTCTGAACGCCACCCTCCTCGCCTCCGGCGGCGTGCTCCTGTCTGCCAACTCTCCTGCGCACCTGTTGGCGCAAACTGCGCATACTGCTACGCCAATGAGTGACGACTGGACCGGCTACGGCGGCGTCGGCGACTACGCAAATTCCAACGGCAACACGATCAAAGTCCTCGAGGCCGGCCATCAGATTCGCGATGGTGTATTTGAGAGCCTGCCGGCGAGCGTGATCGACACCGGCGAAACCTACGACTGCGTCGTCGTAGGCGGCGGCATCAGCGGCCTGGCGGCAGCGCTGATCTTTCAGCAGCAAGCCGGAAAGGGCAAAACATGCATTGTTCTCGACAACCATCCCATTTTCGGCGGTGAAGCCAAACGCAACGAATTCCTCGTGGATGGACACCGCCTGATCGCACACCAAGGCTCAGCATTTTTCCCCGTTCCCTATCCACGCAGCTTCATCGCGCGATTCTATGAATCGATCGGCTTAAGAACACCGCGCCTCGAATATCAGAAGTGGTCAGGCTCCTCGCCAGAAATGAAGCTTCCGAGCACGCCGTATCTCGGCTCCGCACCCAGCGGACTATATTTCGGGGCCAAATTCGGCCAGCCGCATGGACTCTGGCTCACCGATCCCTGGGGCAAGAAGCTTGAAGGCGCTCCGATTTCTGCAAAGGCCCGCGCGGAATTATTGAAGTTTCAATCGGATGGCGAGGCCGGCGATCAGGCTCCGCAGTATCCGGGCGATGCCATCTCACGCAGGCTTGATTCGATCACGCTCGAAGATCACATGATGCAGCGCCATGGCATCAGTCGCGAAACGATCCGCACATTTCTTTCGCCCATCGAGGGCGGCGGATACGGTCTCGGCCCCGACGCGCTCTCCGGCTACACCGCCTACGCCGCAGACATGCTGCATCCGCTCGACATCAGCGACGAGACTGGGCAACAGATGTTCCCCGACGGAAACGGCGGCCTGGCGCGGCTCATCGCGAAGACGTTGATTCCCGAGTCCATCGCCGGCGATCACTCCCTGCAAGACGTCTGCCGGAACAAAATAAATTTCGCCGCACTCGATCACACCGGCTCGCCAGCCCGCATCCGTCTGGACTCGACCGCAGTCTGGGTTAGACATGACAACGCCCAACACGACAGCGGTCCTGCAAAATCCGAATTCGTCACCATCGCCTATACACGCGGCGGAAAGACGTATCGCGTGAAGGCCCGCTCAGTCGTGATGGCGGGCGGCAGTTGGACCACGAAACACATCGTCCGCGACCTGACGCCCGATCGCGTCGAAGCCTATGCTCAGTTCTACCGTGCCCCTTGCATGATGGCCAACGTTGCGGTACGCAACTGGCGATTCCTCTACAAGATGGGAATCTCAGGCGGCCAGTGGTTTGAAGGTGTGGGAAACTACATTCAGGTACGCAAACTCGCGACCTGCGGTGCCGATTCTGCGACGATTTCGCCCGACTCGCCGACAGTCCTCACAATTAAAGTTTTGTATTCCTATCCCGGCCAACCTACCGAGCAGCAGGGACACATGGGTCGCGCCGAATTAATTTCCACTTCGTTTCGCGACTACGAGCGCCAGATTCGTCAGCAGTTCACAGACATGTTCGCGCCTGCCGGATTTGACGCCGCTCGCGACATCGCAGGCATCATCTTGAACCGCTGGGGCCACGCGTATCTCAGTCCCGCTCCTGGATTTTTCTTCGGCAAAGATGGTAAACCCGCGCCCGGCGAGGTTCTACGCGCCGCGCCTTTCGGCAGAATTGCCTTCGCGAACACAGATCTCTCCGGAGTGGCCGACCACCGGTCTTCGATTGTCGAGGCAGATCGCGCAGTAGGACAGTTGCTCGATCAGGTCTTGGACTGAGTTGTAACGGAACTTGAGGTCACATTTTGTGATCTCAAGTTTTTGCGGAGCTTACTCTTCTTGCTCTTCTTCAATCTTAATGCGCAGTGACTTCAGAAATTTCAGGTCCTGATCGCTGATCTTGAATTCAGGATTCGTCGTCAGAGTCGTGACCAGCGAAGTTTTATCGTTCGACTTTTCGCCTTGCTTGCTGACACCGATCGTCGCTTCGAGGACCAGGAAGATGTCGTATCCACCCTCCTTGATGCGGGAGACCACTTCAGCGATCTGCTCAGAGTCAGACAATGACTCGTTGATGGCGTCGCCGAGTTCCTTCATGAGTTGTTTGAGTTGCTGATCCACTGGGTCCCCCTTCTTGCTGCCCTCAATCTTCCTTCACGCGAGAAATGCGCGCACTTCCAGATATTCGCCTTCGACTTCTGTCGTCCCATCAGTCGCCGTGTTATGTTCCGCCCACAAGGACTCCATTTGCGCCGCCAAGGTCGCTTGTCCGGCCGCATCCAGTTTTGAAAATGCCGTCTGCGTAGGGCCAAAGTACCGTCGGAAAAATTGGACCACTTCCTTCGGTGGGAACGGATACGCAAACCTCACGTTACGCGGCACGCAATTTATTTTATCTGTCCCCTGTCCCAACCTCTGCTTCACAACCGCTTCATCGCCCCACAGAACCGGAGGCGCGATTCCCGGAGGCGGTGGCACCAATTTCGCCGTCGCTTGAAAGGTCTTGCCCACAAAACCCCGCGGCGTCCAGTTAGCCATTGCGATCATCCCGCCCGGCTTCGAGACCCGAATTAGTTCCGCTGCCACCCGCTCGGGACGCGGCGCAAACATGGCCCCGAACATGGTCACAACTACGTCGAATGAGTTGTCGGCATACGGCAGTTCTTCCGCGTCGCCCTCTTCAAAACGGACCTTTACTCGTTCCGCTGCCGCCCGTTCCTTTGCCTGCTCGAGCAGATTTGTCGCGATATCGACGCCGGTGACGTTGGCGCCCCTCTTCGCTGCGGGAATCGCCGTGTTTCCGGTTCCACAAGCAACGTCCAGAACCTGCGAACCGGCCTTGATCTCGAGCCGCTCGACAAACCGGCTGGCTTCTTCAGCGGTGAAATTCGCAATTTGGCCAAAATCGCCAGCCATCCACGTCGCCTTCATTCCGGACTTTAACTGGGCGATATTGGGTAAGTCCGTCTGCATGCCCTGCTACCCCATTGGATGCCAGCGGCGAGGGAACGGTTCGTCGCGGGTTCGTGTTGCGTCATTGTAGCTCCCAAGGCTGCTAAAATCGAGACTTGTGAGCAAGGTTTCTTTCCTACGAAAGGCCGGTGCCGTCGCTCGCGTTGCCAGTGAGCAGGCCGGACGCAACCGCACTCTCAGCGCCATCATGAGTGGCGCGCGGGCTACTGCCCGCTCTTTCGCTCACGCCATGCACCAGTTGTGGCTCGAAGTTACGGGAACCGTCTTTCTCTCGGTCGCGCTCTTCGGAGCCATCGCGCTCTTCCGCGAGTACACGAAGTACACAACCGGCCACACCACGACCGGACGCCTGGCGATTGCAATTTGTTTCACAGGGGCGTTTGCCTGGTTCGGGCTGAGTTCCTTTTGGAAAGTACGGAGGAAAAGCCAGCGCCCGTGACTGCCTTCCCAACTGACTTGTCTTAGGTGGACCCAATGACTGAGAAGTTGACGTCGGAGAGAGTGAAGACCCGCCAAGATGTTCCCGCAGAGATCGAAACGTCCTCCCACATCACCGTAAATCCCCTCTACACCCCCTCCGATCTCAAACGCACCGACTACGAAACCGAAGTCGGATACCCCGGCGAATATCCCTTCACCCGTGGCGTGCAGGCCACCATGTACCGCGGCCGCCTCTGGACCATGCGCCAGTACGCCGGTATGGGTGACGCCGAAGAATCCAATAAGCGCTACAAATACCTGCTTGCCAATGGCACCACCGGACTCTCCGTGGCCTTCGATCTGCCCACGCAAATCGGGATGGATTCCGATCATGCCCTCGCCGCCGGCGAAGTCGGCAAGGTCGGAGTTGCGATCGACTCCATCGAAGACATGCAACGCCTCTTCGACGGCATCGAACTCACGAAAATTTCTACCTCGATGACCATTAACGCGACCGCCTCGATTTTGCTCGCGTTGTACGTGGCCGTCGCTAAGTGCCAGGGCGGCGACATCCGCAAACTCTCCGGCACAGTGCAGAACGATGTCCTCAAGGAGTACATTGCCCGCGGCACCTATATTTATCCTCCGCAGCAGGCCATGAAAGTCATCACCGACATGTTCGCCTGGGCCAACGAGCAAGTGCCCGAGTGGAACACGATTTCGATCTCTGGTTACCACATGCGCGAGGCCGGATCGACCGCGGTGCAAGAAGTCGCCTTCACGCTCGGCAACGGCATGGCCTACGTCGAGGCGCGCCATCAAAGCCGGACTCGATGTCGACAAGTTCGCCCCGCGCCTCTCATTCTTCTTCAATGCGCATAGCAATTTTCTCGAAGAAGTCGCCAAATTCCGCGCCGCGCGCCGCATGTGGGCCCGCATCATGCGCGAGCACTTCAAGGCCAAAAATCCGCGCTCGTGGATGCTCCGCTTCCACACCCAGACCGCCGGGTCGACTCTAACGGCGCAGCAACCGGAAAACAACATCGTGCGTACCGCGATTCAAGCGCTCGCCGCTGTAATGGGCGGCACTCAATCGCTGCACACAAATTCTTACGACGAAGCTCTCGCCTTGCCCACCGAGCAGGCAGCCCGCATTGCCTTGCGCACGCAGCAGGTCATTGCCTACGAGTCCGGTGCACCCCAGACCATCGATCCCCTCGCCGGATCGTATTATGTCGAGTCTCTGACGAATGAAATTGAAAAGCGCGCAGCCGAATATCTCGGAAAAATCGAAGTTCTCGGTGGGATGCTCAAAGCCATCGAGCGCGGCTTCGTGCAACAGGAAATTCAGAACGCCGCGTATGAATATCAGCAGTCCGTCGATCGCGAACAGTCGATCGTAGTGGGCGTGAACCGCTTCGAAGTGGAAGAAGAAAAGCCCATCCCGATCCAGCGCATCGATCCGGCATTAGAGCCCAGGCAGATCGAGCGCGTTCGCGCCCTGCGTGCCCGCCGCGACGCCGGTCCATGGAAGGCAGCGCTGGCGGGGGTGGAAGAAGCGGCGCGATCCGGCGCAAACGTCATGCCGCGCATCCTGACCGCGGTCGAGGCCTGCGCTACTGTAGGGGAAATTTCCGACGCGATGCGCCGCGTCTTCGGAGAGTACAAAGAAGCGGTTGTGATCTAGAAATCCGGTGGAAGAGCGGCCCTTTAGGGCCGCGTAAAGCGTTTTTCGAATGACTCGGGCTTTAGCCCCAGGCTACGCTGGCTGTGCCTGCATCTCCACCACGACCCCATCCAGATGGGCCAGCGTCTCTTCCACCGTCAACGAATACATCTCGCGCCCCAGTCCCTCGCCGGCCTCCAGCGCTGTCTTCAGATAATGCCCCGCAATCTCCTGCGCCAGCGAATCTGTAATCATCTTGCCGGTTCGCTTCTTGTATTCCACCCACGCCGGATGCGGCAGCGCCACCCAAACTTTTCGTCCATCGACCAGAAACTTGATGTCCACCGCGTCCGCATGCCGCGTGGCAATGGCGACGATCATCGCCTGATAAACGCAATGTACCTGCTTCTTGGTCCAGCGATCCGTGGCAGTGAAGTCGGCAAACATACCAAAACTATAGCGGAGTGAACACAGCAGAGCAAACCACAGCCCACCCTGATTTCTCTGTGCGCCTCAGTGTCCTCTGTGGTGAACGCCTTTGATTCCCTTGACCCCCCTCCCCACCCACTGCTAATGTCTGCCTTCACCCGAGGATTCCGCCCAATGCTCAAGAAATGTTGCTCCATTGCAATCCTGTGTGTCACTGCAGCCTATGCCGCAAATCCCGCCAAGCCGTCGACCCCACGCTTTGAAGTCACCTTCTCGAAAGAGATGAGCGCTGCGCCGCTCGACGGCCACATCCTCCTGCTGATCTCGAACAACGACGAAAAAGAACCCCGCTTCCAAATCAGCTTCATGACCCCCGAATCGCAGCAGGTCTTCGGCGTCGACGTCGACGCGCTAGCCCCCGGAAACCCCGCGGTTATCGACTCCTCCACGCTCGGCTATCCCGCCGAGAGTCTCAACGACATTCCCGTAGGCGACTACTGGGTGCAGGCCGTCCTCAATATCTACGAGACGTTCCACCTCGCGAATGGCCACGCCCTGAAGCTTCCTCCCGACAAAGGCGAAGGCCAACACTGGCAAGTGAAGCCCGGGAATCTCTACAGCAAGCCGCAAAAAATTCACCTCGATCCCAAATCACCACTCTCGCTCCGTATCTCGCTCACCGAAAAAATTCCCTCAGTCGAAGACAATCCCAAAGTCGTCGACTCGGTCGTCGGGTGGAGCGCCGCCAACGACGACCACGCCATCGTCGACAACAGGTGGGTCAAGCACATCCGCATTCAGAGTGACCTGCTCACCAAGTTCTGGGGACGCCCCACCTACCTCGGCGCCGTTGTCCTCGTGCCCGACGGATGGGAAGACCATCCCGATGCGCACTACCCGCTCATCGTCGAGCAAGATCATTTTCATCGTGACCTGCCCGGCATCATGGCCTTCCGCACCCAGCCGCCCAGCGACAACTTGAAAGGCGGCGAGCTGCGCACCGCGAAAAACGGATACAAGCTTTACCAGGATTGGACTTCCGGCCGTCTTCCTCGCGTCCTCGTGATGTCCATCCAGCACGCCACGCCCTACTTCGACGACTCCTACGCTGTGAACTCCGCCAACGTCGGCCCTTACGGCGACGCCATCATTCAGGAATTAATTCCCGCCGTCGAAAAACAATTCCGCGGCATTGGCCAGGGATGGGCCCGATCCGTCTACGGCGGCTCTACCGGCGGTTGGGAGTCGCTCGCCTCGCAGGTTTTCTATCCCGACTTCTACAACGGAGCCTGGGTCTTCTGTCCCGACGTCGTCGACTTCCGCGCCTACATGACGATGAATCTTTACGACGACAAAAACGCTTTCTGGATCGAGAGCCCATACGCGCGCGTGCCGCGTCCCTCGGTACGTCAGCCCGACGGCCTGGTCCTCTCGACCATGGAGCAGATGAATCGTTACGAACTCGTGCAGGGAACGCACAGCCGCTCCGGCGAGCAACTTGATACCTGGCAAGCTGTCTTCAGCTCAGTCGGTGACGACGGATATCCCAAGCCCATCTTCAACAAGCGCACCGGAGAGATCGATCACGAAGTCGCCAAATATTGGAAAGAACACTACGACCTCAGCGCCATCATGCAGCGCGACTGGAAAACCCTCGGCCCCAAACTCGAAGGCAAACTGCATCTTTATGTCGGCGAGGCCGACACGTTCTATCTCGACCGCGCCGTCCACCTGCTGAAAGATTTTCTGGAGTCGACCACCGACCCCTACTACCACGGCACCTTCGACTTCGGTGTCCGCAAGCCCCACTGCTATCCCGGCGAGTTTGATCCCGCGGTTGGCCTGAACCAGCACTACTGGCCGGAAATGATCAAGCACATGGAGCAAACCGCCCCCGCAGGCGCAGATTTGAAGAGCTGGAAATACTAGTTCGAACTGGGGAAGAGAGAGCTAGCGCACGCCGCGCGAATTGAGAAACGCGCTGTACTGTTTGTCTGTTTTCAGAAGATGGTCCTTCAACCACGCTTGCAGATAGAACAGAAGCGCAACCGGAACGCCAGGTTTGCCGGCCTTGTGATCACGCAGATAGACTGCGATCTGCTTACGGAACTCTTCATGGTGCATGTGATGCGTCGGCAGCCCGGCGAAGTTATGCTGTTTCATCAGCGATTCCTCGGCTTCAAAGTGCACCTTCGCGTGCTCCAGCAATTTCTCCAGGATCGGGTCCAGCGCCGAGGTGCCTTCCCCCATCCTTAGCGTTTGATCGAGCTTGTTCACCAAATTAAATAGACCCTGATGCTGCTGGTCGAGAGCAGCAATTTTCACGCTGTAGGCTTCGGTCCAACGAAACGTCTCGGTAGCGACAGGCATTTTTCTTCCTCATCATCAACCTATTCCTCCCGATTCCGCCCGCAAAGATCACCTAGGTCTGTACCTTCCTTTATGATGGATCTGTGCAAACCCGGGCCCCGAATAAGACGAAACTCACAATTCTTCACGCGCGCCATTTGAGCCAACTCCCTTGGCTCGTGCACGGATTCTCCACCCGCACCGGCGGATCGTCCCGCGCCTACGGCAAGGCCGATCTCAACCTCGGCTTCACCAAAGACGACTCCAAAGCCGCAGTCGAACGCAATCGTGCCGCCTTCTTGCGTGAACTCGGCGCCTGTAGGGACAGCCGCCCTCGGCTGTCCAGTCGAGCGAAGCTCGACCGCAACCACTGCTGGCCCCTGATCACCCTTCGCCAAATCCACTCCGACATCATCCATCGCGTCGACTCGGTTCCCAAGCAACAACTCACCGGCGATGGCCTCACCACCGCAACTCCCGGCCTCGTGCTGGCAATCCAAACTGCCGATTGCATCCCCGTGATTCTCGTCGACACGAAGCACCATGCCGTCGGCGTCTTCCACGCCGGATGGCGCGGCACCGTAAGCCGCATCGTCGAAAAAGGTGTCGGTGAAATGTTCCGCCACTTCGGTACCCGCCCGCGCGACCTGAAAGCCGCGATCGGCCCCGGCATTCAAACCTGCTGCTACGAAGTCGGAGAAGAAGTTCGCACCAAGTTCCAATCGCAATTCGAATACGCAGCCAGCTTGTTTCGCGAAGTCAAAGACTCTGATCCCGTGCACGAGAAGTATCCGCTGCTGTTCCTAACGGCGCGAGCCCCCGGCCACGGCGAACTGCCTCCCAAGATATTTCTCGATCTGGTGGAAGCGAACCGCCAGCAATTACTAGCCGCAGGCGTCCCCAAAAAGAGCATCGAGTCGTCCGAACTCTGCACCAACTGCAATCCCGACAAGCTGTTCTCCTACCGCGCCGAAAAAGGCAAAACCGGCAGAATGATGGGAGTCGCAGGAATACGGGCATAGCCTTCCTGCCCCGCTGGTACTCGACGTCAGTAAGCATTAAGGCTGTTAACGTCAGTCACGGATTTATATGGTAATGCTCGTTGGGAAACAAACGTTCGTACTCGGACTTGCTCACTTTTCGGGGACTTCCGTCTATCAAATATAGGTTCTCCCCCGGTTGACCCAAGCGTAGCATTTCTACGAACATTTTGGGCTGCTGCGTGTCACTGGACGCTGTGTTCCTGGCGACGATTGTCGCCTTCTGGCCAATCTCGACCGAGAATTGATCCCCCGGTGCATTCCGAAGGGTGCGTATAGACCAACCGTTTACGATTTGATTGTTGGTGTCACCGCGAAAAAGATGGTCGATTCCGCCATGTTGTCGCTGTTCGTCATCAGTTGCAGGCCGAAATGCATTGCCCTCCCACTTACAAAGAACCACACCTGGACACATCGCATAAATTCCATCGTCAAAAGGGATCAAAAAGAATGGAGCGTTCGCAGTTTCCTTGCCAAAATCAATCACATACCGTTGCACTGCCGAGGGCGTCACTCGGACCACCATAGTAGAAACGCGACGATCGTTGCCCATGAAAACGCCACCCAACAATTCCTCCAGCATTGCGATTGGATATTCGAGATAGCTGAGATGCGCGCCGGAATGTCCTGTATCCAAAATTAGAAATGCTTCTTCCCCCTTTAAGAAGAGCCTCACTCCGCAGTCATCCGTTACGAAGTAAGCGTGCAGGAGGAATAGGCTGAGCAAAGCTCCCGCTAAGACTACGGCTGAGAGGATTCTGGTGAGGGCCATCTTTCGTAGGCTGCACATCGTTTCGACTTAGTGGCTCGCTGTTTCGATTAACCATGATACTAGTTGACGTTAAATCCATAGCGCTCAAAATCAGGTTCCGGCACATAACCAACCGTTTTCTGCTATTGTCCTCGAGCGGATTCTAACTTCCGAGGCTTTCCCTTGAAAATGTGGCATGCCGCCGTACTCCTGATCTCGCTTTCCTTGCCGGCGCTCGCCTTCGCTCAGGTCTCCCCTACGCAAGTCGATACCATCTTCTCCCCCTTGAAATCCACCAACGCCCCCGGCGCCGCGGTCCTCGTGATCCGCAACGGCAAGCCCGTCTTCCGCCGCGGCTACGGCGTCACCGATCTCCGCACCCTCCACCCCATCGAGGCACAAACAAATTTCCGCCTCGCATCGTTCACGAAGCAATTCACCGCCACCTGCATCATGCTGCTGGTGCACGATGGCAAGCTCCACTATGACGACCACCTCTCCGACTTTTTCCCCGAATTCCCCGCCTACGGAAAATCCATCACGGTCCGCAACCTGCTCAACCACACTTCCGGCCTGCCCGACTACGAAGACATCCTGACCGCGCAATATCCCAACACACCCGACGAAAAGATCCCGCAAATCAAAGACGCCGGAGTTCTGAAACTTCTTGAGCAGCAGACCACCGCCAAATTCCCCGCCGGCTCGAAGTGGGACTACAGCAACTCCGGTTACGCCACGCTCGCCATGATCGTAGAAAAAGTTTCCGGCAAGCCCTTCGGCCAATTCCTGCACGACCGAATCTTCGCCCCGCTGAAAATGCAGAACACGTTGGCTTACGAGAAGGGAAAGAACGAAGTCCCGCACCGCGCCTACGGCCACACCAAACTTGGTCAATCCGAAAAAGACGGCTGGAAGGAAACCGACCAGAGTTCCACCTCCGCCGTCCTGGGCGACGGCGGCATCTATTCCTCGCTCGACGACTTAGCCAAATGGGACCGCGCCCTCGGCGACCACACGCTGCTCAGCGAAGCTGAAATGCAGCCCGCACTTACTCCCGTGCAACTCACCACGGGTCCCGCGAAGAATAACGACGGCGCAAACGTCAGCTATGGCTTCGGCTGGTTCCTCGATCCGTATCTTGATTCGAAAAAGAAGGCGCACCAGCGAATGTGGCACGACGGCGAGACCATGGGCTTCCGCACCACAATCCAGCGCTTTCCCGAAGACAATCTAACGATCATCGTGTTAGCCAACCGCTCCGACCTCAATCCCGAGCAATTGGCCCTGAAAATAGCCGACCTCTATCTCCGAACGAAGCCCTAAGCAAAGCCCGCAGCGCGGCCTGCTGTCGGCGCCACCTACTGGCGACTCACTTCTCCGGCAGCCGATTAGTAATAAAGTCCGACACCCGCCCCGCCGCCGGCGGATCCATATTCGCCAGCACCGCCACCACATACCCCGGCCCCGGGCAAATCTCCAACGACCCATTCATCCCCGGTGCTCCGCCGCCATGCCCAAAGCATCGCGTCCCGTTGATCGGGTGATCTCCAAATCCATACGCGTAGCGTCCATTCGGCGTGTCCGTCTTGCCGGTCGTCAGCAGTTCCGTATAGTGCGCATTCAGCAGCTTGTTTTCCTGGAGAGCATTGGCAAACTTCAAAAGATCTTCCACCGTGGAATACCCGCCGCCCGCCGACGTGCCGCGATACGGCAAAGTATCCGTGTTTGGCTTCCACTGCTCGCCCCCATCCATTTTTGTGTACCCGACACTGCGCTCTGGGTCGGCGTGATCTTCGGGCTCCGAGGCCGTCGAAGTCATGCCCGCCGGGACGTAAACGTGCTCGCGCACATAGTCGTAATAACTCTGCCCGCTTACTTCCTCGATGATTGCGCCCAGCATAATGAAGCCAAAGTTGCTGTATTCGAATTTGCTCCCCGGCTCAAATTCAGGTTCCCGATTTCCAAGGAGCTTCACATAGTCCTGCAGCGTCCGCAGTTCCAGCCGGTGTGCGTCGAACTCCGGTCCAAAAAAATCGCCGGTTCCTCCGGTATGCGTCAGCAGTTGATGAATCGTCACCTTCGACGCTACGTTCTTGTTGGGATAGTCGGGCAAATACTTCCCCACAGTCCCCGTCAGTTCCAGTTTTCCCGCCTGCACCAACTGCAACGTCGCCACCGCTGTGAACATCTTGTTCATCGACCCTAGGCGAAAGCGCGTCTTCAACGTATTTGGCGTTTTTTGTTCACGATTGGCCAAACCATAAGCCTCGGCCAGCACTGGCTTGCCATTCCTGGCAATCAGCACCGTCCCGGCAAAATGATCGGAGGCGACCTCTTCTTCAACTCTCTTTCGCACCGCCGCCAGCAGTTCGTCCTGCTTCATGTGCGGTAGTCCAATCTCGGCCGGCCGCGCTACCGCGTTCAGGTCCAGGTCTTTGATTGGATGAGGCTCCGCGCCATCGACTTCGATAGTGAGCCGCGCAAACTGATCCGACGCTCGCTCCTGCACCAGCACCGTCAACTTCGTCGGCGTCGATTCCTCCACCTTTCGCAGTTCAAACCCGCCCGTCATCTTGCGAAAGCTCAAAGAACGATCGATATCCTTCGCCCGCGATGGAAAATTCTTCTGCAGAAACTCCTGCAGAGCCTCCCGGTCGCCGCGGTTGAAATTTTCCAGCCATGCCGCACACTGATGACCGGCTGGAGTGTCTGGAAACTGGGTTTGCGCGGCGCAGGTTAGCGCGAAAGGCAGAAGAGTGAACAGAAGGAGTTTCTGGAATCGCATAACAATCAGACGGGCGAATGGTGCGAGTGTAAGCATTAGGTCGCCCTCACACGGCGCCGACCAGTATATGCGTCGGACTCGACCGAGTGTCGTTGGTGAGGTGGAAGGACTGGGACGAGAAAGAGAAGAAGATGATGAGGACAGGAATGCGGAGCGGCCGAGGATTTTGTAACCTTACTGAAACAGGACGACGCCCCGCGTATGCAGGACGTCGTTGAAAAAGTCGACCTTACGCCGTCGGTGGCGCCGAAGTTGTTGGCGGTGCGGGAGTTGCTGGAGCGGCGTTTGCTGCCGCCTCGTTCACCAGGTCTTTCAATTCCTTGCTGGGCTTGAAGAATGGAATCTTCTTCGCCGGCACTTCGACGCGCTCCCCGGTCTTCGGATTGCGCCCGATGCGGGGTTTGCGCTGGCGCGTCCGGAAGCTGCCAAAGCCGCGGATTTCGATCTTGTCGCCGGCGCGCAGCGAGCGCACCACGCTGTCAAAGATCGTCTCCACAATCACTTCACTATCTTTCCGCGTAAGTTCCGCTAAACGCGAGACTTCGTCAATCAGATCGGCTTTGGTCATAACACCTCTTCCGTTCTTCCCGCCGCGCACGGAGTTCTTTGCACCGCCGTCAGCGCTCCCTGCAGAGATCGACGCCCGAAGGAACTCGGCCAGAGTCCCGCCTGCATCCTTCATAACCTTCTCAAATTTCAGGGGTTTAATGCAAGTTACGCTTTTGAGGCAGGCCCGCTGGTGGACCTAACACCAAGTACTTATACCCAAGACCTGACACCTCAAGCCCGAAGCCCAACGCTTGCCGCCTACTTCCACAGATAGTAGAACCCAACCTGCTGCTCCAGCATCTTCTCGCGCCCCGGCAGGAACTGCGAAACATCGCCTAACAGCAGATCCATCAATGTCTTCCGGTCGCGCTCCGGACGCACCAGCGTAGGCTCGCCTTTAATGCCCACCGACTTCGCCGTGTCCGCCACCGCCGCCTCGAAATCGCCGACGCTGTCAATCAGCTTCATCGACATTGCCTGCTCGCCGGTCCATACCTTGCCGTTGGCGATGGACTTCACATCGTCATACTTCAATCCGCGCCCGTCGGCCACCGCCTTGACGAACTGCCCGAACATGTTATTGATCAGCGACTGCATATACGCCTGCTCGGCCGGAGTCAGGTCGCGCGCCGGATTGCCCGTGTCTTTGAATTCGCCGGTCTTGATGCACAACGTCTTTCAGCTTGGCCCACTTCAGCAGGTCGCCGTAATTCACCCACTGCGCGATCACGCCGATCGAGCCGACGATGCTGCCCTGGTCGGCATAAATCTTGTCGGACGCCGACGCCACGTAGTAGGCGCCGCTGGCGCCTACCGTCTCGATCGAGACCACAATCTTCTTCTTCTTCTCGCGTGCGAATGCGCTTGACCTCGCGATAAATCTCTTCCGACGCGGCCACGCCGCCGCCCGGCGAATTCACGTGCAAGATGATCGCCTTGATCGAGGAGTCATCGCCGAACTTCTTGAGCTGCGCCACCACCGGTTGCGGCGAAAGGATCACGCCATCGAGATCGACCACGCCGATGCGGTCGCCGAAGCCGCCGATGCCCGCATCCGCTCCCGCCCGCGTGCAGCGTCAGGTAGACCAGCGTGAACACGGCCAGCACGAAGAGGAAGAAAGCTCCTCCGCCGATCAGAATCCAGAGCAGTGTGCGCGAGCGTCCTTCAGACATGAGGAAAGTTTAGCACCGGAAGGGATCTAGGGTTCTGATTTGAGGGTTTGAGGTTTACTTACTTCAACATTTCACGCACGATGGCGGCAATTTGTTCGCGCCGCCAAGTTCCGTCCAGACCCTCAGCCAATTCGGGACGCTGTTGCTCTTTTGCGAGCTTCTTAAGGAGAACCTTTGCTGCCTTGTTGGGACGCTGATTCGACAACAATCGCTCGAGGCGATCCACGACTTCGGATCGATTTTCCAAGTGGCCAAGATCATCGTCCGGAATCTCGACGTCGAAGGCTTCCTCAAATGCCATTACCATCTCGACTACGTCGAGACTGTCCATGGATCTAGGAGTCATGGATGTTCTCCCCGTGCTCAACACGTCCGGAAATTCTACCCGATCCCAGGAACAATAACCTTCAGCGCCGCCCGATGTACGCTCACCTCCACCGGCGTCCGGCAAACGTACTCCCCATCCGCATAAACGTCCAGCGGATGTTCCGTTTCAATCCGGGCCCGCGGCGTGTGAAAGTACTCAACTTCTTTGAGGCTCAGATGACGGCCGCTGTAGACGCTCGGAAACATGCAGAAGAGTCTGAATGGATCGAGGCCGCCGACGATGCACACATCGAGCAACCCGTCGTCCATTTTCGCGCGGGGCGCGATTTTCATCCCTCCGCCATAGACGGGCGTGTTGGCGAAAGCGGCGAGGATGGTGGGCTGATCGCTGCGCGTGGTCCAGCTTGCGTGCTCGTCGTTTTCCACTGCTCCTTCGGCTGGAATCTGGATCTTTATCGGCAACGGTGCGAAGCTGAAGACGGTTGGCGCCAGGCTGAGCACATAACCGCCGTGTCCGCGCAGCCAACGCGGTAGTCGGTTGGCGCGTCGTGCGACTTCCCCGTCGAGGCCCACACCCGCGACGCAGCAGAAGTAACGAGAAGTTCCCGACCCGAGTGCGGTACTGGTCTCCGAAGGCTCCGGAGTTCCGCTGGCCTCGAGCGCCGTGATGATCCCCAGATCGATCTTGCGAACACTACCCGCGCCTCCGCGGAATTTCTGCCAGGCTGCAAGCGAGTCGCTCACGCGCCGCAATCCAAGCGCCCGCGCGAAATCATTTCCACTACCCGCGGGCACAACCAGCACCGGCAGGCCGAGCCGAACCAACTGGCTGAGATGCCGATGAATCGTCCCGTCGCCCCCCAACAACAGAACGACATCCGCTGCATCGCCCGCAGCCGGCATCCCCATCCGCCATTCGACGCTCTTGTCCTGTTGAAATGGTTTCAGATCCCGAGGAGAACACCCCAACCCGAGAATGGCTGCCGCGCGCATGCGGGGAGAGAGTAGCAGAATTTGCTTATGTGGGGGCTAGGGCCGCTGTTCCCACAAGGGATAATTAGTGCGACAGCGTTTTGGCCACGATTCCTGTGCCGGGGATTCCGGGCTTTACCCTCTTGACCTTTCGTCCGACCTGCAACGTGATCCCAGGTGAAATCTTCACAACTGTGCTCGGATCGCCGATAACCGCACCATCGACTTTCACGGCACCTTGCTTAACCATCCGTCCGGCATCGCTGACGGATCCGGCCATCCCAGCCCGCGCAATCAGCTTGTCGATTCGAAGTAGGTTCTCCGGAGCTTCGACGATTGCTTCTTCAACATCCTCCGGCACACCACCCTTTTGAAACTGCTTCCCCCAATCCTCCCCCGCCTTCGCCCCCGCCTCTGCTGAATGAAAATCCGCCACAATCCGCCGTGCCAAATCTTTCTTCGCCTGCATCGGATGTGCTTCCCGCTTCATCCTCTCAATATCCGCGACCTGCACATCCGTCAACAACTCGTAATACCGCCACATCATCTCGTCGGAGATGCTCATCACCTTGCCGTACATTTCCAGCGGCGCTTCGTGAATCCCGATCGCATTCCCCAGCGACTTCGACATCTTCTGCACGCCGTCGAGCCCTTCAAGAATCGGCGTCGTCAGCACCACCTGCGACTCCTGCCCATACGCCCGCTGCAGTTCGCGACCCACCAGCAGATTAAACTTCTGGTCGGTCCCGCCCAACTCCACATCCGCTTCGAGAGCAACCGAATCGTATCCCTGCACCAGCGGATACAGCAGTTCATGCACCGAGATCGGTTTCTCCTCCTGTAAAGCGCTTGTGGAAGTCCTCGCGCTCCAGCAGTTGCGACACCGTGTACTTCGCCGTCAGCCGCACGAAGTCGTCGGAGCTGAACGGGCCCAACCACCGGCGGTTGAAATCGACCACGGTTTTCTCCGGATCGAGAATCTTGAACACCTGCGCCTTGTAGGTCTCTGCGTTCTGCTCAATCTGCTCGCGCGTCAGCGGCGGACGCGTCGCCGACCGCCCCGTCGGATCGCCGATCATCCCCGTGAAATCACCAATCAGAAAAATCGCCGTGTGCCCCAGATCCTGAAAATGTTTCAGCTTCCGCAGCACGACCGTGTGTCCGAAATGCAGATCGGGCGCCGTCGGATCCATGCCCAGCTTCACCCGCAGGGGCTTGCCCGTGGTGCGCGATTTCTCCAGCTTGGCGCGCAAATCGGCCTCGCGAATAATCTCCGCGCGTGCCTTTCTTGATGTACGTCAGCTGTTCGTCTACCGGCAGAAAGTTTGACATGAGAAAGGACATTATAAGGAACGCGGCGCAAAAGGCCGAATCGGGAAGTTAGAATGTCCAACGAATGGAAGCCAGAGGATTCAACGTTCGCCTGCGCAAAGCAAGATCCGCTGATGTCCCGCGTCTGCGCGAAATCATCGAGGCCTCCGTCCGCGGATTGCAAGCCGAAGACTATTCCCCCGCCGCAAATTGAAGGCGCCCTGAAAAGCGTGTACGGCGTAGATAGTCAGTTGATCGCAGACGGAACCTATCTGGTCGCTGAGTTGGTCGAGCCCGGGGAAGGGAAAACAGAAACAGAGACAAAGATCGTCGCCTGCGGAGGCTGGAGCAAACGCCAAACCCTCTACGGCGGCGACCAGTACGCGGCCCGCGAAGACTCGCCCCTCGATCCCTCGCGCGATGCCGCCAAAATCCGCGCCTTCTTCGTTCACCCCGACTGGGCCCGTCGCGGAATCGGCACCGTGATCCTCGAGGCCTGCGAAAACGCCGCCCTCGAAGCCGGTTTCACCCGCCTGGAAATGGGGGCCACCCTAAGCGGCGTGGCCTTCTACAAAGCCAAAGGATATGCCGAAGTTGAAAATCAATTAGTCCCGCTGACGAACGGAGAAGCATTGCCCATCATCAGGATGGCCAAGGAAGTTAAGAAGGAAGTGAAGGAAGGAGGCTAAGAGCGAGCCCGCAACCGCCGGCCCGCGATCTCGATCCTTCCGCCCAAAATCACGTTGATCGCTTCTGTATACGCCAGATGTTCCTGCTCCAGAATCCTTGCCGCCAGCGTGTGCTCGTCGTCGGTATCGAGCACCGGCACAGCCTTCTGCACGATGATTGCGCCGTGATCGAGTTCTTCATCCACAAAATGCACGGTGCACCCGGAAACTTTCACGCCATACGCGAAAGCCTGTTCCTGCGCCTCGAGCCCCGGAAACGCCGGCAGCAGCGAGGGATGAATATTTAAAATTCGCTGCGGAAACTGCTGCACGAACCACGGAGACAGCAGCCGCATATATCCCGCCAGGCAGATCAGTTCCACGTCGTGCTGCTTCAGCACGCGCGACGACTTCGCGATCATGCTCCTCGCGCGGTCGTGCCCTTCGAAGGAATCACCATCGCGTTCAGTCCGCGTTGGCGAGCCGTAGCAATTCCCGGCGCATCCGCCTTGTTCGAAATAACGACGGCGATCCGCGCGTCCGGAATGCGCCCCGCGTCAATGCTGTCAGCAATGGCGACGAAGTTCGACCCGCGCCCCGAAAGAAGAATGCCCAGAGATTGCATTTCTGATTGTTGATTTCTGATTGTTGATTCTTACGGGGGTTTTCAATTCATCAATCAAAAATCAACAATCATCAATGTCTTCGCTAGCTGTACGTCACCTTGCGCTCGCCCTTCACGATCCGCCCGATCGTGTAAGCCTTTTCGCCCACGCGCTCCAGCACCGACTGGGCTTTCTTGAATTTCGCCGACGGAACGACCAGCAGCATCCCCAGACCCATGTTGAAGGTGCGCAGCATCTCGTCCTGCGGAACACTCCCCAGCTGCTGCAGATGCTCGAAGATCGGCAGCACTGGCCAGGTTCCCAGTTCGATCACGGCAGCCGTCCCGCGCGGCAGCACGCGTGGCAGGTTTTCCGTAATGCCTCCGCCGGTAATGTGCGCCAATGCCGCCACGCATTGCCCGTCGATCAACTTCCGTCAGCGCCGGCCAGTAGCTCTTGTGCGTGCGCATCAACTCGTTGCCGACTTTGTTCTTGATTTCGTTGACGTAGGTCTCGGCCGAATAATGCGCCACCTCGAAGAGCAGCTTCCGAGCCAGCGAATACCCGTTCGTATGCAGTCCGTTCGACGGCAGCCCGAGAATGATGTCGCCGATCTGCACATCTTTGCCGGTGATGATCTTTTCGCGCTCCACCACGCCGACGATAAATCCCGCCAGATCGTATTCGCCATCGGGATAAAATCCGGGCATCTCTGCGGTCTCGCCGCCGATCAGCGCGCAGCCGTTGTGCTTGCAGGCATCGGCAATGCCCTCGACCACTTTCTCCGCGATCGACGGATCGAGCGTCCCAGTCGCCAGATAATCCATAAAAAACAGTGGCGCCGCGCCCTGCACCGCAATGTCGTTCACGCAATGATTCACGAGGTCGGCGCCGACCGTGGAGTGCAGGTCCATCTCAAACGCGATCTTGAGCTTGGTGCCAACGCCGTCGACGCTCGAAACCAGCACCGGATCGATGTACTTCGTCTTGTCCACGGCGAACAGCCCGCCAAAGCCGCCAATCTCGCTCAGCACGCCGCGGGTGAACGTCTTATGGGCCAGATACTTGATGCGCTGCTTGGTGCGATTGGCGCGGCTGATGTCCACACCGGCGTCGGCGTAGGTGATCGGCGTCGGGCTGGGTGTGGGAGTCTTGGCCACAGATTCGTCTCGTTTCGTATCCTTGCGTGGGGTCAGTGCCGGAGCCGAAGCAACCGCAGTTCCTAAGGCCGCTCATTGTAGCACGATCAAAGCGACGCTTTCCCAGACTCAGCAAGCAGTGTTGGAAAATTGAAAGAAACGGGCAGATACACTCCTCCGCATCCGCGGGCGCGCACACCCGTTCGCCACGCGGACCCGGACTAATGCGAGATGAAGTCCGAGAAAAAGTAGGCTAGAACTCCGAACAGCGCCAGACCGCGAGATGCCGTACGCGGTGAGTACCCATGCGCCGCGGCCTTCATGGTGCCGGATGGCTGAGGTGGTTGTAGAGGACTGCTCGGTCGAAGAGACGACAGGGGCCCGATCTTCCATGCCAAGAAACCTCCGACGGAAAGATCGTGGCGCAAGTACATTATGCGTCACGCCTGCCTCGCGTCGCGGCGAAGCAAGACTATCTAAGCGGAATTTTACTCCCGAATCATGTCGCCGAATGTCAAAAATGTGACCCGAATCACAGTATTTATATGCAAAATAATGTTCATAATACGAAAAAGCTAGATTTCCTCCAGCGAATCCCCTCCCCTTTCTTTCGTGGAGCTCAGGTTGTGGTGATTGCCTTCCCACAAACTCAGCACGAACCGCCCGTGGGATAATGGCTCAGGATTACTTTCCACCTATGCGTATTCGTTTCGTTGCCGTTCTCGCCCCCTGCCTGCTGGCGATCGCCTCCTTCGCCCAAAAGCCCAGCGATAACCTACCGACTGCTCCCGCGCCTCAGAAGCCTTCCGACCTGTCGAAGCCCGCGGAGAAAGCTCACGACTACGCCCAAGAGTCCTTCGTCATCGAGCAGACTGCATTCGCGCTACCGCTTCGAAGCCGACGGCACCGGACGCAAAGAAACCACCGCCCGCATTCGTGTGCAAAGCGAAGCCGGCGTACAGCAATGGGGCCAGCTCCAGGAGGGCTACAACTCCGCCAACGAGCGCGTCGAGATTCCCTATGTGCGTGTTCTCAAGGAAGATGGAACCGTCGTCAAGGCCGGCGACGATGCCGTCCAGGATCTGAGCGCTCCCATCGAACGCGAGGCTCCCGTCTACACCGACTACCGCCAGAAGCACATTACCGTTCCCGGCCTGCGTCCCGGCGAAGTGCTTGAGTACGACATGGTTACGGTGATCCACACTCCGCTCGCCGCCGGCCAATTCTGGACTGAATACGAATTCGACAAAAACAACATCGATCTCGACGAAACGGTCGAGGTGGATGTTCCCGCCAACCGCCCGCTCAAGCTGAAGTGCAAGCCAGGGATGGATCCCAAGATCACCGAAGCAGACGGGCGCCGCGTCTACCATTGGTCGAGTTCCCATCTTGAGCGCGATGACGATTCGCAAGGACAAAGACAAAAAGAAAAAGAAACACCATCCCGACGACGACCGCCCTGATATCCAGCTGACGACCTTCGAAACCTGGGAGCAAATCGGCCGTTGGTACGCCAACCTCGAAAAAGACCGTCGCGCCCCCTCGCCCGAAGTTCGCGCCAAGGCCGACGAACTCACCAAGGGTCTCAACAGCGATCTCGAAAAAACGGAAGCGCTCTACGATTTCGTCGCCAAGAATTTCCGCTACGTGAGCCTCTCGCTCGGGGTCGGCCGCTATCAGCCCCACGCCGCCGCCGATGTGCTGCACGACCAATACGGCGACTGCAAAGACAAGCACACCCTGCTGGCCTCAATGCTTGAGGCCGAAGGTCTTCACGCCGATTCCGTGCTGATCAATTCCAGCCGCAAGCTCGATCCTGATGTTCCTTCGCCTTCGCAGTTCGACCACGTCATCACCATGCTGCCCCTGGGCAAAGAAGAAGTCTGGATGGACACGACCAGCGAAGTCGCGCCCTTCCGCCTGCTGTCGTTTAATCTGCGCAAGAAACAAGCGCTCGTGATCCCCCCCGTCAATCCGCCATCCTCGAGAGTGCCTCATCTGGAAGTAGTTCCACCGGACACTCCCATGCCCGACTCTGAACTCTCCGAAGTCGATGGCAAGATTAACGATATCGGCAAGCTCGAAGCCCACGTGCACTACGAGTTTCGGGGCGACGAAGAATTGCTGCTGCGTTCGGTCTTCCGCCGCGTGCCGCAGGCCAACTGGCAGCGCGTCGTCGAGAACGTGAACTCCAGTCTTGGCGGCGACATCACCAATCTCAAAGTCAGCGACCCGGCCGCTACTCGCGAGCCGTTCACCTTGTCCTACGACGTCTCCAAGGTCAACTTCCTCGATTGGTCGAAGAAGAAAACCGACATCGTTCTGCCGCTCGTGCAGTTTAGCCTGCCCGAAGTCGATGCCGATGACGATGGCGACGCCGATGCTGAACCACTCAAACTCGGTCCCAAGGGCGACTATGCCTACAAAATCAAACTTGAGTTGCCCGCCAAGTACACCGCACACGCTCCACTTGCCTTCTCGTTGAAGCGCGACTACGCCGAGTACGCAGCGACCTACAAACTCGAAAACGGCGTCTTTACTGCCGGACGCAAGCTCACACTTCGCCAGGACGAAATCCCCGCAGCCCGTGGCGCGGACTATGAATCCTTCCGCCGTGCCGTCGGCTCCGATCTAGCTCAACAACTCTCCGTCGAAAGCACCGTCGCCGGGGCGCCTGTTCCTCCCGCTGACATGAAGGCCGACGATCTCGTCGAAAGCGCGCGCGCGGCCATGAACAGCGGCAACCTGCCCGTCGCCATCGCGCTGCTGAAGCGGGCGACCGACATCGATCCGAAAAATAAATTTGCCTGGAACAACCTGGGCCGCGCCTATTTCGCGATGCACGAAGACGAGCAGGCGATCGCCGCATTCCAGAAGCAAATCGACGTCAATCCTTACGACGAGTTCGCCTATAACAACCTGGGCCGCGTTTATTGGAACGAACGCAAATACGACGACGCGGTCAAGGCCTTCAACAAGCAACTCGAGAATAATCCGCTCGACAAGTTCTCCCACGCCAACCTCGGAGCCATGTACGCCGAGTGGCACAAGTACGACCTCGCCGTCCCTGAACTCGAGAAAGCCGCCTCGCTCACTCCGGACAGTCCCGACCTCCAAGTCAGTCTCGGCGACGCCTACCTCAATCTTGGACAAGACGACAAAGCTCTCGCCGCCTTCGATCACGCCGTCGAACTCGCCGCCACGCCGCTCGTCTGGAACAACATCGCCTACCAGCTCTCTCTGAAAAAATCTCATCTAGATCGTGCCCAGCAGTACGCCGAGTCTTCCGTCTCGGCCACTGCGGCCGCTCTCCGCAACGTCTCGCTCGACCGCCTCACGCAACAGGAGTTGCCCCTCGTTTCGTCCTTAATCGCCTACTGGGACACTCTCGGCTGGATTCACTTCGTAGAGGGCGACCTCAACAAAGCGGAAAAATACGTCGCCGCCGCATGGGGACTCGGCCACCACGGCGAAGTTGGTGACCATCTCGGACAGATCTACGAGAAGCAAGGCGCTAAAGATCGTGCTCTCCGCACTTATGCGTTGTCGATGAACGGCCTTCGCCCGATTCCGGAAACGCGCACCCGCCTGGCCTCTCTCATTGGCGGAGACGCCAAAGCCGATGCCGCAATCGCCCACTCCAAGGACGATCTCGAGCATCTCAGCACCGTCGATCTGGGCAAGGCCACCCAAACCGGCAACGCCGACTTCTTTATTTTGTTGAGCGGAGGCGCGGGCGCGACCGCGAAAGTCGACGCCGTGAAGTTCGTCAGCGGAGACGAGAAGCTGAAGTCCTACACCGAGGCCCTCCGCACCGCCGACTACCACCTGACGTTCCCCGACGACACTCCGGTGAAAGTCTTCCGCCGCGGCACCCTTTCTTGCTCCATGACGACAAGCAAATGCCAATTCGTTCTGACGCTCCCCGACGACGTCAGAACAGTGGACTAAAAAAGCTCGAGGATGGGGCAGACGCCCGGCGCGCTATTCCACCTGTGGAATGTCTGCAGCACTCTCGAAGATCTTCAGCCCCAGACTCCGTCCCACCCGCACCATCTCATCCGCCCCAACCGAAGGTCCGCCCACCCGAAGCACCGCATCGCATTTCTCCAAAAGCCGAACCGCAATCGGATGAAAGACTTCGTTGAACACCTCGTCCCCGAGCTTCCGCGACCCGCCAAGCCTTACCAGCGGCAGCGCCAGCCATTCGCCGAGAATCGGAATGTGTCCCGCGCGAAAAATCGGTAGCGCATACGACTCCATCACTTCGACATTTTTCTCGATTCGCCCCGGATCATCATTCGTCCCCGAGCGGTAAGGCCCCGCCACGAGAATCATCATCCCCTTTGTCTTCGTTGTCACAGTTTCCTTTCAGATATTGGCGTTGCAGTGTGTCGCCTAATAAAAAGGTTTGTCATCCTGAGCGGAGCCGTTCTTCAGGCGCAGCGAAGGATCTCCAGTTCATCCGATCTCGCCCGTGAGCCAAGCGGTATCACCACAGCCTGCGGCTCAGACCACGCACCGCCGCTTGTGCCAGGCCGTCGCCTGCTCATACGCATGCGCCAGCCGCAGCACCAAATCCTCCCGCCAATGTGCCCCCGCGATCTGCAGCCCAATCGGCAGCCCGCTCTGCGTGAACCCGCAAGGAACCGAAATCGCCGGCAGCCCCCAAACATTAAACGGACGCGTGTTCCGTAACAGCCTCAACTCCGCCGGACGCAGCGCCTCCGGATTCGTCGTCAACTCCGCAATCGCTGGAGCCGGCATCGGCATCGTCGGTGTCACCAATAGATCCACATCGTCGAAAACTCGCCCGAATGTTCCGCCGCGCCTCATCCAGTTCGCGCCGCCGCAAAATATATTCCGTCGCCGAAACGTTTTCTCCAGATCGAATCCGCCGCAGCGTCTCCGCCTGGTACAACTCCGGCGCCTTGCTGACGTTTTCCGCGTGATAAGCGTAAGACTCCGCCGCCTGCAGCGTGCGATCTGTTGGCACTTCAAGCTGCACTTCTTTCACCTCGGCAACCAAAGTCCGAATTCCGTGCAGCGCATGCTCCATCGCCGACGCTACTTCCGCATCAAGCTCGTCAAAGAAATATGCTCGCGGTACACCGACGCGCAAAGATTTCGTGTCTTCACGCAAAGCCCCAACATAATCTGCAACCGGCACATCCGCCGTCGTGATGTCTGCCGCATCGTACCCGGCGATAGCTTGCAACACGATCGCCGCATCCTCTACGGACACAGTCAGCGGCCCCACATGATCCAGCGACAATGAAAGCGGAATCACTCCCCGCCCCGACACGCGTCCATACGTTGGCTTGATCCCCACGCACCCGCACAGCGCCGCCGGTTCGCGAATTGAGCCCGCCGTGTCGGTCCCGATCGCAGCGCATGCCATTCCCGCGACTACCGAAGCAGCCGACCCCCCCGACGATCCCCCGGCAATCCGCCCCGGATCCCACGGATTGTGCGTATCGCCGAAATAGCTGACCAGCGAACTTCCCCCGTAGGCGCACTCGTGCAGATTATTTTTCCCAATGATGACGGCCCCCGCCTGCCGCAACCGCCGCACCACCTCCGCATCCTGCGCCGGAACCCGGTCCTTATACAGTGCGCTGGCCGCCGTAGTCCGTACTCCCGCCGTATCAATCAAATCCTTCAACGCCACAGGAATCCCATGCAGTGCCCCACGCCACTCGCCGCGCAAAATCTCAGCCTCTGCCGCCTGGGCCTCTGCCAGCGCCGACTCCGCCATCAACGTAATAAACGCGTTAAGTTTAGAGTTCGATGCCTCGATGCGTGCAAGGCAAGCCCGAGTTATCTCGACCGGAGAGATCTCCCTCCGCCGCACAAGTTGTGAGAGCTCAGAAATAGTAAAAGCTTCAGTCATAAGGCGAAGTCATTGTAACGGTATCCATATGATTCCTCCGCGTCCTCTGAGTCTTCTGTGTTAAGAACTTTCCTGCAACTCAAAAAGTCCTATAATCACCAAAGTGGGTGTGAACTGGGGGCCAGAAAAACATGTCAGAGATGACGATCGCGCCCGTTGCGACGCACGGTTTCTTTGTGGATGGACGTTGGCAAGAAGATGGCGACCTCGTCGAAATCCGCGCTCCCTACGACGGCAGCCTGATCGCCCGCGTCATTCAAGGACGCCGCGAGCACGCCGATGCCGCCATCGCCGCCTGCCGTCAAAGCCTTCGGCACCACGCGGCGGCTGCCCGCCTTCGAGCGCCAGCGCGTCCTCCGGCAGATCTCCGCGCAAATGACGCAGCGCAAAGACGAATTCGCCCGCACTCTCGCCCAGGAAGCCGGCAAGCCCATCAAGGCCGCGCGCACCGAAGTCGACCGCGCCATCTTCACCTTCAACGTCGCTGCCGAAGAAAGCACCCGCATCTACGGCGAATATCCTTCCCCTCGACTGGCAGGAATTTACCGCCGGACGCTGGGGCATCGTCCGCCGCTTTCCGCTCGGCCCGATCGCCGGCATCACGCCATTCAATTTTCCTATCAACCTCGTCGCCCACAAAGTTGCGCCAGCCATCGCCGCCGGATGTCCCATGGTCCTGAAGCCCGCGCCGCAAACGCCGCTCTGCTCCCTGCTTCTCGCCGAGTGCGTGCAGCAGGCCGGATGGCCCGACGGCGGCCTCAACGTCCTTCCGCTCTCCAACGAAGACGCCGGACTGCTCGTCACCGACGATCGCATCAAGCTCATCAGCTTCACCGGCAGCGTCCCCGTCGGCTGGGACATCAAGCGCCGCGCCGGAAAGAAGAAAGTAGTCCTCGAACTCGGAGGCAACGCCGCCGTCATCGTCCACAGCGACGCCGACCTCGCCTACGCCGCCGAACGCTGCGTCACCGGAGGCTTCGGCTACGCCGGCCAGACCTGCATCTCCGTGCAGCGCATTCTGGTCGAGCACTCGGTCTACGGTAAGCTTCACCGATCTCTTCGTCGAAGGCGTCAAGAAATTAAAGACCGGCGATCCGCTCGACGAATCCACCGACGTCGGCCCGCTCATCCGCGAGAGCGATGCGATCCGCACCATCGCCTGGATCGAAGAGGCCGTCCGTGCCGGCGCCCGCCTGCTCTGCGGCGGAGGGCGCAAGAACTCTGGTCGTCGAGCCCGACCGTCCTCACCGGCACCAAGCCCGACATGAAAGTAAATTGCCAGGAAATTTTCGGTCCCGTGGTGACCGTCGAACCCTACAAAGATTTCGACGAAGCCCTGCGCCAGGTCAATAACTCCGCCTATCGGCCTGCAGGCCGGAGTCTTCACCCGCGACGCGAAGCTGCTCTTCCAGGCCTACGAAGAACTCGAAGTCGGCGGCGTCATCGCCGGAGACGTCCCTTCCTTCCGCATCGATCACATGCCCTACGGCGGCGTCAAAGATTCCGGCCTCGGCCGCGAAGGCCTGCGCTACGCGATCGAAGAAATGACCGAACCCAAACTGATGGTGATGAACCTGCGCTAACCGCATCGCGTAGCTCCGGACGCATTCGTCCGGAGAGGTGTTCCTCACCCACCGCTGGCGTCATCCCGACCGGTTGTCATTCCGAAGCGCGGCTTCATCGCGCGAGGAACCCGCTGTTTCACTTTGCCATCTCATCTAGCGTTGTCATCCTGAGCGTAGCCGTCTTTCAGGCGAAGCGAAGGATCTCACTCTGAGTCGGTCTCGCGCATGAGCGGACGCCACCGCGAACTTTGCCGGGGCCCCGTTGAAAATCTCAACATTCTTTCCTCGCCATCCCCTTCAATCTTTTTTCTTTTCAATCCCCAAAAATCCGCGACAAACCCCAGCAAAGTATTTATAATTTCCAGTTTCCTAGAGCAATCTCGAAAACCAGTGGGTGGTTTTCTCTTTCGCCAACGCTAACTAACGTGTCCAACATCGAATAGCGGACGATCCGCAGGGTCTCTTAAGCCAGTCACAAGGGAATGTCGCAGATTTTTCATCGCAGTACGAATACTCTGTCCCGCGCCACCATCTTTGGCGCGGTGTTCGTCGTTGCCGCGCTGGGTTGGATGGCGATGGAAATCCAGCGTTCCCCCTACGTCACCTACGCCGGCGTGCGCAAGCCGCAGCCGGTCCCCTTCAGCCACCAGCATCACGTCACCGGACTCGGCATCGACTGCCGCTACTGTCACACCTCGGTCGAGACCTCGAGCTTCGCCGGCATTCCTCCGACCAAGACGTGCATGAACTGCCATTCGCAGATCTGGACCAACGCGCAGCTGCTCGAGCCGGTCCGCGCCAGCTACAAATCGGGCGAGTCGCTGCAAGTGGACGCGCGTCAACCAGCTCCCCGACTTCGTCTATTTCAATCACAGCATTCACATCAATAAAGGCGTCGGCTGCAACACCTGCCACGGCCCGGTCGACCAGATGCCGCTGATGTATCAACAGGAATGCCTGCAGATGGAGTGGTGCCTGAGCTGCCATCGCGCTCCGGAAAAAAATCTGCGCCCGCGCGACCAGGTCTTCAACATGCGCTACCAGCAGCCAACCAGCGCGAAGCCGGTAGTGGTCGACGGCAAAAGCTACACCGACCAAGCCGAACTAGGCACAGCTCTGGTATCAGAAATACAACGTGCGCAGCGTGAAAGACATTACGACGTGCAGCACGTGTCACCGATGAGTTTTGAAAGGGCGCGGCTTTAGCCGCGCCGTTGGAAATTTTGTGGAAGAGCCCGGCTTTAGCCGGGCGTCAGGAGCGGAAGCAAAAGATGGGGCTTTAGCCCCGTGGTTAGAGCTAGAAAAACGGGACAAGCCCCGAAGGGGCGAAAGAAGCGTAATCCGTAACGCATGACGAACGAAGAAAAAAATACCGGCGGACTGATCCAGATCAAGACGCGCGAAGACGTCTGCCCGTCCAAGAAACTGGACCTCGCCGCCGTCCGCGACCACATCGACGTCGCCATCGCGCACGATGAGCGCGAAAAAGCTGGCCCCGAATACTGGCGCTCGCTCGAAGAACTCGCCGGCACCGACGAATTCCAAGAAGCCCTGCACCGCGAATTTCCCAAAGGCGCCTCCGAATGGGTCGACTCCGTCTCGCGCCGCGGATTCCTCAAGGTCATGGGCGCATCGCTCGGCCTGGCCGGACATGACCGGATGCGTCCGCCTCCCGCTCGAGCCCATCGTCCCTTACGTGCGCCAGCCCGAAGACGTCATCCCCGGCCGTCCCATGTACTACGCGACCGCCGTCACGCTCGGCGGATACGCCAGCCCCGTGCTCGTCGAAAGCCATCTCGGCCGCCCGACCAAAATCGAAGGCAACGATCTGCATCCCGCCTCGCTCGGCGGCACCGACATTTTCACGCAGGCCTCGATCCTCGGCCTCTACGATCCGGACCGCTCGCAGAGCGTCATGTCGATGGGCGACCAGCGCTCCTGGCAGCGTTCCTGAGCGCGATCCGCGGCCCGCTTGAGCGCGCAGAAAGCTCTGCAAGGCGCGGGCATCCGCATTCTGACGCCGACAATTTCTTCGCCCACGCTCGCCGACCAGCTGCGCAATTTCCTGAAGATTTATCCGCAGGCCAAGTGGCACGTCTACGAGCCGATCAATCGCGACAACGTCCTCGAAGGCGCGAAGCTGGCCTTCGGACAGCCCGTCGAGACGCGCTACGATTTCTCGAAAGCCGACGTAATCGTCTCGCTCGACGCCGACTTCCTCTACGCCGGATTCCCCGGCAACACCAGATACATCCGCGACTTCGCCAAGCGCCGCAATCCCGACGCGGCAACATGAATCGCCTGTACGTGATCGAGAGCACGCCGAGTTCGACGGGGGCGAAGGCGGATCATCGGCTGCCGGTGAGGGCCTCCGACATTGAAGGCGTGATGGCAAGCCTCCAGAAGATAATGGCGCTTCAGGGGAAATCGTTCTACGCTCCTGACTGAACCGCGTGACGCGTTCATCAATGCCCTCGCTGCGGATCTCGCCGGGCATCACGGAGCTAGTTTGGTAATCGCCGGTGATCATCAGCCTCCCGCAGTTCACGCTCTTGCCCACGCACTGAACACGCAAGCTCGGCAATGTCGGCAAGACTGTTTTCTACACCGACCCAGTCGACGCGAATCCGGTCAATCAGACCGAATCGATCAAAGAACTCGTCGCCGACATGCACGGCGGCAAAGTCGATCTGCTGATCATTCTCGGCGGCAATCCGGCCTACGACGCGCCCGCCGATCTCAACTTCGCCGACGCTGCTAAAGAGCAACAAAGTTCCGCTGCGCGTTCACTACGGCCTCTATCAGAACGAAACCGCCGAACTCTGCCAGTGGCACGTCAACGCGACGCACGAACTCGAAGCCTGGGGCGATGCCCGCGCCTACGACGGCACCGTCAGCATCATCCAGCCGCTGATCGCTCCTCTCTACAACGGCAAGAGCGCACTGGAATTCGTCGCGCTGCTCTCCGGTCAAGCCGACGCCACCGGATACGATCTGACGCGCGCCTACTGGCAGAAGCAGCACGCCGGCGCAGACTTCGAACAGTTCTGGCGCAAGTCGCTGCACGACGGCTGGATCGAAGGCACTACATTCGCGCCAAAGTCCGTGACCGCGAAGGCGGAGAATATCTGCCGCCGAAGCGAGTCCGTCCAACGCTCGACCCCAACGCCATCGAGCTCAACATCCGCCGCGACCCCACCATCTACGACGGACAATTCTCCAACAACGGCTGGCTGCAGGAACTTCCCAAGCCGATGACCAAGCTCACCTGGGACAACGCCATCCTCATCGGTCCCAAGATGGCCGCAGCGTCTCGGCATCAAGACAGAAGACGTAGTCGAACTCGAACTGAACGGCAAGAAAGTCAACGGCCCCGTCTGGATTCAAGCCGGCCATCCCGACAACTCCGTCACCATCTTCCTCGGCTACGGACGCACGCGCGCCGGCCGCGTCGGCACCGCGCAGGGCTTCGACGCCTACGCCCTGCGCACCAGCGCCGCCCCGTGGATCGCCTCCGGCGTCAAAGATCACCAAGACCGGCGAGACCTACAAGCTCGCCTCCACCCAGGGCTACCAGTCGATGGACACGCCCGACGGCGCCCATCGCCCGCTGGTCCGCGAAACCACGCTCGAGGAATACAAGCAAAGAGCCCAACTTCGCGCAGGAAGAAGAAGTCGCCCAAAGAACTCACGCTCTACGAGCCCTATCCCTACGACAAAGAAGACTACGCCTGGGGCATGACCATCGATCTGAACTCCTGCGTCGGCTGCAACAACTGCATGATGGCCTGCCAGTCGGAGAACAACATCGCCGTCGTCGGCAAAGAGCAGGTCGTCATCGGCCGCCACATGCACTGGATTCGCGTCGACGCCTACTACCAGGGCGACCGCGACAATCCCAAGGCATTCTTCCAGCCCGTGCCCTGCATGCAGTGCGAGAACGCGCCCTGCGAAGTCGTCTGCCCCGTCGGCGCCACCAACCACACCACGCGAAGGCCTGAACGACATGGTCTACAACCGCTGCGTGGGCACGCGCTACTGCTCGAACAACTGTCCGTACAAAGTGCGCCGCTTCAACTTCCTGCTCTTCCAGGACTGGGAGACGCCACAATACAAGATGATGCGCAATCCCGACGTCAGCGTGCGCAGCCGCGGCGTCATGGAAAAGTGTACCTACTGCGTGCAGCGCATCAACGAGCGCCGCATCGACGCCGAAAGAGAAGACCGCAAGATCAACGACGCCGAACTGCAGACCGCCTGCCAGCAGTCGTGTCCCGCAGGCGCAATCGTGTTCGGCAACATCAACGATCCGAACAGCAAAGTTTCGAAGTTGAAAGCGCAGTCGCGAAACTACAGCCTGCTGGGCGAACTGAACACCCGTCCGCGGACAACGTATCTGGCAGAAGTAAGAAACCCGAATCCGGAGCTGGAAAGGTCGTGAAAGGGCGCGGCTTTAGCCGCGCCGCAAAGAGTTTTTTGTGGAAGAGCGGCCGTTTAGGGCCGCGTTAGGAAGGAAATTGAAAGGGGCTTTAGCCCCCGAGGGACGCACCACACAGCATGCCCGAGCAATACAAATCGTCGACCGAACTCGACCGCGCCCCGGTCATCGAGCCCGGCCACACCTTCGGCACGGTCACGGAAAAAATCAGCGCCATCGTGCTGACCCGTCCCGCTTCCAACGGATGGTTCATCGGCTTCGGCATCGCCTTCATGCTGACGATGATGATGCTGTTCGCCATCGGCTACCTTTTCCTGAAGGGCATCGGCATCTGGGGCGTCACCATCCCCATCGGATGGGGCTTCGCCATCGTCAACTTCGTCTGGTGGATCGGTATCGGCCACGCCGGCACCCTCATCTCCGCCATCCTCCTATTGCTGCGCCAATGCTGGCGCAACTCCATCAACCGTTTTGCCGAGGCGATGACGCTCTTCGCCGTCGCTGCCGCCGGAATATTTCCCGCGATTCACGTTGGCCGTCCCTGGCTTGCCTACTGGCTCTTTCCCTATCCCAGCACGATGGGCGTGTGGCCGCAATTCCGCAGTCCGCTCATGTGGGACGTCTTCGCCGTCTCCACCTACGCCACCATCTCCGCGCTCTTCTGGTTCATTGGACTCATCCCCGATCTGGCCACCCTGCGCGACCGCACCGACAACAAGGCTCTGAAAATCGTCTACGGCATGCTCTCCTTCGGATGGCGCGGCTCGGCCCGCCACTGGCATCGCTACGAGACCGCATACCTGCTGCTCGCCGGACTCGCCACGCCGCTCGTGCTCTCCGTCCACACCGTGGTGAGCTTTGACTTCGCCGTCGGCATCGTGCCCGGATGGCACACCACCATCTTCCCGCCATACTTCGTCGCGGGCGCGATCTACTCGGGCTTCGCCATGGTTTTGATGCTGGCCATTCCGATTCGCAAGATTTACGGCCTCGAAGACTTCATTACCGAACGTCACCTGCAGAACTCCGCCAAGGTCATGCTGGCAACCGGATTGATCGTTGCCTACGGCTATGGCATTGAAGCGTTCATGGGCTGGTATAGTGGCGACCGCTTCGACTCCTTCACCCTTTGGAACCGCCTGCACGGTCCCTACGCCGTTCCTTACTGGATGCTGCTGATCTGCAACATCTTTATTCCGCAGGTCCTGTGGATCCGCAAGCTGCGCACCAGTCCCGTCGCGCTATTCTTTATTTCCGGCGTGATCCTTGTCGGCATGTGGCTCGAGCGCTTCATCATCGTGGTTGTCAGCCTGCAACGCGATTTCCTGACTTCGTCGTGGGGCATGTACTACCCCACGCGCTGGGACTGGATGACCTACATCGGCACCATCGGCATGTTCCTCGCTGCCATGTTCCTGTTCCTGCGCATTCTGCCGGCGATCTCGATCTTTGAAATGCGCACTCTTCTGCCTGAGTCGGAGGTGAAAGAGTAGTCATGAAGCGCGATCCCATCTACGGCATCATGGCAGAATTCGACTCCGCCCAGGCTCTGGTCGACGCGGCCCACGCCACGCACCAGGCCGGCTATCAGAAGATCGACGCCTACAGTCCGTTCCCCATCGAGGGCCTCGCGGAAGAAATCGGATTTCACCACGACGAAGTTCCGCTGGTAGTCCTGATCGGCGGCATCATCGGCGGCGTAACCGGATACCTGATGCAGTACTGGATGTCCGCCGTCGACTACCCGCTCAACATCGGCGGCAAGCCGTATCACTCCTGGCCAGCGTTCATCGTCATCACGTTTGAAATGACGATTCTCTTCGCCGGAATCTCCGCGGTCTTCGGCATGCTGGCCCTCAACGGCCTGCCCATGCCCTACCACCCGGTCTTCAACGTCCCGCGTTTCAGTTCGGCGTCGAAAGACCGCTTCTTCCTGATCGTGTTTTCGTCCGACAAAAAATACGACCCCGCCGGCACACGCCGCTTCCTCGAAGGCCTCAGCCCACGTTCAGTCTCGGAGGTGCCAAGCTAAATGCGCATCCTCCGCCAACTTTGGATCTCCACAAAGCTCGGGAATCCACGAACGCCGACGTCACAGGGTTTCCTCTGTGAACCCCTGTGCCCCCTGTGGTTAAAGGTCTTCGCCGTGAGCGTCGCGATCACCCTGACCTCCGCCTGCCGCATCGACATGCACGTCCAGCCGCGCCAGAACCCGCTGTCGAAGAGCGACTTCTACGCCGATCAGCGCTCCGCCCGTCCGCCCGTCGAAGGCACTGTCGCCCGAGGCGAGCTCCACGAAGACGCTTACTTCTTCACTGGCAAAATCGGCAGCAACCCCGGCGACGTCATGCCGTTCCCCATCACCAAAGAAGTCCTCGCTCACGGCCGGGAGCGCTTCAACATCTTCTGCGCACCGTGCCACTCGCGCCTCGGCGACGGCAACGGTTTTGTTCCATCCCGCGGATTCGCCCGCAAGCCGCCGTCATTCCACATTCAGCGCCTGCAAAAAGCGCCCGTCGGATATTTCTACGGCGTCATCACCGAAGGCTTCGGCATCATGCCCGACTACGCCTCTCAGATTCCGCCCAAAGATCGCTGGGACATCGTTGCCTACGTTCGCGCTCTGCAACTCAGCCAGAACGCCACCATGGCCGACGTTCCCGCCGGACAAAAAATTCCCTCCGAGCCGCCGAGCTTCCGCGAGCCCGGATCAGGCGCCACACTACCCGTGATCGCGCCCGAAACAAAATCTGAAGAAAAGAAGGAAGAGTAAATAATGACCGCGACGCCCGCGAAACCTCTCGATCTGACGGCCCCGCCGGTGGTGAAAACCATCGCGCAGCGGTCGCTCATCGTCGGCGTCGTCTTCGGCATCGTTGCCGTCATTCTCGCCTTCATCCGCCCCGACGAGTTCTATCGCGCCTACCTGCTCGGCTTCATGTGCTGGCTGGGCGTCTCGCTCGGTTCCATGGCCATCCTCATGATCCGCCACCTCACCGGCGGAGGATGGGGCATGGTCATCCGCCGTATCCTCGGCGCGGCCATGCGCACCGTGCCGTTGCTCGCCGCCTTGTTCATTCCCGTGATTCTCGGGATGAAGCATCTCTACATCTGGGCGCGTCCGCTGAGCGAAGTCACCGACAAGCATCTCCACGATCATCTCGTGGACATTACCAGGACGTACCTCAACTGGAATGGCTTCGTCGTTCGCGCCATCTTCTATTTCGCCATCTGGAACTTGCTCTCGTTCCTGCTCTCGCACTGGTCGAAGCAAACCGACCGCGCCGGAGCTCCCGACAATACCGAGCGCTTCAAGGTCGTCGCCGGACCCGGACTCATCCTCTACGGATTCACCATCTCCTTCGCTGCCATCGACTGGGTCATGTCGCTCGATCCCAGTTGGATCTCCACCATCTTCGGCCTCGTGATCCTGATCGGCGAAGTGCTCGCGGCCATGTGTTTTGCGGTAGTCGTCGAACGCATCCTCTTCAACTACAAGCCGATGTCCGAGATGTTGAAGCCCGATTTCGTTCACGACCACGGCAAGTGGATGCTCGCCTTCACCATGGTCTGGGCCTACTTCAATTACTCGCAATGGCTCATCATCTGGGCAGGTAACCTGCCCTCCGAGATCACGTACTACATGCGGCGTCTGAACGGCGGCTGGGGATACCTCGGCCTGTTCATCGTGATCTTCCACTTCGCTGTTCCATTCGCCATTTTGCTGTCGCGTCCCTTCAAGCGCAACATCCGCAAGCTGGTCTGGCTCGCCGTGTGGATGATGCTCATGCGCTACCTCGATCTGTTATGGGTGATCGAGCCGAATTTTTCGAAGACTTTCAACATCACCATCGCGGACGTCGTCGTGCCCGTCGCCATCGGCGGATTCTGGCTCGCTTACTTCTTCCGCAACCTGGCTGCGCTCCCGCTGCTTCCGGCCTACGATCCGTCCGCCGGAGAAGTCATCGAAGCGCATCCGCACCACCAACTGGGAGTGCCAGACAACGCGTAACATGAGCGATCAACCTAATCACGCGAACCAGCACGGCAACGGCGGCTTCGAGCGCACCGACATCGGCGTCGGCGGAGTTCTCTATTTCCTCCTCGGTCTGCTCGTTGCCGGGATCGTGGTCTATTTCGTGGTAAACGGTGTGTACGCTTTTCTGCAGAGCCACTCCGAAGCCGACCAGGCTCCGGTGAACCCCCTCGTTACCAATGCTCCCGCGGACACGCGCCACATCGAGCGCGATTATCCGCGTACCGCATTCCCTGATCCCAAGCTCGAAGAAGACGAGCGCGGTCAGTTGAACGGTATCCGCCTCAAAGAAGAACAGACGCTGAGCACCTACGACTACGTAGATAAGAACGCCGGTACCATCCGCATCCCGATCGATCGCGCCATGGACCTGATCGCCCAGCGCGGCCTCCCCACGCGGGCGCAGAGCGCGACCGCCGCGCCAGTCCCGTCGCAACCGGAGAAGAAGGGAAAGAAGTGAAAAGCATCTTTGTCATTCCGACGAGCGCAGCGAGGAGGAACCTGCTGTCCCTTGCAGCCACAACGGCCCGTAATGTGCAAGCGGCCGTCGCAACCCGCCTTTCTTCGCGACCTTTGCGAATCCTTAGCGATCTTTGCGGTAAAGGCTTCCTGCTGGCAGCGCTCCTGACCCCCGCCGCCTTCGGTCAGGCCATGTCCAAAGGCATCATGTCCCCGCCGACCAACGTTCGCCCGCCGAACCTGCAGAACGTCGGCATCGAACAGCACCTCGACGCCCAGGTCCCCGCCGACCTCTCCTTCGTCGACGACACCGGACGCCCCGTCAAACTCGGCGACTACTACGGCCACAAGCCGCTGATCCTGAACCTCGTCTACTACAACTGCACCATGCTCTGCGGCGAGGCCCTCGCGGGACTCACCGGCTCCATGCGCCTCGTGAAGTTCGACGTCGGCAACGAATTCGAAGTCGTCACCGTGAGTTTCAATCCAAACGAAACGCCCGCCATCGCCGCCGAGAAAAAGAAAGACTACCTCAAGCGCTACGGACGCCCCAACGCCGCCGCCGGCTGGCACTTTCTCACCGGACCCGCCGACTCCATCAACGCGCTCACCAAGGCCGTCGGCTTCCAGTATCAGTACGACGCCAAGCTCAACCAGTACGCCCACGCCACGGCCATCATGGTGCTGACGCCGCAAGGCCGCATCTCGCGCTACTTCTACGGCGTGGACTTTCCGCCGAAAGATTTGCGCATGGGCCTGGTCGAAGCCTCGCAAGGCAAGATCGGCAACGCCGTCGATCAAGTTTTGCTCTACTGCTATCACTACGATCCCGCGACCGGAAAATACGGCGCCATCGTCAACAACATTCTGAGGCTCGGAGCCGGACTCACGATTCTCCTGCTCGGCGGACTCCTGTTGATTCTGTTCCGCCTCGAGAGAGTCGCGCCGCGCCGAAAAACATGGGAACACGCAACACGGCATTAGAACGATGCAAGATCGAGCGCGCCAGGAACTTGGGCGCAAGCAAGACCGGGAAGGGCACGAGTTCACTCGGTTCGTCAGAGAGTCGAAAGGATTGGCGCTTTAGCGCCTGAGGTCGAAGTCGCAGTCAAGCACGCAAAGCTATGTTAGATAATTTTCCATTATGGCCGGATCGGGCCTCCACCATGGCGGGCAACGTCGATGCTCTCTTCATCTTCCTGCTCATCGTCTCGGGGCTCATGACCCTGCTGATTTTCATCGCGGTCGTCTACTTCGCCGCGCGTTACCGTCACCGCCGCGGCGTTCTGGCCGAGCAGATCGAAGGCTCCACGCCCCTCGAACTGACCTGGTCCATCATCCCGCTGTTCGTCTTCATGGTGATCTTCGCCTGGGGCGCCGTCGTCTACTTCAAAGGTCGCACTCCACCTCGCGACTCGTCCGAAGTCTACGTCGTCGCCAAGCAGTGGATGTGGAAAGTCGAACACGCCGAAGGCCAGCGCGAAATCAACGAACTGCACGTCCCCGTCGGCCGCGACGTCAAGCTGATCATGACCTCGCAAGACGTCATTCACAGCTTCTACGTGCCAGCTTTCCGCATGAAGCAAGACGTGCTTCCTGGCCGCTACACAGTTGAATGGTTCCGCGCTACCAAGCCCGGCACGTACCATCTATTCTGCGCCGAATATTGCGGCACCCAGCACTCCGGCATGATCGGTTCCATCGTCGTCATGGAGCCCGCGCAGTATGAAGCCTGGATGAGCGGCGGTTCGACCGGACCTCTCTCCGCCACCGGGGAAAAAATCTTTGCCGAACTCGGCTGCGTCACCTGCCATCGCAGTGACACGCAGGGCCGCGGCCCGAACTTGCAGGGAGTCTTTGGCAAGCCCGTGCAACTCGAAGACGGACGCATCGTCACCGCCGACGAAAACTATGTTCGCGAATCCATCCTCGATCCCGGCGCGAAAGTCGTGAAAGGCTTCAAGCCCGTCATGCCGACCTTTCAGGGATTGGTGAGTGAAGAACAATTGAATGCTCTGGTTGCCTACGTGAAGTCGCTGAATGCCAGCGAGACCGGAGCCAAGCCTGCTGTGGCCGTGCCGCCAACGGTCCCAACTAAGGCGACCAAGGGAAATCAGGTGCAATAAGTATGGCTACCGCAACCACAACCGCTTCACCAGTTGAGCGCGACAACTACCTGAATAAGGAGTACGGCGTCCCCTCGTGGCTGCTGACCACGGACCACAAGCGCATCGCGCTGCTCTACCTGATCTCCATCACGTTCTTCTTTTTCATCGGCGGCTTCTTCGCCCTGCTCATCCGCCTCGAACTGCTCACCCCGGCGAGCGATCTCGTCCAGGCCGACACCTACAACAAGCTCTTCACCATGCACGGCATGGTGATGGTGTTCTTCTTTCTCATTCCGTCGATCCCCGCCGTGCTCGGCAACTTCCTGGTGCCCATGATGATCGGCGCCAAAGACCTTGCCTTCCCGCGCATCAACCTGCTGAGCTGGTATCTCTACATCATCGGCGGAGTCATGATGCTGCACTGCATGCTCACCGGCGGCGTCGATACCGGATGGACCTTCTACACGCCCTTCAGCACCGCCTACACCAACACCAAAATCGTCGAGGCCGGACTCGCTATCTTCGTCGCCGGATTCTCCTCCATCCTCACCGGACTGAATTTCGTCGTCACCATCCACCGCATGCGCGCTCCCGGCATGACCTGGTCGCGCCTGCCGCTATTCATCTGGGCGCACTACGCCACCAGCATCATCCAGATTCTTGGGACGCCCGTCATCGCCATCACCATCGTCCTCGTCGCCGTCGAACGCACGCTGCACCTCGGCATCTTCGATCCCAAACTCGGCGGCGATCCGCTGCTCTTCCAGCACCTGTTCTGGTTCTACTCGCATCCCGCCGTCTACATCATGATTCTGCCCTCGATGGGCGTCGTCACCGAAATCATCGCCTGCTTCTCGCGCAAGCGCATCTTCGGCTACAGCTTCGTCGCGTTTTCTTCCATCGCCATCGCGGTCTTCGGATTCCTCGTCTGGGCGCACCACATGTTCGTCGCCGGAATCTCCGTCTACGCGGCGCTCGTCTTCTCGCTTCTAAGTTATGCCGTGGCCGTCCCCTCGGCCGTCAAAGTCTTCAACTGGACCGCCACCCTATACAAAGGCTCGATCCACTACGACGCGCCCATGCTCTACGCTTTCGGCTTCCTCGGTCTGTTCACCATGGGCGGCCTGACCGGACTCTTTCTCGCTGCGCTTGGCATCGACGTCCACGTCACCGACACCTACTTCGTCGTCGCCCACTTCCACTACATCATGGTCGGCGGCGCGCTCATGGGATACCTCGGCGGCATGCATTTCTGGTGGCCCAAGATTTCCGGCAAGCTTTATCCCGAAGGTTGGGCCCGCCTCGCCGCTCTGATCGTCTTCATCGGATTCAACCTGACCTTCTTCCCGCAATTCATTCTCGGCTATCTCGGCATGCCGCGCCGCTACGCCGATTACAGCCACATGCCGGAGTTCCAGGTCCTGAACGTCCTCTCGACCGCCGGCGCTACCGTCCTCGGCGTCGGCTACCTGCTCCCCATGATTTATTTCCTGTGGTCCATGCGCTACGGCAAGCCCGCGCCCGATAATCCGTGGAACGCCGCCGGGCTCGAATGGAAGACGGCCTCGCCGCCAACCACCTTCAACTTTGAGGAAGAACCAGTCGTGACCTGGGAAGCGTACAACTACGACGAAATCGACGCGCCTCACGGCGGGGAGGCTCCCCGTGTCGGATAGCCCGGCCGTCATTCACAACGAAGCTCATACCCACGCGCATGACCCGGCGCTACTGCACCACTTCGCCGAGCCGCAACAGCAGCGCGATTCCGCCAGCCTCGGCATGTGGATCTTTCTCGCCACCGAAGTCATGTTCTTTGGTGGATTGTTCTGCGCCTATCTGATTTACCGCGGATGGTACTTCGCCGACTTTGCCGCCGCCAGCAAATCCATCTCGGCCTCTCTCGGAGGCACCAACACAGCCGTCCTGATCTGCAGCAGCTTGACCGTGGTGCTCGCTATCTGGGCTGCGCAAACTTCTCGCCGGGCGCTGCTTCTGATCATGCTCGTCCTCACCATGATCTTTGGCGTCGCCTTCCTCGGCATCAAAAGCATCGAGTACAAACAGAAGTTTGACGAGCATCACGTTCCCGGCGCCTCGTTCAACTTCGACCACGAGTCTGTTCCGGGCCATCCGGATCAGTACGCCAATCCGCGCCACGCTGAAATCTTCTTTGCCCTCTACTTCATCATGACCGGCCTGCACGCGCTGCACATGATCATCGGTCTCGGCATCTTCGGCTGGCTTTTCTGGATGGCATGGAAAGGCCGCTTCACCCCCGAATATCACACCCCGCTTGAAGTCGGCGGCTTGTACTGGCACTTCGTCGATATCGTGTGGATCTATCTTTTTCCGCTGCTCTATTTGATTGATCGGCACCCGTAAGATCGAGGATTCTTATGTCGGACCATTCCAAATCGTCGCCACTCCCCATGTACTTCATGGTCTGGGGTGCGCTGCTGCTGGGCACCTTCATCACCTACGAGGTCGCGAAAATCGATCTCGGAGCTTTCAATTCCGCCGTCGCTTTGATCATCGCCACCACCAAAGCGCTCCTCGTCGCCCTGTTTTTCATGCACCTCAAAGGCGCCCACGAAAAGCTCCTGAAGCTGGTAGTCATCTCAACCATATTCTTCCTCTTCATCCTCCTGGCCCTCTCGATGGCCGACTACGGCACCCGAGCCTGGAGCTGAGCACGCAGCGTCGAAAAGTTCGCTAAACATTAATGTAGGGACAGCCGCCCTCGGCTGACCGCCGGCGACACTTCGACAGTACGGTTCGGTTCCGACTGTCCGGTTTTGGACGCCGTTCAGCTGATATCGGACAATTCAGACGTCTTCGCCATCCCTTAAGTCCAGCAAAACTATGACAATTGCCCGAGCACGAGATTGGAAAGGAAGGTGCTGTTACTTCTCGATTCGGGACTGAGGGTTAGGGCCGAGGAGCTGAGGGCAAATGATAGCTTCATTGGGTCAAGATCTTCGCTATGCATTCCGGCAATTGCGTAAGAGTCGAGGATTCGCAATTGTTGCCGTGCTCACGCTTGCCCTCGGAAGCGGCGCTACCACTGTTATCTTCACAGTGGTAAGCGGTGTCTTGTTGAAGCCGCTGGCCTACACGCATCCTGAGAGCCTGGTCACGCTGCACGTTCAAGCCGAGAAGCGCGGAGACCGGTGGGGTTTTTCTTACCCTGATTTCCTCGATTGCCGAAGCGAATGCCGCTCTTTCGAGGGAGTTGCCGCGTGGACCTACGGCGGTGGAACCGTCAGTGCGCCAGGCGAAGCCGAGTACGTTGATGGACGCCTGATTTCTTCTGACTTGTTTTCGGTATTACGAGTTCCCCTGGTGAAGGGCCGCTCGTTTCTGGCGACGGATGATCAGGTCGGTGCGGCGCCCGTAGCCATTATCAGTACGCGCCTTTGGCAGCGCCGTTATGGGGCCAATCCAGCAGCGGTTGGCATGTCACTCGCCTACGATGGCAAAGCGTACACGGTCGTGGGAGTTGCGCCTCCCAGCTTCCAGTTAGACGGTGATGCAGATGTCTTTACCCCGCTTGGACAGCGTACCGAGCCGCGGATGCGAGTGCGCGCGGGACACTTCATTCACGTCACCGCACGCCTTCGTGGTGGGGTCACTCTCGCCCAAGCGCAAGCCGAACTGGCACTGATGAGCGAGCACCTGGCAAAGCAATATCCAGACTCCAATGCAGGTATCACGCTGGTGCCGCACCTGCTTCAGAGCGAACTGGTCAAGGACGTCAGACCCACCTTGTGGCTGCTTTTGGGTGCGGTGACCCTTGTCCTGCTCATTGCCTGCGTCAATGTCGCCAGCCTGCTGCTAACGCGCGTGGTGTCGCGTGAACACGAATTCGCATTGCGGGTGGCGTTGGGCGCGTCGAGTCGACGTCTGATCGCCCAATGTTTAAGTGAGAGCGGCGTGCTCGGAATTTGTGGCGGCTTGCTGGGGCTCTTGCTGGCGACCATCGGTACGCGCCAGTTCCTTCGCTTCTGGCCTGACCGATTGCCCCGCGCCGACGAGGTGCACGTGGATTGGCGCGTTTGGCTGTTCGCAATCTCGAGTTCGATCGTAACGGGGCTGATCTTCGGATTGATGCCAGCGCTGCGAGCAAACAAGATCGCAATAGAAGAGACCCTCCGCTCTCGATCTCGCAGTATTGCGGGAAATGCTCGAAGGCCGCTGAGCGGATTCGTCGTATGCCAGATCGCCCTCGCGCTGGTGCTGCTGAGTGCCGCCGGAGTAATGGGTCGCACGCTGTTGCGCTTCGCCTCGCTCGATCCCGGAATCGACATACAGAACACGCTCGCGGCTCGGGTCGCTCTATCTCCGGCAGTTCTTTCAAACCCCGCCCAGGCCCGAGCGGCATGGCAGGAACTGATGGAGAGCATGCGTCGCGTTCCCGGCGTTGAATCGGTTGCTCTCACAGATATCGTGCCAATGCGGGAGGGGGAGAATGTCTTGGGATACCAGACTACAGCAACGCCTCCACCTCCGAATCAGGAAGCGGAAGCGTTGGCTTCTGCAGTGGCTCCAGATTATTTGCGAGTGATGCGACTGCCACTGTTGCGGGGCCGCTTCTTTGACGAGAACGATCGGCTCGGCAGCAGTCCGGTGCTAGTGATCGACGAGAATATGGCGCGCCATGCCTTTGCGGAAGAATATCCCGTTGGAAAGCTTCTCTGGATCCCGGGAATGGGCAATGGGCCCATTCAAGTGGTAGGCGTGGTAGGGCACGTGCGCCACTGGGGCCTTGCCGCCGACGATCTGTCGACGGTTCACGAGCAGTGTTACTACCCTCTAGCCCAAGTCCCAGATCACTTGGTGCGATTCTTCTCGTCTGTACTTTCAGTCGTGGTTCGGACTAAGGTTCCTCCTCTGAACCTGGTCAACGCACTGGAACAGCAAGCGCGTGGGGCGACCGGCGATCAGACGCTTTATGAAGTGCGTACGATGGAGCAACTGGTCAGCTCCTCGCTCGCGAGACAACGATTTCTGCTGCTCCTGTTCGCGATTTTTGCCGGACTCGCCTTGGTGCTCGCCTGCATCGGCATCTACAGTGTGATTGCCTATTTGACAAGGCAGCGGATACCTGAGTTCGGAGTGCGGATTGCGCTCGGGGCGCTCTCATCAGACATTCTCAAACTGGTTCTTCGCGAAAGCCTGGCAATTATTCTGGCCGGCATCGGAATCGGCCTGCTCGCATCGGCCGGCAGCGGGCGCATTCTGCAGCGCTTAGTGCCGGGAGTACAAACAGCGCAAGGCCTCATTCTTGCGGTCGTGCTGCCTGCATTGATTCTGGTTGCCCTTTTTGCCTGCTACATCCCGGCCCGTCGCGCGGCCAGCGTCGATCCGATGGTCGCTCTGCGCGACGAGTAACGCACCTCACAGGGCGCAATGAAGATCTGAGATATTTCCTTCGAGCGTCGAATCTCCGTGGCGAGGAGGCCTTGCCACGACCGAATTTCAAGATTCCCTCAAGAATCTCATCCTGCCTCCCACTCCCAATCTGCGGTATACTCCCCCGTCAAGCTGAAACATCACCACGCACGAGGTGACCTTATGGCATTCTGCAATTCTTGCGGCGCTACCATTACGCCCGGAACAAAGTTCTGCAACAAATGCGGCGCCACTGTCACAGCGAGTTCCCCTGCTCCTGCTGCCACGGCCGTAACTCCCGCACCGGCGACTGCACCTGCTCCCGCCCCTGCTCCCGCCCCTGCAGGTGGCAGCAGTGCCCTCAAAATCGTCCTCATCATCGTTGCCATCATCGTCGTCCTTGGCATTCTCAGCGTTGCCGGCGTCAGCTACTTCGTCTATCACGTCGCCAAGAGCGCCCGCGTCCATCAGCAAGGCGATAACGTAAAAGTCGAAACTCCTTTCGGCACCGTCGAAACCTCGCAGGACTCGGCCAAGGTCGCGAAAGATCTTGGCGTCGACATCTACCCGGGCGCGCAGCCACAGAAAAACGGCAACTCAACTGCCTCCTTCGGATCCATTCACACAGTCACCGGAGCCTTCACCAGCAGCGACTCGCTCGACAAGGTCTGCGACTTCTACAAGGCCAAGTTCCCCAACGCCATGACCACCACCTCCGATCAGAATCGGTGCGCCATCGTTTCCAATGATCAGAACAACATGATCACCATCAACATCGAAGCAGCCGGCAGCACAACCAAACTTCAGATCACCAACGTCAGCAAGAAAGGCGCGTCTTCGAACTAGAAGTCGGCCAAATGCACGACAGAATCTCTGGCTCCGCGCCCGCCTCGAAGTCCTCACAGTCTGACGCTTCGGGGCTGGCCGAAGCTTTGCGCGCGCGACTTCAGAACGAAGTTCGCGGGGAAGTCCGCTTCGATGCCGGTACTCGCGCTATCTACGCCACCGACGGTTCCAACTACCGCCAGGTTCCGATCGGAGTCGTCCTTCCCCGGGATGCCGACGATGTCGTCGCCGCGATCTCCATCTGCCGCGAATTCAGCGCGCCTCTGCTCTGTCGCGGCGGAGGCACCTCGCTCGCCGGACAATGTTGCAACGTCGCGGTCGTCCTCGATTTTTCCAAGTACATGTCGCGGATTCTCGAGATCGACCCCGCGCGCCGCATCGCCCGCGTCCAGCCCGGAGTCGTCCTCGACACTCTCCGCAACGCCGCCGAAAGACATCACCTCACCTTCGCCCCCGATCCCGCCAGCCACGACCGCTGCACCATCGGCGGCATGATCGGCAACAACTCCTGCGGCGTCCACTCCGTCATGGCCGGCAAAACCGACGACAACATCGAAGAGTTAGACGTCGTCACCTATGACGGCCAGCTTCTCAAAATTGGCCAAGGTTTCATCCATGCTCGTGTAGGGACGGACGCCTTCGTCCGTCCAGGCGTCCCGGGCCGCAGTGCCTTTCCCGCCACCGATTCCCGCGCCGCCCAGATCCAAGCCGCCCTCCACCAAATCGCGACCGACTACGCCCCCCACATCCGCCAACAATTTCCGCAAATCCCCCGCCGCGTCTCCGGCTACAACCTCAACTACCTTCTCCCCGAAAACGGATTCCACATCGCCCGCGCCCTCGTCGGCACCGAAGGCACCTGCGTCACAGTCCTCGAAGCCACGTGCCGCCTGGTCGAAAGTCCTCCCCAGCGCGTGCTGCTGGTCGTCGCTTATCCCGACATCTATCAATGCGCCGACCACGTCCCAGAAATCATGCAGCACAAGCCCATCGGCCTCGAAGGCTTCGATGACCTTCTCGTCTATTACACGCGCACAAAAGGCATCAACTCCGAAGGACTCAAACTCCTCCCCGATGGCAACGGCTGGCTCATGGTTGAGTTCGGCGGCGAGACTTTGTCCGATGCCGAATCGCAAGCTCTAGGACTCATGCACACTCTCGGTCGCGGCGCGAATCCGCCCAACATGTGCCTCTACTCCGGCCAGCAGGCCAAGCGCATCTGGGAAGTTCGCGAAGCCAGTCTCGGCGTCACCTCGCACGTGCCCGGCGAGCCCTTCAACTGGGAAGGATGGGAAGACGCCGCCGTCGCTCCCGAAAAACTCGGCACCTATCTCCGCGATTTGCGGAAGATGATGGCCGACTTCAACTACAAAGGTTCGCTCTACGGACACTTCGGCCACGCCTGCGTCCACACGCGCATCAATTTCGATCTGCAATCAAAAGATGGAATCGCCAAGTTTCGCAAGTTCATGGAGCAAGCCGCAGACCTCGTCGTCGCTACGGCGGATCGCTCTCCGGCGAACACGGCGACGGGCAAGCCCGCGGCGAACTTCTCCCAAAAATGTTCGGCCCCGAATTAATGGACGCATTTCGAAAATTCAAATCCGTCTGGGATCCCGATTGGAAGATGAATCCCGGCAAACTCATCGGACCCGCAGGCCAACCTCCCAACAAACTCGACGAAAATCTTCGCCTGGGCGCCGACTACGCGCCGTGGGAGCCGCAGACGCACTTTCACTTTCCGGAAGACGAAGGCAGTCTCGCGCACGCGACTTCACGCTGCGTCGGCGTGGGCAAGTGCCGCCGCGAAGAAGGCGGCGTGATGTGTCCCAGCTATCGCGCCACCCGCGACGAAGAACACTCCACCCGCGGCCGCGCCCACCTGTTGTGGGAGATGACGCAAAGCCCCGCCCGTGAAGACCCGATCATCCGCGACGGCTGGCGGAGCGAAGCCGTCAAACAGTCACTCGATCTCTGCCTGGCCTGCAAAGGATGCAAAACCGATTGCCCCGTCAACGTCGACGTCGCGACTTATAAAGCCGAATTCCTCTCTCATTATTACGAAGGCCGCCTCCGCCCCCGCAGCGCCTATGCCTTCGGCAACATCGACCTCTGGGCCCGCATAGCATCGCAAGCCCCCGGCTTAGTAAATCTAACAACACAGCTCCCGTTCTTACGCGACATTGCAAAACTAGCAGCCGGCATTCCGCATCAGCGCAGCATCCCCGCCTTCGCCCCCGAAACCTTCAAACAATGGTTCCACCGCACACGTAGCGGCGGACGCCTTCGTCCGCCGAGCGAAGCGCAGCGAGCCACACCGTGGAAGAGCGGCCCTTCAGGGCCGCGTCAGGCGGACCAGTACGACAGGGCTTTAGCCCCGCCCGTTCTCCTCTGGCCCGACACCTTCAACAACTATTTTCTGCCCTCGACCGCCCGCGCCGCCGTCCACGTCCTCGAGGCCGCAGGATACCAAGTCCGAATTCCCCGCGCCAACCTCTGCTGCGGACGCCCCCTCTACGACTTCGGCATGCTCGATCGGGCCGAAGCTCTGCTCCTCGAGATTCTCGATCAACTCGAACCCGAGATCGAAGCCGGCACCCCGGTCATCGGACTCGAGCCCTCCTGCGTCGCCGTCTTCCGAGACGAGCTCCTCAACCTCTTCCCGCACGACCAGCGCGCGCAAGCCCTTGCCCGGCAAACTTTCCTGCTCAGCGAATTCCTCGAACAAAAATTGGACAAGAACTCAGCCAACGCCCCCCTTCCTCAACTCAATCGCAAAGCCCTCCTCCACGGGCACTGCCACCACAAGTCCATCATGAAGATGACCGCCGAAGAATCTCTCCTCCACCATATCGGCGTCGACTTCCAGTCGCCCGCCCCAGGATGCTGCGGCATGGCCGGATCCTTCGGCTTCGAGCAAGACCATTACGACATCTCCCAAGCCATCGGCGAACTCGAACTCCTCCCCGCCGTCCGCTGTGCCCCCGCCGACTGGCTCATCATCGCCGACGGATTCAGTTGCCGCGAACAAATCGCCCAGGGCACCCCCCGCCACGCCCTCCACGTCGCTGAAGTCCTCGAACTGGCCCTCGAACCCACCATGAACCCTTGTCATTCCGATCCCGAGCCGCCGCGATCTTCCATGGATCTTTGTCATTCCGACCCCGAGCCGCCGCGATCTTCCATTAATCTTTGTCATTCCGACCCCGAGCGAAGCGAGGGGGAGGAACCTGCTGTTCGCCTTAAGCGCCCGACTCTCACCGACTTCCCCGAGTCCGCCCTCATCTGCCAGCGCGAAGAAGAAGTCCGCGCGTCCATGAGCCGCGCCGCCCTCGGCTTGGGCGCTGTCGCCGCCGGCTCACTCCTCCTCTGGCAATTCGCCCGTAACCGCTGATGAATCCGGTAAATAGTGTATTTTCAGTAACATACTCCTACCCTACCCCGTTCCTCCGCTTTCTGGGACAATAGATAGACGATTGTGGATGCTCCGACCCGCTGCCCCAACCCCGCAGCGGCGATGTCTTCTTAATCCGAAATCTGCAATCTGAAATCATCAATCTGAAATCGCTCCTATGGATCGCGATCACCCAACTACGCTCACCAAGGACGCGCCGGCGTCACAGCCGCAACCGTACCAATCCGCGCCTCCGCCTCTGCGCGGTTCCGTCCTCGTCCTGATCCAATTCGACGTCTGCGAAGAAATTAAACTCGATGTCTTGCGCAACATCTTCGGCGCCCGCACGGCTGACGCCAGCTTCAAAAAGGCCCCCTCCTATGTCCGCTACCAGCGTCCGCCCGTCGAAGAGACGCTCGACCCGCTGATCCTCGAATCCGGGGAGCGCCTCTCGGGCGAAATCAAGTACTACGACTACGGCGTCGTGAGCCTGGTCTTCGAACTCCCTTTCTCCGGCGGCTGGGACACTCTCATCCAACTCTCCTGCCGCTGGACCTCCGACACCAACTTCGAAACTCTGGCCACGCGCATCGTCAGGCAAAAACTCGAACGCGCCGCCCCCGCGCTGGTCAAGCCATATGGAGGCGAGTGGCTGCAAGAGGACTACTTCATCTTCCATGTTCGCGAAATCCACGGCGCTCCCTCGGCCAACGACCTGCTCGCCTCCGCCGGAGACGAGATCGCCCAGGTGGTCCGCGGCGAAATGTCGCTGCTCTCCGAAGGCGAGCGCCAGGAGATTCTCCAATCCCGCATCTCCTACTACCCCCACGACCTCGCGGTGATCGGATGGAACGCCGCCTTCCTCTACGACACGGCCGCCGGAGCCGAGACCGCCATCCAGCTCCTGCAATACGCCAACTCCCAGCTCCTCGAGTTCCGCCACTACGACGAACTCCTCACCAAGCAACTCGAGAATGTCTACGACTTCATCGACGCCGGAGGCACCGGACTGTGGTCCCGCTGGCGCACCGCCCGCGCCGCTTCGAAACTTCACACCGTGCTGCTCGACGTCAACGAACTCACCGAGCGCGCCGACAACGCCATCAAGTTCCTGAGCGACATGTTCAGCGCCCGCCTCTACAAACTCGCCGCCCAAAAAGTCGGTGTTCCCGACTACAAAGACTTAGTCAAAGAAAAGCTGCAAACCGCCGAAGACCTTTACCGCTTCATGGTCGACCAATTCAACCAATCCCGCGCTTTCGTCCTGGAGTTAATGGTCGTAGTAATCCTGATCATTGAGCTGGTCTACTTCTTCCGCGGCAAGCCCATCTAGACTAATTTGGTAATTGTGTAATTTGGTAACTGGGTAGTTGAAACCCTTGGCCTCATCTCCTGGTGTGGAGCGGACACTCCTGTCCAGCGCCTTGTCATTCCGAACCCGCGCCTTGTCATTCCGAACCCGCGCCTTGTCATTCCGAACGAAGTGAGGAATCTGCTCCTGTTCGTGTAGGGACGGACGCATTCGTCCGTCCAAGCGACTTTGCTCGTGTGGGGGCAGCCGCCCTCGGCTGTCCAGCGGCCCAGGTGCATCGGGCCGCGGCCCTCAGCGACAAACAAATAGCAATCTCTTTACATCCTTGTGACTCGTAGCCAGCGCCGATTGCCTATCCTTGTCGGTTGTGAGTCCGTTCCGCGCGAGGAGAGGCTGTATGTGTATCCAACGATCTGTAATTTCTGTGCTGTTAGCTGCGTTCTGGCTGTGGGCAGGCGGCTCCCAGAGTGTTGCACAAACGGAGGGCGTCCCCGGAACGACGTTCACCACACTGCACAGTTTCGCGGGAACGGACGGTAACAAATCGTTCGCCGGACTGGTCCAAGGTAAAAATGGGAACCTGTACGGGACAACTTACTTTGGCGGGGCCAAGAACGATGGAGAGGTCTTCCAGATCACCACGGCCGGTAAACTGACGACGCTGCACAGCTTGTGCTCCTCAAGTGGTTGCGCGGACGGGGAATACAGTTACGCGGTGCCCGTGCAAGGAGCCGATGGCAATTTCTACGGAACCACCTACTTAGGCGGGTCCAAGGGCGACGGAACAGTCTTCAAGATGAGCCCAGGCGGCGTGCTAACTACATTGCACAGTTTTGGAGGCGCCGACGGATCCCAGCCTTTAGCCGGTCTGGCAACAGGAAGCGACGGGAATTTTTACGGCACCACGAACCTGGGTGGATCCCACAATGCTGGGTCGGTCTTCAAAGTCACACCCAGTGGCCAGTTCACCACGCTGCACAGCTTCTGCTCCAAGGCTGCCTGCGCGGATGGCCAAAGTTCGTATGCGGGACTGATTCTGGCGACCGATGGAAATCTTTACGGGACAACGCTTTCGGGCGGATCTCATGGACATGGAACAGTCTTCAAGGTCACCAAAGACGGTGTATTCAGTACATTGTACAGCTTTTGTTCGCAAAGTGGTTGCGCCGACGGAGCGTTCCCGCAGACGGGATTGGTTCAGGCCAGCAATGGGAACTTGTACGGAACAACGATCCTGGGTGGGGCGTACGCCTCTGGAACTATCTTCGAGCTTACCTTGGGTGGCGCGCTGACCACGCTCTACAGCGCTTGTTCCCAAAGCGGCTGTCCCGATGGCAACTACCTGTACGCGCCGTTGATCCAGTCCAAAGACGGAAACTTGTACGGAATCATGCAAATCGGTGGGGCTCACAACAGCGGGACGATTTTCAAAATCACTCTTACCGGCACGCTGACAACCCTCTACAGCTTTTGCTCGCAACCAGCTTGCGCCGATGGCCAATATCCGGCGGCAGGGCTGGTTCAGGCTACGAATGGGAACTTGTATGGGACCACCGCCGATGGCGGGGCTCACGGCGATGGCACGGTTTTCACCATCGTTCCGTGAGTCCTGCCGCCGTCTTGCGAATTGCCCGCGCTTTTAGCGCCTGGGGGATGTTTCTACCATTGCTCCCACGAGTGTTGTCATTGCGAGCGCACTAACGTTGTCATTCCGAGCGCAGCGAGGAATCTGTTGTTGCCTTTGACTTTTGCTCGTGTGGGGACAGCCGCCCTCGGCTGTCCGGCGGCCCAGCCTTATCGGGCCGCCGGCTTTTGACTCTGCCTTGTCATCCGGAGCAAGAATTGGACTTTGCGCCGAAAGCGCAAAGACCAACCGCAGTCGAAGGACTGTCCCCGCATTTCTTTGTTCATGCCAACTGTGCTCGCGTCGCCAACGCAACTCACTTGATGTAATCGGTTTACTCTCACTAACGAGCCCTGTCTTAATTGCTAGTTCCGAGCGCTGTGGACGACCGTTAGGCTCGAACATTGAGGTCGCGACACGCGGACGCGATGACCGCGAGCAGGAGAACACGCATGCGACACACAAATAGGGTTCTCCCTATCGGCGCCCTCGGCTCGCTGTTCTTGTTCTTGATGGGCATCAGCACAACCGTCCAAGCTCAGGGACGCATGACGATCCATGCTGCTGTCCAGGGGACGGGTACGCAACTGGGCCAAATGTACGACGTCCACATCTACATCGAGCAGTTTTCTACACCGGACGATCAGAAGGCGTTAATCGATGCGTTCGCGCAATCCGGCCAGGACGGAATGGTGCACGTTCTTGAGGACATGAAGCCCAAGGGCCGTGTCAGATTTACCAATGGTGGCTTAGGGAACGACGTCCAATACATCATCGAATTGCCCCCGGAAAAAGGACAAGGGCGTCGCTTCCGTCTCGTCACCGATCGCAACATTGGGGTCGGCGAGCTGTTTAACGGCACGCGTTCCAGGGACTACAGCGTCGGCGTCATCGACCTGGTCCTAAAGCCCGATGGTAAGGAAGGTTCCGGCAGAGTCTTGCCGGCATGCAAATTGACGGTGGACAAGAAGACGCAGCAGATCGAGATTGAGACATTTCAAAATCCCTGGAACCTCACTACTCTCACGATCACCAACGATTGAGCAGCGCTGCCGAGAAAATGGCGATCGCTGGCGTGACTTTGCCCATTTCACTCATCTGGGGAGAAACCCGCAGACACGTATCTTTCCCCAGGCTTCCCCCCTCAACTGCGAAACTGCCCCAAACCTTTTCCACAGACTTTATTTTTTTCATGTGACGCGCAACCTTGACCCTGGATTTTAGAAGAGCCAAAGTGGGACATGCCCCAGCGTCCCTCAACTCGCTCCACCATTCCCCTCACTCCCGCGGAAGCCGCCCTCGCTAACTCCTTACTCCGCAAGATTTTATCTCCAAGTCCTTTGTTGCCAAGATTATACGAGGATCTCGGCCCAGACGGCATCCGTAACTCCAATGAATCCAAGATTTTAGCCAATCGCCCTATAAAAAATATTTCTCCTACGAAGAGGCTTCCCATGTCACATCAACCGCACGTCCGAAGCTGTACCCACATCAAGGTCACCGGAGTCCGTTGCGGCTCCCCGGCTCTCCACGGAGAGCAGTTCTGCTACTTCGACCAGCGCATGCTTCGCGGCGTCCGCACTCCGCCGCAATCCCGCCTGCATCCCATCGCCCTCATTGAGGACGAGGAGTCCATCCAGGCCGCCCTCATGGAAGTCATCAACGCCCTTATGCGCAACACCATCGATCTCAAGCGCGCCACCTTGATCCTCCGCGCTCTTCACATCGCCGTCAAAAACGCGGGCCGCGTGAAGTTCGGGATCCAAGGCAGAAGCGCCGTGCAGGATGTTCCAGCCTGTCTCCACACCAGGTTTAGCCACAGCGGGGGTGCCGGCTTCCCAGCGGTCCCAGAAGGTTTGTTCGGGCGGTTGGGGGGCGGCATCTCCCAAGCAGCGAAAGCTTGCAGCCCACCACGCCGGCGGGGCTTAGAAGGATGACATCACAGAAAACCCAGCGGTTCGATAACCCCGAACCGCCGGACAGCCGAGGGCGCCTGTCCCCACAGGAACAAAGTCAGAAGCAACAGCGGATTCCTCGCTGCGCTCGGAATGACAAAATTCATGCCGGATAATAGAGTCTAGGCGGGGGAGAACTCATGCGAGGACTGAAAGACAAGCGCGTTCTGATCACCGGCGGGGCGAGCGGAATCGGCGCTGCCACGGCAGCGCGGTTTCTCGAAGAGGGATCGCGCGTCTGCGTGCTCGACCGCAATGCGCAAGCCTGCGCGCACATTCGCCACGAGCTACCTTCGCTCGGTGAAGCCATCATCGCCGACGTTACCGACCTCATGCAGGTCGAAGCCGCCTTCGCCGAAGCGATCCGCCTCATGGACGGTGTTGACGTCCTCGTCAACAACGCTGGCATCAGCATCCGCCACAAGTTTCTCGACATCACTCCCGAAGAGTGGGAGCGCGTGCTCTCTGTCAATCTGACCGGCGTCTTCTACGTGGCGCAGACCGCGGCGCGACACATGTGGGAGAGCGGGAGCGGCGTCATTCTGCAAACGGCATCCACCAACGGCGTCATGGGATACCCGTTCTACGCTGACTACAATGCGACGAAAGCAGGCGTGATCGAATTGACGCGTTCGATGGCTCTCGAACTCGCGCCGAAAGTCCGCGTCTGCGCGGTGGCACCGGGATACGTCCTGACCCCGATGCAGCGCGCGGAATATTCCGACGCGATGCTCGATGAGGTGAACCAGAAAATTCCGCTTCGCCGGCACGCCAAGCCCGAAGAGATCGCAGGATTGTTTGCGTATCTCGCGTCAGACGACGCGGCGTTCGCCACGGGCCAGGTGTTCACGATGGACGGCGGAGAGACCGCGGGAGGCTTGGCGAGCCGATAATGCGAATAAAAGACAAAGTCGCTCTCATCACCGGCGGCACTTCCGGCATCGGCGAAGCCACGGCACTGCTGTTTGCCAGGGAAGGCGCCGAGGTCGCGATCACCGGCCGCAATCAGAAGCGTGGCGCGGCCGTGGTCGCGCGCATCAAGGAGCGCGGAAGCGACGGCATTTTTCTTCACGCCGACGTGAGCGTCGCGCGCGATTGCCGCCGCGCCGTCGATGAGACCGTTGCCGCGTTCGGGCGCCTCGACATCCTCTTCAACAACGCCGGCGTGTTCTATCCGCAGACTGCGCTGGAATGTTCCGAGAAAGAGTGGGACGAGCAGATTGACGTCAACTTGAAGGGAACGTTCCTGATGTCGAAGTTCGCACTGCCGGTGATGATCGCGCAGGGGCGCGGTGTGATCGTCAACAACAGCTCGGGATGGGGCGTGGTGGGCGGCGATCATGCGGTCGCCTATTGTGCTTCGAAGGGCGGCGTGGTGCTGATGACCAAAGCGATGGCGATCGATCACGGGCCGCAGGGGATTCGGGTGAACTGCATTTGTCCGGGCGACGTCGAGACTCCGATGCTTCCCGCCGACGCGAAAATGCGCGGGCTGAAGTGGGAGGACTACCTTGCGGGATGCGCCATCCGTCCGCTGGGGCGGATTGGAACGGTCGAGGAGATCGCGAAGGGCGTGCTGTTTCTGGCGTCGGACGATTCGTCGTTCATGACAGGCGCCGCGCTGGTCGTAGATGGCGGCGGGAGCGCGGACTGAGGGAACGGAGAAGATGAAAGCGACCGTATTTCTGGGAGGCGGGCGAATCACCGGGGCGATGGCGGCGGGTTTGCGTCTGGCGGGAGACACAGGCGAGATCGTGGTCTACGATCGCCATCCGGAAAAGCTGCGGGCCTTGCAGCGGGAGTCGCGGGTGAAGGTGGCACGCGATTTGAAGGCGGCGATCGAGCGCGCGCATATTTTGATTGTGGCCGTGCGGCCAGCATCGGTTGCAGAGATGCTCGACGAAGTGGCGGAGTGTGCTGCACCCGTGCCTCGACTGTGCGTGAGCCTGGCTGCGGGAATCCCACTGCGGCAGTTGCGAGCGCGGATTGGAGTTCCAGCGCGGTGGGTGCGCGCCATGCCGAGCCCCGTCTGCCGCATTGGACTAGGACTCACGCCCTTGAGCTTTGATCGCGGTGTGGGGAAGACGGGGCGCGCGCGGGTGCGCGGATTGTTTGCGAAGGTCGGGCAAGTGCTCGAAATTCCTGAGCGCCAAATGGACGCGATCACGGCAACGCACTCGCCGACCCACGGCTATCATGCGCTGGCGACTCTGGCGAAGGCGGCGCGCGAGGCCGGGCTCGATCACACGACCGCGCTGATCGCCGCCGCTCATGCGCTCTGCGATGGCATTACCAACTGGCGAGAGAGCGGCGCGGATCTTACCGACCTTTTGCAGGAGGCGGCTACGCCGGGAGGGATCGCGGCCGCGACCATGTCGGCGATGGATGCGTCCGGTTATGGGCGCGCGGTGGCGAAGGGGTTAGAGGCGGGAATTCAGCAGGCGCAGCGGAATGCTAGGCGTCAAACATCAGTTCGCCCGGGGCCTAAAGCCCGTTTGATTTTGTCTGGCAGATCGCAGCGCTAGAAGCGCTGTGGCCCACCGAAAATCGGCAGGGACCATGCACGGCCTCGGCGGTTTCGCGGGCAAGTTACCTTTGTCACCATCGGACATCAGACGAATCTGACACAATAGAGATGAGGGGCCTGCCCGAAGTGTCGGCCGCAGGCGGCATCTGCGATGGAAGTTTTAACTGCAAAAATAACTCGACGAAGCACGCGGGTCCGCGTGGAGATTCCGGTGAGCGTGATCAGCCTTGATCGGAAGCGTCCGTTTGGAGACCGGTGCACGGTGCTGGTTGTGAGCGCGCAGGGATGCGGGTTTCGAAGTTCGGAGGCGCTGCAGATCGAGACTCCGATCATGCTGAGCGGGCTTCCGGGCGGAGGCAGTGTGACCGCGCGAGTAGCGAACTGTCTGCCGCTGGGCAACGACGGGAAATGGTTCCTGATTGGAGCTGCGCTCTATACGCACGGAAATATCTGGGGAATCGCCGATCCTCCAGCGGATTGGAAAGAAGCCGAGCAAAGCTCTCCTGCACCTGTGGCTGCCAATAGCAGTGCGGCCAGCGCGCCGAGCGCGCCGAAGGTGGCCCCGCATAAGAAAGTCTGGCCTTACAATCTTTTCACGGAAGGCGCGGAAGCGCATCCCGGGCGTAAATAGCGAGCCGCTGGATCATCCCAAAACCTTTTTTCAATGCCGGCAAGACTTAGCATGCCAGGTCTGTAGGAAGGGAATGGTTGTGCTTGGGCTTTGGTAACTTCGCTTGGCTTTCGCGGGCTGTCATACTCGGGGCATATGGTTGAACAGCCTGAATCGACGCCCGGCGAGGCCAGCCCAGAGAGCAAGTTAACGCCTCGGCCATTTCGCGTGAAACTTCGCGGCTCGGTGCTGGTGCTGGTGCGCTTGCCAAACAAGCGGTCGCTGCGGGCGGCATTTCATCAGCTTTCGACGACGGGCGGCGTGATCCACCTGGAACAGCCGCTGGACGAGAAGCTGGAAGTCGAATTAATTTTCCATCTCGGTGAAACCACGATTCACGGAAAAGCGCAGATGCTGTTTCCGATGTGGGCGACGCAAGGATGGATGCAGCCGTTCCGGTTCGTGAATCTTTCCGAGGCGGACCTCAAACTACTCGACACCAATCTGAAAGCGTTCATTGGGGAAACGGCGAAGAGCGCCACCGCGGGCGTGTAGGCGCTGTACTTCAGGGGTTCAAATCCCAATCTCCCGTTTGGTCCTGATCGCAGCGCGTAAGCTCTGCGCCACCCAGAACTAACTTCCTTCTGCGCCAAAAGCGAGCGTCGTTCCGGTTGTGGTTACTCTGGTTACATGGGGCAACCGGAGCGGTGGAGCTATGATGCGATTATGGGTGCGGTCTAATGAAGCGTCTTAATTTTTTGGTTTCTCTAACCAACAACGACAACGATTATCAACAAGAGCAGGCTACGGCGGCGGAGAAAACTGCGCGTCGCTTGGGCGTGGATGTGAAGATCATTCACGCGAACAATGATGCGGTGGCACAGAGCCAGCAGTTGTTGCACTACGTACAGGATTCAACGGTTACGCGTCCCGATGCGATTCTGTTTGAGCCCGCGGGTGGGACAGCGTTTCCGCAGGTGGCACGGGCGGCGGCGGCAGCGGGGATCGGGTGGGTGGTGCTGAATCATGAAGTGGACTACATCCTCGAGTTACGTCGTCACTTCAAGGTTCCGATATTCGCCATCAGCTCTGACCACGTTGAGGTGGGCAAGATTCAAGGGAAGCAATTTGCGGCTCTGTTACCGCATGGCGGAAACGTTCTATATATCGAGGGACCGGCGAACAGTTCTGCTGCGAAAGAGCGGACTCAGGGGATGACTTCGACCAAGCCGTCGAACATTCAAGTGAAGACGATGCGCGCGAACTGGACTGAGGAGAGCGCGTATAAGACGGTGAGTTCGTGGCTGCGTTTGCGCACTTCGCAGGAGAGTCACGTGGATCTGGTCGGCGCGCAGGACGACAGCATGGCGATGGGGGCGCGAAAAGCGTTCAGCGAAATTGCGGAGGCAGACCGGGCACGGTGGATGAAGGTTCCGTTCACCGGCTGCGATGGCATGCCGAAGACCGGCCAGGCGTGGGTGAGGAACGGGACGCTGGCGGCGACGGTTTTCATCCGGCAGAATACAGACCTGGCGTTGGAGATGCTAGTCGAGGCTTTGAAGACTGGAGTGATGCCGGCGGAGCGGAAGGTGACGGATCCGGAGTCGGTTCCGTCGTTGGCCGATCTGGCGGCGAATGGGAAGCGGCGCGGGGCGGGGGCGTAGACTCCGGCTTCCGGCTTTCGGCATTAGACCTCGGACTTCAGACCTCAAGCCTGCAGCACTCAAGGCTGAAGAATCTTCATGCTCGCGCCGCGGTCAGGCGTTTCGGGCGATCGTTCGCCACCACACCATTAGCGCGAGAGTCCACATCGCGAGCAACGGAATGAGGCTTGCGAGCCCGTGCAGTCCGATCCACTGTCCCAGGTTGAACGCTCCGTATTCTCCGCGCGAACCGGCTTCGGTGACGGTCAGCATCGAGTCGCGATTCACCGCCATCTGTCCCGACCAAAATGCGGGCCACGTCGAGTGCACCAACGGACAACTGTCTTGCATCGACAATTGGGAAGTGGTGGAAACCACCATCAGAGCCAGAAACACGCTGCAAAGCGCTAACCCCACCAGCATCCGGCGCCACGCCGGAGTCGCACGCTGCCCCGCCACGGCTAGTCCAAGGCACAACAACGGAATGCCCGCCCCGGCGTAGCGCGGACCGAACGACAGTCCCGCCTTCCACCAATAGAACGATGCGTTGAACAGGAAGTAATACGCAGCAATCCCCGCTGCGACCAGAGCGGGACCACGCCATGGTCGATCCTTCCACAGCCACCACAACCCACAGGGGGCGGCCAGCGCGACTGGCGATGCGAAGAACAGCCCGCGCGAACACCCAAACAAAATTTTCAACAGCCGGTCCGGATGCGGATAGGTCAGACCCATGTATCCCTGCTGCTGCATGAACGAAAACGAATTTGGATCGTAATACGAATAGCTCGGACGAAACGCCCCAAACGCCGCGTGCAGATAGACGAGCAGCACCGCGAGGCAAATTCCCGCACCAATGCCAACACCGGCGACCACTCTCCAGCGAGCGGCCATCCCGCGCGACCAGGCCTGCGACAACGCCAAAAATGCGAGCATCGCCGAAGCAGGCGCCGCCGGATATTCCGTGACCGTTGCCCATCCCGCCGCCAGCCCCACGGCGAACGCACAAAGAAGATCTCCTCGCGGACTCTGGCTGTCACGCAACTTCAGTGCCGCCGCAAAAGCAAAGACCAGGCAGGCTCCGACCAACGCGTGCGCCCAGAACAAACTCGCATACGCCCACATCGGAGTTCCCAAACACATCACCAGTGTCCCGAACGCTGCGGCCCGGACTCCGCATCCAAAGCGCAATCCCACAAAAAACACGCAGGCTCCCGCCAGCGCAGTCGGTAATGCGACAGCGCAAGCGCTAACGACATACGACATCGCAACCAGTCCGCCGGCTGATTCCGGATCAATGCCGGCGAGTCGCAGAGCCGGCCTTGCAGCCAGTGCAAAGGGCGCTGCGAGAAACACGAGTCCCGGAGCTTTGTCGGAGTAATAGTGTCCGTGAAAGTGGGCCTTGTCCTGGGTATTCTCGTGGTAGGCGTCGATCTGCAACGTATGCCGCTCCACGATCGCGCGCAGCAGATCGAAGCGGGAGTTCTGATTCCACCCACCACCTTCATAGAAATAAATTGAAGAAAGGAAAGTTACGGCGCCCAGCAGAAGTGCGACCTTCCAATGCGAAGCAGATTTCTCTGGAAGGGCGCTCATCCGATTGGCTCGAAAAAGGCAGGTTTCAAAGTTTTAAGGCTTCCAAGGTTTCAATGATCTTACAGAGTATCGCCCTCATACTCTGAAACCTTGAAACCTTGAAACCTTGCCTTATTGCTTTGCCGACGCAACCAGTGCTGCGACGATCATCTTGGTCTCTTCGTCCATCGCAGGGGTTGGATCGGTTGAGCCATTCGATGCGGTGGAGAGTTTGCCCTTCACTCCGATGTAGACTCCGCGATACGTGGTATCGCCGAGATTCTCTACCCGGTGCTTGAAGGGTGGATACCAGCGCGCCTCGCCTGGCTTCGAGAACACCTCGCGCTCTTTCCCATTCTCGTCGGTGAAGCGAAGATGGGCTTCCGTGATGCTCACCACCACTCCGCCGGGATGGTCATGCAGCGCCGACTTTTCATGAGGACCGTAGGTGACGGCCACTACCTGCACGCGCTCGTTCTCAAAATCAAGCTTGTAGTGCCTCGGCTCCACCTTGGTGGGGTCTTGCGCCAACGCGAGTGCGCTTGCCAGACACACCAACACCCCAGCCCAGAATAGCTTCGACCGCATCCCTGCCTCCTGACCGATTTCTTATGGTCTATTTTGTAGACCAAGTGGTTTTTTTGTAGACCAGACGCAACTCTACTTGCGGCACCCGTGAGTGTCAACGTCCGAGGCGGCCAATGCCCCATAGTGGTTAATCATGCAGGGGAATGAATAAAGTTGAATTTTGCGAGAGAGAGTCGCTCTTCAGCGCCAGAACCGTTGCGCGTTACATGCGCAGCCTGGCAGGGGCGCAGAGCCTGGCAGCAACCTTCAGAGGCCGAAGCGAAGAGGATCTTGAGTACTACGCCAAGACCGGTTTTTGGCCCGAGCAGAGGGGGCCGGCTTCTTTACTCGACGGAAGATGGCAATCTGATCGCAAAGTGGAAAATCGAGCAGCATGAGGACAGCGCCGGGCCTGCTTCGCTTGAGTCCTCAGAACGGTGGTGGTCCGTTCTTCAGTCTCTAAGCGGCGTGGGTGGGGCAAGATTACTATCCTCTTTCGACCCACCTTGCATCAGATCAACGATCATCGCAAACAGATGGTTCCGGGTCTCAACTCTGACTCCTGCACGAGTGATGTAGCGAATAACGATGTCGACACCGGCTCCCGCTGGCCTGAGATTAACCGACGGCATGGCACTAAATTGTGGTGACCCCTCTTCGTGCGTTACCCTCTTCCATTCTGTCTCCGCCATTTTCGCATCCGCTTCCGTTGTCGTTACCGTCGATTCGTAAATCCCCTTGAGAAGGGGATGAATATTCGTGCCCGGAGGAATGCTCACCTTAATTTCATCCCACATCCACTGTCCAACAGTGGAGAAATTGAAATACTTGCCGCGTATGGCATAGCCGTTCAAAAACGACACTCTTCTGCCTGTAGGATGGCCATTGGCGGTCCAGTTTCCTGTCTCCAGCAGCCAAGTGCGGAACAGCCCGAGTTGTACCACCTCGCCACCGACACCATCAATCTCTACCCAGTCCCTAACCCTCACTCCGTTTGGTCCCATTAAAACAAACCAGCCGCAGAATGCCAGGATGAAATCTTGAAAGACCACGGTCAGTCCCGCGGTCACCAGACCTAGGATCGTTGGCATCTCCCGTGGTACACCGAAAATGATAAGCAGGATTAATGAAAGGCCAACCAGTTGCATTCCCAGATTTACAACTGTTTTCAACGTCTGCTTCTGACGAGGATCGTGAACGATCCTCTCCAATGCAAGTTGGAGGCCCCAGCCCGCCAGGATGACTAAAATGCAGATGGTCGCAAGCAACGCCAGCGACTGCAATATCAGGTGTATTACGATCTTTTGCTGTAATTCGACTTGCTGTCCCCAGCGCCCGTAGAGAGCCACAAGTTCCTGATGTGCTCCCAGCCGATCACTGAGGATGCTCAGGATGTTTTGTTGAGCGCTCGTCCTTTGCAGCCGATCGATTCGTTCGGAACTTGACTCTCCAGGCTTTGCCGCGAGGGCAGCAGTTCCTGCTTTCAGCCGTCCCTCATCCTCACTGAGCGCGGCCACGTCAGCCCTGGCCAACTGCTGAGCCTGCCCAATCAACTGCTTCCGGTTGCGCAGCGAGTGCCATGTGGATAGCTGCTGCGCTAATGTCTTGTATTGTTCGGCTGAAGCGACAGCAGTCTGCGCGTCGTCCTTGGGGGCTTTATCCCAGTACTGCTTCATTGCGGCTTGGCGCGCTGCGAGTTCCTGCTGAAGCTTGACTCTCTGATCTCCGCTTTCGCGGCCGAGGTCCTCGATCGAATCCGCCAGTTCAGCCTGGTCTAGGGTCAGTTGCGCCTTGGCAATCTCCAGGTCGCTGGTGTTGGAAATTGCTCCTCCTGATTTCGTGCCCGCGTTTGCACCGAGTGCCGCGATCCGAGCCTCATCGTTCTTGATGGTCTGCTGAAGCTCGGTGACCCTTTGCTGCAATGCCAATGCCTTACCGCTTAAATCTGGTTTTGCAAGGCTTGCCTGCCTCAGTGACTGCGAGAACGCCTGATCGACTTCATGATCCGCGAGACGTTCGGCGTCCCGGGCGAGTTTCCTCTCCTCGGCCGACTGTGCCAAGGCCGCCAGAGTCGCCGCCGTCTGCCAAGGCCGTTGATCCACAATTCCAAGAGGCACATAGGCTCCCGTCCAGTTTCCCTTTCTGGCTTGCACGAATGGAAGGTAATCCATTACCCCGCGAGTCATAAAGGCACCTATCAGGGTGACTGCCAGCACAATCAGCATGACCACAACAATCACCTTGCGGGATCGGTTCATGTGCACACCTTCGTATGAATGTCTATTGACGTATCGTAAATGGAAAAGTTGGCTTCAACCAGATCACAGGTCACTACTTTCCACGCGGGTCGCCCGGTGCCGCGGCGCTGCTGGCCGGATATCTTCCAGACCGATTTTTGCGTTTCTCTGTCGAGCACAGGTCAATGCGCTCATAAAAAAGGATGTTTACGGGCCAGGGTTGCGGCCATTGCTGGGCTTGTGGCGGTCGCTCAGATCGCTCGTTGGAAGTAGTGATTGTCCACAAGCGCTTCAAGAAATCGAGTGAGGCGCTCACTACGCACCGCTGACCGAACTAGCAGGCCAACTTCAATGTTTCCGTCCTGGGCCGCTTCTGTGAAGTTCGCCGAAGACACAAAGACCTGTTGATCGTCCACAGCTATGCACTTTGCGTGTAGGGAGCCGGGCTTGCTGTCCTCGGCCTCCATGTTTTGTTCACAACAGGATGGCAAAAATAAACCCGAAAAAAAGGCAACGCCCGCGCAACTTAGGGATAGGAATGAAAAGGAAACTCCGCGGGAAGTGGTTGATTTGATTGGTGGGCCCACCAGGATTTGAACCTGGAACCAACAGATTATGAGTCTGCTGCTCTAACCGTTGAGCTATAGGCCCGCCTTCTCTTGCATCTTAGCAAACACCCGCCCCTCGACGTAGTGAGAGAGCGCAGCACGGTCTGTGCCACCGGTTGCCAAGCTGTAACCTTCCATTTGCGGACATCGGCTATACTCTTAGGCCATTCGCTCGCCCTTCGAGGTGCTGCATGGCTGGAACGGTAAGTCCATCCACTTCTGAAGTCAAACCCCAACCAAGTTCGGCAGGCGGAGGACAGTTTGCCGCCATTCTGATGTCACTGGTGGCGCTCGCAATTATTGTGCTTGCCTGGGCGGGCGCCTCACCGACCAAACCGTGGGCGCAAGGATACGACCCGTTCGGCCACTGGTGGCTCTCTGCGATTTGCGCCGCGCTGCCGGTCGTCGTGCTCCTGGGCACGCTAGCGATCTTTCGGATGAAGGCGCACTACTCCGCGCTGCTTGGATTGGTCACCGCGATCGTGATTGCCTCCGGCGTCTTTCATATGCCGATCAAGATGGCGAGTATTACCGCGGTCTACGGGGCCTGCTACGGCCTGTTTCCCATCGGATGGATCATCCTCAACGTCATCTTTCTCTATCGCATGACGCTCGCCACAGGACGCTTCAAAGTTCTGCAGCAGAGCATGACAGGCATCACGCAAGACACGCGCCTGCAACTTCTCTTGATCGCATTTTCCTTTGGCGCGTTCTTTGAAGGGGCATCCGGATTCGGTACTCCGGTCGCCGTTACCGCCGCGCTGCTGATCGGACTCGGCTTCCGGCCGCTGCAAGCCTCCGGACTATCGCTGATCGCGAACACCGCGCCTGTGGCCTACGGAGCACTCGCCACGCCGATTGTCGCGCTCGCCGCCGTCACCGGTTACAGCGAGTTTGCCCTGGGCGCGCAGGTCGGGCGCATTCTGCCATTCTTTTCGGTACTGGTACCCTTTTGGCTGATCTGGGCCTACGCTGGATTCAAAGGAATGAGAGAAATCTGGCCGGCCATTGCAGTCGCCGGAGTTACGTTCGCAGTCCCACAATATTTAGTCTCGAACTACCACGGCCCCTGGCTGACCGACATCATCGCCGCCTTGTGCTCCATGGGGTGTCTCATCCTGTTCCTGAAGATCTGGCAACCAAAACGTATCTGGGGACACGAAGGCCACCAGGAGGGCGAACAACGCGCTGCTCGAGGTGCACATGGTTATTCCCGCAGTGAGGTCGCCCGCGCATGGCTGCCCTGGCTGATCCTCAGTGTCATCGTCTTTTGTTGGGGCACCTATGCCGGCAAGAAACTCATGAACACTCCGGAGAAAGTGTTCTCGTTCATGAGCACGTGGAGCACGCCACCGAGCAAAATCACCAACCCGCAGATCCCCGTTTCCGGCCTGAACAAAATGGTGGAGCGCGTTCCTCCGGTTGTTGCCAAGGCCACGCCCGAACCCGCAGTGTTCGGCTTGAACTGGCTCTCGGCCACCGGTTCGGGAATTCTGTTCGCCGCAATCCTCTCCGGTTTCATCATGGGATTGTCACTTCCCCGCATGTTTCTCATGTGGTGGCAAACGCTCTGGCACGTGCGCTACTCCATGATCACGATCGCGGCCATGCTGTCGCTCGGCATCATCACGCGCTACTCGGGTGTTGATGCGACGATGGGCCTGGCCTTTGCCCGCACGGGGCACCTCTACCCATTTTTTGGAACGCTGCTCGGCTGGCTCGGCGTCGCACTCACTGGCTCCGACACCGCGTCGAACGTCCTGTTTGGCAGCCTGCAGAAGATTTCCGCGCAGCAGCTCGGAATCTCTCCCATCCTGATGGGCTCAGCCAACAGTGCCGGCGGCGTCATGGGCAAAATGATCGACGCGCAAAGCATCGTCGTCGCCAGCACGGCCACCGAATGGTACGGACACGAGGGCGACATCCTGCGCTACGTTTTCTGGCACAGTATCGCGCTGGCGTGCCTAGTCGGCGTTCTCGTTTTTCTCGAAGCCTACGTGCCACCGTTCACGCGGCTTGTTAGCCAGTGAACTTCCGCACCGGCCTTGTCATTCTGAACGGAGCGGCTCTTCAGGCGGAGTGGAGGATATTCCGCTCATCCGGAGTCGCGCGTAAGCCAGTCATACGACTCCCAAAGATCCCATCAATCCCGCCTGTCGGGAATCCCAACTTTAATGTTGGGAATCCCTACGCCTCGGGCTGGCATTTCCACGCAACTCGTTGAAATCACTTGATGGCCTCCCAATTGCTTTTATCAAGATTGGCCGTGCTTGAACGGCCGAAGGAGGTCATACCGATGGCTGGAGAGAATTGGACGTTCTGGTTCAACATGACGAATTTCGCATTAGGCATCATCACCGTCCTGGCGCTGGTGGTGGTGTTTGGTGCCGTGGGATGGGACTTGCTGGTTCGCAAGGCGCCCAAACCGCGCGCCGTCAATGCCGCTGACCTTGAGCGCTTTGGCGCCGAGATCGACTCGTGGTTTAAAGCCGGCCCGCATAGCCTGACCGTACCCGGATTGGGCCTGACCATGGCGGACGGCGGCGAGAAGATCGAACCCGAAAACAAAGAAGAAACGCGGAAGTGAGCTATGTCCTGCCCATTTCTTAAAGAAGGTCGAGCACGATACTGCCACGCAGCCCCGGTGCAGAAATTGATCCTTGACGGACCCGGAGTGGCGGACGGCGGCCGGTGCGCCTCAGCGCAATACGTCGAGTGCACACTGGTGGCCAAGAACGGCGCAATCCAAGATCGTTGCCCACATCTCGAAGAAATCCGCGTGCAATACTGCAGCGTCTCGCCGGTCACCAAGCTCGTGCCCTTCAGCGATTCGCAGCTCTCCAGTTGCACGAGCAACAGCTACCGCTATTGCGACTCTTACTTGCCGCTGGCGCGGCCGCACTCCACCATCCCACTTCCGCAACTAAACTATTCGGCAAATCATTTCTGGCTCGACGCTGAGGAATCCGGCATGTGCCACATCGGACTCGACGGATTTCTCGCGGACGTTGCCGGTCACGTCGACGGCATCACCTTCGTTACCCCGAACGGAACTCACTGTCCTGCTCTGGCGCTCACCATCAACGGCGTCGAGTGGCCCATGAGCTTTCCGAATCCGCTGATGATTCAGAAAGTGAATAGCCGAGTGCGCAGCGATCCGGCGCGGTTGACGGCGGATCCTTTCGGAGCGGGATGGCTGTTTCAAGGTTGGGAGCTGCCCGGTCGAACGCGGGCTGGCTTGGTCTCAGGCCAGCAAGCGATCGCATGGCAGACCGAGGAGCGAAACCGTTTGAACCACGAAATCCACGAGGTGCATGCCCCCGGAGCCGATGGCGGAACACCGGTGCGCGGCGTGGCGCAACTGCTATCGCGCCAGCACCTGGTGTGCTTGTTCCAGCACTTTTTTTCCGGCAGAGATTGGGCGGGGCAGCCATGAAGATGAAGCGCACCGTCGTCGTCTTCGTGCTCGGTGTCACCGTCGCGTTGCTTGCAGGGTGGGTGGCATTTCCCCGCGCGCTTTATGTGCAGAAGCACCAGCCGCTCGATTTCCGTCACAAGACTCATGCGGAGAAATCTGGCGTGGCCGATTGCAACGAGTGCCACGCCCTTCGCGAGGACGGCACCTTCGCCGGACTTCCCGCCATGGAGAAATGCGCCGGTTGTCATTCAGAACGCATCGGCACCAGCAACGCCGAAGCCACACTGGTTGACACCTACATCAAGCCCGGCCACGAAACTCCGTGGCTGATCTACGCGCAGCAGCCGGCGAACGTGTGGTTCTCGCATGCCATTCACGTGAAGCGTGCCGGACTCACGTGCGCCGAATGTCACTCGACTTACGGCGAGTCTGACCAGGTGAAGCTCTACGAACTCAACCGCATCAGCGGATACAGCCGCGACATTTGGGGACACTCTATTTCGCGCCTGCGCCGTGCACCACACGATGGGATGAAGATGAGCGACTGCGAAGATTGCCACCGCAAGCACCAGGTCGAGGTTGGCTGCCTGGGGTGTCATGAGTAAAGGAGCAGCATGAAGGTCACTCGACGAGATCTGCTGGTGTGGGGCGCGGGAGCCGCGGCAGGGATCGCATTTACTCCAGTGCCCTGGAAAATCCTGGACGACATTTCCATATGGAGCCAGAACTGGTCCTGGATTCCACAGCCGGCGCGCGGTCCGGTGGAAGTGAAGCAGTCGTTCTGCACGTTGTGTCCGAACGGATGCGGCCTGAAAATTCGCACCGCCGCAGGATGGCCGGTCGGCATCTCGGGAATGAGCACGCATCCCATCACTCGCGGAGCGCTGTGCCCGCTCGCCTTCGGAGCGCATCAACTCAACTGGCATCCACAGCGGCTGCGCGCCGTGCGCCACCAATCCAGCACTTCATCCTGGGCGGCAGCACAAGCTGCGTTCTCCAAGGCGTGCGGTGAAGGCCCGGTCGTTATCATCGATGGCTACCCTGGTCGTGCGGCTTCGAAGATCTTTGAGGCCTTCGCACAAAAGCGCGGCAGCTATCGCGTGGTCGCAAGCCCAGAGACTAGAGCCTTGGCTGCCTACGAATCATGGGGTGGCGCTGCCGCTGACGCACTTGGATACGATCTCGAAAACGCGCAGACCGTCGTAAGCTTTGGCGCTCCCATGCTCGATGGCTGGGGAACTCCCGGCCGCTTCACGCGCCTGTGGGCCGAGCGCGCCGCCGCCATGACCGACCCGGAACTGCGCCTGATTCAAATTGACGCCTCGCTCACCCGTACGGCGACAAAGGCGTGGCAGTGGATCCCAATTCGCCCGGGCACCGAAGACGCTCTGGCGGCAGGAATAGCCGTCGTACTGCTCGAAGAAAAACTCGTGTCGGCGCGTGGGCCCGTGCCTCCATTGACACTCGTCGAAGCTGCCTTCGGGACCGGACTGACGACCGACGCGATCCGTGACTTAGCACGCATGATCGTCGCCAGGCTTCCCGTCGTTGTGATCGCAGCGGACAACAACCCTGCAGTTGCGGCCTTAAATGTCGTACTCGGTGCATTCGGGAAAAGCGGCGGCATCGTGCTCAGATCGAAGCAAAAAAAGGCTTACGAATCGGCCGATGCCGTCATCCCGAAAGCCCGCGCGGTCCTGATCGACTCGTCGGTCCCTTGGGATTTTGTTCCCAGCACCGACGCCGAGATCTTCCGCTTCGCCGCATGGGACGGAGGCTCGAGCAAAGGTGACTGGCTGCTGCCCGCGCCGGGCTTTCTCGAAGACCTGACCGACGTTCCGGCCGCGCCCACCTCGGCGATTGAAACCTACGCCGTTGCGCCAGCCGTCTCGAAGCCGACCTTCGAAATCCACAGCGCCGCGCAATTCGTGGCCAGCTTCGACACGACGGTCCCCAGCGCAGACAAAATCATCCGCGCCCGCTGCGAAGAAATCTTTCGCGGGCGCGCAGGAACTTTGCACGGTCGGGAATCAACTCCAGTCGCGCAATTCGCTTCCGCGCAGCAGCTCGAAGAGCAACTCCGGAGCAGGGCAGTCTGGGTCGGCGAGCTACTCAAAACCGCAGACGTGAAGTGCAATTTGAAAGAATGGCCGCCCGACGCTCCATCCGCGCCCGCCGAAAATTGGGCGTCCACGTGGCCCGCCCCGGTTCTGCCTCCGCTAGCGTTAAAACTTTATCGGGAGTCAAGCCTGCGCGAGCCGCCGGAAAAGAGGATTGTATGAGCGTCCGTTACGGGATGGTGATCGATCTCGACCGCTGCACCGGATGCGGCGCCTGCATGGTTGCCTGCGCCTCCGAGAACAACGTCGCGCCCACTCCGCAAGCCACTTCCCGCACCGGCCTTACGCCGATGCTCGTCCGGAAAGTTTCGAACGGCATGAACGGTGTTGCCCGCCGCGAAACCTTCATTCCCATCCTGTGCATGCACTGCGAGCACGAAACGCCCTGCGTCCACGTCTGCCCGCAGCAGGCCGTAGAAGTCGACAAAGCCACCGGCATCGTCATGCAGATGCCGCAACGCTGTCTGGGATGCCGCTACTGCATGACCGCATGCCCTTATCACGCGCGCTACTTCAACTGGCGCGATCCCGTGTGGCCCGCCGGCATGGAAAAGAGTCTGAACCCTGGAGTCGCCACCCGCATGCGGGGCGTCGTCGAGAAGTGCAACATGTGCCACGCGCGCCTGCATTCGGCGAAAGAAAAAGCAGCGGCTGCCGACAAGCGCGAAATCGATATGGCCGACTACGTTCCCGCGTGCGTTGAAGCCTGCCCTACCAGCGCGATCCACTTCGGCAACCTTGCCGACCAGAACGATGCGGTCACGCAAGAGTCGCACTCGGCAAATGCCTTCCGCATGCTGGCGCGCATCGGCACCGAGCCGAAGGTCTACTACAAATCTAAGGAGTCATGGGTCAGAGCGTTGGCGGAGTCCGCGTCGGGCCCCGGCAAATCGCCCGAACGCCCGCCTGAACGTTTATCAGCCTCAACTTCGGAGGTTCACCATGGCTAGCGCCGCCCTCACCGACACTCGATGGATCACCCGCGGCGAAGAGCGCACTTCGCTTCCGCGCTTTCTGCTCTGGCTCGCGCCCTGGGCCGCCTTGCTCGCGGTCGGTGTCTATGCCGCCTTCCTCTGCCTCTACTACGGCCTCAACCAGACGAACATGGACAACCGCTTCGCCTTTGGCCTCTGGATCTTTCTCGACCTTGGCATCATCGCCCTCGGCGCGGGCGCGTTCTTCACCGGATTTCTCGTCTACATTCTGAAGCGCGCCGAACTTCGCCCTATCCTGAACACCGCGGTGGTCGTGGGATTCATCTGCTATAGCGGAGCCGTCGCCATCTTAATGATCGACGTAGGCCAGCCACTGCGCGCGTGGTTCACCTTCTGGCATCCCAACACGCACTCCATGCTCACCGAAGTCACGTTCTGCATTTCGTGTTACCTGCTGGTGCTGAGCCTGGAATACATTCCGATCCTGCTGCGCAATCGCCAATTGCGAAAGCTGCCGTCGTTCCTGGTGTTCGAACATCAACTGCACAAGTTAGTCCCGGTGCTCGCCGCGATCGGAACCCTGCTCTCGTTCTTCCATCAAGGCTCTCTCGGCGGACTCTACGGCGTCCTGCGCGGCCGTCCCTTCGCCTACCGCGAAGGAATCTTGATATGGCCGTCTACCTTCTTCTTGTTCATTCTCTCGGCGATCGCCACGGGCCCCAGCTTCCTGATGCTGGTCACCGCGGCGGTAGAAAAAGTAACCGGCCGCACGCTCGTTCCACGGGAGATCTACAGCCGTATGGGATTCATCTCGGGTGTATTGCTTGCCATCTACGTCGCTGCCAAAAGCGTCGACACCCTAATCTGGATCAACCACACTTCGCCATCCGTAGGCTTCGCTCCCTGGCAGTACTACATCCACCAGCCGTTCGGCACGCCGGTGCTGTTTGGCGAGATCGTGATCTTCGGCTTGCTCCCCGCTTTTCTGCTCACATATAAGAAGGTCAGCAGGAACCGTGCCTGGCTCCTGAGCGCCGCCGCACTCGCTTGCCTCGGAGTGTTGCTCAATCGCTTCGTTCTCACCGTGCAGACTCTCGCGCTGCCTACATTATCTTTCGACGAATTCCTCGAGTACACGCCCAGTTGGCAGGAAGTCGCGAGCTTTGGGGCAGTGATCGCCTACGGAGTGATCGTCTACTCGCTCTCATATCGCTATCTGCCTCTGTTTCCGCGATCCAAAGGAGATGATGCAAATGTTTCCGGGCATTGATGGGTTCCACTGGACCGCTGGCCACCTCATATTTCTCGGCCTCTTCTTCGCCGTCGTGGTCACCATTCTAATGACCGTCTCCTCCGCCCTGTGGCGCACCAGTCGCGATTTTCGCAACCATCAGGCAATCGATTTGTGCTGGAGGTCGGACTTCGCAGAATTGCCGCAGCCCGAGCGACGTTGCCGCCACGAGCTGTCAGGCCGGGTGCTGTCGAGAACCTGCGATAACGCCTTCGATTGCCGCAGCTGCGAAAAGTATTCGAAATTTGCGGTGCTGCCGTCCACCGGGGTCGCGCATGACCTCGGCCTGCAGTATTCCGACGACCGCTTCTACCACCGCGGACACACGTGGGTAAAGCCGGAAGCAGACGGCACTGTCACCATCGGCCTAGACGAAATGGCCGGCCAGCTGATCGGCACTCCTGATTCCGTTCAGCTGCCGGAGATCGGTTCGGAAGTGGATCTCAACCAAACCGCATGGCGTATGAAGAAGAACGGACGCGAGGTTCACGTTCGGGCGCCGATCGAAGGCACGATCGTTGTCGTCGGCGCTCCGAGTCAGGGTTGGTATTTGAAGATCCGGCCGCGGCTTGATTTCCACGACCCAGCCACCCTGCGTCATCTACTACGCGGATCCGAGGTCGACGGTTGGCTCTGCCGGGAACTCGAGCGCCTGCAACTCCAACTAAGAGCGCCAAATACTGCACCGAGCCTCGCAGATGGCGGCGTGCTCATGCCAAACCTGATGGATTCGATGCGTGAAGCCGACTGGGACACAGTCCTGGCCGACACATTCCTGGAAGCCTAATACCAGAGAGCCGGAAGCCGGATCCTTCAGTGCACGATCTCATACCGCTTCAGCTTGTCGTACAGCGTGGAGCGGTCAATCCCCAAAGCAGACGACGCTTCTTTCACGTTGCCATGCTTGCGTTCGAGCGCCGCAACGATGGCCCGGCGTTCCAGTTCGCCCAAAGAAACGTCAGGCACTTCCCAAGCCTGCGGTTGTCCCGCACTCTGTTGTAGCCAGGAGAAATCTGGTTCGTCGAGCGTGCCATTACGGCAAGTCACGATGGCGCGCTCAATCACGTTTTCCAGTTCACGAACGTTCCCTGGCCAGTCGTAGGCAATGAGCAGCTTCAACGCCGCGGCGGAAATCCCACTGATATCCCGTCCCAGCTCAGACGAAATTCGCTGCACAAAATGTTCGGCCAGCAGCGGAATATCTTCCCGCCGCTCTCGCAGCGCTGGCAGCCGAATTTCAATCACGTTCAGCCGGTAGTACAAATCTTCGCGGAACCTGCCTTGTTGCACTTCTTCAGCAAGATTCTTGTTCGTCGCGGCGATAATACGCACGTCCACTTCGACTTCCTGCGTTCCGCCCACACGGTAGAAGCGCCGCTCCTGCAGGACACGCAGTAAATCAGCCTGCAGCTTCGGAGAGATGTCGCCAATCTCATCCAGAAAAATCGTCCCGCCATTCGCCAGCTCAAACTTCCCCTTGACCTGTGCATTGGCACCGGTGAAAGCGCCCTTCTCGTAGCCAAACAGTTCGCTCTCGAGCAGCGTCTCAGTGAGCGCAGCACAACTCACTACAACGAATGGCTTCTCCGCCCGGTTTCCTGAGAAATGCACCGCCCGCGCTACCAACTCTTTGCCCGTCCCGCTCTCCCCCCGAATCAGCACCGTACTCCGCAAGCTGGCCACATCCTGCGTAAGGGCCAGAATCTCTTCCATCCGCGGATTCTTCGTAATGATGTCGTGGTGCTTATAGTGCCGCGTCAGCTTTTTTCGCAGAATCGCATTCTCGCTCTGCAACTTCTTCAGCTTCAAAATGCGCGACACCAGCATCGAAATTTCCTGGGGATTGCAGGGCTTCACAATGTATTCCTGCGCACCTTCCTTCATCGCCTGAATTGCCGTGTCCACCGTGGCATATGCCGTGATGATGATGACCGACGCCTCGGGCCGAATGCGGTGAATCTCCATCATGGTCTCGATCCCATCCATGCCGCCGGGCATTTTCAGATCCACAAAGCAGATGGCATAGTCCGTCGCTCCGGCCAGTTCCAACGCTCTCTGCCCGCCCGGCGCCGTGTCCACGTGGTAGCCGTCTTCGCGCAGCCACGCCCCCATCGATTCGCACATCACGTCCTCGTCGTCCACTACCAGGATCGGCCAATTTTTCTTCATAGTCCTCCTTCTTGCGAGGCAAATCGCCGCACCAGTTGCATTCCGCAGCGCGCGCAATACTGTTCCGCCTTCGCATCCACCAACTCGATGTGGGTCGCCAGGCTCATGGCGCACTTCGCATCCGAACAGTGCGTGAGCCCAAACGTGTGTCCTAACTCGTGAAGCACTTCTTTAACCGTCCGCTCCCGCAGCAGATCCTGCTGCGCCGGAAGCCCGTAAAACTCCTGATGCAGGCGGTACAACGACACCACCGCAATCGGACCATCAAACTGCGCCTGCCCAAATAAGAAGCTAAGCATCGGAATCGCGAGGTCCACGTCCGTCACGCCCAGCACTCGTGAAGCATCACGCGGCGCTCGCTCCGCCAGCATCTTCATGATCTCGACGGACTGATATTGCCCGCGCTTCGCGTCATACGCGCCAGCCGGAATCGCCACCGCCGGCAGTCGTCGAATTGGCAGTGGAAACCAATCCGCTATCGCGTTTTCGATCCACGCCATCGCTCCCGCCGGCACGCTCCCAACTGGTGCGACGTATAGGCCATTCACACCGCATGCACCTGCACTTCTCTCTCCTCGGCAGTAGCTGTTCGCGATTTCAGCGGGAGAGTGACCGTAAATGTGGTGCCCTCGTTTTTGCGGCTCGTGACTTCGACCTCGCCGTCATGCGCCTTCACGATGCCATACAGCACGGCGAGTCCCAGGCCGACTCCTTTGCCATCGGCCTTCGTCGTGAAAAACGGATCGAAGATCTTCGACAGATTCTCCGGCGCGATCCCCTGGCCGGTATCCGAAACCCAAAGCTCGACATCTGCCCCATCCGGCAGCAGACGGGTCCCGATCGTAAGTTTGCCGCCGCCGAGCGGCTGCATCGCCTGCGCACCATTCAAAACCAGATTCAGAATCACCTGCTGCATCTGCGACCCATCGCACTCCACAAACGGCAGCCCCTCCTGCAGTTCGAGAACAACTTCGGCACTGATTAACTTGAGTTTGTGGTCGGCCAGGCCCACCGTGGTGCGCACTAGCTTGTTCAAGTCCGCCGATGCCCGCTGCGGTTTGGAGCGACGCGAAAATGCCAGCAGATCCGAGACGATTCGTCCCACCCGCGCAGTCTCCGCCGAAATCAGTGCCAGGTATTTGCGGAACTCCGCCTCACGCCCTGCGGGATAGTCCCCCTTGGCCATCAGCCGCTCCAGCAACATGGAAAGGTTCAGCACGCCGGAGATCGGATTGTTGATTTCATGCGCCACACTGGCGGCCAGCGTTCCGAGCGAAGCCAGCCGGTCTGCCTGCACCAGCTTCTTCTGCGCAGTTTGCAGTTGCCGCGTGCGCTCGTCGACCTTGCTTTCGAGCGTCTGTTGCATATCATTCAACTCGGCGACTGCCAGCTTCAGGCGTTCGCGCATGCGGTTGAACGAGTCCACCAGTTCGTCCAGCTCCTGGCTACGCCGCGAAATTCCGATCGGCTGGTCGAGGTTCATCGCACTAACCGCCTTCGTACCCTTGATCAGCTGTTGAATCGGAGTTGCCACAAACCGCCGTGTAAACAAAATCACGAACGCCGCGCCGATTATGACCTCGAGAGCGGTCATAACGACGGTCTGCAGCGTGATCGCCCGCGTCCCTTGCCGCACCGGGTCGAGCCGCAGCGCTACGTCCACGACTCCGAGCACCTTGGTCGATGCCTGATGTGCGTGGCAACTCGCATTGCTGCACGACGGCTCGTTGTAAATCGGCGCGACCATGTTGATGGTCTTCACGCCATCCGGCGAAGTGGCGTAACGTACCCGCGAATCTTCCGTCGGGCGGTTTTTGATCGCTCCCTGGCTGTGGCAGCTCGCGCAAACTTCGTTCGACATACTGGTGGCGGTCGGCTGTTCTCGGGCGTCCGTCGAAAACACCAGGCGCCCCTCGCGGTTGAACATCCGTATCCGGTCCACACCCTGTTTGTCGGCGATCACTCGCATAATCTGATATGCGGCCTTGCGGTCATCGTCAAGCATGGCGTGCCACGTCGCACCTGTGATGCTGCGCGAAAGCTGATCCGCGCCGAGGATCATCGTCTCCACCAACTGCTTTTGTTGGGTGCGGAAATTCAGGTACCCACTGACGCTGCTGATCGCAACGATGAGGACGGTGAGCGAAAGAATCAGCTTAGGACCAAGTTTTCGAGGCATGGGGCCCTGACATTCGTTCGCCGTGCAGGCAGCAAGCCGCAGACTGCCAGATCCGCGCGGGCGAACTCCTGACTTAGGTTAGCGACGGCTTAGGGGTCCCAACTGTGATTAGCAGTGCGCCGACGAGTGATCGTGGTCACGTCAAATAGTTGTTTCTCTTCAGAGGCTTAGATCAGTCCTGACGGACAGGAAACTCCAGTGACGTTGTTATTCTGCAAGGCGGCTTTATCGCGCGAGGAACCAGCCTTTCCAGTTCCTGACTCGAAACCAAACGCAAAAAGGCGCCCTCCGAAGAGAGCGCCCGTCGGTGAATCCAGTCGTTCAGTCCGCAGCCGTAGTCTGCCCGCCGACCTCATCCCAAATACGATGGCCGCCGGTCTCCCGCAGCAGGGCAGTCCCAACAATAAACGTCAAGCCCGCCACAATCATCGGATAGTAAAGCCCCGCATAAATATTGCCGGTGGCGGCGCACCGACGAGAGACCGATCAACGGCAGCAACCCGCCAAACACACCGTTCCCGATGTGATACGGCAGAGAGAGCGAGGTATAACGAATTTTCGCCGGGAAGGCCTCAATCAGATAAGCAGCAATCGGCCCGTACACCAGGCACACGTACAGCACCTGAATAAAGATGAGCAGCACCAGCATGGTGGTATTCGGGTTGGGAGCTTCTTTGGCAGGCACTAATGCGCCGGTTGGGTCCGTGGTCATGGCCGTCAACGAGATCGCACCCGTTACCTTGTTGCGCGCCGATTTTACCGTGACCACGTTGTTCCCGGCTGCCCGCTGCATTGCCTTGTAGATCGGGATGTAGGTCAGCACTGCCAGCAGACAGCCCGCCATCATCAGCTTCTTCCGCCCGATCGGTCAGACAGGGCGCCCACCACCGTGAAGAACGGCATCCCGAGGAGCAGGGCCACCGCGACCACAATGTTGGCCGTCTTGACGTTCACTTTCAAAATGGTCTGCATGTAGAACAAGGCGTAGAACTGCCCGGTATACCAAACCACGCCTTGCCCAGCGGTCGCTCCGAAAAGAGAAATCAGCACCATCTTCAGGTTCGACCACTTGCGTGAACGCATCCTTGAGCGGTTGCGTGGAGGTCATGCCCGCTGCTCTTGAGCTGGGCAAAAATGGGCGACTCCTTCATCTTCAGCCGGATGTACAGCGAGATCATGACCAGAATGATCGAGATCAGGAAGGGAATGCGCCAGCCATATGCCGTGAAGTCTTCTTTCGACATCGAATTCTGCGTCAGGAGAATCACGATCAGCGAGACGAACAAGCCCAGCGTCGCCGTGATTTGTATGAAGCTGGTGTAGAAGCCGCGCTTTTCATCGGGAACGTGCTCGCCCACGTACACCGCTGCGCCGCCATATTCTCCGCCTAGAGCCAGTCCCTGCAGTACGCGAATCAGAAGCAGCACAATCGGCGCGAACCATCCCGCCGTCGCATAGGAAGGCAGCAAGCCGATGGCAAAAGTCGAAAAGCCCATGATGGAAAGCGTCACGAGAAAAGCGTACTTGCGCCCGACCAGGTCGCCGATGCGCCCAAAGAAAAGCGCACCGAAAGGGCGCACCAGAAACCCGACGGCAAATGTCGCCAGATAAGCGATGTAGGCGAACGTGTCGTTGCCCGGAGGATAGAACTTCGGCCCCAGGATTGCCGCCAGACTGCCAAAAATGTAGAAGTCATACCACTCGATCATGGTTCCGACCGACGAGGCCATGATCACGCGCCAAATGTTATTTCCACCGGTACGATCGATTGCCACTGCCTGAGTAGACATTGGTCGAACTCCTCATCCGTAGAAGTTGTCACTTCATTTGTGTTTCGTGATGACTGAGTGCCACAACAGAACGGCATTGATCTTCTGTGCCTGGTCTTGCGTTCGCAAGCTGGGCCGCAAGCGCTGACCCGCCGCTTTCATAACCAAAACACACCAATGCCGCGTCGAAAGTTCTGCTCCGGCTAGGGTTCGAATTTCCGGTGGGCTCCGCCCCAAGTCGGCCTTACAGATGGGCTACATTGTCACCTTTTGGCCACTTCCGCACAACAGGCTTTTCGCCCGAGAGATTAAAGGGATGGACCTCACCCCACAGCTCGCGTTTAGGAGTATGAAGATCCTCTGTTCCAGGATCGTATGCGTGGCGGCCTCGCGAAACTGCGGGCGGGCCAAGAAAGCGATCCAGATCTCCGTGTAAGATAATCCTTGGAGCTTTTTATGGCGGAACTCCAAGCGGTACGAGCCGACGTCGATTTGCTACGAACTTTGTATGCAGCTTTCAACCGGCGGGAGATCGAAAGCGTGCTGGCGGTCCTGCACGCCGACGTGGATTGGCCCAACGGCTGGGAAGGCGGGCGCGTGCTGGGGAAGGCTGCCGTCCGGGAATACTGGAGGCGCCAGTTCGAAGTGCTGAATCCACGCGTTGAGCCGCAGGATTTTCACGCCGAATCGGACGGGCGCATCACGGTCGAAGTGCATCAGGTGGTGCACGATAACAGCGGGAAACTTCTCGTCGACACGATGATCCAGCATGTATACGAAATACGAGATGGGCTGATTCGCAGTATGGAGATTCGGTCTTAATTCATTTATTGAGGATAGTCATGGCGCACATGGTTTTTTGCGTGAAGTTGAAGAAGGAATTACCCGGGCTCGATGAGCCTCCGTTCGACAACGATCTGGGGAAGAAAGTGTACGACAACGTCTCTCAGGAAGCGTGGAGAATGTGGACGGAGCATTGCAAGATGCTGCTTAACGAGTACCGGCTGAACCCGGCGCGGCGCGAAGATCAGGAAGTCATCGTGAAGCAGTTGGATATGTTCTTCTTCGGGGAAGGATCGGCTGTGCCGAAGGAGTACGTGCCGCCGGCGCAGTAGAATGCATTCCCGCCTGCTGTCTCCGCGCCGGGTGCTAACGGAAGGTGCCTGAATCGCGATCGCGTCTCCGATCGGTCCGTCCCAATTTTTTCTTCTGCAAGCAGATTCCCAACGCACGTTCTCTGTCTGATGCCAGGCTCTCAGCCCCGGCACGCGAGGATGGTGCCATGAAGCGTCATTCAGGATTTACCCTGATCGAAATGCTGATCGTGATCGCGATCATTCTCATCATTGCCGCGATCACCATCCCGAGCTTAACCGGCGCGAAGATGAATGCGAACGAGACTTCGGCTGTGGGATCCATTCGGGCCATCAATCAGATGGAAGCCGCATATCAGGTGGCTTACGGGGGATATGCCGCGTCCCTGACGAACCTGGGAGGAGCTGATCCCTGCACGAAATCGGCCGAAACCGCATGCCTGTTGGACCAGAGCCTGGCCGGCGGCGTCAAGTCGGGGTACAACTTCGTGGCGGCGGGAAGCAATCCGTCGGATGGCATGAGCACCAGCTATGTCGCAGGTGCCGCGCCCGAAGTCTTCGATCGCACTGGCAAACGGCGCTTCTGCTCAACCGACAAGAACGTGCTTCGCGCGGATCTGAATACCGCGGGTAGTACGGTTCCACCTGATGCGGCGCAGTGCGCGACCTTCAGCGCGCTGCAGTAACGCACCTCAGGGGCTGAAGCCCGCCAAGAGCAGGGGCTGATCGCAAGCTCTGGAAGCGCCACGTCACCCAAAATCAGTGACCAGAGAGGTTACTACCGTAGTTACCCGATGCACCAAAATTGATGCACATTTCATCAACCCGTAACATTCGGCTGCTACAACCGGAACATGGATCTGCACGTGTACAACACGCTGATCCTTTCCGACCTGCACCTGGGTGCAGAGACGAGTCATGCGCGCGAAGCTGCGCGCGTGCTCAAGGAAACCCGCTTCGAGCGGCTCATTCTGCTGGGCGACATTTTTGCCGACCTTAACTTTGCCCGCCTGACCAAGGATCACTGGAAGTTCCTGGGAGCGATCCGCAAGCTGTCGAATCCTAAACGAAAAATTGAAATCGTGTGGGTCGAGGGGAACCACGACCACGGTCTGGCGAACATTATGTCGCACTTGGTCGGGGTGCGCGTTTACGAGAACTACACGTGGACGTATCGCGGGCTGCGACACATTGCGATTCACGGGCATCAGTTTGACGGTTTTCAGGTGAACCGGCTCCGGCTGAGCCGGCTGGGCACTTCGCTTTATTTGCAATTGCAGAAGCTGGATTTCAAGAGCAAGCCGATTGCGCGGCTGATTGACCGGCTGAATACGCGCTGGCTGCGCATGTCGCCCAAGGTGGCATCGGGTGCGCTGGCCTATGCGCGACATCACGAGGCGGATCGCATCTTCTGCGGACATACGCACGAGGCCACTCATGTGGCGAACGATGGCATCCATTATTACAACTCGGGCGGATGGGTCGATTCGAAGCTGACTTATCTGACGGTTGACGAACAGGGGGTACAGATCCATGACTACACCGAGCGCGAATACGACGAACGAGTTGACGATCGTGATTCCGGCGAAGAACGAAGCGAAGCTGATTCCGCGTTTGCTCACTTCGCTGACGACTCAGGATTATTCGAAGATGTCGAGTACGAGGGTGTTGGTCGCTGACGCGAACTCGACGGATGGGACGCCTGAGATCGTGATGAGTTTTCGCGACCGCCTGAACGTGGGCGTGATTCGCGGTGGAATGCCTTCGGTCGGACGGAACCAGGGCGCCGCGCAGGCGGATACGTCTTACGTTTTATTTCTCGATGCGGACATCGAACTGGCGGATCCGTCACTGATTCGGCACTGCGTAGAGAAGGCGCAACGCAAGGGGTTGCACTGCGTCACCACCAACATCATTTGCCAGAATGGCAGCTGGCTCGACAAGGCGATTTATGTGGGGAACGATATGTTTCAGTACCTGTCGTACCTGCACCGTCCGTTTGCCACGGGAATGTTCATGATGTTTGATCGCAAGAAATTCTGGGAACTTGGTGGATTTCATGAGGCGATTTTATTCGCAGAAGACTACCGGCTAAGCCAGCAGGTCGAGCGCAAGCGGTTCTCGGTGGTGCGAGGCGGAGTCTACACCACCAACCGCCGGTTCAAGCGAATGGGACACTTCCGCGTGGGTTGGCTATTCTTGAAGACGGCGATGAACTACTGGAATGAGAAATATTTTCTGCGAGACCACAAGTATTGGGCGGGGGAACCGGATAGCGTTCCGCGCGCCTAGAGTTTGGCCGCTTCATATCTCAGGCCACAAAAAACAGGATTCAGCCAACCAGCTGGGGAAAACGTCGCTAAAAGCGAAGTACTACACCGAATGACAGGCGCAGATTGTTCTGGGTTGTGTTGAAAAAACTGGTGTGGATATAGTCTCCCTCGACGCGGAGAGCGACTGGTTTGATCAGCCGGTAATCAAGGCCACCGCCAAGTGCGGATGCGAACGAAGTATTACTGGGGCCCGGCAGAGTGCCACCGGTGTGAATGTGCGCAAGGCCGACCATGCCCTCGGCAAACGGCGTGAATTTGCCCACGGGAATTGAGACGCGGGGCCCGAAGAGAACTTCCTGCTCATGACCGGTCACGTTAATGGTGGACGTGCCGTTTGGCGTAACCTGCACGAAGTTTTGCGAGCCGTAGTGACCGCTGAAATCAGCAACAATGCCGATCCAGGGAAGCATCTTGCCTTCGAGAGAAGCTTCCCACCCATGCAGGTTGGCCCGGTCCAAGTTCAGGTCGAGAGCGGATGAATTCGTATTCTCGTAGGAGTATCCGAAGAAAACATTTCCGGAAGGCACTTGGGCGGCAGCGAGGCCCGCGAAGAAAAATAACGCGATGACGGTACTGAGAACTTTGCGCATGAAAAAACTCTCCTTTCGCATCCAATGAACCCGCAATAATGCGGAAAGTTGTTAGATGAAAGGAGAGCAATATTGGGTTAGCAATAAATTCGCGGGAGCCGAACCGGTTAGAATCGCCAGACGATTCCGGTCGAGGCGCGGTAAGCGTTCTCGTTGGTGCCGCCATAGCTTGAGTGGATATAGTCTCCCTGCAGGCGCCAGGAAAAATTCTTGAAGAATATCTTGTAGTCGACGCCGCCGCCGACGTCGATAGCGATCGGGTTGTAGATGGTGCCACCCGAGTTCACTCGCTGCACGCCGGCCATGGCATGGATGAATGGGCGCCACTTTCCATAGGTAGTGGCCAAGCGTGGGCCGCCGAGGAAGTTATATTGCTGGACGCCAGAGCGGAAATAACCGCTGCCGTCGATCACAACGCCGAGATGCAGGTGGCGAGCGAAGGGGATCACTTCGACGGAGCCCTCAAAACCGCGATAACTCTGTTTGTTGACAACGTTAGTGAAGTCGCCGTAGGAAACTCCGGCGTAGACGTTTCCGTTGGGCAGCAGTTGCGCCGACATCGGTATCGAGAACAAGGTAAAGCACACAAACGCCAGCACGGCTGCGGCAGTCTTCGACACGAATTATTCCTCCCCGGCCGGTAGGCCGGCAAAAAAGTGCATTTTAGGCAACGAAATCCGTTAGATGCAGTGTACCGGATGGCCCAGATGTCCCGGCTGACAAAATTTGTTGTAGACACCCCGGGTTACGGACTTGCAGGCCAGATGAAAATTTATCAGATTTTCATGGTGCCAAAACCTATTGGCCAGCGTCTATGTACTAGCATGAAACCTATGGACATAAATTGGCAAACTTGGTCGCAGCCGCAGATTCCGGCTGCTTTTGGGGAATACAAGGAGTCGAAGTTGAAACTCAGTTTAGAAACTCGCAATTGTGGGGACGTTATCGTCGTGCATTGCCACGGCCGTATCGTTTATCGCGAGGAAGCGAATGCGTTCTCGCGCCTGGTGGGCGACGTGATGCAGCATGCGGGCAATGTTGTCGTCGATTTGAGCGGGGTGAGTTCGATGGATAGCGCCGGCATCGGAGAACTTGCATTGTTGCAAGCCCGCGCGCAGGAGAAGAATGCGAACCTGAAGTGCGCAGGAGCGAACACGATCGTCCGGACGCTGCTGGATTTGACGAATCTCGACTCGGTGGTGGAAGTGCATCCGTCGCTGGAGGCGGCTCTTGCGTCGTTCCGCGAAGAGCAGGTGCTCTCCGACTGTTGAGTTGGTGTGAAGGTGAAGAGAGGAGCAAACCTACGCTTTGCTCCTTTCGTTTTTTGCCGATCCTAGTGTTCACGCTGAAAGCGGTAGCGGCCTTTGCGCTCCGTGGCCACGGCTTCGGCCACCTTTAGGAATGCTCTCGCGGCGTGCGACAGATTGGCGTCTTTGCGGTAGATGAGGCGCAATTTGCGCTTTAGCTGCAATTCTCGTACGGGAATCGCGACCAGTTCTCCTCGCGCCAACTCGGTCTCGACGCTGATCTCGGGCACGAACGCCACGCCATTTCCCATTGCAACAAACCGCTTGATCGCCTGCAGAGTAGGCAGTTCCAAATCCATGTGCAATGGCGTTTTGTGTGTCTTGAAGAGCTGAATGACTTTTTCGCGATAGGGTGAAGAGACGATGTGCGCGACGAAAGACTCCGCGCCTAACTGGCGGATGCTGACGTGCGGCGCCGAGGCCAGAGGATGTTTGGGCGGAACGATGAAAACGAGTTCATCGAGATATACGACCAGCGATTGCAGGCTCGGCTCCTGTGGTTCGTACGACAACACTCCGAATTCAACGCCGTAGCGCAAGACGTCGTCGGGAATGTGGCTGCCAAGGGCGCGTTCGACCGTGATCTTGATCATGGGATGCAGCCGGCGGAACTCGGCCAGCACCGGCAACAGGTAGAGCACCGTGAATTCGTTGGCGGCGATGAGGAGTCTGCCCTTTTGCAGTTCGCGCAGCTCCGTGAGCGACTCGGCCGCTTCGCTGCGAAGGTTGATCAGCTTCTCGGCATATTCGTAAAGGACCTTGCCGGCATCGGTCAGAACGCCCTCCCGCGACGAGCGGTCGAGAAGCGCCTCGCCGAGTTCATCCTCGAGCTTACGGATGGTCTGGCTGACTGCGGACTGGGTGCGGAAGAGTTTTTCGGCGGCGCGGGAGAAGGTGCGCTCGCGGGCCACCGCTAGAAAGACTTCGAGCTGGGAAAGCTCCATGAAATCACTCCTTAATGGACCTGCTGATAACCATTAGTAAAACTTATTATACAACTGTTGCTAATACTTGTTAAAGAATTATAAGTTTTGCTTCTGTTGCAAGCGACCGTACCATAGAGCATCAGTCCTGTTTTGAGGGAGATCCATGACTGTAGAGCGAGCCCGCGTGCGGATTTTCGATACTACTCTTCGTGACGGAGAGCAGTCGCCCGGTTGCAGCATGAACCAGCAGGAAAAACTGCGTCTGGCGCACCAGATCGACCGTCTCGGCGTGGATGTGATCGAGGCTGGTTTCCCGATCGCTTCCGATGGCGACTTCGAGGCAGTAAAGGCGATTGCCGCAGTAGTGCGGCGTCCGATTATTGCGGGACTGGCCCGCGCCTGCCGTCCTGATATCGAGCGGGCCTGGGAGGCTTTGAAGGACGCGGCTCGGCCGCGAATCCACGTATTCCTGGCGACCTCCGACATTCACCTGCAGTACAAACTGCGGATCACGCGCGACCAGTGTCTGGCTCAGGCTCGCGACGCAGTAGCCTTTGCAAAGTCTCTTTGCGACGACGTGGAGTTTTCTCCGGAAGACGCCACGCGAACCGATCCTGATTTTTTGTGCCGCGTACTGAATGCGGTAGTCGAAGCGGGCGCCACTACTCTGAACATTCCAGACACGGTTGGTTTCACGGTGCCCTCTGAATTCGGCGATTTGATCACGACGATCCGGCAGCGCGTGAAGGGAATCGAGAACGTCACGATCTCCGCGCATTGCCACAATGATTTGGGCATGGCCGTTGCGAATGCGCTGGCTGCAGTTGCGGCTGGAGCGCGGCAAGTGGAGTGCACAATCAATGGGATCGGAGAGCGTGCGGGCAATGCTGCGCTCGAAGAGATTGTGATGGCGATGCGGGTTCGTCCAGATTGCTATCCGTACGAGACCAGCGTGGTGGGCGACCAGATTTTCGCCGCCAGCCAGACCCTGAGCGAAATCACGGGCGTGCCGGTGCAGCCGAACAAAGCCGTAACTGGGCGTAACGCCTTCGCGCACGAAGCGGGCATTCACCAGGATGGAATGCTGAAGAATCCGCTGACTTACGAGATCATGACGCCGAAGTCGGTGGGCGTGCCCGATTCGAAGCTGGTGTTGGGCAAGCACTCGGGGCGTCACGCGCTGGGAATTCGCTGCGAACAGCTTGGCTACCAGTTTGACCGGCGCGCACTCGATGACATTTACCGGCGTTTTGTCCGCTTAGCGGACAAGATCAAGAATGTGGAAGATCACCATCTGTTGGAGTTGATTCGCGAGACCCATAAGCCCTCGACGTCGGCGACTCCACTGATTGAGCCGATGCAGGCAGCGAAGGCGGCCGCGGCGAATGCGCCGGCGCCCAGTGCGTTGCCGGAGCCAGTGCCTGAGCCAGTAAAACCTTTTCCGATGGTGCCGCAGACGAACGCGTTTGGCGTGCCGCTGCCGGTTCATACGGAATCTCACGAGCAGACGCAACAGGAAGACTATCTGTGGGGAGTGTAAACAAATTTGGTAATTGAGTAATTTGGTAATTTTGTAAATGAAAACCAGAAGCCGCCGGGTGGCGGCTTTTGTGTTGGGCGCTTAGAATTGCGAATTACCAAATTTCCCAATTACAAAACTACTAATTACAACATGCTTCTTAAACTAACGATTCTCCCTGGCGATGGCATCGGGCCGGAAGTTACCGAGCAGGCTGTGCTCGTATTGCAGGCTGTGGCCGACGCTTTTGGGCATCAGATTGAGCTTCAGCGCAAGGCGATTGGCGGAGCGGCGCTAATTGCGGCGAACGATCCACTTCCGGCGGATACGATTGCTGCTTGTTTGGCTTCGTCCGCTGTGTTGCTGGGGGCGGTGGGGAGTCCGGCGTTTGATAAGAATCCTGGACATCTCCGTCCTGAGGCTGGACTGCTGCGTATTCGGCGGGAGTTGGGGGCGTATGCGAATCTGCGTCCGGCGGTATTTTTTCCGGCGCTGGAGGATTGTTCTCCGCTGCGGGCAGAGCTTGTACGCGGCACCGACATCATGATCGTGCGCGAGTTGCTCGGAGGAGCTTATTTCGGGCAGCCGCGGTCGATTGAAGGGGAGCCGGGAGCCCGCGTCGCTGTGAATACGATGCGATATGCCGAGCATGAGGTCGAGCGCATTGCGCGCGTAGCGTTCGACCTCGCGATGAAGCGGAAGAAAAAAGTACTGTCGGTGGATAAAGCCAACGTGCTCGAGTGTTCACGGTTGTGGCGCGATGTGGTGACGAGAATCGGGAAGGATTATCCGGAGGTGAAGCTGGGGCATCAGTATGTGGATTCGGCTGCGATGCTTTTAGTGCAGCGGCCGACGGAGTTTGATGTGGTGCTCACTGAGAATATGTTCGGCGACATTTTGTCGGACCAGGCCGGGGGTGTGGTGGGATCGCTCGGGCTGCTGGCTTCGGCGAGCGTGGGCGGGCCAGTGGGGCTATATGAACCGGTGCATGGGTCGGCACCAGACATCGCCGGGAAAGGCATTGCGAATCCGCTGGGCGCGATTCTTTCCGTAGCGATGTTGGTGCGGCACTCGTTTCATCTGGAGCGTGAGGCGGCGTATGTAGAGAGTGCGGTAAGTGGTGTGCTCGCACAAGGTGCGCGCACCGCCGATCTCGCGGGGAAGACGCACGCGGCAATTTCGACCGCCGAGATGGGGCATCGCGTGGTTGAGGCGGTGAAGGCGGCAAACGCCACGGCTGCGCGATAAGTCTGGGTGTTTGGCCTGCGCGCGAGGCCGGATCAGCTCGAAATCCTGCGCTGCGCCTGAAAAGCGGCTGCGCTCAGGACGACATTTTGTCCCTGCGGGCTCGTTCGTTCCTCTTGATCGTACCCGGCACTTCCGTGCTGGGCTTTCACATTCCGCCGCTTCGCGGCTGGGCAGCCATCGTTGGGCTGCCATCATATTTTCCCGTCAGGTCATACCAGCGGATTCGAAGCATCTCCATCACCATGCGGGAACCGTCGACGAGGGGATTGATGCGGGTGCCGCCGCTGTGTCCCCAGGCGACTGAGACTTCCTTCATTTTGAAGCCGAGTTTTCGAGCGAGAAACAGGATCTCGGGATCGAAGCCCCAACGTTCGATCCTCTGGAGAGGGAAGATCGCTTGGACAGCCGGTTGTTTGAAGGCTTTGAATCCGCACTGTGTGTCTTTGAATTGCAAGCCGAGGGTGATGCGCAATATGAGGTTGAAAATGCGCCCGAAGAATTGACGATGAAGGGGCTGGCGCTGCGTTTGAGTCTCGGCGCGCAGCCAGCGTGAGCCGAGGGCGATATCGGCGCCGTCTTCGAGAGCTTGGAGGAGTTTGGGAGCTTCCTCGATTGGGGATGAGAGATCGGCGTCGCTGAAGAGCACGATCTGGCCGCGCGCGTTGAGCATACCGTTGCGCACGCTGTATCCCTTGCCGCGGTTGCCGGGATTTTCTACGAGTCGCAATGAGGGGTCTTTGGCAGCGAAGGTTCGAACGATCTCGGCCGTGTTATCGCGGGAGCCATCGTTGACGACGATGACTTCCGCGTCCCACTTTTGCGCGTGAACGTAAGCCAGCACCTTCTCGAGTGTCGCGCCCAGGCGGGCGCTCTCGTTATAGGCAGGGATCACGATGCTGTAAGTGGGCTCCAAATGCAGTTCTCAGTTCTCAGTTCTCGGTTCTCAGTCTAAGGCGCTGAGTAGCGTTGAACTGGGCAACTGCCATTGTACTTTGTGGTTTGAAGGTTTCGGAAATGAGGGCTGACCCGCCGAAAAGACGGTCGTGGAAGCGGTGAGCAACTAGGCGGGAAACTGAGAACTGAGAACTGAGAACTGCTTTACGCCACTTGGCGTTTCTGCTCGAGCATCGAGAAGTATTCCGCGACGAGTTCGGTGTCCCATAGGCCGCGGCTGGCTTCTTCGCGCATAGTTTGGGCGGCTTGCTCGTGGGTCTGAGGCGGCTTGTAGGAGCGAGCAGTGCGGAGAGCGTCGTAGACGTCGACCACTTGCAGAATCCGCGGGAGAATCGGTATCTCAGAGCCCATCAGTCCATCGGGATAGCCGGAACCATCGGTATGTTCATGATGGTGACGGATGATGGGAAGCACCGGACGCAGCGAGCGCAGAGGGCGACAAATGTTTTCCCCGGTGATGGGATGAAGTTTCATGGTGACCCATTCCGCGGGCGTGAGATCGCTGCCCTTCTTCAGAATTTCATCGGGCACGGCGATCTTGCCGAGATCGTGTAGATAGCCGCCGCGCTTCAGGGCGATCAGAGAATCTTCGTCCATGCCGAGATGGCGGCCGAGATCGGCCGCGCGGACGGCGAGGCGTTCGCAGTGGCCTTCGGTGTAAGGATCGCGGCCTTCGACGATCAGCCCGAGCGTGCAGAGAACGGAGTCGGCGGTTTCGAGTTCGTCGGTGAACTCTTTCAGGCGCAGCAGAGATTTCACACGGGCGATCAGTTCTTCGGCCAAAACTGGTTTGTTCAGGAAGTCGTCGGCGCCAGCTTCAATGCCTCGCACTTTATCACTGCTATCGCTCAGGCCAGTGATGAGAACAAACGGAATCAGGCGCGTCGCCGGATTTTCTTTCAGGCCCCGGCAGAATTCGTAACCGGACTTGCCGGGCATCATCACGTCCGACAAGATCAGATCTGGTGCCTGCTTGCGGACTTCCGCTTCGGCCTGGTCGGCGCTGGAGGCTGTGACTACGTCGTATCCGCGGATGGTGAGCAGTTGGCTCATCAAGCCGGCGATGCTGGGCTGGTCGTCCACGACCAGAATGCGCGGTGCATGACGTCTTGGGAGAAGGTCACCCATATCTTGATAAGAAGCGGCTTCTCCCTTCGCAGTTGTCCGTGCGTAGTGGCCCGGAGACGTGCGTGAGGGAGGAGAAACGCTCATAGTGCGATTGCTTACTGACGTTTCATTCTACTGCTATTCTGCAATTTTCGCCTGACCCACGCCAGCTTTTTGGAACACTATCATTCTTTCGGGGAACTCAGCTATTCCCTTTTTGGCACTCCCTTTCGCAGAGTGTGACGGCAAGCCTTGCCTCCCCTATCGCTTATTGCCTAGGCTCGGCCTATGCGACCTATGTTGCGCCGATTGTCAGGACTGCTGTGTTGTTTATCTCTGTGTACAGCCGCTGCGGTCGGGGCGGCCAAAGTGCACGTAATTGCGTTCGGAAAGTGGACGCAGGTGCAGTGGTTTGCAAACCCTGAAGATGAGAAGCCGCTGACTCTCAAGGTGCGTGCGCTTCTGATCGACGGGCAGGTGAGGGAATACGTGCTCGGCGTCCCGCATCAGGTGACAGAGCGTTTGTTTGTCGTGCGCCGCGTGTTTCGGATGAATGACAGCCTTCGCGAAGATGCCGCACCGTGGTGGCAATGGCAGCGTGGAGGGTGGCTGCTGGTGGACCGTACGACGGGGCGGATTTCTCCGATCAATCTGGCGGAGTTCGACACTTTTTATTCGGCGTCCAGTTGGTATCGCGACTATGTTGCTTACCGCGGAGTGTCAGACGATGGAAAGAAGACGTATGCAATCGTGGCCCAATTGAACCGGAGGAAGCCGGTGCTGAAGAAGCCGCTGTCAGACGATGGCGTAGCCGACGACGCTACGCCGGATTCGGCGTGTGCGGTGCCGACGTGGCAGCGAGGTCCAGTGCGAGTGAGCTTTCAGGCGGCGGGCGGTGCGAAGAAGACGTTTGCGATCCGGGGGCACGTGGTGGATTTGGTGAATGATGCGGAGGAGGAGGAATAACTGCTTCGGGCGGCGAACCTCAGACTTCGGACTGAGTCTCGCTGGGTGCAAGATGTTGTGGCGGACGCCTGAGGTCTGACGCCTGACTCCCGTTTTTCAGTCTCCGGCCGCTTCGACTGCTGGCAATTCCTTCACTGCCGTTTTCTCTTTTACCTTGGCGCTCGTGACCAGGACGACCGACAGCACGACAATCACGCTCCCTGCAAGAATGAAGCGGGTGACAGGTTCGTGCAGGATCAGCCAACCTAGAAATACTGCGACAACGGGATTCACGTACGCATATGTCGAGACCTTCGACGTGGGAACGTGTTCGAGCAGCCAGATGTAGGCGGTGTAGCCGATCCATGAACCGCACACGACAAGATACGCCACGGCGCCCAGGCCGCGCGCGGTCCACGTCACTCGCGAGACGTCGCCGTTGAACAGCGCGAAAATAAAGTTCCCGGCCCCGGCTGCGGTGACTTGCCATCCGGTGGCGCTGAAGACGTCCATGCCAGACTGCCAGCGCTTCGACAACACCGACCCGAGCGCCCACGAGAATGATCCGGCGATCAGGCTGATCGAGGCCCACAACTCGCGGTGGCCGAGCGTGCCCGATTTCAACTCGGGCCAGACGAGGACAAACAATCCCACGATGCCGAGCACCAAGCCAGCCTTGCCGCGTCGCGAGATGTGATGATCGCCCAGCAAGAGAGTGTCGAGTACAAGAAACCAGAGCGGCGTGATGGCGATGATCAGTGCGGCCAGCCCCGACGACACGGTGAGCTCGGCGTAGGAGAGTGTGAGATTGCCGCCCATCAACAGCAGAAGGCCGACGATCGCGGCCAGGGCGATTTGTTTTGGAGAATACAGAATCCTGCGACCTGTCGCGGCGCAAACCGCGAGCATGACGACTCCGGCAATCGCAAAGCGCACGGCGCACATCAACGCCGGAGGAATCGTTTGCACCGCGATATCGATGGCGAGGTAGGTCGAGCCCCAGAACAGGTACACCAGTCCGAAGGCAAGAATCACCATCCACCGGCTTGGGTGCTGAGCGGAATGCATTGTCGTGAGAAACAGGAGAAGCTAAAAGATATCAGACGAGAGAGACGGCGGGTTGGATTCTAAAGTTGAGGAAGTGGACTAAAGAGGGAGATAGAGGTCTTCCGCCAACTATCCGGAATGGGCCCAATGATTAAGGTTTGTTGGACGCAGGCGTCGAAATCGTTGCGTGCCGAAACAAGGTTGACTCAATCGCTAAAAAGTTGTCCGTGCTGTTCAGTGAGGGTGTGTACGGATCGAGTGGTCACGAATTGGTCACGTTCTTTGACTCGGACAGGACCGAAAGGAAACGTCAGCTAATAGCCCGGAACTTCGCGACGATCGCCGTGATGTCGTCGTGTTGTTCCTGAAAACTGAATCGCCGAACACGATCCACGATTGCGGTCAACAGAGCCTGGCACGGCAGGTCTCGATGTTGCTGAAGCGATTCAATCAGGCACTTCTCGCCAAATTCCTCTCCTTGCTCGTTGCTGGCTTCGGTGATGCCATCCGTGTAAAGCGCAAGCACGTCTCCGGGAGAGAGCCGCTGCTCTCGTATCGAGCAGTTCCACTCTCGGAACAGCCCGAGCAGCGTGCTGGTGGACTCGAGCCGATCCACCTTGCCGTCGCTTCTTACCAAGAGACCCGACAAATGGCCGCAATTGACGTAACGCAGTCGCTGCGCCGCCTCGTCGTACTCGGCAAATAAAAGCGAGGCATAGGCACTGTCGCCAGTGTTGTCATAGAACAGGCGATTCACCGACCGGAGCAACGCCTCGGGTTCATCGAACGCCAGCGCTGACTGGCTCCGAAAGCTGGCCTGCAAATTCGCCATCAGCAGAGCTGCGGCGATCCCCTTGCCGGAAACATCGCCGATGATGAGCCCCAGGCGCTGCGGCCCGAGATTCAGGAAATCGAAATAGTCCCCGCCCACCTGGCGCGCTTGCAGGCAGATACCCGCGTACTCTACCGTTTTCAACTCCGGCTGAATCTGCGGAAACAATCGCGCCTGCACCTGCCGCGCTATTTCCAATTCCTGGACGGTGCGGCGTTCGGATTCGAGTCTTTCTGCCTCCGCCTGCCGGCGCGATTCCAGGCTTCGCCTTACCTCGTCGAAGCCTTCCAGTCCAAACGCATTTCCGTCCGGATCTTCGAACCGTGTATAGGTCCCGCCCCACCCCGGCGTCTCTGGCGCAAATAAGAACCGAACCCCGCGTTCACTCCATTCTTTGTATGTGGCCTGAACATCCTCCGTCATAAAAAGAACCCAGCGGTAGCCACCAATCAACTTGTATTCGGGGCGGTCGGGCTTGGGCTCAACTAGTGCGAGATTAGCGCTTCCGTCGGGAGGCGCCACTTCAATCCAGCGTACGCCGTTGGGAAGGCACTGTTCGGTGATCAGTTCGAAGCCCAGTTTTTGCAGGTAGAACTGCTTACTCACTTCCAGGTCGCGAACGAATACGACGACGTCCTGGATTGACAGGTACGGCTCTTCGCGGCCCGAGCGAAGCACGGTCCGGTTCGCCCACGAGAGAAAGGAGTCGCTGGCCATCGGCGTGATTATAAAGGGCGCGGCAGGTGTTCACATCAGGCCTGAGCGCTTAATGGCCCGAACGGCGATGGCCAGCCCCAAAATGAGTGCTATGGGGATGTTTCGCCAACCACGGCACTAGGTAGCGGCCTTCAGCCTCTGCGCGCGCCCTCTTTCCATCCAGCCGACCCATGTGCAGGCTAGGAACACGCCACAACTAGGTACTATGGCATCATGTGCAACCTGCTTCCAGAAATACGAATACTGAACTGAATCCCTCAGCCAGTCCCACCGAGTCATCTTAATACGCCTTTTGGCAAGCACAGCATCCATCTCGTTTACGGTCATATTTCCCATCTGATGAATCTCGGCCTCGCTTACGGGCGGGTCATATTTCGTCGCATGACGAAACAACGTAAATGTGCTGACTAGATTGATTGCGGGACCAACAAGGACCGCGACGAGCAGAGAACGTACCAAGAGAGCCTTCACCGTTTGCCTCGCACGCTAACGGGATAGTTTAGCGAACTGCAGGGGCAGCAACGGCATAACTGTCGTAACCAGGCCTTAGCACAAGCTTGCGCCGTCTATTCGCCCTTCCAAGGAGATTTTGAGTGTTATGGCGATTTTTCGGCAATCGCGAGTAACTTCGTTTGATGAACCTGATTGGTTTTGTCTTGTTTGGGGGCACGGCATTGGCGCTGCTTTACGTATTCCATCGCGCTGAGAGGTACCGTGTAGGGGCTATTTGAGAGTTGTCGGCTCGCTCGGTGGAAGGTTCTCTATCGCCTGAGGGCGTCAATAAACTTCAGTGGTACTGGATTCATGCTGCCAGAGGAGTTGGAGTCTTACCTCAATTCCGTTGCAGCCGATGACTCGAAAAGCAATCAGTGAGTGAAATCGAGATTTGTCGCCAAGTGAACACAGTTGTCAGGCCATCTCTAGAAGGCTGCGTAGATTAGACCGGCTCCCGCCATCATAGGCACGGGGGAGAGAACCCGGATCGCCAGCGGCGGAATCCGTCCACCCCACCAGCGGCCGTAAGCGCCATGCCACCGGATCGGGACGACCATGATCAGCAGCGAGGTCGCAACCAAAAGCCACCCTGCAACCTCGAAGACCGGCGGCAGCTTAGAGGCCGGTGCCCGCACGATCAGCGCCACACCCGCTAGCACGCGCAATCCCTGCTCGGTGAACTGAAGACGCCAGTTTGAACGCTCCAGATTGGCGCTCATCTTCTCGAACAGGTGAAGGCAGTAACGCGGAAGCAGAGCCATCAGGAAGGCGACACTGACGAGCCAAAGGCCCGCTGCGGCTACAACGATCAGAGCGAAAGCCTGCATATATAAACGCCTCTTATGTTACATATAAACGCTTCTTGAAGCGGTGTGGCGCCTACTTCAGCTTTTCGTCTTCAGCTTTGGCGGGCACCGTGGGGGGGCAAAGACGGAGTGGATGTAGTGATTGTCGGGAAGTCAAAACTGCAATGGGTCTTGGGTCGCAGGTGTTGGGTCCTTAGGTCGACGCCCAACACCTTAGACCATAGACCTAAGACCAGATTGGGGGTTACGCCGCCGACCCCTTCCGGCTATAATCAATTAGTAATGGTGACGGTTCGCGATGCTGCGCAACAAATCCAATTCGCATCTTCCGCACGCGCAATCGGCCGAGTGCTGGCTGCACTGCCTGGTGTGTCCGCGGCGGTATCGGGCGAATCTGCCGTCCCGTCTGCGTCCCAGCCTCTTCGGTAGCGACTAACTCCTTCCTCCGCCTGATTGGCCTCGGCCTTTTTTTCTTAGGACGCTTGAACCAGAGCTGCCATCCGAGGCTCGATTCCACTGGCGACTGGCCAGATGCAGGGACCCTCAGGGGGTAAAGCCCGACATCGTTACCGGCCATAGACGGCACGACTGAAGTCGTGCCCTTCCCAAACACGGAGGATCCAATGACTACCAAGACCATGACCGCCACAATCGGTCCCAAGATCAAGACGGCCCTGCCCGGGCCCAACGCCAAGCGCGTGCTCGAGGGCGATGAGAAGTATATTTCGCCGTCCTATACGCGTTCGTATCCGATGGTCGCGAAGAGCGGGCGCGGCATCGTCGTGACTGACGTTGACGGAAACGAGTTTTTTGATTTTTCCGCCGGCATTGCCGTGACGTCGACCGGCCATTGCCATCCCGATGTGGTCGCTGCCATTCAGAAGCAGGCGGGCGAGCTGATCCACATGTCGGGCACCGATTTTTATTACGAAAGCATGGTGACGCTGGCAGCGCGATTGTCGAAGATCGCGCCCATGCCTGGACCGCACCGCATTTACTACGGCAACTCTGGAGCGGAGGCGATTGAGTGTGCGCTGAAGCTGGCGCGCTATCACACCAAGCGGCAGAACGTGATCGCGTTCTTTGGCGCGTTTCACGGACGCACGATGGGCGCGCTGTCTCTGACGGCGTCGAAGCCACAACAGCGCCGGCGGTTTTCGCCACTGGTTCCGGGCGTGACACACGTGCGCTATCCCGACGTTTACCGCGGGTGCGTGGGCGGTACGCAAGACGCCGACAACTTCGCTCTGGGCTGCGCCCGCTTCATCGAAGAGAAACTCTTCAAGACGACGATGGCTCCGGAAGAAGTGGCGGCCATTTTCGTTGAGCCGGTGCAGGGCGAGGGCGGATACGTCGTCGCTCCGAAGATCTTCATGCAGGAGCTGCGGCGCATCTGCGATCGTCACGGCATCATGTTGGTCGTGGACGAGGTGCAGAGCGGCATCGGACGTACGGGTAAGTGGTTCGCCGTCGAGCATACCGGCGTTGAGCCAGACATGGTCTGCATGGCGAAGGGCATTGCGTCAGGCATGCCGCTCGGCATCACGATGACTCGCGCGGAAGTCATGGACTGGGTTCCGGGATCGCACGCCTCTACGTTTGGCGGCAATCCAGTTTGCATCGCTGCGGCACTGGCTACGCTGGATGTGATCGAGAAAGAGCATCTGCTTGAGAACTCGGCGAGTGTGGGCAACCACATGCTGAAGCGCATGGCGGATTGGCCGAAGAAGTTGAAACTGGTGGGCGATGTTCGCGGACGAGGATTGATGATCGGCGTGGACATCGTGAAGGACAAGGTCACCAAGGAATACGGCAACACGGAGCGCGACCAGATCGTCGAGATGGCGTTTGAGCATGGCGTCCTGTTCCTGGGCTGTGGGCCGAGCACGGTTCGTATCTGTCCGCCGCTCGTGGTCACGAAAGATGAAGCTGACGTCGCAGTCGATGTGCTCGAGGAGTGCATCAAGGCAGTCGGCGCTTAGACGCTAGAGTAATATCCCACCCTCGTTGCAGGGCGAGGGTGGGAACTTCCTTCGGTTGCTCAGAATTCAATCGGCTGCCGCGTCTGCTAGTCGGCCGCTCCCGCCAACGCGGGTCTGACCTCGCCCGGTTGGGTTTGCCCTTGGGGTTAATTCTCCCCGCCGGCTCCAGAAGTAAATTGCGAAGCATATTGCAACCAGAGGCAGCACCGCGCCGAATTCGTCGATGAACCACGCGGTTTTCCCCACATTTCGCGTTAGCGGCGTGAAGATGGCCTGCACATAGAGGTTGTGGCTGGCATGGAGCATTGCGCCCGTCCAGAGACTCCCCGACTTCAGCCTGAGCCAGGCAAAAACAAACGATATGGCAATGACCATCACCGTGAAGCAGAGCAACGCGTACCACGTGGCAGTACCCGCGTTGTAATCGGCGAAGATGAGAACAGGAAAATGCCACAGCGACCAGACGATACCGCTGATGAACGCAGTCCCGGTGAAGCCGACAGTCTTGTAGAGTTCAGGAACCAGAAAGCCCCGCCAGCCGATTTCTTCTCCGAGCGCTCTGGCAAGACTACCTACCAAGCCAAAACTGCCCACCAGGATTACATAAAGAAAAGTCGCGACCGCCGGAGAAAGACGCGGTCCCATCCGCGTGGTCAGAGCGGCCACGAACTCATGGTTGGGGAAGCCGCCCAGACCGCCGAGCCACACGATCAAATAAGCGATAGTCGCGTAGAGCAGCGGGACGTACCAGCTCATAAGCGCAAATTTCTTGGCGGGCCATTTCCAGCCGAGCTCCGAAAGGCTGCGGCGGTTGAGGGTCAACGTGGCGAACGCCGCCAGTGCCGGACACCACATAATTCCGGAGACGTAGATTCCGCCGCCGACGCTCAATTGCTTGGCGCGAATGATCAGAAAATAGAAAAGCGAGGAAAATAGGAAGACGAAAAACAGGTAGGTGAGGACTTGCCGACGCGAGGGTGCCATCTCCAAGCTCCTTTTGGGATGGGATGATATCAGTTGCGGGAGGGAAAGCCGAGGCGGGCGACCAGCTCTTTATAAGCGGGCTCATCGTGCAGGCAGTTCAGCGCCGAATCGCCGAGGATCTGGACAGAAGAGTCGTCATGTCGATCCAAAGCGGTCTTCAGGTACTGGAGTGCCTCCTGCCGGTTGCCTAGAAGGGAATCTGTTTGCGCCAGCAGATAAGCCGACCCAGTCCCGTGTTCATAAAGGGACTTTTGCAGAACGCGCATGTTCTTCAACATGTTTTGAGGGCCCCCGTCGGCATAGCCTTTTTCGGCGGTGCCCACGAGTTTGAGAGCGGACTTATCCTGCAATAGGGTGGCTTCCTTCTTCCACTCCTTCAGGTATTTCGGGTAGTCGGCGTTGGCGAAGTACATGTTCTTGAGGTACCGGTGAGGAGAAACGAAATCCGGTTCCGCGGTTTCGAGCTGCTTCAGGAGTGTTATGCCTTCCTCGTGGCGGCCAGCGGCCCAAAGGATGTTTCCTTTATCGGCCAACACAGCTTTTGAAGCGGGCTCGAGCATTTGGGCGCGTTCAATCTCCAAGACCGATTCCGAGTTCCGGCCGAGCGACTCCAGGTAGGTGGCATACCAGTGGTGCGCGACGGCGTTATTGGGAGCTAGATCAATGGCACGACGGAATTCCCGATCGGCTCCAGCGGCGTCCCATGTACCCCAGAAAAGCGCGAAGGCGAGGGACGCGTGGGCCTCGGAGGACTGATCGTCGAGTTCGACCGCCTTTTTTGCCGCCGCGAGCGCACGTGGATACGCTTCGCTAGCCGGCATAAGAGTGTATTCGCGAAGCAGGTTGTAGCAGTCGGCGAGACCCACGTACGCTGGAGCATAGTTGGGGTCGTGTACGATTGCCTGAGTAAAGAAGTCGACAGCCTTGTTCAACCCGTCGGGCGTGCGCTTTTCCCAGTAGAAGCGGCCTTTCAGATAAAACTGCTCGGCCTCGCTATTGGCGCTTTGCCGTGCGGCGTCCGAAACCCGAGCCGCGCGGATCGACTCTTTTGCCGTATTGGCCTTAGCCTCGCGGAATCTAGGCCAGAAACTCCATAGTGCCAGAAGCAATGCCAAGGCGGGGAAAATCAGCAGGCCCCACCGGTGCGTGGCGCTCGGAGAACTTTGGATCGGCCTCTCGATTTTGATCAGGACAGGCCCCGGCGGAACGTTTGGGGGCGGGACATGGGTAGGAGCGATCCAGCGGTAGCCCCGACGTTCTACTGTCTCGATGAATACCGGATTGTCGGCCGAGTCGCCCAGGGCATCCCGGAGGCGGTTGATGGCGCTGCTGATGCCGTGGCCGAAGTCCACGTAGACGCCGTCGGGCCAGAGCGCCTGGCGGAATTGGTCCCGGCTGAGCACTTCGTTGGGGTGGCTAAGCAGGAGGGCCAGGGCCCGAAACGGAAGCTCTTGAATCTTGACCTTGACTCCGTTTTTCCGGAGTTCACTCGAACGCAGGTCGGCCTCGAAGATGCCAAAACGAACGACCGAATTTGACTCTCGTGCCGGCTGCATAAACGTCTACTTTCCGGAGCGTCTCCAGCCTAGCATCGCTTTAAGCATTGTAAAATCCCCGCTTGGTGCCAGTCGTCCACCACTTGGTGCCATCGCTCCACCACTTTCTTCCGAGTGAGAAGTCTCTTCAACTATCTTGGAAAAAACGACTTAGTGCGTGAACTACGTTGTGCAGAGGCGTGAATTGACGCCTGGCCCGAAGTCGGAGAAAGTGACGCCTGATCGGGAGCGTCATTGCGGGGCCCCGGCAACCGGATTCTAGGTGTTGAGTCCCCCCAGCGCGGTGGAGTGAGGTCGGAAGCGGCCGGCTAAGGCCATCGTTTGTGAAGGACGGAGGGCGCTTCGATTAGCGCCCTAATTTTCGCGGTCAACGAGTACCGTGAAGCACTTGCGGGGCGCACGAGAGGGTGCGCTCCGCAAGTCTAAGATTCCTGAAGTTTTTGTTGCTAACCTCCTTGGGGGGAGGATGGCGACCGGGCCTACGGCTGAGTCCGTGGGCTTGTTTTTTGTCTGCCGCTTCCGCGGGCAGCCCTGCCAAATTCCCCGTCTGGGAAAGAGCCGTTTGCAATCGCAGTGGTTTGTGATATGCGTCACATCCGGCGCGCACCCCTTCCGATAAATTGAAGTTATTTTCGCCATGCTTCCAGTAGTCTTCACGCGATCGATCATCCGCAGCCTTGATTGGGTTGCCGAACGAGTGCTGCCGGCGGACGCGAGGCCGCGGCATCATCGCGTGGGAAGGCTGGGTGAAGAGGACGCCTACTTTTATCTGCGAAAGATAGGGTACGAAATCGTTGCGCGTAACTTCAGGTCACCGCGCCGCCGTGGAGAAATTGACCTTATCGGGTGGAACAGTGATGTTCTTTGCTTTATTGAAGTTAAGACTCGGACCTCGCACGATGTGAAGCCTCCGGAGGCAGCAGTCGACCGGCACAAACGGCGGGAGGTAGCTGCGGTAGCCCGGGAGTATATGAGGCGGCTTCCACCATCGTGCCAGTGGAGATTCGATATCGTCAGCGTATACTATGCGAATTCCAGTTCCCGCCCGCAGATTGAGGTGTTTCGCAACGCTTCCTTGTCGGCGTAAAATAACGTTTTTGCGCAGCACCTCGAAAGGACTCAGTACTTGCCTGAACTCAGAAAAGATCCGATTGTTGGCCGTTGGGTAATTATTTCGACGGACCGGGCGAAGCGCCCGACTGACTTTGTCCGCGAAAACATGAAGATCAAGGGTGGATTCTGTCCCTTTTGCTACGGGAACGAGGGCAAGACGCCGCCCGAGATTCAGGCATACCGTCCAAACCCGAATGGCGGGCCGCAGCCACAGCGAGATACTCCTGGGTGGACTGTCCGCGTTGTGCCCAACAAGTTCCCGGCACTTGGCATCGAAGGCACGCTAAACCGTCAGGCCGAAGGCATGTTTGATCGCATGAACGGGATCGGTGCGCATGAAGTCATCATCGAGACTCCGGATCACACAGCCAGCCTGGCGACACTGCCGCCCAAGCGAATTGAAGATGTTTTGTGGACCTTCCGCGATCGCATTCTGGATTTGAAGAAGGACCGGCGCTTCAAGTACATCCTGATTTTCAAGAATCACGGCGAGGCGGCTGGGGCGTCGCTTGAGCACGCGCATTCGCAACTCATCGCGCTGCCTATTCTTCCCATCAACGTGGTGCAGGAACTCGAAGGCGCCAAGCAGTACTTCCTGTACAAGGAACGGTGCGTGTTCTGCGACATTATCCGACAGGAGATGGACAGCGCGATTCGAGTAGTGTCAGAGAACGAGAACTTTCTTACGCTGGCCCCTTATGCTCCGCGTTTTCCGTTCGAGACATGGATTTTGCCGAAGCAGCATGAGTCGGCTTTTGAGAATTCGTCGTCGCACATGTTCGAGAACCTGGCGCGCGCGCTCAAGGATCTGCTGGGACGCGCAGATCGAGTGCTCGACAACCCGCCTTATAACCTGGTGATCCACACTTCGCCGGCACAGGATCCGACCAATGATCACTATCATTGGCACATAGAGTTCATGCCGAAGCTGACCAAGACTGCAGGATTCGAGTGGGGCACAGGCTTCTATATCAATCCCACTCCTCCAGAGGAAGCGGCGAAGTTCTTGCGCGAGGCCAATGTCGAGGAGGCTGCGCCAGTCTCTGTCAGATAGGGTTAGCTTGAAATCCAAAAAAGAGGGCACGGCTTGGACGCCGTGCCCTTCGCCATTTTGGCCGGAGAGAGAGGCTCCTTGGATTCGAGAGCCCTAATGAGCGGGATGATAAAAGGCCGGCACCGGCCGGTTGTCACGAGAATGTAAAAGCTGATGCAGACTGGTACGTGATCAGGCTTGGGTACGGTCCTGGAACTCCTCGTGCCAAGCCATTTGGATAGCTTCCAGCTTGCCTTCGTTCGAGGTCTTGGGATCGCCGGCGAAGTCTGGCAATTCGGTGACGTAGCGGTGAAGGTCGGTGAACCGTACGGTCAGCGGATCTAGGTCGGGGTGAACTTCGGACAGCAGAATACCGATATCTTCAGCGTCGTCCCACGTCAGTTGTTTTGCCATCGCTAAGTCCTCTCAAGTTCGGTCGTTAGGCATGGTTCCAAACTCTTCCGGGTGCGCGGACACAAAGGCAAACAGCAAATCGGTTAGATTGTGAGGGTAGGCAAAGAACTCCTGATCTACCCCCTCGAGCTTGTCCATAGTTTCATCGGAGAAGCCAGCCGCGACAGATTGAATCAGCTCCACCGCTTTCGGCAATCCGCTCGGGAACGCGATGGCGATTGCTCGCCGACAAATATTCGCCGTTTTCGGAGCTCCGATCCCTTCCAACGCCTCCGCTACAAAGTGCGCGGACCCGGCACTGTTGTTCAAGAAGTATTGTTTAAATCCGCCGTTGTTTACCTCGGCCTCGACTTCCCAGATCGCCGAGAAGATTTTTTGCGGTCGCGATTGGTTTGCGAAATCCTTCCTGCCGAACTCTGTCTTGTCCGATACAGAAAGGCTGATGAGGAAGCCGTTCTTGTTCATTGATCAGTGCCTAGTGGTGCTCTTCCGAAATGTAATTGCGGTTCCAGGCGGGAATCTCAACGACAACTTTGCCAGGCTTGATAATCTGCGCCTGGCAACCGAGACGCGAGTTTAACTGCAGATCGGCGGCCATGTCCAACCGGTCGGCCTCATCGTCCTCCATCGGGGAAAGATTCTCCGCGCCTTCCTTCACCCAGATGTGACAGGTGGTGCAGGCGCAGTTACCGCCGCAGGCGTGGTCGAGCGTGATGTGATTATTCAGTGCGACGTCGAGCAGCGACTGCTCTTTGCCGTGATACTCGTACGGCAGTTTGCCATTTTCAAACTGCACCGTCTTGCCTTCCGGCAAGAACGTAACCGTGACTGTGTTTTCGCCGGGGGCGTCTTCGGTAGCGGCGCCGGCACCTTGCGTTTTTTCTTCGGCCATACCTTGCTCCTAACTCTTCCTCAGTGTTCCCGAGAGTCCTCGGTGGCGAATATCTTTAGCCATTTAACCTACTCGAATTCTGCTTTCGCCATGGGATGGGGCGCGGTTGGGCCTTCGCCCATGTCGGCCTCATCCATGTTCTTGCCTTTCAACGCGCTTGAAACGGCGGTATCCATCATCAATTCGGCCAGGCGCATTGTGCCCTGATTGAGCGCGTCGATCGCCTTGCGGATTGCCTGATAATCGTCTTCTGCATTTACCGCGATGAGAGCCTTCTCCATCTTCGCGATCTGCTTCTTTTCGTCGGTGGTCAGCTGTCCCCAGGCCGGACTTTTCTTGCCTTTTTCCAGGGCCGCGAGGATCGTTGCGACTTCGTTGCGCGCCTCGATGACCTGGCGGCGGCGGAAATCTTCTTCTGCGTTGTCGAACGAGTCGAGAATCATGCCTTCGACCTGCTCATCGGTCAGACCGTAGCTGGGCTGAACCTGGATCTCGGCTTCCTTGCCGCTGCGCTGTTCGCGCGCGGAAACGTGCAGAATACCGTTGGCATCGATCAGAAACTTCACTTCGACACGCGGGATACCGGCCGCCATTGGTGGAACGCCTTTGAGATCGAAGCGCGCCAGCGAGCGGCAGTCTTTTGCCAACTCGCGCTCGCCCTGCAACACGTGGATCGCCACGTTGGTCTGGCCGTCGACCTGGGTCGTATAGAACTGGGTGGCCGAGGCTGGAATTGTCGAGTTGCGCAGAATGATCTTGTCGGTGACTCCGCCGGCCACTTCGATGCCGAGAGAAAGAGGAGTCACGTCAAGCAGCAGCATGTTCTCGGTAGCTTCGGAACCTCCGCCGAGAATGTTCGCCTGCACAGCCGCGCCGAGAGCGACGACTTCATCGGGATTCAGGTCCGTGTGCGGCTCGCGGTGAAATAGTTCCTTCACCAGCGCGCGAACCTTCGGGATGCGCGTCGATCCGCCGACCAGCACGACTTCGTCGATCTGTTCGGGCTTGAGGCCGGCATCTTTCATCGCCTGCTTGCATGGGCCGACGGTCCGGTCGATCACCGGCTGAATCAATTGCTCGTACTGCTCGCGCGTGATCTCGCGTTGGTAGCGCTCGCCGCCGGGCAATTCGATGTCGAGTTTGACGGAAGGTTGCGACGACAGCGCGATCTTGGCGTCGATGACGGCCTTTCGAATAGCTTGCACGGCTTCGGCATTACGGCGGAGGTCGAGGCCGAGATCGCCGCGAATGTCGTCGAGCGCAATCGTGATCAGGAGATTGTCAATGTCGTCGCCGCCGAGATGCGTGTCGCCATTTGTGGCGATGACCTCGAAGATTCCGTCATGCAGCTTCAGGATCGAAATGTCGAAGGTACCGCCGCCTAGATCGTAGACCGCGACAATGCCGTTCTGCTTCTTGTCCAGTCCGTAGGCGAGTGATGCGGCGGTCGGCTCGTTGACCAGGCGCAGGACTTCGAGTCCAGCGATGCGTCCGGCGTCTTTGGTGGCCTGGCGCTGCGCATCGTTGAAATAAGCGGGAACAGTGATGACCGCCTTCGCGACTGGCCCTCCGAAAAACCGTTCCGCGCTTCGTTTGAGCTGGCGAAGAATGAGTGCAGAGATTTCCGGCGGAGTGAACGTCTTGTCGCCCAGCTTAATGCGAAGCACTTCGCCCGGTTGCATGTCTTCGGCGAGACGAAAGGGGAAGAGCTTCAGCTCTTCTTGAATGTCTTCCATGCCGCGTCCCATGAGGCGTTTGATTGAATAGACGGCGCGCTCAGGAGTCTCGATGAGAGAGTTGCGCGCAGCGCTGCCGACGACTGGATGATTGTCTGAGTCGAGCGCGACGACCGAAGGAAGGAGGTTCAGGCCGTCGTCTCCCGGGATCACGACGGGCGTTTCCCCTTGCATGAACGCGACTAGCGAGTTCGTAGTGCCGAGGTCGATGCCGACGATGCGATCGGGTGCCATTTTGTAATTTTGTAATCGGGTAATTTGGTAATTTGCGAACTCGACAGACCTTCAAAATTTACGAACAATTACCCGATTACCAAATTACGAAATTCCCTTCAATTCTCCAGTGCCTCATTTACATCCCTCACTAAGTTGCGGATGTAGTTGCGGCGGTTCAGTACGTCCACCATCTTGCCTGTGATTTTGGCTCGCTCTTCGGCCGGGGCCTTCGATCCATGGTTGCGATCGATCAGGCTGTCCCATTCTTTCCAGTACGTTTGCAATTCTTGAAGGAGAGCCTCGTACTTCGCCTCGAGCGTCAACTTCTGCTTGCCGATTTCGGCGATCAGGGCTGGATCGTCGTCACCCATTTTCTTGTTCATGCGCAATTCTTCGAGTTGCATGTTCAGCTCGAAGACCTCTTCCAGCAAGTCCGGCGGCACGATCTGCTTTTTCATCTCGCCCGTGGCGCGGGCTTGCTCGGTTGCGCTCTTCGACTGCTCCTCTAGTTCGACGCCTTCAAGGTGAAGCAGGTAATTCGTGCGCTTGATTGGATCCTTCAGCGTGCGGTACGCGTCGTTGAGCAGTGAACTCTGTTCCAATGCCCATTCCTGCTCCTGACTGCCGGCTTGCGCGTTCAAATCAGGATGCAGCTTGCGACTGAGCACGTAGAAATCTTTTTCTAGCGCGGCGACGTCAAGATTGAGCTTGAGCGGCAGGCCGAAGAATGAGAAATAGTCCACCGGAACCGGAGGTTGCACCTTGCCGCACGATTCGCAGAAGTGCGCGGCGCGCATGGACCCGCACGACCAGCAGGAGTGAGTGTCCTGGGGCAGGGCCTTCGCGCCGATGACGGTAAGAGTTGACTTCGTCATTCCATTTCCTCAGACAGACTTCGTGCCTCTCTCAAGCACGGCCCTCGATAAACTTTTCAGGGACGGTCACGCGGGCACACTGCGCGGGCGAGGGCGCCCGCCACACAAGCAATCCCTTCAGGCAGAGAACGAAGTCCCGCAACCGCACGACTTCGAGGCCTGGGGATTCACAAACACGAAGCCCTGCTGCATCAACGTTTCCTGATAGTCCAGGGTCATGCCGTGCAGGTAGATAAACGATTTTGGGTCGACGAAGACCCGCACATCGCCGAACTGGAAGATGCGGTCCCGTTCGCGCGGCTGCGTATCGAAGCGGATGTTGTAACTCAACCCCGAACATCCGCCACCCTGCACGCCGAGCCGCAAGCCGCCCTGCTCGGGCGAAATGCCTTCCTTCGCCATCGCACTGCGCACCTTGGCCAGGGCTTTCTCTGTCGACGAGAATCCCCTTCGCCGGTGCCTGCGCGGGTTGCGTTCCTTGTTCCGTTGCCGTCGTCATAAGTAAACCAGCCATGCGCAGTGAGCTATGAGCTACGAGCGAAAAGGCTGCTCGATGCTCACCACTCGGAGCTCGAGACTACTTCGCCTCGGCAGCGACCGGCTTCGCGGTCTCCTGCTTCTTCTTCCAGTCGCCGATCGCGGCGCGGATCGCGTCCTCAGCCAGCACCGAACAGTGGATCTTCACCGGAGGAAGCGAAAGCTCCTTCACGATGTCCATGTTCTTGATGGCGAGGGCTTCGTCGACGGTCTTGCCCTTGACCCACTCGGTGGCGAGCGAAGACGAGGCAATCGCGGAGCCGCAGCCGAAGGTCTTGAACTTGGCGTCTTCGATGACGTTGGTCTGCGGGTTGACCTTGATCTGCAGCTTCATGACGTCGCCGCACTCGGGCGCGCCGACCAGGCCCGTGCCTACGTCAGTGCTTGCCTTGTCCATGGAGCCGACGTTGCGGGGATTGTTGTAGTGATCGATGACCTTGTCGCTATATGACATGTTTTGACCTCAGTTTCAGAGTTTCAAGTTTCAGAGTTTCAAGGTTATGCAACCTTGAAACGTCGCTCCTAGTGCGCCTCTCCGGCCCACTTTACATCTTTCAAATTGATGCCTTCCTTCGCCATTTCGTAGAGCGGCGAAAGTTCGCGCAGACGCTCGACGGTCTCGATGACGCGATCGGCAACGTAATCGACTTCGGCTTCGGTGTTGAAGCGGCCGATGCCGAAGCGAATCGAGCTGTGCGCCAGATCGTCGCCGGTGCCGAGAGCCTTCAATACATAAGATGGCTCGAGCGTCGCCGAGGTGCAGGCCGATCCGCTGGAAACTGCGATGTCGTTGATGCCCATCAGCAGCGACTCGCCTTCGACGTACGCAAAGCTGATGTTCAGGTTGCCGGGCAGGCGATGCTCCATCGAGCCGTTGATGTAAGCCTCGTCGAGACGATTCATGATGCGGTCGCGCAAACGGTTGCGCAGGCCGGCCAGACGGCAGGATTCCTTCGCCATTTCTTCCTGCGCGATGGCGCAAGCCTTGCCCAGGCCGACGATGCCCGGAACGTTCAATGTTCCGGAACGCATGCCGCGCTCGTGGCCGCCACCGTCGATGATGGCGGAAATCTGCACGCGCGGATTCTTGCGGCGCACGTACAACGCGCCCACGCCCTTCGGTCCGTACATCTTGTGGCCGGAGATGGACATCAGGTCGATGTTCTGCTTGTTGACGTCAACCGGCACTTTGCCCGATGGCCTGCGTCGCGTCGGTGTGGAAGATGACGCCGCGCTCGCGACAGAGCTTGCCGATCTCCGCAACCGGCTGCAGCACGCCGATTTCGTTGTTAGCGGACATGATCGAGACCAGGATGGTCTTGTCGTCCATGGCGCGCTTCAGATCGTCGAGATCAATCAGGCCGTCCTTCTGCACCGGCATGTAGGTGACGCGGTAGCCGTACTTCTCCAGACGCTTGCAGGTGTCGAGCACGGCCTTGTGCTCGGTGACTGCGGTGATGATGTGGTTGCCCTTCTCGCGGTACATCTCGGCGACGCCCTTGATGGCGAGGTTGTCGCTCTCGGTGGCGCCCGAGGTGAAGATGATTTCTTTCGTGGTCGCGCCGATCAGCTTGGCGATGCGCTCGCGCGCGGTCTCCACACCTTCTTCGGCAGCCCATCCGAAGGAGTGGTTGCGGCTGGCCGAGTTGCCGAACTTCTCCATGAAGTAGGGCAGCATTTCTTCCAGCACCCGCGGATCCATGTGGGTGGTGGCGTGGTTGTCCATGTAAATGGGCAGCTTCACGCCCTTGGGCGTCGGTGTGATGCGCCTGCGAAAGTTCCTGGGGGATCTTGACGTCCGTGCTCATTGATTGCCTCTCCTACTTGCTCTAATCTCTTTGATGAATCTTGCGTTCTCAGGGGTTCAGGTGATCGTCACCAATTCCGCCGTTCTTGGGCAGCGTTCGTGCCTTCTTCCGGTTCTTCGCGCATCTGCGAAATCTTGATGCGCTTCAACACTGCTTCGATACTCTCGTTCACCTTGCGCAGCGGTTCGCGAATATTGCAGCGATCGGTCTGATCGCACTCGCCGCGAACCGTCACGCACGAGGTGATAAACAACGGGCCGTCGATGGCCTGAATCACTTCGAAGGCCGAAATCGTGTGCGCCGCGCGCGCCAGCGTATAACCGCCATTGATGCCGTGCTGCGAATGCAACAGACCAGCCTTGGCCAGCCGCTGCAAAATCTTCGCCAGCGCCTCGGGCGGAATGCCGTAAGCATCGGCAACATCCTTGGCGCTGCGGGAGCCCTCGTCGGAGTGCTCGGCGAGATGCTTCATCGCCATCAGCGCGTAGTCGGCTTTTTTCGTCAGCTTCAGCACCCAGTTTCCTTGCGCAAATGCCGACTAATAGAGTCGGATAGAACTCCGACCATTTCCGTCGTAATTTATTCTACGTCACTCCGGTCCATCGGAGCAAGGCCCGGCAGGCAGTTGTCACTAAATCGACCTCAACGGTAACTATCAAGAACTGAATGGTTTATGCCGGTGCGACGGATTTGGTCGGAATTTCTGGGTGTCTGCCCAAGTCGAGGATCAATCTGAGCGCCTACGGCTTGTTACAAATTCACGACAGCTTAACACCTGGGGGCTTGACAACCCGAAAGGCGTTCTAAAATACCGGAAATTCCGGCGAAAATCGCCTCCGCCTTACTTTTGAGGGGCGCTTCCGGATTTATGACTTCAAACTCGCCCTCTCCCACTCCAAGCGTAGATATGAAGCAGCCCTGCAAGCACCCGCGCGTGCAGATCGTGAGCCGCGACGAGGAGTCCGAATTCGTCGAATGCAAGGAATGCGGCGAGATCTTCGAGTCCAGTGAATTCAAGGACATGAACATCGAAGAACGCACCCAGGAAAGCGATATCTGATCGCCGTTGCATCGCTCGGGTGACGGAGGTAATCGCCGCTCGTGGTTTCGCCTTGTTTCGTTGGAAATGCCTCTGCTACTGTCCGACGCGGGGGCGTGTGTAGGCAGGCCTCCGTCTCTATGCCTACGGTGGCTCTAGTCGTCGACGATTCGATGCTGATCCGCTATACCGTTTGCCGCTTTCTCGAAGAGCGCGGATTCGCGGTGGAGTCGGCCACCAATGGCGTGGAAGCGCTGGAGATCCTTTCCCGCGTACAACCCGACCTGATCGTCACCGACATGCAGATGCCAAAGATGTCGGGTAGCGAATTGATCACGGCGCTGAAGAGCAAGCCGGAGACCGCGAAGGTGCCCATCATCATCGTGGCCGGCCGGGCGAGTGGCTTCGAGGAATCGGAGAAACGCGCGAATTTCGCCATCTACAAAGATATTGATATCGATGCGCAACTTGCCAAGGCGCTCGACGAAGTGTTGGGCAAGGCCAGCCGGGCACACGCCGCGGGAAAGTAGCTGTTGTCGCGATTCACCGGCAGGCTCAGCGTCAAGACCATTCCAGCCTCGGCCGAAAAATCCATCGCAGCAAAATCCTTCGCCAGAACTTGGGATAGGCCGCGGCGGCGATCATTGCGGCATTGTCGGTCGAGAGCGGACGCGAGGGGAAGTACACCGGCAGCCCTTCCTTGGCGCCTTCGCGCTCGAAGGTCTGACGCAATTCCTGGTTGGCGGCAACTCCACCCGTTACGAAAAGTGTGGCCACGTCGTAGGCCCGGGCCGCGGCCAAAGTTCTTCCTACCAGATCGTCGACGATCGCGCGCTGGAAAGACGCGACCAGATTCAACGTAGTGCTTGTCACAGTGGGCGAGATAATCTTCCAGCTTCGGCTTGGGAATCTTTGCCAGCGCTTTGCGCCGCGCTTCGACGGCGGCGCGCATGTCGTGCGTCTCGACGTAACGCAGGATCGCCGTCTTGATGCCGCTGTAAGAGAAATCGAAGCGCGGTCGGCATCAGTCGTCAGGTTCTGGCTCCACCGCTTTGCCGTCTTTTCTGCCGCGACGGTCGCGATGCTTGATCTGCGCCGGCGGAAACTTCACGGCCTTGGGATCGCCGTGGGACGACAGACGATCGATGACGGGCCCGCCGGGATAGCCCAGTCCTAAGAGCTTCGCGACTTTGTCGAATGCCTCGCCGGCGGCATCGTCGCGAGTGTGGCCGATATTTTCGTAGGTCCAGGAATCGCCTTTTTGAGCGGCGAGATAAAGATGAGTGTGTCCGCCCGAGACGACCAGAGCCAGCACTGGAAATTGCAGATCGCGATTGCCCTTCTGCCGCTCCTCAAGCAACACCGCGTGAATGTGGCCTTCGAGATGGTTCACGGCGATCAGCGGTTTGTCGAGAGCAAAGGCCAGCGCCTTGGCGTAACTGATGCCGACCAGCAGCGCTCCGGCGAGTCCGGGACCCTGCGTGACCGCAATGGCATCTACCGATTCGTAGTGTGTTTGGCCTCTGCCAGCGCCTGTCGCACGACGGGCACGATGGCGCGCAGATGCTCGCGCGACGCGAGTTCCGGCACAACGCCGCCGTACGGCTGGTGCGTGGCGATCTGCGAAGCGACAACATTCGAGATGAGTTGCTCGCCCGAACGCACCACCGCTGCCGCTGTCTCGTCGCAAGAACTCTCGATGCCGAGGATGTAGGCGTCGGGCATATCTCTATAGTATTAGAGATTCATGACTGATTTATTCCAGCACGTGCGGGACTCGGTTTTTCCCTACTTCAACCGCACTTCATCAATTTGAAAGTCGAACGTGCCCGCGGTGGGTCCGCCAACGAAGAGGATCGCTGAAATGTCGTGACCGTCGGTTCCATTAAAGGCGGACAAAGGTATGCTGATTTTCTTCCAGTCTGTGGCAGCAATGAACGTTTGCTGCGCGGGAATTCGGCCGCCACTTGTCGTGAAGACCAGGACGCGGTAGGTCTGGCTGTCGCCTTTCGCGAAGAACGAAATGCTCTTCTTCGACGACAGGTTCACGGGAACGAAGGGTTGAGCTCCCGGCGACCACATGACACCGGACCACGCGTAAGGAAGTCCGCCGTCGATCAAGCCCGTAATGCGAAGGGAATGCTTGTCTCCATTAGCACCGCCACCCACTACTTTCATCTCTCCCGTGGACTTTCCGCCCGCAATGCTGTCGGTGGAGAACATCCAGCCCGTCCCAAATTTCGCAGCTGAAGTTCCATCGTCGAAGTCGCTAATCAGGCCGGCCTCTGCTCCTGACGGCGGAGGCGCTTGTTCAGCTTTCGCCGCTTCCGTTTTGGCTTTGCCAATGGCCGCGCGATAACTGGCGCGGTCATCTTCGGCTCCAAGTTTCCAGACCGAGACGATGTTCCGTGTGGCAAGGATGTCCTGCGTAGGATCACCCTTTACCAACACGAGATCCGCGCGCTTGCCGGGAGCAATCACCCCGCGGTCGTTGAGGTGGAATGCTGTAGCGGGCACCGAAGTCGCGGAAGCCAGCGCTTCCTGCGGCGTGAGCCCGGATCGGACCAGCAATTCCAGTTCGCGGTGAATGCTGACGCCGTGTGACGTGCCGGGATTCGGAGCATCGGTTCCCGCGAGAACCGGAACGTGTGCAGTTTTCAGTTGAGGAACCGTCTGCTCTGCGTATTTCTCGCTAAGATCCGTGGAATCCTTCGGAAAAGAGCGCTTCAAATTGGCGATTTCGTCGCCGGCGAGGTAGGGGGCGAGGTGCGAATCCACGGTAAGAGATTCGCCACTCGCGATATTGCTCACGCTCTCCAGAACGTCGAGAGTCGGGACGACAAAAGCGTGATGGGACGCGACGAAAGCGGCGAAGTCGGGCGCCGGGGTGCTATCCGCAAATAGGTGGGCCAGTCCGTCGGCTCCGTCTACGATGACGTCGCGGGCATCTTGTTGCCTCGCGATGTGGACCACGGTCAGCTTGCCGCGCTTGTGGGCCGCGTCAATCAAGGCTTTCACTGTGTCTCTGCTGAGCGTTGGCAGATGCCTCCCATAAGCGCTGCCATCGTCAACGATAATCTTGATGTAGTCGGAACCCTCGGCAATTCGGGCGTCCACCCACGGCTGGGCCTCGGCGGGAGATGTGAGGGTCGGAATCGGAATGCCATACTCGGTACCGTGTCCGCCGGGCGCGGTCGCGCAAGTTCCGGCTGAGAACAGGTCGGCCTGGTCGAGATCCTTGCCGGCGGCCTGATCCTTTTTTGTTTGCTGCATGAATTTCACGTCCGAGAACATGTCGAGTTCGGTGGTGACTCCGAAAATTTCCGCTTCCTTGAGAGCATCCCCCCAGGCGTGAGTGTGGGAGTCTATAAGTCCGGGCAGCAACGTGTCTCCCGCGCCGTCGATCACCTTCACGCCAGATGGAACTTTCAGATCCTTGCCGACAGACTTGATCTTGCCGTCAGCGACCCAGACGTCGCTTTGCCCAATAACGTTGTTCCCATCGAAGACTCGGGTGTTGCGGATCACGAAGCCCTGGCTCTTGTTCCCATCGGCCAGAATGAGAGCGGGGGCGGAAAGCAAAAGGAAAGAGGCAATCCAACCAAGGATTCGGAGGGTTTCGGTAAAACGTCGCGAGTTCATAGATCATCTCCAGAAGGTGGAAGTCAATTCGGTCGAGCACCGGAGTTTCGTTTCGCGTCGGAATCTTGCCTACTGATAGTCTTTCGCCGGTTATCCTCGCTGCCAGTACAAAGCGTCACGTGGCCAAGGTGACAAGTGTCATGCCATGTAAAGCATGCTTGACATCTCGCACTGTAAAGTACGCTTTACATGCATGTCAAGCGTTTTGTTGGAAAATTGGTGGGCGCTATGATGTAGAGGCAAATTCCTAAACTAAAGTCGATAGACCATGTCGAAACAATTTGCAGCATCGATCGTTCAAATCCTGCGCCAGAACGCCTTTCAGGCTTACCTGGTGGGCGGATGCGTGCGTGATCTGTTGCTGCAACGAGAGCCGAAGGATTATGACGTAGCGACGGATGCGACGCCGGAGCAGGTGATGAGCATTTTTCCGGACACCTACGCGGTCGGAGCGCAGTTCGGAGTCGTGCTGGTGCCGGTGCTGGACGCTCCTGTGGGCAATGTCCCGGCAGAGTCGACTCCTGCGTCTTTCGCCGTAGAGGTCGCGACGTTTCGCAGCGACATTGGATATTCAGACGGGCGCCATCCTGACGAAGTGCGCTTCAGTCGCGATCCGCGCGAGGATGTTGCCCGCCGCGACTTCACCATCAACGGCATGCTGCTTGATCCGGTGAGTGGCGAAGTGCTCGATTTCGTCGGCGGGCGCAAAGATCTGGAAGCCGGCATCATTCGCACCATCGGCGAACCGGAGCGGCGTTTTGCGGAGGATAAGTTGCGTATGTTGCGGGCCGTGCGCTTTGCAGCTCGCTTCCAATATGAGATCGAACCGTCAACATTCGCTGCGATCCAGCAGTTTGCTCACGAGATCAAAGCTGTGTCGCGCGAGCGCGTGCGTGACGAACTGACTCGCATGTTGACTGAGGGACATGCGCGTCGCGCATTTTTGTTGCTTGACGAGAGTGGGCTGCTGAAACACGTCCTGCCAGACATTTCGGCGATGAAAGGCGTCGCGCAACCGGCGGAGTTTCATCCTGAGGGTGACGTTTTCGTGCATACGCTGCTGCTTTTAGAGAATTTGCCGACTCCCTGTCCGCCGACGCTCGCTTGGGGCGCGCTGCTGCACGACGTCGGCAAGCCGCCGACGTTCCGAGTGGCGCCAGACCGCATCCGCTTCGACGGACACGTTGAAGTCGGCGTGAAGATGGCGGAGGAGATCTGCCGCAGCCTGCGTTTTTCGAACGACGACACGGAGCAGATCCTGTCTCTCGTGGACAACCACATGCGCTTTGGCCACGCCACCCGCATGAAAGAATCGACGCTGAAGAAGTTTCTACGCCTGCCCGCATTTGATGAGCATCTTGCTCTGCATCGCGCCGACTGTCTGGCCAGCCATCGTAATCTGAGCACGTATGAGTTTGTGCAGCAGAAGCGTGCGGAGATTCCGCCGGAAAAGATTCGCCCCACTCCGCTCGTGACCGGAGATGATCTGATCGCCGCGGGTCACGCTCCCGGGCCGAAGTTCCGCGAGATCCTAAATGCGGTGGAGGATGCGCAACTCGAAGGCCGCTTGCCATCGCGGGACGCGGCTCTGGAGTTTGTGCGCCGCGAGTTTCCCGCATAGCCGCGGGGCCGCGATCCAGCATTCGAATCGGAATGCTAAAATCAAGTTTCTTTGGGAGCGTCAATTGGAGCAAGCAGGCAGCGGCCTTGAAAAAATCGTAGCGCAGTCGTTGCGGCTAGCGCCCGCGGATCAGGCGCCGCTCATGGCGTGGCCAGTGGTCTGCGGATCCGCTGTGTCCGAGCGCACGCGCGCTCTCAGTTTTGAGGGCGGTGTCCTGCGGGTGGAAGTCGCCGATGCCGGCTGGAAATCGGAACTGCAGTCGCTTGCGCCGCAATATGTGGCGACGATCAACCGCTACACCGCGGAGCAAGTTCAGAAAATCGAGTTTGTTGTGGCTCGGCCAGGCGCAGCGGATCTGACGGGCCAAGTGATCCGATGAAAGTCACCGATAAAGACGTCGCGTACGTTGCGGATCTCGCCAATCTCGAATTAAGCGAGGAGGAGCGCTCTGGAATGCTGCGCGATCTGAATTCGATCCTCGACTACATCGACCGGCTCAACCAACTCGACACGGCTGATGTGCCGCCTATGGCGCAGGTCTCCGATCGATACGGGGTCGACGAGTCGAAACAGGGGAGCGAACGATTCGCATACGCCAGCCGCGAGGATGTTCTCGAAGGACTACGCAAGTCGTTGCCGCACGAAGTCGCTCTTGAGAACGCGCCCGACGCCGACGAGGATTTCTTCCGCGTGCCGAAGGTGATTGAAAGGTAGTAATTAGTGGCTAGTGGTTGGTAACTAGCCACCAGTCACTAATCTCTAGCCACGGAATTCCCATGGATCTGACCTCTCTCACCATCGACGCAGCCCGCTCCGCAATCCAGGAGCGTAAGACGACCGCGCTGGCGCTGGCCGAATCTCACTACGCCCGCATTCAAAAAGAGGATGGCCAGATCGGCGCCTTCCTGACTCTCTCAAAAGAGCGCGCTCTCGAACAGGCGGATCGCATCGACCGAATGGCCGCCGATGGCCAGCCGCTGCCGGCGCTAGGCGGCGTACCCGTGGGCATCAAAGACGTGATGAGCACGCGTGGCGTGCGCACCACCGCCGGCTCAAAAATTCTCGCGAAGTACATTCCTGCCTACGACTGCACCGCCGTGTCTCGCATGGAGGCTGCGGGCGCCGTCGTCCTCGGCAAGATGAATTGTGACGAGTTCGCGATGGGTTCGTCGAATGAGAATTCTGCCTACGGACCGGTGCGCAATCCGCGCGATCTGAACCGCGTGCCCGGAGGTTCCTCCGGCGGTTCGGCTGCTGCGGTTGCCGCTGACATGGCGGTCGTCACGTTAGGTTCGGACACGGGTGGTTCGATTCGTCAGCCAGCATCGTTCTGCGGCGTTGTGGGATTGATGCCGACCTATGGACGAGTCTCGCGCTACGGGCTGATCGCCTTTGCGTCGTCGCTCGATCACATTGGACCGCTGGCAAAGACCGTGAAAGATGCGGCGATCGTTTTGCGCACAATCGCGGGGCGCGATCCGATGGATTCCACCTCAGCCGATCTTCCAGTGCCGAACTACGTTGCCGAACTCGACAAGCCGATTCGTGGCATGAAACTTGGCGTGGCCAAAGAATATTTCGGTGACGGTCTTGACGAGGAAGTCCGCCAGGCGGTGGAATCTGCGATTGAGAAACTGAAAAAGTTGGGCTGCGAGATTGTCCCCGTTTCTCTGCCTCACACGTCCTACGCGATTCCAACGTATTACTTGATTGCCACTGCGGAAGCGTCGTCGAACCTGGCGCGCTATGACGGCGTGCGCTACAGTCACCGTGCTCGCGGCGTAAAAACGTTGTCGGAAATGTACCGCCGCAGCCGCGACGAGGGATTCGGTGCGGAAGTGAAGCGGCGCATCATGCTCGGCACATACGCTCTGAGCGCCGGTTATTACGATGCTTACTACTTGAAGGCGCAGAAGGTGCGGACCCTGTTGACTCGCGACTTCGACCAGGCCTTCCGTAAAGTCGATGCGATTGTGACGCCGACGAGTCCGACCGCGGCCTTCCGTCTCGGCGAGAAGTCGAACGACCCACTGGCAATGTATCTCGCGGACATCTATACGGTGACCGCAGATCTGGCAGGCATTCCAGGGATATCAGTGCCTTGCGGAGAGACGCGAGAGAAGCTGCCTATCGGTCTGCAGATCCTCGGCAAGCATTTTGACGAGGCCACGATTCTGAGATTGGCATACGCTTACGAGCAGGCGGCGTAGTAGCGATAGCCCAGCAGTAGATCCTAAGCATCCATCCGTCGTGTAACACGCTTGCCGCCTATCCCGACAACGATCGCCGCAACCCCAATTAGAACGACGGCTCTAAGCCAGTCCGGCGGTTCCGCAGTTTCGAGGAACAAGAACCTCGCGATGTCTTTCCCTGGCAAGACACTTCCGTGCATCACAATCGCGAGCAGAACGCTTCCCCGTGTGTGCTGGAAAAGCACTGTCATTAGAATGCTCAGCGCGACCGCGCTCGCCGTGAACAAAGCGAACCAAGACAAGGAGGAAGGAAACATGTTGATGTGCCACGCCGCCCAGACGAATCCCACAATCACGCCAGCCAGTAAGGGTGAGTATTTGGTTAAGAGCCGCGGCAGCAGGAAGCCTCTCCATCCAAGTTCCTCGCCCAATGGCCCCTGAAACAGACCGAATGTCCAGATGTAAAACAGCCACCATTGGCGGAACAACTCCAACGGTGTGACTGGGCCCATTCGTCCGTGGATCGCTCCGTATATGACTGTGGCCGCCACGTGCATGCCCAGTGGAAGGAACAGAGCATAGAGCCACCACGCGATGGGCACCCGATAGAGGACGCACCGGCGTGCAAGGTCTTTGACTCCTGACAATCCGGCTTCAATGTAGGTTGCGACTACGCCGGCCACACTGCAGAAAGCTGTGCCGAGCATATAGGCAAGAGACGGGCCCTGGTCAAACGAAACATGCTTTGCTCTCAAGGCATTCCACGTGCCCCATGGAACGCCGAAGGCAATCGCGAAAAAGACGATGATCGCGCCAGTTCTTCTTGAGAATGTCATTCTAGAGCGGTTGGTAGTAACACTCCCCCGCACAAGAACGGCACAGAATCTTTTCCTTGCGGCGAACTTCTCTGCGGAAGTTGATGCCTTCGCCGCACTGCTCGCAAACGACGCGGTCGCCTTTGTATCCCGGAAATTCTTCTGGAGGCAGGTCGACCTTCACCCACTGCGTGGTGAAGAGATCATCATCAGAAATTTCGCGGTAAGCCAGCATCTGCTGCTGGTTCTTGTCGGCGATTTCTGGGTGCATTTCGCGCGCCAGCGCCTTGGAAGACTCCTTGGCGGCGATGCGGATAGCCTTGCCGTTGTTAACGTCCACGAAAGTTGCCGCCACCTTGCCCCAGTCGCGGAACTTCAGGGCACGTTTGCCCAAGCGGCATCCGGTGACCACGCCGACCGCGTCGGTGGCGCAGCGATCAATCTCAACGAAGGTGACGAGGCGCTTGCGGTCTTTTCCGTGTGGGTCATCAATGCCAAGCTTCTGAAGGCCGAACATCGCGAGACGCACACCGAGCACTTGCCCCGCACAAATGTGTCCATGGGCTTGCTCCGCGTCGCGTAGATAGTCGTCGAGAGATTTCACGGAGGCATTCAGCGATCAGACATCAGCTTACCATCGAGCCGGCTATTTCCTGCGCCAGCGAATGCCGTCTTTCGTGATTTCCACCATCACGCCGGCATCTGACAGTTCGGCACGAATCGCGTCGGATTTCTTGAAATCGCGTGCGGTGCGGGCGGCCCTCATCTCGGCAATCTTTGCCTCGATGTCGGAATCCGAGAGTTGCCCCGACTGAACCATGGCGCGCAATTCATCGCTGATGTCTTTCTCGCGGCCTTCGGCGAGCGCCCAGTCGAAGACCCGCTTCATCTTCGGAAGATCATCGTCATCGAGCACCGCAAAAATCTCGTCGAATTTGGTCAACGCCCCGAGCAAAGGCTGCACGTCATCTTTCTTGATGCTGCCTGTATCGAATGCTGCATTAGCCTGCCGCACCATCTCGAAGATTGCGCCTTGCGCCTGAGCCGTGTTGAGGTCATCGTCGAGCGCGGCCCGCATACGGTCGATCGTTTGTGTCGCAAGAGTCTGCATCGCGGGTTCTGAGCCTGCGGGAAAATTCGCTGACTGTAAACGAAGACGGAAATTCCGCAATCGTTCCACCGACACGGCCGCCTGCTTGAGCCCATCGAAGGTGAAGTTCAACTGATTCCGGTAGGGGACCGAGGTCAGCAAATATCGAAGCGAAGAAGGTTTATGCCCCTTGAGAACCAGATCGCGCAGCGTGAAGAAGTTCCCCAGGCTCTTCGACATCTTCTCGCCCTCGACCAGCAGGAATCGCGCATGAAACCAGAAATGCGCGAACGGCTTACCAGTAAGAGATTCTGATTGCGCGATCTCGTTTTCGTGATGCGGAAAAATCAGGTCCTCGCCGCCCGCATGCAGGTCGAAGCTCTCGCCGAGCTCTTCCATCGACATGACGGAACACTCGAGATGCCACCCTGGCCTGCCTTTTCCGATCGTGGTGTCCCACGAGGCCTCACCCGGCTTAGGCGCTTTCCAGAGGGCAAAGTCGCGAGCGCTGTCTTTGTCGTACTCGTCCACGTCAACACGGGAGCCGTCTTGCAGACCGCCGAAGTCCTTCTTGGAGAGCTTCCCGTATTGAGGAAACTTAGCGATCCGGAAGTAATACGACCCATCGTCGGTCCGGTATGCGATGCCCTTTTCCACCAGTTTCTCGACAAAAGCAGCCATGTCGGGAATGTGTTCCGTGGCTCGCACCAGTTTCGGAGTTTCAATGTTGATCATCGCCGAATCTTCGATGAAGGCCTGTTCATATTTCGCGGTGTACTGTTGCACGCTGACGCCATCCCGAGCAGAGTTGCGGATGATCTTGTCGTCGACGTCGGTAATGTTCATGACGTATTGCACGCCGTATCCGCTCTGGCGGAAAAAGCGCTGCAGAAGGTCCACCGCGATGAAGGTGCGAAAGTTGCCGATGTGGCCGTAGTCGTAAACCGTGGGGCCGCAGGCATACATGCGCACGGCGTTGTCGCGAAGCGGGCGAAACTCCTCGACCTGCGACGACATGGTATTAAAAAGACGAAGAGGCATAATGATTTCAGGTACCGGAAGACGAACCTAAGATTCTGACGAACTTAAGATTCTAGGGTCGGCGAGAAAGTGGGTCAAATGCTCATCCCGCGGCCGGATTCCTTGCCGGAGGCAGGGCGTGGGTATGCGCACGCAGTCGCTTCTGAACCAGAATCACGTAGTGCAGCGCAGATACGATGGTAAAGAAAAATGTGGCGCGCAAGAACTCGGTGCGAGCGATCAAGATCCAGCGCAACGGACGGATCGCCGCCAGGAGAACGAAAAATACTGCGCTGATCTGTGAGAATGTATTGGCCTTGCCGAAGATGCTGGGGCGGAAATCTCGCAATCCGGCAATCGCAAAGAGCACGGCGCTGGCCGCCAGAATCGAAATATCACGGCTGAAAACGACGACCGTGTACTTCCACGGAATTTTGTGCAGGATGGAAAGCACCAGAAACATTGTGCTCAACAAAAGTTTGTCGGCAATCGGATCGAGATACTGCCCGAGCAAGGTTTGCTGATGCAGCGTGCGGGCCAGCAGGCCGTCCAGTCCGTCGCTGAAGCCGGCAATCACAAAAACCACCAACGCCCAGAGATAGCGCCCCTCCACCAGATGGATCACGATGAACGGGACGAAAATCATCCTTAGCAAGGTGAGCTGGTTGGGAGCAGTGAAAATTTGAGAGAGCTTCACGCACGCTCCTTTGAAGCATGCGACCTAAGGCTTTCGAGAGCGTCGCGGCCTGCTTGACCGCTGGCGGAAGGCACGAGAGCAGCCGAAGGGTCCAGGCCAGTCTTGGCGTGAAAGCGGTGCGCCAGCGAGGACAGGTTTCCGTCGGAGACATCGAGATCGACGCGCTCAATGCGATGCATCGGAAAGAAAACGACCGCGGGAGTGAAGAACTCTCCCTCCTTCACCATCGCGGCAATATCCTCAAATGAGGCAAGGTCCGCTCCGCTCAGGCTGAATCCCTCCGGGGTCAGCGCCAGGATCATCTCCCAGAACTTTTCTCGCGGATTGTGAAGCGTCAGAATTACGAGGGCCCCCGGAACGAAGGGACCATGAGCGTTTGAGGTAACGGATCCGGAGACGGGCAGGTTCTTTTCCACGAAACGATTGTCGCCGGGGGAAGCGCGCATTGCAACTCATGCCGGGATCAGCGGTCTTGTTGAATACCGACGACTGCGCCGGGCCGCTTCCGCCAGCGGTAGAAAAACGGAATGCCTAAAAGGATCACTGCCAGGCCCAGCGAAGAACGCACCGGCCGGACCATCCACAAGTTGACCGTCAAAGCGACTGCGGCGGCCAGGAAGATGAGCGGCGTCACAGGGATAGCCCCAGGCGCGGTAAGGCCGAATCAGATTCGGCTCTTTTCGGCGCAAACGCAGCAGGGCAATTGCGGTTAGGGCGAAGAAGATCCAGACGGCGAAGACAAACAGCGAATAGAGCTCTTCGAACGTACCGGTGAGTGCGAGCAGCGCAGCGATGGAGCCCAGTAAGATCAATGCGCCGCTGGGCGTGCGAAAAGAAGGATGAAGGCGCTCGGCGAAGCGGAAGAAGACGCCGTCACGCGCCATGGCGTAAGGGATGCGGGCGCCGGTCAAGACGACGACGTGGAGCGCCCCAAAGCAGATACGGCCATGGCGACCGTGAGCCAGGCTGCACCGCGTGAGCCGGCGAACGATTGCACTACGTCCGACGCAACATGCTGCGACGCTGCTACCTGCGCAAACGGCAAAACGTGGAAGTAAACGACATTCGCCATCAGGTACAGACCGCCGACGGTGAGCAGTCCCAGGATGATGGCGCGGGGAATGTTCTTCTGCGGGTTGACAATCTCTTCGCCCAGATCGCCGAGATCGTTGAAGCCGTTGTACGCCCACATGGCGGGAACGAGGGCGGTTAGTAAGGCGCCGATCGTTCCCAAACCGAACGGGCTGAATGGCGGTGCGGCTTGGCTGAGCATGCTTCGCTCCGAATAGCACTCCTCCGACGACGATAACCAGGATCGTGCCCATCTTCAGCGAGGTCAGCAGAACCTGAATCGCGCCACTCATCCGCACGCTGAAATAGTTGATCGCGGTGACGACGATCACCACAACGCGGCCAGCGGTTGGGCCGTAGTGAAGGTGAATTCGTAGCGTCCCAAGTGACTGGTGAACAAGGGCGTAGCCACCACCGGAAACAGAAAATCCAGAAAATCGCACGAATCCGGCCGCCAGGGTGGCCATGGCCACGGGCCGCTCGAGAAACGAACTCATCCAGCCAAAGAGAAATCCCCAGAGAGGGCCGAGACCGCGGCTAAGGTAGACGTAGGGGCCGCCTGCTTTCGGAAATGCCGCGCCCAGTTCGGCATAGCAAAAGGCGCCCAGAAGAGCACGATGAAGCAAACCGCAGGATCCATGCGGCCAAAACCAGCGTGGCGGAGCCCACGGCGCGTGCCATGTCGCTGGCTGACAAGAAAAACTCCCGTGCCGATGGTGTCGCCAATGACGATGGCGGTCGCTGACCACAGACCTAGGCCACGAACCAAGTCGGATCGCTCGGAATGGTCAGCTGAGTTGGCGGCCATCGACGAGGAACTCAGAGCCTACTATCAGCGACAGGGATGGTCAACCGACTCCATTCCTCGCCTCTCGTCCGTACGAGCGGAATGTTCGTGTCTACGGTGGTTCTGCCTTGAGGTACGCGCTATCATCGAAGCCGCGATGGCGACGCACGAAATTGATGCTGAGCGAATTTCCCTGGGACGAGCGTTATCGAGTGGAGGGCATCGAAGACGTCCTTACTCCCGCGCTCGTGGTGTATCCGGAGATCGTTGCTTCAAACATTGCGCGCGACCTTGCATCTGCTCGGCGGCGACTCCGATCGCTGGCGTGCTCACATTAAGACCGCAAAGTTGGCCTACACGCTCCGCATGCTGGTCGAGCGTGGCGTCCGGAATTTCAAGTGTGCCACCACGCTCGAACTGCTGGTAGCCTGCCGCAGCGGTGCAGCGGACGTGCTTCTCGCCTATCCAGTGCATGGGTGCGAATGCACGGCGCGTGCGCGAAATAGCCAGATGAGTTCCCAGACGTGCGAATTTCCGTCCTGGCCGAGAACGAAGAACAGGTGCGGCAATGGCAAGGCAGCGCGGTCGGCGTTTTTCTCGACATAAATCCGGGCATGAACCGCACAGGAATCGAACAGACCGACGGCGAGCAAAATTGTCAGGCCTCGCGCGCGCAGTTGGAGACAGCGGGATTGGAATTCCGCGGCCTGCACTATTACGACGGTCAGTATGGCGGGGTGGATGCGCGCGAACGGACCGCCGCGGCGCATGCCGGCTATGATCGCCTGCTGGAACTTGTGAGCGAGACTTCGGCGCAGCGGCGTGAGCGTGCCAGAGGTGATCACTGCAGGCACGCCGACATTTCCTTGCTCGCTCGCGTACGAAGGTTTTCAGCGCGGCAGAATTCATCCACCGTGTGTCGCCGGGAACGATTGTCTATAGCGATGCCAGCAGTCTGGCGCAACTCAGCACCGAGTACGGCTATGCGCCGGCGGTGCTGGTGTTGACGCGCGTCGTGAGCCATCCACACGAAGGAATAATCACGTGCGACGCCGGACACAAGGCCGTCTCAGCGGACGCCGGCGTGCCAACGTGCGTGGTCGTTGGACATCCGGAACTCACGCCGCTTGGGCCGAGTGAAGAGCATCTTCCGATGATCGTGCAAGCCGGAGAGAGCGGGCCACAAGTGGGCGAGCATCTTGTATCTCCTTCCGCGCCACATTTGTCCGACGGTGAATAATTTCGATTCCGCGCTGCTGGTGCGCGACGGCCAGATCGAATCAGTGGAAAAAGTGTCGGCTCGCGGGCGCGAGGCGCCGCTACTGCGGAAGTTTGATTTGGGGCCCACTCCTGTGGTTCCGGAAACCAGCGCAAAGTTCTAGACCATCAAAACGGTGGCATCTTATTTCTTGCTGCGCCCCGACTTTTTCTTTGACGCCCGCCCAGATTTCGCCGGTACCTGCTTGACGCTATACGCAATGCAATCGATTTCGATCAGCATGCCCGGGGAGTGGCCGAGATCGCTGCCCACCGTGGTGCGCGCCGGATAGGGCCGCGAAAACCGCTGGGCATAAACTGCGTTGTAGCGCGCGAAGAGACTCGTGTCGCTGAGATGAACGTTGACCTTGACGACATCATTGAGCGAAGCGCCGTCTGCCTCAAGAATGGCGGCGAGGTTCGTGATGGTCTGGTCCGTCTGTTGCTCAATCGTGTCGCCGACAAGCTTCCCGGAAGCGGGGTCCATCGGACCAGTTCCGGTCACGAAGAGAAAATCTCCGGCTCGCCAACCTTGGGAATAGGCTCCAGCCGGTGGGGCGCCACGTTTGGTCTGAATTATGTATTTCGCCATTTTCTCCTCGTTAGAGATCTTCCGGTGGCAAGTCGCCCCGCTCATCCTTATTGATGCTTATTGACGCAGAGATTTTGTAATCATTCTTTCGGTGCTGAAACATCTTAACTCCACAGTTGTTGCCCGGCGAAACTCAATCGTGACTGCTTCGTTCCGCGAAAGGGAAGTGGGGCTTGGGCGATTTTGTGGATTGCTTCAGATGCAGAAACCAGCTTTATAAATCTGGCACCTCGTCGATTTCCAGTCAGATTTGATAAACTATCTCAACTGCTCGTTGTAGGCGCGTAGCTCAGTTGGTTAGAGCGCTACCTTGACACGGTAGAGGTCAGGAGTTCGAGTCTCCTCGTGCCTACCATTTCCTTTTCTCTTCGAATCTTCGCGGTAGATTTGCTCATCGCTAAATCTAGCCTCGCGGCGCGTGATCCAGAATGGCCTCGGCCGCTGGATCCCAATAGACTTTCTTGCCCGACCAGTACGACTGGGCCGCCATCATGCACGCCACGGAGTGCGCGAACCCTGCATGCACCGTCGCGTTAGGCTGTTTACGCGAACGCATGCACTCAAACCAGTTCGCCATGTGCTCGAATGAGAGATCGTCAATGCCCATCGGAGGAATCTTGCTCTCGCCCGGAAGCATCACAAATTTCGACGTGCGCTTTTCGTCGATGTCGGCGTCGTCTTCGTGCGTTCCTTTTTCGTCGATCACCTGATATCGCGGGCTGCCTTCTCCGCCAATGTTGAAGAGCGTCGCCTTCTTGCCCATGTAGCGCGTGAAGCTCGGAGCAGTCGTTGCCGAAGCTGGTCGAGTAGCTCACCAGAAATCCCTTGGGATATTCCAGCAACGTCTGGAAAGTGTCGGCATTTTCGCGTCCGTCGTGCCACGCGAACACTCCGCCATGCGCCACCGCCGACTCGGGGAAGTTGTCGTCCATGAACCAGTGCACCAGGTCGATAGCGTGGCTCATCCACTGATCGGGAATGCCGCTCGAAAATTCTTTGTACAGCCGGAACTCGAAATACAGTTGCGGATCAAACGGCCGCGCCGGCTTCGTCAGCAGCCACTTGCTCCAATCCGTGTCCTGCTCGCGAATCTGCTTCACCTCAGGACGTCCGCGCCACCGGGGCCCGTGATAATTCCACACCATTTCGACTTTGCTGACATCTCCGAGCGCTCCACTTCGCGCCACGTCGTGTGCGGCCACTTGGTATGGCTCGCTGCGATGCTGCGTGCCTACCTGCACCACGGTCTTCGCCTGCAGCACGGCATCGCGCGCCGCTTTGGCTTCTGCCAGAACGTTGCCCATCGGCTTCTCAACATAGGCGTCTTTGCCGGCCTCGGCGGCCATTTTCAGGATGGGCGAATGCGAGTGCTCCGGCGTCGAGATCAGCACGCCGTCGACATCTTTCATGGCCAGCAGTTCTTCGACGTGCTGCACCGACGCGGGGAGCGCGGCCGTAATACGTCGTGTTAGTGGCAGTGGCCTTCTCGCGGTTCACCTTCCAAAGGTCGCAGACGGTCGTCATTTCTACATGATGACTGTCTTTCAGCTTGGAGGCGATCAAGTCGAGATCGCCGCCGCGGCTTCCGATACCGACGTGTCCCAGGGAAATGCGGTCATTCGCGCCGAGTATGTTTTCGTAGGAGAGTGCGGTCCGCGGTAGCACGACGCCGCCCGCAATTGCAGCAGCAGAATTTTCCAGGAATGACCGACGGTTCATTTGCGAAGAAGATTCACTCATGTTTAGCTCCGATTTCGAAAAGCTGCCATGCGCACGGTTTCTTAGCGAACTTCGCGAATCCTTGGCGTCCTTAAGCGCTTAAGAGTCTTTCGGTCGCGGGACCGGGAAGAGGCCTCCGGACTTCAGCATATCGTCCAGCCCATCGAGCATCGTATTTGCTCGTCCGACAATATCGCCATTCGGCTGCGCCGCTAGCAGTGCTTCCACTCGCGCCGCCATGTCCGTAGGCGACTTCGGACACAGTGCCCGCGCGAACTGCAACACGCGCTTTTCTCCCGGGTGCGGCTGCTCGTTCACCGCGAACACAATATCAAAGTAGCTGGCCAGCAGCGCGGTCACGCGATGATTCACGCTGACCGTATCGCGCCGTTGCAGTGCGAGTTCAATCTGATGCAGATAAGACGACATGTTCGTTCGCAATACCGGATGATTCTTCCCCACGATGGCTCGCTTCAACTCGGCAGGGTACGGCTGACGCGCTCTTTTCTGAATTTTCTCGAACCAGCCGCTTCGATCAAACAGAGGCTGCGCACTCCTCACGTTGTACCAGAAACAAGTCGAATATCCCACGGAGGCTTCATGCCGCCGCAGCACGCGATCGAGCTGATCTTCGATCCAAGGCGTCGTGCGAAACATCACGTCCACGCTGATACCGGTGTCATCGTCGATCCACTCGTCCCCCGGCTCCCAAAAAGAATTCCCAATCTCCCTTTGACGCGCATAGGGCGCCACTTCTGCGCGGAACGAGAGGGCAACCGGCTCGCTCGCATACACGTACAAATCGATATCAGATCGCTGGTCAGCAAACGGCGACGTCTGCGATCCAGCCAGTGCCACCGCTTCTACTTCCGGGATCGCCGCAAAGCTCGCCGCGATCCGCTTTGCCAGCAGCAGGGCGTCGGACGAAATCTCAATCTCGGTGGACATAAAACTGTCGTTCGAAAGTATAGACTCTCGCTGCCATCGAAAACGGCTGCCCAAACTCGGTTTCCCCCGTTGACAAGCATTACAATGACCCCGAGACTCCTTGGGGTGTATTTGTGAAGAAGATCCTTTTCCCGTTTGCGATTGGTGTTCTATTCGTTATTTTGCTCGCGCCTTCGTTCGCTCAACAGCCAGCCCACGCTGTTGCCGACTGGATCAAGTCCGCCGTCATTTACGAGATCAACCCGCGCACATTCTCGGCCACCGGCGATTTTCGGGGCGTCGAGCAGCGTCTCGATGACTTGAAAGATCTTGGCGTCACCATTCTTTGGATCATGCCGATCCATCCCGTGGGGCAACTAAAAAAGAAGGGAAACATCGGCAGTGCCTACGCGGTGCAGGACTATTACGCGGTCAATCCCGCCTACGGCACGAAGGATGACCTGAAGCGTCTCGTCACCGAAGTGCACAAACGCGGCCTCAAGATCATCATCGATATCGTGGCCAACCACACCGCGTGGGATAGCGTCCTCATGAAGCACCCCGAGTTCTATAAGAAGGATGCACAAGGCAATGTCATCTCGCCGAATCCCGACTGGGCCGACGTCGCCGGGCTCGATTACCGAAACGCTCAGCTCCGTACTTACATGACCGACATGCTGAAGTACTGGCTGAAAGATTTCGATCTTGATGGGTTCCGCTGCGACGTGGCCGGCGAGGTTCCGACGGATTTTTGGGAAAACGCGCGCTCCGAACTGGCGAAGATTAAGCCCAACCTCATCATGATCGCCGAGGCCAACAAACCTGAGCTGCTGACGAAGGCGTTCGACGTCGATTACGCGTGGCCGTTCCACAGCGTGCTAACCGATGTCCTCGAAAATGGAGCGCCCGCGCAGACCATCCTGTTCAACTGGCGGTCGGAGCATGAACGCTATCCGAAGGGCACGCTCGAGATGCGCTTCTCTGACAATCACGACGAAAAGCGCGCCATCGCCCGATTTGGCGAGCGCGGCGCCCTAGCCGCCTCCGCCCTGGTCTTCACCATGGACGGCGTGCCTATGCTTTACAACGGCATGGAGGTCGGCGACACGACAGAGTCCGGTACGCCCGCGTTGTTCGAGAAGATGCCTGTGTTCTGGCCGATCAGCGAACGCCGTCCGAACTTCCTTCCTTTTTATAAAGAGCTCATCGCCGAGCGCCGCGCTCATCCGGCGCTGCAGCAGGGCGAAACCGTGTCGGTCGGGAACGGAGCGCCAGAACGCGTGCTGACGTTCTTCCGGCGCGGCGCCGGAGAAGAGTACTTTGTCGCCATCAATGTTTCGAACCAGCCTTATGCTGGAGTCGCCGACGCTCCCAACGGCGAGTATGTGGACGAAACTCCCGGCCTCGATGAGCGCGCACGGAAGAACATCACTCTTCCCGCCCTCGTTCTCAACGCATGGGACTTTCGCATTTACCGCAAGGTCCACTAGTCGGCGCGAAAGCCCGGACGTAAAGTCTTTCACTCTTGCGCCCCGCGTGACAACTATTTATGGTTCTCGCATGAATTTTCCCCGGTCCAGCGGGGTATTGCTTCACCCGACGTGCCTTCCCGGCCCGCACGGCGTTGGCGACTTTGGCCCCGAGGCCTATCGCTTCGCGGACTTCCTGCACTCCGCCGGACAAAAGCTCTGGCAAGTTCTTCCGCTGAATCCGACTGGCTACGCGGACTCGCCCTTTCAATCTTTTTCCGCCAGCGCCGGGAATGTGCTCCTAATCAGTCTTGATCGGCTCTCAGATCAAGGACTCCTAAGTAAAGACGATCTGCGTAGCGTCCCGGTATTTCCATTCGCGACCGTCGATTACGGTGCGGCCATCCGTTTCAAAATGCCGCTGCTGCAAAAAGCGGCGGCGAAGTTCTTTGCCGATGCTTCCCTCGAAGATCACCGCGCATTTGAAGATTTTTGCCAGGCCAACGCAGGCTGGCTCGACGACTTCGCACTCTTCATGGCCGTGAAGCAGGCCAACAACCAGCAGGCCTGGACCCACTGGCCGTCCGACATCGCCGCTCGTCAACCCGAAGCCATGAAGCAGTGGTCGGAAAAATTGGCGCCTGCGATTCAAGCTCAGAAATTTTTCCAGTATGAATTCTTTGGGCAATGGCAAAGCCTTCGCGCCTACGGCCGCGAGCGCAACATCCGCATCATCGGCGACATTCCCATCTACGTCGCGCACGACAGCGCCGACGTTTGGTCGAACCGTCAATTCTTTCTGCTCGACGAACGCGGCTATCCGCTGAAGGCTTCCGGTGTTCCACCTGACTATTTCAGTAACACTGGACAACTCTGGGGCAATCCCATCTACAACTGGCCGCTGCTCAAGCAGACGGGATACGAGTGGTGGATCGAGCGCCTGCGTTCCGCGTTGCGTCTCTATGACTTCGTCCGCATCGATCATTTCCGCGGCTTCGAAGCGTACTGGGAAGTTCCTGGCACAGACACCACCGCGAAGAACGGTCGATGGGTGAAAGGCCCGGGTGCGGAACTCTTTTCAGTGCTGCGCAAGGAACTCGGTGATCTGCCGGTCATTGCGGAGAACCTGGGCGTGATCACTCCGGAAGTCGAAGCAATTCGTCACGAGTTCGGATTTCCGGGCATGGCGATTCTGCAATTTGCGTTCGGCAACGATCCGCAAGCACCGACTTTCAAACCGCATAACTATGTGCGGGATCTCGTTGCCTATACGGGCACGCACGACAACGACACTGTGGTTGGCTGGTGGAACAGCGGCGGCGCAACTGACAGCACGCGCACGCCGGAAGATGTGGCCAAAGAGCACGCCTACGCGCGCGCCTATCTCGGGTTCAAAGACGAACCGATTCACTGGGTCATGATCCGCGGAATCATGTCGTCAGTGGCGAATACCGCCATTGCGCCGATGCAGGACATTCTGGGTCTTGGCACTGAAGCGCGCATGAACCTTCCTGGCATGGCGAGCGGATACTGGAAGTGGCGGATGAAACCGGGCGTTGCTACCGCAGAGATCGCGGCGCGGCTGAAAGAACTGGTCACGTTATTTGATCGATAGAGCACTCTCGATAGAGTACGTTTCCAAGTGACCACGCAGTCCAGGCGTAGAGGCATACATATGGATAAGCCAACGAAATCGTTCTGGCAGATCTGGAACATGAGTTTCGGCTTCTTCGGCATTCAATTCGGCTGGGGACTCCAGATGGCCAACATGAGCGCGATCTATGAATACCTCGGTGCTCGCGCCGATCAGATTCCGATCCTCTGGCTCGCCGCTCCGCTCACCGGACTCATCGTGCAACCGATCATCGGTCACGCCAGCGATCACACCTGGGGACGGCTCGGTCGTCGTCGTCCCTATTTCCTGGCCGGCGCGATCCTCAGCTCGTTCGCTCTCATCCTTATGCCTCGTTCTGCGGTGCTTTGGATGGCCGCAGGACTTCTTTGGATACTCGACGCTTCCATCAACATCAGCATGGAGCCGTTTCGCGCGTTCGTCGCCGATCTTCTTCCCGAACAGCAGCGCACCCGCGGTTTCGCCATGCAAAGCCTCTTCATTGGACTCGGAGCGGTCGTCGCCTCAGCGCTGCCATGGATTCTGACGAATTGGTTTCATCTTGGAGCAGGCGCAGCAGGACATGCGATTCCTTTCACGGTTCGACTTTCGTTCTACATCGGCGCGGCGGTTTTTCTAGCCGCCGTTCTCTGGACGATCTTCACCACGAAAGAATATCCCCCAGAAGATATGGAAGCGTTCCGGCGGATGAAGGAGGACAAGCGCAGCCTGTCCACGAACGCTGCGGAGATTCTGGATTCCATCGCCATGATGCCGAAGACGATGCGCCAGCTCGCTCCGGTGCAGGTCCTCACCTGGTTGGGACTGTTTTGTATGTGGCTTTATTTTCCAGTCGCGGTAGCGCGCAATGTTTTCGCAGCGCCTGATACGACCTCTCCTCTTTATTCTGCGGGTGCCGAGTGGGGAGGCATCTGCTTCGGCTTGTACTCGGCTGTGTGTTTTGTATTTGCTTTCTTTCTTCCATCCATCGCGCGGGCGATTGGGCGCAAGCACACGCACAGCCTCTGCCTTGTGGCTGGAGGAATTGGGCTGATCTCAGTCGCCTTCATCCACAATAAATATGTGCTGCTGCTCACGATGGTGGGAGTGGGCATCGCGTGGGCGAGCACGCTTTCGATGCCTTACTCCGTTCTTGCGGGATCGCTGCCTAAAGAGAAAACGGGCGTTTACATGGGCATCTTTAACTTCTTTATTGTGACGCCCGAAATCATCGCCTCTTTATTCTTCGGATGGGTGATGAATCACTTGCTGGGGAACAACCGCTTAACTGCCGTTGTTGCTGGCGGCTCTTTCATGCTAATTGCCGCGCTGCTCATGCAAGGAGTGTTCGATCCAGGAGAAGAGAAGATCAAAGTCGAAGCAGAGCAGGAACACAAACAGCTCGCTCCGACTGGGGTTTGAGGCGCGCTAAAGGTCGTTTCAGACCGCGATTTTTCTCCTGTGTCGGGGTATCCCCCTTCCCCCTTCATCTCATTAAACCTACGACGTAGCGGGGAATCGCCAAATAATCCATGTCCTGCAATCAAGTACGGCCAAAATGCTGATCCGCAATGACTTAGCTTGGGAGAGCCGGCTCTGAGCTCGTCGGGCCCTCCCCGTGGTCTTTCTGGGATTTTGGGGTCAAGTGTTGGATATCACGCGAGCGGTTTTGTCGGTGGAAAAGCCACTCTCCGGCGAATTTGCTGGCGAAATTGTCCGAAAATATGCACCAATCTCGGCTTTTTGACCCGCCGCGGGGCGGGAAGAGATCAAAGTGATCCACAAAATCGTTTTTTTTTCTTGACAAGACATAACGATGTGCCGCCTAATAGCGCCGCTAGTACAAAAACGTTATTGCCAAAGTACAAAAACGTTATTCTGACCCGGAAAGCCGGTTGGGGCAGACTTCTCGAGGCGGAGGCCGTGTATGAGTAAGAATTTGTGGTGGTTAGCGGTCGTAGTTTGCTTGTGCGTAGCAATCCCTGTTGCCGCACAAAACATCACCGGTACGATTCAAGGTACCGTCAACGATTCTCAGGGCGCGGCCGTTCCCAACGCGCAAGTGACTCTTACGAATGTCGCCACGGGAGATTCACGTACGGCGACGACCAGCACTCAGGGTTACTACTCTGTGCCTGAATTGCAGGTGGGGACATATGATGTCACGATCAAGGCCACAAACTTCAAAGTGTTTGTTTCGCGTAAGGTTGAATTGAACGCTTCGACCATTGCGACGGTAAATGCCCAATTGCAAGTGGGCAGCGTGAGTGAAGAAGTGACGGTCGAAGCCAGCGCGGTTGCAGTCGAAACCGCGACGGGCGCGATCTCGAATACGGTTGAAGGAAACCAGGTTCGCGAACTTCCGCTTAATGGCCGTAGCTTTGTCGAGTTGACCCAGCTCTCCCCCGGCGTCTCCCCGACAGACGGATTCGACACCAAGCATAAAGGCCTCGAGGCTGGTGTCGACTTCTCGGTAAACGGCAACAATACGACCGGCAACCTGTTCCTGGTGGATGGCGTCAACAACAACGACATCGGATCCAATCGCACGATTTTGCTGTATCCCTCGATTCAGGCGATCGACGAGATGAAGATCCTCACCAACAGCTACGGTCCGGAATACGGCCAGGCTTCGGGCGCGATCATCTCGATCATCACCCGCGGCGGAACCAACAAGTTCCACGGTGGCGCGTTCTATGATGGCCGCAACACGGCTTTGAATGCGAATGACTACTACAACAACCTTCAGGGCTTGCCCAGGAACGTTCTGCACCGCAACGACTACGGGTTCAACGTCGGTGGCCCCATCGTCAAAGACAAACTGTTCTTCTTTGTGTCGGAAGAGTGGAACCATGAAATCCGTGGCAAAGCCCGGTTTGCGCAAGTTCCAAACCTAGCTGAGCTGACAGGAGACTTTTCCAATCTCAACCCCGGCGTGGATGGGAATGGCAACCCTTGCGACGTTCAACCTCAGATCAATGTTGGTGGTGTCCTAACGCCTGTGAGTGCCATCCCAGGGGGGCAAATCTCCATTGGCGGTCAGACGATGGCTCAGTTGATTTACCCAGCTCCCAATCTGCCTGCGGCTAATGTAATTAATTGTCGGAACTGGGGGACCTCGCTTGGTGCGAAGATCCCATGGCGCGAGGACAATTTCCGTGCCGACTGGAAGATTACCAAGACCCTCTCGATGATGGGTCGTTTTACCAATGACTCTTGGGCTCAACCCTTCCCCAGCACGTTGGGATACTGGGGCGACGACGTGTACCCCTCCATTGAAGGCAGCTGGACCCAGCCCGGTCGACAGGCCACGATCAAGCTGACCAAACTCTTCGGAGGCACAACGGTTAACGATTTCCAAATCTCTTATGCCATGAACCGAATCACCGTGGCGCAAGGCGGAACGGGCGCTGGCGGTTTAAGCCCGGCTGCGGCTCAAGCTGCCATCAACGTTGCCAGCCCTTCGTACTTTCCGGTCAGCGTGAAGCAGGGCGGCCTGGCTGGCCTGGGCGATCCGCTCTTCTGGAGCGCCATCGCCGGCACTCAGAATACGGTTGGCGCGGGTGGCGGCTTCGACACAATGGGACCGTGGCACAACAACGAGCAACTTCTGGTTTTGAAGGATGACTTTACCAAAGTAGTCGGTGGCCATACCTTCAAGGTGGGTTTCCTAGCGACTAACAATCAGAAGAACGAGTTGGCGGACAACGCTGCCGGCCAGAATTCACAATACTGGAGCACCACGAGTATCGGCTCGAATCAGGGAGCTACCCAGGTGAACAGCAGCGGTAACGGTGTATTTGACCTCCTCTGGAACAATTCTCAATGGGGTGGTTCAGAAAGTTCGACCAACCCGTACGCTGTGATGCGCTGGCACGATTACGAAATGTACTTCGGCGATAACTGGAAAGCTCGCCGGAACCTGACGATTGAGTACGGTTTCCGCTGGTCTTTCCTGCGAAACCCATTCACCGCCAACGATCAGTTCGGAAGTTTCCAGCCGAGTGCCTACAGTGCAGCGAACGGTTCCTCACCGTGCAACGGCCTCTGGCTGCTCAAGCCGGGGTTGGATCTGTGCAACTCTCTAGGCTTTGCCGGCGGAGTTCTCGGTCCAAATCGCTCCCTCCGCGCCAACAATAACCATGCCATTGCGCCCCGTATCGGTATCGCGTGGGATCCCGCCGGCAACGGGAAGATGGTCTTGCGTGCCGGCCTTGGCGAGTTCTTCCTCCGCGATCGCGTTGGGGTTTTGGAAGCTGGAGCAGGAGTCGCCCCGTTTGTCGTGGGTGTCGGCTTCGACCGTGGACTCGATGCGGCTCCAACCGGCCTTACCGCATCGGGCACGCCTAGCCGTGGTTTCGATCCGAACGCAAACACGCCTCATACCTGGCAGTACAACCTGACCTTCGAACGCGAGTTGTTCCGGAACACGAAACTGCAACTCGCCTACGTCGGCAACAAGGGCTACAACCTCATCAACTTTACCGACGCCAATGCTGTTCCTCAGGCAGACCGAATTGCTTTCGCCGAAGGGAACAGCGCGAGTCTCAGGCCCTTGGGCGGTGGCGCATGGGGCACCATTCCCTTCACGGAGTGGCATGCCATCTCCAACTACAACGCGCTGCAAGTTCTGTTCCGCACCCGCATGAAGTCGCTGGATGCGCAGTTTGCCTATACCTGGTCGAAGTCACTGGCGAATACGGACATCACAGACTCGAGCGGTGGCCAGAATGCGGCCAATACCTTCCTCGACCCAAACAACCCGCACTTTGACTACGGTCCGACTACGATCAACCGTCCACAGGTATTCGTCGGCAATATCGTCTATCACTTGCCCGCGCTCACCGGCCAGAACAAGGTTCTGCAAACCGCCGTCGGCGGATGGGAACTGGCTTCCATCTTGAGCTACACGAGCGGTCCGTCTCTTACTGTGTTGGCGGGCTCAAGCGGCGCCCCGGGCGAGTCTGATGGGAACCGGCTTCAACAACGTCGAGCGGCCCAACCGGGTGCAAGGCGTCTCCTGCCGCAACTCGGGTCGGCCTAGTCACCTCGTGGTTTAACCCCGCTGCGTGGACCTTGGATCACTACGCTTTAGGAGCACTCCCAACGTCCGGTCGAGGGGTTTGCGCCGGACCGGGCATCGCCAACACCGACTTCTCCATCGACAAGAACTTCAAGCTGGGGGAGAAGAGTGACGATGAAGTTCGGGGTGGACTTCTTCAACTTCTTTAACAAGACGCAGTTCCGAGGCGACTCCATCAGCACGAGTCTCTCGAACGGCGGAACACTTTGCACAGCTGCCAATCCATGCGCAGGGTATGCCAACGACACGATCAAGTGGAGTTCATCCCAGGTGCAGGGCAACTTCGGTCAGCTCACCAACGACCGCGGTCCCCGCGAAGTGCAGTACGGGTTGAAGATCGATTTCTAAACGTACCTTTTCACCTTTCGGGTGAGGCTTGACGCAAGTCGGGCCTCACCCTTTATTCTGTTTGCTGATGGGCTCCCGCAGCCGTACCTTCTCTCCGACATTCGTAGTCCCATCCTTCCGGTGGCTCGTGGCCCTTGGCACCCCGGTGGCGGTCGTCCTTCTCGCTTCGATCCTTCTCCTTCGGTCCTTTTTGGGCAGAGCCCCTCATCGTCGCGTCCGGCGCCCCCTAAGCGGCCTGCGGCTACCCAGGCGGCGAAGCTAGCACCGCAGCAACCCGATACGTTGCAGCAGCATTACGATGCTGCCCGTACCTATGGCCTTGCTGGCGATCAGGAGCACGCCTCACTCGAGTTCAAGGCATTTCTGGGCGAAGCCTTGCGGCGCATGGCCAATGCACGCGCGCATGAGGGCAATTTCAAGGAAGCCATCCAGTTCTTCAAGGATGCTGTCGCGATTGCTCCGGAGAATGCGGAACTTCGCCTGGACTACGCGACGACGTGTCTCGATGCCGAGATGTTGCCCGATGCCAAGGTTCAGGGAGAAGAGGCCGTGCGCCTTGCCCCTGACAGCCAGCAAGCCCATTACATCCTCGGCCGCGTACTCTACGACCAGAACGACTTTGCTGGCGCGAAACCGCACCTGGAGGCGGCCGTGGCCGCCAAGCCGAACTTTGAGATGGGCTATAACCTTGGGCTGACCTATCTCAAGCTTAACGACTTGAACCGCGCCCGGCTGCTCTTTGACGAGATGATTAGCGGGTTGGGAGATTCAGCGCCACTACATATTTACTTCGGACACGCGTACTGGATAACCTCCCACTTCGACGGTGCGATTAAAGAGTACAAGCGGGCGCTCGTCAAAGATCCGAAGGTCGCGCAGGCCCACTATTTTCTGGGATTGGCCTACCTCGACCGCGACGAAGACAAAGGGTGGGACGAGGCCGCACAGGAGCAGCGCGAAGAGATTAAGAACAATCCCAACGACTTTCGCGCCCATTATGAATTGGGCAATATCGCGCTGAAGCAGCATCGTGCGGACGAAGCCGAGCGGGAATTGAAGCGCGCCTCGGAGCTTGCGCCTGATAATCCCGACCCCTTGATCTACCTGGGCGAGTTCTACGCAAGCCAGAGTCGCCCGGAAGAAGCAGAAGCGGCCATGCGCAAGGCGATTGCGCTGACCCCCGACATTTCGCGCGGCGGATACCAGATCAATCGCGCACACTACGTCCTGGGACGGGTTCTGGTGCAGACCGGGCGGCGCGAGGAAGGCGCCAAGGAGCTGAAGCTTTCGGCGGAGTTGCGCGAGCGCCTGCATCCCGATGTTAACCGAAGCGGAATGGGGCAGCCGGATGACCCGCATCTCTCTGCCAAGGAGAATGAAGTGCGTCCGGAGGCGGGCAAAGACCGGATATCGCCTGCGGACCGCGAGAAGCTCGAAGCGTATCTGCAGCAATTGAGGCCCGGCATTGCGGACGCCTACAACAACCTGGGAGTTGCAGCCGCTGGGCAAAAAGATTTCGCCGCCGCCCTGGATTGTTTCCGCAAGGCGTCGCAGTGGAGTCCGTCGCTGGCTACGCTCGACCGGAATATGGGCATGGCCGGCTTCTATAGCGGGCAGTACGAGCAGGCGATTGCTCCACTGTACCGGCAGCTTCAGCAGAATCCTGACGATGTTCGGGTGCGGGCGGCGTTAGGCCTCAGCTATTTCGCTCTTGAAAAGTACGCGCCCACGATTGAGACGCTTGGTCCGGTAAAGGATCAAGTGAATGACGATCCGGGACTCGGTTTGGCTTATGCGGTATCGCTTGTCAAGACGAACAGGTATGACGAGGGCATGGCCCGGCTGAAGGCTCTGGAGCAGAGCGGTCCGGATGCGGCGCCCGTCCATGTGGCGCTGGGCGAGGCCTTTGCGGATCAGAAGGACTATGGCACGGCCGTCGCGGAATTTCGCAAGGCGATCGCTATTGATCCCAATCAGGCGCGGACGCACTTTCTATTGGGGCTTGCTCTGATGCATCAGGAAACGCAAGCAGAGTCGGCGCAGGAGTTTCGCGAGGCGTTGAAGCTCGATCCCAAGAATGCCGAGACGAAATATCACCTGGCATATAGCCTGATTCAGATTCAGCAGAAGGAAGAGGCGCAGGCGCTGCTGCGGGAAGTGATTGAGCAGGATCCGAAGTATGCGGATGCGTTCTATCAACTGGGCAAGCTGCAGATGGAGCAAGGCGATACGAAGGCGGCGATCGCCAGCCTGGAGACCGGCACCCGGTTGGGCCCGGACAAGGATTACATTCATTACCAGTTGGCGATGGCGTATCGCCGGGACTCACGCACTGACGATGCTGCGCGCGAGATGCAACTCTACGAAACGATGAAGCAGCGCCGTCGAGGAGACCATGAGCCTCAGTCGCCAAACTAGCCGCGCGGGGCTGAGAGTCGGGACTCTGGCGATCCTCTTCTTCGTTGTGGTGTCGGTTTGGTCGGGCGCGCAAACCGGGTCGTCTTCCAGCGGCGCTCAAAAACCTTCCGCGTTGACTGCGGCGAAGTCACAGCTGGCGCACGGAGATCTGCAGGGCGCTGAGAACTCGCTGTGGACAGTGCTCGGGACCGATCCCAACAACGAAGAAGCGTTGACGACACTAGGCATGATTCGGGCGCGGCAGCAGCGTTTTGCCGAAGCGGAGGCCCTGTTCCGCAGGGTCGTACAGCTGAATTCGAAGTCTGTGCCGGGACACCGTAACCTGGCTCAGGCGCTGGCCGTGCAGGGCAAGGCATCCGATGCCATTCAGCAATACGAAGCAGCCGAAGCACTCTCACCGCAAGACGTCATGTTGAAAGTTGAGTTGGCTCGTTTGTACACGGGAAACGGCCAGTTTGAGCAGGCACTCTCCGCACTCGAAGCGATTCCTCCAGCGCGGTTTCCAGCGGAGGCGATTCCTGTCAAAGCGGCCAGCTTGATCGCGGTGGGAAGGAAGGGCGATGCCATCGCGTTGCTCAAACAACCTGCGGGGTCGCAGGCTACTGAACTCGATCTGGCGGAGGTGTTTCTCGACGCCAACCTTCCCGACGAAGCGCTCCGCGGAATTGAATTCGCGTCCCAGGATGCCAAGCGCCGACCTGCGCGTTTCTACTACCTGAAAGGACGCGCTCTTGCCGCAAAAGGCCAGACCGAGGCTGCGCTGGCCGCGGTGCATCAGGCGCTTGCGGAGGATGCCAAATATCCTGAGGCGTTCGTGACGCTGGCGGAGATTTATTCCGTTCAGAATCTGCACGCTGAGGCGATGAAAGCTTTGGAAAAAGCCAATGTGTTGGCCCCGGACTCGCTGCCCGTCCTGCGCCATTTGATCGTCGAGGCAACAAAGGCCGGCAACCGAAAGGCCGCGCTGGACGCCGCTTCTGCGCTGTCGGAGAAAAGTCCGGAGAATCCGGATGATCTCTACCTTGCCGGCGCGGCGATGCTCGAGCAGAACGTTCAGGGAGCCAGCACAGTGCTCGAGAAATATGTCGCTCTGCGATCCGACAACGCGGGCGCATGGATGGGCCTCGGCATCGCCTATATGCAGCAGGAGCACTATGCGCAAGCTCGCAAGCCGCTTGAGCGCGCGCTCGAACTTGATCCAACGCTGGCCGAGGCGGAATACGAACTCGGAGTTGTTGCCAAGAATGAAGCGAAGGCCGACGAGGCTGTTCAGCACTTGCAGAAGGCGCTGCAACTCCAGCCGAAGCATGCGGGTGCGCTCCGAATTCTTGGCAATCTTTATCTGCAATCCGGTGAGTTGGAAAAAGCGCAGGAGACTCTCGAACGCGCCGAGGCGGTGGATCCGAACAATGTTCAGACGGAATACGACCTGGGCTTGGTTTTTAACAAGCTGGGGAAGACCGAATTGGCACGCCAACACATGGAACAATTCCGCAAGCTGAAGCAAGCCGGCGGATCGGATCGCCACGACTGAGAGCGTTTATTTCCTGGGAGCGACGGTCGATACGGCCGAGGGGTCTACTTTGGGAGCGTTGTGTCCCGTAAAGGCGGATTTTTCCGCAATGCCCTTGTCTTCCACGATCGTATAAATAAAATCTGCCGCCAGATCCTTGTAGACTTCTTTCTTCCCGCTCGGCCACGCTAGTTCGACCGAGGAGATCGTCGAGTCTTTCCCGAGCCCAAAATGCAGGCGTAGATCATTCTGCGAGCAGTAGCTCGACCCGGATCGCACTTCGCTAAACTGCGTCACGCCTCCCGAGGTCACCGTGAACCGCGCGCCGATCGCCGACTTGTTGCTCTTGGTCCCGACCAATCGAAACAGCACCGCGTGGTTGTCGGTCTCAGTGCGATTGATCAGCAACGTTGGCGGCTGTCCTACGTTCAGCAGAAGGATGTCCACCTTCCCATCATTGTTCACGTCGCCGAATGCCGCGCCTCGCCGCGAAGCCGCAGGCAATTTGTCGAGTCCCGCCAGGGCTGTCACATCTTCGAAAGATCGATTCCGCTTGTTGCGGAAGAGAAGCACGGGCTGACGGTAGGGAGCGCTCCCTTTCACATTGTCCATCTGGGGAAAGACGTGCCCATTAGCCACGAACAAATCGAGCCACCCGTCATTGTCCATGTCGAAAAATGCCGTACCCCATCCCACGTAGGACACGCTTGGCCGGGCGATACCGGATGGCCAACTGATATCGGTGAATCCCCGCTCTCCTTGATTCCAATACAGAGCGTTCGCCTCGCCTGCGAAGTTGCTCACAAAAATGTCGAGGCGGCCGTCGTGGTCAATGTCGCCGAAATCCACTCCCATGGAGCCACGCTCCTGTCCCTCTAGGCTCAGAGCAGCGCCCGAGTAAAGGCCAACGTCCTCGAACGTCCCATCATGTTTGTTGTGGTAGAGATAGTTTGGGCCGCCGTCATTCGTCACATAGAGATCAGGCCAACCATCGTTGTCGTAGTCGGCCCACATACCCTGCATGCCGAGATAGCGCCCTGGGTCATCCACCCCGGCCTTTTTGGAGACGTCTTCGAACGTGCCATCCCCGCGATTGCGAAACAGGAAGTCCGTCTCCCCGTTGTGGCCGCGGCGCGCACACTCCATCGAAATTCCCTGGAAGTCGCACAGTTTGTCGGCGGCATCGGGCTTAGGAAGCTTGTCGAGGTCCATGCTGAGGTAGCGCGGCACGAACAGGTCTACAAAACCGTCGCGGTTATAGTCGCCCCACGCCGCCCCTTCGCTGTATCCGCCTACGCGCAATCCTGCTTTGTCTGTGACATCTTCGAACTTGCAGTTGCCCAGGTTCCGATAAAGAGCGTTGCCGCCGTAGCCGGTGACATAGAGATCCTGCCAGCCGTCATTGTCGAAGTCGGCGACCGCGACTCCCATGCCCCAGCCCTTGCGCGTCAAGCCCGCTGCCTGCGTAATGTCCGTGAACTTCAAGTCAGCGTCCTGGTGGTAGAGCGTGACCATCAGGTCCCCACCGGCACGGTAGCGATCGACCGTGGAACTGTTGATGGTGACGATGTCCAGCTTTCCGTCGTTATCGCAATCGATGAAGCCGACACCACCGCTGGTGGATTCAATGATGTAGTGCTGTTCCGGTTCGGCGATGTTAGAGACGGTAAGACCGGCCTGCTTGGACACGTCTTCGAACCGCGGGGGCGGGGGAGCCTGGGCGACGCAGCAAACTGAGAGCAGTGAGCACAGCACCAGGATCCGCATGAGGCTAGTGGATTCTAACATCGCGCCGCTCGCTGAAAAAGCGCCCCAATCTCTTTGGATGCATCAGAAAAGAACACTGCGTCCCCGTAATTGTCTCCGCTTCGCACTGCCCCGGTCACCACAATTCGCCATTCGTCGCGACGTTTCTTTACACCGCTATCCGCATATGTTTGAATTACGCCAGTTGTGCCGATACGCTACCCGAGAGCGTGGATTCTTCTAGTGCTTGCCATCTGCCTGGCAGGTGGGTTCGGGCTGCGGGCGCAGAGTCCCGCAACCATTGCCGACCAGCTCAGCACCGGTGAGCGGGTCAAGAAGCCGGGCTGGTGGCCCACCAAGGGCAGCGCGCCGCGCAGCGACTATGTTGGTCCAGCCGCGTGTGCGGCCTGCCACTCCGACATCGCCCACACTCAACGACGCACCGACATGGCACTCAGTGCGGTGCCGCCGGTGCAATCGGATTTCCTGACTGCCCAACCGAAGGTCACGTTCAAACAAGGTCCTTACTCGTATGAAATTACGCGGAGCGGCGAGGGCGAAGTCTTTTCGGTGACCGACGGCAAGCAGACGATTTCCGAACCTCTTTTGTGGGCCATTGGTAGCGGCATCAACGGCCAGAGCTACCTGCTTGAGCACCAGGGCAAGCTCTACGAGGCGAGGCTCAGCTATTTCAAGGCCGACAAGGATTTCGGAATCACTCCGAACCATCCCACAACTCCGGACGAATCGCTGGAGAAGGCTATCGGGCGCCACATCTCAGAGGATGAAGCTCCGAAATGTTATGGCTGCCATACAACGGCATCCAGCACCGGCGACAAGTTCGATCCGACGCACGCGATTGCGGGCATCACATGCGAGGCTTGCCACGGACCCGGCTCAACCCATGTGGCCGCCAAGAAGTCTGGGATGGAGGGCACGGGCATAGGCGAGGAGTTGAATCCCGCGACTCTGTCTCCGCCAGACTCGGTCGATTTTTGCGGAGCCTGCCACCGCACTTGGTGGGACGTGAACTTAGCCGGCCTTTCGGGTCCCGGTACGGTGCGGTTCCCCGCGTATCGCCTGGAAAAGAGCCGCTGCTGGAGCAAGGGCGATTCCCGAGTGACCTGCATGGCTTGTCACGATCCCCATAGGCCGCTGGTCCGGGATTCGGCCTCCTACGATAGCAACTGTCTGAGTTGCCATGCCTCGAGTGCAAGCGCAAAGCCCGCCGCCGATCACCCAGGTGCGGCGTGCAAAGTGGCGACGCAGAATTGTGCCTCTTGCCATATGCCGAAGTACGAAGTTCCGGATATGCACACCAAGTTCACGGACCACATGATCCGCTTAGTTCGTAAGGATCAAGTTTTTCCGAACTAGAGGGTCGCGCCGCGGTCGCAGCAGCCGCTCACCGGGTCGTGGTGCAGTCTGGCTTGCGCGCTAGGCCCGTTAAGCACGAGATCCTGCGCTTCGCCTGAAAAGCAGCTCCGCTCAAGATGACATCGCAACTCTCACAAACTAGTGCGAGGCGAGCGACTTGGTGGGAGGATCCGCTGCTTTGCCCTCGACGGTAAACGGCGTCTTCTGCTGCACACCGCTGTCTTCCACAATCGTATAAATGAAGTCGGCCGCAAGATCCTTGATGCCTTCCTTCTTCCCGCCTGGCCACAAGACTTCCACGCTGCTCATCGCTGTTTCCGCTCCAAGCCCGAAATGCAGCCGCAGGTCATTTTGCGAGAGGTAACTGGTGCCACTGCGTACTTCTTTGAATTGCGTTGCGGAACCGGCTGTTACGGTCACCCGCGCTCCGATCGCGGCCTTATTGCTCTTGGTCCCGACCAGTTTGAACAGCACCGCATGATTCGTGCTCTGGGTACGGTTCAGCAGCAGAGTCGGAGGCTGCCCGACGTTCAGGATGAGAATATCCACCTTGCCGTCGTTGTTCACATCGCCGAAAGCGGCGCCACGCCGTGAAGCAGGGGGAAGCTTGTCGAGCCCGGCCAGCGCAGTGACGTCCTCAAAGGTGCGGTCGTGGTTGTTGCGATACAGCACCACCGGCTGCTTGTAGCCGGCGCCGCCCTTCACATAGTCCATCTGTGGATAGACATGGCCATTCACTTCGAAGATGTCGAGCCACCCTTCGTTATCCACATCGAAAAACGCGGTACCCCATCCCACGAGCGGGGTCGTGACCTGCGCGATGCCAGCCTTCCACCCTATATCCATAAATCCCTGCTCGCCCTGATTCCAGTAGAGTGCGTCGGGTTCATCCACAAAATTGGTGACGAAAATATCGAGGCGGCCGTCGCGGTCGAAGTCGCCGAAATCTACACCCATCGAACCTTGCTCTTTGCCGTCAAGGCTCAAGGCGGCTCCCGACAACAGCCCCACGTCTTCAAAGGTGCCGTCGTGCTTGTTGTGGTAGAGATAATTCGCTTTGCCGTCGTTGGGGACGTAGAGATCGGGCCAGCCATCGTTGTCGTAATCAGCCCACACGGCTTGCATTCCGTAGTAGTGATTCGGATCGTCTACTCCTGCCTTCTTCGAAACATCTTCAAAAGTGCCGTCCCCGCGGTTGTGAAACAGGAAGTCCGATTCCCCGGGAAGCCCTCCGGGCCCACATTGCACCATCACGCCGCGATAGCGGCAAAACTTGTCGCTGCTGCCGAACTCGGGCAAGTTATTGATGTCGATGGACACGTACCGTGGAACAAAAACCGAAACATAACCGCTGCGGTCGTAGTCGGCCCAGGCTGCGCCGGTGCTGAAGCCGCCCACTTTCAATCCGGCCTTCTCGGTCACATCTTCGAACTTGCAGTTCCCCAGGTTGCGGTATAGAACATTCCCGCCGAAGCCCGTGACATAAATGTCCTGCCAACCGTCATTGTCGAAATCCATCACGGAGACGCCCATGCCCCAGCCTTTTTTTGTAAGTCCCGCAGCCTGCGTGATGTCGGTGAATTTCAGCTTGGCGTCCTGGTGGTAGAGCGTGATCATCGGATCGCCGCCGCCCTTGTAACGGTCCACGGACGATCCATTGACGGTAATAATGTCGAGCTTGCCGTCGTTGTCACAGTCGATGAACCCGACGCCGCCGCTCATCGACTCGATGATGTAGCGCTTCTCAGGCGTGGAATTGTGCGGTACCGTGAGTCCAGCCTGCTTAGTGATGTCTTCGAATTGAGGAACCGGCTTGGGACGGGGCGGGGTTTGTGCTTGGACAACCGCAAGAAGCAGAGCCAGGGGAAGCAGAATCCTCGCAATGACGCTACACTTCATCCCCATGAGAATGCACAAATTTTAGCATGTTACAGCGGAAGTCCCGGCATTCCTGGAGCGGTCTTCGAGCCGCTTATCCTTTTACATACGCAAGTTTCGCGGATACTTTGCCGTCCCGCACCGTGAAGACGTCCACGCCACGGAGGTGCCATGGCTGCCCGTTACGGAGCTTGTGATACACCCAGCGCACGACCGCACGATCTCCGCTGACAATTACGTCTTCCGCTTCGAATGCCGCGTCGGCGTTGTTCGTGAACCACGTCCGCCAGAAGGCGACAACGGTAGCCTTGCCCTCAATGCGCCGCCCGTCCGGCGCTGGGGACGTATCTTCGAAGACGGTGTCATCGGTGAGCAATGCCGCAAGCGCGTCCGCGTCGTGGCGATTGAACGCCTCGTTGAAGCGATCGATAACGGCGCGGGTGTCTGCGGCCTGCGAATTTTGGTCTGAAGTCATGGGTATCGGACTCTCCGTTCGAGCAAGGGCAGTTTTTTGTGGGGCAGCGGCTTGGACCGCCATCTCGGGGGACTGATACCAAGCTAGCAACACGAGAAGTGTGGTGATCATCAAAATAGGATTTCGCATGGGATTACCCCTCGCCTTCGAGCGTGCCAACTGGATCACGTTACTTTGATGCCTTGGTCGCGGCCGGATCCGGCACGGTGATCGGCACATTCACCGTCCCGATCTTCTGATTTCCCCGATCCAGCGCTCCCAGTCGAAGCGTGTATGTGCCCGGCTTCAGGTCGAGTTCCTGATGGAAGGGCAAACCCGTGCGCATCACCTGCTGGTAGGCGTCGTCTCGCAGGGTCGCATCCATGTTTTCGGCGCTGTGCGACGCCAGCTTCAGGTCCTTATCCCATGCGGTCGCCATGAAATCGACCGACGCATGTTTCTTCTGATCGTCGCCGTCCGTGAAGTTGATATCGTGCGCGTCGACCGCATAGTCGATGCGTACCTTTTTGTGCTCTGCGTCCGGCGGCAGTACTTGAACTCGCATAAACAGCATCGTGAACTCAGGGACAGAGAGCTTCATGGCCGCCGCCATCGCTGCCTCGGCCCGGTCGCCGGTGTACTGGCGCTCCGGCAAAGCGTAGTAGCCGCGCCGGTAGGTGAGTTTCGCCCCTGCTGTTGCCTTGACTTCAATATTTCGGTACTTGCCCTTCCACTCGTGGTTCGTGGGGACGTAGGCCAGAGTGTAGTAGTTCGATCCTTCGTCCATCCCGCGGTTCAGTGCATCTTTCAAATCGTTGGTTCCGTAGAGCGCTTCGCCGCCGGTCTGCCGGGCGACATCGCTCATCGCTTCGTGTGTGTCCCAGACCGCAGTGGTTTGTCTTGTGTTGGCGTCGAGGGTCTCGTTCTGCAGGTCGAGGTGGCCCAATCCTGCGGTCGAAGTGCTGATATCCATTCCCGTGCCCGTGCTGATGACTCCACGCACGTCGATCGGATAAACCGCGATCTGCGAGGCTGCGAGTAGCGCCGCAGTTTGGATGACCGGCGGAGCTTCGTTCTGCAGGTCGTGAAGTTGGTGGTTGGTCTGGTTGCCCACATTCGCATTCAGGGGATGGCTCGCCTGATTGTAAGGAGTGATACCCGGACCAAACGCCACGGGAAATTCCGCCGACAACCAAAGCAGATTCTTACGCCCAGAATATCCGGCAACCGCCCGCGCCAGGATGTCGAGCGCGTTGATCGTCATATTCATCCGCTCCAACTTCTGGAACACATCTTCCGATCCCAGCGCATCGCGAATTGCTTGGCCGATCGGTGCAATGGGCATCGAGGTGGAGCTTTGCGTTGTGCCGGGGCCCATGCTCGCCGGGGCGGCAAGCGATTCCAGGGTCGTGGCGCCGATTTCTTCCTGCTGTTGTTGCGCTTCCGAGCCCATGAGCAGCGGTGTATTGGTCAGGATGGCGGTGGCTGCTTTTACCAGTGCGTCGGAGTCTCCCGTGAATCCCTGGACCATTTTCAGCTGGGATGTCAGCGTGAACAGCGCCACCGGGCGCCCTTGCGGAAGGCCCTTCAGGAACTTGATCATCTGCTTGCGCGTGTATTGCTGATCCTGTCCGCTGGTGTTGAGCATGTCGAGCAGGACGATCGTGACCGGACGATCCGTTGCCTGTGGAACGTAGGTGAAGTTGCTGAACTGATGTGGTGGAAGTTGCAGAGGAGGCGCTGGATGCTTCGGTGCGGGTGGCGTCACATGCACGGCAAACGCCGATATCTTCTGCGGCTTTCCATCTTCGAGCACGGTGAAATCGCCGGCCATCAATCCGGCAAAAAAGGCTCCTTGATGGTCAGTGGCGACAACGTCTACTAACACCAATCGCGAGGTCGAACGAAATACCGGTGTGGATTGATCCGCACCCTTCGGTGGCGCGGATGCGGAGTTGTTTTGCGCCCCGGCACACGTGATCAACGCCAACGCTAGCAGGCAAAGATAAGCCGGCCCAGAGGACAACCGATCCATGTACTGCTTCGCCATACATGTCTCCCCCGATGTGATTCGCGTGCAAAAGTGTCCCCAAGCTTTTGCTTCTGCTATCGAGCTCCGGACTGAGATGCTCCTGCATCCGGAGGAGGTAGCGCCACCTTGCCGTTGATTCCCTGGCCTTCGACGATCGTGTAAATGAAGTCGGCCGGAACGCCGCGCAAAGTCTCGCTCTCGCCGTTTGGCCAGCGGACCGTGACCTCGTCCATCTTATCGCTTTTCCCCAGCCCAAAGTGCTGCCGCAGATCATTTTGCGAGATGTAGCTCGAGCCGCCCTTGACCTCGCTGAACTGGGTGATGCCGCCGGCCTTTACCGTGACCCGCGCGCCGATCGCCAACCGGTTGCTCTTGGTCCCCTGCAAACGAAACAGGACGCGATGATTTCCGTTTTGGCAGTGGTTCAGCAACAGGGAAGGTGGCTCGCCTACATTCAGAGTCACAATGTCGACGCAGCCGTCGTTGTTGATGTCCCCGAAGGCCGCGCCCCGCCGCGACTGCAGCAGGAATGTCCGACGAGCCCTACAGCCGCAGCCGATTCTTCGAACGTTCCATCATGCTTGTTGCGAAACAGCAGCATCGGCTGCTTGAAGTGAGCAGCATTCGGAATCGTGTCCACCTGCGGATACACATGCCCGTTCGCCACGAAGATATCGAGCCAGCCCGAATTGTCCATGTCGAAAAAGCCGGTGCCCCACCCCACGTAGGGATGACTGGGTTGGCCGATTCTCGTACGCCACGCTTACGTCGGCGAATCCATCGTCGCCGTTGTTGTGGTAGAGCGTGTCCGATTGATCCACGAATTCGCTGACGAAAATATCGAGCCGGCCTTCGTGGTCGTAGTCGCCCATATCCACGCCCATCGAGCCGAGTTCCTGGCCGTCTCCGCTGAGGTCAGCCCCCAGCATCAGCCCGACTTCCTCAAACGTTCCGTCGTGCTTGTTGCGGTAGAGGTAATTCGGCCCGGCATCATTGGCCACGTATAGATCGGGCCAGCCGTCGTTGTCGTAGTCGCCCCAAACGACGCCCAGACCGTAGTAATGCTTGGGGTCGTCCACTCCAGCCTTCTTGGATACGTCCTCAAACGTGCCATCGCCGCGATTGTGGAACAGAAAATCTGACTCGCCTGCGATGACCCCAAGGTCCGCACTGCACCAGGACTCCCCGAAAGCGGCAAAATCTTTTCGTTGCTGCCAAAATCCGGCAAGCTTGTCCATGTCCACGTGCACGTAGCGTGAGACGAAGAGATCCACGTGGCCGTCGCGATCGTAGTCTCCCCACGCGGCGCCCGTGCTCAACCCCCCGACTGCGACGCCAGCTTTTTCGGTGACGTCTTCAAACTTGCAGTTGCCCAGGATTGTGATAAAGCGCGTTGCCGCCATAGCCGGTGACGTAAATGTCGGGCAGCCCGTCGTTGTCGTAGTCGGCGACGGCCACGCCCATGCCCCAGCCCTTGCGCGTCAGGCCAGCCTGCTGGGTGATGTCGGTGAACTTTAAATCCGCGTCCTGGTGATAGAGCGTGATCAGGGGATCGCCGCCGTGTTGCGGTAGCGATCGATGCTCGAACCGTTGACGGCGATGATGTCGAGTTTGCCGTCGTTATCGCAATCGATCAGCCCAATCCCGCCGCTCATCGATTCGATGATGTAGCGTTTCTCCGCCGTCGAAATGTGAGGGACAGTCAACCCAGCTTGCTTGCCAACGTCTTCGAAGTGAGGTAAGGATGTCGGGGCCTGAGGCTTCGGCTCAGAAGCCTTGACTGGCGCGGGAGGTGCGGCCTGCGCAGTAGCCAGTGTCGCCGACAAAAGAGCTAGAAAGAGGAGCCTGCGCATGGGGACTGGAAGCCCCGATTATAGCCCAGTCCGCCCTCAAGGCAGGGTCTGCTGAACGGTGCTCTTGGCCGCGAAGAGCCCGCCTTCAGCGAAGCCGAAGGACCTGTGCACTGGGTGGGAGTGCATCGGTCCTTCGCTTCGCTCAGCGATGACAACCAGGCGATGCGCTTTCAGAACAGGAATTTCAGAGCCAGCTGGATTACTCGCGGCTGCTCCGTGTCCTTCTGAATTTGTCCGATATTGGGCGACTGGATGTCCGACTCCGGCAGGCGGAGGTTCGTGTGATTCAAGATGTTGAAAAGCTCCGCCCGGAACTGCAGCTGCTTGCCTTCCGCGACCTGAATATTCTTGAGAAGGGAAAAGTCCCAGTTCACGTATCCCGGACCCTGAATGGCATTCCGCCCTTCGTTGCCAAAAGATCCAATGGCGGGCTCGACAAACGCACACGGGTTGAACCATGCCGCCGGGGTACGAGTTTGCGCCGGGAAGTTCGTGCACCCCGGATTGGCCGCGACAGGGCCTGGTTTGAAGGGATCGCTCACAACGTCGGGACGGTTGCTGGAGAATCCTGAAATTTCCGGAGCGCTGCCCTGTAGCGACACATCGTTCGAATTCAAAACCGTAAATGGAGTGCCGCTCATCGCGGTAAAAATGCCGTTGAATTGCCAGTTGCCGAACGCGTGTTGGTACCAGGTGCTGGCCTGCCGCCAGTAGGGCACGCTCCACTGATAACTCAGCACCAAGCGATGACGGGCATCGAACATGGAGCGACCGCGCTCGGCTCCGAGGTCAAAGGGATTCTGTGCCAAATCATTCTCGCCAGCGTCAGGCTGCGAGGCCGACCCGGTGATGTTGAACGAGGAGACATCGTCGATCGAATGCGAGAACGTGTAAGACGCCAGGAACGAGAGTCCGTGACTGAAGCGCTTGCGCAGGCTGGCGTCCAGCGCGTTGTAGCTGGAATTCGCAAGGCTGGCGATCTCGCCGACCGATCCGTAGACGCAATTGTTCGGTTGAGCGAGCGTGCATCCTGAGTAGAGACGCCGCTGGTTGACGTTCGCCTCGGTCGACAGCGGGTTGCCGCTGGAATCAGTTCCTGGAATATAAACGGCGGGGTTTCCTTCAACGAAGCGGGGTAGCTTCACTCCGCTGGTTCCTACGTAGCCGATTTCCAGCAGCCAGTCCGCGCCGAACGAGTGTTGGACGTTCAGGTTCCAGTCTTGCGCGTAAGGCAGCCGGAGTTTGTTTGAGACTACCAGCAATGTCATTGGCTCTGAGAACGTTGCGCCGAATTCGTTGGCACCGTTAAATGGATTGGCAAAGTTGACCGGAAAACTGGCCTGTGGCGTTTGCAGGTAGGGCGGCGCGCTTACTGGATCCTGTAACGGACCGCCCTCGCCGGTATAGTAAGGCTCATAAAAAATGCCATACGCCGCGCTGACCAGCCACTTTCCTTTTCCGGTCGGGTCATAGGCCACCCCGACACGAGGAGCGAAGGCTGTCTTCTGCGCAGGAATCAGGCCTGCGGGAACGCCCGGATCCCCGGGATAGAGCAGCCCCGCGGGAGCAGTCGGGAACACTTTCGATTGCGCACCCGGCACCCAGAGATTTTGCAGGTTATGTGCCTCGGTGTTTGGCAGCGGCAGTTCGTAGCGCAAGCCGAAGTTCGCCGTCAGCCGAGAGCTGATCTTGTAGGTGTCCTGTCCGTAGAGGTTGAGGGCCTTGCCCCGAATGTGGCGATTCGGGTTGCCGCCGCCCTGCAGGAAGAACACCGGCTGTCCTTCCAAAAAGCTGGCAAAAGCATCGCTAAACGGAAAGGTCGAGAAAACGAAAAATCCGTTGGACGCGATGCCGAACAGCGCGTTGATCTGATCGCGGCGAAAGCCTCCGCCAAACTTCATTTCATGACGTCCCCGAATCCAGCTCAGCGATCCGGAGAAGTCAAAGGTGTTCTGGTAGGTATTGCGCGGTCCCGTAATGGGATCGCCTACCGAAGCGTAACCAGCGACTTGAATGAACGGAGGTCCAGCGGCCTGCGCGAGAGTCGGCTGATATTGAAACCCGAGCGAAGAAGGCAGAGTGCCGTTAAGGTGTTGGTCCAGAAGGAACTGGTTCCGCAGATACGAGACCCTGGCGATTCCAATGACCGACGGCGAAAACGCGTGAGTTTCCTGGGCTACGAAATTCTGCGCGCGGTCGTAGAGTCCGACCGGAAAGCCGGGGACGTTGGCTCCCGCCGGCGATAGCGGATCCGTCGTCGGGCCGCTGCTGTACATGTAGCGGAAATTCAGAGTGTTGGTCGCATTCAGGTAATGGTCGATTCGCGCCCCGAACTGATTGTTGTCTTCGCTCAGCGACTCCGTGGCCGTGAACGTGTTGCCACCGTCGGCGGCGATCGGGAAGAAGGCGAGCACGTTTTGCGCGATCGGATCGATCGAGGTCAGCTTGTTGCCCGGAATTGGCCCGGACAGAAAGTTGTAGAGCTGGTGCGAAGGATCGGGATTATTGCAAAAGTCGGTGACCGGATCAAAGCCTTCCGGGCACAGTTGCGAGAAGTCGCCTTGACGTTCTGCCAGGGACGGTACCGTCGGCTTCAAGGTTTCTCCCTGGCGGTTCCGGAAGCCCTCGTAGTATCCAAAGAAGAAAGTTTTGTCTTTCGCGATCGGCCCGCCGAATGTTCCGCCGAACTGATTTTGTTTCAGCCGGAGCACCGAATTCGCCGAGAAGTCAGATGCATCCATGGCATCGTTCCTGAAGAATTCCCACAGCGCGCCGTGAAATGCATTCGTTCCCGTGCGAGTGACGATGTTGGTCGTCGACCCCGTGTTGCGTCCGAACTCGGCATCGGCGTTGTGCGTCAGGATGCGAAATTCCGAGATCGCATCAATGGGCGGTCTCAGGACGAAGCCGGCATCGACGGCATTGACGTTGTCGGCGCCGTCAATCAAGAAATTGTTTGACTCCGGCCGCTGGCCGTCGACCGCATAACCCTGGTTGTTCCGGGTCCCACCGCCAGCCTCGATTAGCCCCGGCGTCAGTGGCACTACGCCCGCCTGCAGCAACCCAAGCTGCGCAAAGTCGCGCCCATCCAGCGGAAGATCGAGCAGTTCACGCTCCAGTACAGGCTTGCCGAGGCTGGTGATCGTGGGCTGAATCATTTCCGCATCAGCCTCTACCTGCACGTGCGCACTCTCCGAGCCAACCGCGAGACGCACGGGAACGGTCGCTGTCTCATTCACGTTCAGCGAGATTCCTTCCTGCACGTATTTCTGAAAGCTCTTGGCCGCGATCTCCAGCCGGTAGTGCCCAATGGGAAGCTCGAGCAGCACGTAGTTCCCGCCGCGGTCTGTGGTTGCCGTACGTGTCAGCCCGGTTTCTGTCTGCCGTGCTGTGACGCTGGCGCCTTGCACGACGGCCCCGCTGGGATCGGAAACGGTTCCGCGGATGTTGCCGGTGATTTGCTGAGCAGAGGCGGCGAAGGCTACCAACAACATCACAAGAACGCACGTAAGATTCCTGAGCTTGAGCATAGTCTCCCATCGCGCTTGCTTTTGTCGCTGCCGACACGGCAGCACAACACGCAAGTGCGCATATGAAGTTCTAGATGTGTGAAGCAAACGAACCCCAAAAGAAGTGCGCCGATTATAAGGAGGGCAGAAAGAAGATCAATAACGTGAAAGCACTACCGTTTTGGAAATTCAAACGACTTGCACCAAAATATCCAACTTCGATTTCTCAGGCACAAGTGGTCATGTCACAGCCCATCAAGTGGATATGGTCCCAGGCCACTATCAATGTCACCCTACAGCGCGTCGTTGCGGGTGCATCGTTGAAAGTCGGCTACTGTACCCCATGAACTCAAACACTACCGGAGGACAGGCGATGCGCGTCGCAAGCGTGGGTCATGCGGTCTTTGCCGCGACCATGATCGGCCTCGGAATCGTGGGCCTGATCAAGAGCGAATACGTCGCGATATGGCAGCCGATACCTCAGAGTGTGCACGGGCTTGCCTTTCTCTGCGCCATCATTTCCCTGGCAACTGGCATGGGCCTGCTGTGGCGGCGAACAGCGGCCGCCGCTGCCCGCGTGCTGCTCGTTTATCTCCTGCTGTGGTTGCTGCTGTTGAGAGTGCCCGGCACCTTTCTGACGCCCACTGTGGAATTTTGGTGGGCGGTCTGCAAGACTGCGGTGATGCTGGCCGCCGCGTGGGTACTGTATGTCTGGTTCGCCACCGACGGAGACAGGCGGCGCCTTGGTTTCGCCACCGGCGACCGGGGTCTACGCATCGCGCGGATACTCTTCGGGCTGGCGTTGATCCCGTTTGGCGTGGCGCATTTCCTCTATCTCAAAGAGACGGCTTCACTGGTGCCTGGCTGGCTGCCATGGCATTTGGCTTGGGTGTATTTCACCGGCAGCGCCTACATCGTCGCAGGCGTCGCGGTGATCACCGGTGTGTATGCACGGCTGGCAGCCACGCTCTCGGCGTTGCAGACGGGCCTGTTCACGCTGCTGGTGTGGGTGCCCGTCGTGGTGGCCGGCCACGCAAACACATTCCAATGGAGCGAAACCATCGTATCTGCGGCGCTTACGGCTGGCGCCTGGATGGTGGCGGATTCCTACCGCGGCAGGCCCTGGCTCGCTATGAACGAGCGCTAGCATCGACACGGCGAATATTCAGTCAGAAATCCAGAACTTCCTTTCCAGTCGATCGTGGTCGAATGTGTAGTTCACGCGTCAGGCGCTCGGCGCGCTCCGCGGTCAGCCAATCGGCCATTTGCGCGACACTATCCGCGGCGGATTCGGTGGCCATGTTCTGGATGCGCGCTCGAATGGCGCGATCGTTTTCGGTCGCATAGACCATCTTGGCACACATGTCGACGGCATCTTCGTCGCGATAGGTGATCACCGGCTCGGGGCGGCGCCCATTTTCGCTGGCCACTACCGGCACTCCCAGCGCGAGCGACTCAAGCACGGAGGCAGCCACGCCATCGCAGGCGGGCGGCCGCAAATAGCCTGAGGAGCGCGTCAACAGCGTCAGGAATTCGTCGTGCGAGAGATTGCCCAGCAGGAGCAGGGAGCGGCGCTCGTCCTCGGTCCAAGCGTCAGTAAACGCCCGCGCCGAGACCAGCTCTCGATCGGGGAATCCAAGCCAGATAAATCCGGACTGAGGGTAGGCTCGGCGAAAGAATTTCATCGCCTCGCGCACCGTTTCTAAGCGGTACTCCGGGCGAAACGATACATACGAAAAAAATGTGGGTTGATGGTGAGACAAGAACTCCTCTATTTCATCCGACAAAGGTACAGGGTTAAATCTCAGATATCGCGACGAGAAGGTGGCGATGGACGTGATCTTTTCAGGATCGATGCCATAGCTCTCGATCGCCTGCTCAATCTCGCGGCTGTCACAACCTATCTTGCCGGCGATGCGGAAAAGCAACCGGAACGCGTGGTGCAACCGCCACGAATCGTGCCGAGGGAAATATTTCTGCGACAGACCTCCATGAAAAGTGAGCGCGATGGGCCGCAAGGTTAAGCGTCCAATGAGCGCGGCAATCAACGCCAGGATGTAACCCTTCTTCGACATGCCATTGACGTGCATATTCAGCCCGTAGCCACGAAGCGCCCGGCCCCCGACCTTCGCGAGATAGTCCCATGCGCCCTGTACGTCGATATAGTCGGGACTCTTCACCTTGCGGTTCCCATTGATGTTGAGCACATCGCAAACCTGCCCGCGGCGGCGCAGTTCGGCGGTGACACAAAGAGTTTGGATCGCCCATCCGCACATGGGAGGCGGATAGTTGCCAATTACTAGAGTCTTCACGGGTTTGTCTGCTGACATTTGAGTCCTCAAGTACTCAGGCTTCAATTCCTGTACAGAAATCACAAAAGCGTCAACCCTGATTCAGCTCATTACTGGTTCGGAGTGCACGGTGACCGGAATTCCAGAGCCGGCCGCGCATGGAACTCGCTCGGCAACGACTCCGAGAGGGTTTTTGTCCGCGTGAATCCAGAGGTGCCATCCCCAGTGCGAAGCCAACCAGTCTTCGATCGAAGAGGGAATGAGTTTGCCGAGAAGCGGCAGCCAGTTCGGATTCCAGAACATCACTTCGGTCTTGATCTTGGCGAATTGCCAGAACAATTCGCCGGCGGATTCCTGGGAGAACACCTGGGACAGCGGGTTATCGGGTCCATCGGTATTTCGGTTGAGCAGGTTCTGCATTTCGAGGTAACTGCCCGCGTCCTGGCGGACGAGTTCTGCATGTCGACGCAGGGCTTTTTCCGATTCGCCAAACAATCGGCTGGCGAGCCGGATGCCAAATTCAGTCCGCAACATGCGGGCGCGCAAGCTGCGGACGACCCGCAGATTCACGTGGTAGTTGAACGAATTTCGGTGGTAGAGCATGATGAGGGCGCACCCGCCGTCGCTGAGCACGCGGTGGACCTCGCGGATGGTGCGAGGCGTATCGGGAGTGTGGTGGAGTACGCCGTGCGAGTACACCAGATCGAAGGAGCCATCCGCGAATGGCAGATTTTCGGCATCGCCCTGTAGGAAACGTCCTTCGAGATTTGCCAGTTGAAAGCGGCGTTGCGTCAGGCTGACGGCTGCGTTCGTCAAGTCGACAGCGGTGTAGTGAGCGCCGGCACGAGCAAAGCGCTCAGCTTCGCTTCCACAGCCGCAACCGATTTCGAGCACACGCAATCCTCGGGTCTTCTCAAAATCCACGGTCGGGAGCAACCGGCGGTGCACTTTGTACCGATGCTCATCGAGAGTGCGGTAGAAATCGAGAGTCCCTCGCGCCTCTGCGGTGAACCATGAATCACAGGGTGAGTTTTGCCAAAACTTCTGAACCTGCTTCTTGATCTGCGCGGAAGACTCAAGCCCCGCGCCGGAACTAGCTGCGGCAGCGGTCCTGGGATTTGCGGGCAGAAACCTTAAGGTGGAGCGGCGGGAAGTTGACTTGTGCCGCAGTAAGGTCGGAACTGCTATCTCTTGCATGGAGCCTCCTATGGAATCGATCAGGAGCCGTCCAGCCCACTTTTCTATAACGCAGCGACGATTTCGGGCTGGTAAAAGCTCCCGGAATCCGTCAAGGAGCATGTCTCCAAGAAGCCCGGTTGTCAATAAGGGTGCAATCTTCTTGGGGGCCGGCAAGGGGAGGGGGCTCGCAATGGGCTGCCTGAGAAAGGTGCCCCAAGAGAAAAAGCCGCCCAATCGAGCGGCTTGCGTTTCCATTTCCACAATTTGGTTATTACTGAAGAGTAAGAACTCGAGCTTCAGTCAATCCCGTGGATTCTCATGCTGACCAGTTGGTCGATGCTGAGGTCGCGGATTCCGCGGGCCTTCATGTCGGAGATGTATTCCGGCGTCACGTTATGGATGCGCATGGCGATCAACTCGTCGGGATCAGGATGCTGGTAGCCAAGTCCCTGTAGCTTCTGAATGAATTCCGGGGAGACACCGTGGATGCGGAAGGCGATGAGCTTTTCGAGGTCCACGTGATCGTAGCCGCGCTGTTTGAGCTGCTCCATCCATTCCGGAGTCGCACCGTGGATACGCATGGCAACGAGCGTGTCTTCGTCCGGCTTATATCCCGCCTGGTGAAGGCTGTGGACCATTTGCGGCGTGACACCGTGGATGCGGAAGGCGACGAGTTTGTCGCTGTCGGTGATGTTCAGGCCTTCCGTGCGCAGGGCCTCGATAAAAGCTGAGTCGACGCGGAAGATGCGGAAGGCGATTAGTTTGTCGGCGTCAATGTCCGTGAGGTGCTCGTTCTTCATCTGCTTGGCGAAGTCGAGGCTGACGTCTTGCACCGCCATGCTGAATTGCTTTTCTTCGTCAATGGAGAAGCCGAGCGCGCGCATCTGGCTCGAGTAGTTTGGGTCGGGCAAGAAGTGGAAGAGCCCCGCACCCTCGCCGTTATTGAGGTAACCTTCGCAATCGATCTTGCCGGCGTCCCGCGCGATGGTGAAGTGCACCTCCTGGCGTCCGGTTTTCGTGAGGTCCACGCCCTGGAACGAACTGGCGGGCCAGTCGGACTGGTGGCTCGACGTGCCGCCGTGATGGTGCTCGATCAGCGAGAATTCGACTTTGCCGGGCTCGTCGGATTTGCTGATCGTCCAGTCGCCGGTGCGCGAGTCGGCGGCGTGGTTCTTGAGCACGAACACCGTGATGCAGGATGCGAAGACTAAGTAGGCCAGGGTGCGACGGATTCTCATAAAAGCTCCTTTTACACGCAAGTTTCACTCTCGAAGCGCCGGGCTTCGCCCAGGCTTGGACGGACGAGGCGTCCGTCGCCACATGGTTCATTTCTAACGATTACAGGTCGGCTTTGGAATCCAGGACTCCCAACTGCCTGAGCTGGATCAGCTTCTGCAGGGTCAGGTCTTTGAAGCCGTGCTTGCGGGCTTCGTCGATGAACTCGGGCGTCACGTCTTGCACTTTGGCGCTAATGATGTCGTTGACGCTGAGTTTGAACCCCGCTGATTGCAGCGCTTTGATGTACTCAGGCGTGACGTCTTGCACTTTCATGGCAATGATTTCGTTGGCAGAGGGCTTGAAACCCAGAGCCTGGATGTCGCGCACATATTCAGGCGTCACGTCCTGGACGCGCATGGCGATGGCATTGTCGGGGCCGGCCTCAATGCCTTGGTCTTTCAAGCCTTTCAGGTAGGACGGGGTGATGTCTTGCACTTTCATCGCGATCACCTGGTCTACGGTTACATTGAACCCCGAGGCGCGAAGTTCGCGAACATACTCGGGCGTTATGCCCTGCACTTTCATCGCAATCAGATGATTCAAGTCGGGACTGAGGCCGGCGTCTTTCATGCCACGGAAGTATGCGGCATCGGCGCCCTGAACTTTGAGCGCGATAAGTTCGTTCTCGCTGGGATTGAAACCAGCTTGATGCCATTCGCGAACGTATTCCGGCGTCACATCCTGCACCTTCATCGCGATGAGCTTTTCGGCATCGGGATGCAGTCCCTGCGCCTGCAGTTCGCGAACGTATTCCGGGGTGACATCCTGCACCTTCATGGCGATAAGCGTGTCGAGCGAAAGGTCGGTTAGGCCGACCGACTTCATGCCATCGATGTAGGAGAACGCATTCTTCTCGGTGGCGTCGCTGCTTTGTGTGTGCGCGGGAGACGGCTTTGCCGTCGGAGCGGCCGAGGGCTGCGCAGAGCCTGCAGCGGGCTTGGGCGTCGTTTGCCACAGCGAGGCAGCGCGAGCCAACGGTGGATGCGCCATCCCTAGCAGCGCATTTCCGGCGACGAGCGCCGCGGTTAAGCACAGGACGCTGGCAGTCAATCCGATGCCGCGCATTCCGGCGCCGAGAGTCTTTAGACCGAGCACGCGGACGATGCGTTCGGTGAGCGGGCCGCGGTTGGCAGCCATTGCGAGAACCGGCGCCTCGCGCCATTCTTCCATCAGCGTGAGCGCACGCGCGTACTCGACGGCGTTGCCGCAGAGCGCGACCGCGGTTTCGTCGCAGCAGTGCTCGCGTTCGGCGCGAATACGTTTATTCAGCCACCAGACGGCAGGATGGTAAAAGAGCAAGGTCTCGACGCACACCTGGAAAACGTTGACGAAGGGATCGAAGCGCTGGATGTGCGCCAGTTCGTGCGCGATGACTGACTCGCAGTTGCTCTTCAGAAAGGCCGGTGAGCGCAGTAACGGGCAGAAACACGACCGGACGGAACCATCCGATCACAGCCGGCGCCTGCAGCCACTGGCATTCGCAGTATGCGATGGCGCGAGTCAGTCCGATGCGGTCCTGCAGCGTGTAGCAGATTTCGAGCACGCGCGGCCCGACGATGCTCGACCGTCTGCGGCGCTCGCGCTCGAGCAAAAAGAATCCGCCGGCGGAGCGCAGGCTGAAGAACGCCACTCCGAGCAGCCAGGCTTCGACCAGCCATGGGAGCGCGTCAGATCCTGTTCGTCCGAGCATGCGTGACGGTGAGAGCCGTGAGGGCTGAATCGATCCGCTCGCCGAGGCGTTGCCCCTCGCTATTGGCCAAGCGACCGCGGCGAGCGGCGACGACTTCGCGGTGTCTGCCACACCGGAATGCCGAGAATAGAAGAAAAACGTTGCGACTGGAGCCGCGAGCATCAGCAGCAGCGCCCCGGCCCCAAGGAGATAGCGTGCCGATGGACGGCGGCAAAGCCCCATGGCTGCAGCAGCCACCGCCGCCAGCGCGGTACCCTGCCATAGGAAGTGCAGAAGGGCCCATCCCAACGAGTGCATCGCGCTCGGAGAAAGCAAATTCGTCATGGCAGTCATCGGCGGTTCCTTTCGTATTCATCCAGCATGCGGCGCAGTTCGCTGATCTCTTCGGGAGAAGCCTTACGTCCGGCCAGCGCGTGCATCATCAGCTGGCTGGCCGATCCCTCGAAAACCCGCTGCAGCATGTCCCCGGCAAGCTGGCGCTTGGTCTGCTCGGCAGGCAGGCATGCTTCATAGACGTGCGCCCGCTGGGTTTCGTTTCGCCGCACCGTCCCTTTTGTCGTCATAATTTGCAGGAGCTTCAGGACGGTGGTGTATCCCAGGGCCTTTTTCTCGCTCAGGGCATCGTGAACTTCGCGCACCGTGGATGGGCCGCGCGTCCACAGGACATGGAGAATCTCGAGTTCCGAAGTGGTGGGTTTCTGCGGAGGCTGCTTCATGGAAATGGAATCTACTACGAAGGTATTCGTAGTGTCAACGAAAATCTTCGTAGATGCGAAAATATTCTCCGTTTTGCCATCGCAGGTTTCGCTCGGCTGCGCCTTCGCGGGACGGCCGAGGCGGCCGTCGTTCCATGTTCGACCTCACCGATTGATTCCCGGTACGGGGTGCGAGTAGAGTGGGTCTGTCCCAAAAAGCAGTGGAGCCAACATCAGGAGATTTTCCCAATGCTGAAACGATTTACTGTCTGCATTTTTCTGCTTGCCGGCCTGGCCACGTTTTCATTCGCGGCGGATGAGAGTCAGAACGTCTGCAAGGGCGATCCCGACAAGTGGCAACAACTTTTTAACGGCAAGGATTTAACCGGCTGGCATCATGTTGGCCCGGGCGGCGACACCGTGGAAGATGGATTGATCCGCACGCATGGCGGCATGGGCTTGCTGGTTTGGACGGGCGGCAAGATCGGAAACTGCGAAATTCACGTTGTCTTCAAAATGCGCGACGAGAATGACAACTCGGGCGTCTTCATTCGCATTCCCGTCGAACCGCGGGAGGAATGGATGCCGGTGCACTACGGCTTCGAAGTGCAGATCGACAATCACCCGGAAACCTCGAAAGAGGATGAGTATCACGAGACGGGCATGCTGTATTCGCTGACCAAGCCCCTCGTGAAACATGCGTGGAAGCCGGGACCGGAGTGGAACACGATGGACATCACGCTGGATGGGCCGCGCACGATCGTGGTGCTGAACGGCCAGAAAGTCACCGATTACAAAGAGGGCGATCCAGTGCCGGAACGGAAATTTGATTTCGAGCCGCAGCGCGGACCGCGCCCGAACTTCGGCTATTTTGGTCTGCAGAACCACAGCGACAACGACATTGTGTTCTTCAAGGAAGTAGCCATTAAGTCTCTTAAGAAATAGTCGGAGTGGAGCGAGCATTCGCAGTCAAATCATTCGGAGGGATTCGCATGAAACGTATTCTTTCGCGGCGCGCATTCTTGACGGGCAGTGCGGCGGCTGCGGGTGGTCTGCTGGTGGCAAAGACGGTTCGGCTCGAAGCTCAACCATTTCCGCGTCTGGTCGCGCCCAGCGACCGCGTGCGCTTTGGCATGATTGGAATCGGCATGCAGGGTTCGGGCCTGCTGGCCGGGGCAATTACGATTCCTAACGTGGAGTGCGTGGCTGCCGCGGATTTGTATGACGGCCGGCATACGTTGGCCAAGGAGATCACCGCCAATTCCAGCCTGCCGACGACGCGGAAGTATCAGGAACTGCTGGACCGCAAAGACATCGACTGCATTGTCGCGGCCGTGCCCGACCACTGGCACCGGCGCGTAGTGGTCGACGCGTGCAACGCGGGCAAGGACATCTATTGCGAAAAGCCGATGTCGCACAACGTGGCCGACGGATTGGCCATGGTGGAAGCTGCGCAGAAGAACAACCGTATCGTGCAGATTGGCTCGCAGCGCGTCAGTTCCGTTTTGTGCGCCAAGGCGCGGGAACTCTACGCGGGTGGGGCGATCGGCAATGTTGAAATGGTCGAACTCACGCTGGGACGAAACGATCCGACGGGCGCCTGGGAGTATCCTCCGCCGCCCGATCTCTCGCCGGAAACGCTCGATTGGGATACGTGGCTCAACGACGCTCCGAAGGTTCCATTCAACAAACTGCACTTCGCGCGTTGGCGCTGCTGGAGGGCCTACGGCACAGGCGTTGCCGGCGACCTGATGGTGCACCTGATCAGCGGCATGCTGGTCACGCTGGGCTGGAACGAGATTCCGCGCTCGGCGACGGCGATGGGGAGCATCGTCCGCTTTCCTGACGGCCGCGATATGCCCGACTTCCACACCGTTCTCTTCGACTATCACGGCATTCCGGTCTACGTACGCCTGGATCTGGGGTGCGAGACGCCGGAACTGGCGCGCTTCATGGGCCCGAAAGGTTTACTCGATGCCGGCGAGTTCGAACTGCGCCATTCCCCGCAGCCGGGGGTGGATCTGGATCCCAGCTACTACGCTCAATCCTTCCCGGCGAAGATGCGCGAAGAATATTTCAAGCAGTGGCACGCCGAACACGATCCGCCACTTGGAAAAGAGCCTCTGCGCGAGGACACCGTTTACAAGGGCCGCGACTGGGACGATATGCGTCCGCACTTGCATGTTTTCTTCCAGTCGGTGAAGTCGCGCAAGCCAGTCACGGAGAACGAGGTGTTCGGCAACCATGCCGCAGTCGCCTGTCATATGGCGAACGAGTCGTACTTCCGCCAGAAGCCCGTCACTTGGGACGCGGCTTCGAAAACCATCAAGTCGTAGATCGACATGGGTGGGGCGACACGGGAGGACGAGTGCGGCGCACGTATTTTTCAGCCGGGGAGGAACAGGTGAATGAACTCGCGTGTCAGGCCGTCAGCGGCTGACACGCGAGCCTTGGCAGGCTGTTACTTCTGATCAGTCTCAGCGGCAATCTTGTCGATGACCATGGCGCTCGATCCGCCGCGCTCAAATACTTTTCCGCTCGCCGTGACTCGCTGTCCGGCAAAGGGCAACAGCTTTTCATTCTGCCCTGCGGAGGGCGTGGTGTCGGCGATGGGCCAATAGATGGTGCCATTGTCGGTCAGGATGACGAGCGGCGATCCCGCCTTCGCGCACGCGGTCGCGCACTGTGCGCTGATCGGCTTCTTCAATCCCTTGGTGAATGCGCAAGCAGAATCCAGAACGAAGCCTTTGATGGCGACGGGCTTGCCTGCATCCGCGGCCGCCGCGAATACGACAAGAGCCAGCAGACACGGAAACACGAGTCGCATTGCTTTTGGAAAATTCATGTTGGCCTCCGAAAGTGAAATCAGAAAACAGAAACTCCAAGTTGCAGGTAACAAATTGCGACACGCTGCTGCGCAAGTAAGTCGCGGCCACAATAGTACGAAAATCCTGCGAGAGGGGCAATGCAGGCACCGGTACCCGTCGCTCCGGTTGCGCTCCGCTCTCAGCTGTCTCAATCGGGCCGTGCTGCCGCGATGCGTTCCGCCTTCCGCCGGTTGCGCCAACCCGCTCGTCATGGAAGAATGCCGCATGCTCCGACCAGTTCCCCTGCTTCTTCTCTGCGCCGTCAGCTTATTCGCCCAGACTATGTCCGCCCAGACCCTGCCGCCGTCGGCGGACAAACAACTCGCGCACGATATCTATAAGGAATTCGTTGAGATCCAATCTGGGTACACCACCGGAGCCACGACTCCCGTAGCGGAAGCCGCGGCCGCACGCTTAAAGGCCGCGGGATTCCCCGACTCCGACATCTTTGTCGGCGGCGCCAATCCGAAGAAGGCGAACCTGGTCGTGCGCTATCACGGCAAGGGCACGGCGAAGCCGATTCTTCTTCTCGCCCACACCGACGTGGTTGAGGCCAAGCGCGAAGACTGGAGCACTGACCCGTTTCAACTCCTGGAGAAAGACGGCTTCTTCTACGGACGCGGCACCGGCGACGACAAAGCGCAGGCCGCGGTCTGGATCGCTAACCTGATTCGCTACAAGCGCGAAGGCTTCAAACCCGACCGCGACATCATCGTGGCTCTGACCGCGGATGAAGAAGGTGGCGGGCCCTTCAACGGCATCGACTGGCTCATCAAGAATCACCGTGATCTGATTGACGCCGAGCTGGCGCTGAACGAAGGCGGATGGGGAGAATCCGCCGGCGGCAAGCGCATCTCGAACGATCTGCAGGTCAGCGAAAAGTACGTCATCAATTTTCGCTTCGAGGTCCGCAACAAGGGCGGACACAGCTCGATCCCCGTGCCCGATAATGCGATCTATCATCTCGCGGGCGCGCTGGAACGGCTGTCGAAGTTCGGCTTCCCGCTGAAGACCAATGAAGTCACCGCGGCTTATTTCAGGGAGATGGGGAAGATCGATCCCGGCCCGCTTAAGGCCGATCTCGCCAAAGTCGCCGACGGCTCTCAGGAGGCAATGCAGAGAGTGGCCGCGGCTGCTCCCGCGTGGAACGCCACTCTGCGCACGACCTGCATAGCTACCCAACTGGAGGGCGGACACGCCAAAAACGCCCTGCCGCAGCTCGCGGCGGCGAATGTGAATTGCCGCGTGCTGCCCGAAGACTCCGCTGAGTACGTGCAGAGCACCTTGCAAAAAATAGTGGACGATGACCAGGTCAAAATCACAATGGTCGGCGAGGTGAGCCAAGGGCCTGCCTCCACGCTGCGGCTCGACGTTCTGAACGCGGTGAAGCGCGCAACCGAGTCGCAGTGGCCGGGTGTGCCCGTGGTGCCGATCATGGTGATGGGCGCCACCGATGGCCTCTATCTACGCCGAGCCGGGATCCCCACCTATGGCATTCAGGGATTCTTCTTCGATCGCGACGATATCCGCTTCCATGGCAGAGATGAACGGATGGGCGTCGAGTCCTTCTATGAGGGCCAGACGTTTTTGTATGACCTGGTGAAGACGCTGGCGAAGAACGGGAGCTGAGATTTGCGATCCGGTATACATTTTCGACTCCAACTGCATCTTAACGTGGAATTTCAGGCCCGGAGGATTGGGCACTTCCGCGAGGTGCTCAATGAGCGGACTTTCACAATGCGTTAGCTGCTTGCTCCTGGTCTGCGTCGGGGCCGTTTCCTCCTACGGTCAGGCTTCCACCGACGACATCGAGAGTCCGAAACACAAGGCTTGGGACCTGCTGACCACCGCTGTCTTCTCCAAAGTAACGACCGAGCGGACAAACGGCGTTCGAGCCCTCGGCTTGCTTCGCGATACTCCCCGCGCACGTGAACTCGCCGAGAACGCATTGAAAGACCCCAAGCCCGAAGTCCGCGAGTCAGCCGCAATCGCCTTGGGACAGATGCATGCCACGGAATCGGTTGCGAAACTGGAGCAGGTCCTGTCTGACACCAAAGTTAAGGTCGTCATGGCTGCGGCTCACTCCTTGCGCGAGCTGAGCGACAATAAATCAGCGTATGCCGTCTATTTCGGTTTGCTCACTGGAGAACTCAAATCGGGCGACGGAATGATCGCGCAACAAATAGAGACCCTGAAAAATCCCAAGGAAATGGCCAAGATCGGCATTTCCGAGGGGATTGGCTATATCCCCTTTGCCGGCATTGGGTGGGATGCCTATCGCACGATGCACAAGAAAGATCCCAATCCAGTTCGAGCTGCCGCCGCGACCTTTCTGGCGCACGACCCCGATCCGCTGACCGGCAAGGCGCTCGTCAATGCAACCAGGGACAAAGATTGGATCGTTCGAGCGGCCGCGGTTGAGGCTATTGCCCAGCGAGGCGACGCTTCGTTGCTGCCAAAAGTTCAGTTGAAGTTTTCCGATAAGAACCCAAAGGTCCGCTACAGCGCCGCCGCTGCAGTGATTCGGCTAAGCGCTCTTGAGCCAGCCAAGAATGTCCGGAGCCGTCGGTAGCGCTACAGATTGCCCACGCAGTCCTCGGCCGCTGTTTCGAGGAATGACCCGACCTAAAAGTTGCGGCCGCGTCCTGCCTGCGATACTTCTGCTAGTGCGTGAACGAGATGTTCAGCCCCGTTGTAAACACAACGTCATTCTTCTTCGACCCGATCGGCGGATTCGACACGTAGATGTCGCCGAACTGGTTCTGCCATCCGAGCCACTTGCTGATTTTGGTCACGGTTCCGAAGTTGAAGATTCCGCGGTACTGGCCGGTGTCCTGCAGATTGGGGAAGAATCCGAGATTTTGGGTGATGAGCGTACTCTTTCCCAGTTTGTGCGCGAGTTCCTCGCCCAGTGTAATCGCCACGAAACGGTTGGTCTGGCCGTACGAGACGAAGGTTGGGGGAATCGTGACCGGCAGGTTTTCCATGCCGTTGGAATAGGTTTCGTGCGTGTAGTTGAGGCCGCCTAGAAAGTCGAGAGTCGTAGCGTCGTTCTTGATGGCGTGGAAGCCGAAGCCACCCGTGTAGACCTGGCGCAAATCCAGGAATTGCAGCGCGTTGCTCATGAAGTCTGCCGCGCCGAAGGCGAACAGACGCGGAACTATGTTCCGGTCGTAGCGCAGCCCGCCCTGGACGAGATTCGCACCGACGCTGCCCGGTGACGGCAGATCGTTCTTGGCGTAAATGGAACTGGTATAGAGCGTGATCTTGTCGTTCAGCGTAGGATGCACTGCGTTAAACGCCACCGCAAGGTTCTCCGTCTGGCTGTTGCCGCGCGCCAGTGAGAAGCCCACATTCGCTCCACCGTTCCATCCGTGCAGCAGCCCGGGATGCAGCGATTTCTCATAAGCCGTCTGCTCGGCGTCATTGCGGATCAATGTCACATCATCCCTGGCCGCCTCGACCGTGCCGCCAGTCTTGGTGGCAATTTCGATCTTTCCGTCGGTTGTAGTGACCGGGCCGACCGCCGTTTTGCCGCCCTTCAGGCTGACGTGCAGTTGCTGATCGGTCTTGATGTCTTGAACTGCCGCGAACTGGATCGTAACGTCTCCAGCGGCGTCGGTGTGCAGCACGATGGTCTTGCCGTCTGACTTCACAACCGTGCCGGTCAGGCGATCTCCGTTTTTCAGGGTGATTTGGTCCGCGAATGAAGCCGCCGATAGTCCTACGAATGCAATGAGCGAGAGAACTTCCAACTTACGCAACACGAACTACCTCCAGAATGTGAATTCCTGAGATGCCAAATCTTATTGGCCAGATGGGAAATTATTTTGGAACAGGCATATACAACTTCAAAAGTGGCAAACGCCACCTCATGGGGCCCGGGTGATGACAGACGGGAACTCGTTCAGAGCCGAATTCGGTAAGACCCGAGCTCGGTCAGATGCAAACTTGCTCAGCTCTTGGTTTCAGTTTTCTTGTCCTGATCGGTTGAAGCCTGCGTGGCCGGTGTTTCTTTCATGCCTTCTTTCAGCGCACGAATTCCGTCGCCCAGGCCTTTCCCCAACTCGGGCAATTTCTTTGGACCGAACACCAGCAGGGCAATAAAGAAGATGATCAGCAGGTGAGTCGGTTGAAATAGACCTTCAAGCATCGGAGCCTCCAAGAGACACTACTTCCAAATTCAAATCATACGCCAACGGATGCCTCTGGCGAAAGGTCAGGCGACCCCGCCCCCGGCCTCCGTGGCATTTCCACTATTTTACCCGACCCCCGCCAAAGCCACGGTGAACCCGGCCACGGTAGGTAGTGATTTGAATCACACATCGGCTAGACGTCAAGCCTGGCGCGGCTTTTCCCTCGGTAAATCCCCCTCCAGGTTACCTCCGTGACCTTACCGCCAAGTTCGCTGGCGGGCTATGTTTCTGAAGGGAGGCCCTTGCGGCGCGTTTTACCGCAAACCGCCGCCAGGTAGCGAATCCACGCCTTCGGGGAGTCCGGTGAGAAACAAGGTTGTCCTATCCCTGCTCTTGTTCAGTCTGGCAGCTGCGGTCGCCCATGCCGATACCCCCACGCCAACTCAACCGGTGACCACGACCCAACTTGCGGCTTGGCTGGTGGGGGGTATCTCGAGCATGCGCCTCGCCCGGATCGTCGAGGAGCGTGGGCTGGCCACTCTGCCGACCCACAACGAGCTTCACCAAATGGAGACAGCCGGAGCCGGCAAAGACCTGATGCGCTTGCTGAACTCGGGAAACGTGCAGTCGGCCCGAGTTGGCGACCCCATCCCCGAATCCTTGCTGAAGGCTGCGGCCGAAGTCCGCGACCAGCACTTCCACGAAGCCGAACTCCAGCTTCGGCTGGCAGTCGCCTCTGATGACCAGAATTCTGCGTTGCACTTCGCCCTCGGAGTCATGCTCCGCCAGCAGGAGCAATGGGACGATGCCTACGATGAACTTGCCCGAGCCACGCGCCTCATGCCCGACCTCTCCGAGAACCACGGCGCCCTGGCCTATCTCTTCTATCGACTCGACGACGGCCCGAACGCGATTGCCGAAGCGCGCACCGCGCTCAGCATCGATCCGAAAAACGCGGAGGCCTATCAATTTCTCGGACTCGGTCTTTATTCCAGCGGCCAGTATGCTGCAGCAGTTCACGCCTATCGCGAGTCACTGGCACGTGACCGCGACAATGCGGATACCTATTACGACATGGGCATCGCCCTGCACGCCGACGGCAAACTGCCCGGCGCCATCGCGGCCTATGACCAAGCCATCCATCTGAGACCCGCGTTCTGGGAGGCGCACTCCAACCTGGGATTGATCCTGCACGAACAAGGCAATCTCGACAAAGCCGCCGCCGAGTATCGCGAGGCGAAGCGACTCGCTCCCAACGAGGCATCGGTCCGCAATAATCTGGGCAACACGTATTGCGATCAAGGCAAGTTCGACGCCGCCGTCGAGGAGATGCACGAACTTTACCGCCAGCATCCCGAGTGGCAGCAGGGACATGCTTGTCTGGCTAGCGCCTACATGGCGAAGAAAAATTACGGCGCTGCCATCGGCGAGCTGCGCCTGGCAGTGCGCCAGAATCCCACGGGCTCGACCGAACACCGCATCCTCGGCCAGGTCCTGTTGCTCGATAACCAGCCGGAAGAGGCCGTGCGCGAGCTTCGTCTTGCGGTCTCGCTTAACCCCGACTCCGACGTGGCGCACCATCTGCTCGGCACGGCACTGTTTCAGCAGCAGCAACTGCTCGCCGCTGAGAAGGAATTCCGCGAGGCTCTTCGCCTGAATGCTACCGCCGACAATCATTACTCATTGGCGGCGTGCCTGATGAGCATGGACCGCTATGACGAAGCGCTGTCGGAGCTCGAAGTGGCGTCAAGGCTGGATCCCGAGCGCCCCCTCTACCGCGCGCGCCGGGAGGAGCTCCTGAAGCTGATGAAGGAATCGACCTCACGCTAAACAAGCCCATGTAGCGACGGACGCCTTCGTCCGTCGAGCGAAGGCGAAGCCGAGCGGCCCGAGACCGAGACCGAGACCGGAAGCCGGGAGGCGAATTTGCAACCTCCCGCTGGGTCAGTATCCACCGCTGTACCACGGTGCTTAGGCGGAGCAGCAATCGGTACTTACACTGGAGTTGAGCATCAGGAGTATCTGTATGGCGACAAACGCGACACGAACTCAACAGACGGCAGCCGGAAACAGCGCCGCGGCTTTGGGCCAGGATTCCGGTGCCCGCCGCATGGATCCTTCGGTCGCCCCCGGAACTCTCGACGAATCCGCGCGCAAGCCCTCAGGTTATGGTCTGCCCTGCTCCAAGTGCCGCCTGTACTATCCGGCTGATCTGGATATCTGTCCCACCTGTCATCACCATGAGCGCGTTTCTCCGGTGGTTCCCAAGGTTCCACCCAAGGTCGCACATGCCGTTGTCGATGTCGTGCCAAACAGCACCGCAGTTGAGCAGGAGCGCGAGGAATTTCTCCGGCAATTCAAGTCGCAACTCATGGAGGCGCACCACGAAGTGGCCAATGCGCCTGAGTCCGTCTGCTTAGCAGAAAACCATGCCGGTGAGCCGGCCAACGCGGAAGTTTGCAAGGCCTGCTACGAGCGCCTGCAAGAGCGCCTTGATGTCTGCCAGGCAGCCCTCCACCTTGACCTTAAGGAAGCCGCCCAGATTATCTATGACGCAGTGTGGGCCGATCCGTCCGACCCCAACAAGACCTATCAAAACGCCGCCAACGCGCTGCTGACCGAGCTGCGCAAGCGCACCGGCATGAATTCGGTGCACGGCCCGTTTCATCCTCTGTCGCATTAAGTGGGTGTTTCGTCTTAGGTCGTAGGTGTTAGGAAGCAAAACCTCAGACCCAAGACCCAAGACCTTTATTCCACCTTAACGGCTACCCACTTCTTTCCTGCGTACAGCTTGTAGCCACCGCCGTCTTCGACCAGCTTTAACGGGACGGCATGTTGCAGCGCCCCGTCCGTCTGCGAGGCCGTGCTCATCACGTCGTTGTTGGCGACGTCCATCACCACAAACTTGCCGTCCGCAGTGAACCCGAAGCCGTACTGGCCGGGCGCAAGTACCGACCCGCCGATGTTGAGCTTTACTTCGGTGATCAGCATGCCCTGGTATTTTTGCTGAATCGCCGTCGAATAGCCCGAGGCGTCGACCAGAGCGGCCAGCGCCATCTTGCCGTCGGCCAGTTGAAGTCCAACCGCATTGCGCAACTGCACGGGCGCCTTCTGTCCGCGAAAGAAATATTCCGCTGGAACTGCCTTTTTCAGTTCGTCGCTGCTGAGTACGTGGCGCGCGATTTCGGGGGGCATGGCATCTGTGCGCTGCGCCACTGCCGACCCCAGCATCGCCAGGGTAAGCACTCCAAGCATGACGACACGATTCGTCTTCATGACCGTTGATCCTCAAGTTTTGAATTGAAAAAATGCTCTCGGGAACTGTAATCGTTCCCACGGGCAGGCGCAAATCATCAGTACGTCGACCAGCCTATTTCAGCGACGCCATACCGAAGACTGATGCAGTTCAGCCGGGGCCACTCTAGGCCAAGCTGAGTCGCGGCGGAGCCTTCCGTGTTTCCGGCGACCGCCCACTAGCGACCCTTATTTTGCTTTGCCCGCAAGATTCGGATAGTCCGTTTCCAGCGCTTCGAAGTACGCTTTCCTTGTTATGACAACCAGTGCCATACTCGCAATGGAAAGCCTGAAGACAATGCCTACGCCTCAACCCAACCCGGCGCCGCAAACGCAAACGGGCGCTGTCGCGTCCGATGATTCGCGCTGGAACGCCGTCATCGCCCGCGATGCCGCGCACGACGGCGAATTTGTTTTCGCGGTCTCAACCACCGGCGTATATTGCCGGCCATCGTGTGCCGCGCGCCGCCCGCGCCGCGAGAATGTGCAGATTCTTCCTCACGCCCGAACAGGCGACGCAGGCGGGATATCGTGCCTGCCTGCGCTGCCGCCGAAATCGCTAAGCGGCAATGCGCAGGCCGACGGCGTCAAGGCCATCTGCCGCTTCATCGAGCAGCATCTCGACGAACCCGTGACCCTCGATCGTCTGGGCAAGGAATTTCACCAGAGCCCGTTTCACCTGCAGCGACGGTTCAAAGCCGTGCTCGGCATCACGCCGCGTGAATACGCCGACTCCTGCCGCCTGCGCCTGCTCAAACGCAACTTGCAGGCGGGCGACTCGGTGACTCGCGCCATGTACGACGCCGGATACGGATCGAGCAGCCGGCTCTACGAGCGCACCGCGTCGCAACTGGGCATGACCCCTGACAAGTACCGGCGCGGCGCCATTGCGGCGACCATTCGCTATACCTGCGCGGAGTCGCCGCTCGGACGCATGTTGATTGCGGCCACCGAACGCGGTATCTGCTCAATTCAGTTTGCCCGCACAGACGGCGAACTGATCGAAGGCCTGAAGCGCGAATTCCCCTTCGCAGGCCGCAAGTCCGACGACGGCGGACTGAAGTCGTGGGCTTCCGCTCTGCTGAAGCACATGCGCGGCAAGGATCCGGCTTCGTCCCTGCCGCTCGATATTCGGGCAACCGCCTTCCAGCGACGTGTGTGGACGTACCTGCAGTCAATTCCGTTCGGCGCAACTCGCTCCTACAGCGAAGTCGCGAAGGCGATTGGCCGAGCCCACTGCCGCCCGTGCCGTAGCTCGCGCCTGCGCCACGAATCCAGTTGCGGTCGCGATTCCCTGCCATCGCGTGGTTCGCGAAGACGGCAGCATGGGTGGATACCGCTGGGGCATCGAGCGAAAGAAAACCCTGCTCGAGATGGAGCAAGCCTAAGCGATCGAACCATCGAGTCAATAAGATACGTATAGGTTTGTACGTACAATCGTATTGAAGTCGACTCAATATGATACAGGCGAAGTTTTTATAGAGACGGGTCAGCGACAAAATCGCTGCCGGTCGTCAGCGGGGATGTTGTTTGCGAAGCCGGAAACGGCCCTTGCTGCGATGATCATGATCCGGGCGGACCTTATCCGCATGCGCGACAAAATTCTGCAGCCTGCGGCACGCAAACACTGTTCTACGACAATTCAACAACTTACACGAAGGCTCAATCACTTACACGAAGACTCAATAACTTAGGGACCGCCGCTGGTTTTTCTTGGCGGATTCCGTTAGCGCACTTTGCGGTTCAAGCTTTTGATCTCAACAAGACAGAGCAGTTTTGCGGCACGTCTCTACGAGGTGCTCTTTCGCACCGCCGACCAATTCACGAACGCAACCGTCACTGCGGCGACGAGAATGAGAGATTTCTTGTACTCAATCTGCGTCAGCAGTCCCGCGCAGATCAGCACCCCCAAGATCGCGATCACTGTGCCGCCCCGCAGTTCGAATCCCGCCGGCGTTTTGTGTTTCCTGCGCAACGTTGGAAGCGCGGCGCAAATTACACCGTAATAAAACAGCCTCGATCCTGCGGAGAGCGTTGCGTTTCCGGCAAAGCTTCCAAATAGCGCGAGCAGCCACACGAGCAGCGCGAAAACGAGAATCGAAAAATAGGGCGTGTGAAAGCGCGGATGGACCTTCGCGAGAAAAGAAGGAAAGTCTCCGCGCTCAGCCAGCGCGAACGTGATGCGCGGCGTGCCCAGCATGTTTCCGCTCAGGTAGCCGTACACCGAAAACAGGGCCCCCGCCGCAACGATGGCGGCTCCACCGCGTCCCATGACGATTCGAGCCACGTCGGCCAGTGGCCGCTGGCTGTGTCCTGGATCGGGCAGCACGCCCACGACCACCCACTGAATCAGCCCGTACAGAATGGCGCACGTGATGAGACCGGCGAAGAGTCCGAAGGGCATATCACGGCGCGGATCCTTCGCCTCGCCCGCCGAAACCAGCGCAGCCTCAAACCCTCCATACGCAAAGACGAGGAGCACCATCGCTTGCGCCCAACTGTTGGCGCCGCCTGGCGCGCTCGCTTCCGGAATCACGTGGCGAGTGGCGATCAGGTAAAACGCCCCGGCTGCAACGACCAGGCCAAGCGTGCCGAGTTTCGCCGCTGTGAACGCGTTGCTGACATGAGTGCCGGCGCGAACCCCGCGAACGTTGATCGCCGCCAGGATTCCAATCAACAAACTCAGTATCGCCAACTTCGCAACCGGTTGGGTGGCGCGCGGCCAAAATTCTCCCAGGTAGGTGACAAACAAGTTGGCATTCGCGGCGCACGCGGTCAGACGGACGAACCAGAGCAGCCATCCCACTTGAATGCCCATGAATCTTCCGAAGGCCTCGCGAGCGTAAAGATAAGGACCTCCAGTTTGCGCAAAGCGCGAGGAGACTTCGGCGACACAGGCCATGATCACGCCCATCACCGCGGCCGCGAGGACGACTGCGAGCAGGCTGGCCCGGCCGATAAGCCCCGCAAGCACGGAAGGCAGTCCAAAGACGCCGCTGCCAATAATGCAATTGACGACGAGTGCCGCCAGGCTCCAGCGATCGATCGCGCGAACCAGTCCTTCGTTGGACGCGCTTTTCGTTGATGTAGTCTGCGGGCCGGTTTCGGTCACGGCGAGTTTGTATCACAAATTGCCCAAATTCTGGCAGCGAGGCTCGGGCTCATCTAAAATCTCCGCCAATCCAAAGTGCTGTCGGTTTGCGTAACTTAGTTTGACTCGCAATTTTGGGCACTGCGTCTCGGCCTGGTGACCTTAGAACAGATGACGAGTGCACTAACGGTCGCGGTAGAAAATCCAGTCGAGGGAAGACACGTGGTAACGGTGCCCGAGATTCGCCTCGCGCGCATGTGAAAAGCCGCGCCAATCAAGGCTTTTCGCCGCAGTGACTATTGTGCGGACCAAAGTAACGCACGAATTACGAAAGCGCATGCCCGTGGGACATCTATTCTCTGTGCGCTGCCGATGAGATGTTGTAACGGCAAACAGAATGGCCACAGAGGATATGGACGACCTTCACCTTCGGATCGCACGCGTGACGGAAGACCTGCGCACCATCCAGCAGGAACTGAATTGCGCCGCCATGCAGGCTCCCAGCGATCCGGAACTTATGGAGGCGCTCAACTCGCTATCGGAGACTGAGCCCATCGAGACTCTGCGCTCAGCCCTCGACCAGATGCGCCACTTCCTGTGGTTCTATTCGCAGGTCATGAACAGTGAGCCGGAGTTGGGAGACAAGCTGCGACAATCCGCCACAACGAAAACTGCCAGTGATGAGAGCCCGAAGTTAGAGAATTCTTTTCTGGACCAGCTCTCGCGGACCGATGAAGTGGTGCTGCTCCACCACATGGCTCTGGCCAAGCAACGAAAACCAAATTGAAGTGGCTAGAGATCAGTAGCACCCGAGATGCTCTAAACACTAGTCACTAACAACTGATTTCAGGCCCCGCGCCCGCCTACGATCGTCTTCATCACCTCGCCCGCCGGACTGAGCACCGTGAAATCCGCACTTGCTCCGGCAGCTAAAACTCCGTAGTGATTCGCCATCCCTACGGCCCGCGCCGGATTCAGCGTGGCGGCGCGCACTGCATCCCGCAAGCTCCAAGGGGAAAACTTCGTGACGTTGCGCACGGCACGATCCATGGTGAGCACGCTTCCGGCGAGGCTGTCTCCGTGTGTGCACTTGCCATCTTTGACGTCGACCTCGATTGGCCCGAGCTTGTAGCGTCCGTCGGGCATACCGGTCGCTGAAATTGCATCGGTAATGAGAACCGCGCGCTCGGTTCCTTTCGCTTCCAGAAAAAGTTTCACCACCGCCGGCGCCACATGAATGCCGTCGACAATCATGTCGGCGCTGAGTTGGTCATTAGTGAGGACTTCGCCGATGATGCCCGGCTCGCGATGGTCCAGCGGACGCATGGCGTTGAAAGTGTGCGTGGCGTGCCGCGCCCCGGCCTTCACCGCTGCTTGCGCGACCGGCATCTCGGCGTCGGAGTGGCCAATGCTGACGCACACCTTGCGTTTTGCCGCTTCGGCAATCACTTCCATCGCGCCGGGAATCTCGGGAGCAATCGTCAGCACGCGAACGTAGCCGCGCGCGGCCTGCCAGAGGCGGTCGAAGACAGCGATGGTCGGCGCCACCAGATTTTCCGGCGGATGCACTCCGCGCCGCTTGTGGCTCAGAAACGGTCCCTCGAGATGAATGCCCAACGCCCGGGCCTGCACCGAGCTATCTCGCCAGGGTCGCTTCAATCGCGTCCGCCAGCCGCTCCAGCGCCGCGCAAGTCGAGTCGAGCGGAGCAGCCACCGTGGTCGGAAAGTATCCCGTGACCCCGTGAGTCGCCAGGAACCTGCCGAGGCGTGGTAGATCCGACGGCGAGGCCAGCATGACGTCGAGCCCCGCCCCGCCGTGAATATGAATGTCAAAAAAACCTGGGGCAATGACCGCCTCGCCGAAATCGACCAGCCTCGCATGGAGAGCTGTCGTTTTTCCGGCAATCGAGGAAATCTCAGAGATGCGCCCGTCTTCCACCACGAGCAGCGGGTGCTCGATCTCTTCGACAGGAGTAAAGAGGCGGCGTGCGGTGAAAACAGTTTTCATCGGGGATGGTCGAGTGAAGGCTTCGACGAAGCCTTATCGTAGCCGCAAGCCTGGGTTTCAGACAACACGGGTTTGAGAAAACAGAGGTTTGATACAACATCGGTCTGGGACAGCATCGCCAAACGCGCCAGTGGCGATTTCGACCAGGGTCCGCTTCGACTCGAGTCTACTTTGACTCGAGTGCACTTTGATTCGAATCCACTTCGACTCGAGCCGAGCGAGACCAGCCCCGTCGGCGTAGGGCGGCCATAGAGCAGGCGGAGAGCAGGATGTTATAATTTTCGAGTAGTTCGGCAATTCCTGCTAAGGGCGCCCGGCATTTCCTCTCGCGCCCCCTGCACAAAGTCGGGGAGTGGCTCAGCCTGGTAGAGCACCTGGTTCGGGACCAGGGGGTCGGAGGTTCAAATCCTCTCTCCCCGACCAATACTCATTTCAAATACACAGGTTTTGTCTCGGATATTCCGTCCACAACTGCGGAACAGTTGCCGGCACAGCACTCCCGGACTTACAGGTCCGTGGTCCCCACCCTTGCAAAGAGCGCAAGGATGGGTCCCCTGAAACGTGGTGGATCCAGGGAGAACCCCGCCTTTGCTCTGAATCGCTGCAATAGAAGCGCGTTGCCTTCAGCTATTTAGTCAGTCTAGCCGTCATAAAAATCCTCCGCTTGTGCAATGTTTCTCGAACGATCCTGCGCGATTAGGGCGGGTTGGGTTAGGATTCGAACTCGATCTCATTCGCGAGGGCCCATGGTTTCTCTTAACCGTCGTGATCTGTTGCGCTCCGGTCTCGCTCTCTCGGCTTCCACGCTGGTTGCGGGTCCGGTGGGCCGTGCGCGTGCATTGCTCGCGGACTATCCCGGAGGCGCTTCGGCAGAGTCCGTTGCCGCCGTCAGCCCGCGCGAGCGTCTGTTGTTCGACTTTGGCTGGAAGTTTTTTCAGGGGCACGGTACCGACCCGCGTCGCGATCTGGGCTTTGGCACGGGCCAGGGAGATTTCGCCAAATCGGGGGAGTTCGATTTCGCGCGAGAAAAGTGCGACGACTCGAAATGGCGTCCTCTGAATCTGCCGCATGACTGGGCGGTTGAGTTGCCATTTGTGAACGACGATGAACAGCAGTCGCATGGGTATAAACCGCTGGGACGGCGCTATCCGGAGACCAGCATTGGTTGGTACCGCCGTACTTTTGATGTTTCCAAGGAAGACGCCGCGCGGCGCACGGTGCTCGAGTTCGACGGAGCGTTCCGCAGTGCGCTGGTGTTTCTGAACGGCTATTTCATCGGCCGCAACGACAATGGATACGCGCCATTCCGCTTCGACTTGACCGACTTCCTGAATTACGGCGGCAAGAACTTTTTGGTGGTGCGCATGGATGCCAGCTTTGGGGATGGTTGGTTCTACGAAGGCGCAGGCATCTATCGGCATGTGTGGCTGACCAAGACAGACGCGCTGCATCTTGGGCAATTGGGAAAGCTATGTCCGGACGGCGGTGAAGGGTACTGCCGCGACGTTGAGCCTTGGGACGGTCATACAAAACGAGGGCCGGCAAAGTGAAAGCTGTCGTGTGCGCTGGCAGATTTTTGACCAGGGAGGGAAAGTTGTGGCGACGGCTGAGGCGACGCCGCAGTCCGTCTCCGCGGATGGCTCCGCGGCGTTCACCGCGAGTGCCAACCTGCCAACTCCCGCGCTCTGGGCACCGGAGACGCCGAACCTCTATTCCGCAGTCGTGTCGGTTGAGGCAGGCGGAAAGGTGCGCGATGCGGAGCGCGTCAGTTTTGGCGTGCGATCCATTGCGTGGGATCCGGACAAAGGATTCTTCCTTAATGGCAAGCCCGTCAAGATCAAGGGCACATGCAATCATCACGACCACGCCGGCGTGGGTGCGGCTCTGCCCGACCGGCTGCAGTGGTACCGGCTGGCGGTGCTGAAAGAGATGGGTGGCAATGCCGTTCGCACCTCGCACAACATGCCAACCCCGGAGTGGGTGGAGGCGTGCGACCGCATGGGCATGATGATGATGTGCGAAACCCGCCTGATGAGTTCGAATCCCGAAGGCATGGCGCAGCTCGAGTTGATGGTGAAACGATACCGGAACTCACCGGCAATCATTCTCTGGTCGATGGGGAACGAAGAGTGGACGATGATGCCGCAGCAGCAGGGGCCGCGAGTCCTAGCCGACATGATGGCGCGAACGCATGAGCTTGATCCCACACGTCTTTGTACCGCGGCGGTGAACGAAGACTTTCATACCCACTTTCCCGAACTGCTCGACGTGATGGGTTTTAATTACAACCTGAAGGAGCATGACGCATACCACAAGGCGCATCCCAAGCAGCCGAGCGTGGGCTCGGAGACGGCGAGCACAGTTTGCACACGTGGCATTTACATCACCGACAAGTTGCGCAATTGGGTGAGCGCCTATGACGCAGTCCATCCGCCGTGGGCGGAACTCGCCGAGGAGTGGTGGAAATTCTACGCGGCGCGCGAATGGCTGTCCGGTGGATTTGCCTGGACTGGTTTCGATTATCGCGGGGAGCCCACGCCTTACGGCTGGCCGTCGATCAACTCGCAGTTCGGCATCGTGGACATGTGCGGCTTCCCCAAAGACAACTTCTATTACTACAAAGCGTGGTGGGGCTCGGAGCCGGTGTTGCATTTGTTTCCGCACTGGAACTGGGAAGCAGCGCAACGGCGAACCCATCGCGGTGTGGGTGCATTCGAACCTCGATTCGGTGGAGGTCTTCCTGAATGGCAAGAGCCAAGGTTCACAGATAGTGCAGCCCCTGACGCATCTCGAGTGGAAAGTGAAATACGAACCGGGAGTGCTTGAAGCGCGCGGCATGAAGGATGGCAAGATCGTGCTGGTGGAAAAACGCGAGACCACCGGTGAGCCGGTGTCGATCCGGCTGACGGCCGACCGGACCGAGATTCACGCGGATGGCGAAGACGTGGCTGTGCTGCGGGTGGAGGTTCTCGACAAAGAGGGCCGGGCAATTCCAACCGCAGATAACATGATCAGCTTCAGGGTGACCGGCGAAGGAGCGCTGATCGGCGTGGGCAATGGCGATCCGAATTGCCAGGAGTCTGACAAGGAACCGAAGCGCAGTTTGTTCAACGGTCTGGCGCAGGTGATCGTTCAGGGCAGCCGAACTCCAGGGACGATCACAATTGAGGCCTATACTGACGATCGGCAGAGACCGAAGTTGCCCGCCGTGCGGGTCAACATCGCGACGAAGAAGGTGGACCTGCGGCCAACGGTGGGGTAGGACGTTATTGCGGCAGTCCTCCCGCCTGCAATTTCACCTGAAGCTTGATCTCAGTCGGTGTCTGCCCGGGAACGTTGATGTGGCACACGATTTCCTGCGGAGTCCCGGCATCAGTTGCCGGAGAGGTCAGGCGGAGCATTACCGCGGCCGATGTGTGGCTTCCGATCGAATATTCTCCGGCGCCACTCTCCGTGGCCCATCCTGCGGGCGCGGTGATCGACAAGGTGAACGTCTTCGTGTCTGCGCTGGTGTTATGTAGCGTTAATGGAATCGTCAAAGTCGAGCCCTTGGGAATGGAGATTTCCTGCACGCTCAAATGCGGCAACTGCAAGCTGTGCTCAGGCCCGAAAACTTCATAGAATCCCCAGGGTCCGGCTAACTCGGCTAGCGCATCGCCCGGATGCGATAGCGATTGGGGCACGTTTCGCAGGAAGGGGATGGAGTCTTTCGATGTTCCCTCGAACGGATCGCCGACGGGATTTGCCTTGACTGCCGACTTGCCGAAAATCAGTTGGATGGGCTGAGCCCAATCACTCTCGGCTTTTTGGTTGAGTTGCTGTTCGTTCATCGCCTTCATCTTCTCGATGTAATCGCGATATTGCGTTAAGTGATAGGCAAAGGCGTCAAAAGCGACGCGCCAGTAGGGAAGATGCCGGACCGTAGATACTTCGTTCACAGGTAGGCTGGGGCCCGTTCCTTTGAATTGCTTGTCGTCCGCCGCATCGGAGAAGTAATAGAGCTTCTGAATCTGCCACGGGTGCAGGCCTTCCAACAGCATCTCGTTCACGGCGACAGCGCCCGCGAGTTGCGCGGGAAAAACGGCCGGGTCGCCGCTTATATCGAATGCTTCGGTGGCCAGGACGCCTGCGGCCTGATGATCTCCGTGGTTCTCACCGATGCGAAAGGCGGGAAGCCAAGTCAACACGACCTCGGGACGCGTCAGGCGCACAATGCGAACGACATCTTCAAGCGCTGCTCCGTGGTGCCAATCGGCGAGAGAGCGAAGAACGTTCTGGCTCGGAGTATCAGGGCAATTCAGGAACCAGACATTCTCGACTCCAATGGCGGTCATCGAACGGCGCAACTCCGTCTCCCGGACCAGTCCTAGAGACTTTGCGCGTTCGGAGCCCATGTTGTTGTGGCCGGCATCTCCGCGCGTCATGTAGACGGCGGCGACGCGCTTCCCGCCGTCGATTAATTTCGCGAGATAGGCCGACACTCCCGTTTCATCGTCGGGATGAGCGACGATCAGGAGCACGTCAGCCCTCATGCGATCGTCAGGCTGCGCAGGTGTGGTCGAAGCGTAGAGCGATGCGACAAGGAACAGGACTAGAGCGATTGCGGCAATCTGTTTGCGCAATGTTGCATTCTCCCCAGAACTTTGGAAAACCTGTGTGACCGGATACCGGGCAGGCCACTGATGCTATTGGACGGCCGAAAACTGTTCTCGATTATGCCTTAGCGATTATGCCTGAACCGCCGCAATCGCGGGGGAAAGGGGGACGACGCGGAAGCGCACTCGCTAGGCCGCGCGAGACTTTTGGTCCTGCGCGCGCTCTGCCGCGACACGTTCCAGCGCCTTGCGGATTGCCGTCAGCACGTGATCGTGCGACATCATCATTTGATGTTGACGCGATTGCTTCGTCCACCAGGTGAGGCGTATCTTCACGTCGGCGTCGCCCAGGTCCACTACGAGCGCTTCCGGAGCAGGATCGGGTAAGACTTCCTCCACTTTGCGCACAGTGTCGACGAGGAAAGCCTTGAACGCAGATAGGTCGCCCGGGATTTTCGTAGCGAAATCGTATTCCCAACGGCGCGTGTCGAAGGCGGTATTGACGGTGACCGAGTGCGTAAATAGATCGGCGTTGGGAATCACAACGCGCCTGCCGTCGTAGGTCTTGATCGTCGTGGCCCGGGTCTGAATGGCTTCCACTGTCCCCTCGAAGGCATCGAGTTTGATTTGATCGCCCACGCGAAACGGCTCCGCCCAGAGCAGCAGCAGGCCGGCTAGAAAATTCTGCAAAATATTCTGGAAGGCGAACCCGATGGCGACGCTGCCAATGCCCAGAACTTTGATGAGATCTCCCGCCTGGAACGACGGGGCAACCACCGAGAACGACACCAGCAAACCCAGGAAGATGATCGCTGCTCCAACCAGTCGCGAAAAAACCACGCCCAGATTCGGGCGATGGACTTGCGTCGCGCGGCGAATGAGGCGGCTGGCCAGGATGCTGGCGAAATAAAAGAGCAAGAAGACGATGGCCGCGAGAAATAGTAACGGAAGGCGAGCCAGGAAGGTGTCCGCCATATGCTGGGCGGAGGTCCAGATTGTCTCGAGGTGTGGGCTCATAGGCGGGCTTACAACCCGCATATCAGATGCCGCTTAGGAGTGTCGGGTTTGCAGCCGGCAAGAGCGCATTCTTATTCTTTGACTGGAATGCTGTCGTGGCTGGCGGCGCATTGCCAGGATGTTCCAAACCTGAGCCATGTGTCGGTAAAGCGGCCGCGCCTGTCAAAGTGTTTGCCCTTCGATGAGCCGACTTCGTGATACGTCCCGGTCACCACTGCGACACTGCCGTACACGCGAACGCGAAAGCCCTCTGACACGAGCACGTCGTAGTGATAGGACGTGTCGGCGGCGGATACCATGTGTTGCTGTTTGTTGAGCAGCGATCCGTCTGGTTCGGTGATCAGGAAATCGTCGGTGAGGATCAGCTTCAAAGCTGCGGGGTCGTTGTGCAGCTCTGCCTGGTTCCAAGCATTCTCAAGGGCGAGGATCTGGGTTTCATCCGCACTGCGAGCGGACCCTTGCGCCTGCCGTCGCATTGCCCATGCTCCGGACAACAGGAGCATCATGCCAAGACCTACCATTGCAGTTCTGATGGGGCGGTTCATAAACCCTTTCTCTGTGTAGTTGGAACAACCCTCAAATGAGCGCATCTTACGAGGGATGGACTCGAGAAACAAGATTCAGAAGCGGTTCCCTTTCCGTATTTTGGAAAAGAACGAAGCGGACTCGCTTGTCTCGTCACAGTCCGCCCATTTAACCTTGCGATCAGGAGACGCTCCAAATGAAAGTCCTCCGCGTCTGTCTCTGCTCGGCTCTTCTCGCGCTAGTACCGACCTCATTGTTCGCATGGGGAGCGATCGGGCACATGACGGTGGCCTACGTCGCTTATCAGAAACTTGCACCCGCCGCGAAGGCCCGCGTGCGCGATCTTCTGAAAATGAATCCGGATTATGCGAATTGGGAGAAGCAAATTCCTGCCGGCACGGCTGCCGAGGACCATGACCGCATGATCTTCATGATGGCCTCGGTATGGCCCGACGACATCAAGGGAGAGTCGCAGTACTCCGACGACGGCACAGACGGCGGCAACACTCCGGGCAGCGGTTCCTCGTCGCAAAACATTGGATACTCCAACATGCTCCGTCACAAGTATTGGCATTTTGTGGACACGCCGTTTTCGCCCGATCAGACGCCTCTGCCTGCGGTCCCGGCGCCGAATGCTCAGACGCAGATCATAACTTTTCGTGCCGTGCTCGCGTCGGAGCAACCGGACGCCCTGAAGTCCTACGATTTGGTTTGGTTGGTGCATCTCGTGGGCGACATCCACCAGCCCCTGCATGCCGTGAACCGCATCACGAAGGCCGAACCGAAGGGTGATGCCGGGGGGAACTGGGTCAAGCTCTTCGGCGATGCTGCTTCGAATCTACACAGCTACTGGGACGATCTGCCAGGCTCCGAATGCAAGTTCTGCAGCGACAAAGTGCCGTGCGTGAATCGAGCGATTGTGCTGGGAAGAACGCTGGAGGCGATCTCTTCGAAAGAGGCGCGCGATACTGATACGGCTGCGTGGATACGCGAAAGTTTCGAACTGGCGCGCGCAAAAGTGTATCGCGATCCGATCGGAGTAGAAAATCAGCTCTATACCATTGTGCCGCGATCGGCGTACGAGATCGAATCGTACAAGCTGGCCTTGAAGCGGGTTGCGCTTGCGGGGGCACGCTTAGCGCAGGTATTGAATGGCGAACTGAAATAGGGAGATGCGGGAATCCCCGTCAGTGACCGCTCAGCCGGTCGGCAGCCTGCTTCTCTTCCGCTGCCTGCGACGGTTTTCCAGTCTGGAGGTAGATCTCAGCCATATTGCGGTGAGGCTCAGGATCCTGCGGCCGGAGTTTCGCGGCTTCGTCGTAGTAGCGCAGCGCCGTGGAATATTGCCGCGCCTTCTTCTCTTTCTCTGCCAGCTTCAACGTCGTGGCATAAAGCAATTCCGCAGTAGAAGGATCCTGCGGGTTAAGGTCCCGCGCGTGGCGCAGCACCTCATAGGCGTGAGGGTCGTCTCCCAGCTTTGTCAGGAGGGCGCCATACAAGGCGTTCAGCGGGAAGAGATCGGGCCAGCGCATGAGTGCCTGCTCCAGTGGTAAGCGCGCGTCCTCGAAGCGGTTCAACTGAAAATAGGTCAGGGCGAGGTTGTACTGCACTTGCGGAGATTGTGGCGAGAGCTCCGCCGCGCGCAGGAACGGCTTCAGCGCCGCTTCCAGATCTCCGTGCTGGCCGTAGATCATGCCGAGCGCGGTGAGCCTCTCCGCGTCGTCGGAGTGGTAGAGTTTTTCGCAGATCGCATGCGCTTCGTCGCGCGGGCCCTTGTCCAACTTCTGTCCGCACTCGGTTCGGAGTTGCGCTTCGGTGTCGTCCTGCCTGTGCAAGTCTTCCGATAGAGCTAGAGATTTCTGCGCCTCCTCCTCGCGGCCTTCTTTGCGATAAACAAATCCCAACTGATACGGGATACGAGAATCCCTGGGATTCAACTGCGCCGCGTCCTTCAGCCACTTCTCGGCTTGTGGCAGATCGCCCTGTTTGAAGTAGGCAAATCCGAGATAGTAAGCCGTGTCGGGGAAGGGCGGCTTGGCGATCGCCGTGCTTAAATTCTTGATAGCGCTGGGGTAGTTGCGGTCTTCAATGTCGAGGCGTCCCAGGTAATACAAAACGTTGGGATGATCTCCCGCCTCACGGCGAACGGCTTCGAACTCGTGACGTGCTTCGGCGGATTTGTGTTGCTCGAACAACGCCACAGCCAGAGGGAACTGAGCGCGTAGAACGAGCGATGGGTCAATCGCGAGAGCGGCGCGAAATTCTTCCGCAGCGACCTGGTAGCGGTCCTGCTTGAGTGCGTCGTAGCCCTTGCCCAGATGGGATTCCGCGGTCTCGGCCGTGGGAGGCGGTGATGCGGCCTGCCCCAAGGCGCCCGACGGCGCGAGGAAGCACAACGCTAGCGCAAGCGTTAACAGCCCGCGTTGCCCAATGTGAGCCGAGTTCATTGCGGTCGCGATCTCGCGGAAGATGGAAAGATTGAAGATGGAAAGATTATAGCCGCGTGGCGCTGCGGGCTGAGGTGGCTGCGTAATTCGTGCTCAGTAATTCGAATTGGCCTGCTGAGGCAGTGTGCTGTCCTGGTTTGGTAACAATTCCTGCATGATACGGACTCCAGAACTGGTTCCCACCAGGTCTGCACCTGCGTCCAGCAACTCCCGCACTTGTTGTGCGGTCTTGATGCCGCCCGAAGCCTTCACGCGAATGTTGGCCGGCGCGATTCGACGCAGGAAGCGAATATCCTCGGGCGTCGCCACGCCGACAGCGCCGCCGCTGGCATTTTTCAGATATGAGACTCCTGCCTCAATGCTCAGAGCGACCGCTCGCTCGCGTTGCTGCGCGTTCAATAGCGGAAGTTCGAGCATGATCTTCACGGGAACCTTCCCGGCTGCGGCGACCACTCCCCCGATGTCTTCGAAGTACTCACGCTCCATGCCCGAAAGCAGAAAGCCTACATTGGGCATCAGGTCAATCTCTTCGGCGCCTTCGCCGACAAGTTGCGCTGCTTCATACGCCTTCCCGGCGCTGGTCATCGTCCCGTAAGGAAAATCGACGAAGGATGCGACGCGGATTCCGGTATTTCGTAGGCGCTGCGCAGTTTTACGCACCCACGCAGGGGCGACCATCGCGGCGTGAAACTTGTACTTCAAACATTCCGCCACATGCGCTTCCCAGAGCGCATCGGTCAGCACGTTCGAGATCAGCGTGTGCTGAATCCGACTGGCCAGACGCGTCGCTTCCGACTGCGCGGATTCTGGTTTGGATTGAGGTTCTTTCAAATTCTTAGTCACTCCCTGTCCGTTATCGGTGCTTCGAGCCATGGCGGAACCGGCATGTCGTGCAGACGATAGAACTGCGACACCTCGTCACACCGAGGCAGCGACGGTATCACGCCCTCCTTCGTCACCGCCATCGCTCCGATCATCACAGCGAACTGCACCGCTTGCTCGAGACTCGCGCCGTGAGCGAGAGCCGTCGCTAGGCCCGCATTGAAGGCGTCGCCCGCGCCAGTCGTATCTATGGCGCGCACCTGCACGGCGGGAATGCGTTTGTTCGTTGCGCCTGTCATCAGCAGCGCGCCCTTCTCGCCTAACGTCATCACAACTTGCTTCACGCCCATGCGAATCAGTTCCTGCCCGAGCATATCTGGTTCGATCGCATGGTCCGAGGCCCGACCTGCTAGTACCCGAGCCTCCGTTTCGTTGGGCGTGAGAATGTCGATCAAACTCAACAACGAAGCGGGCAGGGGCCGCACCGGCGCTGGATTCAAGATGGTGACCGCTCCGGTTCGTCTTCCGCTGGCCATGGCTGCTTCTGCGGCTTCCGCCGGGATCTCCAACTGCGCCAGCACAACCGACGCGGAGTGCAGGGCCGTGTCCGCTGCCGAAACGTCGGCAGCTGTCAGCAATTCATTCGCCCCGGGATCCAACACAATGCAGTTTTGGCCGCTTGATTTTTCCACCACAATAAAGCCTACGCCGGTTGGCGCGTGGGCAATCTGCTGAATGTACTCTACGTCGATGCCTTCGTCGCGATAGAGGTGCAGAGCCATGTCGCCGAATGCGTCTTTGCCAATTTTGGCGATGAAGTCGACATGCGCGCCGAGCCGCGCACAACCCACCGCTTGGTTCGAACCCTTCCCGCCGTAGTCCACGCGATAGCCCGTGCCCAGCAGGGTTTCTCCCGCGCTCGGAATCCGCGCGACCTTCATGGTGAGACCGGTCGCGTAGCTGCCTACTACCGCGATGCGAGGAGCGCCCAAAGAAATCTCCAGACGGAATATGTAAAACGCCGTTAGCCTACCACAGGCTGTCAGGCGCACGTTGCGCCTTGACCGGCCCAAACGCGAATGTTAGTTTCGGGTTCACGTGACTCCGCGGGGGACATTACTCTGAGCCGGGCAGGGAAGCCGCGTCGATCCGTCGATCTTCGCCGGCGAAATTTTCTGATTCGCTTCTGTCAGGGCGCCGGGGCGACTCTGATTCCCGCGAGCCTGAGGGGATTTCCGGGACGCGCTTTGTTCGATCATGGGAGCGCTCCAGCCCCGGCCGAATTCCACCTGCAGCCTCACTATCGAATGCAAAGGCCGCTGGATGGCGCGCTTTTGAAGGTGCAGGCGGGACTTGACGACTTCATCACGGAAAAATATGCCGACCAGATTGCGGCGATTTTTGCGGAGTGGAGCGAGAGTCTGTTTCTGGCTCCAGGGGAAACGCAGGCCATCGCGAAGGCTCTCTCTGCCGATTTCTTCGGCGCGTCGCTGAAGCCAACGGAGTCGCGGGTGGCACGTTCCAGTCAAGCGCTTCAAGTTCATCAGAACAAATTTGCGAAGCTGGCTACGCTCAGCGGAGATGCGCTCCTTCGAGAGTGGCGGTCGGCGCTGAGCGCCTTCTCTAAAATTTTGACCGCCAAGTTTCAGATCACGTCGATTCAGGCGACGGGCGTGGGCGCGGCTTCCTCCGCTCAATTGCCAAGTAGCCTGCAAATTCGCGTTCGCTATGAAATCGTTGGGACGAGCACGGATTTCTTTCGTGAGCAGCGTGTAGGGAACTGGGAAATGACGTGGGAGCCGTCATCGGCTGGAGAGTTTCGCCTCCGCAGTTGGCGGGTCCTCGACGAAACGCAAGCTCGCTCTACCTCGCCGGTTTACGTGGATATTGTGGCCGCGGCGCTCGGCAGTAACTCTTCCTATGCCGCACAAATGTTGCACGGCACCGACTACTGGCGCACCGTGCTCGACGGCGCCGCGGCATCGACATCTACGGCCACAACGGAGTCTCGGTCGCCGACATCGACAACGACGGCTTCGACGATCTTTACGTCTGCCAGCCCGCGGGCCTGCCCAACCGGCTCTATCGCAACCGCGGCGACGGAACGTTCGAGGACATTACGGAATCGTCCGGCCTGGGCATTCTGGAAAACACGGCGTGCGCCCTCTTCGCGGACTTCGACAACGACGGCCGTCAGGACGTGATCGTCGTGCGCGCCAACGGTCCGCTGCTGTTTCTGAACGAGGGGAACGGAAAGTTTCGCCAGAAGCCAGACGCATTCCAGTTCGCGAATCCTCCGCAGGGAACGTTCACCGGTGCGGCTGTTGCCGACTACGACCGCGATGGCTGGCTCGATATTTATTTTTGCCTTTATGCCTACTATCAGGGCACCGGGCAATACAAATATCCGTCGCCGTATTACGACGCAGAAAACGGTCCGCCGAATTTTCTGATGCGTAACCAGCGCGACGGCACGTTTCGCGATGTGACCGCCGAGTCGGGTCTCAACCAGAACAACACGCGTTACAGCTTCTGCTGCGGATGGGGCGACTACAACCGCGATGGCTGGCCCGATCTTTACGTGGTGAACGATTTTGGCCGGAAGAATCTCTACCGCAACAATGGCGACGGAACGTTCACCGATGTCGCCGCGACAGGCAGGTGTCGAAGACGTCGGCGCCGGCATGAGTGTCTCTGGCTCGACTACGACAACGACGGCGGCGAAGATCTCTACGTCGCGAACATGTGGACTGCTGCCGGCGAGCGTGTTTCGACGCAAGACATCTTCAAGAAGGATTCGTCGAAGGAGGTGCGGGCGCTCTATCAGAAGCACGCGATGGGAAATTCGCTGTTCCGCGATCGCGGCGATGGGCGTTTGAGGACACGACGATTTCGCTGGCGTGGGAATGGGCCGATGGTCGTGGTCGAGCGATGCGTTGATTTCGATCATGACGGCTTTTCGGATCTCTACATCGCGAACGGCATGGTGTCGGGCCAGTTGCGCGGCCGATCTCAACAGCTTCTTCTGGCGGCAAGTGGTTGCGATTCGCCTGACGAAGCCAGCGCCTCGCGCGAATATGAGCAAGGATGGAACGCCATCAATGAACTCATCCGCGCCGACGGCACCTGGAGTGGCTACGAGCGAAATGTCTTCTACGCAAACAATCGCGACGGAACATTCTCCGATGTTTCTGGCGGTCATCGGTCTCGATTTCCTGGAAGATGGCAGGACGCTTCGCGCTCGCGGACTTTGATCATGACGGACGTCTCGAAGTATTCCTCAAGAATCGCAATGCGCCGCAGTTGCGGCTGCTGAAGAATGTCGTTGACGATCTGCCGCCGTCGATTGCGTTTCGCCTGCAAGGCACAAAGAGCAATCGCGATGCGATCGGCGCCGCCGTCACGATTGAAACCAGCGCTGGGCCGACAGACGCGCCTGATGCAGGCGGGATCGGGATTTCTTTCGCAGCACAGCAAAGATGTCTTCTTCGGACTGGGTGAGACGAAGGGGCCGGTGCGCGCATCGATCCGCTGGCCGAGCGGACTGGTGCAGGAACTCAAGAACCTCCCGATCAATCACAGGATCTGGGTCGTGGAGGGCTCCGAGCCTTTGCGAATGGAGATGTTCAAGATTGGGGGCGGAAAGGGCACTTCTCTTACGGCCGTAACGCAGTCGGAGAGTGAAACTCTTCCCGAAAGCGTGGAAACCTGGCTTCTGGAGCCCTCTCGGCGCCTGATTTCGTGCTGCCTGACTTGTCGGGACAAGTCCGTACGCTCTCCGCGCTCCGTGGTAAGCCGGTCCTACTCAATTTCTGGAGCAAACAGGCTCCAGAATTCCGGAAAGATTTGGAGAGTCTGCAGAACTCGCACGAACGCTGGGCAAGTCAAGGGCTGAAGCTATTGGCAGTACACATCGACAGCGCCGCGCCCGAGCCTGTGCGAAATCCAGAACTCGAAGCGATAGCGCGCACGCAGCATCTTTCCTTCCCGATCCTTCGCGGATCAGACGACGTCGCGGCCATCTACAACATTCTTTATCCGCCAGTTGTTCGACCGGCATCGCGACCTAAGCTTGCCAACTTCTTTCCTGATCGATGCCGAAGGCGACATCGTGAAGGTGTATCAGGGCGCGATCGATCCTGAGCATGTCGAGCACGACTATCAGACACATTCCGCAAACCGATGCCGAACGACTGGCGCGGGCTTTGCCGTTTCCGAGCACAAAATACACGCTCGAATTCGGCCGCAACTATCTCTCTTATGGTGCTCTGTTTTTTCAGCGCGGATATCTTGACCAAGCCGAAGCGTCGTTCCAGCAGGCGCTGCGCGACGATCCCGCGAGCGCCGAGGCGCTCTACGGAATCGGCAGCGTTTACCTGAATCAAAACAAGAACGCTGCCGCGCGCGAAGACTTTCGAACGAGCGTGAAGCTGCCGGCAAATTATCCCGACACCCTGCCCGATGCCTGGAACAATCTCGGCGTGCTTGCCACGCGCGAAAATCGGATCGCCGATTCAGTTCAATATTTTCAGCAGGCGCTACAAGTTGAACCCGCATCATCTGCTTTCGCTCGACAACCTGGGCAATGCGTATCGCCTGCAGAAGCGCTGGGATGACGCTCGCGAAGTGCTCGAGCGTGCGCTTGCAGTCGCTCCGCACGATCCCGAGGCCAACTACAGTCTCGGCATGGTCTTTGCGCAAGCGCGACGAAAACGGCAAGGCCTACGGCTACTTGCAGCGCGCGTTGAAAGTGCGGCCGATCTATCCCGAGGCGCTGAATAATCTCGGAGTGCTCTATCTTGTCACGCACCGGCGCGATGAAGCTGTCGCCAGCTTTGAGCAATGCATCCGCGTGGCACCGGCGTTCGATCAGGCATATCTGAATCTGGCGCGAGTCTATGCGCTGGAAGGGGCACGCAGACAAGGCTCGCAGTCGTACTGCTCGATCTGCTCAAGCAGCATCCCGATCATCCGCAGGCGAAAGCAGATGCTAGAGCAATTGCAACAGTGAACAAGACCGGAGCCGCACTCAAGGCTTCGGCGTCGGCGCGGTCAGCAGATCGACGAACATTTTGTAGAACTTCTCGGTGTCCAGATCAACCTGCACTTCGGCAGCTGGACCACGATCTTCGGCTTGTCTTGCTCTGTCCAACTCAGAGTATTTCCGTATCCCGCGCCGCGACTCAGATCCACGTCGAGATAAGCGGCGTTTCCTTCGCCGTGATCAGGCTCGGATCGAGCCACGCTGCCGCTGCCAGTTCATCCCACAGATAGTTGTATTGGCCGTAGCAGCCGCGCAGTATTTGCCGACATAGGTTGCGGCAGGTGAGTTGCCGGCTTTTACACGGTTAATCAATTCCTGAGTCATTCGCGTCTTCACCGAAATATCGACGGTCGTGCAGACAATTTTCTTCCACGGTGCGGTCAGCACAACGTGCGCTGCCTCCGGATCGAACCAGAGATTGAACTCGTGCCGCGGCGTGTTCGCGAATTCTGGATCGTCCGTCTTCGGATTCAGGCTTCCTCCCATGAAAACCAGTTCCTTCGCCAGGCCGGCGAATTCCGGATCGATCGTGATGGCAAGCGCCAGGTTCGTCATCGGCCCGCCTTCATAGATCGTGATCTCGTGCGGATACTTATGAACCATACGCACCAGGAAGTGCGCCGCATCTTCGTCGAGTGGCTTAGTGGTGGGCTTGCCCTCAGGCATTTCGCCCAACTGATCCGCGGGATGGAAGAACCGCGGCGTCCATGCTCCCACCCAAGCCACGGCGCCGTACTGTTGCTGCCAGAGTTCGGTATCGGCCTGCCGTCGCACCAGCGGATACTCGGCGCCGGGCACGACGGGAATGTCGGTGCGTCCGATGATCTCAAGCATGCGCAACGTGTGGGCGACCTCTGACTTGAGCCACGCATCGCCGGTCACGACGGTGACGCCTAGGACCTCAGTTTGAGGAGACTGGATCAGCAACAGGATGGACTGCTGGTCAGTGCCTCCGGGGCCGGCCGCGTCCTGATCGATAATGATCTTGCGCCTCGCTGAGGGCTGTTGCCCCCCGCATGGAAGGCAGAACACGAACAATGCTGCCACGAGCGACAGCCGGGCGAATTTCATCTAGAACTCCTCGATGAATAAATTTTGCAACCAGTGCCGCGAGTAATTGTGGGAATGCGTGGTGGTCAATGTTTTCCTGAAAGACGTCCGATAAGCAAGTCAAAGAATTTCGCCGAGTCGACGCCCACGGCTACTTTTGCATTCGGCAGAAAGTTTTCGCGCAGAACGGGCGACGTTCGAGTACTCGCCAGAGTGGGTGCAGATCCGCGAATCGGCATGTTGATCGCGGCTGTTTGTTTTTCCATCTCTGGCTTGCGGCGCAAATCGCCGGCGGTGGGGCTGTAGCCGAGCGTCTCGCCCGCGGTGAGTTCGCCGGTCGTCTCGACATCAACGTAGTAGTCCTGCAGTTGCAGAATCGACGAATCGAGAAATCCTGCGATGGCGAGTGAGTCGTGCATGTTAGGTCCGACCAGGAATCCCCGCTCGCGGTTGTGGTTCAAAGCGTTGCGGCCGATCACAGCGGCCGCCTGACTCACCGGATTTTGCGCCGCCTCGAGGATGCGCACGTGTTCGTCAGTGAGTGACGTCTTTCGAGTTACGTCGAGACCAACCATCGTGATTGGAATGCCCGACTGGAAGACGATGCGCGCAGCTTCGGGGTCGACATAGATGTTGAACTCGGCTGCTGGTGTTATGTTTCCACCCGACAACGATCCACCCATCATGACCACGCCTTTCACCATATGAGCGAGTTCCGCGTCGGAGTTCAGCGCGGCCGCGATGTTCGTCAGCGGGCCGATCGTGAGCAGCGTGATTTCGCCGGGATATTCGTGGACGGCCCGCCGAATAAAGGCGGATGCAGGGTCGGCGACTGGCTTCAGTTTTGGTTCGGGGAAGACAGCGCCTCCCAGACCGTTTTCGCCATGAGCGTAGGTCGCCGTTACCAATCGGCGAAGGAGTGGGCCCTTGGCTCCCGATGCGACGGGGATCTCGGGTCTCCCGGAAATCTCGACCATACGCATGGCGTTTGGCAGGGTCAACTCCAGCGGCACATTTCCCGCGACCGCGGTAATGCCCTGGATGTTTAATTCCGGCGAACGCATGGCCAGCAGCAGAGCGAGAGCGTCGTCCACGCCGGGATCGGTGTCGATGATGACTCGGGATGGGCTGCGGTCGGTTGCAGGATTGGGCGTCTTGATATCGGTTTGGGTTGCATTCGCAGCGGGCACCAAACCGCCCAGAGCCAGGCCGGCGGCAGAGGTCGCTACAAATTCGCGGCGCGTCATATTGGAGGGCTTCTTCATAAACTCTGTGACAGGTTCCGTGTCTTTTCCTCGTCGCGTGTTGACGTTTGTGATGACGAGTCACAAAGCATTGCATTCTAGTGTGTGCAAGTGCACTTCGCCAGCGCTTTCTCGCGTTGCATCGGTTGCAGCGCGTATTACCGGCGGTTAGAATGCCCCTGTCTTCATGGGCCGCCTCGACGTCGTTGCGTATCAAGCCAGGATTGTTCGGGTCATAGCTGCGCTCATTCTCGCCACGCTGCTCCCCGTTTCTATGCAGTCGCAACAAGCCGAGGACGCAGCCACGCTGCACGGCACAGTTCGTGACTCAAAGGGCACGCCGGTTGCGGCATACGTTCTCTTGCGGCCGAGGGGCGCCCCGAAACCTCTCACCACCTACGCCGACGCGCAGGGGAACTATCGTCTTGCCAATCTGCGCCCGGGCGTTTATCTGTTGCAGGCCGAGATGTCAGGATACGTGGACGCAGAAATCCCCACGCTCCTGCTGAGCCCGAAGGAAGTGAAGACGATTGACCTCACTCTCTCGGAGAAAGCCGCTTCCACGAAGGCTCCGGAGTTTTTCGACCAGCCACAATTCACCGTGGCAGGAGTGACCGACACAACCAGTCTTGGCGGTCATGGATCCGACACGGTGGTGAGAACGCGGGAGACGATTGCGAAAGACACGGCGTCGCTGGGCAAGACCGCGGCATCTCCCCCGACTACCACCGAGACGGAAAAATCGCTGCGGGAAAAGCTGGACCGAGCGCCGAACAGCGCGGACCTTCATCACTCACTCGCCGACCTCGAGGAGAAACTGGGCAACTCTCTGGAGGCCGTTCGCGAGTATCAGCGTGCCGCCGAGTTGGATCCTCGCGAAACCTATTTCTTTGACTGGGGATCCGAACTACTCCTGCATCACGCGCCGGAGCCTGCCGTCGAAGTTTTCGGCAAAGGCAATCGCTTGTTCCCGCATTCGGTGCGCATGCTCGTTGGGCTCGGTGCCGCCTGGTTCGGGCGCGCTGACTTCGATCAGGCGGTACTGCGGGTCTGCGCAGCATCGGACCTGAGTCCCGATGATTCGATGCCTTATCTTTTCCTGGGAAAGATGCAAACTGCGGAGACTACGCCGCCGCCCGAGCTCGTCGAAAAGTTGCACCGCTTTGCCACGCAACAACCGGAAAACGCCGAGGCGAACTACTACTACGCAGTCGGACTGTGGAAGCGGCGGGCGAATCCGCCGGACGCGAATGTCGCGTCGCAAGTGGAATCTCTACTGAGCAAGGCGATCCGGCTCAATCCCCAGTACAGCGCCGCATACTTGCAGTTGGGAATTGTCCACGCCGAGCAGCGCGATTTACAGCGAGCGATTGCGAACTATCAGCAGGCCATCCAGGCTGCTCCACAGATGGAGGAAGCGCACTACCGGCTGGCGCAGGCTTACCGGCAGACCGGGGAAGGCAACAAGGCAAAGGCTGAGTTGCAGATTTACGATCAGATCTCCAAAGAATCGGCCGAGAAGACAGAGCGCGAGCGTCACGAAATTCGCCAGTTTGTTTACACGCTGCGCGACCAACCTGCGGCGCAACCCCAGTAGATTCGCGGCAACGCGCTGATTCCGCTGGACCACCATGGGCCGGGCTGCCTCGCTCTGTGTTACACTTTCTAATTCATACTCAGAATCTATCGCACCTAGGACATCCGATCCGCACATGCTTTTTTCCAAAGAATATGTGGGCTATCTGGCCCGCGAAGTCACCAAGAAACTGATTGCTGGCAAGTTCATCGAGACCTCGGCGGTGCCCGCGGTCACCGAGCGCGTGCATGCCGCTCTGGTCGACGAACTCTCGCTCGAAGACCGCATCAACGACGAAGTGCGCGTCATCCTCGAAGCCTATTCCGAAGAAATGCACAAGACCGGCGCCAATTACCAGGAGATGTTCCGCAAGGTGAAGACCGAACTCGTGCGCAAGTACAAGGCGGTGCTGTGAGACTCAGCCGCGACAAAGTCAACGTGCTGGCCCGCGCCGTTTCCGACGTCCTCAAGCAGATGGACGAAGTCGAGTTCATCGAAGACCCCAACACCATCCGCCAGGAAACCCGCAAGATTCTCGAAGATCTGCTCAACCAGGAAGAAAAGATCGACGTCGCCGCCCGCCAGAAAATCGAGAGCCAGAAACGCACCATCCTCGAAGGCTCGCAGGAGTGGGACATCCTCTACCGCAAGTACTACAACGAGGAAGTGAAGAAACTCGGTGTCTAACGACTCTGCGGTAGCCCGGTCCCGATTCCCTCTCACAGTTTAAGGCGCGGATTTCAGCTCAATGCTGGCGAGGTTGCGTACCGACCGAGCCGGCCGCTTGTCTTCAGTCACCACAAGCATGAACGGTCCGGAATGCGCATCCAGCGGCTTGCCGTCCATCGTGTCTGCGACGAGAACTTCACCGGGATGAAAGCTGGGATCGACCTCTGCCAGAGCCAGAACAGCCCTATAGCCATCGGAGCCAGTCGCAACCACGTAGAGCGCGAGGCCTTCTCCACGAAGGTCACTGCCGAACGGCGCGCCCATCCTGGAAAGCAGGTCCGCGAGCGGAACGCCGGAGTAGCGCTCATCTCTGGTGGTATGCGAATTGTGAAAGGTCACGGCAGCGTGCGGCAATGCTTTGAAGTCGGATACCGAGAGCTTGACGGCATCATGGTAGGGATACGTCCACAACGTCAAAGTCTCTGCCGGCGCCGAAACTTCGACATGGCTACCGCCGCCTAACTGCAACACAACTGGGACGGTTTGAGCGTCTTTCCCCTCTTGTAAATCGACGTGGGTGGCGAACTTGTTGAAACCTTGAACTTCAACAAATATTCCGTACCCTCCCGGTTTTAGGTCGAGAGAGAGTCGACCTTTCTCATCCGTTTCCATCTTTGGAGCGGAGTTGGGTGGCGGTACGACTCGAATCTGCGCGTGGGGAACTACCGCTCCAGAGACATCCTGCACACTGATCACGACGCGTCTGGTCGCGGGCTGTTGAGCTGGAACGGCGGAAATTAGCGACGCTGTAACGAGAAGGATAAGGATGAGTTTCTTCGCGGGCATGGCGAAAGCATAGCGTTGAAAGGTGTTTGTTCTCAAATCCGGGTCATTCTTCTACGCATTCTTAGCGGCACGTCTTCGCGAACTTCGCGGTGAAAAGCTTTGACCGCTGGGGACGCTAAGGGATTGCTAAGGGCGCAAAGAAAATCCTCGATCCTTCGACTCTAGCTGACATACTCCTGGCGAAGGTGAGCTTAGAATTGTTCTACGCGAACTCGCGCCAACAGAGCATGGAGAAGCGGATCAGTGACGTGAAGGACGTCGTCAGGCGCGCTGCAGAATCGGCGGGCTTTGAGCTGTCGGGCGTAGCCGCCGCCACTGATTCTCGCGAACTCCAACATTTTCCTGGATGGATCGCCGCCGGCCGTGCAGGAGAAATGAAATACATGGAGTCTCGCGACGAGCAAGGCGACCTGAAGCGTGGCTCGCTCTCTCGCGTCGCGCCTTGGGCGCGCAGCGTGGTCGTCTGCGCGATCAACTACAACACGGATCATCCTTACTCGACAGAACTCAACGATCAAGACCGCGGATGGATTTCGCGCTACGCATGGAGCCGCGAGGACTATCACGACGCGGTGCTGGGCCGCCTGAAGAATGTAGAGAGCCGCGTTGCGTCAGGCCGTGCCTGCCGAGCTTCAGCCCAGCCTCACGACGCGCAGCTACGTCGACACCGGGCCCATCGTCGAGCGCGTCTTCGCGAAATACGCAGGCGTCGGCTGGATCGGCAAGAACACCTGCATCATCAATCAGAAAAAAGGTTCATGGCTCTTTCTGGGCGTGATTCTAACCTCGCTCGAACTCGAACCCGACCTGCCCGCGCCCGATCGCTGCGGCACGTGCACGCGCTGCATCGAGGCCTGCCCGACCGATGCAATCCTCGCGCCTTATCAGCTCGATTCGAACAAATGCATCTCCTATCTCACGATCGAGAAGCGTGGGTCGATTCCACAAGAGCTGCGCGCGGGCATGGGCCGGCATGTCTTTGGCTGCGACATCTGCCAGGACGTGTGCCCGTGGAACCGCAAAGCTCCCGTCGTCGACGGCTCCTGAATTCGAAGCCGCGCCCGGGCTCGGTGAATCCTGCGCTCGCCTGGCTCGCGGAAATGTCAGTCGACGAATTTCGCGAAACTTTCCGAGGATCGCCAATCCGCCGTACCAAACGCTCCGGCCTACGGCGCAATGCGGCCATCGCCATGGGCAACAGTTCCGACCAGGAATTCCTCCCACTGCTCGACAAGATGGCCGCCGACGAAGATGAATCTGTCGCGGAAGCCGCGCGTTGGGCCAGGGAGCGTTTGAAGTGACTGCGTAGCGACGCCCGCCTCTGCTTTCCACTAGGCGAAGGCCAGCAATACTTGACAAATTCTTCGCTATCTATTCGCTCAATCCCGCAGCTTGATTCTTTGAACTTCCGTAACTGGTTTTTCTGATTACCAGCAACTAATCTTTGGCTAAAGGGTTCTTATTTAAGCAGGTTAGATTCGTTTGCAAGATCCGATTTAAGTCGTATGGGGTGATCATGTTCTTACGCCACATCCAACCAATGCGGCGCGTTTTTTTAGGAGTTGCTGTCCTGATCCTGGGCTGCGCTTCGTTTGCGCGCGCCTCGGCCACTCTCCTGCTGGAAGAGCCCTATGGCAAGCTGGGGTTTTTTACCGCCACAGGTCACGTCGCCGTGTATCTCTCCGGCGTATGCGCTGACACTCCGTTGGTCCTGCGCCGCTGCGCCCCCGGCGAGACCGGTATTGTCCTTGCCCGCTATAACGGCGTTGCCGGATACGATTGGATCGCGATTCCGCTGATCCCCTATCTTTACGCGGTCGAGCGTCCCGAAGACGTGCCGCTGTTCGCTAACGCAAAGATGGTCTCGTTCCTGCGCGACCGCTACAGGCGCAATTATCTGGAAGACATCGCCCCTGACTCGAAGAACGGCCAGACCCCGGGTGGAAACTGGTACGAGCTCGTAGGCACGTCCTACGACCGGACCATGTACGGGTTTGAAATTGAAACTACGCCTAAGCAAGATGACGCGCTGATCCAAAAGCTCAACTCGTCGGCCAACCGGTCGCACTTCCGCACGGTTTCGAACAACTGTGCTGATTTCGCCAAAGACATCATCAATTTGTATTATCCGCGGTCTCTGCATCGCAGCGTGGTAGCCGACGCTGGCATTACGACGCCCAAGCAAATGGCGAAAATGATCACGAAGTTTAGCGCGCGTCACCCCGAGCTTCATTCGTCACGCTTGGTGATCGCGCAAGTGCCCGGCAGTATGCCGCGCAGTTCGACGGTGCACGGAGTTGTGGAATCTTTCTTCACGTCGAAGAAGTACATCGTGCCCAGCGCGGTCGTCAGCCCGATCTTTGCGGGATGCGTCGCCGCAGTTTACGTCGGCACGGGCGCGGGGCATTTCGAGCCAGCGCGCAACGCCATGGTCTATGTCGTCGGAAGCGATCCGGAGCCACCTCTGGGCCGCGAAGATCGACGCGCTCTTCAGGAGCAGTTCAAGCATTACATGGCTGGCGTGTATCCAGAGAAGGCTGGCCAGAATGCGGACAAAGCGTGGGAGAGGCTGCAATCCAAGGCAGTCTACGATTTCGACGATGAGGGCCGGCCGGTTCTGCGTGTGCAGGTGGGCGAGAACCTGGTTCAGATCGGCGCCTCTGCCGACAATGTGTTAAGCGGTAGCGCGTCACCACAGCTCGTGCGCCAGTTGCTCGAAGCGCGGTTGCAGTCGGAGTTGCGCCACAAATCGGCGCCAGGAGTTTCGGAGACCGAGATCGCCCGCGACTGGAAGCTCTTGCAGCAGACCATGCCCCTGCAAAGCAGCATGGCTGATAGCGATTCGCGGTTAGCCGCGCACTCCACGCAGCGTTTGGAAACCATCCGCGGAAATCGGCCGTAGGTATTCTTCCCGCGCCGGGTGGTGATAACAATCTGAATTCGATTTCAAGTGGAAGATATTCAGAGAAAGAAAAAGGCCGCGCCCTCGGGCGCGGCCTTCGCGTTCACCACTACGACATTTGGGCCTACTGCTCTTGCGGCCTCGGCGGGACACCTTGCGGCATACCCGGACCCGGAATCGGCGGTTGTCCCGGTGGTTGGTTCTGCTGCAGTTGCAGCTGTCGCTGCTGCATTTCTTGCAGCATCTGCTGCGGAGTCTTGATACCGGGCTGATCCGGAGCCGGCGCCTGCTGCTGTTCCGCGTCCGCTGCGGCATTTTGGTCCGCGTTGTCGTCCGCATTATCCTCGGGTTGCGCGGCGTCCGCATCACTCGCATCGGGCGCCATGTCTGGCGGAGGCGGTGCCATGTTACCTTGCTGCATCACGGCTGGTTGCGGCCCGCCCGGATTGTTCTGATTCACGGTGTCCGGGGCGGATTTTGCCACCAGCACTACGCGCGTCAGCAACGTCGCGTCCGCAGGAGAACCCAGCAGCACATAGTTGAACCGCGATCCGTTCAGCAGGTCTGCCATCACGTCGCGTGCTGGTCCGGGTCCCAGATGTGTGACGACCCGCTCCTTGGCATCGGGAACCTCAATCTCTGCACCAGTCTGTTTTCGCACCGCGCGCAGGATGTCGCCAAGCGTCGAGTTAGGCGCGACGATCGTCAGCTGACCATTTTGATAGTTCACTTGCGGCGGCACGGGAGCAATCGAATCCAGCGGAATCTGTTGTACGGGCCCGGTCGGTCCAGAAGGTAGGGGCGGCTGCGACGGTTTCTTCGCTTTTTTCTGGCTATGCGTAGAACCCGCATTCGCAGGGCGCACGCTTCCGACGCCCATCACAGCCAGGCACAGGAACAATGCTCCCGCAAATTTCTTCGACTTCAATCCCGTGCTCATGAACTGAACCTCCCAGGAAATTGTTTTCGGGGGACACCGCAGACCGCCTTTACCGGAATTCTAGCACCGGAATGGCTTGAGGGAACTGGCGAGCGTGACGTCCTGCCAGATAGAACGTCTTTACACTACCCCCTTGCATGCTTAGATGCCTATGGCACGAACTGGGGGCGGGTTTTACAACCCGATTGCAGTCAACCACTTCCACAGCCGGAGAATCTTACCTGCGGATCGGGGCAGAATAAGCGTAAACTGGGCGCCGGGCCGTTCCAACCTCATGAAAGTAAAGGCGGAATCAAGATGAATTGGATGTGCCACAGTCGTAGGATCTCGCTTCTTGGGGCCGCGCTGGCGATATTGACGTGTACGCCCTTGAGCGCGAGCGCGCAGAGCTGCCAGACCTCGAGCGAAGTCGATGACGCAACCCGATCAGCCATCACCACCGCCGGACAGCGTTACTTCGACATGGCTGCCAAGGGAGATACCGCATCCCTGCGCCAGAATGCCGCCCCCAGCCTGGCCGCGGATTTTGCGGGAATCGAGGCGACGGTGAAAGATCGCCAGGCGAGCTTGGCTGGCGGCCACGCGGCTGTGAAATCCGCGTTTCTGCTCGAAGCCGAGGGCAAGGAGCCACTTCCTCACGGCGAGTTTCTGTGCGGAGTCTTTGGCAAGAATGGGCAGACCGCGAACAGCGCGGCTTTCTATCTCGACAATCTCGCGCCCGGAAAGTATGCCGTCGTGCTGCTCGACGCAACTTCGACCAATGGGCGAACAAATTTCACCGAGATTCTGCAATTGGCGGGAACCGACTGGAAGCTGGCGGGACTCTATGTGAATCCTGCTCAAGTCGCCGGCCACGACGGCGATTGGTTCTTAGCTCGCTCTCGCGAGTACAAGGCGAAGGGACAGCTCCACAATGCGTGGCTTTTTTACCTGGAAGGTCGCAACTTGGTTGCTCCGTTGTCTTTCATGAGCACACTCGCCACCGACAAGCTCTACGAAGAGTTCCAGAAGACGCAGCCGGCCGATGTGCCGGGCAACGGAAAGACCGTGGACCTTGCTGCCGGCAGTGCTACCTACAAACTTATCGACCTGTTTCCCGCGCCGGTGGGCAATGATCTGGACTTGATCGTGAAATATCAGGCGGCGGATGTCTCCAACACCAACCAGGCTTACCAAAGCAACGTTGCGGTAATCAGAGCGCTCGTGATGAAGCTCCCCGAAGTGAAAGACGCATTCGCCGCCGTCGTCGCCCGCGCCGTGGATCCAAGCGGCAAAGATTATGGCACGCTCCTCGCGATGAAAGAAATGAAGTAGGGGAAAAGTTCTTCGGTTCTCAGAACGTTCTCTGGCACTTGATCTCGTATTTGAACCTTGAGGATTCATCCAGGAGGGATGTCTGACAATAGCCCGCCAGTTTTACTGGCGGGAAGGCGTGCCGCTTTTATCATCGCGTCCCGCAGGAACGCCTGACGAGAAAGCTAGACCTGTTCTTCCAGCACGCACTCCTTCGGGTCTTTGTCGTCGCGTAAGCCCAAAAACACCGGTGCACGCAGCTTCGGCCCGCTGCCGTCACTGGTGCCGTCGGTCCACTCGGCGTATTCAATCTCCGCGACCAACTCCGGCTTTACCCAAAACACTTTGCGCAGCGCTTCGACCTCGCCGAAGAACGGATTCTTCTTCGTCTCCAGCGTCTGCAGAATTTTCCAAAGCTCTGCAAGAGACTTCTGATCGAACCCGCTGCCCGCCTGGCCCACGTGAATCAACTGGCCTTGCTTGTCGTAGAGCCCGAGCACGATCGAGCCAAAATGCGCGCGGCTGCCTTCCGGTTCGGTGTAGCCGCCAATCACAGCACTCCAGCCGGTGCCTGATCTTGATCTTGAGCCACTCGCGGCTGCGCCGCTCTTCGTAAAAGCTCGCGCGCTTCTTCGCCAGAATTCCTTCCAGCTTTTTCTGCCGCGCTATCTCGAACAGCGCCTTGCCGCGGGCCTCGTAGTGATCGGAATAGCGCAGCCCATCGCCCGTCACCAACACCGACTTCAGCTTCCTCTTGCGTTCCTCGAGCGGCACGCGCCGCCAATCGTAGCCATCGAGATAGAGCAGATCGAATGCGTAATAGAGCACCGGCACGTCGGCGTTGGCTGCTCCGCGGCGCCCACCGGGACGAAATCCCGTCCGCTGCTGCATCAGGCTGAACGAAGCCCGACCATCTTCATCGAGCGCGACGACCTCGCCATCCAGAATCGCGTTCTTCGCTTTGATTGATTTCGCGCAGGTCATGCAACTCGGGATAGCGCGGAGTCAGATCATTCTGATTGCGCGACACCAGCCGCACCTTGCCATTTTCGATGAAGGCGACGGCGCGATACCCGTCCCACTTGATCTCGAACAGCCAGTCCTCTCCATCAAATGGATCGTCGACCGACTCGGCGAGCATCGGGTGAATCTTGGTAGGCATCGGCCGCTTCACGGGATTCGAAACCAAAACCGGAGAGGACGTGGAGGACCCAGAGGATTTTGGGGGCTTTGCGCTTCTCTGCTCACGCGATGTCTTTGTAGCGGCGTTAGCGGATGCGTCGTTCCCGTTTTGACTCTTCGCGCCGGCGGCTTTTTTCTTACTTCCCTCTGTTTCCTCCATGTCCTCTGCGGTTTTCAGTTTTTTTTTCTTCTCGACCCGCGCGATCGCATCTGCCAGCCATGCCGCCTTCAATTTCCCCCGGCCCGCCGGACGGCTCTTCCACTCGCGCGATCCCGCATCGCCCGCAATCTCATCCATGCTGCGCTTGCTGAGCACCGACTCGTCGATGCCCTCGATCGTCGTATCCTTCAACGACATGATCGTCGTGCTTCTTGATCATCAACCACTCATTGCCCTTGCTCCCCGGACGCCGTCCGCGCATCTTGATCAGCGCGAAGTCTCCCTTGAGCCGCTTCCCGTTCAGACGAAACTTCAGATCGCCCTTGGCCAGCATCGCCACCGCTTCGGCTTCCGTACCCGGAACATACTTTCCATCCACCGCGACCGGCGACAGCGGTTGCCACGTGCCCACGTCCCACACCATCACGCGTTCCCGCGCCGTAATTGTTCTCGGGAATGTTCCCCTCAAAATCGAAATACGAAACCGGATGATCCTCGACCTGCATCGCCAGCCGCTTGTCCGCCGGATCGAGCGACGGCCCCTTCGGCACCGCCCACGACTTCAGCACGCCCTCCATCTCCAGCCGGAAGTCGTAGTGCAGCCGCGTCGCCTCGTGCTTCTGCACGACGAAGCGGTTTCCCGCCTTCTTCTCCACTTTCGGTGGAGGCTCCGGTGTCTCTTCAAACCGCCGCTTTCGCTTGTACTCTTCGAGGGCCATGGCAGGTTCTTTCGTGCGCCATTCTAGCAATTCAGTTCGCAAAACTCCTTCGGTACCAGACCCTAAGGCGACGGAACTGAGAAATTGAAAATACACGAAGATAAACCCTGTGTTATCAGCGGATTAAACGAAAGACTCTCTTGACAGGCCAAAGTCTCCATATTAAAGTAGGGAACCATTTTATCCGGGCTTGCTGTTTCCTCCTCCCTTGGCCCGAATTAAAAACTGATCCAAAACCGCCGACCAGGGGTTCCCAGGCATGTCTAAGTTCACGCTGTTGCGCTTCTCTGTGCTCTTGCTTTGGCTGAGTTCATTCGCAGCTCACGCCCAGACGGTTACGACATTTGAGGGCCTCGACGCGTCCTCCATCGGTAAGCCGGAATTCGATGTCGATCCCAACGGCGCGATCGGCACCAAGCAGTACATGGAGTGGGTGAACCCCTACTTCCAGGCGTTTAACAAGACTACATTCGCCAAAATATTTTCGCAGCCTCAACTAGCGACCGCGCCCTTTGCTGCGAATGGTGTTACCAACTGCGCGCAAATCGAGGGCGACGGAATCGTCACCTTCGACCGCCTTGCCTCGCGCTGGGTCATTGCGGCTCACAATTCTGGACAGACCACGTACTACTACTGTGTCGCAATCTCGAATACCGATGATTTGTCTTCGTCCAACCTGAAGTGGTTCACCTACGCTTTTCCGCTGGATTCCATTCTGGGAAGTAACGGGCAAGGCACGACCTACTTCCCCGACTGGCCGAAATTCGCCAGCTGGGGAGACGCATACTACCTGGGAATCGATCTGCAAGATCCGAACAATGGATTTCAGGAGGTCGGTGTCGTCGCCTGTGCGCTGGACCGTGCCGATATGTTGATTGGCGCCACTGCACTCGCGCCACAGTGTTTCCATATTCCGAGCACAATCACAGGCACGCTGTTCCTGGGCCACAGTCTCGAACCCGCCGACATCGAAGGCACCACCGCGCCGCCCACCGGTGCGCCGGAATATTTTGTCAGCATCGAAAACCCCGTCAACGACGGTGTGACCACCACGTCGGCGAATTTCAATATCTTTCAATTCCACGTGGATTGGACGAACCCTGCCAACTCTACGTTCACTCAGTCGACGGTTCCAGTGACGGCGTACACTCCGGGCTGCTATCTGGCGAACGCTCCGACGAACACGGTCTGCGTTCCCGAGCCCACCACCGCCTCCACGGGCCAACCGATCGACTCTGTCGGCGACCGCTTCATGTTCCGCTTCGCCTATCGCAACTTCGGTACCTACCAGTCCTATCTAGTCAGCCACACCGTTCAAGTCGGCTCTGGCAGCGGCACGCAAACAGGAATTCGCTGGTACGAACTCCGCGGCAATGGCGTTCCCACGCTCAATCAATCAGGAACCATCAATCCCGATCAATCTCTCTATCGCTTCATGCCCAGCATTACCCAAGACCAGAATGCCAATGCGGTCGTCGGCTATAGCATTTCGAGTGCATCCACGCATCCTGGGATCCGCGCCTCGTGGTGGAACCTGGCCACGCAATCTTCTCCCACGGAGATTAATCTCTTCACCGGCACAGCCGACCAGGAGAACACTTACCACTGGGGCGACTACACCGACATCACGGTGGACCCTGTAGATGGTTGCACCTTCTGGTATGTGAACGAATACTTCACCACCAACCAGATCGGAACCGGCAAGCCAGTGTGGCAGACCCGCATTGCCAACTTCGCCGCTCCCGGCTGCGGAGGCGTCACCCTCGATCCAACGTCGCTCACTTTCGCCGCGCAGGCGGTTGGCACGACCAGCCCCTCGCAGCAAGTCACTCTGACCAATTCGCAGAGCACCGCCCTCACCATCAACAACATTTTCGGTGGTGGCGCCGATCCCAGCGACTTCAAACAGGGCAACGACTGCGGCAGCAGCGTGCCCGCCGGCGGCTCTTGCACCATCACGATCTCTTTCGCTCCGACGGCCACTGGTACCCGTACTGCTACCCTCAGCGTCTCTGACAACGCCAACAACAGCCCGCAGGTTGTGACTCTGACCGGCACCGGGACCACTGGACCGACAATCAGCCTTTCGCCCACTACCATCAACTTCGGCAATCTGGCGGACGGAACCACCAGTGCCAAGTCTCCGATCACCGTTACCAATACCGGCAGCTCCACCGTAACCTTCAGCAGCATCGCGGTCACTGGAACCAACAGCACCAACTTTGCCCAGTCGAACAACTGCGGCACCTCGCTGACGCAAGGGAACGCCTGCACGATCAACGTCACGTTCTCGCCGTCAACGACGGGCAGCTACAGCGCGGCCGTCACACTCACCGACAACGCAGCGAACAATCCGCAGTCCGTTGCTCTGACCGGTAGCGGCGTCGCCCCAGTCACGCTTTCGTCGAGCAACATCGCCTTCGGAACCGTTCTCGTGGGCAGCAACAAGGCGGCGGCTCCCGTCACGCTCACCAACAAAATGAACGTGGCCCTAACCGGCATCACGGTCGCGGCCTCCGGTACGGGATTCACCCAGGTCAACACCTGCGGCACCAGCATCGCCGCCGGTGGAACCTGCACTATCACCGCAACATTTACGCCAACGGCCGCCGGCGCGGCGACGGGCGCCGTCACCATCACCGATAGTGCCAACAACAGTCCGCAGTCCATAACGCTGACCGGTACCGGAGCGCTGCCGGTCGCGCTGAATCCGACCTCGCTGAACTTCGGAACCGTAAAGGTCGGAACCACCAGCGCCGCGAAGACGGTCAACGTGACCAACAACATGAAGACCACGCTCACCATCTCGAGCATCGGCTTCAACGGCCCCGATGCCGCCGACTACTCGCAGACCAATACCTGCGGCACGAGCCTGGCATCCGCCGCGAAGTGCACGATCAGCGTGACCTTCAAACCCAAGGCCACCGGATCGCGTCCCGCGAACCTGATCCTCACCGACAGCGCCACCACCAGCCCGCAAAAAGTGAAGATCATCGGAACCGGAAACTAAGAGACAAGACGCCGGTGAAGACTATCGCCGGCGTCTTCACCTTTAAGCAGGGACAGTACCGCGGCTGTTCGTCGAGCGCAGCTCGGCCCCCTTGCCTCCGCTATAATCCCCGTTCCGGTTCTCCACAAATTTTTCCATCATGAAACGCGAATTCCCCGAACTCCCCCTGGTCGGCGTCGGAGCCATCATCATCGAAGATTCCCGCGTGCTCCTCGTCAAGCGTGCTCACCCGCCCCTGCAGGCGCAGTGGTCCATTCCCGGAGGCGTCCTCGAAGTCGGCGAATTAATTCGCGAAGCCGCCGTGCGCGAAGCCCGCGAAGAAACCGGGCTCATCGTTGAGCCCGCCGACCTGCTCGGCGTCTACGACCGTGTCCTGCGCGCCGAAGGACGCGTGCAATATCACTACGTCTTGATTGATTTTCTTTGCCGCCGCGTAGGAGGCGACCTCCAGGCCGCCGATGATGCCGCCGAAGTCCGCTGGTTCACGCGCGAAGAGCTGCTCCCGCTCAAGCTGGCGTACGATACGCACGATGTAATCCAGAAGGGATTTGAAAAGCTAGGCCGGTGATTCGGGCTGCTCCGGCGCCCCGTCGTCTTCCCACTCCACGTTGCAGGACCTTCATCGCCACCCCCGACGGTGCATCGGAATCGGTAACTGCACAAACAGGCTGGCGTACGCTGCGGGATGCACTTCCTGAAAATTAATGTCCAACGACCCACACTTCGGGCAACGCGGTTGTTCATAGTTCCCTATGCCGGACACGTCGAAATCTTCAGGAATGGGCGAATCCAGAATCTCTTGCGCGGCGGCTGCGTCCACAGGCTGAACCTGCAGCTTTACTCCGCCGAGCAGATTCGAAATCAGCCAATCCAGCCGCACCATATTGTCATCCACCAGGGCGCACTCGATCCCAGAGGACTCCAAGCTTCCTTTCGCGAACATCGCTTCGGGCAAGTCCCTGAACTGGCGGATCGTCACCATCCTTCGGAATTGGATTTCGCCGTCCGCCGGTGTATCGACCTGCGGAGGTTCTGGCGGAGGGTCGCCGGGCATAGTAGGTGGAGGAGGAGTCGCAGGACGGACTTCCACCAGGTTAACGACGAGGCCTCGTCTTGCCAACTCCGCACGCAGCGCTTCTCGTGCGATATCAGTGAGTTCATAGGCCTGCATCGCGACTCCTTCCAACTCCCCGTCCATCTGGTGAGAGTAGAACTCGGCGAGTCGTCTTCGCTCCTGCTCAGGATCAATCATTGCCATGGCAGGGAATCATACTCCACGGTGGTGCGCAAAGATCCGTCGAGCGGACACTTCGCGGACTCTTGAAAGCAGCTACGATGTTTCTGGCTCCGGTGCTCCGTCATCTTCCCACTCCGCATCGCACGTGTGGCAGTGCCAGGCCTGACGATGCACCGGAATCGGCACCCGCAAGAACGCGCTCATGTAGGCGATCGGCCGATCCAGTTCCCGGAAATTCACGTCCAGCGAACGGCACTTCGGACAGCGCGGCTGCTCGTAGAGCCCGAATCCCTGCACATACATTCCTTCCAGGATCGGCTCGTCGAGAAGTTTGCGCGCATTCTCCGCGTCGAGCGGGCTTTACCCGGAGCTTGATCCCGCCAATGAAGTTCGAAATAAACCAGTCCAGCCGTACAAGATTTTCGTCAGCGAGAAAACAAGGAATGCCGGCCGACTCCAGACTTCCCTTGGCCAGCAACGCTTCCGGCAGGTCACGAAACTGGCGAATCGTGACCAGGTCGCGGACCTCGATCTGCTCGCGCGGGGCTTCCTCGGCGTCATGAAATTCCAGGTCGCGACGATCGAGCTCGTCGTCGAGAATCTCCCATGCCGCCTCGGTCAGCTCCTCGGATGCGCCGCCAGATTCAGCAGTTCGCCATCCGTCATGCCGCCATAGGTGCGCGCCAGGCGCCACCGTTCGTCCTGTTCCGGATCAATCCTCGCCATCGCAGCAAATCATACTTCCGCCCGTATCCGTGACAATCCGTGAAAATCCGTGGCTGAAAGCCTTTCCAAAAAGAGAACGGCCCGCAAGCACTTGTTATGCAACAAGGCCTGCGGGCCGCCCGGTGGACTGTTTGGGATTGACCAAGAGGTGGTCACTCTAACGTGGCCTCTACGGCAACTCCGGTTCGGCTGGCCCGACTTTCGTCTTGCCAGCACTCCTGACCGACCTGCGTCAGGCGGAATCAATCCTTAAATCACCGGTAGTGTGCGGGCTGTAGCTTCCGGCGCTTCGGCTTCCGATAACGCGGCCCGAAGCCCCGCTTAGAGCGACCGCTCTAAGTCTCAGCCACCTCACCTGGTCTTTGATAATCCCAACTACTGCCTTCAGAACTTGTCATCCGACCACCTCCTTTCCGGTGTAATCGCACATTAGTACGAAATGGGCGCTGTGCGTCAATCGGGGAGAAGTACGGTTGCCAAAAGTCGCGAACAAACAACGGCAATAGTCTGTTCACCGCTTTCGCCTTTCACGGCAACCCGAACGCATACACCGCGCTGCCCGCCGCGATCGCGACGTATTCTTTTCCATCGACCGCGAACGCCATGGGCGCGGCGTAGACCGCGCCGCCCATCTGGAAGTGCCACAGCGGCTTGCCCGACTCGGCGTCGAAGGCGATGAAGTTTCCTTCCGCGTCGCCGCTGAAGACCAGTCCGCCCGCGGTCGAGAGCACGCCCGACCACGTCGGCGACGTGTGCTCGAACTTCCACTTGATCTGCCCGGTCGCGGGATCGATCGCCTTCAGGAATCCGCAGATACGGCTCGGCCTCTTCCGACGGAAAATATGCGCTGCCGTAATACGCGTGCCCGGCTTCGTAGGGCTGCGGAGCGGTGCTGAAGATGTCGCACTGATCGCGCGCTGTCACGTAGAACAGTCCAGTCTGCGGATCGTAGGTCGGCGGCATGAAGTTCGTCGTGCCCAGCGCGCCGGGACACACCGTGTGCCCTTCGAGCGTCGGCGAAGCGTTCCTTGTTCGCGACCGGACGCCCCTCCGCATCTTTCGAGTCGCTCCACGTCGTCTTGCCGTACGCATTCGCCGAGAGCAGCTTCCCGTTCGTGCGATCGATCACGTAGAAGAATCCGTTGCGATTGGCCTGCGCGATCAGATGCTTGCCGCCGGCATCGATCATGACCGGAACCTGCGTCGCGTCCCAGTCGTGCTCGTCGTGCTTGGTGAACTGGAAGTACCAGTTCAGCTTGCCGGTATCGGCGTTCGAGCGCCAGCAGGGAATTGCTGTAGAGATTGTCGCCGGCGCGTCCCTCGCCGCGATTCGAGGGCGCAGGATTTCCCGTCGGCCAGAAAATCTGATTCGTCACCGGATCGTAGGTTCCCGTGTTCCACGCCGGCGCGCCGCCAACTTTCCACGAATCGCCTTCCCACGTGTCATGTCCTGGTTCGCCCGGCCCGGGCACGGTGTAGAAGCGCCACTTGCGCTCGCCGGTCTCGGCGTCGTAGGCGTCGATGAATCCGCGCACGCCGTATTCGCCGCCGGAAACGCCGATCACGACCAGATTCTTCACCGCGAGCGGCGCGACGGTGAAGCTGTGCCCGGTTCGATAGTCGGCGGCGACGACGTCCCAGACGACGTTGCCGGTCTTTGCGTCGAGCGCGATCGACGTGCGCGTCGAGCGTGCCCAGAAAAACTTTGTCGCCGAGAATCGCGAGCCCGCGATTCACCCGCCCGCAGCACGGACGAATGTCGGCCGGCAGCTGCCGCTGATACAGCCAGATGGGCCGTCCGGTGCGCGCATCGAGGGCAAAGGCGCGGTCGTCCTGCGCCGGTGGCGTAGAGAATTCCGTCCACGACCAGCGGAGTGGTCTCAAGCTTTCCGGTCGCGCCGGTCTGATAGACCCACTTCGCGACCATGCGTGCGCGCGTTTGTCGGAGTTGATCTGGTCGAGCGCGCTGAAGCGCTTGCCCGAGTAATCGCCGAGTAGGTCATCCAGTTCTGCGGCTCTTTCGCGGAGTTCACGAGGCGCTCGAACGTGACCTGCGCGTGAGCGTGACTCGCAAGAACAACGCAAGCAAGAAGAACGACCACGCCCCACAAATGCTCAGGTGCTTTTCTAGCGATCTCTGCGGCAGTTTCTTCGGCGGCCTCTGCGGTTCAAAGCCTTTGCGCGCGGCCTAACCGTCGCTCCTCATTTCGCCCCCACGCTGGCCAGATAGGCCACGATGTCATCGAGATCCTTGTCGCTCAACATGTCCGCGTCGTACTTCGGCATCGCCGACTCGCGGCTCTTCTGAAACGACGCAGCTTGTCTTTCTCGAGCAGATGAATCTGCTCGCTCGTGATCCATGATCTGCACGCTGAAGCTGTCTTCATTCAGCGTCACGCCCTTGATTTCCTTTCCGTCTGCTGTCACCACCGTGACGCTCTCGTACTCCTGCGGAAATTCTTTGGTTGCCTCGGTCAATCCCCAGGCCAGCCGCCGGCTGGGATTGCGCACCGAATCGATGATCGCTTCGCGCGTGCGCGATCCGCCGACGGCCGTCAGATCCGGTCCCAGGCGTCCGCCCTTGCCTTCGACCATGTGGCACAGCGAGCAATTGCGCGTCGCCATAAAACAAGTTCTTTGCCGTGCGCCGCATCGCCGATCGGCTTCGCTGGAGCCTTCACTTCCTGGCTGCGAATGTAGGTGATGATCTGCCAGATCTCCTCGTCGGTCATGCCCACGCCCTGGCCGTTGGTGCCGTTGGCCGGCATGGCGGTGCCGGGGATGCCGTTGCTGATGACCTGAAACATCTCCGCGTCGGAGTGGGCGTGCTTCTTCTGCGCGCGCGTCAGATCCGGGCCGCGGCCGCCGCCGCGCGCGCCGAGTCCGTGGCACAGAGCGCAGTTGATGCGGAACTCGTACTCGCCGGCCTTCGCCGCCTTGCGGATCGCCCGCCAACGGATTGCGGTTGTCCGCCGCATGTGCCGCCCTACGCGAGCGACAGAAGCAACGACCAGCCACTGTGAACCATGGTCTGAGCATGAATCACCTTCCAGAATTTCGCCGCATTCTACGCCATCGAATCGAGATTGCAGCTTTGGAAATCTCGGCAGAGTGCGAGGAAAAGGGGCGTCCCCCGCCGGACATGTCCGGCGGATATCTGCCGCGTTGCACCTTTGGCTCTCTACACTGAAATCCTGCCTCAGAAGTGCCGATGTCCGTAAGGTAGTGGTGAATTTTTCCTGTAGGCGGCTAAGTGGTTGATCCGTCAGCCTTTCCAGCGGAAGGCGTCGGGCTGCGGCAGGCCGAGATGGGCCAGCACGCGATAGGCGAATTCGCGGGCCATCTCATCTAAAGAAGCAGGACGGTAATAGAAGGCCGGGATGAGCGGAAAGATGGTCGCTCCGGCGTCGGCGGCCCGGTACATGTTGCGGATGTGAATTTTGTTGAGCGGCGTCTCGCGAACGCAGAGCACCAGCGGACGCTTCTCTTTGAGGGAGACGTCGGCGGCGCGCTCGATCAGTTGCGAGGCGACGCCGTTGGCGATGCGGGCCAGAGTGCCCACGCTGCACGGGATGACGATCATGGCGTCGGCGGGATAAGAGCCGCTGGCCACGTTGGCGCCGATGTCGGCGTTGGATTGTTCTTGGATCTTGCGCGTGGAGTGCTTGCCGGAATTGGCAGAGGAGGTCCCGAGAATCTGGCCGACGAGGTTGCGGCGGCCCTTGATGTCCAGTTCTTCGGCCATGACGCGCAGCGCGCTGTCGGAGGCGATGAAGTTGACGGTCTGAACGCGCTGGTCGCGTTCGACGGCGAGCAGCAAGTGGCGCAGAAAAATGGCTCCGCTGGCGCCGGTGGTCGCGACGGTCAGATTTTGCGGTGGGTGATTGGGCAAAACGGCCTCCGGCGAGGAGCATGGCGAGCCCCGACTTCGGAGCATAGGGAGTCAGAGGAAGCCGGAAGTCAAGACGAACGAAGCTGAGCAAGCTGAGAAGCTGAGTTATGGCATCGACGACCAATCTTCGATCCCGCCGCAGCGCAGCGCAGTTGCACGCGCTGGCGGGAGTGGAGCGCGAGATCCGCGCCCAGGATTCGCACAGCCGCCGGAAATATCTTCGCGAGTTCAACCAGGCATTTCGCAGCTACGATTCGCTGCTCGATTCCGAGCAAATTCAAAATGCGTTGCGCTCTGCCGACGTTGTTCTGATCGGCGACTACCACGCGCTGCCGGCGGCGCAGCGCTATGCGGCGTCGCTGCTCGAGCAGCGGGCGCTGGCCGGAGACCGTCCGGTGGTGCTTGGGGTTGAAACGATTTTTGCGCGCGACCAGCACATTCTCGACGAATGGTGGCGGCGCGAGATTGACGAGAGCGAACTGCGCCAGCGCATCCGCTTCGATCTCGACTGGGGATACGACTGGACGCCGTTCTACGAATTGCTGGTCACCGCGCGCGATCACGCCGAAGCGCTCTACGGACTCGACTGCATGCCGCGCGAAGACCTGCGCAAGATCGGCGCGCGCGACCGCCACGCCGCGGTCAAGATTGCGGAGATCCGCGAGCGCCATCCCAATGCGGTCATCTTCGTGCTGTTTGGCGAGTCGCATCTCGCTCCCGGACATCTGCCGCGGGCGTTGCAGCGAGCAAATGCCTGGCGCAAAAATTCTTACCGTTTTGCAGAACGTGGACGCGCTCTACTGGCGCGCTGCCGGAGAGCGCGCCGACAAGGTGGAAGCGGTTCGCGTCAACGACGACGTGCTGTGCGTCTTCAACGCCACGCCGCTGGAGAAATACGAGAGCTACCGCCTGTTTCTCGACCAGTGGAGCCGCTGCGACGATGGTCCTGACTTCGCGCCCACCATCTACAACCTGATCGACAGCCTGGCCAGCTTCCTCGAAATCAACCGCTACTCGCCGCACAACGGCACGCAGCCGAAATTTCTGGTCGACATGCTGCCGGAAGTTTATGGCGGCTCGTCCGACGCCATGCTGCGCCGCCTGCTTTCGCGCAAAGGCCTGAGCGAAGCAGGAGTCGCGAAGCGATGCTCGCGCAGCGTGGAAGAGCGCGGCAGCGCCTACCTGCCGCAGGTGAACGCCTTCTACGTTCGCGAATTTCAGATGATGCACGCGGCGGAAGATGCGACGCGCTTCCTGCATCAGGCGTGCCAGGGATTGCCGCACCGCCTCAATGGGCACGCTGCTGAGGACAGCGCGAGCAGAACCGAGAGCAATGCCGATCGACGAGTTCTACGCGCGAGTGATCGAACACGCGGTGGCCTACTTCGGATCGCGCGTGCTGTATCCTTCGCGGCCTGCTCCGAGCGTGGACGATCGCACCTGTTGTCGCGCGCGGCCTGCGAAAAAGCTGCGCAGGCGGCCATTCGCGGCGACGAGGAGCAAGTTCGAGGCCACCGCTCAGGAGTGGGGCTACCGCATCGGAAGCCAGATCTACGACGCCTATCTCGCGGGCAAAGTCGCGCCCAGCGGCCTGCGCCGGCTGTTTCTGGCTCACCTCGACGAGCCTGGATTGGCGCGCAAGGTGTGCGCCGCGGTGATCTGCGAAACTCCGCTCGATCTCGCAGCACCGCTAGCTCGCGTCGGCTCACGCCTGAGTTCCCCGTTCCGCAAAATGCTAATCTAGAGCTCGCCCGGCTGAATGCCGAGTGCTGACTGCTGAGTGCTGCTCTGAACGCCGAATCCATCCGCAAACTTTTCGAAGAAGTCCGCAGAGGCAAAGCTTTCGCCTGACGACGCCGTCGACCGCCTGCGCCATCTTGCCGTTTGAAGATCTCGGCTTTGCCAAGGTGGATCATCATCGCGCGTTGCGCGCCGGAATGCCCGAAGTGATCCTCGGCGAAGGCAAGACTCCGGCGCAAGTGGCAGGGATTTTTGCGCGGCTGGCGAAGCACGGCGGCAACGTCCTGGCCACGCGTGCCAGCCGAAAAGCAATTTGCGGCGGTGAAGAAAAAAGTTCGCGGCGTCGAATATCGCGATCTGGCGCGCGCGATTGTGCTGCAGCGCGATGAAACAAAATATGGCAAGGGAATGATCGCGGTGGTCTCCGCCGGAACCAGCGACATTCCCGTCGCGGAAGAAGCCGTTGTCACCGCCGAAATGATGGGCAACGAGGTCGAGCATTTCTACGACGTCGGCGTCGCCGGCATTCATCGCCTGCTGGCGAATCGCGAAGCGCTGACGAGGGCGCGCGTGGTGATCGTCTGCGCCGGCATGGAAGGCGCGCTGCCCAGCGTGGTCGGAGGACTGGTCGGCGTTCCCGTGATCGCCGTGCCCACCAGCGTCGGCTACGGTGCGTCGTTCAAGGGAATGGCGGCGCTGCTCGGCATGCTGAACTCGTGCGCCTCGAACGTCAGCGTGGTGAACATCGACAACGGATTCGGCGCGGGATATGTCGCGTCGCTGATCAATCGGCTTCCCTAGGAAACAGCTGGTTTGCGGCGCTGCTTGATCACCTGCGCCACGCGGAAGATCAAAGCGCAAGCAGTGACCAAGAGCCAGAGTACGCCCCAGACGGCTAGAGAAGTGGGACCTACGCGATCGAACGTGAAGGCTCCTGCAAGCAAGATTGCGCTTGGGAAGGCGATGAGTGCGAAGGTCAAATCGCCCCAGTGTTTGCGGGGTAGCGTGGCGTTTCGTTGCCATTGAATGAGATCATCCGCGAATCTTCCTACCATGTACCAGCACAGAAGGCCGACCAGCCAAAGGCCGAAGAATTCGATCCTGTAGCTGGGCAACGCTCCGGGCTTTCGAATCGCGAACTCTATGGGAGTCGCAACCGTGAGCGCGGGCAGGTTGATTCCCATTGCCCAGTCCGAGGCCGGCGGTCCGGGGAGAAGAGCGCGCACCTTGAATTCGCCGCCGTCCGCTCGCTTCGATACAATCTCGTGCAGTTTCGGATTCCAAGGAGTCCACACGATTAGCAGCATCGCGATGGTCTGAAGGATCGGGAGCAAGAATCGGAAGCGCACCCGCCGATTAGACCACAGAGTGCGAGGAGGCTCACGTGCGGGTGTCGATGAGAGGAGATTCGTTCGCGACTCCGCTCAGTCGAAAATCCCCACTTCTCGCGCAAAGAACGCGCGAGAAATTCGTCACCAGGCTTACGCGGCAAGATGGATGAACTTGAGATCCTTCGCTTCGCCTGAAAAGCGGCTACGCTCAGGATGACATTGTGAGTGCCTTACCGCGTCATGACCGATTAAAAAAGGGCGCGGCTTACGCCGCGCCCCGTCATCACCGCTACATCGCCTTACATCTTTTCGACTTGCAGTTTGTTGTCGACGCTGAAGGCACCGGGGATTTGTCCGGCCTTCATTCCGGCGAGTTGCTTGTCCATCGCGCTGTCAACGGCACCGTACAGCGTGACGTTACCGTTGGCGACGATGATGCGAATGGGACGCGCAGGATCCATGGCATAGCGGCTCAACACGGAGTCGCCGTAGATGGCCCGCAGTGCGCTCAACCGAATCCGGTCATCGAAGTTGGAAGTTGGCGCGATCGAGATGTTGTCGACCACGTCCTTTACTCCGGGCATATTCGCGATATCGGCCATAGCTTCGTCGCGGCCAATGCCCGTGCGATCCTGGCCTTCGACTGTGACCACGCCATCTTTCACGCCCAGAGCGAAGTAGTCGAACGTGTTGTCGTAGCCCACGCGCACGTAGGTCAACTTGGTAGCCAGTTTCTGCTCCAGTTGCTCGTCCGCAACGGTAGGGCCAGCCACGGTGATCAGGTTGCGCACGCCCTGCGCCTTCGACGTCTTGCGCGCCAATTTCGCAGCGTCAAGTTTGCGCTGGTAGAGATCCACCGTCCCGGTCAGAGTGACGATTCCGTCTTCGACCGTCGCTTTCACATTACTGAACTGATTTTTTGCAGCCAGCTTCTGTGTCACGGTGGTTTGAATGTCATTGTCGTAGCGGGCCGCGGTCGCGGTCTCGGCTACGAGCGTTGCGCCCAACAGCCCAACCGAGAGAATCATGCCCGCCAGTTTTCTGAAGCTTTTGCTTGCCATAAAGGTCACCTCCGACCCGTTTGACGAAACTTTACGAATTAACTGCCTGGTTAATTATTCGATGCGAAGGGAATGGTGCAGGATGCATTGTGAGTACCGGGAAACAGCAGCTAGTTGAGCGCAACTTTTTGTGCGCTTACGGGTTTGATGAAATAGCAGGCAGGAGTGTCTTTTGGCTTACGTGCGAGGGTAGATGAATCCGAGATCCCTTCGCGATTCTGCTTAGTCGAAAATCCGGACTTCTCGCGCAGAGAACGCGAGAATTGGATCACCCGGCTTACGCGCGAAGGTGGATGAGCTTGAGATCCTTCGCTTCGCCTGAAAAGCGGCTACGCTCAGGATGACAATCGCTGTAGATGACAAACGGTTGCATGAGACTGCGGACTGCGTCACTATCGAGCGCGGTTGAATCTTGTCCGCTTTACTTGCCTACCGCGGACCAGTCCGTCAGTAGAATCGGCTGGCCGTTTCTCACGACCGTGGGATAGACGCTGTCGAATCCTTTGTGATCGGAAGGACTGTAGGCCAGCGTCAGCTTTGATCCCAAGCCGACATTCATTTCGTGAATGGACTCAATCGCAGAGATGAATTTTTCGCGGGTTACCTCTTTACCCGCGCGCTTCAATCCCTCGACCACAACCATCGCGTCGACGAATCCCTCAAGGCTGACAAAGCTTGGCGCGGTGTCGGGATAATACTTCGTCAGGTATCGGCGATAGAGAGCGACGGTGGGATAGTCTGTGCGATCGTAGGGAGGAACGACCTGAGTGATAATCGTGCCCTCCGCGTCGGGCCCGGCTTCCTTGATGAATTCTTCAGTCCCCACGAAGGACACGGTGAGGAACTGAGGCCGCCAGCCCAGGGCATGCGCTTTTTTCACGATGGCCGCGACTGGCGCATAGGGTCCGACGACGACGACGGCTTGCGGCCGCGCCGCCATCACTTCCTTCAGGCCGGCGTCGACGTCCATGGTATTTCGGGCGAACGTCCCGAGAGCGGTTGGAGTGGAGTTGTGTTTCTGCAGCCCCAGCTTGATGCCATCAAGCACCGCTTTGCCGAAGGCGTCGTCCTGATAGATCACGCCGATCTTGTGGACGTTCACCTCCCAGAGCTTGTCGACCTGCTCGCGTGTCTCATCGAAATAAGAAGCGCGCACGTTGATGATGTAACGCTTGAGCGGCTCGTAGAGCATTTGTGCGCCGGTGAAAAGACCCACGACCGGAATTTTCTCCTCCTGCGCCATGGGAACGTAGACCTTGGCGGTGGGAGTGCCGACGAAGAATCCGAGGGCGAAGACGCCCTCTTTCGTCATGCGCTTGAAGCATGCGGGGGCTTTGTCGGGATCGTAACCGTCGTCGAACGCCAGGAGCTGAACCTTTCGGCCGAAGACTCCGCCTTCATCGTTGATTGAATGCAGGTAGGTGGTCGCGCCCAGCACGGTCTGATTGCCGAGGAAGCGCGCCGGGCCATCGAGGGCCGAGCACGATCCGATCAGGATGCTGTTGTCGGTGACGCCCGGCGTTTGTGCGCGGGCGGAAGTAACAACGATTCCTAAGGTGATGAAGAGCAACGCAGCGCGCAAAGAAAAACAGACAGCCCTCGCCCCTTGACGGCTCATCCGCAAACTCCCTCTTCCAAGTATTTCCCCCGCACCGGGCTACACTTGCTGAGGTTCCAGGTTGTTACGTGCGTGAGATTCGGTGAAGCCATTGTGCCACGCAAAGTGGGGATGCGCTATCCAATTGACTCACCAAGGTAACTGGAGATGTGTGTGTTTCCGCAGCGATGGACTCGCGGCTAGCGGCGGCTGCGGGTGGGGCGGACCGTTCCGCGCGTCTTGGGATTGTTCTTGAAAGCAGCGCCGCTGAAGCACCAGTATCCGGCAAGCGATCCGCCGGCGAAGATCGACCACAAGACGGTGTCGGTCCACGAACCGTATTTCTCGAGCCCGAGATTGGCCATGTCCCAGAAGGTGAGGGGCCAGACGAGAATCACAAAGAGGCTAACGACCGCCATCACCAAGGCGAGGCCAATGCCGATGGCCAGAACGCCTGCCGACAGGCTCTCGAACAGCAGCATGCTCCAATGCTGATCGGCAGGACTGGGGCGCCCGCCAGGTGCGACACGGGAACGTTGAACGAGCGGAGACATGGTCCTCCTGAAAAAACGCGTCCCAAGTGCGGGCACGGTCTTCCAGCGTAAAGGATAAAGAGGGAAGGGCGAGGGCTCCAAGTTACGAAGGGCGGGTGGGGTCGTATCCAGTTTGGAACGAGCCGTTTCAGGATTACCCTCGTAACTTTCGAGGCAGTACCCCGCGTTCTACGATGACCTTGGACTGCGCATTTCGAGGGGGGGAATCGCGGATGGGTGATCGTGTCGCCCAATCAGGACAAGGCGATCTGGCGCGCGCCCGGCGGCTGAAGAAAGCGCTGGAGAGCGGCACTCCACCTGCGTTTGTGCCAGCGGAGAGTGGTTCGGCGGCACCGCAAACGCCGTGCTCTGCAAGTTCCTGCGCGGTGCCTTCACTCGATAAACCCTCCGATAAGAGGCCCGATCCAAACTGGAAGACGCAAGCCCGCGCCGAAACCCGGCTGCAATTTCTGGAGCAGATGTTTCAAGCGTCGCCCGATGGTCTGAGCATTGCCGACAGTGAGCACCGTGTGCTCTGGGCGAATGAGACGTTTGTGCGCATGTTCGGATACGAAGCTTCTGAGGTTGCGGGACAGCCACTGGAAAATCTGGTGGTGCCTCCGGAGCGGCTGGCGGAATCGCGTTGGGTGACCGAGGCGGTCTCGCAAGGGAAGCGCATCACCCTGGAAACGCAGCGCAGGAAAAAGGATGGAAGTTTGGTCGACGTTTCCGTGTCGTGCGCGCCGCTGGTGCTGGATGGGAAGGTCGAGGGCTTTTACGCTGGATACCACGACATCTCCGATCGCAGGCGGGTGGATTACGGTTCTGCCACCGGAGCGCGAGACCATCCCAGACCGTGAGGAAAACATGATGGCGACCATTGCCATTCAATCCTTTGTGCTGAACACCACCGGATGCCTAGACAACTTAGCTTGGATTTGGGTCTACGAAAGAGCCGTAAAGGCGAGAAGCGGGGCCGAGCTAGATCCGAGATCAGTAGGGCTGTGGAAACCAAATGTGCAAGAGTCTCTGTCCAAAGAATTCCGCGCGTACCTCAACAGTCGGAAGTCTTGGTTCGGAGCTGTCAACAACTTTCGCGATTCCCTGGCGCACAGGATTCCTCTCTACATTCCTCCCTACGCGGTCGCAAAATCCAAGGTCGAAGAGCACAACCGATTAGAGGAAGAAGCCACGGCGGCGCTGGCGCGAGGCGATCACATTACCCACGATCGGCTCAGAGACGATCTAAAGAAATTGAGTGAGTTCCGTCCATGGATGACGCATTCCCATTACGAGCAGGCACCCGGGATTGTTTTTCATTGTCAACTGTTAAGTGACTACGCGACAATCGACGAGTTGGCTTTGAAGCTGCTTGATGAACTAGAGTCCCATTCTGGCGGGCAGGTACAGAAATAGGTCGCCTAACTCGCGGCTGAGATTGGAGGAACTGAGACTGCATCGATCCTGCTACATCATCCGCGACGCCGGCGGGCAGGCGCTCACCTACGTCTATTTCGAGGAGGAAACGGGAGCGGCGGCCAAGCTGGTCACGCGTGACGAAGCCCGGCGAATCGCGGCGACCATCACTAAGCTCCCGGAGCTGTTGCGGTTGGGTCCATGAACCCTGGACGACCAGGAACCAATGCCCGGCACATGGATTGGAACGGCATGGGAACGGAGTTTCTTCATGAACGCGATTCTAGGCCGCACCGCACTGGCGCTCGCCATCGTAATGGCGACGCTTCCTGCTAACGCAAAGGGCTGCATCAAAGGTGCGATTGTCGGCGGTGCCGCCGGACACGTCGCAGGCCACCACGGGCTGATGGGAGCGGCCGCGGGATGCGTCATTGGCCACCACGAGGCCAAGAAAAACGAGAAGGCGACGCAATCCCCGCATTGAGCGTGGCGGTTGCCGACTGGGGCGGTGCCGTGCCCGGCGCGCGTGCCGCGCCCCGCTTACCACCGCCCTGGTCCGCCGAGGAGACCGACGCCTGCTTCATCGTCCGCGACGCCAACGGGCAGGCGCTCGCCTACGTGTATTTCGAGGGGGAGCTAAGGCTGGGGCGCCCAAGTCAGCAGCACCCCCCAATCATGATCGTTGGTCCAACTGTCACCATGGCTTGGCCCCCGATGGGGGTGCCCGCCGCTGCCTCAAGTGTCTCGTCGGAGACTTCGCAGAAGAAATCTTCGTCGGTCTGGTCGAGTTCGGCGGTGCTGTAATTCATGAGATTACCCCTCTTCGCTTGCTAATGCTGCAGCAGTTCAGGCAGCTTTGCAATGTTCGCCGCGATGTGGCGGGCCTCATCGCGCGTCAGTAGATGTGCCGCCGAGCGACGGTCTACGGGATCGCTGAGCGCCACCCCCGGCGCTCGGCTGCACCTCCTCACCCGCGATGAAGCCCGGCGCATCGCCGCCAACATCGCGCCAAGGCCGTGGCCCGGCGCGGGGCCTTCGGCGGCGGATCGAGTCCGCAGGTCGTAGCGCCCCGGCGAGAACAGGCGCGAGTGGGGCGATCCTCGACGTAGCGGGTACGCCGAAACGGCATATCTAAATAGGGAGGACCTCCTGTCATGGCCCCCGAAGCGGATAGTGTCGTGCGCGTTTGTTCGAAGTCGGAGGTGACGCCGGGCTCGGTCAAGGCGTTCGCCGTCGGCGACAAGACGCTTGCGGTCTACAACATCGACGGGACGTTCTACGTCACCGACGACGAATGCACCCACGCGGCGGCGAGCCTCGCCGACGGCATGATCGAAGGTGACGTGATCGAGTGCTGCATGCACATGGGCTCGTTCCATATCCCGACCGGCAAGGTGATGCAGCCGCCCTGCGAGGTTCCGCTGCGCACTTATCAGGTCGTGCTGAAGGACGAGGACGTGTTCGCGGACCTTAAGCGCAACGCCGCCGGTGAGCCATAATGAGGTAGGCGACAGCTGCGATGGGGCGGCAAGAAAGAACGAAAGCCCCTTACAATCTTTTCGGGCATTGATCATCGCCAACGGCCATCACCCGCGACGAGGCCCGGCGCATCGCCGCCAACATCGCCAAGCTGCCAAGCATTCTTGCGCCCTAAGCATCAACGTTACGCACAAAGTCGATCTGCACTTGCCACATTCGGTGTGCTGTCTAAACATCATGCGCTTCGGAGAGGCGCGAACATGCCGCGATTTTACTTTCATCTGTCCGCTCCCGATCAGGATTTTCCAGATGACATTGGCAGCGACGTCAGCGATCCTGCCCGTCCGCGACGCCAACGGGCAGGCGCTGGCTGGGACGCCGATCTGCGGCGAATTTTAAGATCGAGCAACTTTCGATGGCGACCGGGTGGAGTTCTCCGGTACGGTTATAGGGGGGACTACCCAGTCGTGAGCGAACCAAAGGCGATGTGCTCGAAAACTCATGAATGCCGGAAAGCCAAACATGGAGTGAACCGGCGCCATGTGATTGCGCTGGTGGGAGTGCTGAATGCGTTATCAGGTGTCGCATCCGCAGAGCCTCTCAAGCAGCTGCGCCGACTCGGAGTTTTGAACACGCTAGACGAACATGATCCGGTTTGGCAGAGCATGCACTCCGCATTCTTGCAAGACCTTCAGCAGCTTGGTTGGACCGAAGCTAGCAATTTGGAAATTAACTATCGGCATGGTGCGGGTGAAAACCTCGATCGCGTCCGAACGCATGCGGCCGAACTTGTGGCGCTAAACTCAGATGTTCTTGTGACTGGAACGACCATTGGAGTTAGAGCGCTTCAACAGGCCCGTCACTCGGCCCCGATCGTCTTTTATTGGGTTGTTAATCCGGTCGAGCGAGGGATCGTTGATAGCCTCGCGCATCCCGGCCATAGGACAACGGGGTTTACGGGGTGGGAAGCAGCAATCGGCGGAAGGTGGGTGCAGATGCTCAAGGAAGTGGCGCCTGCCGTCGCCCGTATTGGAGCCGTTCACCACCCGAACAACCCGCTCTGGGCAGAGGCAATGCAGACGGTCGAGCGTGCGGGGTTCCAGCTCGGGATTGACATTAGTTCTATTGACGTTACGGATGCTACGGAGATCGAGCACAGACTTGAATCATTTGCCCGCAGATCGGCAGGTGGCCTGATCGTTCTCCCTGAACCAATTACCGCATCCCATAAAGACCTGATTGTGACGCTAGCGAGCAGGTTCGCTTTGCCCGCAATTTACGGTGCCAAATGGTTTTGTTTTGAAGGTGGCCTGATGTCGTACGGCGTTGACTACATCGATGTTGGTCGGCGCGCAGCATCCTATGTAGACCGCGTCTTGAGGGGCGACGATCCCGACAAGCTTCCAGTCCAGCAGCCGACGAAGTTCGAGTTGGTCATGAACGTTAAGACTGCCAACACGCTCGGCCTTAATGTACCTTCCACTCTGCTCGCGCAAGCCGACGAGGTGATCGAATGACGCGGACGGTTAGGGTGCGACGAGGCCCGGCGCATCGCCGCCAACATCGCCAAGGATGCAGGCCCCCGCCACAGCCTTGTTATTGTCAGTGGGCTAAGTCGCTAGTGGAGATCTGAGCCCAAACGTGAATGCGTCCTTCGGTGGCGGGTCTCGGCCCGCGTGCCGAACGCTGATCGGCGGTCCTCGTAGTATTCGGCATACGCTAGCCACCGCTTCGCCATCTGGCTCCAGGTCGCCTTGTCCGCTGCGTCGCGCATAGAGGAGGCCATTCGCTGGCATTCCTGGGCATGGCTGCGAAATGTGTCTGAAAGGTTCATGGTTGAACGCCCTGTGAAAAACCGGCCTGAAATCACAATCGCGCAGCACTTACTACATCCCCGATCAGTTTCACAATGCGGCCACTATGGGCGGCGACAGCCGGGTCGAAGATTGCTTCCCGGTGGCGTTTCAAAGCGGAAAGCTTGCCCGCCTCGTCGGCTCCCATCAGGCGGGAGTAGCCCACTACGTCGGCCGCGAGGATTGCCGCTAGCTTACGCTTGACGCGCTCTTCAGCCATGAATGAAACCGTCCTTGGATTGATGTTAGGTCGTATTGCCGTCATGCGGCGGCAAGGCCAGCCGCTAGGGCGCGAGGGTTGCCGGCGTCGTGCGTGAGGGTGCCCCCGCTTCTCGAAGGTGCGGACGCCCTCCATTGGCTTTTTGCGCGATGCCGTCCACCTGGCGCCGGAATGCTCGTCATCTCGACGAGCGGCTGCTTGTCGAAAATCACTCCACTTCAGAGGCAGCCACGGCGTTGCCAAATGCTCTGCGGTGCTGAATGAATCCTGATCCCATGGACATGCTCGTAAAGCTGTATGACCTGCCTAAATCCTGGGCCGTTTTCGAGCGGCTCGGCGAACAGGGAATCCACATTCGGCGTGCTTTAGCTGCGGAGAAGCACAAAATCGCCGCGTGGGTGCAGGAGAATTTCGCCGAGGGCTGGGCCAGCGAGACCGAGATCGCCTTTGGCCGCCAGCCCATCTCCTGCTTCATCGCGGTCAGGGAAGGTAGGTGCCATTACGCGACATTTCGCAATTTCTTTGGCCCAACCGGTGTAAAGCTTGAGGTGAGAAAAAAGGGAATTGGCTCGGGCCTGCTGTTCGCCTGCCTCGAGGACATGAGGCAACAACATGACCGAAGCTCTTGCTAGCAAAACCTGTACTCCCTGTCGCGGCGCGATTCCTCCACTCACGCGCGAGCAAGCTGAGTTCTTTCACGCACAGGCACCAGACTGGCAACTGCTGGAGGAAGCTCACCGCATCGAGCGGAGCTTTCGCTTCCGCAATTTTCGAGAGGCGCTTACCTTTGTTCAGGAAATTGGTGAACTCGCGGAAGCTGAAGGCCATCATCCGAACATCAGCTTCGGTTGGGGCAGTGCGACTGGCTCGCCGCGCAACAGTCGCGCGACAATCGCCGCATTTTCATTTGCCGTCCCTCAGCAACATCGTGGCCCAGTGGCGCAGCACGTCAGGTTCTCGTTCGTCTGCGGAATCACCAACAGTAACAAGAGCGCAAGCGTCGCGCCCCACGCATATGCGTCGAACCAGCCTGTCACGGTCGCCCAAACGTTTGTAATTGTATCGACCGCGAGGCCCTCAATGCGGTCCAGGACCCACAGTTCTTCTGCAATAGTCATCGGTTGCCCGCTTGCTAGCCAAGAGCCATTTTACAGCAATCGAGTGTTAAAATCGAAGAGGGCCCTCGCGCAATTTCACATAGAATTTGCGCGGCTCCAATGCGCCGACTGCGTCAAGCGATTTTGGGGGGTGGGGTGGGGCCAAGGCCATCGCTGGTACGCAGCAGCCAAGGACCAAATAACAATCAAATAAACTAGAAGCTGGCACGATTTAACTTCGTGGCTGCACTGCGATCTGATAAAATCTGTTAGCTAAAAAGCGAGCTGGCGAACAGTCCGCGAAGTCTGTCCGCCAGCTCTGACCTCAGCCAATGGAGACCCAAATGGCCGAAGCTTCCACCACTCTAGCATCCCCGCAGATCGCAGCAACGCTGGCACCGTGATCGCGACGGCAGCAAGACGAACAGCCATCAAAGAGGTCAAGCGCCAAATGCAAGCGCAACGCGTCAAGGTTGGCCTTGTCCCGTATCGCGAGATTGCCCTGCAAGCAGAGCAATATCTTGCTCGACATCGCGCCTAACCACCCGCAACTTTTGGACTGAGGCGTGGCCGAGCGCACGAACATGAAAGTGACTGAGGGAACCCCCGGCGTGGCCGGGGCTCGACCAGAGCCATTGACTTTGGCCCTCCGACAGAGAGCGCAATCGCACCAGGGGCGCGGTCACGCCAAATCCTTTGACCTCGTGCTATCCAGTTTCAGTATGGGATAGGGGCTGCGAGCGGGTAACAAGCCGCATTGACCGCACCGTTAAAACCCCAGCATGACACGCACTTGCAACCACCAGTTCCCGACATGCAGTGCGCTATTGGCCTTCCCCACAGGAAAACCGTTGCGTAGGGGTGCACAGACAGTTGGACGGCGCACCTCTGCGCCCAGGCATTCGATCCAGAATAAACAAGGCCCGACAACGCGAGAGCGAAATACAACAACAACCGAGAACGGCGCATGATCTCCTCCTCTACCTAAGACATCTTGGAAAATTGCACCTTTCCGCCCGAACCGAGAATGATACGAACAAATAGTCTATGCTATACAAAGGCATAATTGTCTCCGCAGGGGCGTGCGCTGTTGAGTTGCCGAGTTTAGGCGGACTGGGCGGCTCCCCCATCCCCCCGACACCCCCGCTGCTCGGCCCAAAGCCTAAATTGGAGGACCTCCGGACCCCAAGCGGTTTTCGCCGCTTGGGGTTCTTTCGGGGCGAGCTCGGCGTCATCGTCGAAGTCCCAGTTGTCGTGCGGATTTTCCCACCCGCCGCCGCCGGTCTTCCAGCTGTCGTTCTTTGTAAAATCAAGATGTTATGCGAATAATTGGAGTCCTATCGAACCATTTTTGCCTTCCATGGCAACGCAAAACGGCAACAATTTGCAAATCTCATCCCGGGTTGATTTGCGACTTCCGGCAACACAGCACTGCCAGATTGTGAAGATCGTTGACGGATTGGAGACGCCGCGCTTGAGGCGGCGCGCCGTGTGAGGTGGCGAAGAAGCTTTCTACGGCATTGAGCTATGCGTGAGCCAGCGTGGGTGGAAAGTCCAGCGGAGATGCCTGGCGGCCGAGCGCACTTTGGAATGTTTTGTGGGTGGCATGGTTGTCAGCTATGACATGGATCGACTTTTGCGTCGGCACCTGCGTCTCCTCCGGTTGGCGGGTGCCTACGGAAGGCGACGGTATCTGATTGCCAGCAGCACAAGTACCACGAATAGGAGCGGAGCATTTGCGGCATGGATGCCGGCCAGCCACGCCAAACCGTGGTGGAGTGCCATATGAATGGACGAGTACTGGATGCCAATGACGATGATCGGAACGATGCTCAATAATCGGGTGAGCATATCGTGCTTCCCGAGAAAGGTCGCAATTGCCAGGGGCACGCTCAACCATTGAAAAATCGCGATCCAGGTTTTATGCAGCGCCCAGAAATTAGCATCGACGGCCGCTGCCGCACCTGCAAGATAAGCTTGAATCAGGACTGAGAACGCCATCGCGATGACGAGCGGCAGCGTTGCCATCCGAGCCGCCCGTGTCAGTAGCTGTCGTATTCCCACAGGTGACAGACCCTCGATCGCCCACTGCAATGGTTGTCGGGCGCTGGCCCAAGCAACTTGCCAGGCAACCGCAAGCGCCCAAGCAAGTTGCCAGGCAACCGCAAGCCTGGGGGGCGACGGCCACCCGCAAATGACGATTTCAGGTCCCCGCAACGTATCGTTGCAGCACCAGAGTTGCGGCAAAGCCTCCTACAGCGATCACTGAAGCTGCTATCGCGCCCACGCTGGCAAGAAATGAAGCGTCGACAAGCGACAGGCCGGCAATAAGCAGACCAACGGCGTAAGACACCGACTTCGGCACCGGTCGGCGCGCGAGCAGATAGAGTGCGACAGCGGCGTTTGCAATGACGCCCACGTAGACTGTGGTACTAACAATGCCGTGCTGCGCCGCAGGCCATATTACGAGCATTGGCGCGGCAAGGAGGAGCAGCGGCCAAAGGTTGCCGACCGAGCCCAGGCTCTCCTGTCGCGCCGCGTAGGTCAATCCCGCCGTGTAAGCCGCGAGCGCGACCGCAGCAATGACCGGCATTCCCGAGAAATTGCCAATGACCGCCGCGCCGGCCACACAATAGACAAGACCACGACACAGCCCCATGACCAGCGGTGCCGCGGGGTTGCGCTTATGAAACCAGTCATAAGCGACGATTGCGGCCGCAAGCGCCATGCTCGACACCGCCGCCGCAACCCCGAAGTTAATCATCAATGCGATGCCCGCAAAGAGTAAGGCCAATCCGATAACCGCTACAGTCGTTTGCGAAATTTCTCCTCTCGGGATCGGCCGCTCCGGCCGTTCGCGGGCATCAATGTGTCGGTCGCAATAGTCGTTGAGATACATCCCGCCGACGTAGAACAACGACATCGCCAGCGCAACTAAGACTGTTCGCGCGCCGCCTGTGTCCCCGCCGCCGAGTATGGTGCCGGTAAGAACGTTCGTCCACACCGTGGGCAGATTCGAAACCCGGCCAAGCTTGAGATGAGTAGCCGCCGCTACCCAAGGATGCGCGGTTATTGCCATTGGCACTAATCCGCTGCGACCAACCGGAACTCTTGCGCGACAGCGTCGAGAAGGCTTGCCTGCTGAAGCTGCAGCGGCAGCAGTCTTCCAGCATAACTCTCGACCTCGAAATAAGGCGTCCCGAAGCGCTCGCGAGCGCAGGCGAGCGCCGCCTTGGGTTCAGGCACGCGCGCCGAAGCAAGCATCACGACCTCCGGTTCGATAGCACTTGCGTTGCGCACGGCAAAGGTCTCGCAGATCTGGTTCGAAGCTGTTTCGATTGTTGGTGGCCGTCAGCGATCATGTCAATCCCCTCCCCGGACTTGCCAATGTTCGCTGAGATGCCTGAGAATGACGACAGCTAGAACGCGGTGGGAAATCATGCGCCCAACTATCGTGATCCTCGTCGTTGGTTTGACGCCGCGGCATTTGGGGCCGCACACGCCGAATATGGCAGCGTTGGCGCGCGATGGAGTCATGCGTCCGCTGACGACAGTAACGCCAGCCGTCACGTGCACGGTGCAGGCGACATTCATGACGGGCGCCCTGCCCCGCGATCACGGTATCGTTGCCAACGGTTGGTTGTTTCGCGATCTCATGGAAATCTGGTTATGGCGCCAGTCGAACAAGCTAGTGAACGGTGACAAAATCTGGGACATCGCCAAGCGCCGGGACCCTGCGTTTACTTCGGCCAATCTGTTCTGGTGGTACAACATGGCGGCGGGCAATGACGTTGGCGTCACGCCGCGCCCGATTTACAAGGCCGACGGACGCAAACTGCCCGACTGCTACACGCGGCCATCCGAGCTTCGCGAAGAGCTGACTCGCAACTTGGGTGAGTTTCCGCTCTTCAATTTCTGGGGGCCCGCCACGTCCATCACAGCGTCGCAATGGATCGTCGATGCGGCCCTGCACGTCCGCAAGACGCGTTCGCCGATATTGACGCTCGTCTACGTTCCGCATCTTGACTACGATCTCCAACGCCTCGGACCGGATCATCGAGAAATTGCCGCCAGTCTTGCGGCGGTCGATGACACCGTGGGCAAGTTGCTGGCGGATGCGAATAGGGACGGCGCCCGCATGATCGTGGTATCGGAGTACGGCATCACGCCGGTGCGCACACCAATCCATATCAACCGCGCCCTTCGGGAGGCTGGGCTCCTAGCGGTGCGCGTAGAGGATGGCGGCGAAATTCTTGATATTCCGCAATCACGCGCTTTCGCCGTCGCCGATCATCAGATCGCTCATATTTACGTGCAGGAAAGTAGCTTGACTGCGGAGGTGCGACGGATCGTGGCCGGCCTGACTGGAGTGGAGCGGGTTCTCGACCGAACCGAGCAGCGGGCTATCGCGCTGGATCACCCACGTTCTGGCGAACTGGTCGCGATCGCGAACGGAGACGCGTGGTTCACTTACTACTACTGGCTGGATGATAATCGCGCCCCAGATTTCGCGCGGCTGGTGGAAATCCATCGCAAGCCCGGCTATGACCCGGTCGAACTCTTTTTTGATCCGGCCATTCGGTTTCCCAAGCCTGCCGTTGGTTGGCGCTTGCTCAAGCGAACACTAGGTTTTCGCACGCTTATGAATGTCGTGCCGCTTGATGCTTCGCTCGTGAAAGGATCGCACGGACGCCCAACGGCTGATCCCGACGATGGCCCCCTGCTGATCTCCAGCGTGCCGCGCCTGGTCGCGGACGAGCCCGTCGCTGCAACCGCGGTCAAAGATTTGATTCTGGCGCACGTGTTCGATTGAACATTGAACACACGGCGCAAGCAGCCGACTGGACTTCAGGCAGCAGTCGATGTTTCGTCCGTGTCTACTGCCAACGTTTGGACGGCAGCGAGCGGGTTGAGCGTTGTCGACGATACCCTATCAGTACCTTCGGTCAGCGCGATGTAGCCGTTCGAGCCGTTCAGAAGGCGCTTTTTTTGAGGCAAGACAGATCCTTGGAAACCTTTTAGGGCAGGCCCAACCCTTGGCAATCGGCTTGCAATAGTGATAAAGAGGTTTGGTGAGTAGTGGAGGATGGCTTGAGGTCGGTATGGTCCTGCTTCGCCGTTCTGGGAGTTTCGACTTTATTGCTGATCATGGCCAATGCTGCGCTTGCCGCTGGAGACGCGAAACACGGGCAGGCACTCTTTCTGCAGTATTGCCAAGGGTGCCACGGTCCGGACGGCAAGGGTGGCGGAAAGGGATTCATGCCCCATGTCGGCCCGCTCGCTCGCAAGGATTACATCGAGAACTTGCCCGACGAGTACCTTGCTGCGGTGATAACTGAAGGGGGGAGCTACGTAGGCAAGAGCGCCTTCATGCCGTCCTGGAAGTCGACCCTGTCGGAGCAGGATATCGCAGACGTCATCGCCTTCATTCGTACCTTGCTGGTCGAGTAAGTGACCTACTCGCAAGGACGACTAGGTCGATCGTACTAAAAAGGTTAGATAAGGGAGGAGAGCAATGTGGAAATGGACGGCCTCATTAGTATTAACCGCACTGCTGCCGGCATCTGTCGCGGTTGCCGACATGCAGGCTCAGCAAGGCACCCCTCAGGCGGGCGAATGGGTGAAGCGTATCCCAGTCGTGCCCAACCCCGACAAGGTCGTGGTTCCGCCCGGCTATAAGGTCGGCGTCTTCAAAGCCGGCCTGGACACACCGTCCTCGGCGGCCGTCGACAAGGACGGCAATCTGTGGGTGGCGATTTCGGGTCCGCTGTTCAATACCATTGACGAACTCGACCCGCCGCACGTGAAGATCTTCGACAAGAGTGGCAACCTCATCAAAGAAGTCGGCCGCGGCGTGTTCAAGACCGTCATGAACGAGATTGGCTACTGTGCCGAAAACGATACGATGTACATCCCAGAATACGGTGAGAAGATCTGGGAAATGAAGGGAGTAAACGGCGAGCTCAAGCTGATCGTTAAGGACCTGTTCATAGGCGATCACCGCAATGGCGGCATCACCTGCAAGGACGGTTACATCTATTTTGCTCTCGGCTTCCCGAGCAATAGCGGCTTCGCTGATCCCGACAATCACGGCTGGACCGATATCCCGAACGACCCCTTCTGGGTCAAGCATCAGGACGGTCTCGGCACCACCCCGCACGATGCACCCTGCCGGGACATTGTCCATACCGGATTAAACGTTCGCTCCTCGGATGGTCGGTTGACCGGCGCCTACATGCCGGTGGGCGTGCCGGCAAAACCGGGTCAGGTTGTGAAAGCGCAAGTGCCCTGCAGCGGCTCCGTGATGCGCGTAAAGTTCGGAGACAAGGGGCCCGACGGCGTCTATCCGCACGAGAAGATGGAAGTCTACGCCATGGGCTTCCGAAATCAGTCCGGCGTAGCCTTTGGACCGAAGGGCTCGCGATTTGAGAATGCCCTTGCGGTTACCGATAATGGCGCCAACGATCTGGGGCATCGTCGTATCGCCAACGCCGCGGAGAAGCTCTGGATCATCACGGAAAAGGGACAGGACGCCGGGTTCCCGGACAAGGAGGGAATGAACTTTGTCTCGAACAAGAGGTTCTCGCTGATACCCTACTTCGGCAACGCCGTCGATCGGCCGTATCCGCAAGTCTATATCGGCGACAAGCCATTCGTCGTGAAACCGGGCCCGTATCACTTCCAACGCCATACTGATGGCTACCGTGGTGTACCGCTGATCGTCGCCAACCCAAATCAGAATGGCTACATTAACCCGGTACTCGAGTGGGACAGTAACAACCCGATGGATGGCATTTCGTGGAGCGCGTCAAACTTCGGTGCCGATAACAACTTGTTCGCCGCGGTTTACGGCATCCTCGATACCGGGCCGGAAAGTCTGATCCCGACCTGGCCGGTCGTGCTGCGCGTCGAATTCCTTGACCCTACAGGTATCAAGTGGTCGGAATTCGCCCATAACGTCGATCCGGGGCCTAACGCCTATCAGAAGCCTGAAAATCGCGGCGGACTGGAGCGTCCCAACAAGGTCGTCTTCAGCAACGACGGCAAGACGATGTACGTGGTCGACTACGGCGAAGTGTATACCAACTTCCAGATGCCGACGCCGTTTTACACGGTGGGCAAGTCCGGCGTGATTTGGACGATTACCTACACGGGCGGCAAGTAACCGTCCCGCTGAACCGGGCAAGAGGCGCAGCCTCTTGCCCACCTAACCCACGTCGTGACGCGTGAGAGGCGATTGGTCATGCAAGTGATCGAAGCCTTGGTTTTGCGCAGCGCGGAACCGAATGCTGCGCGCTGGTTTGAAGACCACATAGAGACCAAGGGCGTTTCTGCAACTCGGTTCAGGGCAGCCTTCGCCGGCGCCGGACGGCGCCTTGGCAGAAGTGCGCCGCAATTGCAAGGTTCGGACGCAGCACAATTGGAGCATGCGGGCGTCGCCGCGCCAGCCCAATGGACACTGCCGACATTCGCCCGGGCGGCGTTCCTTCTGCGAACCGTTCACGAGTTACCGCCTGGCGAACATGTGGAATTCGTCCGGGAGGTCTATCGTCGTGGCGATTTCCTCGAGCAGGCTGCTTTGCTGCAAACGTTGATGCTTATGCCAGATCCTGCTCGGTTCGCGAATATCGCGGTCGAAAGCTGCCGGACCAACGTGCGCGATGTGTTCGAGGCCATTGCCTGCGAAAATCGGTATCCAGCTACGCATTTTGCCGATGCCAATTTCAACCAATTGGTGATAAAAGCCTTTTTCACAGGGGTCGCGGTCGAGCGAATTGTGGGACTGGAGCGGCGCAAGTCCGACGAATTGCGGCGGATGGCGGCCGATTATGCGAGCGAGCGTCGCGCCGCGGGCCGCGCCGTGCCCAATGACCTCGACCTTGTACTGAGCTAGCGCCTAACCCGGGCTGTGAAAGTCGCATCAAAATGCGTTCCAAACTAACCCGCTCCGCCGCCTACCGCTAATGGGAGAGGACACCAATGAGAATGTTTGATCCGCACATCCACATGACGTCGCGAACGACCGACGACTACCAAGCAATGGCGACTGCTGGTATCGCTGCCATCGTCGAACCGGCATTCTGGTTGGGTCAGCCGCGGACGCATGTCGGCACATTCGAGGACTATTTCCTGTCGCTGGTCGGCTGGGAGCGCTTCCGCGCCGGTCAGTTCGGTATCCGGCACTTCTGCACGATGGGCCTCAACCCTAAGGAGGCCAACAGCCCGGACGTCGCGCCGGGCGTCATGGAGCTTCTGCCGATCTACCTGGAAAAGGACGGCGTGGTCGCAGTCGGCGAGATCGGCTTCGACGATCAGACGGCGGCCGAGGACAAAATACTTCGAGCACAGATCGCAGCTTGCGATGGATTTCGAGTTGCCGATATTGATACACACGCCACACCGCGACAAGAAGGCCGGGACGCTTGCGCACGATCGAGTTGGTCAAAGCGAGCGGCATAGATCCCGAAGCGGGTCCTCATCGATCACAACACCGAGGAGACGTTGCCGCTTGTCGCTCGACAGCGGTTGCTGGGCCGGCCATTCGATCTATCCCAACACGAAGATGGACGAAGTCCGAATGGTCGCGCTGGTCAAGCAGTACGGCAAGGCGCGCATCATCGTCAACAGCGCAGCCGACTGGGGCGTGAGCGATCCGCTCAAGGTGCCCAAGACAGTCACGGCGATGCGCGAGGCTGGAATCACGGACGTGGACATCGAGACAATTGTCTGGTCGAACCCTGTAACGTTCTTCGAGCAGAGCGGTCGGCTCGATCTCGGTAAGCGCCCGATCGATCAAACGGCGCGTTGGGAAGGCAACTCGGTGCTGCGCGGTGGTCAGAAACCGTTGGTCGAGCCGGTACAGTAAGCTGCTACACTGTGTGCAGCGCGGTTGCCACCGGGCGCGAACGAACGCGGTCCTATTGGCGGTAGGTCCCGTTTCGTGGAAACGCGCCGCACGCGGGTCGTGCCGCGATAATGTGGTAGGTATCCCGTGATGGGGCCGCCCGACATATTTGATCGGCTAGCATCGATAACGACGAGGTATTAAAGATGGGATTGCCTGGCTTAGCGGGTGCCGATCATATCGGCTTAACTGTCCCCGATCTCGAGGCAGCAACGAGATTCTTTGTTGAAATCATTGGCTGCAAGGTCGTGTTCGACGTGGGACCCTTCATTTCGGAGGACGATTGGATGGAGAGGCACCTAGGTGTCCATCCACGTGCAAAGATAAACAAACTACGAATGCTGAAATGCGCTAATGGTCCTTCGATTGAGCTATTTGAATACGACGTAAAAGATCAAAAAATGGTCGTTCCGAAGAATAGCGACATCGGCGGTCATCATCTAAGCTTTTATGTCGCCGACATGAACGCTGCGGTCGCTCACCTCCGTGGGCATGGCGTGCAGGTGCTCGGCGAGCCGACTCTGATGAAGGAGGGACCGTCGGCAGGAATCAATTGGGTTTATTTTACTGCACCGTGGGGAATGACGATGGAGCTCGTGTCTTACCCACACGGCATGGCTTATGAAGCGAACGCAAAAGAGATCTTATGGAGGCCGGCCGCCTCCACCTCTGAGGGTGTGTTAGCTGAAATCTCTTAAACTGTTATTCTGGCTCTCCCCCTTGTCAGCGACGGCTACGAGAACGAGGCCTTTCCGCACCGTCGCCGCCTCGGCGAACGTCGCATACCGCTCGCGTAAGAACTTATCGCTGGCTTTTTTGCTGCTGCGATACGAACGTCCTGTCGCCGCATCTTATGCGTCTTCGCTGCTCAAGCGGCTTTAGCGGGAGTGTCGCCTTCGGGCGGCCTATGGCAGACCGGGGGAGCCCGGGCCTAAGGAGGTGCCGGAGTCTTCTGCGGGTAATTGGGAAAGAGCATCGAGAGCGGCTCTATCTGTGCTAGCGCTGGGCTAGCGTAGGTGCTGATCAGAGGCGACGCTTCCGATTGCAAGAGGGATAGTGGAATGACATTGGCCGTTCTTGCGGCACTCGTCTTGGTCTTGCTGCTCGCTGTCCTTGACCAGACCATCGTAGCAATCGCGTTGCCAACAATAGTGAGAGAATTAGGTGAGCTGAGCCATCTTTCCTGGATCGTCACGGCGTATTTGCTGGCAAGTACTATCGTCGCCCCCCTGTACGGGAAACTTGGCGACATGTACGGAAGGAAGATAGTTTTGCAGACGGCCATAGTCATTTTTCTTGTCGGTTCGGTCCTGTGCGGACTATCGCACAGCACCATGCAACTGGTTTTTGCCCGTGGTCTGCAAGGCGTCGGCGGAGGTGGATTGATCGTTACTGCGATTGCCCTAGTCGGCGACCTCGTTCCGCCGCTGGAGCGCGGCCGCTATCAAGGCGTATTCGGCGGCGTATTCGGGATTGCCACGATCGTCGGTCCACCCTTGGGCGGAGTTTTGGTCGATCATCTTTCGTGGCGGTGGATCTTCTATATCAACCTGCCAACAGGCGCTTTCGTTCTGCTGCTCGTTGCTATCGTCCTGCACCCGCGAGCGCCGCAGCAGCAGGGGACGATAGACTATCTTGGCGCCGTCTTGCTGTCAGTAGCGCTTACCGCCTTCATTCTGTGCACGTCCCTCGGCGGCACCGCCTTTGCATGGGCGTCACCTAGCGCGATTGGTCTGCTCGTCCTCGCGATCGCCAGTACTATTGCTTTTGTAGTCGCGGAAATGCGCGCGGACTACCCGATTTTTCCCCTTGGTCTCCTCCGCAATCGCACTTTTGCCATCGCCTGCACGGTCACTCTGATCATCAATGTTTCACTGCTCGGCTCAGTGACCTACCTGCCGGTCTATCTTCAGGTAGTGAAGGGCCAAAATCCTTCAGCCTCGGGTCTGGAACTTCTGCCAATGATGCTAGGCATGATCGTCACTTCTGTCGCCAGCGGCCAGATGATCAGCCGAGGGGGCCATCTCAAGCCTTTTCCCATCGCAGGTACCGCCGTTATGGCGGTGGGCTTGGCCATGCTATCGCGCCTTTCGTCGGCAAGCCCGATCTGGCAGACCTCGGGCGCCGCGGCGGTCGTCGGTCTCGGTCTTGGAATGGTAACGCAGGTGTTGGTGTTGGCGGTGCAAAACAGCGTTGATTTCAAAGACCTCGGCGTGGCCACTTCCGGAACGCAGCTGTTCCGCTCATTGGGGGGCGCTCTCGGTGTCACGATCTTCGGTGCAATCTTTGCCAATGAACTCCACGCGCTCTTGGGAAGCGCGGTATCGCCCGATGCCGACATTTTCTCCGGTGCAGCTTTGTCGCGACTAGCCACCTTCGACCGCGCCATGTACACGGTCTACGTAGAAAGTGTCGCCGCGGCGTTGGGGCCAATTTTCATCGTTGCTGCAGCCACCGCCGCGGTCGCTTGCGTCCTTTCTTGCGTTTTGCCGCGATCTCCATTGCACAAATTGAGTTGAGCCGACGCCTATCGTCCGCGAGCTTAGCCGGGCTCGGCGCGGGCGGGAAATAGCTTGACGCGCTTTCGCCTGCCCCGGAGTTGGGCCGGCGCTCCAGCGCAATTGCAAAGCCGCACTGTCGACGAAACCGGCTACGTACGGCCGACACGTACGCAGCTCGTCCTGTCCCTGTCCAGGTTCCGTGCGACCCCCGTTGAGCCTCGACCCGTTCGGGGCTCTTTTCATTCCCGTCTTCGCCGCTTCCCGCCGCCCTGGTCCATCCCGAGCGAAGCTCGGCCAGGACTGTTTCATCGTCCGCGACGCCGACGGCCACGCGCTCGGATACGTGTTATTTCAAGCACGAAGTCGGCCCGCTGGTGTCTATTCCCGCAGCGAGGATGCGTAATCCGACGCAAAGCGGCCAGTGATTCCGACGTAATCCGGCCACCGATTCCGACGGAAGTCGGCCACCCATTCCGATTGAAGCCGGCCACCTTGGTGAGCGCGGCCTGAAGCTCTCGCTGTCGGCGATCGAATCGCGGACGAGACGCCCTTTGCGGCCATGCAAGGGGAGGTCCGATGCCCGCCAAGAGAGCGCCGATGCGGAAGGTTCGAGAAGTTCTGAGATTGAGGCACGCCCTTGGCGTGAGCGAGCGGCAGATCGCGGTGACGATTGGAATAAGCCGGTCGACGGTCGGCGAGTATCTTCGTCGCGCCGCCGTCATCGGCGTCACCTGGCCGATACCCGAGGGACTGGACGATACCGAGTTGGAGCGGCGGCTGTTCACCTCGCCGACATTCGACGAGAAGCCGGCACGGCCGCTGCCCGATTGGTCCCACGTCCACAAAGAGCTGAAGCGGCGCGCCGTGACGCTGCTGTTATTGTGGGAGGAATACCGGGCCGAGCACACCGATGGCTACGGCTACAGTCGGTTCTGCGACCTCTACCGCGATTGGTGCAAAACCATCTCGCCGACCATGCGGCAGACGCACGCGGCCGGCGAGAAGCTGTTCGTCGACTTTGCTGGCGACACGGTGCCGGTGTTCGACGCCGCGATCGGCATAGAGCGGCGCGCCCATATCTTCGTCGCGGTGCTGGGAGCGTCCAACTACACCTATGCGGAGGCGCGCTGGTCGGAGGGGCTCGCCGACTGGACCGGGGCACACGTCAGCACCTTCAGCGCGCTCGGCGGCGTGCCGAAGGCGGTGGTCTGCGACAACCTCAAGGCCGGCGTCACCGTAGCCTGCCGCTATGAGCCCGGAATCAACCGCACCTACCAGGAGCTGGCCGAGCACTACGACACCGCGATCCTGCCCACGCGTCCGAGGCGGCCGCGCGACAAGGCCAAGGTCGAGGTCGCGGTGCAAATTGTCCAGCGGTTTGTGCTGGCCAGGCTGCGCAACCGCCGCTTCTTCTCGCTCCATGAGCTCAATGCCGCGATCCGCGAGACCGTCGCCGATCTCAACGCCAAGATCATGCGCAAGCTCGGCGTCAGCCGCGACGAGCTGTTCGCAGAGATCGATCGGCCGGCACTCAAAGCCCTTCCGACAACGCCCTATCAGTATGCCGAGTGGAAGAGGTGCCGGGTCGCGCCCGACTACCACGTTGAGATCGCCGATCACTACTACTCCGTGCCGTCACGCCTCATCCGCGAGCAACTCGAGGCGCGCATCACCGACACCACGATTGAGATCCTGCACAAGGGTGCTCGTGTGGCGAGCCATGTTCGCTCTCACGCGCGTCGTCGGCACACGACAATCCCCGAGCACATGCCGAGCGCACACCGGCGATACGCCGAGTGGACGCCGGCTCGGATGAGGCGGGAAGCGGCCAAGATCGGCCCCGCCACCATCGCCCTTGTGGACGCGATCATGAAGGCCAAGCCCCATCCCGAGCAGGGCTTCCGCGCTTGTCTCGGCATCCTGCGGCTTGCCCGCAGTTACGGCTCGGCACGCATCGAGGCAGCCTGCCGCCGCGGCAACGACATCGGCGCCACCACCTACGGCTCGATCAAATCAATCCTGCAGCATGGGCTCGATCGTGCCTACGCCAATGAGAAGCCGCCGGACGCGCCACCAATCCAACACCGCAACATCCGCGGCACTGGCTACTACCACTGAGGAAAGGAGAGACGATGTTGACACATCCCACCCACGGCCGCCTCGTTACGCTCGGGCTCACCGGCATGGCGAAGGCGCTCGACGAACAGCAACGACAGCCCGACATCGCAACGTTGGCCTTCGAGGAACGGCTTGCTTTGCTCGTCGACCGCGAAGCGACCGAGCGCGAGAACAAACGGCTGATTAGCCGCTTGCGCTTCGCCAGCCTCAGGCAAAACGCCGTCGTCGAGGATATCGACATGAAGGCGCCCCGTGGGCTCGACAAGGCGCTGTTCCAAAAGCTCGTCGCCGGCGAATGGATCGAACGGCATCAGAATCTGCTCATCATCGGCCCCACCGGCGTCGGCAAGAGTTGGATTGCCTGCGCGCTCGGCCACAAGGCCTGTCGGGATAACCGCTCCGTCCTCTATCAACGCCTGCCGCGGCTCTTCGATGCGCTCGCGCTCGCACGCGGCGACGGCCATCACGCTCGGCTCCTCAAGAGCCTGGCTCGCGTCGAGCTTCTCATCCTCGACGATTGGGGACTTGCTCCCATAACCGCCGAGCAACGGCGCGACCTCTTGGAGATCATGGAGGATCGGCACGGCCGCGGATCGACCATGGTGACCAGCCAGCTTCCAGTCGAACATTGGCACGAGATCATCGGCGATCCGACCCTTGCCGACGCCATTCTCGATCGCCTGGTGCACAACGCTCACCGGCTCACCCTCAAGGGCGAGAGCCTTCGAAAAGCTGAAGCCAAGCGTCAAAAGCTTGACGCCGAGCCTGCCAACTGAACTGATGACGATGTCGACACGAGAGCACGCCTCAGAAGGTGGCCGGGATCATCGGAATCCCCGGCCGGCTTCAATCGGTACAGGCGGCCGCCTTCGCTCGGAATACGCACCGAGGACGTCACGCGACCTCGGCAACGAGCTTGCGCCGGAGTGCGCCAGCGAAGCTCGCAATATCGTCGGGATTTTCGACTGGCTCGACAAAACTGCCACTACCGCCGATGATCTCAGCCTCATAGTACTCGATCAGGTTCTTGTACCTGGGAAGGGGCTCGGCAGCTCCGAGGATCGGCATGCCGTTGATGATGATCCCGCGGGCCACGACTGAGTCGCGGATTTGCGGGAGCGGCACCACTCCGTCGTTGATAGCGAGCGGCTGGTTGTCGTAACCGTCGCCCGATATGTCGATGACGGCGCGTTCGGCCCGGAACGGCGCTTCGTCCAGATAGCCGGCGCAATAGCGCAGCGCCGCGCCGATGCCGGTTTTGTTGCTGAACTGCCGTTCCATCCCTTTGAGCTGAGAGGAAAAGACGCCGATCGTTTCCCGGCTGTCGAGATAGGTCCACGGGATCACATCCTTTTGCTGATCGTAGGACGACCATTGGATGAGGCACAGGCCGATGGCGCCGCGCGCGCCGGAGAGAAGGGCCTTCTGCACCTCCTCGTTCGCTAGCGCCACGGCATAGCCGTTACGCTGCACGTTCCAGCGTTCCTTGATGACGCTGTTGGAGACGTCCGTCGCGAGCACGAGGAGCGTATCGACGTCGCGCACGGCCGCATTCTGCCGCATTGCCTTCGTCGAGAACCTTTCCGCGCCGCCGGCACCGAGGGCCTGGATCGCGCACGCGGCGGCGCCGCCTAAAGTCACTACACGGCGGGTCAGCGCGCGCATGTTTCGCTCCTGTTTCTTGCCCTCACTATGGTGCGACGCGCCATCCTCGAACTGAGCATGGCCGCTAATCCCCTCTAGAGCCGAGCAATGGCCGGGCCCTTAGCGTCGCCAGCACACCACCTCGACCCGGAAGCCCTGCCTCTCGCGCCGCAACCTCAGCCTGCAATTCGCCCTCGCTCTGCTCGTCCACCAAAGAATAGCGATTGGCTTGGCTCCAGCTATAGCCTCTAGCAGTCCGCTTCTCTAATCGGCCGTTCGGGGTCAAGCGCTTTCAGACTATCCACTACCACAGTGTCGATGTCGCTCGCGGGCTCGTGCTTCTCTTCGGAATTGGCACCACGGCCCTTCCAGCATGGAATTCGAAGACGAGGTGGAACAATCTGAAGAGCGGCCTTGCCATCAGACTTTAACGGTAGGTCCAAGCGAACTGACGAACTCACCTCATCCATCGTCCCGCGAGGGACATCATCCCACCGCTCGGTGGAGTTCAAGTGTTCTCCTGTTAAGTTAGATCCTGCTCGGCTCTCATGTAGCAGTGACTTCCCGGGTCCAGCGGAACTCGGTGCCGTCAACCCAGATGCGGTGCATGATCACGGCCAGCCGACGCGCCAGCGCCACGATCGCTTTTTTCAGCCCGCGGTGCTTGGCAATCTTCATCGCCCAGGCCTTGAGCCAGGACCATTTGACTGAACGCATCAGCATGACCTGGGCTGCTTCGTAAAGCATCATCCGCATCATCTCGTCGCCGCAGCGTGAGATTCCGCCGGTTTGGTCGCGCTCGCCCGATTGATGCTTGGCCGGTGTTAGTCCAAGCACCGCCCCGACTGCCTTGGAGTTCCGGAAGCGAGCGGGCACATCGACGGTAGCGCGATAGGTTAGCGCCACCACCGGGCCGACACCGGGGACCGTCATCAGGCGACGGCACACCTCATCATCCCGGACGATGGCCAGCAAGCGGCGATGCAGAATGGCGAACTGATCGCGAATCACCTGCCGGGCAATGAGCAGCGGCTCAATCAGCTCGGCCAAGTCGGGGAGGTTGGCGATCAGCTCCTTGATGCGCGCCTCGAACTTCACTGTCCCTACCATGCCTACCTTCAGACCGAAGTTGCGCAAGGTGCCGCGCAGGTCGTTCTCGATGGCGATAGCCTTCGACTGCAGCAATTTGCGATGGGTCAACAGCATTCGTAGCTTCTGGCTACGCAATGTCTTCACATGTACCGGCCGGTAAAGCCCCACCCGCATCATCTGCGCGATGCCGCGCGCGTCATTGCGGTCGGTCTTGTTGATCTGTGCCTTCAACACCGCTCGCATGTGCCGCGTCTCAACACAGATCACCGGCAAGCCTGCTGCGGCGAGAACACTGAACATGGTGGCCTGCGAGGGCCGGGACTGCCATTTAAGCGGTTTGTCAAAACGGATCGGCGATGTCTTCCCTCCAGTTTCAGCAGCGCCCGAATTGTCCTCGTGGTTTAATTTGATCCTTTTTTCGGCAGCCTGCGAGTCTTCATCACTGTTGTGCGCTTCTTGGGCAAGTTTGGATATTTCCGCCTCAACTTTCGTAACCCCTTCTGGGATTTTTGGCGCTTTCGAAATAAGCCGCGCCTTCGCAGCCTTAAATTCGTCATCTGAAAGCACGCCGATGGCGTGCAGGTTCGCCAATTTAGCCAGTTTTTCCGTAAGGCCTTCTTCAGAAGGCATAGCGCCCCTCCAGCCATAAGCAAAACGGTGCGCAAGGATACTATCGAAACAGAAGCAAAGAGGTTTGGCGGCGTAAATGCCTACGCGATCGCCCGCTCGCGCGCGCGCGCGAGGCGGAGCGGAACCCACCGGCTCCGCCGTCACGTGACACCATGCCAGCGTCACGTGACACGGGTCACGCCGCACATAGCTCAGCGCGAAGTTCTGGCCGCGCAGATAGCGCAAGCGGGATAGATCAGGGTGACCAACTTCCTCAACCTTGATGCCAAGCGTGTCCTCGAGCCACTGAGCTGCGATATGGCGATGGCAATAGCACTTCCCTGGTTCTATGTCTTTGGCGGCTTCAAAGCACAGCATCGTCGGATTCGGACCAAGGGCCTCCAGCTCGTCCACCAGGCGCTTAGGATCGAGTATGGCAAGGATGGCGTTGTAAATCATCCGATTGGCGCAGGAACAGGTGGCAAACGACCTGCCCGGGCCTGAGAACACGCTCATCGTCCCTTGGCAAAAACCAGCAGCGACGCGCCGCCGCGAAATTCTCCTGCCCGAAGGAGTTGCTGCACAAAACGCCCGCCGGATACGCTCCGAAAATCGCACGACTTTGCTCGCCTCTGGCGGACCGGTGCGCGGGGAGCACATCCAGCGCATAAACGCGAGGGCTGCACGGCACGCAAGGTGAACATGATAATCTCGCTTGCTTTTCTCGCACCCGATCTCGTCAAAGCGGCAATCGACGGCATACTCCCGTACGGCATGGGCGTTGTTCGCCTCCCGACGCCTTTCAGATTGCCGACATAGAACGTATCCTGGGCGCCGCAATAGCCCGGATGCTCGCTCTCGAACTCGCCATGAGCCTCCTTCTCGGTCTTGGCCTTTTCCAGCGCGATGACCTGCGCCTCGGTCAGCACCAGGCCTTCTTGGGCGCTCTTGGCTTCCAGCGCCTTGAGCCGCTTGGTCATGGTCTGCAGGTCGTGGCGCAGCCAGACGCAGCGCACGCCGGCGGGTGAGACCGTGAGCCCGCGCTTCCGCAGTTCGTTGGCAATGCGGACCTGACCGAAAGCCGGCTGCTCGATGGCCAGCGCAACGATGGCGTCCTCGATGTCCTGCGGCACGCGGTTCTTCAGCACCGGCTTCTTGCGGCTGATCTCCTGCAATGCCACCTCGCCGCCTTTGTCGTAGAGTTCCTTGAAGCGGTAGAAGCTGTCGCGGGTGTAGCCCATCATCTTGCAGGCTTGGCTGACATTGCCGAGCTGCTGGCAAGCTCCAGCAGTCCAACCTTGGCGCGGATGATCTTCTGTTCGGTCGTCATGGTGTCCTCCAATCGCCGAGGCGGGGCGCTGCGCAACCCCGACCAGCTCCGCGCCCCGCCTCGGCTTGTGATTCGCCGTGGGGACCAGGACACCATCTGTCAGATTAAGTTTTAGCTACGCAAATTAAGAGCGATTGGCGGTTTTGCCAGACTTGTCGCGCTCAGCCTTGACCAAGCGTCAACGAGCGTTCGCGGCTGACCAGTCGAATTCGGCGAACTCCACGCTGGATCAGTGCCGATACAGTCGCAACGTAACTCCCTCCGCTCCCCAACGGTCCAGAGCGCGCCAAAGTCCCCATCCAGCGTCTCGCAGATCGTGCGGATAACACGCGGACCTGCCTCGGCGAGGCTGTCGGATTCGGCCAGAATAGGAGTGACACCATGTTAAGCGGCTATGCGCTCCTCTCCGCGCTTGTAATCGCTGACGTCTTCACATGCGATAAGGGCAATCAGACTACGATCCGATCGTCGTACCGCCTTGGCGCTTTCGCGTACCCAGACGAGCGTGCCGTCCTCACGGACCTTACGCATTTTCCACCTCTTCTGGTGCCCGAAGCTTTGCACGCACGCTTCGAGGTTCTTCTTGGCGGCCTCTTGTCATCGGGAAAGAACACTTTCAGCATGGACTGGCCAACCAATTCATTCACCTGGTAGCCCAGTTGCGCTGCGCCGAACGTATTGACGGCAAGTATGGTGACGGCTGGATCGACCATGAAGTACATGACGGCGCTGTGCTCAAACAGCTCTTGCCATTCTGTCACGCCCTCCGCGATAGACGGCGGCGCAACTTGCCTCGAAGGCGTCATGTCTTGTGACATGGGGCGGTCTCATTCAGGCGACTGCTCTTGCTTAAGGTATTCTAGCATTACAGTTGTGATGTAGGGTCGGGACTGATTAAATCCACCATGCGAGCGCGGCGGCGAGGCAGACGGAGGCCAGATAGTTGCGCGCCAGTCTGTCGTATCGTGTGGCGATGCGCCTGAAGTCTTTCAACCTATTGAACGCACTCTCGATCCGCCAGCGCAGCTTGTAGAGGCGCTTGTTGAAGCTGAGCGGGTGCTTTCTGTTGGTTCTATCGCGTGCGCAATCTCATCTACTTTGGCTGTACCAGTGCCGCCCGATGCGACGGCGCTGGGTCTTCCGCAGCATCCGAAGTGGTTTGTTTTTTCCTAGGAATTTCATTCTCCACCCGGTCAGTCGCCGCCGGCATCTCGAAGCATGCCTCCGCGGCTTTTTGCGATAGCCTGACGGGACACGTGACGCAGGACTCGAACCTTCACGGGGCCTTCCGCGTCCTTGACATTCTCCGAGATCCGCATTCCGAGGCGGCCGCGGATTCCGATTTGGTTCTGATCTGACCACCGCTCCGAAACGATCGGCCACCGTAAGCGTCGCTTACGTCCCACGGCTTTGGTGAGTTGACGCTGCGGGTCAGGCGGCGAGGCGATCGAGTGCGGACGGCATCGTCAACTTAAGGAATCGCTCGTCGAAGAACGGCGGATGTCCGGAGAGGCGGGGTCAGGCGATGGCGGCCGGTCTTGGAGATCTCGGTCCAAACCGCAAAGGCTCGCTCTCGCGAGAAGCGCGGCGGAGGTCAGCGGTGGAGGTAAATTGAGGGTAAGGGATGTGGAAAGAGGTTCGCGACCTGATCGTGAACGGACAGAAATCGTTGCGCCTGCCGCGCTGACTTGAATCGCTTCATGATGCGTTCGCGTCGCCGTGTCGGCTGATGAGAATTCTCAGCTCGATTATTCAGGCCCTTGTGCTGGCGATGTTCGACACGAAGGCCGTCTTCGCCCTCGCAGCGCCATAGGAACGGAGCTTGTCGGTGATCATGACGCGCGGTGGCGTGATGGCCGATTTCAGGAGTTTCCTGGTCGGCCGTTCGCGGCGCAGCTGCTTTTCGACGCTGGACCACGACGTCGAGAACAAGAGCATCGTCGTCGACGAGCACACCAACCCCAGTGCTGCTCGCCGCCGATCGAGACGACGACCTCATCCATGTGCCATTTGTCGCCGCGAGCTGGAGCGCGCTGCGGATCTAATAGGAGAAAGCCTGGCCGAACTTCTCGCCCACTGGCGCACGGTCTCGTAGGTCACACATATACCGCGCGCAGCCAGCATCTCCTCGAGCCGTCAGGGAGGCTTCAAGGGAAACCGGAAATACAGCCAGACTGCATAGCTGAAGACTCCGGCGGGAAGCGATGGCGGTGATAGAGAGGGCGGCGGTCGTTCGGACATCGCCCTTCCTTACCCGTCGCCCGCCCGATTCGTTGACTTGACGATGCCCCC
>CAWAXV010000029.1:0-370698 GCA_963786095.1 uncultured Acidobacteriaceae bacterium | reverse complement strand
AGCCAATGGCACCTAAGATCAAGGAAAACAAGAGTTTGCTAAGTGGTTACGAGATCGGACTTTCATGGCAAATAACGAGAAAGACTCAGTCGGCCCCAAGTCGAAGTTGAAGAGGAAGGCGTACGAAGGCGAACTCCAACGCTTGCAAGCCGAACTCTGCCATTTGCAGGAGTGGGTCAAATATGCTGGCGAGCGCATCATCGTGATCTTTGAGGGGCGCGATGGCGCTGGCAAAGGAGGCACGATCAAGGCCATTACTGCGCGCGTCAGCCCGCGCGTCTTCCGCGTGGTCGCGCTCCCGGCACCGTCCGATCGGGAGAAGACCCAGTTGTACATGCAGCGATACATACCGCATTTGCCCGCTGCCGGCGAAATCGTGCTCTTCGATCGCAGTTGGTACAACCGTGCCGGCGTTGAGACGGTGATGGGCTTTGTCACGAACAAAGAGCATGACCGCTTCCTCGAACTCTGCCCTCGCTTTGAAAAGTACTTGATCGACCAGGGCGTCAGACTGATCAAGTTCTGGCTGGAGGTGAGCAACGAGGAGCAGCAGCGCCGGTTTGAAGCTCGCGTTAAAGATCCGCTGCGCCAGTGGAAGCTTAGTCCGATGGACCTGCCGTCCCGCGAGCGTTGGTACGACTATTCACGTGCTCGTGACCAAATGCTCAAAGCAACTGATACCGAATACTCCCCCTGGTTCATCGTCCGCTCTGACGACAAGAAGCGCGCGCGGCTGAGCTGCATCTCTCAGCTGCTGAGCCTGATCCCATATAAACGGATATCGCGGAAGCAGATCAAACTTCCCAAACGCTCGAAGAAGGGCGTCTATGACGATCAAGCCACGCTAAAAGGCAGGAGATTCGTGGCGGAAAAATACTAGCGCTCATTGACGGCAGGCCTCGACTAACCTTTTCACGACAATGGGATAGAACGCGCAGCCACTCGCTGCGATTCCTGCTTCTCTGACAGGCTGTCAATCTTGCGAGTGGTTCTCTCGGTGCATTCTTAAAACAATTATTGCCAAGGTTCCAAGCAGTCGCGCGGGAAATCGAAGGTCGGAGGATAGCCGCATCGTCCGCCATGCAACGCACACAAATCAAACCAGCGGGATACGCTGGCTTCCAGGATTAGACACGCTGCGTCAGTATGAGTCGTCCTGGCTGCGGCACGACTTGGTCGCTGGTTTGGTGATGACGACGATGCTTGTGCCGGTTGGCATTGCGTACGCCGAGGCATCCGGGGTACCCGGTATCAACGGGCTCTACGCGACGATAGTGCCTCTACTGGCCTATGCGCTTTTCGGTCCGAGCCGCATTCTCGTCCTGGGCCCAGACTCGGCACTTGCGCCTGTAATCCTCGCAGTTGTGCTGCCCCTTTCTGCAGGTGTCCCACAACGTGCGGTCGCGCTGGCCGGGATGATCGCGATCGTCTCCGGAGTTGTGTGTGTGGGCGCGGGACTGGCGCGTCTCGGTTTCATTACTGAGCTGCTCTCGAAGCCGATCCGCTACGGGTATATGAATGGTATTGCCTTGACGGTGCTGCTAAGCCAGGTCCCGAAGTTGTTTGGCTTCTCCGTTACGGCAGACGGTCCGCTTCGCCAGACGTGGGGAATTGTTGACAAGGTACTTGCAGGGAACACGAACATGGTGAGCCTGCTGATCGGCGCTAGCAGTCTAGTTCTGATACTTTTCCTCAAACGCTGGCCACGCGTTCCCGGCATTCTCATCGCCGTGGTAGCCGCCACGGTTGTAGTCGCGGCCTTCGACTTCGCAAAACGGGCCGGGGTGTCCGTGCTCGGACCGTTGCCTCAAGGGTTGCCATCCCCACGTGTACCCTTTGCCCATGTTGACGACCTGATGCCGATCCTCATGGGCGGCGTCGCGGTCGCCCTAGTGTCATTCGCAGATACCAGCGTCCTTTCCCGGACTTATGCGGCACGTCTCCGTTCACCAGTCGATCCAAATCAGGAAATGGTAGGCCTCGGTGTCGCCAACCTCGCGGCAGCCTTCTTCCAAGGGTTCCCGATCAGTAGCAGTTCATCACGCACGCCGGTCGCCGAGGCTGCCGGTGCCAGGACGCAGTTGACGGGGGTTGTTGGCGCAATCTCCATTGCACTGGTGCTGCTGCTAGCCCCAGAGCTACTCCAAAATCTCCCGCACACGGCACTGGCTGCCGTTGTCATTGCCGCAGCAATAGGCCTTTTTGAAGTGTCCGACCTCCGGCGCATCTATCGGATCCAGCAGTGGGAGTTCTGGCTTTCGATGGCCTGCTTCGCGGGTGTAGCGGTGTTCGGCGCGATTCCGGGAATTGCACTCGCGATCGCGATCGCCGTGATTGAGTTTCTCTGGGATGGCTGGCGTCCGCATTCAGCCGTGCTTGGCAGCGTCGAGCGTGTCAGGGGCTATCACGATATCACCCGGTATCCCGACGCACGCCTGATCCCCGGCCTCGTATTGTTCCGCTGGGATGCACCGCTCTTCTTTGCGAATGCCGAGTTGTTCCATCAACGCACACTGGATGCGGTCGCAAAGTCTAACACTCCCGTACGCTGGCTGGTGATTGCTGCGGAGCCGGTTACCAGCGTCGATGTTACCGCAGCCGATGTCGTCAGCGAACTTGACGACACCCTGCACGCTGCCGGCATCGAATTGTGTTTCGCCGAAATGAAGGATCCAGTCAAGGATAAGCTGAAGCGCTTCGGCTTATTTGCGCGTCTTGGGGAACAAGCGTTCTTCGCCACCGTTGACGAAGCGGTCAGCGCTTACCGCGCAACGCACGCTGTCGACTAGGACGAATGGGAGGGCAGACCTATGTCGATCGCCGAAAATGTTTTTCGCTGCTGCGGTGCCGATCCAAATTGTCCAGCGAGTACTCACGTGAGCATCCTCCCGCATCAGGCTAACAGTTCGAAATGACTGACGAAAAATCGCCATCTCTAACAATGTCGGCGGTGTCAAGCGCTTTTTGAGCAAACTACTGCATGCACTCGAAGAAGAGCGCCATTTCGCTCTAGTAGTTGGTTTGCGCTTTCCAACCTTGGGCTCGCTTTTAATCGTTGCGGTCAGGAACTCAGTCCGACCCAACCATCTCTTCGATCGCAACCTCGATCATGATTACTACTTCGAACTCCCCGGTGAAGGGGAGCGGGATACCCAATCATTACGGCGGTGATTTACTGCACACCATGGCGATTTCCGGGCTCTCCCGCGTGCGAACCGAGCTTTTCCAACTGACCGTAATCCCAGCCCTGACGCCACATCCAGTACAGATGCACCGCCAGCTTTCGGGCCATCGCTACCTTCGCGATCTTCCGTCCTCGGCGCAGGGCCAGGTGGAAGAACTTGCTGCGCCACTGCGGATGGCTGCGCACCGTGACCTGCGCCGCTTCCACCAGCAGGAACCGCAACAGCACGTTGCCCTGTTTGCTGATGTGCCCCAGTCGTCGCCGATCGCCGCTGGACTCTTCCGACGGAACCAGGCCCACATAGCTGGCGATTTGTTTGCCGCAGTGGAATCGTTCGGGAGTTCCGATCACCAACTCGAAGGCCAATGCCGTCAGCGGACCCACTCCAGGATGGGTCATCAGTCGCCGTGTCACCGGTCGTTTCTCCACTTCCTCTTCCAACTCGCGTCAGATTCTGGATCTTCGGCGTGAACTGATCGAGTAAGTCGAGCAGGTCCTGGCGACGTCGACTGGCCCACGGAGCCAGTCGCAACGACTCCAGTTCGCTGCGCCCCGCCGGCCGCCACAACGCTTTCTTGCGCCGCACTCCCTCGTTGAGCGCCACCACATGCAGCTGATTCATGATGCGCGTGCGCATCTGCACCAACCGATGTCGATGCCACAGCAGTTGCCGCAGATCCCGATTCTCTGCGTCCGGCACCCAGATCCGCGGAAAACGGTCTTCCATCATCAGCCGCAACAACAATTGCGCATCCTGTCGATCCGTCTTCTGCTTTCGCACTCGTTTCGTGCGAATCTCCGCGGCGTCCCCGATCCACAACTCAAACTGCAAGTCGCTCAGCAACCGCTCGAACCAGCGCGCGTGTCCGCTGGCTTCCATCCCCACTCGCACCCTCCGCCCTTTGAGTGTGCCGTAAAACTGTTCGGCTTCTTCGCGGTGAGTCAGCCGCCGTTCGTCGCACCTCACCTGTTTCTGTGTCCACAAATGCAATTTGCTGGAAGCCCGGATGATAGTCACAACCTATAATCAGCATGTTCGGCTCCTTTCCTCCGAGCCCTTTGGTTGGTTTGCGCCTCCAAAGTCTACTCGGTCGTGGGAGCCGACATTGTTATGGAATCATTACGCTCATCTTTCGATTACTGACGGATGGACCGGATGAGATGTACACCGTGAGTAGTAGAACACGTCAACTGTTGAAACATCCTCATAAGTCCTCATTGACTGCTTGTGAGGCGGTTTTGAGTGATTACCGTGGAGAGCCTTCAGACCACCTGCGATTTGCTGGGTCGGCGTGTGGCAGGTTCCCGCTTGATCCGTGGACTTCGAGAATTGTCCTTAACGCTGGGCAACTTGAAATCCGGGATTTGGGGGAGCGCTTGTTTCAGTTCCGTCGATTTCAGGATCGTCTTCCTGCCGCCGCTCACAAACTCAATGTCGAGCTTGTTCTCTCGACTCTCGCTGATCTGCCCTACGCCGAATGAAGCATGCTCGATCCAATCTCGTGCTTTCCAATTCTTCAAGGTCTGTTTTCGGAGGGCGGCGTGCAATATTTCCATGAATGCGCAACCCTTATGCTGGTGTTGACCAATGCGCCGGAGTGTCGGGGCGGACTTGAGGGTCAGAACGTCGCCATTAACCCATGCCCGCCCACCAAGGACTATCCGCTCTTCTCTGGCGGACCGCCTTTTCAGTCGAAAGGGTACGTCGAAAAAGACAGTAGGGCTGTTCAGAATTGCTCACTTTTAGAACTAAAGGGTTAGTCGGCGCTTACGCTCCGGCAGACTTGAAGGTCGGAACTCAGTAAGTCTCCCACGATCCTCGGCGCGGCCCTCTCCGCATTGGCAACGGACCGAATCCCACAATCGCGGCCTCCTTAGAAGCGCCTATCTTGACAAAATGTTCTCGCTTTCATCCATCCTTGACCATTGAATGACTCACTCCGAGTAGCCTTCGTCCCCATCTTCGTCTTCGCCGCCGTCGTGTTCCTCATCGTCCTCTTCTTCGTCTTCGGGCTCCTCCCTGAGGAGAATGTCGGCGAGTAGCGAACGATCAGACTCGGCGTCAGGGTATTCTTGGTTCATTCGCTGCATACCCAATGGTACTCCTAGTCACTTCTTGTGAACGGCAGGGTGAATGGACTGCTATAATCACTTTGGGGTGGTTACGTTTTTCTCCTCTTTCAGGTCTTCTGACCTAAGCCAGTCCATCTGAAGTTCTCCCACACCTTTGCCAATCCATGATCACCACCACTTCGATTCGCGTCCATCGCACGGCGACGGTCCTCCGACCAGACCAGTCCCGCGTTCTTCTGCGCCCGTTCAGGCACGAGGATCCCGAGCGATCTCGCAGAATTATCGCCAGGATCATGTCGCTCCCAGAAGACCAAGTCGGGCCACTCCTGGATGAAGTATCCGCTGAATTCTCCCAACGACATCAGCAAATCCACCGATCCTTCCTGGAACGGTTCGAACAGGTCCGCGACTTCCTGTTGACCGATAAGAAAATCTCCGAAGAGAGACAGCTGTTGATAGGCTCCTATTTTGTTTGCGAATATTCCTTAGAGTCTGCGGCACTCTTCAATCCATCCATTGTCCCGCACCCCGTCCAGTCTGACCTTCCTTCCGGCGCTCTGCGTTTTATCCTCAGCTTGCGCGCAACGGGGGAGGGACATATCTCTTCCATCACTTTTCGTACGGGTATTGTCCACGCCGACCATCGGATTGAGGTAATGCCCCCAACGGGCTTCCTTACCGAGCCGCGTCAAATTCCGAACCCCAGTTACGATAAGGCGCTCTTTGAGCGGAAACTGTTTGAGCTTGGATTGAACAACGAATTTACACGCCGGGCGATGGACAAGTTTGGAGAGTCGTTTGGATTGGAAGAATTACACGCCAGTCTCGAAGTGGAAATGAATCAGTCGCGCGTGTCGGACCAGAACGTGATCCGTGGGATGTTGGCTTTGGCTCGGTCCAACTATGAGGTTCAGTTTCAGCCGCAGCAGGAGTTGTCCGAACGGGCTCTTTTCCCAGCCACGCCGTCGCAACGCAACGGTATCGAAGACGCCCGGTTCGTCTGCTTCCAAAAAGATGATGGCTCCCATGTATACTTCGCCACCTTCACAGCCTTCGATGGCAAGGTGATTTTGCCCGAACTGGTGGAGACTTCCGACTTTCTGCGCTTTCGGTTTATCACGCTAAATGGTCCGGCAGCCGAAAACAAGGGCATGGCCCTGTTCCCCCGGAAAATCAATGGTCTCTATGCCATGCTTTCCCGCCAAGACAATGAAAACATCTACATCATGTTCTCTGACGACGTGCACTTCTGGAAAGAACGTCAGATGCTCGTTAAACCGATTTTCCCGTGGGAGCTAGTCCAACTTGGGAACTGCGGGTCTCCTATTGAAACGAAGGCAGGCTGGCTAGTCCTCAGCCATGGAGTCGGCCCATTGCGAACCTACTGCATCGGCGCTTTTCTCCTCGATCGCGACAACCCGGGCAAAGTGATCGGCCGCCTCCATGAACCCTTGCTCAAACCGAATCAAAGCGAGCGTCGGGGGTATGTTCCGAATGTGGTTTATACCTGCGGTGCACTCGTGCACAACAACGAACTGATCATTCCCTATGCCATGGCCGATCACGCCACCGGTTTCGCGACCGTTCCCCTCGATGACGTGTTGGCTGCGATGGATTAGGAAGTGCCGTCGAACAGCATGAGAGACCCCAACAAAAGAGTGGCGATCCTGTCACCGGTAGCATGGCGAACCCCTCCTCGGCAATATGGCGCTTGGGAAACGGTGGCTAGCAACGTCACCGAAGGGCTCGTTGCCCGTGGGTGGGACGTGACGTTGTTCGCCACCGGGGATTCTTTGACCCGCGCTCACTTGCATGCCGTGGTGGACAAGGGATATGAAGAGGATGCCGCCGTCGACTCCAAAGCAGCCGAATACCTTCATATCTCCGAAGCGTTCGAGCACGCTGGTGAGTTTGATCTCATCCACAGCCACTACGACTTCATGCCTTTGAGCTACACGCGGCTCATCAAGACACCGGTCCTAACCACCATCCACGGATTCTCGTCAGCCAAAATCATGTCCATCTATCAGAAGTATCGTGACGGATATTTCGTTTCCGTCAGCGACTCTGACCGAGCGATAGGGCTCAATTACTTGGCCACGGTCTACAACGGCATTGATGTCTCGCTGTACCCGCTCCAGGAATGCGGCGGCGATGACCTGATTTTCCTTGGTCGGATCCACCCTGATAAAGGTATTCATCTAGCCATCGAGGTTGCTCGTCTGAGCGGAATGCGTTTGATCATTGCTGGTATTGTTCAAGACAAAACCTATTTTCGGGAGCAGATCGAACCTCATCTTGACGATCAAAACGTCCGCTACATCGGACCGGTGGACGTAAAGGGTAAGAACGAACTGTTTGCTCGGGCCCACGCATTGCTGCATCTGAACACCATCCCGGAACGATTCGGACTTGTGCTGGTCGAGGCGAACGCCGCGGGCGTGCCTGTGATCGCCATGGACCTCGGCTCTTGCCGCGAGGTGATCAAGGACGGGCAGACCGGTTTTCTCGTTGACAGCGTTCCTGAAGCAGTTCGGGCCGTTGGGCGAGTTTCCGAAATTGACCGATCTGCTTGCCGAAGCCGAGTCCAACAATACTTTTCGATCGAAACCATGGTAGAGGGATACGAGCGGGTTTACTCGAAGATTTTAGATCTAGAGGCCAAGAGGCGCACATGAAAACCGACATTGTCGTACGGTACAGCCACAACCCCATCCTCACTAAGGCTGAGATCCCCTATCCAGTGGAAACTGTTCACAACGCAGCGGTCGTGAAGCACGGGAACGAATACATCATGCTGTTCCGCTCGCATCTCCGCACCGGACGGTCCATCATTGGCTTGGCACGCAGTCCCGACGGATTCCGTTTCACGCCCGATCAACAGCCTTTTCTGACTCCCGAACGGGACGGCCCTTTTGCCGCCTATGAAGAGTTCGGCGTAGAGGATCCGCGCGTCACCCTGGTGGATGGGGAGTACATCATCACCTATAGCGCATACTCGCGAAACGGAGTGCGGATCGCCCTGGCCAAGACGAAGGACTTCATTCGGGTGGAAAGAGTTTCCTTGATTACGGAGGCGGATTATCGGAATGTGGTGATTTTTCCCGAGAAGTTTAACGGGCTATATGCCCGGCTTGACCGTCCTCATTCTGAAATCGCCCCCTGGTCAATCTGGATTTCCTATTCTCCGGATCTATGCTATTGGGGCCAATCGCAGCTCATCATGAGGCCCGTGCAATATCACTGGGATGAAATGAAGATCGGTCCGGGCGCACCGCCGATCAAAACAGACCAGGGATGGCTTTCCATTTATCACGGAGTTTTCGAGACAATGGATGGATCTGTCTATCGACTGGGGGTTGCCCTTCACGACCTCAGGGACCCGGCAAAGATCATTGGAGTGGGCGACTCGTGGATTCTGCAGCCGGAGGATCCTTGGGAGCTGACTGGATACGTGCACAACGTAGTCTTCACCTGTGGCGCTGTTGCGGAGCTCAACGGAACCGTTAAGATCTACTGGGGAGGCGCAGACACAGTCATGTGCGTGGGAGAAGCAAATATATCGGAACTGGTTGCGCTGTGCGTCGATCATGGGCGACCGGCAAAGTAAGCATTGGAATAATATCTTGGCCCCTTCGTGCGGGTTGCGCCGCGACGGATAGGTTAACCACCGTGATTTAGTCCGTTGCCCTGATTCCCTGAAAGAGCAAGGTGGCGTGTTCCTCTGTGAACGCGGACAGATGGAATTATCGCAATTCATGGCGGAGCGCCTGTACTCAGGGTTCGTGAGCAAGACTGAGGAACCCGATGACTTCCGCTTTACGAAGGCAGGCTACCGCTTCGGCGGCCAGTGGTTCTGTCCCGGATGCGGCGTCTCGATGAACGAAGAAACGCCGGGAGCAGTAAAGTGTCCCCAGTGCGGGCGGAATATCGGAAAGTATCTGCGTCAACTGGTGGAGCTACATCCCCACGCAGGTCAAAGCGTTCTATAAAAAGGGATGTCAAGAAAAAAAGCTCCGCCTCGACTGGAGGCGAGATTTTTTTCTCGAGATCCAGCCCACTGAAGTTTCACTTCTCTTGAGAAGTTTGGCTTGTTGTCCATTTTCGTGAGTTTCTCTGCTGCTGGTGACGCTGCCGTCGAGTTTAAGAGAGCAGCAAGCGAGCTGGTTGCTTCCGAGGCAACCATGGTTCTATCCGAGGCTCGTGGCCTATGGCTATTTCTGGTTATCCGAGAGGGCATAGAGTGTAAATGGGTGACTCGGTGCCGAGGCACGCAGGGCCAGACCGTTTTGACTGATACTCCTCTCGAACCGAGCATCTCCAGAACCCGACTGCCCATCGGAGAGAATCCGCGAAGATGGGAAAGCCTGCTTCACCGGAGAGGCTCAAGCTGCTTGCCGATGCAACTGTTTGGGGTCGAAACTCACTCCTTTCTTCCACATGGTCAAAGTGATGGCGGCAATCTTCCTGGCCAGGGTGAGCCGGGCCATCGTCGGACGTATGCCTTTGGCAACCAAAGCGACATAGAAGTCCTGCAGAGGACCCGGACGGGTGCTGGCCGAGATGGCAGCACTTTTGAAAAGATTCTTGAGATCCTTGTTGTGATTGTCATTCAGACCGCGCACCGTGATGCGTTCACGGTTGCGTTGCAATTTGCCGCGCACTGAGCGGTACTCGCCGCTATCGTGAGTCTCCACGGCGAAACCGCTGTAGGCCCAGAGCTGGCGCTTGGTACGAAAGCGATGCGGTGTCTGCAGCAGTGCCACCAGCAAAGCCGAGCGAATCGGACCGATCGAGGGAATCTCACGAAGTAGCCGCACTGCCGCATGCTTGTGGCTCTCCTGCAGGAGTTCGCATCGGGCTTGCAAACGCAGCGGCTGCAAACTATCGAGTTGCTGGTACAAACGCTCGGCTCGAATCCGAACTCCAGGTTGCTCGATCTTGGCTAGCCACTCGGCGCGATGACGGGGAGCATACACGGTGCTGCCGCTGCAGGGAATGGCCCAGCTTCGGTACAGCGCTTTGATCCGATTCATGGAACGGGTGGCATCTTGGGTGATCGTCAGATAGCTACGCCCCAACTCCTTAAGTGTGCGTAATCCATGCTCTCCGTGGTACACCGACTTGAGTTGGTTGGTGCGTAACATCTCTGCCAACTTTCGCGCATCGATCCGGTCGCTCTTGTTCCCCTCTTTCAACAGAGCCGCTTTTCGCGGATCGCAGACTACAAGATGGCTGACGTGAGGCTTCAGCAGGTCATGTAACCAGGCGGCAGAAGTTCCTTCTTCAAAGGTTACTGATAAAGTTCCGCGTAGCCCAGCGATGAACTCTAGAATCGTGGCCGCTTTGGTCTCCAGGATGCATTCCATGATCAGCTTGCCCGAACTCTCCATGACAGCAACTGAGATCGTTGCTTGGTGAACGTCCATGCCGATATACTTTTCTTGACTCATAAAGGCGCTCCTTTCGCTAGGTTGGTCGTGCGAACATTCTCAACCTACCGCAAAAGTGGGCGCCTTTTTATATTGCGTGTAATGGCCTTCCATGGAAGGCCATTTCACTCAAGTGCCCCGCGCAAGGCCCAGAGTTCTATAAAACGATAGCCCCAACTTCAACCGCACCAAGCACAGCCCAGCAGATTGCTCTCCGACGCTCCCCGGCTAACCAATAACCGGTGGCAGCGCTAAAGCACAGAATTGCACTCGTCCACCCGCTAGCCCACGCGGCCGGCTTGCTCAGCATCTTCAGAAATCTCATCGAGCGATTTTACAGTCCTCCGAATTGTTTATGCCTTTTTTATGCGGCGGGTGCTGCAATTGATGGTAGCGGCGTGCGGAGAATCTATGCTCAATCTCGGAATGATCGTGATCTGTGTAATCGGAGTCGTTTTCTTCGGGATTGTCCTTGCAGGCTTACTCGCAGAGATAACAAGGCGCAGGCACAAATAGTGGTGCGTTCAGCCTTGACCGGGTAACTGTCGAAACCAGGCCATAGCACTCAAATTTCGATTGCTTTCGATTCGGGTGACATCCGGTCCCTCCGTCAGTAATCGAAAGATGAGTGTAATGGAGATGTTTCGCCAACTACTCCCAAGTTGCCGACCACGCTACACTGTTTTCCCATGCTTCAGGCTGCAAATTTGGAATTTGAAATAATGCCAACTGAGAAATGGAGATAACGCCTTGTCACAACGTTTCTCTGTCGTCGTCGGTCTCACGATCTTTGTCCTGTTGGCGTACGTTCGCCTTGCGCAGAGTCAAACCAACGGAACGCCTGCCCCGAGTTCGGCTCCGCAATTGACTCACTTCAGCCTCGACAATCTGGACCGCAAGGCCGATCCCTGCGTCGATTTCTATCAGTATGCCTGCGGTGGGTGGATGGCATCCCACCCGATTCCGCAAGATCAGGTGTGGTGGGACACTTTCTCCGCGCTGCAAGATCGAAACGAAACCCTTCTCCGCTCGATTGCGGAACAATCAATGGCCGCTAACTCCAAGCGCGACTCCACCCATCAGAAGATCGGCGACTACTATGCGGCGTGCATGGACGAGGCCGGCGCTGACGCAGCCGGTATCAAACCCATCGAGGCAGAATTGCAGCGCATTGCGGCGATCAACAGTCGAACTGACCTCGCCGCGGAATTGGGTCACCTTCACCGCATGCTCTATCTTCTTGTTCAAGGAAACATATTTCCGAGCATTGCTGACCCTGGCAGTAAGGAACCGTTGTTCGGTCTCTTTCCCTGGCAGGATTATCAGGACGCTACCAAGGTAGTTGCGTTCGTGGACCAGGGCGGTCTCGGTCTGCCCGATCGCGACTACTATCTCCGCGACGACAAAGATTCTGTCGAGCTCCGCCAAAAGTACGTAGTTCACGTACACAACATGCTTGCTCTGCTCAAGGTCGACTCCGATCCTGAAAGAGCGTCGCGGCGAGTCATGGATATTGAATTAGCACTCGCCCGCTCGTGGATGGACCCGGTCACGCGCCGCGATCGAAAGAACTTGAACAATCGCTATTCACGCGAGTCTCTGCAGCAGTTGATGCCGAATTTCGACTGGACGAAGTTCATGGCTGCCGTCGCAGCCCCTGACTCAGAAAACTACCTGGTTGCCAGCCCGGAATTTCTTAGGACCGTGAACACTTTGCTAGGCTCCGTTTCGCTCGATGACTGGAAAACCTATCTTCGTTGGAATCTATTGCGCGCTTCTGCTGGTCTTCTGAGCCGATCTTTCGTCACCGAGAATTTCGCCTTCTACGGCAAAGTTCTCACCGGTGCGAAAGAAAATGCGCCGCGTTGGAAACGCTGCGTATGGGCAACCGATCGTGACCTTCAAGATGCCTTGGGGCGAGTCTTCGTGGAGGAGTCATTTCACGAAGATGACAAGCAACACGTCCTCCAGATTGTGAAGGAGGTCGAGGCTGCTTTCGATGGCGTCATCCACGATGCGGACTGGCTCTCGCCCGATACCAGGACTCTGGCTCTCGCCAAACTCCATGCGGTCACCAACCGTGTGGGCTACCCGGAGCGCTGGAGAGACTACTCCACTCTTAACATCACCCGCGACAGTTGGGCTGCGAACGTATTTCGCAGCAGTGAATATGAACTGGCTCGGCAATTGGGCCACATTGGCAAGCCACCCGATCGCAATGAATGGTGGATGACCGTCACCACGCTGGATGCCTACAACAACACGCGGCAGAATTCCCTGACCTTTCCTGCTGGTTGGTTGGGGGCTCCCATCTTCGACCGCTCAGCCGACGACTCCATCAATTTTGGTTCTCTCGGTTCGCTCGCTGGACATGAACTCACCCACGGCTTCGACAGCATGGGGCGAAAATATGACGCTTCGGGAAATTTGCGAGAGTGGTGGACTGCGGAAGACGCTCAGCGGTTCGCGGAGCGGGGCAAATGCCTGGTAGATCAGTACTCCAGCTACGTTGCAGTCGACGATGTCAAGCTCAACGGCGAGCTCACCCTGGCGGAGAACATTGCCGACGGCGCGGGGGCAAAGCTCGCATATGTGGCCTTCCAGAACGGGGCCAAGAGTAGCCTCCCCGCGGGCAAGTTAACCGACGGATTCACTCCCGAGCAACGCTTCTTCCTTTCTCTTGCCCTTCGCTCATGCGGCAATATCACGCCGGAGGTGTTGAAGATGGTTGCTTCCGGAGATGCGCATTCAACGCTTAAGCAGAGAGTCAATGGAGTTGTCTCCAACATGCCGGAATTTAAACAGGCATTCCATTGCAAGGCCGGCCAACCAATGGTGAGGGCAAACGCATGCCGGATTTGGTAGATGCGAGTTGAAAACTCTGCCGGTCGACAGAGGGGCAAAAGAAAATATCGAGGAGAGGCATGAACCTCCGCCAGAGTCTCAAGGAGGGAGCTTGAAACCTAGCACATTCGCGGGGTTCGGGTGCTGTCGAGCCCAGGTCATCGTTACCATGCAAACCGGCAGTAAACAGGGTCAACTGGCGTAATCAGGCGTGGCTGTTGAAAAACTCCATTTTCTCCAAAACAGCGAAAATTTAGGGGACAGAAAATGTCTAGGAAAATCAAGAAAGTCGTTTGTAGGTGCCATTTAGCGATTCCTCTAAGGCTATTGGACACCAAAAGGTCAGCGACCACCTTCTCTAACTGTTGAAACATCCCCATTACACTCAAAACCCCTCAGTTGGACACTTGCACTAGCAGCAGACAACTCTGTGCCTTGAAAAGAGAAGGCTAGGACGGTTCATTCTTCCGCGCCGCGAGCTCTTGACCTCCATTCGGTGTTCTCCCCAGCCCTTAACGGCGAACGAGTACTCACCTGCTGGAACAGGCGAAATTGAAAACCTGCCTTCGCCGTCCGTCACTGCGTTATATTTACGGTCCGCAGACAACAATTGCACTCGCGCGTTCTTTACTGGCCTGCCCTCATTCGAGACGACGCCAGCGATGCCGTCATCCTCGACTACCCACGCTGTTTTGTTACATTGCGCCGCCGCGAACGCCGAAAGCAAAAGCAGAATAACAAGCCGCATGAACTGCATTCTAGCGCCGTCCTCTTCTGGCATCCAGTTCAGAGCGTCTTGGGGACAGTTGGCGTAACATCCCCATTACACTCAAAATTTCCGGACCGCGACAGCGGACAACCAAACACCAGCTAGACAGTTTTGGGCAAGCCTACAACGGCTCTCTGAGCCGTTCCCTTGCTGACCCCCCTATCTCATCCGTGATCTGCGCCCAGGAGCGTCCCCCAGCACCCGAAGACTGGCAATCTGAGCAGCGTCAACGATCACCCGCGGTCTTCCCAATCGCCTTCCTTTGGAACGTGCATTTCGTAGGCCAGCGCGGACCCGTTCCTGGATCAGCGCTCGTTCAAACTCGGCCATGGCACCAATGATCTGGAACATGAGTCGAACCAAGTCAACCGGACGGTGTACTGAGGTCTAAATTGTCCCGCAGACTGATGAAGGCCACTCCGAGGGCTGCGAGTTCGGCGAGAGCGTTGACCAGATGCTTCAGGGACCTCCCGAAGCGATCAATCTTCCAGACCAGCACCGCGTCAAACCGACGGCGGCAGGCGTCCGACATTCAGCCGATTGAGCGCCGGCCTCGACTCTTTGCAGCCTGATACTCCTTGGTCAGTGAATTCCTCGACCATCTGCCACCCGCGGCGACCCGCATACTCCCGCAGTTCAGCGAGCTGCATCTCAGGATCTTGGTTGTTAAGGGTGCTGACCCGGGCGTAGAGCGCTACCCGAGTGATGGGGCGAGTGGATTCTTGAGTGAACGTAGTGCTACGTTGCTGTCTAGCCATTGTTGCCTCCTTCGTAGGCGACTGTGGTTAGCGCTGTGCCGGTGTTAGTAGCACCGGTGCGGCGCGCTTTTTCTTCGATTCGAGTGTGCCTAAAATTGTGCCCAGTGGCTCCTTGTATGCGTTGATTTGCAAGTTGGGACGAAATGCTGAATCCCGCATTTTTACTAGCGAATCTCAATGCATCCAAAGCGCGCTAAATGTCAGATTTTGGTTTGGCAAGTCCTTTTAAGGCATGGGTCAATGGTTCGAGTCCATCCGCGCTCACCAACCATTTGCACGACCTTCTTGTGGGCTTCCTGCTGATCGGCTGAAACCGCTTGTGCGTAAAGCTCCACGGTAATCTTTGGGGTTGTGTGCCGAAGCTGTGACTGTGCGACTTTCACATTTTCCCCGTTTGAGATGAGCAACGTCGCTAGCGACCGGCGTAGCGTTTGCCTCCGCTGAAGCAGGCGTTAACCGTGAATCCCGCGATCAAAGTGATTGGCGTGCCCAAAACATCGAGACGGCCGAGCACCTATATAATCTGTATTGTTCCGAGAGTGCAAAAATCACGAAAGCAGCTAGGGCCGAAAGGTCTACAAGATCAAACAACACGCGCTCGACGTCTCGTCGCCACTGCTTGCCTTCGCTCAATTCACATCTCCGGCCCTAGCGACGGATCGAAGTGGTGAACGAGAAAGGCACGAGTAGAGGTCGCCGGGGACATCACTCACCTATTTTTGGAACTAATTTGCGAATTCGCTGCTCGCTGTTAGCGCGATCTGGAGCGCCGAGTGGATCACTGCCCATCGCCCTGGATGGTCGCTGTATACATAGCTATGACCTTCCTGCGCGCCGCGTCGTAATGCTCTCTCGCAACCGCGAGTTTGGCCGCTATCCAGAGGCCAGAGGGACGACTTGCACCTTTGGGACGCTTCAGGCGTCCATCACTCTGCTAGTGCTGTTGTCGCTGGTGCATCCATCGCGGGCCTTCGCGGCCAATCCCGACCTGGAGACTGTGCTGACTGGCTCGCGCCAGCGTATTGAAAAATTGGACTATCGCGTGACCGGGCGAATCACACGAGTGGAAGGCGATGGCAAGCGCACCAGCTACAAGTTTGCCGCCAAGGCTCACTGGTTTCCCGATGGTCTGCGCGTGCTATGCGAGATTTCGGGTCCCGGCTCAGAGAAGACGAGCGTTCTTCTGCATATGACTGTGAGTGGGCACGTGACTATTGAGGCGGTACTCCCCGGCGAGAAGGCCGCTAGCGTGTTGCCATTCGAACGTTGGAACGACCCGCTAGTGGGAACAGACTTCTCCTATGAGGACATGGTCGAGAGTCCGTTCTTCTGGAAGAATCAGGAACTCCTGGCTCCGGAGAAATACGGCGCACGGGATTGCTTCGTCCTGAAGAGCACGTCCGGCCCTCAGGACCGAAGTTACTATGATTCGGTAACATCGTGGGTCGACCGCGGCATTTTGTTCCCTGTGCATGTGGTGAAGACGCTTCGCGGGACCAGGCAGCAGAAGGAATTCACTTACTATGGCCTGCGGCAGGTCGGCGGGGCTTGGTCTGCGTCGCAAGTGGAGGCGAAGGTGCAAGGCAAACCCGGCTCCTCGATTATGGTCATCGAACGGGGTTCGGGAAAGGCAAACCTTGCACGTAAGGACTTTGCTATCGGCCAGCCCAGCGCTCAAGGAGAGGCAGCGAAATAAATCGACCTGATTGTTTAGGCTGTTGCCAGGCCCGGTGCTGTCACTGGAGCATCCCCGATGTCCGGCCGTCATGGGACCAGCTCCTTTTCAGATGTTGCTGGGGCCCCATGTAAGCCAAAGGGCCACCAATTCCAGTCGCCGGCAAGTTGCAATAGCGCTGGGCCGACAATCATCCGCACCACCGTGGCATCAATGAAGGCCGCCACGGCGAGGGTGAAGCCCAGCATTTGCACTACCAGAAAACTTCCCACGATGAATGCGGCGAAGACGGCAATCATGATTGCCGCGGCGCTCGTGATGAGCCCGGCCGTCCGCGCCAGGCCCTCAATTACCGCTGACCTCTCGGAGAGACCACGCCGCCGTTCTTCGAGGACTCGGGCAACCAGGAAGACTTCATAGTCCATGCTTAGTCCGAAGACGATGGCAAACGAGAGAATCGGCACGATCGGGTATACGCTGCCGCTTGGTCCGTGGAGCCCAAAGATTTTGCTACCGTGGCCTTCCTGAAAAACGACAACCAACGCACCGAAGGAAGCGCCAACGGAGAGCAGATTGAGCAGAATTGCTTTGACCGCCGCGAATAGAGAACGTAACCCGATCAGCAGCGCCAGCAAACTTCCCAATATGACTCCCAGAACCACCCTCGGCAACCGTTCCTTTACGACCGAGTCATAATCTGCCTCGAGGGCGGGAACGCCACCGACGCGCAGCACAGCGCCGGGCATGCCGGTTATTGCCGCGACATCGGAAGAACGCACGTCTCGCACCCATCGCACCTGATCGTTGGGCGAAAGAGCAGCGGGGGGCAGCAACTCAATCAACGTAGCTTGGCCATCGCTGCGAAGAAAGCTCTTACGGACCGACTCGGGCACATCGTCGACAGCATCCGCAGTGTCAGACATTCCCGTGAAGGTCGGAAGAGATAGGACCTCTTCCGATCTAGGATCACTCTGGAAGCTCTTGGTCATGCGACTGACAGCAAGCCAGCCAGCCGGCGAAAGCGGCGGAGACTGCGGCGGCAGTTCCAGGACCACTCGGAGGGACTGCACAATGCCTGACCGTCCCATGATTTGAAGCGTGTGCAGTGCTTGCACCGACTCGGCTGCGGCCGGGAGCGAGTCATGGTCAGGAATGCCAGGGGAGATTTTCCGTGCCTGGAAGGCAAGGACCAGCAGCGGAGTCCCGGCGACGAGCAGAGCTGACCAGGGCCGGCGGGTTATCACGGTGCCCCACCGCACCCACCGCTCACTCGCCGCGCCCGGGTTGTCCCGCGTTTTGAATCGTATGGCAGGAAGACGAACTCTGAGGGCATTGATGCGATGCCCCAGCAGACCAAGCACCCAAGGCAGAATGAATGTACACAGCATCACACTGAAAACGGTTACCAGCAGGCCAGCTATCCCGATGGATCGCAGTTCGCTGATGGGAACAGTCAGCAGGGCTGAAAATCCGATGGCGACCGTTGTGGCTGAGATGACCAGCGTCCGCCCCGCTTGCCCGCCAGCAATATCGGCGGCGGGGCCGGGATCATATCCATCGGCCAATGCCTCGCGAAACCTGCTCACCATCAGCAATGCATAGTCGATACCCAAGCCAAGGCCGAGCATCGTCGCCAGATTCTGCACCAGAATTGACAGCCGCAGATAATGCGCGAGTAGCGCCGCCGCGCCCAGTGCCATCGAGATTGAGAGTAGTCCAACTCCCAGTGGCAATAGCGCGGCCACAAGACTGCCGAATGCCAGCAACAGCAGCAAGAGAGTTACCGGCATCGCTCGCTCCTCGGCATGGTTGACGTCATCTGCACTGACCTTGCGAAGATCGAAGTTCAGTGGCGTTTCACCCGTAATCTCCAGTTTGATATTGGGGTATTGCGACCTTAGGTGACCTTCCATCCAGTCTGCTCTTGCCCTTAGTTCGGGTACCAACACCTCGACAGTTTCATCGTGCGGGTCCAACCCGACGATGATCAAGGCCCCGCCGTTGTTCCCAGTGAACATAGGATCTGGCCAATCCAGACTCGAGACGGCACCCGATACTCCTGGGACAGTACGCAATGAACCGGTGAGGAAGCTCAATGCATCTGCGCCTTTGGCTGAATCCGGATCGGGAATGCCGCTGATCAACAGAACCAGGCGGTGGGCGTACGGAGACTGAAAACGCTGCGCCAGTTCCAGGTCAACTTTTTCGGATTCTCCGCCCTTAATGTGAACAACTGTCTCCAGGCGACGTTCGACTTTATAGGAAAAGGGCAGCAGCGCAGCCGCCATGACAAACCCCGACATCGCCAACCAGAACCGGCGGCGATCGGCATGGCCAGTCTTCACGCTTGGCATTACCATCGAGGATCGACCTCGTTTCCTGGTATGTCTGAGAGCAATGGGACGACCTTGGTGGACAAGTTCTTCATGATATACGGCCAAAGTGGATATGCGAGTCCTCGCCCCTATCCCAAGGATTCAGGGGGAGCAGCGATGGAATACGCCGACACGACGATAGGCGAGAATTAGGGGTGCGGTGCGAACCCAAGGAAGAATGACCTAGGCAGTAGATTCTAACCCGAGCGTCAGCAAATTGCTTCGGTGGATACCGACACAAAGAGTTTCAGGAGGGCATCGCGAAACGAGGAGAAATTCTCCCAGGGAGCCTCGGTCTCGTGCCTTCCCTAGTTGCTTGGAAACACTAAATTGCTTGTACCGACCTACGGCACGGCCGACTGCGTGGCTTGGACGTCAAAACGCGGCGACTGTGGGAGCACCATCTGGTACGTTACCGATGCTTCTCGCTATTGCCGCCATCCGTTCTCTGGAGAGCCACTGCATTTCGCTGAAACGCGCGCAGCACAGTTTCTGAGCAGGCACCGCTCGCACTTACCGGACGGCAGGTTATGCTCCCGCTGCTTCGCTCTCCACTAGCCGTCGCAACTCTGTTTCGGGAACTACAAATTCTGTGAAACCACACTTCAAACAAACCAGAATCTGTGGAAAGACCCACACGATCGGCTTGTCCAGGCCCTGGAGTCCGGGGAAATGAATCGCGACTTCTCCGTTGAATTTGTACTGGTTATCAGATTGGCAAGACTTGCAAGACATTTGGCCAGAACTTCCAAAGGTTTGAAGTGTACTACTACTTCACGCTTTGACTATCGGGTAAATACTTTAGTGGAAATTCGTCAATAGAATTTCTCCCGGCAAGCACCCCCCAGCCAATCGCCCGGGAAAATATTGCTCTTCACCCATTGAGTGCGGGCAAGGGTCAATGAGAGTGGCCGACTGAGAGTGTGGGACCTTTTCCCGAAAACCAGCAGTCAAATTACAATTTCATTCCTTGGCCTCGGCTGCCTGCGGTTTCAGGACAAGTACCGGTCAATTTGCGACATGACAGTCCTCGTGACGGCCGAACCCCTACGAGCTGAAAGACTTTACGGCCAACGTTTCGTCGTCCTTCACATCGAAGACTGTGTAGAGCTTTGTGATCTGCAGCAGGTCGTGGACCTTCTTGGTCAGGTTCAGCAGTTTTAGTTCGCCGCCCTGCTTCTTAGCGGCGGTGAAGGCACTGACAAGTTCACCAATACCAGAGCTGTCGATATAGTTCACGTCGCTCAAGTTGAGCAGGATTCTTTTTTGCCCCAAGCTAAGCAGGTCGCGCACTGTATCCCGCACGGTTGCGCTGCCTTCACCAAGGGTGATTCGGCCCTTAAGATCGATGATCGTGATGCCATTCGACTCGCGAGTGCGGAGGTCTATGCTCACGGAAGAGGTTCTTCTCCTCAAAGAGATTTAGTCTAGGGCGATCATTGTGTGCCAAGAACTGTCAGAAGTTATAGCGCGATACACGCGCACAGACGGGACTGGAGCGCTATGGCTAAACCCGCCGAGCAATCCTAATACTCGGCACTCCCGACAGCCGGACTGCCATTGTCCATGCAGGAAGATAATTTCTTCATTGTGCCCGTGTGGTGTAGCAGAAGTTTTTCCCCCTTGCTCTGGATCTCACCGATCGTCCTTGGCTGCAGATTGCCGGAGCCGGGGAAGAATAGATAGAGAATTCCCTCATGTTCACCGCCGCGGCGTGCATCGGACCGGATCCCCAAGGCGTCAGCCAATGCAATGGAGCCTTCGCCTAAGGTGCCAATGTCTGCATAGATAGCGAAAGACGATTTGCCGGTCCGCAGGTTCATTACAACTGCGAAATCTCCCAACCGCGCGCCCCCGCGGTCTGCTACAGCCTCAGGCAACGCTACATAAGGAATCTTCGATGCGTCCACATATCCGGTTGGATCGGTGAATTTCTTCGTGTTATCCGAAAGAGACGTGCATGAGATGTAGTAGCCGGGAAAGGGATCGCTCTGTCGCTGAATCAACGGATTGCCGTCTGGATCGGTAATGATGCCATTCCAATGGGCTGGCGTACCAGCGTTCGCCAATTCATCGAGCCCGGTGTCGGCGGGATTGTAGGCATTCGGAGCGCCATCCGCATCGATCGTCATGCCCGAGACGAAGAAGAAAGCCCGGCTGTTCGGGAATTGCCAAACCGGCACTTCATGAAAGGGCTGTCCGACTCGATCCCATGCCACTGTTTCAAGCAGCGTCGCACTCGCACTGGCGCAACTGTTCGCCCGCCCCTCGATCACCCCAGGTTCGGCGGCGTCCTTCCATGCGCCCTCAAAGTGTCCAGTCAATGCTGCATTCCATCCAAGGGGGCTATAGCTCGACTGCAGATCCACGAACTGGGCATCTCCCGAGATCTGGGCGCTTTGCGCAAATCCTGACGCGCACAGAAACACGGAAAGTATTGTATGTATGACTCGTTTCCTCATCCGTCCCCCGTCCCCTTTTTTCACGAAACTTGCGAGCTACTCTAAGCTGCTAGTGGCGAGACCAGATCTGTCAAGAATTGCAGCCGGACCGTTCGATCTAGAGAATTGGGACGGGATAGTTGGCGCAACAAGCCATTTCGCCCTTGGGGCGGGCCGCTTATTCCGCCGGCAGGACTGTCAAAAGTACTAGTGGCCAAGAAAGGATCTTCATTCCAGACTTACAGGTTAGCGGTCCAACCGCGTTCCCGTAGGGGAGGGTTTCTTGCCCCTCTGGTCGTGCATCAGTTCGATCGTGCAGTGGTTCGATCACTCCGAAGCACAGCGTCCAGATTTGATCTCTGTGCGTGGAGTCCGCAACTCGGGGTGAAGTGCTACGGAACCGCGGAATATCAATGGGCTGACCGCGTGGTTTGAGGGTTTCGTTGCTATGCGCAGGATTGGCTTGCAGAACTGCCCTTATTGCGGCAAATCTGACATATATGCGTCCCGGCCAAGAACGTGGCACGATGAAGTCTGTTGCTTCTTCTTCGTCCAAGTTGTGAGATGCCACTCCTGCATGCGACGTCACTACCGTCCGCTTTTCTTGCCGCCGGTTCCTATTTGGGGTGCGAAGATACCCGTCCAAGCCGCAGGCAATGACGAAGAACAGAAGGCTGCCTAATTCCGCACTCGTGTATTTCCCGCGTATCAGAATACGGTCCGATGAATTCTCAAAGTTGATCCGCTCTTGTATTGCAACAATGTCGCTTTTGAGGTTGTGGAAATCCAATCCCCTCATTCTGTGCGTGGGCCGCTGCGACAAATGACAGTTTGAGAGGCCCCAATCGAGAGAGATCATTTCTGACGAGTCTGAGCCCCCTGCGACGCAAATATGGCAAGAGAAACCACAGCGAAAGGAGGGAACTTAATTGTTGAAAGATAGCGTGCTTCTGACTTCGATGTTGTTAGTTGCATTCCTGCATGCAGGACAGGCGCAAGACGCCGGCGGAATGCCAGCCGAATTAGAGATCAGCCTCAACCGGCATGGAAGGCAGGTACCTGGCTATCGCGTCAGCGGGACGATTCCTCTGCCGCTGCCGGACAGGGATGACACCTTCGTTGTCACAGCAAAGATGCCCGCTTATTGGCGCCTCGATCCTGTTAGCAGTAAGTGCAGGTTGAACAGATTTGTTGTCGCATTAAAAATAGTCGGAAGACGAAATCAGGATCGGCTCAGGTTGGCGCTGAGCCTCACCCCTGCTGAGGCCCTCCGGCCCACTTGTGGTGATGACAAAGCCATTGAGACCATCTCTAAACTCCGGGTCGATACCCGCAGTCTGCTTCCTACGGAGTACACACTGTTCGTAGCCGATGGTAGCAATGATGAGCGTACGGTGGAAGATTCCTCGCACCTGGGCAAGTTGACCGGAAAGCTCACACTCCACCTTGCGTGCCCAGAGGGACTAGGCGTTAGCGAAAGTGCCCCAACGATTTCGGTCTTGCCTATAGGCACAGTCCCGTGGCCGTTGCAGTTTGACGATAGCAAAACATCCGCGGAACTGAGCGCACTTGCCGACACACCCTCGGGGGTAGTCGGACTGACTCGCCCAAGTAGACCTTATCCGCCGACTGCCTTCCTTCGTGGTGCGATCAGACACTCAGCTCTGCGGCAGGGATTTTGTTATTGGGTAAGGTCTATTCAAGTTGAGTTCACACCCGTGGAGGTCCTAATCGCAAGTAAATACCCGGCTGGAACCTGCGAATACAAGGTCATTCGGGAACACGAGATGTTGCATTATGAGGATCTCCAGAGTCTTTTCATACGGTACGAGGCTCTCGTAATTGCAGCACTTCAACAAGGGGACTTCCCCACTATTGAGCGACCCGCCTTTGTCGGTTCCGTTACGGAAGGTACAAGTCAGAGCAAAATGCGACTACAAAACACGCTTCAGCCCATCTTCGCTTTGATGGAAAAAACTCTGATAGCAGACGCTGACGCGCGGGATGCGCCACAGCAACGGCTGCTGAGTTGGGGCCAATGCCCGGAATGGAATGCACCCCTCATTGGCGAGCGCAGTAGAGCATCGTTCCCTTCAGACCTGGATCAGGACCAAATTAGAGCTACGACCACCCTCAATACTGACTTCGATGCAGGCGTGAGATTCGTGCCGGTGCGTTAACGACTGCGAGTTCTGCCAGTGTCGCCCTTCTCGAACTCCCCATAAGCTGATCTGAGAAGTGAGGCTGATTCGCTGTGTTTATGAGTCAGGCACGCTTGTGTGACAGGAGAGAACTGCATGTGCACGACTTTAAAGGCTCTAAAGTTGACCCAAGTATCTCGCTTTTGATTGCGCTGCTAATGATCGGCCAGCGTCCCGAGCTTGGGGCAGAGGGGAAGCACTGAAACTATTGATGCCACAGCCTTTGGCTCAAGCACTCAGCTCGGGAGAAACTTCGGCGTGAAAATCATTATTTACGAATTTTCGAGCCCCGAGGATAGAGACATTCTGGTGCAGGCATTCCAGAAGGGTCAGAACGACGGACTGGTGAATGCTCTGGAAAAGATGAAGAGCGTGGGCCGAATACAGATCCCTGGCACGCTCGGATACGACCTTACATTCATTCGCGAGATCTTGACGCCGACCGGCAGGACCATTCGCTTTGTGACCAACCGCAAGATTGCGTTCGGCGAATCTTATTGGGATACCCAGACGAAGAGTTTCAATCTGACAGCCGGGTGAAATCAACCTAAACGACAAAGACAAGGACAAGAGTGGCGGTGTTCTTTTTCCTGCCGCGCAGCTCATTGTCAACAAAGAAGGCGAACTGCAATGGGAGCTTAACCAGAATGCCTGGAAGCTGGTGAACATCATCGAGTGGAATTGAGTTCGTGCGGTGCGGAGAACGACAAGCCAAGTGTTTTATGGAGTCAGGTTCTCAATAACTCGCAATATAGGCGAAAGTAAATTAGGGTACGTGACTATGATTAGGAAAGATCAGCACGGGTGGAGCATTTGGAGTGCATTTCTATTGTCGTGTTCTTGTGCTATTGAACTGCTCAACTGCGCAGGCCCAAAAGAAGGGCAAGTACGCGTGTGATGAAAGTCAACCCGAGAGAAATGTGCAACGCGGCCAACACCTGCGGTTCGACTTCGTCGACAGTGCACGATTGACATCAGAAGGGGAAGCGACTCCGCCAACGTAAAGCCCGGAATCGCCAACGCAGACAACAACCAATTGTTCTGCATCAAGGCTGGTACTACCGTGGTGTGGAAGAGTTCGAACAAGAACAATGGATTCATGGTCTCGTTTGGCACCGACTCGCCGTTTGAGCCAGACGGTCCGATCATGGGGGGCGGCAAGAAGCCGGTGACGACGAAAGCAGTTACTCCCGGATGCTACAAGTACGATGCGGGCGCGTTCCGTTCGGGAACAGTTAAGGGAATGAGTGGCGGCAGCAGTCCGGAACTAGTCATACTGCCCTGACATGTGCACGTTAGCGGGGAACAGGTTCATCGCTGAGAAGGCCGCGGTTCGAGGTCGATATACTTAACAAGCGTCACCTCATTGCCTCGTTCGCTGTACACAAGTTCATCTACGAGCCGCTGGGCCACCAGAACACCGAAGCCACCTGGGCGCATTCCGCACGCCTCACGATATTCGATGTGGCGTAACGGATCATCCGACGGATTGGCTATCGCAGCATGAGGGATCTCATCGAGGGTGAAACCTTCCCCTGGATCGCTGATCTGGCACGTCACCATGTGACGAGCCCGCAAATAAGAAATCTCAACTTGCTGGGTAGGATCCATGCGTCCGCCATGTTCGATCGCATTCATCAGCATTTCACGGAAAGCCATTCCAACCACACCTCTTTCCGGATCTCGGTAACTCGGCGATTTCGTCGAAGAACTGGAGTACTCGATCGGCCGTCTTTAGTCGCAGCGAGCGAGCAGGCGAATCCACTCCGGAGTTGCAGAGAGGACGTCGATACCATCATCCCAGCAAGGCTCCTCGATCGCGCGACGAATCATGACTGCGAGCGCGTCTGGTGAGAATGGCTTGGAAAAATAGCTGAACGCGTGCTCGCGCATCGAGGTAATTATGTCTGCAGGCGTGCCTTCTTCGGCCAAGATGATCAGCCGGCGTATGCGGACGTATGCGTCTTAGTTTGCGAAGGAGTTCAATGTCTTCCTTGCCTGACGTCTTCTCGCTGGTCAGGATCAGATCAAAGTTCTTACTGGTAGCCATTGCCAGTGCAGCAGCATTGTCGGAGGCGTGCTGCAGTGCCCATAAGCCCGGTTCCAAAATACGACGCAGCTGTTCGTCGATACGCAGGATCACTTTCCACCAGCAGCGCGGTGCGAACCGGGATAGGCCCTATGGCGACGTTTGGAATGGCATTCATGTGACAGCCGTGGCTCAGACCTGATCAAATCCAGCACCGATGAAAGAGCAACTCGGGAATTCGAATCTGCTCAGCGAACCGAGCTCTTCACCGTGCGCAAAGTTGACCTTAGACGTTGAGATCAGCGGACTGTACTGTCAGAAGTTATAGTCTGCGCCTCGCCAAGTCTTGCCCAGAGAACAATCACTGATTGAGGCCCGGCTCGATACGTGTAGTCGAGGGTAGGTGGGTGCTTCTTGCCACGGCACGATGTCTTCCGGTGTTTCCTGAAAAGTGTCGATCCATCGCCTCCACGAGGCTGGCTTTCCCGCGACTATGCGTGGGAGTTCGAAGTCAAGGTGCTCCCGATAAGCGTTGAAGATAAAATGGATAAGCAAACCTTCATTTTGTAATTCGGCGCTGAGGGCGACACTGTGCGAATGTATCGTTCCAGTCCGGTTGATTGAGTTTTACTCCATGCCATCCCTTAATCCCCTCGCGAATCCACTGCGTCAAACTCGTTCGCTGGCGTTCGGGGCCGCAGTCTCGCAGCGATCGTCGCGCGATGAGTAACTTTACAAAACGATGTACGTCCGCGTGCTCCTGAAGCAAAGACCAATTGAACCAATTGGCTTCGGTGTCGTGGCAATAAGCATTGTTGTTGCCGTGCTGCGTACGCCGGACCTCATCTCCCATCAAGATCATGGGAAGGCCAAGGGAAAGCAGCGTAACGGTCATGAAATTCTTCACCTGGCGAGTTCGCAGCCGCTCGATTTCGGCGTTTGTGGTTGGACCCTCGACGCCACAGTTCCAGCTTCGATTGTCATCGCTGCCGTCACGGTTATCCTCACCATTTGCCTCGTTATGCTTTTGGTTGTAAGAGACCATGTCGTTGAGCGTAAACCCATCATGACAGGCAACAAAGTTCACGCTCTGTTCAGCTTCACGTTCTTCATGCCGGTAGATCTCGTGGCTTCCCAGGAATCGGTCGGCGAAATATCGCAATGATCCATCGTCGCCACGGAAGAAACTCCTTACATCATCCCGAAAACGACCGTTCCATTCTTTCCAGCTGTCTCCAGTGAAGCTGCCCACTTGGTAAAGTCCTGTGGCGTCCCACGCTTCAGCAATCATTTTGGTCCCCACGAGAACCGGATCGGACTCGATATCCCAAAGCACCGGGGGGTTGGACATGACATCGCCGTTGGAATCGCGCGCAAGGATGGATGCGAGATCGAACCGGAAGCCGTCCACATGCATCTCTTCAACCCAATAGCGAAGGCTGTCGACGATCATGCGCCGGACGATGGGGTGGTTGGCGTTGAGGGTGTTTCCCGTGCCGCTGTAGTTGGCATATCGCGACTGGTCTTTTTGCAAAAGGTAGTAAGCCCGATTGTCGAAGCCTCGGAAGCTCAACGTCGGACCAAGATGGTCGCCTTCCGCCGAGTGATTGAACACGACATCCAAAATCACCTCGATGCCCGCTCTGTGCAAAGCCTTGACCATATCGCGAAACTCGTCCACGACACATAGCGGATCTGGCCGGGAACTGTAGGCTTGGTGGGGCGCGAAGAAAGAGACCGGCGCATAACCCCAATAGTTGACGCGACCCGGCGGGCAGTCCTGTGGATCGAACTGGAACACGGGGAGGAGTTCGACAGAAGAGATGCCCAGATCGCGTAGGTATGGAATCTTTTCGATGAGCCCGCGAAAAGTGCCGCGAGTATTCTCTGCGACCCCGGAACTCGGATGACGCGTGAATCCTTTTACGTGCATTTCGTAGATGATCGTCTGGCAGAAAGGCCGGTTGAGTGGCGCGTCGCCCTCCCAGTCGTACAAGCCTGAGTCTACGACCACGCTTTTCATAGCTGTGTCTAAATTGTCGCCTTCTCGTCGTGCCGCTTCGCGGGAGTAGTTAGCGGGGACGGCAATCCCACGGCCATAGGGATCGATGAGTAGTTTGGCAGCATCGAACCGCATCCCTTTGTCGGGATCAAACGGCCCATGCACGCGGTATCCATACAGTTGACCGGCTTGCGCCCCAGAAACAAAGGTATGCCAGTAGTGGTATGTTCGGTGGATGGATGGATCCAGTCGAATGACTCGCGAAGGTCGCGCGTCGTCTTCGTGATCGAAGAATAGCAATTCGATCACAGTGGCATCCCGCGAGTACACGCTGAAATTCACGCCGTCACTGCGGATTGCGGCGCCAAGAGGTGTGCTTCTACCGACCCTGGGCCGGGAAAGGTGGTCAATGCTCGGAGCAGCGTTGGGTAAATTCCAATCAGAAATGCCGTATTGTGTACTGCTCATTTGGGACATGGGATGCCCCGAAGGTTATCGGCGCGCACTCCCCGATTCGCTGAGATGGATCGCACTTTCTTGATGGGGCCGTCGTTTCTCTTCGCTACAAATAGGGTCGCAGTTACGATACCGGACATGGAGTCACGTTCCAGATGTCGGTTGCGTATTCGTGGATCGTCCGGTCGCTCGAAAACCTGCCTGAAGCTGCAACATTCAGAATCGCCTTGCGCGCCCAGTCGTCGGATCGAGAATAAAGTTCCATCAGGCGGCGGTCTGCGTCGAGGTATGACCTCAAGTCCGCCAGGTGCATGTAGAAGTCTCCATGTGTCAAAAGCACGTCGCGAAGAGGCGTAAAGACCCCGCGTTCATTTCGGCTGAGATAGTCCGAGAAGATTAGGTCGAGTGCGGCGCGAGTTTCCGGCTCATGTTCGTAGTGCCAGCATGGGTTGTACCATCCACGGCTGTTCACCACCTGTTCTGCTGTTAACCCAAAGAGGAAAAAGTTCTCTTCACCCGCCGCCTCAGCCATCTCGATAGTCGCGCCGTCTCGGGTTCCGATGCGTGAGCGCGCCATTCATCATGAACTTCATATTGCTGGTGCCACTGGCTTCGTAGCCGGCCGTAGAAATCTGGTTGGACGCATCACTGGCTGGAATCAGCCGCTCCGCCAGGGATACACAATACTCGGGCAGAAACAACACTTTGAGCCGCCCGCGTACGACTGGGTCACCGTCGATTGTGCCGGCAAGGTTGTTGATCAGCTTGATAATCAACTTGGCTAGCCGATACGACGGGGCTGCCTTGCCAGCGAAAAAGAATGTGCGGGGGATCATCTGGAGACTTGGATTCTCACGGATACGGTTGTAGAGAACAACAACGCGCAATACGTTGAGCAGTTGTCGCTTGTATTCGTGAATACGTTTCACGTGTGCATCGAAAATGCTGTCTGGGTTGATTGCCTGATTGGATGCGGTCTTGAGCCAGACTGCAAACTTTGATTTCGCCTCGCGCTTCGCATTGAGGAAGACGGCACGAAAACCAGCATCTTCGGCGAACGGCTTGAGGTTTCTCAGTTCACTGAGGTCAGTTATCCAGGCGTCGCCAATCGCGTCGGTGATGGCCCGCGCCAGGCCAGGATTCGCAAGCATCAGCCAACGGCGTGGTGTGACTCCATTGGTCTTGTTAGTGAAACGCTCAGGATAAAGGTCGGCCAGTTCTTTGACGGTCATCGTCCGCAAGAGATCGGAATGAATGGCGGCCACACCGTTTGTGGCATGAGAGCCTACGATCGCGAGGTTTGCCATGCGGATCTTCCGCTGGGGGCCCTCCTCGAGCAGGCTGACTCGCTCGATGCGTTGCTCGTCGTCTCCAAGTCGGCTGCGAACCTCAGTTAGCAAGCGCCGGTTGATCTCCAAGATGATCTCCAAATGGCGAGGAAGCATCCTTTCGAACCAGTCGAGCGGCCATTTCTCAAGAGCTTCTGGAAGGAGTGTGTGATTCGTATACGCCAAGACCTTCTTAGTAAGATCCCAAGCTAGGTCCCACTCAAGGTGTGCCTCGTCGAGCAAAATCCGCAGTAGTTCGGGTACGGCCATTGCGGGGTGCGTGTCATTGAGTTGGATGGCCACTTTGTCGACCAGGGCACTCCAGTCAGTATTTGTCTTTCGGAACCGCCGAACAAGGTCGGTCAGGGAACATGCTACGAGGAAATACTCTTGTACGAAGCGCAGCCCCTGTCCTTTGCTGGTTGAGTCGTCGGGATAGAGAACTCGGGTTAGAGACTCGGCTGCGAGCGTCTCGCCGAGCGCGCCGGCAAAATCGCCACTACTGAACTCCTGGAAGTCGAAATAATTGGATGCAGCTGCGGCCCAGAGTCGCAATGTATTGATCGTCTTGCCGCCGTAACCCACGATCGGTCGGTCGTAGGGGATGCCAAGCAAAGTGGACGGCCGCCCCGCTATGACGCGAAACGACCCTCCCTCCAATTCAAATGAGCAATTTAACTTTAGCTCTACAGCCTCATCGGGCCGGGCAATCTCCCAAGGGTCCGGATAGCGCAGCCAATTGTCTCCCTGCTCATGCTGCCATCCGTTCTGTAGAGACTGCTTGAAGATGCCGTACTCGTAACGCAGGCCATAGCCCATGGCTGGAAGTTCCAGAGTTGCCATGGAGTCGAGGAAGCAGGCTGCTAAGCGCCCAAGCCCCCCGTTTCCCAGACCCGCGTCAGGCTCCTGATCAAGTAAGGAGAGCAGATCAATATTCTTTTGCTTTGCTGTTTGTGCGACAAACGAATCGAGAAGAAGGTTAGTCACATTGTTAGCCGACGAACGGCCCAGGAGAAACTCCATGGAGACGTAGTAAACACGCTTAGGGTTTTTCTGTTCGTATGTCTTTTCCGTCAGGGTCCATCTTTGCGAGAGAACATCCCGCATCGATCGCGCAAACGCCTCGTAACGCTCCCTGGTGGAGACGGCCGCAATATCCTTTATGTTATCGAACAGCAGATGCCGGTCATACAGGCCGTCGGCCCCAATAAACGGAATCGGTCCACAGCCATATTGTTTTAGAAGATTTGCGCCATCGGTCTTCGTCCATTTGTCATCGATTGAAATGATGCCTTTTGCGCCCATAACGGTATTCCTTTCGGCGTAAACAACTGGTTCGACGCGCCTTCTCTAGGACAAGGTTCGGGAGTGATGCGCCGCTGCTTCGAACTCAAGCTTCATGGAATGAATGTCAGTTAGAAGTCGGAGTCTCCGGCCGCCGTCGTCGATCACTGTCCCGATCACAACTTCAATGCGTTGACTACGAGGGCCACTTCCAACCTGCGACAGAAGGGTCGTCGACGCCGTGCGCATATGCGTAGTTGCGGCAATCAATCTGCAAATTGCGGAACTTCTCTTTTGCATGGGCTCCGATCCTCTGTAGTTTCGGAACACGATCGATAGCGTCGATCGCCAAGCTGAAGCGATCGATCTCGTTATTAATGGCCAATTCCATCGGCGTGTTTATATTGCCCTTCTCTTTATAGCCACGGACGTGAATGTTGGGATGGTTTGTGCGTCGATACGCGAGGCGATGGATCAGCCAGGGATAACCATGGAAGTTGAAGATAACTGGCTTGTCCACCGTAAACAGCGAATCAAAGTCTCGATCTGACAGTCCGTGGGGGTGCTCGGTATTCGGTTGTAGTTTAAAAAGGTCAACCACATTGATGAACCGGATCCTGAGATCCGGGAACTCCTCACGCAGGAGTATGGTCGCCGCCAACGCTTCTTGAGTGGGGACATCTCCCGCAGAAGCCATTACCAGATCAGCTTCGCCGCCTTGATCATTGCTGGCCCAATCCCAAATCCCAAGCCCCTTGGTGCAGTGCGTAATTGCGGACTCCATATCCATGTATTGCAGGTGGAGCTGCTTGTCGCAGACGATCACGTTGACGTAGTTCTCGCTGTGCAGACAATGATTGGCTACCGAGAGCAGGGAATTGGCATCTGGAGGCAGATAGATGCGGGTCACAGCAGCGCTCTTGTTGACCACTACATCGAGAAACCCCGGATCCTGATGAGTAAAGCCATTATGGTCCTGACGCCAGACGGTTGACGTGATCAGAAGGTTTAGCGAAGCAATCTCGTGCCGCCAAGACAAGTGATTGCAAATCGACAGCCACTTGGCATGCTGGTTAAACATCGAGTCGATGACGTGGACGAAAGCCTCATACGTTGACAAGAAGCCATGCCTGCCGGTCAGCAAGTAGCCCTCGAGCATCCCTTCCAGGGTGTGTTCACTTAACATTTCAATGACTCGCCCGTCGGTCGCGAGTTCGCAGCCGTCGGCGTCCTCGGGGAAATACTCTGCGATCCAGAACTTCTTGCTGACCTGATAAATCGCGTCCAGCTTGTTCGAACTGTTTTCATCGGGGCCGAAGACGCGAAAATTCTTCATGTTGAGGCTCATTACATCGCGTAGAAGATTGCCGAGCGGGCGCGTGTTCTCGGACTCAACCTGCGCATGCTTGTTAATCTTGACTGCGTAATCTCGGAAATCAGGGAATCGCAGAGGCTTCTTGAGGAGGCCGCCGTTGGCATGCGGATTTGCGCTCATCCGGCGGGCACCGGTTGGAGCCAATGCTCTGAGCTGTGGTAACAGTCTGCCACCTCGGTCGAATAGCTCTTCCGGCTTGTAGGAACGCATCCAGTTCTCAAGCTCGCGGAGACGACCGGGATTTCTTTTGACATCCGCCATCGGAACCTGATGCGATCGCCAAAACCCTTCCAGTTTGTGCCCTGCGACTTCGGCTGGAGCAGTCCAACCCTTTGGAGTGCGCAATACGATCATGGGCCAGCGAGCTCGTGTCGCGGTTCCCGTCGTACGAGCTTGATACTGAACACTTCTAATCTCCTCAATGCAGTGTTCAGTGGTGGCGGCCATCGCTTGGTGCATACTGTCCGATTCAGAGCCCTCGACGAAGTACGGTACCCAGCCATAGCCGCGGAGAAGGCTGTCCAATTCGTCGTGGCTGATTCGTGCCAGCAGGGTTGGATTGTTTATTTTGTAACCATTCAGGTGCAAAACCGGCAGTACAGCACCATCGCGAATAGGGTTCAGGAACTTATTGATATGCCAGGAAGTGGCAAGTGGACCGGTCTCCGCTTCGCCGTCGCCAACCATCGCAATCGTGATAAGCGCGGGATTGTCGAATGCTGTGCCACAAGCATGCGAGAGAACATATCCCAATTCCCCGCCTTCATGGATTGAGCCAGGTGTTTCGGGGGTGCAGTGGCTGCCAATGCCGCCTGGGAACGAAAACTGCTTGAAGAACTCCCGCAATCCGACCTCGTCCTCACTTTTGTCGGGGTAAATCTCGGAGTACCTTCCTTCCAGATATACGGGCCCGAGAACTCCGGGGGCGCCGTGTCCGGGACCCGCGAGGAAGATCATGTCCAAATCGTATTTCTTGATCAAACGCATGAAGTGCAGATAGGTGAAAGCCAGGCCCGGACTCGATCCCCAATGCCCAAGAAGCCGATCCTTGATGTGCTCCGGCTTTAGTGGTTCCTTGAGCAGGGGATTCTCTCGCAGGTAGATCATGCCCAGCGTCAGATAGTTGCACGCACGCCAGTAAGCGTGCATCTTGCGCAATTCGTCTGTGTTCAGAGGCCGTCCTGAAACGGTGGATCGTGCTGAGCCATATGCGCTCAGCATATCGGCAGCACTATTGTCGGCCGTTGCAACGGTTGCCATATTTTCACTCCATCGCCACGAAGCTACCCCCTGCAAACGTAAGGCTAGGCACAACAGTGAGTCACCTAGCAAACGTGACAGTACGGGTGTCGTTGCCTGGGATTGAAAACATTGAGAAATCGGACAACGGTCAACACTGAGGGATACAGGTTCGACTCTCGTTCTTCCTGGGGTCAACTGTCAGATTTACCAGTTTTCGGCGCTTGCAACGAAGCGCGAGAATGACCTGCTAGCGCCTCACCAGATAGAAATCAAAATATGCTGATTGATGTGATGACGAAGCAGGAGTGCCGTGAAGTTCTGGCCCGGGTGTCCTTCGGAAGGCTTGCGTGCTCGCTGCGTGATCAACCTTACGTAGTGCCGGTGTGCCTTGCCTATGAACTGGATGCCATCTACATCTTCTCCACTCCGGGGAAAAAGATCGAGTGGATGCGGGCCAATCCGAGAGTCTGCATCGAAGTTGATGAGATCGCGGATCAATCTCGATGGGCGACCGTTATTGTCAATGGTTGGTATGAGGAATTGCCTGAGATCCAATATGCAGCAGACCGTGAGCATGCCCGTCGGCTATTGGAGAAGAGAAGCCTTTGTTGGCTGAACGTATTTGGCGAGCGGCGGTTTCAATCGGGTGTCAAGTTGATTGAGCCACTCTTTTTCCGAGTTCGCCCACACTCGATGACGGGCCTGCGAGCCGGGGGCACGATCGGTGAGCCGAACTGGCTGAAGAAGCCGGCCGCCTCGGTGGGCACATCACACAAGGTTCCGACCTATAGACAGCGATGGTAGACGTATCGCCGACGAGTCGGGCCTCGGCAGGAGCTTCATGGTCAATGCAGTTTCCGTCAACTGAAATTTCGAAGCAAAGCCGAAGGGAGACAAAGTGCAGAATGATATTCGAGTGAGACAATCGGTAAGGGGCTACCGTGTTGAATTGTGCTGCGACGGTGCACCGTACGTCACTTTTATGGATGGCCTCACGCGGGAAAGTGCGGAGCGAGAGGCGCTTTCCCTTGCGGCCTTGTGGGCGAGAATATCGGTACCTCAACTGATACGCGAGCCACCACTCGGAGTGGAAAAGGCTGTCAGCCATGATCGCCCACAAACCGGTCGCTACACTATCGTCGGCGATTGGACGTAAATCGAGACATCAATAGTGCGGTCGACGCGACAATGTGAACCGTGATTGGGAATTTGCTTGTCGCATCGCAGTCAAATTGGTTCTCCATCAGCAGTTCGTAGCTCGGCCAAACGGCGATCTTGTTGTCCGACTAAGGCCGTATGGCACTCACGTAGCTATGCGGTTGTTCGGCCTCAGGTTTCTGGGCTGCAAGTGTCGGGTTGGTGTGGTGGGAAACCCATTCTGAGACTCTGGCCTCCCCGTCGCGAAACTGGGCCGTCGTCATGATTTGTGTCAGATCTTTCAGAGCACGAGTGCTCTTGCCATTGCGACCTTGTGCGGCTAGGCTGAACCACTTATACGCCTCGCCGTAATTTAACGGAACCCCCAAACCACTCTGGCAGAGAAACCCCATATTTAACTGCGCTGGAGCATAGTTCTGGTTTGCAGCTTGCAAGAACCACTCGGCCGCTTGTCGATAGTCGCGGGGAACACCACTACCCTGGTAATACAGATAACCGATAACATTCTGTGCTGGTGGGCTTCCCTGTTCAGCTGCTCGTCGAATCCACTTTGCAGCTTCGACGTCGTCTCGTCGAACGCCCTTGCCAGTCCTGTACATGTGGGCCAATTTGAGTTGTGCGATAACGGAACCACGCTCTGCCGCCGCACGGTATAGTTCCGCCGCCTTGCTCGGATCCTTGTGAACACCATGCCCGTTTTCGTACATGTACCCCACGTCGAAAGTCGCCTCAACGATTCCATTGTTGGCAGCCTGGCTGAACCATTTCAATGCCTCAGAAAAATCTCGTCGCGTACCACTGCCCCGAAGATACATTGTCCCCAAGTTATTCTGGGCGACGGGTTCCCCCTGTTTTGCGGCCAGGCGAAATAGAACAAAGGCCTTAGCTACATCTTTCGGCACGCCGTTGCCCAGCAGATACGCCAACCCCAAACTGTTTCGAGCTCGCGCGAGACCTTGGGCTGCGGCTTCCGCGTAGAAGTGTGCCGCCTGGGCGTAGTCGAGCGCCGTACCCTCGCCGTGTTGATACATGTGAGCGAGGTTGTACTGTGCTGCCGCGAGTTTCTGATCTGCTCCGAGGCTATACCAACGCATCGCTTCGCTGTAGTCCTGGGGAACCCCTATTCCGAACTCGTAGAGAAAACCAATGCAATTCTGCGCTTCAGCCAACCCTGTCTCTGCCGCTCGCAGGCACCACTTCGCCGCTTCGACATCATCTTGGGGAACTCCAATTCCAGCTTGGTAGGCGTTCGCCATGCTTACCTGAGCGCGTGCATCGCCCGCTTCCGCCCGCCGAACGATCTCGAGGAACGCAACGGATGGATTCAGTGCCGCGATGTTCGGGTTCAAAGAGGGAACCGGTTGCGCGTCCTGAGCCTTCACTAGCATTGCTGCTAATAATACAAACCAGCAAATACGAAGCTGTCGGCTCATGGCAAGGCCTCCGATTCTGCCCCTAGGCAAGGGCATTAACGCGACCTGATGTAGTCCAATCTCGCTTGCGATCGCATCTTTCGAGGATCACTGACGGTCTGCGTCAAGAACGACAGGGTAAGCAAAGAACTGTACGGAAAACACTGAGAGGACTTACAGTTCGGTCGAGATACCCTGTCAGCGCGTGTGAAACAGCTATTGTGTTGGTTGGTCCAGGTCTGCGAATCATGGCTTCTGTGGACTCCGCAAAACTGCACCACTTTCGTGGAATTGACAAGAATCATGATTGGAACAATGATTCGCTATATCGGAATTCTCTCTTTGGAAGTGTGCGGTCGTCTAAAAAGAAGGTTGGTGACCGAATGTCATCAGTGCGGATCCTGGTAGTCGATGACTACGAACCGTTCAGGCGGTTCATTTGTTCAACGCTGGAACACAGGTTGGGGTTTCAAGTTATTGGTGAGGCGTCCGATGGATTAGAAGCCGTGCAAAAATCCGAAGCGCTGCAGCCGGACGTGATAGTCCTCGACCTCGGGCTTCCCAAACTCAATGGAATTGAAGCGGCTCGTCAAATCCGTACGTGTTCTCCCGCATCCAAGATTCTCGTCGTGAGCCAGGAATCCTCAGTGGAAATCGCGCACGAGGCTTTCAGCGCGGGCGTGTTGGGCTACGTGGTTAAAACACACGCTGGAAGCGAGCTGGTGCCGGCCTTGGAAACGATTATGGAGGGTAGGCAGTTCATCAGTGCTGGCCTGCTGCCTTCCACGAATCGCGCGCAAGGCCCTGGCGGTTTTTTCGACCAAAGGGGAACCCCCTCGGTTGCACCGGGAGAAGGGAAGATCGCGCATAACCACGAAGTTCAATTTTATTCTGACGATGAATCGTTTCTAGTGGGCTTCAGTTGCTTTATCGAAGCGGCTTTGCTGGCCGGGAATGCGGTTATCGTGGCTGCGACCGAAGTACATCAGGGTCGGCTCCTTGAAAAATTGCACGAAAGCGGCGTAGATCTGTCGGCCGCGATTGACGAGGGACGCTACGTCACTTTGGATATTGCGGAGACTCTCTCGAACTTCATGGTGAATGGCCTGCCCGACCCGGCTCGATTCCAGAAGGCCACGAGTAACCTGATCACCGCAGCAGCCAAGGTGGCGAAAGGGAAGCCTCGGCGAGTGGCAGTCTGCGGTGAATGTGCGCCTACTTTATGGCTGCAAGGGAAGGAAGAGGCGGCGATTCAGCTCGAACATCTCTGGGATGAAATAAGCGCGAAATACGATTTGGACGTCTTGTGCGGCTATGTGTTGACCAATTTCCAGCGCGAGCATCAAGACGAGGTACGCGAACGAATCTGCGCAGAGCATTCAGCGGTTTTGTCCGAGTGAGGACTGTCTGTAGACGCCTAGCCTTGGAAATAGCGGGACCGCGGTCCTGTCCAGACGTTTTCGTCTGGGAAAGTGGATGCTAATTTCTGAGCCAAACGCCTTCTGGCTGTCCGAAGCACACGATCGACAAAGCATAAACGGTCTCTCCTTGCGGGCTTTATTCCATTTGAGTTTGGCCCGAATTACCCGGCGATGCCCATCGATTCAATTCCAGAAATCACAGGAACGCGAGCTTCGATCGTGGTACCACTCCCGGGCTGCGATTCGATCGATAGCGTTCCGTTCACCAGCTTCAGTCGTTCCTCCATGCTGATCAGGCCAATCCCTTGGCTCGTCTTTGCTGTTTCGCGATCAAAGCCTTTGCCGTAATCCCTAACCGTAAGATGAATTTCATTCGCAGTTCCCCACAGTCGTACTTCGAAGCGCAGTGCTCCGCTGTGTTTTGACGAATTGTGCAATGCTTCTTGTAGAACCCGAAAAAGACAAAGGGAAATCTCCGCCGACAACGGGTTGGGCAGATCGTTGATCTTGAGATCGATCTTGACTCTTTGTTGCTCGGCGAACTCTCGGCAAAAACCCCTGATTGCCGCGGCGACACCCAGATATTGCAGCCTTGCCGAATGCAACTCGTGGGACAACGACTGAGTATCAGCAGCTATTTCTGAAGCTCTCTTATGAAGTCCCGCCAGACGGGTGCGGTGTCTGGGGAAAATGAGAGGGTCTTTCTGGAGCCGCTGTAACTCGACGGCCAACAGCGCTAGACGCTGGCCAATGTCATCGTGAAGCTCTCGGCCGATTCGGGTACGTTCCTGATCTTGAGCCTCGATCAACTTCCGGCTCACGTTTGCGAGTGCAGCTTCCGCCAATTTGCGCTGAGTGATGTCAATAAACGTGACCACGGCTCCAACAACCTCTTCTCCTCTGCGTTGCGGATAAGACCAATACTCAGCGGGGAAGTTGGTTCCGTTAGCCCTCCATAGCACCTCGTCCTCGGCGTGGATTCCTTCCCCGGTTCGTATTACGCCATGAACTCGACATTCCTCTTCAGGGAATGGTGTCCCGTCTGCATGGGTGTGATGGATTAACTTATGCATATTCTTGCCCAGCACTTCGTCAACGTGCTCGTATCCCAAAGCGCGGAGGCCGGCCGGGTTGCAGAATGTGCATCGGTGTTCGAGATCAATACCGTAGATGGCTTCGGCAGTCGAGTCGAGAAGAAGTCGAAGTTTGTCCTCACTGTCGCGCAATGCTCGTTCTGTCCTTTTCAGTTGCGTCACATCGATGGATGCCCCCACTGCTCCGCGGGGCTTGCCAGCCTCGTCCAGCAACGGAACCGCGTTCGCTATCTCGTCCCTGGTAGTGCCATCCTCATATAAGAGGGTGAGCTCGCGCTGATACATCGGCTTTCCAGTGGCTGCCGCTTGCTGCATCGGCAGCAAGTCCGCCGAAATCTCCACCCCATTTTTTATCTGCCGAAATGCGGGACGCTCTCCGGGAGGGGCACTTTGTGAGAGGTTCTGGCCTCTCGGCTCCCGCAACTGTTCGGATGCCGCACGGTTACCCGTGATGTGCCGGCACTCCGCGTCGTGCGCGATGAGGACCGGCACTGGCACCGCATCCAATATCGCTTCCAGTTCCTTCACTCGAGCCCGCTCACGCGTCTCGCTCTCGCGTAGGGCATCTTGCGAACGTTTGTAGTCGGTAACATCAGCGATTACTGCAAGTATGCATGACTCACCGTTCAGTTCGATCAGTTCCGCTGATGCGAAGCCGACACAAATACTGCCGTCCTTCATACGAAAACGGTATTCCAAGTTGCGAAGACTCCGTTCTGTCAAAATCCGCTTTGCGAGTTCATCCCTTTCGGCCGGATTCACCCAGAGCCTAATATCGAACGGCGTACGCCCGATCACCTCGTCACGGCGCCAGCCCGTCATCCTTTCAAAAGTTTCATTAACATCGATATAACGATGGTCTGTTGCGCTCGTTAACGTCAGAGCCATCGGGCCGTGCTGGAAGGCCTTCGCGAACGTTCTCTTCTGACTTCTTCAGCGCCTCCTGTACCCGCTTACGCTCCGTGATGTCCTGCAAAATACATACGGCCCGATCGACCCCGGCAGCACCTTCGATGGGGAAGTATGATACGAATAAATCTCTTTCGCCAAGCTCAGGATACGTGTATCGCATCTCGAACTTGACGATGTTGCCTGCGAAACACTCATCCAATTTCGCCTTAACGACCTCCTCAAAAACCCCCTTGTTCAAAACTTCCGGCACGAGGTGGCCGACGACCTGCTCCTTGGTCAAATTTCGGAGTTTCAAGAAACCTACGATTCGCGATCAGATATCGGTACTCTCGATCAACAACCGCGATAATTTCCTCGGACCCCTCCACGGCCTTCTCGTACTCTCGCAGCCTTTCCTCTGCCTGCTTACGCTCAGTGATGTCCGCCACCATACCGATCACGCGCACCAGCTTGCCCTGCGCGTCGAAGGACGCTCGTCCCGTTTCTTCGAGCCAAGTGAAACTCCCATCAGAGATCCATCGTTCGAAAGCTGGTTTGGTAGGTCGGATTTTCAGGAGTGAGCCTCGCCTCCGCGGCGGTATACGATGCGACGTCATCCTGGTGAAGTCTTGCGGCAAAATTCCGGCCGGTATCATACTCCGTGTCTTGGCAGTGGAGAATGTCTGCACTCTCCTTTGACCGCTCAATTACGTCGGTTAGCACATCCCAATCGAACGCATACATTCTTCCAGCCTGCACTGCCAATCGAAATCGCTGTTCATTCTCCCTCAGCGCTTCTTCTACCCGCCGGCGGTCGGTGATGTCGACCGCTATGCCCATCATCCGCACGGGATCGCCATTGGCATCGTAATAAAAGCTTCCTCTGGCGGCGACCCAACGCGCGGTTCCGTCAGGCCTGACAACGCGGAATTCGGCCGCGTACTGCTTCCGGTTTTGCCTGGCGTCCGCAACCGCTTTCGCGACCATTGGGCGGTCTTCCGGGTGTACGGAACGATAAAAATCGTCTATTCCCCCGACGAACGAATCGGATGAAATGCCAAACATGTTTTGCAGGTCGCCGAACCAGGAAAGCTCCCCGCTTTTGGGGTCCCATTCCCATCCCACCGACTTGCTGGCTTCCATGGCCAGGCGAAAGCGGTCATTGAGTCGGGCGAGTTCCTGCTCCGCGAGTTTGTGCTCGGTGATGTCCTGAACGGTGCCATGGAGGCCAATGATCTGGCCGTCTCGATCGCGGAGCGGTTCGCCGCGGGTGGTCGCCCATCTTACCCCGGACAATGGCCTGGCTAGTTCCAGATCTAGTTGGTATGACGTTCCAGTTTGCACGGCTTCCTGAACACTTCGCTGCAGCCGGTCCCAACTTTCAGAAGTGAAAAGGTCCGCTTGTTCCTTGAGTGTGGGCGCTGGCGAGTTGGGATCATGTCCGGCGCGGAGGGAAACCTCATTCGACCAGATCATTCGATCCGTGCGTGCGTCCCACAGCCAGCTTCCTATTCCCGCCTGATGCTGGGTTTCGGCAAGTTCCTTCTCTTTCTGGTGTAGCGCTTCCTCAGCAAGCTTGTGTTCCGTTATGTTCTCCACAAACGCAAAAACCAGAGGGGATTCCAAGTAGTCTTGCTTCAAAAGGGAGACGTTTAGGCGTCCCCACAGCGGTGCGCCATCTTTCTTCACGTAGCGTTTTTCGATCGAGTAGTGGCCAATGGCGCCCGCGCGGAGCTGCTGAAAGAGCGCCCAATCGTCTTTAGAATCCTCGCTGTTGGCAAATTGTGAGCAATTCAGCCCGACCAGTTCCTCGTCCTGGTAGCCCAGCATCGAGCAAAGGGCGTGGTTGGCTAGCAGGATTTTTCCGTCGAGATCTTCCACGGCAATTCCGAGTGACGCCTGCTCAAAGACGTAGCGGAAGAGGTTTTCCGCCTTGGCCGGCAGTGCTCGTGCGGACATAAGGACTCCAGAAGTTAAAGCGTTGTCGACCGAAACCTTAGTACTTCTAGAAAGGAGGAGTTTTTGCGAGGTAACCCAGCGCTCCTTGGAATTGTTCTTGGGGCAGACCTGGTTGCAGAACCATCCAGCAGCTTCTTGTTACGACAGGACCAGCCAATAAACATTAAATCCCCATCCGGGCATCCCCACCAAGATCTCGTTCGCCTTCAGGTCAACGAAGTGATGATCTTTGCGACACAAGTCTACCGTTGTGTCTAGGAGTCGTGTTGACGAAACTTATACACGGCCTTGTTCTCGAGTGCAAGTGCGGACCTAACCTACCTGCACTTTTTGCCAGCTGACGGCTGGTAGTACCCGACCTAGAGTGCAAGGAGAGAGCAGTCGACGCTACCCGTGATGAGTATCGGTGCGCGTGACGCCATTAATGGTGATGGCGCTTTACCGGAAATCGGTAGCTGTTCTGAAGAAACTGAGAAAGTCACATGACTTCAAAACGAGAAGGTCCTACGATCCGATCACTGCTGGCTCTCGTCTGCACCGCCGTTCTCCTGCCAGGTGACACTTTGGCATTTATATCCTCGCCAGGGCAGGCACCCGCGCCTTCGACGCAGACCCAGGCTAGCAAAATTCCCTCTGAGCAGTTGGACTCTCTTGTGGCACCGATAGCGTTGTATCCAGACCCGTTGTTGGCCCAGACCCTGGCTGCATCCACGTATCCTCTTGAACTCATCCAGCTCCAGCAGTGGCTGGAGAGGAATAAGAATCTGAAGGACAAAGCGCTCGCCGATGCGGTGGAGAAACAGCCCTGGGATCCCAGTATCCAAGCCATGGCGGCCCTCCCGGACGTGGTAAAGCGGTTGGCCGACGACATTCAGTGGACCACTGATCTGGGGAATGCTTTCCTGGCGCAGCAAAGCGATGTGATGGAAGCCGTCCAGCGGATGCGGAAGAAGGCTGAGGATAAGGGCAATTTGAAATCGACCGAGCAACAGAAAGTGGAGACCAAAGTCATCGAAGGCGACAGTGTGATCCTGATCGAGCAAGCCAATCCACAAGTGATTTATGTGCCTTCGTACAATCCCATGTACGTGTACGGCGCGCCATTCTATCCTTACCCGCCCATTTACTATCCGCCAGCGGGGTACTACGCAGCGGGAATGGCGATTTCTTTTGGCATTGGCATCGCCATGGGGGCGTTCTGGGGTGGCGGTTGGGGGTGGGGTTGCGGCTGGGGCGGCAACAATACTATCAACATCAACCGCAACAACAACTTCAATCGCAACACGAACATAGGAGGAGGTAACCGCAACAACATTGGTAACGGCGGTCGCAACAACATCGGGGGTGGGAATCGTCCCTCGAATCCAATAGCCGGCGGAGGGAATCGGGGCAACGTTGGCGGCGGCAACCGGGCATCAACTCTTCCCGCTGGGGGCGGCGACCGCTGGCAACACAACCCGCAGCATCGTGGCGGGGCTCCTTATCGTGACCGAGCGACTGCGGACCGATTTGGGGGAACAGCGCGCGGGGACTCGCTGGCCAACCGTCAAGCCGGAGCCCGCCAGCAGGTTGGCCGGCAAGGCGGAAATCTTTCGAGTGCCCGCGGAGGAACCGGTGTGAGCAACCGCGCCGGTACGGGCAACAGGGCCGGCGGAGCCAGCGGGGACCGTATTGGGAGCAGGGATGTCTCGCGTGGTGGCGGCGGAAACCGGGATGCATTCGGTGGAGGTTCCAGAGGTTCACGGGGATACAACGGTTCAAGCGCTCGTTCGGGCAGCAGCCGTGGGGCCTCTAGTATGGGATCTCGAGGCGGAGGAAGTCGCGGTGGGGGCGGGCGGCGCAGATAGGCACTTTGAACGTAGAAGGGACATTTAGGAGCACGAGAATGAAACCAACATCTCCGAAAGGAAGGTTTTCTTCTTTTCTTTGGATCTTCGCCGCGTTGGCATGGTGTTGTCTGAGCGGGTCGGTTCCAACTCCAGCGCAGGAAACCGCAGCGAAGAAGGGAGCATCAGTGAGTACCGCCATGACGGAAGCCAGAAAATTTGACTCGCCGCAGCAGGCGGCCGATGTGCTAGTCGATGCCGCCGAAAAGTTCGATGTGGTTGCGCTTGCTCAGATCTTTGGACCAGAAGGCGACGACATTGTATTTAGCGGGGAATACGCGCAAGACAGGAAACACGCCGCGAATTTCGTGGCCGAGGCGCGCGAAAAAAAGAGTGTTTCGGTAGATCCCAAGAGCGGGAATCGCGCATTTCTCCTTGTCGGCGATGAGGACTGGCCTTTTCCCGTCCCCCTCGTGAAGACGGGCGAGAAGTGGTTCTTTGACGCAAAAGCAGGCCGGCAAGAACTTTTCTACCGCCGTATTGGAGCCAACGAATTAGACGCAATTGCCATCTGCCGCGGTTACGTAGAAGCCCAGCATGAGTACGCGCTTCAGCCCCACGAGGGTTACGAAGTGAATCAATATGCCCAGCGCATCGTCAGCACGCCTGGCAAGCAGGATGGCTTGGCTTGGCAAAATCCCGACGGCACTTGGGGAGGTCCCGTGGGTGAAACGATCGCCCGCGCCATCGAACAAGGCTATAGCAGCGGTCAGCCGTACCACGGATATTTCTTCAAAGTTCTGAAAGGACAGGGACCCGCCGCTCCGCTCGGCGAATTGGATTTTGTTGTGAAAGGAGTGATGATCGGTGGATTTGCCCTCGTGGCCTCGCCCTCGGAGTACGGCGTGACAGGAGTGAGGAGCTTCATCGTCAGCCACGACGGCGTCGTCTACGAGAGAGATCTTGGGACGAAGACTTTCGATGAATTCAAAAACATGGAGCGATTTAATCCGGACCAATCTTGGACCCCGGTGCCTGTGGAAGACGAATAGATTCCACCGATGAGCCTACTGATCATGGCAGGCAACGACTTTCCCCTTCAGCCAGCTATACGAGGCAATCGGTAACCTCACGCTACGAGGTATCTTGCCTGAAAACTAGCAGTTCTTACCGTTCGAAAAAATCTTTCGACCTGTTCCACTTGGTGCGGGCCCAGAAAGACAAGTATGACGTCGAACGGCGAAGGAAAAGAATTTGTCAAGTGGTTGAAAGAATGGCGCTCAGAAATCCGGAGCCACGTCTCTCTGGGATTGATACATGGTGAGAAAAGGGAAGACGAGAGTGAGTCCGTACCCGACAACGATTCGATTGCAAGACGGAACGGCATCATTCCTAAACCGACAATAGTAATCAAACGATAAGAATGGCGGATCGATTCGAGCATCACGGAATGGTCGTCACAAATCACTTTCTCCCCCATACGCGGTCTCGGCACAGCTCCGCAACTAAAGGAGAGCACTGATGAGATGCCGGAAAGTAGTTCCCTTTCTCGTTGTGATCTTGCTGTTTGGAAGTCTCGCAAATGCCGGGGACTCCCCGGAGCAGAAACGGGCAAAGACTCGGAAGATGGCAGCCACGACCCTGAACGATTTGTACAAGCTGGAACCGACGTCCAAGGATCTGATCCAGAAGGCTGCCGGATACGCGGTTTTCAACAACATGGGCACGAACCTTTTCCTGCTAAGCACAGCACGCGGCGGCGGGGTAGCGGTCAATTCCCAAACCAAGCAAGATACCTTCATGAAGATGGTCTCCGCGGGCGCTGGTCTGGGAGTGGGAATTAAGGATTATCGAGTGGTTTTTGCGTTTGAGACCAATGACGCCCTGGCGAGATTTCTCGATTCTGGATGGTCGGGCTCCGCTCAAGCTGACGCCGCAGCCAAAACCAGCAAATCGGGAGGTGCTTACTCGGGAGCGGCCCAGGTTGAGCCAAATGTGTGGGTATATCAGATCACGAAGAAAGGTCTCGCGCTTCAGTTAACCCTGCAGGGCACGAAGTACTACAAGGACGACGATCTGAACAAACCGTAACTTCCTGACGAGTGCTCTCGTCCGGAAACATGTGTTGTCGGGAGTTGGCTTTTCAGGAAATTCACTAGAGGACACCATGAACCTATCGAAGCGGGCCATCGCAGAGTTTCTCGGGACCTTTTGGTTGGTGTTCGGTGGTTGCGGCAGTGCAGTGCTGGCTGCGGCGTTTCCCCAACTTGGAATTGGATTCTATGGCGTCGCCTTGGCATTTGGATTGACGGTGCTGACGATGGCCTACGCGATCGGACACATTTCGGGCTGCCACTTGAATCCGGCGGTTTCGATTGGGCTGGTAGCAGGGAAGCGCTTCCCCGTCGCGGAATTGTTACCTTACGTTACCGCACAAGTGATCGGGGGAATTACGGGGGCTGGCGTGCTTTACGTGATCGCCAGCGGGAAAGCGGGATTCGACCTGAGCGGTGGGTTCGCTGCGAACGGTTACGCGGCGCACTCCCCGGGTGGATATTCGCTCGGGGCATGCCTTGTCGCGGAAGTGGTACTGACCTTCTTTTTCCTATTGATCATCATGGGGGCAACAGACCGGCGAGCTCCAGCAGGCTTTGCGCCGATCGCAATTGGACTGGGATTAACGTTGATTCATCTGATCGGAATCCCCGTTACGAATCTCTCGGTGAACCCGGCAAGGAGTACAGGACCAGCCATCTTTGTTGGAGGATGGGCTCTCGCACAACTTTGGTTGTTCTGGGTGGCGCCAATTGTCGGTGGCGCGGCGGGCGGAGCAGTGTACGCTGCGGTGTTCGAATCAGGAACTGCAGCGACACAGAGCCCGTTCGCCAGCAAAGGCAAGGCGGCAAGCGTGTCGGAAATCGGTGATCGACCCAAGGCAGGGTAGTGGATGGCAAATCCGATGGATCGGAATTTAGATGCAGAAGCCTTCTCTTGCTGCAATCATTTGTTGCGCATTTGTACTAGCAGTCAGCGGTGCGGCTCAGGAGCACCATCCTGAGCACACATGGGACTACGGCGACTCAAAAGGACCCAGCCATTGGGGTGATCTCAAACGGGAGTTTGCCGCGTGCAAAGACGGACATCGCCAATCGCCCATCGATATTCGCAATCCTCAAAAGACGGACCTGCCGCCGATCCAGTTCGATTACAAGCCTTCCTCTCTTCACATCATTGATAACGGCCACACTGTCATGATCAATTACGGCCCAGGGAGTTTTATCACCGTGGGCGGGAAGAGGTACGCACTCAAACAATTCCACTTTCATCGGCCCAGCGAGGAGACGATCAACGGCAAGGGCTATGAAATGGTAGTGCACCTCGTACACGCCGACCAGGAAGGCAAGCTGGCAGTAGTCGCAGTTCTGCTTCAGAAGGGGGAGGATAACCCCCTGGTCCACGAATTGTGGAAGGACTTGCCCAGCGAGAAAGAAAAGGAAGAGGACCTCGACAGCGTGCAGATCGATGTAGCCGGATTGCTGCCCGCCGATCGCGGCTATTACACCTATTCCGGGTCTCTCACCACGCCTCCTTGCAGTGAGAATGTGACGTGGTACGTGCTGAAACATCCATTGACAGTTTCGGCCGGAGAAATCCAGCAGTTCTCGAAACTGTACCGGCATGACTCTCGCCCGACGCAGCCGTTGTACGGCCGGGTTGTGCTCGAAAGCAAGTAAGGACGGGTCACTCCATGAAGATGAATGGGTCTCCATGCGTAGGAGAATGATCGTCGGCATTCGCTGTGCCGTGCCGCTGTTGTTCGTATTTTTTCTTCTTCCCTTTCAGGCTCAGTCGGTGCCCTCGGATCGTCAGAGTCCCGAGTCGACTCTACCGGACGCCCCCTCGACGGTTCTTCAGCTGCACAAAGGTCGGGAACCCGTCGACGAGGCATGGCCGCGCAAGGCCACTCGCGGAGAAGAGACGATCTCCATGTACCAACCACAACTGGAAGCTTGGGCAGGCGACGAGCTGCGAGCTTACGCGGCGGTGGCTTTAGCAAGCAAGACTGGGAAGACGACCAAATACGGGGTGGTCTGGTTCACAGCACGGACGGAGGTGGACAAGGTGAATCGGCAAGTTACCTTGGACGATTTTCGAATCACGAAGGTCAAGTTTGCCACGATGGAGGCAAGGGAACCTGAATACCAAGCCTTCCTTCAGGCGAAGTTGCCGGGAAAGTCCAAGGTGATAGCTCTCGACCGCTTGGAGACTGAGTTGGCGGCCGGCGAGTCGGAAGAAGCCGGTGTTGCAGCCTTCGACGTAAACAACGACCCTCCGAAGGTCATCATTTCCACTAGACCCTCGCTGCTAGTCCTTATCGACGGTCCACCGCGGTACAGAGACGTCGGAGGAACCAACCTGCAACTGATGCTCAATACAGAAGCCACGATTCTGCTGGATACCAAGCAAAAGCAGTACTACCTGAATGTCATGGACGGTTGGTTGCAAGCTCCGGACCTCAGCGCGGGTCCGTGGTCCTACGTTTCGAATATTCCTGATGACATGAAAGAGATCACTGCGGGCATCCGCGAACGGCAGCAAGCAAAGGCACAGGAAGGCAGCAAACCTCCGTCGCTGGAGCAGGAAAAACGGGAGGGGAAGGTTCCGGAGATTTACGTGAGTATAACGCCCGCTGAGTTGCTGGTCACCGAAGGCCCGCCACAGTTTGAGGCCATTGTCGGCACGGAATTGGAGTACGTCAAGAACACAACTGCCAATATCTTTCGGGATAGCGAAAAACTTGATTACTACATTCTTTTGGCGGGAAGATGGTTCCGGTCGAAATCCCTTCTTGAAGGCGGCGCCTGGGAATTCGTCGGCGGGAAGAGTTTGCCTGAGAAGTTTGCTCACATTCCGGAAAGCAGTCCCAAGGCCGGAGTATTAGTGTCAGTTCCTGGAACCGGTCCCGCCAAAGAGGCGTTGATCGCTAACTCCATTCCGCAGACAGCCACCATAACTCGAAACGAAGCCCAGTTGCAGGTTAAGTACGACGGAGACCCCAAGTTCAAAAACATAGAGGGCACGGGCCTGAAGTATGCGGAAAACACCGTGACGCCGGTCATCCAGGTAGATGAAAAAACTTATTACGCCGTGGAGAACGCGGTGTGGTTCACGGCGCCGGCGCCCAACGGTCCGTGGGCCGTGGCCACCTCGGTTCCGGCAGCGATCTACTCAATTCCGCCCAGTTCCTCGCTGCACTACGTTACTTACGTGAAGGTGTACCGCTCCACGCCGGAAGTTGTTTACGAAGGCTATACTCCTGGGTATTACGGCACGGTCGTGTCTTCCAGTAGCTCTACCGTAGTGTATGGGACAGGTTGGCACTATCCACCCTATATCGGTACTTACTGGTATGGAGCGCCCTATACCTACGGAGTCGGAGCAGCGTCTACATGGAGTTCCGGGACAGGGTGGAGTATCACGATCGGTGTGGGCTACACCTACGGCTATCCGTACTATTATCCGTGGTGGGGGCCGTGGGGCTACTATGGCCCGTGCTGCTGGGGACCGGCTTGGGGATACGGCTACGGCGGCTATGCCAGCACGAACGTGTACGGACGCTGGGGCAATAGTGCTTACGCGAATACCCGGGCCGCCTGGGCCAGCCCCCACACCGGGAACTCTGGCGTCGCGAGCCGAACCAGTTTCCAGAATACTCAACGCGGTACCGTTGGCGTAGCTGGACGCAGCGCCAGCACTAACGTCTACACCGGCAACACGGTGGCAGCCCGTGGGGCCGGTTCGTACGACCCGAAGACAGGAATCATCAAGGGAGTCGGCGCTGGGTACGCGGGCGACACGTACTTCGGTCAGGGAGCGGTTCGCCGAGGCGGAGTTGCTTACAACACAAGCACTCACACCGGGATTGCCGCAGGCTCGAACAATATTTACGCAGGTAAGAACGGGGATGTGTATCGCTATAACCCGCAGACCGGGAATTGGTCGCAGAACAGCGGGAGTGGATGGAAATCCGCGTCCACGTCCCAGGCCAGCCTGCAACAGCAACAGCAAGCACGATCTTTGGGACAGCAAAGGACGATGAACTTCGGAGGCGCTATGGGTGGAGGAATGCGCGCCGGAGGAGGCCGAAGAAGGTAGCCGAACCTTGAGCGTTGGGCCGAACTAGCTCGAATATTCAACGTCAACCATCGCTGTTCAGACATAACTTCCTCATCCCTGCTACCAAAACCACGAAGCCTTCTCTGCTCAGTCCAGCACTCACGCCCCCCTAAAGTTCGCCAGTAACACCCTAAAAGTCGTGATGGCTGCTTACTGGCAGTTTTCGCAGTGGCATTGCGATCCATCTGGGTGGAGGATCATGCCTAGCAATGCGCCGGGTGAGTTGCAGATCTCTTTCTCGGTACCTGCATTGTTGCTGATGAAGGTCGGGCTCTGATTGTATTCCGTGGCGAAGTTGGTAAGCACGAGTTGCAGAAGGAGCTTAGGTATTTTGGACGAGCGGTAAACGGGCGCAAAAGTTTCCGCCTGAATTCAATCACTGAGGAATAGAGAGGCAGCTATGCAGCGAAACACGATTGTGGTAAGCCTGACGGCAATGTTTGTTCTGACATCTGCATTCGCAATGGCCGACAAAGTCCAGGGAATGATTATTACCAGGACCGGAGAAACGTTGATCGTGAGGTCTTCGGATGGAAACACCACCGTGGTCCTGACCGATGACACGAGAACAAAAGACGACACCGGACTCTTTGGACTCGGGAAGAACAATCTGTCCGATGTAGTGCTTATACCCGGACTCAAAGTGTCGGTTGACGGAGCGCCCGACGCCCAAGGCCGGTTTGTAGCCAAAACCGTCACCGTTGACGGCGATGACTTGGAAACAGCTGAGATGATTCAGTCCGGCTTGCATCCTACAGCACAGCAAGTCGCGGCGAACGTCCAGAAGCTCGAGGTGCACGGCGGACAACTGGCTTCCCATGAAGCGCAGTTGGCGGCCCAGAAGGAGACTCTCGAAGCCCACGGGATGAGTGTTGCCGACCACGAACAAAAGATAGCGGCAAGTATGAAGGACATTGAGGAAAATACGAACCGCTTCACCGCTTTGAGCGAATTTGACGTGAAAGGCCAAGTCACGTTGAAATTTAATGTCGGTAGCTCCAAACTTGACTCTCAGGACGAGGATGCGCTCAAGACGCTGGCGCAAACGGCGAGTGGTCTGACGGGATACATCATCGAGGTGGTGGGATATACCGACGCCACCGGTAGTGCCGAAGTGAACACGAAATTGAGTGAAGATCGCGCCAAAGCAGCCATCACTTATCTCGTCCAACAGGGGAATATCCCTGTACGGCACATTGTTGCACCGGGAGCGATGGGCGAATACGGAGCAGTTGCAACCAACGAGACCAAATCCGGACGAGCCGAAAACCGTCGGGTTGACGTCAAAGTCCTGGTCAACAAGGGCATTGCTGGAAGCTAGAGATGATTGTTGTTGCGCCTCCTGGTGCTCACGCGCTATCCCCTCAGCCTGAGGATAGCGCGTGGGCTCAGCTTCTTTCCATGGGCGACGAGACTCTGTGATTGCTCGGCTCTTAGTCCTGTTGGCGTGGCTCACGGCGAGCAGTTCGGCTGCCGGGCAATGGATGGGAAAGCAGACCGGTTGCTACGCACAATCGGTCGGCGCAAATCCGATCGCCGCACATCCGAACCGGCCAACAGTCGCCAATCCTGCCGATATCACGCAATATGGCGTTCTGGAAGTGGAGTATGGCTGGGATCGCCTGTGGCCCGAAGAGGGTATCCAACAGACGTCTGCCGGCGGCCTCTTGAAGCTTGGGATGTTTTGTGATGTGGAGTTGCGTTGGAACGCAACTTCATTCGTGTCACAGACAGACCCGAGTGGTACCCACCGGGGATTCGGCGACAATTGGATCGGGCCGCAGATCCGGTTTTATCGGCAGACAACGCGAGTGCCATCGCTAGCGTTCAGCTACGCCATCAAGATCCCCTCTGCTCCCACCGAAGCTGGTTTGGGAACAGGACGCGTGGATCACGCGCTCACATTCCTGGCTAGCAAAGATCTCGATCATTTTCACTTCGATTTCAATCTGACCGAATTCCTGATCGGAAGGCCCGATGCGCATGGCTTTGACACGAACCAGCAGGTGAACATTGCGTTTTCACACCCGATCCACGGTGGACTCGAGATTACGGGAGAAGTTTATCGAGAGAGCCGATTGAACCAAATGACATCGGGTTTTGTTTCATCGCCGTGGGCGCTGACGTATACGGTTATTCCCCGGCTTGTCATCGATGGCGGTTTTGAAGTGGGCCTTACTACTGGCGGTCCACACCGGCACGCATTCGTCGGTGCAACCTACTCGATCACAAATCTCTATCTAGCATGGCGGCGAAAGTAACCCCGCCGTTTGGGTAAGAATAGATCGACAAACTCGCGCAGTAGGTTTCTAAAATTTTCACACCTTAGGTCACTGCCGTTGATGTTCTGGCAAGGTAGAGTCCGATTCTTCGACGTCGCGTTTACTCGCGGGCTCAAGCAGAGTACGGTGCCGTGGCTCACCGTTGGCACGAGGGTTTAAGTTTCCAGGCTCCCTTCCAATCGGAAGGTCAGATTCTTGCCTTGCAAACATGGAATTGCCTGGATCGGGGATCGGAAGAAAATCGTGAGGCGGTCCAAACCGGGGAAGGGCCGTTGCCATAAAATCCATCCAGATCGGCAAAGCAGCGCGCGCTCCCGTCTCTTTGTTGCCTAGTGTCTTTTTCTCATCGAATCCTACCCACACACCGCACGTGATGTCGGGAGAGAAACCGATGAACCAAGCATCAGTGAAATCATTCGTAGTGCCGGTCTTGCCCGCGACAGGATATTTCAGCCGTGTTGCAGCAATTCCGGTTCCGTGCAATACCACGTCGCGCAGCATTGATGTCATAGTACGCGCCGTGCCCGAGCCAATAACATCTCGCGCATCAGGATAATTCTGCTCCAGTATCCTGCCATCGAAGTCTGTTACCTTCACAATGTAGTGAGGCATTGCTCGCACACCATCGTTGGGAAAGGCGCTATAGGCAGAAGTGTGTTCCAGTAGAGTCAATTCCACGGCTCCCAAAGCAACCGGCAAGTAAGGGGGGATGTGTTCGCCGATACCAAAACGCCGAGCGTATCCGATTACGGTTTGAATGCCCAAATGTTGGGCCAGCCTCAGAGCGGGAATGTTCCGGGATTCTGCTAGTGCATGTCTGAGAGTGATTGAACCCTCGAATTTCTCATCGTAATTGTGCGGAGTGTAAGGACCGGAGGCCGTCACGAAGGTTGCGGGGGCGTCCAACACCTCATCGTCAGGCGTCGCACCTCGATCAATGGCCGCCGTGTAGACATAGGGTTTGAAAGAAGATCCGACCTGCCGCATCGCTTGGGTTGCTCGATTGAACTTGGACTGGTTGAAGTCACGGCCGCCAACCATGGCCTTAACCTCGCCACTCGCACTGTCAATCGCGAGCAACGCGCCCTGAACTCCCGATTCCTCTTCCAGGCGGACCCGCGCTTTCCCGTCTGGCCCGATCCCTATGATCTTTACGTATGCCAGATCACCCGGTGAAAGCAACTGAGGGAGAGTCTCGTGCGTCCACGAGACATCACCAGCGCCAATATTTGCCGTGTACTGACCAACTCTAACAGTGGCCGATCCTGATGATACGGATAGCACCTTAGCGTGCGTATAGTTTCCGGGTTCCTCGAGTTGGCTCCACTCGGGAACGTTCTGCTGCCCGCCGTTTTCAGCTCCGAGTTGTTGCAGATGAGTTCGCCATCCGTGACGACGTTCGTAAGCGGCGAGTCCATCCAACACCGCAGAGTTCGCGGCCTTTTGCAAGTCAATATTCAGGGTGGTGTAGACTCTCAGTCCGGCTTCGTGCACCTGCTCCGTGCCGTATTTCCTTTCCAGGTAGCGTCTAATTTCTTCGACGAAGTACGGTGCCAGCGAGTTTGGATCGTCATGTATTTGCAGTCGCATGGGTGTCTCTTTGGCTGCTGCGCCTTCCAACATGGTGATCTTGCCGGCTGCAATCATAGAGTCGATAACAAGATTGCGTCTCCGCAGGGCTCGGTCTGGATACTTGATTGGAGAGTAATTGTTTGGGGCCTTGGGCAACGCGGCGAGCATCGCAGCTTCCTCAAGTGTAAGGACCTTCACATCCTTCCCGAAGTAATACTGTGCGCCAGCCGCGAACCCGTACACGCCATGACCCAGGTATATCTGATTCGCGTAGAGAGTAAAAATCTGACTCTTTGTAAGGTGGTGCTCGATCTGGACTGCCAACATAATCTCGCGAAATTTGCGACTAAAAGTGCGTTCGGGAGATAGAAATAAATTACGCGCCAATTGCATTGTCAAAGTGGAAGCTCCCTGCACGTTGCCGCGGGATCGAAGGTCGTGGGCGGCGGCGACCAGCATGCGCCAAATTTCAAATCCAGAATGTTTTTCGAAGTTCTTGTCCTCGATCGACAAGACTGCATCGTAGAGTACCCTCGGAAAATCTTCATACTGCGCGATGATGCGACGCTGCAGGGCGAAAGATCCAAATGGACGGCCCTGGTCGTCGTAGAGCACGGTGTTGGAGATGGGGCGATAGTGATCGAGGTCGTCGATTTGTGGCAGATCAACCGAATAGACCAACCCTAGTCCAGCCAAAGCTCCTATGATGGCCGCCGCCATCACGGACAGGCCTAACAGAGCCGATCGGGACCGTCTTCGTTTATTCAGCGTGGAGTGGTTTGCGCATGAACGTGTCTATCCGTCGCTTCCCGTGCCGCAGCATTGTTCAGGATGGTCAGGAACGGTGGTTGATGTTAGCTGTGCCGTCAGAACGAACACACTGCTACATGTGACAGCAAGACACTGAATTGTTTTGGGGATGAGGGGGAGTCTCTGATCGTTCCCGACGTTGACTACGCCAAGCCAGGTCAGCGAATTCTGGGAGCTTCTCCGGTATTTCGGCTAGATCAGGAAGAATTCATCCTGGGGGTTGACGATTTCCAACAGTTGCGTCACAGCCTCGCGGGGGCGCGCATTCAAACCGTAGATCGTAAGAATTGGCCATTGAAACTCTACTATAGAGAGCTGTCATATCTGCCAGTTCTAAACATCAGGTCTGGTGCTTAGCCTCGATTCATGTGAATCAATCCCTGAGGTTGCCGAGCAACAGCGACACCTAGTCGTTCATCGGTCGGTAGCCGGGGCTGCTTCGTGGCAGGATCGAGCTCGAACTCAATACGGAGGAAAGCGCGAAATGCGAGTCAGAAGTGTACTAGTATGCGGAACCATTTTGTTGCTGGGTATGACCGCGTGGGCTCAGGAGTTTCCCCGAGCTGAGATAGGAGGGAATTATTCCTATCTGCACTACGGACCCAGTGCCCCCTACTCACAGACCCACAGCCTGAACGGCGGCGGCGGAGAGTTCAATCTCAATTTCAACGAATACCTAAGCATCAAGATGGACCTGCAGGGATATGGCAGCAATCAAACAGTATTTAACATTGCCCCCAATCCGATTTTTCCTGGGGGCGCTCAAGGCAGTGTCCAAGGGGATCTGTTCACCTACCTTTTCGGACCGCAGATTAAAGTACGCGCGCATCACTTCCAGCCATACGGCCATTTGCTGTTTGGCGGAGCGCACACCAACGTGTATGGCAATGCGTACAAAACGCTCTGCCAGCCCATCGTCGGTGGATGTACCTTAACGAAAGCGCCCGCTGCCGAGGCGTTTTCCATGGACTTTGGTGGAGGAGTGGACATCCCGGTGGGCAAGCACTTCGCAATTCGTCCGGCCCAGTTCGACTACCTCCTGACCCGATTCAGCAATCCGTTCACCGGCGCGAACAATCAGAACAATTTCCGCTATTCGGCTGGAGTTCTTTTCGCCTTCGGCCACACTCATTACTAAAAGGCTAGCCTCCGACCGGGGGGGTGTCGTGATCCCCCCCCGGTATTTTCTATTGTGTGTCGTCTCAGGCTCGATGAATGCGTTTCAGAGATCGCCCTTGGCGGCGGCAAACCGAGATCAGGTCAGTCAGTGCATCGACTGATAACCTCGCCTGTAGTAAGCGCGTAAACGGTCATCTGCCGATGTCAGCCGCACCTTTATTTTCCGCCACTTCGTGGTGGCTGTGGTCGTGGGACGATACCCCAGCACATATTGATTTCTCATCGCGCGGCTAATTGTGGCGGCCGCTTCGGGGACCTTTTCTGGTTTGTCGACGGTAATAGTGCGACCGCCGGTCACATCAGTAATTTCACCCAACCACACTTTTCCGAGCTTTTCTTCGATAGTGTTAAAGAAAAATGTCTCGAACAGGCCGACAGCGTAGATCTGCACGTCGGATTCCTGGGCCACGCTCTTTACTTCCCGGAGCTTGTACCTACTTGCATTGTCACCCCCGTCGGACAGAATGAGGATGGCCTTCCGCTCATAACGTGCAGACCGCAATTTGGAGATCGCCAGGTAAACGGCGTCCAGCATCGCCGTGGGCCCTCCTGGTTGCTCTGCTAGCAACGCCCCCTGCAGGTGATCGACGGACTGGGTAGAATCCGCCAATACACGCGGGCGATCCGAAAATGCGATCGCGACATACTCGTCCTCAGGGTTTGCATTATTGAAGAATTCAACAATTGCTGCCCGCTCAGTTTCAATTTTGTCAGTCATGCTCTTGCTCACGTCCAGCAGTATGGCGACGGAAATCGGGTCATCCTCAGTCGAAAAATACCGGATTTCTTGTTGCTGGCCTCCCTCATAAAGCGCGAAGTCCTCTTTTTTCAAGCTGGTAACTGTGTGGTTCAAGGAGTCACTGACCGTCACCGGCACCATGACCAGATCCACGTCGACGTGCAATGGTTTAGGCCTGTGCGAGGCAGACGCATCGTTCGCCGGTGTAGAGCCCGATATTGGCGTGATTTCATTGCCACGAGGTCGCGAGAGGATTTGCCCAAAAGCCGCAGGTTGGACAAAGCAGATCAGCAAAACTGCTGATGTAAACATGGCCAGAGGAATAGATCCGATTCGGCGTGCCAGTACAACACTAGTTTTCATTGTGGTGGACGAGTCGCAGCACCGCGCTGCGCTGACCATCATCTACGAAAGGGCGGTTCTGTCAATAGCAGTTGTCATGGAGCAGTGGGCCGGGGGCGCCTGCACTTCACAAGTCATGGTGATATAAGGCGTTAAAAATGCTGTCCGATAAATTTGGCCCCGCGGACCTGGGTTCTGACCTGGCCGTCCGCCCCCTGCTGGCAGGATCCACCAGGCTCGAGTGCTTGCGCGGACGGCATCAGTTCTTGGGACGGCCGACGATCATGCCTGGAACCCGGACACGGCCTTCCAGGTTGTTGCATCAGTGGCTGTCGAAGGCAATCAGATTCTTGACGGGAAGTAGGAGAATCGTATGAGGGTACAGGGACGGGCAGAAGCCCGTCCCTGTTTGGTTGGTTTAGTTTTGGAACAAGGTGTAGAAGAGCCCCAATTGCACGTTGTCAGTTTCGGCACCGAACGCGCGATTGGAGTCAATGACGTAGAGGTTGAACGTGTTGGAGGTGGGTGTGCCCGCCGCGTCGCTATCAGCGCCGAGGCCCGTGATAGTTGCCGAGCCACTACCGGTCATTCCCGACAGAGTGACACCTGCTATCGGGTTTGATGCTTTGAGGTAGTTGGAGTCGGTGATTCCGCTTCCGCTAGTGGAAACCTGGGCGACGGCGCTCCAGGGATCCCCTGTCGTAGCGGAGATCCCGTATGCGTTCAGGGCATAGTTTCCGGCTAGAGACGCGCTCGCTGTCTGCTGGAAGGCAGGACCGGCGAACGAGTCGGATTTATCCATCGAGACGGCTGTGGCGTTCCCAGCCCCGTCAAGATAGAGCTGAAGAGTTATCGGTCCAAATAAGTTCGAAGTGACCGAATCCTTCACGATCAATCCCGTGACAGTGACGCGGCCGGTGGCATCCACGGTATAGGGGCCGGCAGCTGCAGCAGTCCCGGAGAACTGGTTGACAATGTCGTTGAAGTCGGCGGTGCCCGATATAGAGCCATCGGAGTTGAAGGCAAGAGAGGCGGCGAAGGTAAGTGATCCATTGGCATCGCTACCTTGAGCCGCGACTACGTAGCTTTGACCACTTAGAGACGCGCTGGCAAAACCTCCAGTCTGGCTCCCCTGGGCCAAAGCAACTCCGCCCGTACCGAGGGCAAAAGTATCGGCTGTTTCGACCAGAACAACATTGCTCGAGCTAACGATATAGCCGGCGTAATTGAGGTCCTCAGACCCCACTTTGAGGTTGACCAAGACGCGTCCCATCGAATCAGGGCCAGTGACGGTGCTGGGGAGAAGCACTTGATTCTGCTGAAGCAACCCGCAGATATTTACGTCGACGACGGTGCCGGCACCCGAGATGTCCCCTGCAGCAGGAATGTTGTCGACGTTAATCACACCTCCAATCGAGCCCGCGCAGCCATTAATCGCACCCGTAGAAGTGACAAAGGCAAATCCACCGCCCGGAGCGGCTTTCGAGGCTGCTGCATCCTGAAAGCTGAGTTGTCCGCTTCCGGTGGCGAAGGCATCGAACCAGTTCATCAAGCCTCCGGAGGTCGCCCCGCTAATTGACGTAACTGCGAGATTGAGGGTTTCAAGGCCGTTGCCGCCAACTCCGATCTTGGAGTTGTTGGTGGCGAGAATAATCTGCAGGTTGCCGTCCGGGGTAGCCGTGATGGTGCTGGCATTCGTAATGGAAACACCCACGAGGACGAAGAGAGGGTCAGTGAAATCTTCTTCTCCGCCAGTGATTGCACCACTCGCAATTGTAAATACGCCAGCTGCGTTAAAGGTGCCGTTTATGTCTTGGCCAGACAACTGGAAGACGTAGTTGCCATCGGGCAAGGCGATCGCGGATGGGGCGGCAACTGGGAAAATGAGGGCGGCGAATTTAGTGTGGTCGTCGACCGAGGTTGCAGTGAGGGTAACATTGCCCGTCAAAACGCTAACCGGGGCCTGATAGGTCACGGTAAGTGCGGTGGGGCTCACTAAGGTTCCACACTGCGAAGTCGGATTGCTGGTGGTGCTACAAGACAGCGACCAGGTGACCCCGTTCGGGCCGTGTGCAACGGTGACGGTGAAGTTGGCGGTAGCACCGGCATTGACGGAACTAGGAGGTGACACAAAGGTGACGAGCGGGTGCGAACTTCCGCCGCAACCAGCCAGGAAAGCAAAAGCAGCGGTGGCAATCAGCACAAAGAGTATACGTATTTTCATCGCACACCTCCATTTGCAGCGGTGCCCTTGAGGACTTGAGGGTGGGAACCCGTGCTGACGAGGAATCCGCGCTCGTTGCGGACCGTAACCTGGCGCCCGCCATAGATCAACTGCCGGACGAGTAGAAGATCTTTACCGTGGACCTTCTCATGAACGCCGACGACTTGGACTAACTCGCCAACGTGCAGACTCTCCTTAATCTGTTTGGAGAGCACCGAGCCGATGTGGGCATCGACGGTTTGCCCGGAAGTGGAGATCAATACGTGCAGCCCCGTAGGACTGCCCGCGACGTGGTGGGTGACGAACTCCTTGAGAGTGCCGACGAGAGTAACCTCGCGGGCAGGGTCATAAACGAAGCCGAATCCCCGGCCGGCGGAGGTAGCCTCTTCGGAGGCAGAGGCGTGTGCGGACAAGGCCGCAAGTAACATGCACGCTGCCACACAAGCTAGCGCACGAGCAGTTCTGTGGGTGGTGCCAGTCATTGGTTCACTCCTTCTCGAGAATTGGAAAGCTGCAGCAGGTGAAGTCACACACATTGATGAATCGCCTCCTGAAGTGGAAGAGAAGAAGGTGTGCTTTCCTCAAACACAACAAGCAATATGTGCACCATCATCGGCAGAAGCGTAATAAGAAGAATGCGAGAGAGGAACTGTCAATTGTTACGGGTACTTCGGCAAGCGCGACGCCGAATCCAGGCTATCGATGGCGTCGCTTTACGTGCAGTTGAGCGAGGGAACGAGCCAACGCGGCGTTTACTGAGGCAACCTCTTCGGACGAGAGTTTTTCCCTCAAGCGAAGTGCGGCGCGTTGACGTGCTTCCTCCACTGCCGCTTCGTCAATGCTCTCAAGCGTGACTGCCATGTTGGTCACGATGGACACGTGATCATTGGTGATTTCAACCAGACCTTCTCCTACCGCCAAGTAGTCCTCGTGACCGTCTTTACAGACAATCAACTCACCAGGCACCATTTGCGTCATGAGGCGCACATGCTGAGGTAACACGCCCATCTGTCCTTCTATTCCGGGCAGAGTCACCATATCGACCGCTTCTGAATAGACGATCGCCTCTGGCGTTACAATTTCCAACTGCAGAGTGTTTGCCATACTGCTAGCTCAATCTGATTTCCTCGATCGCACCCTTCATGTAGAAGTTGCCTTCCGGTACGTCGTCGTGTTTTCCGTCCAGGATTTCTCTAAATCCGCGAACGGTTTCTGCCACCGGTACCTGTTTGCCTTCGCGGCCTGTAAATACTTGGGCCACGCTGAACGGCTGGCTCAAAAAGCGCTGGACCTTGCGTGCCCGAAACACGGTCACCTTGTCCTCAGGTGAGAGTTCATCCATTCCAAGGATCGCGATGATGTCCTGCAGGTCTTTGTATCGTTGAAGCACCTTCTGCACGCCCCGCGCAACGTCGTAGTGTTCCTGGCCTACGACGTCGGGCGCCAACGCACGCGACGTGGAGGCAAGAGGATCCACAGCGGGATAGATACCCAATTCCGCAATCGAGCGCTCCAGCACGATAGTAGCGTCGAGATGCGCGAACGTCGTTGCCGGCGCCGGGTCAGTCAGGTCGTCAGCCGGCACGTATACCGCCTGGAATGAAGTGATCGAACCTCTCTTAGTAGAAGTAATACGCTCCTGGAGCGCTCCCATTTCAGCGGCGAGAGTAGGTTGATAGCCCACGGCGCTCGCGGTTCGGCCTAGCAGTGCGGATACCTCGGACCCAGCCTGCGAGAATCGGAAAATGTTGTCAATGAACAGGAGCACATCCTGGTTCTTCTCGTCACGGAAGTATTCGGTAATAGCAAGACCGGCAAGAGCGACGCGCAGACGCGCCCCCGGCGGTTCGTTCATTTGCCCGTACACCAAGGCAATCTTGGATTCGCGCAAATTGTCCTGCTTAATCACTCCCGCCTCGGACATTTCGTGGTAGAGATCGTTTCCCTCGCGGGTGCGCTCGCCGACACCGGCGAATACAGATACGCCGCCATGAAGCTTCGCGATGTTGTTGATTAGCTCCATGATGACGACTGTCTTCCCCACGCCGGCGCCGCCGAACGCACCCACTTTCCCGCCCTTCAAAAAGGGGCAAATCAAATCGATGACTTTGATCCCAGTAGGGAGTAGTTGGGGAGAGGTCGATTGTTCCACCAAGGGTGGTGCTGGTCGATGGATGGGATAATACTTCTCCGCTTCAACAGGTCCCCGCTCATCGACGGGATTCCCGGTGACATCGAATACCCGGCCCATAACTGCGTCTCCGACGGGCATCGAGATCGGTGCGCCATTATCGGTGACTTTGAATCCACGCTTTAGCCCTTCTGTGCCTGACATCGAGATCGCCCGCACGCACTTGTCGCCGAGGTGCTGTTGCACCTCCAGCGTTAATTTCGCGGGCTCGTTCTGGACTTTGTATTCACAGGTCAGAGCGTTGTAGATTCCTGGCAGCTTCCCTGGGAATTCGATGTCTACGACCGGACCGAGCACCTTAACAATTATGCCTACATTCATATTCATATCCGATCATGCTGATTCCGCCCAAAGAAATGGCGAGGCCCTCACTCAGATTGCCCGCCGGCGATTTCGAGCAGTTCCTTCGTGATGTTGCCTTGTCGCAGTTTGTTGTATTCGAGCCTCAGATCCTTGATAAGACTCTCAGCGCTATCCGTAGCATTCTTCATGGATACCATGCGAGCACTCTGCTCACTGGCTTTGGCGTTCAGTAGAACCTGATAGATGAAGATGTCGAGATAGTGAGAAAGAAGATAGCTCAGCACCAACTCAGGTGAGGGCTCAAAGACCGATTCCGTCGTATCCGCGGCCAAGTCCTGTTCGGACCTGACGCCCGGTATCTTCATCGCCATGATTTCCCCAACTGGAAGAAACTCCAGGCAGAGAGGTTCCTGCGTAAGCGTGTTTGCGAAACGAGTCGCAATGAGTTGAACGCGGTCCACGTCTCGCTGCAAGAAAAGATTACGGGCCAAGGAAGCAATGGCTCTTGCCTCGGAGAATTGAGGCGTGTCTCCGTAAGCGAACTCGGCAGCAAGCTGCCGGCCAGTGCGAACGACAAATTGTGCGGCTTTGCGCCCCGCCGTAATGTAAACCGTAGTGTCGCGATCGAATTCGGCCGCGAGTCGGAACAGGTTGCTATTGAGCGCTCCACACAGGCCCTTATCGGCGCCGACCAGGACAATGGCGCGCCTCCGGACTTCACGACGTTCGAGTAAAGGATGGCTGAAATCCCGCATCCGAGTTGTTGCTTCGCGCTGAATGCGGTACAGCACCTGCACGAACGGACGCCCAGCAAGTGCGGCGAGTTGGGCTTTGCGCATCTTCGACGCCGCCACCATTTGCATTGCTTTGGTGATCTGCGCTGTGCTGCTAATCGACCGTATCCGCCGACGTAAGTCGCGTGGGCTGTTCATAGGTTGTTAGTCCCTAGTGGGAAGTTGGTGCCGCCTAAATCAGACCGACACCGGCACCGGCACCGGACGCAAGCATTGCGAAGGCTCATCTCCAGGTCTCCTTGAACTGGTCGATTGCCGACTTTACTGCGGCCGTCAATTCCGCGCCGAGCGTCTTTTCCCTCCCGATTCTTGCGAGCAGTTCAGGCTTTCTGGTAGCCAGGAATTCCGTCAGCTTAGCCTGGAATTCCTTGATTCGTTCGACCGGCACGTCGTCCACATATCCGTTTTGGACCGACCAGATGACAGCTACCTGCATTTCGACTGGTATGGGGCTGAACTGAGATTGCTTGAAAACCTCCATGATGCGCTTGCCGCGATCGATCTGCGCCTGGGTCTTTGCATCCAGTTCCGATCCGAACTGCGCGAAGGCGGCCAGTTCCCGGAACTGCGCCAAGTCTCCCTTTAGTTGGCCGGCCACTTGTTTCATGACTTTGAGTTGGGCCGCCGAACCGACACGCGAAACTGAGAGGCCCACTGAGATGGCCGGTCGCACGCCCTGGTAAAAAAGATCTGTTTCCAGATAAATCTGTCCGTCCGTGATAGAGATTACGTTGGTGGGAATGTAAGCAGAGACGTCGCCAGCCTGCGTTTCGATGATCGGAAGGGCAGTAAGCGATCCATTTCCATACTTCTCTCCAACGCGCGCCGCTCGTTCGAGTAATCGACTGTGGAGGTAAAACACATCACCGGGATACGCCTCACGACCTGAAGGTCGCTTGAGCACAAGCGAGACCTGCCGATAAGCAACCGCATGCTTCGACAAGTCGTCATAAATAATTAGCGCATCCATGCCGTTGTCCATGAACCACTCACCCATGGCCGCTCCTGCGAATGGGGCGAGGTACTGGTTGGCGGCGGAATCTGAAGCCGGTGAAGCGACAATGGTCGTATAGGGCATAGCTTCAGCGTCTTCGAGAACGGAAATGATACGCGCGATGTTGGATTGTTTCTGGCCAATCGCGACGTAGATGCAATAGAGCGGCCGGTAACTTGCGTCTCCGGATACCTCTGCCGCCTTGTTGAGGCGAGCCTGACTAATGATGGTATCGATACAAATCGTCGTCTTACCGGTTGATCGATCGCCAATGATCAATTCTCTCTGGCCACGGCCAATGGGGATCATCGCGTCAATCGCCATGATGCCGGTCTGCACCGGTTGTCTGACCGGACTGCGCCGGATAATGCCGGGGGCGAGTTTCTCAACCGGATAAAATACGTCGCTAACGATTGGTCCTTTGCCGTCCAGAGGTTCGCCGAGAGTATTTACTACTCGCCCCAAGAGACCTTTGCCGACGGGCACTTGCAACAACTTTCCCGTGGTAAAGACGTCATCGCCCTCCTGGAGTTTGGTGTAGTCGCCTAGAATAATGACCCCGACCTCTGTTTCCTCAAGGTTCAGTGCCAGACCTGTGATGCCGTGGCCAAAGTCAAGCATCTCGTTGAGCATTGCATCCGTGAGGCCCTCTACCTTGGCCACGCCGTCCCCAATTTCTCGAATTACACCGACATTCTGCCGGGCAGTTGTTGCCTTTGCGCCCGCGATTTGCGCCTCAAGTTCCTCTAGTAGATCAGCCATAGATCTTCACCGTGATGTATGCAAAGGACGTGCCGACCACTCAGCCTTCTGCCTGTCTTCCATTTGGAAGACCGAAGCTGTTTGCCAATGCAGCTAACCCGGATCGCACGCTGCCGTCATAGACGTCACTGCCGACTTTGATGCGCAAGCCCCCAATGAGCGCCGGGTTATGGACGAATTGGCAGGTCAGCTCAGAGCCATAGAGAGTCGTCAACTCGCTCTGAACTTTGTTCCCCAAGTCCGATGGCAACGGGATCGCACTCTCGATCCTGGCTTGGTGCCGAGCGAACTCCTGTTGGAGCAACCGCTTGAACCGGACCAGCAATGGCAAGTATCCACGGCGCCTTGACTGCAGTACACTCTGAGCCACAAGCCGGACACGACTTTCATCGATGTTTCCGTCGACAACACAGAAGCGGAACAGGTGCTTGGCCTGCCGTTCAACTTGTTTGGACGTTTTCATAGATGCAGTCAGTGCTGATACGAATTATGCAGCCGTCCTTAATCTCTCAATGGTGTCTTCCGCCATGCGGCGCTGATCCTCTTTGGTTAAAACCCTTCCGGTTAGCATCGTTGCTGTCTGCACTACTAACTGGCCAACCTCGCGCTTGAGCTCCGTCAGCATACGGGCGTGCTCCAGCGTGGCTGCTTCGCGCGATTTCATGAGGATCTGCTCGGCGGCGGCAATGGCTTTCTGCGTCTCCACCCGCTGCACGCGACCGGCCGCGGCGTGAGCTTCTTCGATTAACTTTGTGGCCTCGGCATCTGCTTGCAGTATCATGTTCCGGCATTTGGCTTCGGCTTGTGCCAGTTCAGCTCGTATCTTCTCCGTTTCGGCAATTCCCTGTGCAATCTGCAGTCGGCGTTCTTCCAATATCTTCAAGATCGGTTTGTAGGCAAACCGGTGCAGAAGAATGCAGACGATCGAAAAGCTAATCATTTGGGCAATTAGGTGAGGCCAGTCCACTCCGAAAGTGTTAGCAATCTGCTGGATTTGTCCTCCACCATTTGGTTCGACCAGCATCAAAGCAATCATGGTTTCTTCTCGTTACCCCGAGCGCCGCCCAGGTTTGACTCAGCACCCGGGGCTTGGCCTACTTAACCAAGAACAGGGCATAGAACACGATCGCTTCGGCAAAAGCAATCGCAAGAATGGACTGCACCAAAATCTTCGTCGAGGCGACGGGATTTCGCCCGACCGCGTCCGAAGCTTTCATTCCGATTAGTCCCACAGCAATGGCTGCGCCCAGGGCTGCCAAACCGACATGCAGACTACCGTTCATTTGATTGTCCTTCTCTTTCCCGCCGGCTCCCGCGATTGAACACGGCCAAGCCACCGATATAAGTCCATCAAGCGTGAGGCGCAGGCAATCCTTCTGCTTCGTGCTGGCACATCAGCATCGTGAACACGGCTGTCAGGAGCATGAAGACCAACGCCTGAACGAGGCCCATCACCAGTTCCAGGAAGTAGAACGGTATCGGTACCAGCCATCCAAAGCCGGGGACAAGTTTGGACATCGCTTCCAGCAGATTCTCGCCCGCGAAGATGTTGCCGTAGAGACGAAAACTAAGGGAAACCGGCCGAAACAAGATGGAGACCACTTCCAAACAACCGGCGGCGAAGAACACGACTACTAATAAGACTCTAAGGAGGCCTTCGCTCTCACCCTTGGGGGCGAATAACTCGCTTAAAAAGCCGCGCCAACCAACTTCGCGAAAGGCCCAGACGATCCAGCTGGCAAAAAAGATCAGGGCCATGGCAAGCGTCATGTTGACGTCTGCGTTGGCCCCGCGAAATAAAGGTTGATCAACCTGGAAGCCATGAGCGGTTTGATGTCCCCACCCAAGCGAACCTACTCCGGGAATGAGTCCGAACCAGTTCGCCGACAGGACAAAGATAAAGATCGTCGCGAAAAACCAAAATGTCCTTTGGGCCAAATGCGGTCCAATGATTCCGGCTAGAAATTTGTACAATGCCTCAACCAGCCATTCCAAGAAGTTCTGTGCTCCGGCGGGAACTTGTTTCATCTTTCGCGTTGCAACCTGAGCAAACGCGATTAGACCCAGAGCAACGATCCAGCTGACAAGCATGGAATTGGTGATGGGAAAGTTCAAGGGCCGCGCAATCTCCACCGGCTTGGCCGACAGACCGTGTTCTTTTTCTTTGACAGTGGAGGTAAGTGGCTGTAGCTGTTCCGACAAACTGACTGCGTCTGGAGGGGATTCCCTCGGTACAGCGAAAATGTGGCTAACGCCCAAGCTAATAAACACAATCACAAGGAGGACCCTCAGCAATACACTCTTCAATCGAAGAAGGAACCAGCCGCGTTCGGAGCTCAGAAAGTTCATAAGGCTAGATCGGACCAGGTCACCCGTTGCGTTCGTCTTGATCACCCAGGTTGTGATAGTGCGTAGCATTGGAGTCTCGTGACGTCGCGTCTCAAGCGCCTCTCAGGTCTCCCTTATTTCTATGTTCAAACACCATGCTGCACCTGCGCGAATTTCGCATCTTCTCGATCACTCGCTCGGACCATCCTGTCCGCGTCAACCCCTAGGTGTTGAACCAGTCTGAGAGCGCGCATATATCCTGCGGTTATTGGCTTCCTTGCTGTACATGCGACGGTCGCTCAGATCAATCTTCGTACCCGCGCGAAATCACTCAAAGACGAACGCCTTCTTTGCGGGCTAGGGAGGCGTGATCGGGGTCGATACCTAAATCAACGACCAAAGCCTATTAACTGCCTTTCAGTCTGCATACTGGCAGAATCAACAGTCAGACATCACTGGTGAGATCGCGTGGTAGTCGGCGGCGGAGAATCATACGAAGGGATGGGGATGGGCAAGCCGGCACTGGCAAAAGTCGCAGTGGCTGACAGCAATGAGCGGTCTTAGGTTGAGATGAAGGCGCAGAGAGGGAGGTTATATGCGTGCTCGTCCGGCGGTACGGGAGTTCGTACCTATCGCCGCTTGGTTGCCTGCGTGCTCATGGAAAAGTGCTCGCCGGGATATGGTGGCTGGAATCGCGGTTGCCGGACTGCTAATACCAGAAGGAATGGCCTACGCAGGAATTGCTGGGGTTCCTCCCCAGACGGGCTTATATGCAGCGTGTGTGGGAATGTTCGCGTATGCGATCTTCGGCACCTCTCGCCAACTTGCGGTTACGTCAACGTCATCATCTGCGGCGATGTTGGCTGCTTTGGTCGCACCACTCGCTTTAGCGGATTCTACTCGGTACACGATGTTGGCCTCTGCTGCCAGCATTGCAGCAGGTGGTTTGTTCCTGCTTGGTGGAGTACTCAAGCTAGGTGCCGTGTCTGAATTCATCTCGAAGCCGGTTCTGAAGGGCTTTGTTTTTGGACTGGCACTCACGATTATCGCGAAACAGGCACACAAGATCCTGGGCATTTCCAGCGGCCAAGGCAACTTCTTTCACCAGTCCTGGCATGTTCTTACCGCGCTCGCAGATGTAAACCCTTGGACACTCGGAATTGGGGCAGCGGCCCTTCTCACAATGTTCTCGCTCGGGTTCGTCGCCCCAAAGGTTCCTTCCGTTCTGGTTGTGTTGGTCCTTGCTATCTTGAGTTTTTCGTGGTTCGGGCTCGATCGCCATCGTGTTGAGGTTGTCGGCACAATTCGGACGGGCATGCCAACTTTGGGTTGGCCGAGGGTGGGAGAGGATGAGTGGGCAGATGTGTTTATCGGGGCAATTGGAATTGTCCTGGTGCTAATCGCGGAAGGCCTCGCTGCTGGGCGTACATTCGCCGCCAGAAACAACTATGAGATCGCCCCCAATCAGGAACTCTGTGCCATGGGAATGGCCAACCTTGCATCAGGGCTTTTCGGGGGAATGATCGTGGGGGGCGGAATGTCCGGAACGGCTGCTAATGATGCAGCGGGTGCGCGCACTCAGCTATCAACTTTAACCGCATCGCTGTTCGTGGGTCTGACCCTTGCCTTCTTGCTCCCATTGTTCCGCAATTTGCCGGAAGCCGTTCTTGGCGCAATCGTCATCCATGCAGTAATGCACCTGGCGGATGTTGGCACACTAAAGTATTACGCCAAGCTGCGAACTGGAAGTATTTGGGTTGCTCTGGTTGCGCTGCTTGGTGTGCTGCAGATGGGAATTCTAAGAGGCCTCATTTTTGCAGTCGGTCTTACGCTGATTGCGCTGATGCATAAGCTAAGCGCCCCGCAGGATTCAGTCTTAGGAAAGCTGCCAGGGACGATGAACTTTGTGGACGTGGCGCGCCACTCAGATGCCGAACAGGTTCCTGGTCTTTTGATTTTCCGGCCGAATGGAGTCCTATTTTTTGCCAACGCAAACCGTGTGCACAACCGGTTGCATGAACTGGTCAAGGCATATGGCAGCTCACTCAGGGTAGTAGTCGTCAATCTTGAAGCCAGTCCGGAGATCGATGTTACCGGTCTTGAAATGCTGCGCCACTTGAGAAACGAATTGGAAGACTGTGGCGTTCATCTGTGCTTTGCACGAGTTGCGGACAGAGTTCGTGATCTCTTTTTTCGAAGCGGGTTTCTGAAGGAATTGCAAGGACGATTATTTCTTGGAGTCAATGCGGCGGTCTCTGCGTTTCTTGATTCAGGTGGACACCGATCCGAGAACGCAGTGCCTGACGCGTAACAAAGAGCAGGTATCTGCACGTGGCCACGCCTATGCGAGGTAACGGCAAAGTACATCGTCGGGAAGGTTAACGGAAGTGAGTGTACATCCAAGACGTAATAGTTCCGTTTGTGGGCTGTGGGTCGTCCTCGTTGTGTTTCCGGTTTGCATTGTGCTCGGAGTGGGGGCCCACGCTCAAGAAGAGCAGAATGGTCAGGATGTCCCTGCCTCGAATTTACCGCCACCCGGCGGGCCACCGCAGTCCAGTCGAAGGGGTTCCTTCGTCGTCGCTCCTCTTCCGATTTCCAGTCCCGCCTTGGGTACGGGGATCGTGCCGATTCTTGGCTACATATTCCCTCTTCGTAAGGATGACCATTTGTCTCCGCCGTCCGTAGTTGGGATGGCCGGCCTAGTGACAAACAATGGGAGCCGTGGCTTTGCCGCCTACGCGGATTTGTACATGAAGGAGAAGACATACCGGATCACGACCGGTTATGTTCGTGGCAATCTCAATTACGATTTGTATGGCATAGGGCTGGCCGCGGGGAATGCGGGCCATAAGTTGCCACTCGAACAGTCAGGCGAGGTCTTCCGCAGCGAAGTATTGCGCCAGGTGGGAATGGATTTCTTTCTCGGGGTCCGCTTCTGGACCGGGGCCTCGGATATTGTAGTGCGGTCAACAGGCAACAGTGAAAGTGCGCCGCCCCCCCCACCTGATATTGGGCTCCACACAGCACTTAGATCTCTCGGTGTGCGATTGAACCGCGAAACTGCTCCCAATCGGTTTTATCCCACGAGTGGAATGCTGCTTGATGTGACGTCGGACTTCTTCTCTACCGCTCTAGGCAGCAAGTACTCTTTTCAAGCTTATCGCCTAACGTTCAACAAATACGGCAGCCTTAGCAAGACCCAGGTTCTCGCCTACAACTTGTTCGTTTGCGGGACTGGCGGCAAGCCACCTTTCTATGCGAATTGTATTTACGGTACAAATAACGAGTTGCGGGGTTACACCGCGGGACGATATCTCGACCGTTATATGTTTGCCACGCAACTCGAGTATCGCTTGTCTTTGCCCAAACGATTCGGAGTTGTCGGATTTGGGGGCATCGGTGAGGTGGTTCCGGGCGGTAGTCAGTTGTTGCGCATTCACAACTTTCTGCCAGCTGGAGGGGGTGGAGTGAGATTTCAGCTCAGTAAGGCATATCGTGTTAATCTGCGGGCTGACTTCGCACGAGGTAAGGATACGTGGACATGGAGCATGGGAGTCGGCGAAGCATTCTGAATGATGTCCGTTTGTGTGAGCGACTCCGCTCAGACCTGCAGCGGATGGTGGCCAAGTACAAAACTCTTCCGTGAGGGAGCTTTCTGGCCTTGCGATAGAGTTTCTTTCGCTCAGTCTGAACTATTGTTTTGCGGTTGGAGGATAATTCTTGAGCAGCTTCTGGACTGCCTTCGCCAGGTTTTTCTGCTGTTTCTCAGGTTTGGCCTTTGGGTCGAGTGTCTTGCTCGCAACTCCACGCCAAACCAGATCATGATTTGCAGAATCGTACATGTCGACGGCCAGCTGTCCTACGTAAATTGTTGAGGTAGACCCCGTGGTGGTACTCATTCCGCCACCCGGTCCATACCATCCACCGCGATACCAGCCCCCGCCATAGCCCCAGTCCGAACTGAACGAGGTGAATTCTTTTTCCTGACCGACGCCTGCCTGATATCCGATAAAAAGGCTAGCGCTGTCATCGTCGATCTTGGATAGGCCCTTTGTTGCCAGTTCCTTGTCGACGGCATCTCTGACCTGCTTGGCCACCAAATCGTTTGCAGTGGGTGCATCTTTTAGGATGACCCATTTGTACGTTTTGAATCTGGAAAAATCGGTACTCTTATCGAAGTTGTAACGGACGTCCTGCCCGAGTGCTGCGGCAGCGACAAGCAGGATACCCAGACCAGAGAAAAACGAAACTCTTTTCATGAGCCCTCCTATTCCCGGGTACAGCTAGGTCAAGTTCTGATGACCTGGCTAGCTTGTAGGCATGAGTCGACACGTCCCTAGTGCGTCTTACAGCAAGAACGTGATCTCATGCTAGGTAAGCGAGGTTAGAGCGGGGAACTGTTACAACTGACAGACGAATGGCTCCATGTCGGGATTGGACCGTCGTTAGCCAACGGGAACTAAGGTATGCGAGAGGTTGTATCGAGGGACTCCAGCTGCCGATGAAAAAGACGAAGCATGAACAGCACAGCTGTCACCATCACTACATTGAAAATTAATTGAGCCCAAGCAACTGCCATCCCAGGATCGCCGGCGAATGTCACTACACCTGACGCGAACCCCTTGAGAAAACGGCAGGAAGCAACACTCCAAAGACATTGAAAGCCAACGCTACACGGCGTGCCGTTGTCTTCATTTTGATACTAGCTATGAGTGCCGTTGCGGTGGTCGCGATATATGGCTAAGGCCTTCAAGGCCATACAAAAACAAGACGATGACTGACGCACTCGCGAGAAGGATTCTGGGGTTTGACGTCTCCGAACCGAGTTGATTCACAAAATCAGCCTCTCAGCGATCCTACTGGTGATGCACACCGTGTTCTTTATCGAGCGCTTCAATCCGGTGTGCCGCCGCAAATTGGGGAATGAGACGTGCTAGCTTTTCCGCCGAATCAGCTGCAAGGTACGTTGTTTGGGATGGGAATGCGACCTCGGCACCGGCTTTGTGCACGATCTCAATCACGCTCAACAGTAACTCTTCTTGGATTCGGAGAAACTCAGTCCAATCCCGAGCGAACACATAAGCAAAGATATCGACGTCAAGAGAGAAAGCACTCAGACGAAGAAAGTTGACGCGAAATGAGGACGGGTCGAGGCTCGAGTGCTCAGCGAGTAGATTTTGAATTCCCGCGACAATTGATCGCAGTTGTGCAGGGCTGGTTTCGTATCGCAGACCGATGAGGGGATGAAACCAGAACTTGTCGCGCGCCGAAAGGATTTCGAGGCTCATGTTCGCAATTTGACCATTCGGCACCGAAACCAAGGTACGGTCTAGGGTGCGGATACTGGTTGAGCGAAGTCCCACGTCTACGACCGTGCCTACTGTATCGCCGAGCTTCAAGGTGTCCCCCACGCGAACCGCTTGGTCCGCGATTAATGAGACACCGGCGATGACATTTTCAAGCGTTTTTTGGGCCGCCAGTGCTACCGCTATGCCACCTACACCAAGTCCCGCTAGTGCAGCCGTCGGGTCGATGCCGAAGTGGTAAAGAGCAAACAGCAAGCTAGCGAAAAAAATCAGTGTATTAACGACCCTCCGGATGAGGCGCAAGACAGCGGCTGACCCGCTCATCTTCGGCCGTCGGCCAATTATGTAACGTTCTCCCCATCTGCTCAGCAGCATTAGTAGCCAGGTCGAAGCGGCGATCACGATAATCAGGACGGTGGTGGACCAAAATTGCCGCGCCAGAAGCGGCAGGCCGACCCTCGACAGCATCCAGTAGATCGTGAGTGCGAGAAGGAGCAGTCGAATGGGTGGCGACAAGATGCGCGGGTTCGGCAGATTGGGATTTTTGAGCAAGTAGCGTCGGCATGTACCTGCACCGAAGCCAAGCAAACGGTTGAGCACCCCCGTCAGCAAATAGAGGAACGGCATGCCTAAGAAAACGGCCATCCACTCGAACAACGGAATGCTTGCCAATCGAGTCTTGACGAGGATTTCCGGGAGGATCCTCTCTACTGGAGGCGTGCTCAGTTCGTGAAAAACATCCGGAATTGCATCGAGGGTTTGGCGGGAAAAGAGCCAGACCGTTCCCAACTTGCCGCGGTCGACGCGCTCGAGGACTATGTCGAGATCTCCCTTGGAGGTGCTAATGGTCCCCACCAGATCTTCGTCCGGTCTGAGCGGATCAGGTAGAGAACCTTCAGGTTTGTCGCTGAGTTCGTTGAGCCGAGGAGGAAGGCGGCGATCGAGGACGGCTGCAAGCTGTTGCGCTAGAGCCTGTGCATCTGGGCCACGAAGTGGGGTATTCAAATAAAGAGCAGCGATTTCTCCATTGCCTTTTCTCGCCGCGCTAAGAAAGCCAAGAACCGCCCCGCGCGGTGTCGTGCGCCCGAGAACATCTTTGGGCGGGCTGGGTTTAGTAGGTTCGTGCGCTGCTTCGAGAGTTGAAGGCTTCGTCCCCGCCTTTTGTGGCCAAGCCGCGGACGAAAACAACAGCATCGTTGCGACGATGGCGGCTCGTCCGAACCGCAACAGGGCCCTATCTGAACTGCTCCTAGAATGCGCTTCGCGCCACACTGATCTAGTTCGTGCACGACATTGCCTGGGACTCCGCACGCCCACGAATCTTCATTCGCAGGTGCGCCTCCAGAGAACTGACAGAACTGCCAGTTAACCAATCCACCTCATGACTTGCAAACTCGTGACATCGCTTTCGATGTCCCCGCCGAACCCTTTTGTCAAATGAAGGCGTACGCGCCGGACAAGACAAGAAGGACAAGAGAAAAGTGGATCAACCTAAAAACAAGTTAAAGACTAAAGAGTATCAAAGTGAATTGCGCAAGCTTCAAAGAAGTCTTGTTGAGATGCAGGAGTGGGTAAGAGCCACTGGTGCGAAAATTGTGGTCGTATTCGAGGGACGCGATGCTGCTGGCAAGGGCGGCGTGATTCACCGTATCATGGAGCGTGTTAGTCCCCGCATATTCCGCCATGTAGCTCTGCCTGCTCCCACAGAACGTGAAAAATCGCAGTTGTATGCGCAGCGATACATCAAGGAAATGCCGGCTGCAGGGGAGGTGACTATTTTCGATCGCAGCTGGTACAACCGTGCTCTCGTCGAGCACGTGATGGGTTTTTGCACCAACAAGCAGTATGCTGACTTTCTTCGAATGTGCCCGGGATTTGAATCTCTCCTGAAGAACAACGGTATTATTCTTGTCAAGTACTGGTTTGAGGTCACCGAACGTGAGCAGCATAAGAGGTTTCTTAAGCGGATAGATGACCCCATGCGAAGATGGAAGCTAAGCCCAATGGATCTTGAATCGCATCGCCGCTGGTTCGATTACTCACGCGCTCGGGATGCTATGTTTGCCGCAACTGATACTCCGCAATCCCCTTGGTATGTGGTACAAACAGACGACAAGGAACGCGCTCGCCTCAACTGCATTTCACACTTGCTTGGAACCGTGCCTTGGAAGCAGATGCCGATAGGAAAAGTTACGCTTCCCCCACGGCAGAAGCCAAAGGGATACAAAGACCCTAACTGGAACTACCGTTGGATTCCTGAGAAGTATTGAGCGCTTGCCGTGACTAGCAGGACCAACTACGAGGAAGTAACCGAGATTGAGCTTCGAATCCGCATGAATCCCGAGTCTCGCCAGCGCGGACAGTCATGATCATGACGCTCCCAGCTAGTAGTTCGCCTGCCGTTGCGATCACGGCGTAGTGGTTTTCTCGGTTGAGTCATCCAAGCGACATGGCACTTTTGTGGCGGTACCTTTGTGCCATGGGCTTTGCACGAAGGTTCCTGTACTCTAACTCAATCAAACCGACACAACCTTGGGGTGCATCTTAGTTCTCTCCCGCTTAAAAGCTGGCTCCTCCTTCGTGTCCCTAGGTTAGGCGTAAATCACATAGATTAAGAGTCTTGGAAGGTGTGCATTCAAACGATGACGGCCTCCGTGAAAACAAATGTGAAGACACGTGTTCTTGTTGTGGATGACCATCAGCCGTTTCGCCGCTTTGTGTGCTCGATGCTTCAGGAGCATGGAAGCGTGCAGGTAGTCGGAGAAGCGCAAGATGGGGTGGAAGCCATTCGACAAGCGGAGCTCTTGCAACCCGACCTGGTTGTTTTGGATATCGGTCTGCCGGGGCTGAATGGGATCGAGGCTGCCCGTCAAATCAGCAAAGTTGCCTCTGTTGCAAGAATCATTTTCCTGACCCAAGAGTCTTCCCCCGATGTCGTAAAGGAGGCGTTCACCGTGGGTGCCCAAGGCTACGTCATCAAGGCAAAAGCTGGCGCCGAACTTCTCGCTGCGGTGGACGCGGTGTCGAACGGGAGGAAGTTCGTCAGCAGCGAAATGGATGGAGCGCAGAAGTAGTGACGCTCCGACCTCGATGGAGCAGCATCGCGGACGGATTCCCATCTCATCTTAAATAAGTGACGAGGAATCGGGTTCAACAAACCGACTGCGATAAGAGGATCGTAGCGTGGAGTTGATCTTTAGTACGCGCAAAGAGATTCGGGCTGAAAATCGATTAGGAGCGGTATCGGCCCGATGAAACCTAGTGAACTTTGCAGCGACAGTCTGTCTGTCTTGACAGGTGATAGGACGCAAGAGCTCCGGTAGCTTTGCCTTCTACCATGCTCCTTTCCAATGCCTCCGCGACTGGCCGCGTACGTTTCGCGGTCCTGCCCCCGTCGGCCTGTATCGCTGTGACCTTCTCGGCGGTGCAGGCCGATTCATAATACGGGTCCGCAAACGAAACAGATAATTGTCAGTCTTGAGACAGGCCGTGCCAGAGGGATTTCCGATTGTAGTGGTCCCAGCCAGTCCGTGCCGGCGGGGCAACTCGTTCAGCTGAAAAGGCATCGGCAAGTCACTGCATCTCGTACAGAAAAGCGCAGCCAAAGATCAGAAACGCCACCAGGAGATAGAACCACGGAAAAGGGTGAGGATACGACTGCCTGGAGGAACCCAGCAGAATTAGATCAACACTGCGGATGCGCGCGAGCATGCCGTTTTGCGGAAGGTATTCGCGATAGTCGGTTGCTGAGTCCAGGTAGTGAATTTCAGACCACACGTAGCAATCGCGGACCCGAAACTCTTGCCCAACGTTTGTAGAGTTGCGATTGGACACGCCAGCTCCCATTCAGTCGTTTTGCAGATAGCGCCTCTTATACAAGCAGCGCCAGCGCGCCTCCAACTGGCAGAGTTTACAGAATATGCGTACAACTGCGCGGCAACCACCAAATGATGACAACTGGGGTGCCGAAGCGCCTTCCGCTAATCTGGCATTACTGACAGTTCCGACTTACGTCTCGCGTGCCTAGACTCCGGATGCCAGTGTCGGTTTGGTCGCCACGCAAGCTAGAGCATAGCTGCGTTGAACCCAAGTTGACCAACAAGGGGCTGTTGGAAATGCGCATTGCGAGCCGTATTCAGCGTTTGCTGCTCATTGTCGGTGTCGTGCTGATCGGGGTTTACGCCGCCGCATATTTCCACAAGGAAGTGTTGTCTCGAGCCCAACTGAGGCAGTTTGATGCACCACGAATGCAAGAGACCGTTGAAACAAGACAAGCGGTGCGAACAAAGCCTGTGTTCAAGGTTGATTTTCGCTTCTGGTCGGAGAAGAGGATTGCGGAGTATGAAGAAAGCCTGACACACGACATAGATCCACCGCTGGCAGTACTTCACATCTCCAAGGTTCAACTTGAGGTGCCGGTACTAGAAGGAACGGACGATTTGATTCTCAACCGGGGTGTCGGACACATTGAGGGGACTGCACGACCAGGCGAGGAGGGAAACATCGGCATCGCGGGTCATCGAGATGGTTTTTTCAGAGTCCTGAAGGATGTCGAACCAGGCGACACGATCGACTTGGTGACGCCGAGCCGCAGGGAACGATACACAGTGGATCGTATTGTGCTGGTACGCCCTGATGATGTTTCTGTCCTGCGGCCACGACCGGTCCGCTCGCTGACCCTGGTCACGTGTTATCCCTTCTATTTTATTGGCAGTGCGCCTCAGCGATACATCGTTCAGGCGTCCATTGCGGATTCCAAGAGAGTCGGAGAATCGCGATTACAAAATATTGACGTGTCGCGGAAGTAAAAAATAACATCCGCTGCGAAATACGGGGTGAATATCAGCTTACGAGTCCAACGGATACTTTAGGAGATAAATCGATGAAATCAACGAGCGGAAAGACACAGCAGTGGCTGGGGCGTTTGGTAGGGATGATGTTCTTTGCCTTTGCCATTTGCATCAACGCACAAGTGAAGACAGAGACTACCACGGCCAGTGGACAGGCCACTCATGAAGTAACGGTTGAGCGGGGCGAAGTAGTTCTGGTTCGCGGAAACGACCTTTTCGTGAAGATGAATGATGGCACGATGCGTCATTTTCCGAATGTGCCTGAAAGCGCGCGGGCGACGGTTGGCGGTCAGCAACTCGGGATTCATGACCTTCGACCTGGAATGAAGCTGGAGCGAACAATCATCGTTTCGACGACGCCCAAAACCGTCACAACTGTCCAGACTGTCACCGGGAAAGTCTGGCACATCACTCCGCCGAGCACGTGTGATCCTCACCCTGGAAGATGGAACCAATCAGCAGTTTAAGATTCCTAAAGACCAAAAGTTTAACGTGGACGGCCAGGAAACCGATGCCTGGGGACTCAAGAAAGGGATGAAGGTTTCGGCAACCAAGATTGTGGAAGTACCTGAAGTTCACGTGACCCGGACGCAGCAGGTCTCCGGTAAAATGCCGCCGCCACCGCCTCCGGTTGCTCCGCCTCCAGCCGATATGCCAATCCTGATAGCTGTGGGGGGACCTCCGCCTGCTCCGGAGGCGCCAGCCGAGCTGCCGAAGACCGGCAGCCTGTTGCCGCTCATCGGTTTGCTTGGGGGGCTCTCGTTTTTGTCCTCCATCGGCTTAGGATTTATTCGCAGATGGCTTTGATCTCGCTTGGGTTCGGGAAGGCTCGACCGTAGGTTGGGCCTTCTCGAAACTCTTTTCACAGCTTAGAGGGCTCTGCGGCAAAAGGCTCGACAACAGGCGAGAGAACTTCGGGGCTAGCTGGAGTGGCAGGCTTGGAAAGACCCGAACCATGACAGCTTGGCAAACCGTCAAGCAGCAATCAAATGCTGCCTGATTGCATACTGAACCAGTTCGGCATTGCTCTTGACGTTAAGCACTTCCATGATGCGGTACTTGTGAAATGCGACGGTGCGGGTCGTAACGTTTAGCACGCCAGCTACTTCTTTCATGCACTTCCCCTCCGCCAAGAGCTGCAGTACTTCACGCTGCCTCTCCGTCAGCCGCTGGCCTTCTTCGACCAGTGCCTTATCCTGGCGCAGTAGGAAATCGACCGTATCTTTGGCAATCATGGGCGACAGATAAGACTTGCCTCGCAGCACCTCTCGCACCGCGATGAGCCAGTTCAGAAGCCGCACAGGTCTTGAGCAAATACCCAGATGCTCCACGGCGGAATGCCTCAGCCGCCAAATCGGCATCATGATTCATGGTGAGGTAAACCAACTTCACGCTGGGGATCAGCTCCTTTATTTGCTGGCCCGCATCCAAGCCGTTCAGCAGAGGCATAGAAACATCAACAATGATGAGGTGAGGTCTCAATTCTGCAGCGGCTCTGACCAGTGATCGGCCGTCGCCGACAGTGGCAACGATCTCGTAATCAGATTCGAGAAGTTTCTTGCACGCCTCGGCGACCAGTGTATGGTCGTCAGCGATTACGATACGTGGTAGATTTCTTCTTATGATCATTAGTCAACCTCCGGAAAAGCAAATCTCAGCAGACCCGATCAAGTAGGGATCTGGCCGCAAGTTGCGTAGAATTGTGCGTTGTAATGCTAAATTCGAAACGGAGCTAGAAAATTACCATAACCGTCCAGCACCTGACACCTAGTAATACTACTAGTGAAGCATCAAGGTTTGCTCTGGTTCCGAAGCTCCGTCCGCAAAAGCAGGTAGTACAGTGAGTTCGCGACGCGTACCAGCAGCTTATGGCAACATGCGGACTGTCACTTTCACCTGCTCGGGGAATGGCCACAAGCCACCTTAAGCAAGCAGCTCGCACCAAAAAACTACTATTGTTGACAGGGCCAACTGCAAATAAGTAACAGTCACACGCTTCCGAAAGCCCGGGGCGATCTTCGGTGATTCTGATTACTGCGAGTGACAGCCGGCGATGTAGAAAGGGATGCCCATCGGATGCCGTCTCTCGTCTCGGCACCAAGAATGGATGGCTTCGACTGCGATCTGAGAAACTCTAGGCGAACCGTGGAGAGTGGGAAGGGAAATCGTTTCGCCAATAATCATTAGGCGAAACGAAGAACGGGAAGGCAACAACTTGCCCTCAGCGAGGGTTTTCCGTTCCAAGATGATGCCTGATTGCATACTGAAGCAATTCAGCATTGGACTTGATGCCCAAGGTCTCCATCATTTTGTATTTGTGGAAGGCCACGGTGCCCGGTTTCAAGTTCAGCGCATGCGGCGATTTCTTTCATCGACATGCCTTCGGCAAGCAATTGAAGGACCTCCCTCTGCCGAGGTGTAATTCGCTTTTCTTCCGAGTACGAATGTCCGCTTCTTAGGAGGAAGTCCACCGTCTCCTTGGTAATGTCGGGAGACAAGTACGATTCCGATCGCAACGCACGTCGGATGGCCCTGACCAGTTCTGCCGCTGCGGAACTCTTCACAACGTAGCCGGAAGCGCCTCGTCGAAAGGCTTCAGCCGCGACCTCCGGCGAAAGATTCATTGTCAAAAAAACTAATTTGGTTGCGGGCAAGAGCTGCTTAATCTGATCACCTGCATCAAGCCCATTCAGTTGTGGCATTCCGATATCGAGGATCACCACGTCGGGCTTCAGTTCGGCCGCCAGTCGAAGCAGGGCTCGTCCGTTATCCACGATTCCGACAACGTCAAACTCGGGCTCGAGAAGACTCTTGCAGGCTTCCGCCAGCAACGTGTGGTCGTCGGCTATGAGCAACCGTGCTTTGGGGCGATGTTCCATCACATGTTTCGATTACATAAGAAACTTCGCGCTCGCGGCACGAGCAACACGGCCTGAGGCGCTATTGTGGATGATACTAAGAGCCAGTGCGATCCGCCAGAACTGTTAGTTTTCGCAGAATGGGACAGTGACGCCCAGCAGTGCCCAGGTTGCCGTCTCTATTCCCAGTGAACTCCGCAGTTTTCACGTTTGCCGACTCGTTACGATGGGGTACAACGCAGTCCCGCTAGCGGTGCGCTCAGGATTGGGCAATATCTGGATGTTCTGCGACTGTCGGCCTTCATAGGGGGGTTGAATTTACGCTCACGCCAGCACCCTCCCAAGAATGGGCCGCTCCTGGTGGAGCCTTCAATCCTTCTCCGGAACACAGAGTGCATTCTAGGGCAGATGCATGGACGGGGAAATGAAGGTTGTACCTTCCATGGCCGCCCAAATTGCCGGGATCAGGTCTGAAGCAAGAGACGGCTTCAGAACATAACCCAGCGCACCGGCGAAGAGCGCAGCTTCGACAAACTCCGGTTCCGTGTTTACCGTCAGAATACTACCCTTGTCGTAGAACCGAGCTCCTTGAGGTGGCAAGCAGCTTCGATCCCGTTCTGCACCGGCATGGAGATGTCCAGCACTAGAACGTCAGGGGAGAGTCTCGCGGCAAGCTCCACAGCACCTGCGCCGTTCTCCGCGGTGCCAACGATGCGGAACTCATTCCCGAGTATTTGTCGCGCAGACTGCAAAATCTCGTTTTGATCGTCCGCTAATACGACCCGAGGAGTCATCGTCACGTTTTTCCTTCTGGTAGAACTGTCGATGCGCGGCATAATTCGATGAGTGATTCGTACGATTGGTTGTTGGCGACCAAGAAAGATAATAGGGTGTTCCGAAACCGATTTCTGCCAGCAACGTTCACAGTCCCCTCATTGTTTGTTCTCAGTTCGGACTGTAATAACATGTGACGGATCAGCAACTCACGCGAAACGGGAAAGCACACCGCCACCTCCGCCCCTTGCAGTCCACTCTTTGATTTAGCTGCTCGATCTAGCTCCCGCGCACGGTGCCGACTGTAATTTCTGCCAGTATTGCCCTATAACATGCAGCTTCTAGGCTTTTCTCGATCCTTCATCGAACTTCGCAGCAGTCTTGGTCCAAGAATACGAAAGACAAAGCAGAGTGTGGCTCGCTCGAATCGGACTATCCGACCAAACTCTTTCCTGTTGCTAGTGATGCTCCGAAAGAAGGCTTCTTGCTAGTTTGGCGGTTTGTCCTGAGGAGTTTCATGCGAGTCAATTCGCCCGTGCTGTCCGCGACTCGGTCACCACATGAGCAAAGATATGCAATCGACTGCTGGTGCCTCTTTGGCGAACCCGTGGGCGTGGAGCGATTCTGATCTTCCTGGCAGCAATCTGTTGGACCGGGTGCGCAAAGAAGGAGGCCTAGCTGTAGCCGAACCGCCAGAGGTAGAAGTTACACCGGTCACCCAACAGGACGTTCCTCTCTACACCGAGTGCGTAGCAACTCTCGACGGTTATGTGAACGCCCAGATCCAACCACAGGTGACCGGCTACCTGATGAAGCAGAACTACACGGAAGGGACCGTGGTCCACAAGGGCGATGTGCTGTTCGAGATTGATCCCCGTCCGTTCGAAGCCGCACTACAACAGTCTAAAGGTCAGCTCGCTCAAGCCGAGGCGCAACTTGGCAAGACGAAGCTCGACGTGGCCCGGGATGCACCCCTGGCCAAAGAGAGCGCGATTCCACAAGCTCAACTGGATAACGACATTCAAGCCAACGAGGCGGCGCAGGCGATGGTCGCTGCTGCAAAGGCCCAGGTGGATCAAGCGGAACTGAATCTAAGTTTCGCCAAGGTGCGCTCGTTGATCACTGGTGTCGCAGGATTAGCAAAAGGGCAGATCGGAGATCTGGTCGGCCCGACGACGATTCTCACCACCGTGTCGCAGGTGGAGCCGATCAAAGCCTACTTTGCCATCAGCGAGCAACAATATCTCAAACTGGCCGACAGAATCAGCGCGGTTAGCGAAGGCAGAAGACGAGCCGGAGAGCGGAAGATTCTCGAACTCATTCTTTCGGATGGAAGCGTCTATCCGCGAAAGGGATTGCGTTGTACTTGCCGACCGTCAAGTTGATGTGAAGACGGGAACCATTCGCATGGCCGGGGCCTTTGAAAATCCGGGTGGAATCTTGCGTCCCGGAATGTTTGGCCGTGTGCGCGCGATTACAGGAGTGGACAAAGCTGCTCTGCTGGTGCCGCAACGTTCCGTGGTTGAGGCTCAGGGCAGCTACAGCGTTGTCGTCGTCGATTCGAACAATCAGGCCAGTATTCGTCCGGTGAAGATCGGGAGAACGAGTGGGCCAGATGTGGGTGATTACTGAGGGAGTAAAGCCCGGCGAGCAAGTGATTGCCGAAGGCGTGCAGAAGGCCAGGGAAGGAATGACCGTTCGCCCCAAGCAATTCAATTCCATCGGACAAGGAGAATGAACCATGGCCAGTTTCTTCATCAGGCGTCCCATTGTGGCCATGGTGATCGCCATTCTCATGGTTCTCATGGGCATCGTTGCCATGCGGCGCCTGCCCACCGCCCAGTTCCCAAACATTGCTCCTCCCGAAATTCAGGTGAAAGCCACGTATCCGGGAGCGGATGCCGTAACCGTCGAGCAGTCCGTCGCCACGCCGATCGAGCAGCAAATGAGCGGCGTGGACAACATGAACTACATGTACTCCAACAATGCCAATAACGGGCAGATTACCCTTACTGTCAACTTCGACATCAAGACAGATCCGAATACCGATCAGATCCTGGCGCAGATGCGTACCAATCAGGCAAATTCACAGTTGCCAATTGACGTGGTGAATTACGGGGTCACGGTTCAGAAATCCACCACTGCACCCTTGATGCTGGTCAACCTCTATCTCGCCGAAGGGAACTTACGACAACATCTTTCTGGCCAACTACTCCTATATCAATCTGAATGACCAGCTGACACGAGTTCCGGGTATCGCGAGCGTCACAGTTTTCGGAGCCGGACAGTACGCCATGCGCTGCTGGGTGCGGCCGGACAAGCTGGCAAAAATGGACGTCACGGTTCCTGAGATCGTAAAGGCGATCCAGACACAGAACACCGTGAATCCTGCCGGACAAATAGGTGGTGAGCCTGTCCCGAAGGGACAGGAATTTACCTATGCTGTTCTAGCGCAAGGTCGTCTGCCGTCACCGGAGGAATTCGGCCAGATTGTGATACGAGCCAACTCCGATGGTTCCATCCTGCGTTTGAAGGATGTGGCTCGCATAGATCTGGGGGCGCAAACCTACAATCTGGTCGGCCGCTACAGCGGTAAACCGGCCGCAGTGATCGCTGTATACCAACTGCCTGGATCGAACGCGGTGCAGGCGGCCGCCGGCGTTCGTAAGCTGATGAAGGAAGCCAAGCAGCGTTTCCCTCAGGATCTGGAATACGACATCGCGCTGGACACGACCTTGGCGGTTACCGAGGGTATTAGTGAAATCAAGCACACTCTTTTTGAAGCCATCGTCCTCGTCATCTTGGTCGTTTACATCTTCTTGCAAGGATGGCGCGCGACCTTAATTCCATTGCTGGCAGTACCCGTCTCCCTGATCGGCACGTTCGTGGTCTTTCCATCTCTTGGCTTTTCCATTAATACTCTTTCGCTCTTCGGACTCGTGCTGGCGATCGGACTCGTGGTCGACGACGCCATCGTTGTGGTGGAGGCTGTGGAGCACCATATCGAACACGGCATGACTCCCAAGGATGCCGCCTTCAAGGCCATGGAAGAGGTTTCAGGCCCGGTGATCGCGATTGCTCTGATTCTCGCGGCAGTGTTTGTTCCTACGGCGTTTATCCCGGGTATCACTGGCCGCCTGTACCAGCAATTCGCGATCACAATTGCCATCTCAGTGATCTTTTCCGCTTTCAACGCGTTATCGCTAAGCCCGGCTCTCTCGGCGCTGCTGTTGCGTCCTCGCAAGGAAAGCCGTGGTCCGCTGGGAAAGTTCTTCCGCTGGTTCAATCGCGTATTCGGCCGCACTACAGATGGCTACGTCAGCCATGTGCGGAGGCCTGATTCGCAAAGCCGGCCTGAGCATGCTCCTCCTTCTTGGCGTCACCGTGCTTGGCGGGATGGTTCGGCTCGCGGTTGCCTCAAGGCTTCCTTCCCGATGAGGACCAGGGCTACGTATTTGCCGGTCTGCAGCTACCGAATGCTGCCTCGCTTCAGCGTAACGATGAAGCATCGCAGAAGATCGAAGAGATGATCATGAAAACCCCGGGCGTCCACGCGGTGACAGCCGTGCTTGGCTTCAGCATGTTGAGCGGCGCCCAGAATACGTACAGCTCTTTTTACTGGATCACTCTCAAAGAGTGGGCCGAGCGCAAGGCGCCGGAGGAACAGTACGAAGCCATCAAAGAAGCACTTGAATCAGGAGCTCTCGAAGATCACCGAAGGGGTTGCCTTCTCCTTTCCACCACCGGCAATACCGGGCGTGGGAGCTTCGGGAGGTTTCACCTTCATGTTGGAAGATCGAGCAGGGAAGGATCCACAATTCTTGAGTCAAAATCTGGAGAAGTTTCTTGCGGCAGCGCGCAAGCGGCCCGAACTCGCGACCGTCTATACGACGGCTCTGCCCACGGTACCGCAAGTGTACGTCGATGTGGATCGTCCACGAGTGATTGCGCAAGGCGTCCAGCTGGCAGACGTCTATAAGACGTTGCAAACTTTCATGGGCGGCGTGTTAGTCAATTACTTTAACCGTTTTGGACGGCAATGGCAGGTCTACGTTCAAGCGGAGGGAGACTATCGGACTCGAGCAGAGAACCTAGGCCAATTCTATGTGACGAACGACAGCGGTCAGCCAGTGCCACTGAGCGCTTTGACTTCGATCAAAGCCCGCACCGGCCCAGAATTCACGCTGCGCTACAACCTCTACCGGTGTGCCCAGATCAATGGAAGCGCCGCGGCAGGTTACAGCTCCAGTCAGGCCCTCAAGGCATTAGAAGAAACATTTGCGAATACGATGCCCTCAGAGATGGGTTACGACTACATGGGTATGTCGTACCAGGAGAAGAAGGCCGCAGAAGGAGTATCGCCGGCTGTGATCTTTAGCATGTCACTGCTCTTCGTCTTCCTAATTCTGGCAGCGCAGTACGAAAGCTGGTCCCTGCCCTTCAGCGTACTGCTGGGCACACCAATCGCCGTTTTCGGCGAGTTCTTGTTTCTTGTGGATGCGAGGCTTGGAGAACAACGTTTACGCGCAGATCGGACTTGTGATGCTGATCGGACTGGCCGCAAAGAACGCCATCCTGATCGTCGAGTTTGCCAAGATGGAATTTGACAAAGGCAAGTCGGCCGAAGAAGCGGCGTTGATTGCCGCAAAGCTGCGCTTGCGGCCGATTCTGATGACGGCATTCGCATTCATTCTGGGCTGCGTTCCGCTCTGGAGGGCGTCTGGGGCGGGCGCAATTTCGCGACGGGTGTTGGGCACGGCAGTGATTGGCGGCATGCTCGCTGCCTCCATCCTGGCTATCTTCCTCATACCGGTAAGCTTCGACGTAGTCGAACGACTGGCCCACCGCGGGAAGAAGCATCTTCCGCCCGCGCCCTCACCTAGCCATTTTGCCGTCGGAAGGGGACTAGTCATGCTCGGCAGACGCTGGCTGATTCGCAGTCGCATTTCTGATGCTGACGGGATGCACGTTAGGTCCCAAGTACAAGCGCCCCCAGGTCGCGGTTCCGGACACTTACCGCGGACTTGCGCCAGATGCCAGTCCGCAGACCGTTGCATCCCTCGGGGATGAAAAGTGGTGGTCCGTGTACCAGGATCCACAGTTGCAGGCGCTGATTCGGGAAGCACTAGCTCAAAATTATGATGTACGTATCGCCGCTGCGCGCGTGCTTCAGGCGCAGGCGGTGCTGGGAATCACGCGGGCCGACCAATTCCCAACCATCTCTGCGGGCGTATCTACGAGCAACGAGCGCTTCGCGGCCACGCGGATAACACCTGCGTTTGAAACGAGCCCTTCTGAGGTCAACCTGTCACTGTTTTGGGAACTCGATTTCTGGGGTAAGTTCCGGCGCGCTACCGAGGCGGCACGGGCAACTGTCCTGGCTACGGAATGGGGCCAGAAGGCAGTTGTGTCCAGCCTTGTGAGCAATGTGGCCTCCGCATATTTTCAGTTGCTCGAACTGGATTCGGAAATGAACATCTCACGGCGGACACTCGACTCGCGCAAGGAGTCGTTGCGTCTGGTGGAAGTTCGCGCGAAAGGGGGCACAACGTCGTTGCTTGACGTTCGCCAGTCCGAGCAATTGGTATACACAGCGGCGGCGGCCATCCCGGATCTGGAGAGACGCATCGAGCAGCAAGAAAACCTTATCAGTATCCTGCTGGGCAAGAATCCCGGTCCTGTCGTCAGGGGGAAGCCTCTCGTCGAGAATGCGATTCTTCCAGAAGTGCCAGCTGGTCTAGCCTCTTCGTTGCTGGAGAGGCGTCCTGACATTCAATCGTCTGAGCAACAGTTGGTAGCTGCAAACGCGCGGATCGGCGTTGCGAAGGCCGCATACTTCCCGCAAATTACGCTGACTGCCACTGGTGGTTATGAGAGTTCGGCTCTCACGAATCTGTTTACTGGTCCCGCGGGCTTTTGGAGTTTTGGCGGTCAACTGCTTCAGCCGATTTTTACGGCGGGAAAGATCCGTTCGAATGTCAGGCTGACGGAAGCGCAGCAGCAAGAAGCCGTCCTCGTCTATCAGCAATCCATTCAGCAGGCTTTCCGCGAAGTGTCTGATTCCCTAATTGCTTACCGCAAGAATCAAGAATTCCGAGCGCAGCAGGAACTACTCACCAATTCCGCGGAGGATGCTACCCGGCTGGCAAATATGCGGTACAAAGGCGGAGTGACGAGTTACCTGGAAGTCCTCGACAGCGACACGCGTTACTTCGACGCCCAACTCGGCTTGGCACAAGCTCAACTCAGTGAACGCCTGGCATTGGTTCAACTCTATAACTCGCTGGGAGGCGGCTGGCAGCAATAGTGGGGCCTTTGCCACGATGCCGGAGTCCCTCACGAACATGGGTACGGCGCACACTCGACGATAGACAGAATCTCGGAGATGCTGTTCACGTTACTAATGGTTCTCACCTGCACCTGTTCGTTCAGTGTACCCGGTGCCTGCGGGAAGAAGTCCGAGAGTTCTTCACTGGCTGTAACGTGGCATGACGAGTCATCGACGCTGTGAAAACTGCATCGAGTCGGCCGCCCGTCGATTCGACACACTTGCGAAGAGACGACTTGCTAATTTGATGGACTGTTACTTCTGTCAGTGGCACAGGAAGTGCATTTGCTCCTAACCTTCCGTCATGGCAGGTAGTTAATTCGTGGTGCGATTGCGTCGAGCTAGGAAAACCTGCAGTCGCTTGCTTCTGGAGGCCGTTGTGCCGTCTATCGTCAGTTGGGGATAGCCGCAAATGGTGTCCCAGCCACGGTCACGAAGAATCCGACGGTCTCGCTTCCGTTTTGAGTCCGACGACACAAAAACGCTATGGCTCGATTATGTTCTTTGACGTAGGCGGAATCATTGCGTGAGTGTCACGAGGCGGAGGCTTTTACGGATCGGGGCTCGCGACACCAAAGGAACAAAGGAATGGCGGGGCGTATACAGGCAATCTCCGAGAACCTTCACGCAAAGCGCACAGCATGGAAAGCTTTGGAGAGCCACTATCGAAAAATGCACAGGCTCCATCTTCGCGACCTTTTTGCGGCTGATCCGAAGCGTGGTGAGCGATTCGCAGCCCAAGCGACCGGCCTCTACCTCGATTATTCGAAAAATCGGATCACTGATCAGACTATTAAGCTACTCATCCAATTGGCTGAAGAGTCTGGATTGCAATCACGCATGGACGCGATGTTTCGAGGCGAGAAGATCAACCTCACTGAAAACCGTGCTGCACTGCACGTCGCCCTACGCGCGCCGAGAGGTGCGTCGATCTTCGTCGACGGTGTGAATGTTGTCCCGCAGGTCCAAGCAGTGCTGGACAAAATGACGCACTTCTGCAACATGGTTCGTCGCGGAGATTGGCTGGGCTACACCGGCAAACGCATTCGCAACATTATCAACATCGGTATTGGTGGCTCGGATCTGGGGCCAGTCATGGTTTACGAGGCTTTAAAGGACTATTGCGATCGATCCATCGTGTTTCGATTTGTGTCGAACGTAGATGGCACCGATTTTAGGGAAGCAGTCCGAGACCTCGATCCAGCCGAGACCCTTTTCATTATTTGTTCCAAGAGTTTCACGACGTTAGAGACGATGACGAATGCCCACTCGGCTCGCGCCTGGTTGCAGGCGTCCCTGGGCGGCGACGACAAATTAATTGCGAAGCACTTTGTTGCCGTTTCGACGAATGCAGAAGAGGTCGCAAAGTTTGGTATCGATACCGCCAATATGTTTGTTACTTGGGACTGGGTCGGCGGTCGGTACTCTGTCAGTTCAGCCATAGGACTATCGACCATGGTTGCGATCGGTCCGGAAAACTTTCGCGCGATGTTGAACGGATTTCATCAGATGGACATGCATTTCTTAGCTGCCCCCTTCTCGCGAAATCTGCCGGTATTGATGGGCTTGCTTACCGTTTGGTACGTCAACCTTTTTGGTGTTCACTCCATTGCCGTGTTGCCGTATCAGCAGTACCTAAAACGATTCCCCGCTTATCTCCAACAGTTGACGATGGAAAGCAATGGCAAACACATCACGCTCATCGGGACAGAGGTGACGCAGGCGACCGGGCCTGTTTATTGGGGTGAGCACGGGACTAACGGACAGCACTCGTTCTACCAATTGATTCATCAGGGAACAAGGATCATCCCGTGCGACTTCATTGCGTTCGGCAAATCGCCTGATCCCGAGGGACGTCATCATGACATGCTCATGGCCAATGCTTTTGCCCAGACGGAGGCGCTGGCTTTTGGGAACAACCCCGAACAGATCAAGGCCGATGGCTCACCAGATTGGCTCGTGCCGCACAGGTTGTTTGAAGGCAATCGGCCGTCGAACACCATCCTCGCGGAGCAACTGACGCCGGAAACGCTGGGTGAACTGATGGCGCTCTACGAACATTCCGTTTTTGTGCAAGGAGTGATTTGGAACATAAACTCATTCGACCAATGGGGTGTCGAGCTAGGCAAAGCTTTAGCGCAGAAAATCATTCCCGAACTGCAAAGCAAGGAAGAACCGGAATTGAAACACGATACTTCGACCAACGCTCTTATCCGACGCTATCGAATGCTCAAACAGACAGCGTAGGTGCCTCGGCGCCTTAATCAAGCGATTTTCGGGCCATCTAGCGATTCGTGCCGCTTCGGATAGGGCACCCCACACCATGAAGAAACCAGCGTTGGCTGAGCACCACAGTTGGGAGTCAAAATCGGCATGCGCGATCCGCGATGCAGTGTCGAATCCGGCCCGGCCATACCTTCCATGCGGGACATAGCTAACGAGCAGATACAGTCGGCCGCGTTCTGTGAAGCGGAGTTGCGCAGTGAGCGTTTACGCATCTTAGGAGTGCTAAGCGTCTTCGCATCTTTTGTTTGTGTAACGGTGGTCCGGGTATTTGTCATTCGTACGGTGTCCAAAGCTGCCCCGTGGGCGGCGAGCTGTCTGCTCGCTATGCTGGTTATTGGTTTTGAGCTTTGGATGCTGCACATCGTTGCTCTTGTTTTAAAGAAAGGCAGGCGTCTGCCCACCAGGTTCTGGGTCTTGAGCACGACAATAGAAACATCCGTGCCGGCATTCGCAATTGCGTTCTTGACGAACTCACAGATTGACGCGTCATATCGACCAGTTGCGAGCCCATGGATTCTGGTATTTTTTGTTTTCATTATCCTTTCCACACTACGGTTGAGTCCATGGATCGGCATTTTCTCGGGGGTGGTTTCAAGCGGCAGTTACGTTTGTTCCGCCCTCTACCTCGGCTGGAGGCCTCCTGTTCCTGGTATTGCAGCGCCCGTCGCACAGTCCGGCGTTAGCCTGAATGCGATCACACTTTTGGTAGGGGGCGTTGTTGCGGGTGCAGTTGCGCGAGAGATTCGCAAGCACGTCCAAGCTGCCCTTCGCGAGGCGGAGACGAAGCGGGAGCTCGAGATCGTGCAACACGACCTTCAAGTAGCGCGCTCGATCCAGCAATCACTTCTGCCGCAACAGACGCCTCAGATCGCTGGATATGAGATTGCCGGTTGGAATCATCCTGCCGACGATACTGGCGGAGACTATTTCGATTGGAAGACCCTGCCGAATGGAAAAGTGGTTGTCAGCCTCGCTGACGTAACCGGGCACGGCATCGGTCCAGCGTTAATAGCATCGGTGTGCCACGCCTATGCGCGATCCAGCTTTAACACCGAACCGGATCTTCCAATGGCCCTCGAACGGATCAATCATGATCTTGGCGCCGATCTCACGACTGGTCGCTTCGTGACGTTCGTGGCAGCGGTTTGCTGCCCTGGTTGCTCCGATGTTGAGATGCTTTCGGCGGGCCACGGTCCCATCTTCATTTATAGCTATCCAGAAGACCGTTTCAGAGAAATGAATGCGCAAGCGCTCCCGTTCGGAATTCTCCCTTCCTTTACCTCCGATCCCCCAGAGCATCTGCATCTTCAATCGGGGGATCTCGTACTGTTGGCCACCGACGGTTTCTTTGAATGGGAGAACGATCAGGACGAACAATTTGGCGTGCTTCGATTGGAGGAGTCGATTCGCTCATCCAGGGACTTGGGCCCGGCAGAGATCATTAGGAGACTCTACGAGACGGTGAGCGCGTTCTCCAATGGAACCAAGCAGCAAGATGATCTGACGGCGGTGGTGATTAAACGTCTGTAGGCCAGGCACCAGTCGCTCAAGTTCAGCTACAACCGGGGTGCCTACGTCATCTACGGAGGCAATTATAAAAATATTTCTGTCGGCTGGCAGTATTCGTGGCTCGGAAAACCGAATTAAGGCCGACGACGAGTCGTTCGTAAAAGATTGAAACTTGGTAGACCCACGTTTGCCCGACGAAGTGCAAAGGAGCACAGTCTCATGGAACCCGCAGTCTCGCCTCTTCTCTTTTCCGTCCTTCTCTTTTTCGGCATGCTGATTCTGTTGGAAACCGGTCGCCGTATTGGGGTGAGGCGTCGTCCCAAAGAGTCAGAGGGCGAGCGAGGTAGCCTGGGTACGGTTGAGGGTGCGGTTTTCGCACTGTTTGGCTTGATGATGGCATTCACCTTTTCTGGGGCAGCAACGCGTTTCAACGAGAAGAGAATGTTGATCGCAGAAGAAGCGAACACCATCGAAACCGCATATCTGCGGCTGCATTTAGTCCCGCAGGCCGAGGCCAAACTCCAGGAGTCTATTCCGACGATACGTGGACTCGCGACTCGAAACCTATCGGAGACTGCCGAATATGAGCACGGCCCGTCTCGAAATGGCCAATTCCAAGAGAATTCAGGAGGAGATCTGGACGGAGGCGGTAGCCGCTACTCAGGCCAGCGGTGCTCACCCTGCCGCAGGCTGGCTTTTGCTGCCTGCACTGAACAACATGATTGACATCACCACAACCCGCACCATGGCACTGCAAGTGCATCCGCCCAGGATCGTATACGTTCTTCTGTTCTCGCTTGGCCTCATCTGCTCACTCTTGGCAGGTTATCGGATGTCCGCTGGGGCACATCGGAGCTGGCTGCACATCCTCGGTTTCACGGTGATCACAATGATTATTGTTTATGTCATGCTGGATGCCGAGTACCCGCGCTACGGCCTGATCCGGCTCGAGACCGCCGATCAAGCGTTGGTCGATGTCCGCGCAGCCATGAAGTGACTGGACCTATATAGAGGTGGCAGCTAACGACAGTGAGGCGATTGTGATATTGGTGCTCTCCCAGAGTGCTACAGCATCCCTTCACCCTTCATTTGACTGGTCACAGTTGCTCGACACGTCCAGACGAACTCGCCTTCGGTCGAATGGTCGCGTACAAATCTGTTTAAATGCGCACCTGTTTTTCTTGCTTTCAGTAGCTGGGGCTTTCAGGATTTCGTCCGACTCATCACGAGTTTGCTCGATCTTCCCGCGGCTCATGTAACAACTACGAAAGCGGCTACGATGACAAGATTTCTGCGATACAGATCGTGCCTGATAGTGTTGCGCATCGTCAGCTGGTGTGAACGGACGACCGGCGCTGATTTCTCCAGCGCCATACTCGATTAGCCAATGCGCGCGACAGAGCGTAGGGCACGCCAATCAGCACCGGCCCCACGACTAGCGCAGCACCCGGACGTATATCGCTAAAAATAAGATACTGCGAAACCAGATCCAGAAGAATTGCCACTGCCACTAGGTTACGGACGGATTTGAGTGTGCTGCGTAACAATTCTCGCCGATGTTCGCCGTGAAAGAGGAGCGCCCACAGATAGGGGGGTAGACCAGTGCTTGCATCCTTTATCCCACCCCGAGCGCCTAGTATGATGGCAACGGTTGGCTGAATGATGAACCGTAGTCTGCCCGGTCCGGAGAGACGGGCCAGAATGTCATGGAAGAACTGATCAGTAAACAAGTAAGAGTCACCAGTCTCAATAAATCTCAGAATTGCACGCGGCGTCAGGGCTATGAGCACCGCAAGTACGACACCGCTCAGGATCCAGCCACGGGGAAGAAACGCCATTGAATAACCTCGCAGGCATGCTCTACCCGGCAACCTGCTCACGAGTCATGTGGGCAATAAGGTCTGCCTTTCCGATGTGGAGAGCATCGGCCGGATTCATCCGGGCAAACAAGTCGAGGGTCCGGGCGATAATTCCGGTCCATCCGGTTTGGTGGCTGGCTCCAAGCCCGGCGCCGTTGTCTCCGTGGAAGTACTCGTAGAACAGAATGTAGTCCTTCCAGTGCGGATCGTCCTGGAACTTCTTGGTTCCGCCGTAGACGGGCCGTTTGCCGTTCGCATCGCGGAGGAAGATGCTCGACAGCCTGCGGGCAAGCTCCTTCGCCACCTCGAACAAGGTCATGTACTTTCCCGAACCAGTGGGACACTCGACCTTGAAGTCATCGCCGTAGAACTGGTAGAGATTCAGCAAGCCCCGGATCAATCAGACCATTCACCGGCATCCAGACCGGTCCGCGCCAGTTGGAATTGCCGCCGAACATTCCGGTGTTCGACTCCGCAGGCAGGTACTGGACTTTGTATTCCTGACCGCTGAGATTGAACACGAACGGATGATCCAGGTGGTAGCGCGACAGAGAGCGTATGCCGTACGGACCGAAGAACTCGTTTTCATCCAGCATGTAAGCCAGAATCCGCTCGATCTTTCTCCTTGTTGCAGACCGACAAGAGTCGACGATCGGCGTACCCGTTAAATGTGTCGTCGGCGGGAGCAATATGCTTCAGCACATCCGGATGGCGCTTCTTGAACAACTCAACCAATTCCATCATCTCGGGGATTGCGAGCCAGCAACGCCGTCGACTCGAATACCGTCGAAGCGCACAGAGGCAGCAATCCTACCATGGAGCGGACTTTCAGTCGCATGGCATCGCCATTCGGCAGATGGAGCAGATCGTAGAAGAAGCCGTCCTTGGCATCCCACATCTCATCGTGGTTGTCGCCGATTCGATCCATGGCGTAGGTGATCCAGAGAAAATGCTCGAGGAACCGAAAGGCGATCTCCTCGTACATCGAGTCGTACTCCGTCAGAATGAGTGCAATCTCCAGCATGTTCTGGCAGTAGAAGGCCATCCATGCAGTGCCGTCCGCCTGGTCGAGGTGACCGCCCGTCGGAAGTGGAGCGCTGCGATCGAACACTCCGATGTTGTCCAAGCCCGAGAAATCCTCCGGCGAAGACGTTCTTCCCTGCGGATCCTTCCGATTGACCCACCAGTTGAAATTCAGCATCAGGCCCTGAAAGGATCGTTCCAGGAAGCGCAGGTCTGAGCGGCCCAGCTCCTTTTCAATGTTGTAGAGAAACAGTGTCGCCCAGGCGTGGACGGGTGGATTCACGTCGCTGAAGTTCCACTCGTAGGCTGGGATCTGCCCGTTCGGATGCGCATACAGATTCCGCAGCATAAGCAGGAGTTGATCCTTGGCAAAATCGAAGTCCACCAGCGAAAGCGCAATCGTGTGAAAAGCCAGGTCCCATGCGGCATACCAGGGATACTCCCACTTGTCGGGCATCGAGATAATGTCGCTGTTCAGCATGTGGAACCACTCGGTATTGCGAGTCTTGCGATGAGTAGTCCCCGTCAACGGATGAGCCTCATGCTCTTCCAGCCATTTGTCCAAGATCGAAGTAGTAGTACTGCTTGCTCCAAAGCATTCCGGCCAGCGCCTGCCGGTGTACGCGACGCTCATCCTCGCTCAGAGAACGCGGTGTGATCCGATCGTAGAACTCATTCGCATCTGCCAAGCGGTTGGCAAATATCTGGTCGAAAGTGCTGAAGGGGTCGGCTGGAGGTTTCGCACTTAGACGCAGACGAACTGACCTGACTGCCGCCGGCTGGGACCTCCAGGCGATAATGCGCGGCGGCTTTCGTGCCTATGCTGGACGGGATTCACAGCATCCTGCTTGGCTGAAATCACGTATTCGTGAAATGCGTCCTTCACATAGGGTGACGGATTCGACTGTCCCCACAGCCGGCTGGCATTGGACTCATTTTCCGTGAACAGCAGCTCCGGATTGCCGTCGCAGTCGAGTGTGCGGTCGCCCAGCTGGGCATGCGACGCCAGGACCGCTCCATTTTCAAGCCGTCGGATCGTCGGCTTGATACTGTCCTGGCCCCACGACCAGGTGTTGCGGAACCAAAGCGTCGGAAGCAGATGAAGTTCTGCCGTTTCGGGACCGCGATTGTGCACTGTGATTCGGATCAGAATGTCTTCCGGATCGGCCTTGGCGTATTCGACAAAGACGTCGAAGTAGCGGTCTCTGATCGAAATACCCCGGTATCGAGCAGCTCGTATTCGAACTCTTCGCGCGAGCGGCTGCGATTTGTCTCCACGAGATCACGGTAGGGAAATTCCTGCCTGTGGATACTTGTAGAGGTACTTCATGTAGGAATGCGTGGGCGTGCTATCGAGATAAAAGTAGTACTCCTTAACATCCTCGCCGTGGTTGCCCTCGCTGTTGGTCAGACCGAACAGACGCTCCTTCAAGATTGGGTCTCGGCCATTCCACAGAGCAATTGCGAAACAGAGTTGCTGCTTGTCGTCTGAGATTCCAGCCAGTCCGTCTTCTCCCCAGCGGTAGGCGCGCGAGCGGGATTGGTCATGGCTGAAGTAGTCCCATGCGTTTCCATCCTGGCTGTAATCTTCCCGGACTGTCCCCCACTGTCTCTCGCTGAGATAAGGTCCCCATTTCTTCCACGGGATGCTCTTCTCGCGAGTCTCGTTTAGTCGGCACTGCTCTTTGGTTTCCACATAGGCGATGTGCGGCTTATTGATTGACTTCATGGAAGGCTCGTCGCGTGCACGTCTAATCTTGCCTCGTCTAGCGCTCGTGTCAGCGAAAACACGAGCGTAGGTCCATCACTTCGGTTCACGACGATCAGATGCCGCTCTTCGAAGGTGCAATCGGTGTCCACCACGCGACGCTCATCAGGAGCCGCGCATGATCACTTCTCTCACCGGCCTAAGGGGAAGTGAACTGTTATTTTTGTCAGTGTCGGTACAAGTTAAATGTGTTGGGGAGGATTGAGGCCGCAAAAGCGCGCACCACACGACTCGTCGAATTCGGCACGATAACAGGGCGGAAACTCAGTGGCAGGAAGGATCGTCCTTGAAGGAGCCGCTCCCTACCATGGTGGCAAGGAAGTGTCCGCAGGTTATGATTTTTTGAGACGCCGGATCGTCGCGCAGCGCGTTATCGGAGATGGCAAATTTCGCCGTGTCCATGGCTTTGCGTTCATGCACGAGTCTGTTGCTCCACTCCCGCACAGCCTCAAATTCATTCGTGAGCAATTGAAGCGCATTCCGATCGGACTCGTTGGAAGCAGCCGCGGCAGCTAACCTGAGATCGTGTGCAGCCTGTTCGCGGGAGTCGGCCGCCCAACGCTCTGTTATGGGATAGCCGTTCTCGATGGCGTATGCCAACGTATTCGCCCATTCTCGTAGCGTCGCAATCTCCTCGATCCCTGCCAGCATGAACTCCCGCGATAATCCAGAGCCGGCGATCGGCGAGTGTGCTGGCTCGGCCGGAACATCGGCCATGGGAGGGTTTACATTCGACGTGGGAAGACTCAGGACAATCCGGTCCGCTTTGAAGCTTAAGGACCCGTGCGTGATCTGCGTCAATCCTTCGATCTCAACGTACGCGCGACCTCCAATTTCGACAACTGCAGCTTGTCCCGCTTTTCCATCGATTACCAGGATCCGGCTACGTTGATCATGCTGAGCAAAATTGGGGAGCGGAAAGAAGGAAAGCCAGGAGGAAATCAGCAAAACATTGCGAAGGCCATTTCTCATAACAGTCGCCTGGTAGTTTCGAGACCTTGAACGCCCGCTGACTGCATGGGTCGCCTTCCGTTTCAATGAAAAAGTCTCAGCCAGCCCCGCTTTCACGGTTCACGGGTAGCGTCAAACCAAACCATAATAGATTCCACCTGAAGTTATTTGTACTAGCAAAAGTGAGGGCTTCTGGGCGTGGCCCGCCAAAGTCCGAACAGAAAGAAACGGTACAAACTTTCTCAGGGCACCAGTTCTTTTTGCAGTCGTGAAACCATTTCGAGTGTGGAAGAAGGGAAATTAGGCAGTGTTGCCGTATCGCAGCATCACATCAAGACCCACAATCGCTCCAATGTCTGAGATGGGGGGACGAATTCGGTATGAGGAGGTCTGTCAGTTCTGGCAGTCGTGCTTTTGTTGATGGACATTGATCATTTGTTGTGAGATCGGAAGAACCAGTTTGGCCTGCGTCGTAAACAACCAAACAGCAGCCATCCGGCATGGAATCCGTTCCGCCGACCCGAGGGAAACTTCTTCCTAATGAAAGTCACGCGAATTAGCCCAGGACCGCTGACTTATGTCATTCGCCGCGTTGCGGCCTTAGTGTGTGCGGTAGCGATTCTGCCCGGTGACACGAGTTTGTTCGCGCGTCAAGGTTCGGAACCGGCCGCCCCCGTCGACGAGCAAGTGGCCAACATTCCATCCGAACAACTCGACTCTCTAGTCGCCCCGATTGCGCTCTATCCCGACCCGCTTTTGAGCCAGACACTCGTCGCCTCCACCTACCCTCTGGAAATTATTCAGCTTCAGCAGTGGTTGGAAAAGAACAAGAATCTGAAAGACAAGGCGCTCGCGGATGCAGTGCAAAAACAACCGTGGGATCCCAGCATTCAAGCCATGGCGCCCGTCCCTGATGTGGTCAAGCAACTTGCGGAAAATATCAAGTGGACTACAGATCTGGGCAACGCCTTCCTTGCACAACAGGGCGACGTGATGGATGCCGTGCAGCGCATGCGGAAGAAGGCCAAGGACGGCGGCAATCTGAAGTCCTCAGAGCAGCAGAAGGTCGAGACGAAGCAGATTCAAAGCAAGGACGTCATCATCATTGAGCAGTCGAACCCGGAAGTGGTTTACGTGCCCAGTTATAACCCCACCGTCGTCTACGGTGCGCCGGCTTATCCTTACCCTCCAATTGCTTATCCGCCACCCGGGTATTACGCGGCGGGCATGGCAATTTCGTTTGGCATCGGGATCGCAATGGGTGCTGCCTGGGGTGGCGGCTGGGGATACAACAGCGGGTGGGGCGGCAACAACAATATCACCATCAATAACAACAACAACTTCGTAAGAAACTCCAACACGCAAAACGTCTCGAATCGGACTGGCGGCAACAATTGGCAACACAATCCTCAGCACCGAGGCGGAGCTCCATATTCGAACGGGGCAACTGCCAGAAAGTACGGAGGTACGGCGCGCGGTGACTCAATGACGACGCGGCAGGCAAAAGCGCGTCAAAACCAGAGTCAGCGGGGCGGTTTGCAGCAAGCAGGAGATCGTGGTTCGGTGGGGAATGGGCAACAAGGTTCACGCGATCGCGGCAACTCCGGGGATCGGCAACAACCGGGAGGCGGTGATCGCGGTTCCGGAGGAAGAGATTCGGTGAACCGTAGTGCCGGAGCGAGCAACACGGCTGCAAGTCGCGGCGGCGGAGACCGCGTAGGGAATCGGAGTACTTCCAGCGGCGGCGGCTCGCGGAACTCGAGTGCCCTCGGCGGCTCCGGATCAAGCGGAAAGAGCGCCCGCGCGAGCAGTTCGCGTGGCTCATCGAGCATGGGCGGGGGAGGAGGCAGACGGAGTGGGGGCGGCGGGGGCAGACGAAGGTGAGCAAGCGGTGACGTGGAGGAACACATGAGTTCAAGAGTAAGTAGCGCAGTTATGCGTGCCTCGGTGACAATCCTCTTCGCCGCGTTGTCGTGCATCGTTACGCCTTACAGCCAGGCACAGGCGGTCTCCAAGAACGCCGCGCCAAGTTCAGCGATGGCATTCAGTACGCCGCAAGCAAGCGGCGGACGCCTTGATACGTGCGGCGGAGAGCTACGACGTTTCCACATTGCTGGCGATCTTCGGCCCTGACGGCAAAGACTTCGTCTCCTCGTCAGATCCAGTTCAGGACAAGAATATTGCTGCCAGCTTTGCGGCCAAGGCGCGAGAGAGACATATCGTGAGCGTAGATGAAAAAACCAAGTCGAAAGCCGTACTCACAGTGGGCAATGACGACTGGCCGCTGCCGGTTCCAATCGTGCGAAGGGATTCGAAGTGGTATTTCGATTCCAAACGAGGGCACGATGAAATTATCTTCCGCCGCATTGGAGCCAATGAACTAGACGCTATCCAAATCTGTCGCGGTTTTGTCGATGCCCAGAAGGAGTATGCCGCAAAGATTCATGACAATTCGGGAGTCAATCAATACGCGCAGAAGATCATCAGCACCCCGGGCAAGCAGGATGGCCTCTACTGGAAGAACGCTGATGGAAGCACGGGTGGTCCCATCAGCGAAGCCATCGCTCGCGCGATCGAAGAAGGCTATTCGCCGGGGAAGACGTCGGGATACCACGGCTATTACTTCAAGGTTCTGAAAGGCCAGGGTCCCGCGGCGAGGCTAGGGCAGCTCGACTACGTAGTTGGGGGAGTCATGATCGGCGGCTTTGCCTTAGTGGCATTCCCGACGGAATACCGAGTTACAGGCGTCAAGAGCTTCATGGTCAGCTACGACGGCGTTCTTTACGAGAAGGACTTAGGGCAGGACACGGCGCCCATTGCTCGCAATATGGAGCGATACAATCCGGATAAATCGTGGCATCGAACCGACGACGAGTGGCCAGCAGATATCATCGCCAGCAGTAACTGACTGGTGGGTTTATAGCTAACGACTTCGTGCGTTGCGCATCGTGAAGCGTCTCAACGCAGTGTGTCCAGGAACATCAGGCGTCTCCGAACTCAATCCAAGGTATGTTGTTTATTCTGCCGCAGAACTCGAGCGCCAGCTTGCCGCAGGCCGGACACAATGCGTTGTCTATGAGTTGGGCTGCACGAATTGATATGAATGCGTCGCACCGGTCGCAGTGCCAAAGTGTTGTGCAGCATCGAGTAATGGTGGTGCGGTGGTCCGTGACGTCCAGTGTGAGCATCATGCGCTCCTTGTACGGTCCATCGAGCTTACAGAGCAAAATACATGTGCCACCACTGTCAGTTCTTCCAGCTGAACAACGCAAGATACCTGTTCACTCCAGCCTTGAGCACCGGCAGCGAACACCGCCATAGCAGATCGTGGTAGCAACGTCTACCGTCCGGTCGGTTCAGATAACGGTGCCAGCGCCCCCGTATCGGCCGCGACTGGAAGTGAAGAAATGGTGCTCCGTGTAATCGTCGCGGGAATGGTAGCCACGTGACCATATTTGCTCGAAAGAAGTTAGGCTGTGCATCAGCTGTCACTGATGACAGTTCCTGCTCGGAACCGTCGCGATTAGATTCCGGTGTGATGTCGCCAAAGAAAAGGTTGGGGTTTTGCTGCGAGCCTCTGGCCCGCATTACACTGCGTCGCTCAGGCTCACGTCAGGAGTGAAAGTGGGATGCCAACGTGTGAAAGAATGTCGGCTCATGAGATAGACCGAGTGAAGGCAGGGGATTCACTCGCGTTCGAGACCCTATATAAAACATTCAAGCGACCGGTCTTTGCTATGTGCCTGCGAAGCACAAAACATGTCGCAGATGCCGAAGATCTCACGCAAGAGGTGTTTCTGCAGGTATACCGCCGGATCAGCGGTCTACGAAATAGCGCTGCGTTCAAGTCCTGGCTCTTCAGGGTTGCAACAAGCATTATATTGATGCACGCTCGGAGACGAAGATCATTACCAACGGTGTTGCAATACGTCGCGGATTATGAAACATCGGCAATGGTTGATCTTGTTGAAGCCCTGATCAGTCCGGGATGCGAACCGACCGAGCGAATCGCCCTTGCACGGGCAATCAGCGACCTGCCCAAATGCAGGCGAGCGGTGCTCGTGCTGCACGACATCCAAGGGATGAGTCATCGCGAGATAGCTGCGTCGCTAGGAGTATCGCTTAGCACGACAAAGTCTAATCTGTCTCGGGCACATCACCAGCTCCGAGGAGTGCTTCGTTATAGGCCCCTGGTAACAACCTTACCGGCAAATGGCGCCGGAGGGCCTTCGACGAAAGACAGTGAACACGCTCAGGCTGAGAAATATGGCAAGCAGGGTGGAGATGTGGAACTAAACGGCCTCATCTCGGGCTCGGCGGCCTAGCACGGTCGCATTAAAGTGTTCGTCGCCTTCACGAAAGGGCGTCACGTTAAGGTGCGACAGAGAACAGGCGCTCGGGAGACCGAAGCATCAATCGGCCGCGGGTCTTAGCGATCGCGCCGGTCCTCTGCCAGGAACTCAAGATTCGGCTGGCTGTGAAGGGAGTGACGTTGGCGGCGCTCGCAAGCTGCTCGTTGGTCAATTCGACGCAAGTGCCGTCCGAAGTCTTGCGACCGAAACCTTTCGCAAAAGTTACCACTACTTGAGCAAGCCTCTGCTCAGCGCTGTCTGACACCAAGCTTGTGTGGGCAGCTAGATACCACGTCAAGTACTCCATTGCAACAGACAGCCCGTTGTCGAGTAATCGCGGTATTCGTCCCGCAAGAGCACGGATGGTCCGACGAGACCAACAGAGCAAGCAGCTGTCACGCAGGATCTCAGTGCCCACCAGATACTCAGTGGGTGTCGACAGAAGCGCGGAACCTCCGAATAGCTGACCCTCCGTCAGCCAAAGCAACAGGATCTTTTTGCCTTGCGGGGTGATGTAGAAGTGCCGGGCTTGGCCTTTGCATAGCAGGAATAAATATTCCGCCGCATCGCCCTGATGTACCGGCACAGAATGCGCTTTCAGGCATCTCGTCGATGCCGCTGCCAGGACGGAATCGCGATCTGACAATGTCAGTCCGTCTAGAAGTCTCGATCGGACGGGCGCAGACGCGGTCACCGACGAAGCAGCGGTTCCTGCAGGCTGATGCTTCATGAGTGGCACATTCATCCGACGACAAGGCACGCAGATTGTTGTCGTAACGCGTGGCTCTGTGGCCGGCGAACTACACCACTCAATCTAATGTAGTGGAAGAGCGGCGTTGCACTGGCAGAAGCAACAGTTGGTCCTGACATAATGTTGTCACCAGGGCGAGTGGGCGGCGATTATTTCGGGGCCTCCACCCCTTTCATCCTCCCGGCTTAGTTGTTATTCCCAGCCTCCCCGTGGCGGAATCGCGCAATCACGCGATGATTGGTAAACGGCCATCCGAAGAGGAGAGCACTGGCGAGTCAAAACGCGAAATCATCCGGTGTCCGCTACAGGCGGAGGGGCAACCTCATTCGGTCAGGCGATCAATAGTTGTAAAACAAATTCTGGATTTCTGCGAGGCTGCGGGGCTTAAGTAGCGCCAGCATCAGCAGAATCCGCGCCTTCTGGGGGTTTAGTTCGTCAGACGCCACGAAGTTCATTTCATCGTCGCTTATTTCCACATTCCGTCCCACGGTTCCAGTCACGACCCGGCTGCTTCTGACAACAATGGCACCCTTTTTCGCGGCATTGGCTGCTGCTCGGAGTGAGGCTTCGTTCATGTTGCCATTGCCGACACCCGCGATGACAATGCCCTTGGCGCCTCGGGAGATTGAGGCATCGATCAGATCGGCCGACATATCCGTATAGGCATAGAGAATATCAACTCGCGGCAACTTCGAAACGGTGGATATGTCAAACTCGCTTGCCGTTGTGTGTTTCCATCGGGGATTGTTGTAAAAATCGTTCTTGCCGTAGTTGGAGATTCCTACCAAACCGCGAAGCGGAGACATAAACGTTTGAACGGATGTTGTGCTCGTCTTGGTGAGAGAGTGCGCCCCGTGGATCCAATCGTTCATCACTATCAGGACGCCGCGTCCTCTAGCGTTGGGGTCAACGGCAACGGCGACGGCATTGAATAGATTCAACGGGCCGTCAGCGCTGACCGAGGTGGACGGCCGCATCGAACCAACTACTACGACAGGCTTATCGCTTTTCACAACCAGATTAAGAAAGAATGCGGTTTCTTCCATGGTGTCGGTGCCGTGCGTAACGACCACCCCCGTGACATTCTCTTCGGAGAGCAGAACATTGATACGCTTTGCAAGAGTCAGCATTATTTCGAACGTCATGTCCTGGGACCCGACATTGGAGATCTGTTCACCTGTGACGTTCGCAACATCTTTAATACCGGGGACCGCGGCAAGCATGGCATCAATCGTCACAGCTCCTGAGGTGTAGCCTGCCTGCGTGCCTGTAGCTGCCGCTCCAGCGATGGTTCCTCCCGTGGCCAGAATCACGATGTTTGGCAGTTCTTTGGTCTGAGCAACTGAACCAGGGGAACTCCCTAGCGTCACGATTATGATAAGAAAGATGGAGATGTTGTATTTCGATTTCACCGGCCCTCCTTGTACCGCAGCGAACCGGGGAGCCCTGGTACGCAAAGGGAGTTATTGTTCTCCTTTCGCCAAGTAGCGCAGAGCGGCCGATTTTCCCGGTCAATAAGCAACGAGTCCGGCGGCTCGGAACTGTTCACAAGCCGTCACGACCGCCTGTCTCGAAGGAGGCTCAAGGTCATCGAGGGCATAGCTCAGTTTGAGTTGTTTCCACTTGAATCGTCCCATCTGATGAAAAGGGAGAACGTCGACTCGCTCGACGTTGCCGAGGTCCGCGGCGAATCTCGCGATATGGGAAACCTCTTCTGAGTCATCTGTCAGACCGGGAACCAGGACGAAGCGAAGCCAAATCGGCCTCTTACAGATGGACAAGCGGCGTGCGAAATCCAGGACCGCGCCGTTGTCAGCTCCCGTCAACTTGTAATGCCGCTCCCTATCCCAACCCTTTATGTCGAGCAGCACCAGGTCAATGTCCGATAACTCCCTGTCGCTTAGCCGGCCGCCCAGGCTGCCGTTAGTATCTAGAGCGGTGTGAATTCCCATCCGGTGCGCTGCAGCCAGCAATCGCACTGCAAACCGATCTTGCATAAGGGGTTCGCCACCGCTCAAAGTGAATCCGCCGGACATCACCTGCAGGCCACGTCGATACCTGCCCAATTCTTCCGTTGCCCGCCCCAGCGTTATCGGGGTCCCGTTGGTCATGTTCCAGGTGTCTGGGTTATGGCAGTACAGGCAACGAAATTGACAGCCACTGGTCCATGCCACTACGCGTACACCCGGGCCATCGACGGTCGAACCGGTAGTGAAGGAATGGAGGAATCCCATCTCGCCAGTCGCTAGGGCGCGACGCACATCCATCTCCCCTACGTTTTCACCCAGGCTCACGCGCAATTCAAAAGGGCTTCGTGCAAGCAGCGATGTCTCTTCTAAATGTGTCAGATCGGTCATGATTTCACTGTCCGTGGAAAGTACGATTAATTACATCCATTTGTTGTTCGCGGCTCAGCCGCACGAAATTCACCGCATATCCCGAGACGCGGATCGTGAGTTGCGGATATTTTTCGGGATGATCCATTGCGTCCAGGAGCATTTCGCGATTCAGAACATTCACGTTCATGTGAAAGCCCGTAACACCGAAGAAAGCATCGAGCATGTTTCTCAGGTTTGTGACTCGGTCTGCCTCTACTCTGCCCAGGCCTTCTGGGACTAGCGTAGACGTGAGAGAAATTCCGTCAGCTGCGTCCCGATAAGGAATCTTGGCGACGGAGGCTGCCGAGGCATGGATACCGTGGGTGTCACGTCCGTGCATAGGGTTGGCCCCGGGAGCGAACGGCTCGCCACGCCGGCGCCCGTCTGGTGTATTACCAGTATTTTTTCCGTACACGACGTTCGAAGTGATGGTCAGCACGGATTGTGTGTGGACGGCATTCCGATAGGTTGGATATTTCTTCAGCATGTTCATAAACGTGCTCACAAGCCACGAAGCAAGATGGTCAACGCGATTGTCGTTGTTGCCAAACTTGGGAAACTCGCCCTTCGTCTCATAGTCCGTGACCAGTCCGGTTTCATCGCGAATCACGCGAACTCTCGCATATTTGATCGCCGAAAGGCTGTCGGCCACAACGGACAATCCAGCCATACCGAAGGCCATGGTTCGCAACGGCGCATAGTCATGCAACGCCATTTCGAGACGCTCATAGGCATACTTGTCGTGCATGTAATGGATGATGTTCATGGCATTGACATAAACGTCAGCAAGCCAATCCATCATGCCTTCGAACTTGTGGGTGATGTCGTCAAAGTCGAGGTATTCTCCTTCGGCCGCGCCCCTCGCAGGAGCGATCTGCTCGCCAGTAATTTCGTCTCTGCCGCCATTGATTGCGTAGAGCAAACACTTGGCGAGATTGGCACGCGCGCCGAAGAATTGCATTTGTTTACCGATCAGCATCGGAGACACACAGCAAGCGATGGCCCCGTCATCTCCCCAGGCGCGGCGCATGATTTCATCACTTTCAAATTGGATGGAACTCGTGTCTATCGCTACTTTGGCGACAAAACTTCGGAACGCATCCGGTAGCCGCGGGGAATACCAGATTGTCAGGTTCGGCTCTGGCCCAGGACCAATGTTGTAGAGAGTTTGCAGAAAGCGGAAACTCGTCTTGGTTACAAGCGGCCGGCCGTCGTCGCCCATTCCTCCAATCGATTCTGTAACCCAAGTCGGATCCCCGGCGAAGAGTTCGTCATACTCGGGTGTGCGAAGAAATCGCACAATTCGCAGCTTAATAACAAAGTCATCAACGATTTCCTGCGCCTGTTCCTCGGAAAGTACACCGGCTGCCAAGTCGCGCGCGAAGTAGATGTCAAGAAACGTCGAAGTCCTGCCCAATGACATGGCAGCGCCGTTCTGCTCCTTTACCGCTGCCAGATAGCCGAAGTAGAGCCACTGCACGGCTTCTCTCGCGCTGCGCGCCGGAACAGAGATGTCGAACCCATAGCTTAAAGCCATCTGCTGTAGTTCCCCGAGGGCGCGAATTTGTTCGCTGAGTTCCTCTCGGTCGCGAATGATTTCATCCGTGGACATGGCGGTGTCGAGACTGCGTTTCTCTTCCTGTTTGCGCTGGATGAGGGGCGACACGCCATAGAGAGGTACGCGGCGGTAGTCCCCAATAATGCGGCCGCGACCGTACGCGTCAGGGAGTCCAGTCAGGATGTGTGAGCTTCGACAGCGCCTCACATCATTCGTATATGCATCAAAGACAGCATCATTGTGAGTCTTACGGTACTTCGTGAATGCCTGAACCACAGAAGGGTCCGGCTCGTATCCGTATGTCTTGAGCGCATTGACGACCATCCGAAAGCCGCCATTCGGCATGATTGCCCGCTTGAGAGGCGCCTCAGTTTGAAGACCGAGGATAATTTCGTTGTCCTGATCGATGTAACCAGGAGCGTGTGCTGTGATGGAACTTGGAATCAGCGAGATGTCGAGTACTCCCTTTCTTCTTTCTTCGACAAAGAGTTCATTCAGCTGATTCCAAAGCGTCTGGGTGCGTTGTGTGGCGGCAGCCAGGAACGACTCATCCCCCTCGTAAGGTTGGAAGTTCTGCTGAATGAAGTCGCGGACATCGATGCGCTTCTGCCACAGACCCGGTGTGAATCCCTGCCAAGGCGAATGCGCTTTGTATGCCAAGTCATGCGAGATAGCAACGGCCATTGTGGTTCTCCTGTCTCTATGCGGTAAGAGCGGGTTCAACCAAGCCAAGGAGAGCGCCTGTGTGCCGCGCGATCATGAGCTCTTCGTTGGTGGGAATAACCCAAGCTGAAACCTTGCTGCGCGAAGTGGAGATGAGAGGGCCCCCACCAACATTCGCTGAATTGTCTAGTTCCACGCCTAGCCAGGCAGAAACTTCGCAAATTCGCCGACGGATCTCTGGCGAATTTTCTCCAATGCCGGCAGTAAATACGAGTCCGTCGATGCCACCCAGAACGGCGGCCAGAGCTCCGATTTCCTTGCCTGTCCGATACACGAAGTAATCCACGGCCAGGCGCGCCTCTGGAGCAGTACTGGCCAGCAGTTCACGCATGTCGCTGCTGATACCTGATATGCCCAGCAGACCCGATTTCTTGTAGAGAATGGATTCGACTTCTTTCACCGTCATTCCCAGCATCTGAAACATGTACAAAACTGCACCGGGATCGATGCTTCCAGGCCGGGTGCCCATACAAAGCCCATCTAGGGCTGTAAAACCCATGCTGGTATCCACGCTCTTTCCATCCTTCACAGCGCACAAACTGGCACCACTTCCGAGGTGGGCGATGATGATGCGACTTGTGGCAAGTTGCGGAGCAATCTCCGCCAGAGTAGAGGTCACATATTCATAAGAGAGCCCATGAAAGCCGTATCGCATGAGGCCCGATTTGCAGATGCTCGTGGGCAATGGGATGATGCTTGCGACTTGCGGACGTCCCTGGTGAAAGCCCGTGTCGAAACACGCTACTTGCGGCACATCGGGCATCCGTTCAAAGACTGCCTCGATAGCCGCGAGATTGTGTGGTTGATGTAGCGGGGCAAGTAGCACTAACTGATACAGGTCGGCGAGAACTTTCGTAGTGACGATTGTCGGCTGAGAGTAGAGCGCTCCGCCATGGACGACACGGTGGCCGACGCCCAACACTCGCGCTCTCCCATATGTCGAACGGAGCCATGAGGCCAACGCGTCGATGGCAGACGGGCCATCGCGAACGACCGTACTCAGGTCATTTTCAGCGAGGATTTTGCCATCAGTCCCTTTTGCAAGAAGTCGAGGCGATGTTCCAATGCCCTCAATTTGGCCTCGCGCATCCATTTGCCACCGTTCCGCGAGTGGACGTCGAAAGACACAGAATTTCAGGCTGGACGAACCAGCATTCAGTACGAGCGCATAGTCATCCATACTTCACCTTCTATCGCTGTTTCGACGTGCATGAGCGGCCAGCATCGCGACTGCACAACTGGCAATACGCGATCGCACACTGTCGGCCCGGCTGGTGAGAATGATTGGTACCCTTGCGCCCAGCACGAGCCCGGCGCTGTCCGCATTTGCCAAGAAACTCAGCTGTTTGGCCAGGATGTTTCCGGCCTCAAGGTCCGGAGCGATAAGAATGTCTGGGTCGCCCGCTACCTCAGAATGGATATGTTTGGTCTCTGCTGCTTCTTTGCTGATGGCGTTGTCAAATGCCAATGGTCCATCCAAAATTCCGCCGGTAATCTGTCCTCTCTCGGCCATTTTGCAGAGAGCAGCGGCATCGATAGTGGCGGGCATTTTTGACGTCACCGTTTCCACTGCCGCAAGGATGGCAACCTTTGGTCTTTGTCGGCCAAGTGAAATGGCCAGATCGATCGCGTTCTGGCAAATATCAACCTTATCTTCTAGTGTCGGGGCGATGTTGATCGCGCCGTCAGTAACGATCAGTACTTTGTGATAAGTGGGGACATCCATGACGAATACATGGCTGATGCGCCGGCCAGTGCGTAGCCCGCCTTCTCGAGAGACGACCGCAGCCATTAATTCATCCGTGTGTAGACTGCCCTTCATCAGCAGTTCCGCCTTCGCGTCACGCAGCAGCTCGACTGCTTTCAACGCAGAGGCGTGGCTGTGCGGGGTGTCCACGATTTGAAAAGGCCTGAGATCGACGCCCACAGCCTCGGCTGTCGCCTCTATTTTTGTGCGGGGACCAATTAGGATTGGAACGATGAGTCCTTTCTCGGCAGCTTCGATTGCGCCTGTTAACGCCGTGGCCTCACAGGGGTGGACGACTGCCGTGGAAACGGCGTCCAGTTTCTCGCATCTCTCCAGTAGCTGCTCGTATTTACCGCTGCCGGTTGTGATTGCGATTCCTTGAACCATTGCGAAACCTCCGGCTTTCCTTAAGAAGATGATTGGTGCACGGCAGAGCCCGTTTCTTTCAGCAAGAGGGTGAGGATAATCGCGCAGCCGACGCCCAACAGAAGAGGTACGAACGCCGTCTGGTAATGTCGGGACTCCATCTCTCTAGCTCCGCCAGATACGTGGTGAAGAACCCAGGCAAAGATCGGGCCCAGCAATGCGCTGAAGGTGAAGTTCAAAAAATTGACCACGCCGGTTGCTGTCCCACCGAACTCGGGCGGATTGGCTTCCTTAATTACGGTGTAAGGCAACATGGCGACTCCTGAAGCCATCCCGGCGACCAGACCGATCGTGTAAGGAGGGAAGACACCCGTGCGGCCGAAGAGAATCCACGCGAGACAAGCGATTAGAACGCCAGCGCCAGCAACGATGACTGGCTTTCGTCGACCAATCCGATCGGAAATAAATCCGACGAGTGGACAACCGATGATCCATCCAACGGGTACCATTGCCGAATGCATTACTGCAGAGGCGTAGTCGAAGCCATGCGCCTCCTGCAAGTAGCGCACGCCCCAGATCATGTCGAAGATAGTGGTAGGAATGAAAATGAGACCAGAAATCAAGCCGCACAAAATCGATTGCCGATTCTTGAAGACGGTAGAGAAGGCAGCGATGATTTCTTTCACTCCGCCGTCTTTTTTTTCCTGGGGTTCTTCTTTTGGCAACAAAAGAAAGAGAATCCCCCCGATTGCTAGGCCGAGAACTCCCATTCCAGCCCAAAAGGCGTTCCACGAGAGCCCGTTGCTGATGAGTGGCCCAACGCCAAACTGTCCAACGGCACCACCAGCCATACCAAACATCTGGGTGGCGCCTATCAGCGTGGCAGCCTGCGAGGGCGGGAAATACTTCGACGCAATATAAATCGCTCCCACTGGCGCAAAGACGCCACCCGCCCCCTGTAGAAGTCTGCCAATACTCCCAACCTGACTGCTGCCGGTCGCGAACAGCAATGCGCCCAGACCAGCCACCGCCGCACCAATCGGGACCACTCGTCTTGGTCCCAGACGATCCATTGCGGCGCCCGCCACAAGGCTGAATGGTGAATACCCGTAATAAAAAAGACCGACGATCGACGCGACTCCGAGCGTGCTGAGCCCGAAAGCCTCCGACAACTGCGGCATCATGACAGAGGGTGCTGAGCGTTGGACGTACTGATAGAAGTAGTAGACGGCCGCGACGACCCAAGCGATCGTGGCCGCCCTGACATTCTGACGACTGTTCAATGCTTTCTCGGCCGGCTTACTTACCACAAGTTTCGGGCCATTCATGACTAATCGTGCAGTTCTGTTACCCATTGGTGAACCCTAACAAAGCACTAAAGACACGGCTAAGCCGCCTTCTGAGGTCTCTTTGTACTTTGCGTTCATTTCCTTAGCGGTCAGATCCATCGCCGCAATCGTAGTGTCGAGATCAACGCGGCGCTCCTCGGGAACTTCTTCGCTAGCGATGCAGTAGGCGGTCCATGCTTTCACGGCTCCATACGCGCAGCGCTCAATGCATGGAACCTGCACGTAGCCGGCTACAGGGTCGCAGGTCATACCAAGATGACTTTCGAGCGCGGATTCGGCGGCATTGGAGACCACTTTCGGGCCGGCCCTCATTGTTTGAGCTATCATTGCCGCGCCCATGGAAGAGCCAACCCCGACCTCTGCCTGACAGCCACCCTCAGCGCCAGACAACGTCGCGTTGTGTTTGCACAGGTACCCAATGGCCGCTGCTGCCAGAAATCCATCTCGAATGTTCTGGGTTGGAGTATTGAGGTCGTGCAATGACTTCACAATCGCGGGGATAATTCCCGCAGACCCAGCGGTGGGAGCGGTCACGATAATATGACCGCGAGCGTTCTCCTCTCCCATGGCAAAGCCATAAGACGCGACTTGCGTAACGACCCGAGCCGCGTCTCCCTTCGCCGTCGTCTTTAAGTTTCGTTGCATTGCCGCTGCTTTGCTATGGAGCTTGATCGGGCCTGGCAGCACACTCTCAACGCTCAACCCAGTGTCGACGCCACGCAGCATGACCTCGGAGACCTGGTCCAGAAATTCCCAGATTTCTTTCTCGCTCTTGCCGGAAATGTCCATCTCATTTGTGAGCAGCAACTGGGGCAGTGGAATCTTGTCGTCGATGAGGTACTTCTTCAGTTCCTTTGCGTGCTGAAACGGATACTTGGGCTGTCCTTTGTCGGGTGGCTTGTAGCCCTTCCACTCAATGAACCCACCTCCAACCGAGTAGTATTCAAGCTCGTAGAGCGTGTCGTCGCCCGCGAGCAATTTCGCCGTCATGGTGTTGGGGTGATGGAATTCTCCTTTTGTGGCGTCGAACACGATGTCCTTCAACGTTAGGTTCAGAGTGGTGGGACCCAAAGTTACCTTGTGCGCCTCGTCAGGATTCGCCGCAAGCGAATCGAGGAACTGCGGCGGGCAAGTTGCCGGAGCCTTTCCAAGCAATCCGGCGAGCGATGCTCTGTCCGTGCCGTGACCCTTGCCGGTGGCGCTTAGACTTCCATATAGATGCACCTTGAGAGCAGTGGCCCGCTTAAGTTGATCTTCCGGGAGATTGGAAACCCGTTGAAAGAAGTCGTATGTAATCCGCATGGGGCCCATCGTGTGGGAACTGGACGGCCCAGGGCCCATCTTGTAGAACTCGTCTAACGTCGTCATGATGGGGCCCTTCGACTGTTTAACAACGGCAAGGTCCGGGGAGAGGGAGGGAGTTGACGGAGCCGCTTGGCCCGTTGTTTCAGACGCCTGTTTTGATGAGCATCCTGTCAGTAGCGCCCCTACTGAAGCGGCGAGAACGGTCTTGCCCAAATCTCTTCGAGTAAGTACTGATGGAGCTTCGCTCCTCTGTGCTGTGGGTCCACATGTTCCACAGCCCGCGGTATGGCAGTCTCCACAGGTACTTCCTAAGTTGCCGATGACGTTGAGTAGCGTTTGCATCGAGATGTCTCCTTTATAAAAAGGAATGGTTCAGATGCGCACACACAGAGGCTGCTTTCGTTTTGAAGCGCGAAGAAAGTACGTTAACGCTTGGATGATGAGTGCAACACACTTGCCCCTGCTGTGACGGAGCCTGAATCTATCAAATAGACGTTGTCAGATATGGCCGGCCGTTAAAACTGTCAGTTCTGTCAGCGTAGCGGCTGGTACGTGCGTTGGCTTAGTTCACAAAGTTGGTGTTTCAGCACAATATCAAATTGTTTTGCCCCACTTCCTGCACTTATTGCTAGTTTGTATTCGCGCTGAAACCTGTTGCAGTAAGTGTTTCGACGACTTCTCTCTCTATGCACCGATGGACCACATGGCTTTTGATCGTGGGCAGCTACTCTACCGCAACAGGTCAGACGGGAATGCCCGAAGCATCATCTAGTCCCGATTGGAAGGCAGGACTGTTGTCGTCCATCAAGCAGTGCGAGAAGGAAAAGTCTCCTCAGGCTTCGCCTCCCGCCCTCACAACTCTGCTGACAGCGAAAACGGTTCTCGTCGTCGAGCCACTTGCGTTGGATCCCACTAATGCAGCTGGGCAGACACTCAAGAAGGCCCTCGTAAAGTGGGGGCACTTTCACATTGTCGATGACGCCGAGTCTGCTGACCTCATCATGGTTGTTTCGGAATTCTCCTCATCGAAGCCGACGAAGATGGAACGGATCAGGGAAGCGTTAGCTGTTTTCGCCGGGAGCACGCTTTGTGGAGATGCGACGCCCTTGTGGGTAGTCAATGAAGTAGGACCTGCGCTCGGGCAAAGGCCAACGGGCAAGCTGGTCGAAGATTTACGAAAGCAGTTAGCGAAACTTGAAAACTCGGTTCATGCGTCAGCCGCACCATCCCCGACATGAGGGGGAGTCAAGTGCCAGAAAACTCGATTCTAGCCATGAAAAAAATTGCGGCCCTCGCAATAGCCTTGTTCTTGCTGGCCGCGAGACCCGCCGTCGCCCAGGATCTACGCTACACATTCGACAAAAACGCAGATTTTTCGAAATTTAAGACCTTTAAATGGGTCCCCATCAAAGATGCTGCGAACAAGGATGCTGCGAAGGTCGAGGACGCTCTGGACAAACAGATCAAGGATGCTGTTGATGCAGAACTCGACAAGAAAGGTCTCACCAAAACTGACGCGGACACCGCCGATCTCTACGTTGGCTATCTGGCGGGAATCGGCACAGAGACACAATTCAGTTCTTACAATTCGGGCTGGGGATATGGGCCAGGTTGGTCCGGGGGCGGTTGGTACAGATGTGGGCGCGGCATGACTACTGGGCCAAACTCCTACGGGATTTACGCAGGCCAGTTAGCTATCGATATGAACGACTCAAGGAACCACGCTCTGGTTTGGCGTGGTCTTGCAAGCAAAACCATTGACTCCAAGGCCAACGCCTGACAAGCAACAGAAGAACCTGGCGAAGGCCGTGGCGAAACTCTTGAAAAATTATCCGCCACCGCCCCCGACGGCAAGGTAGGCCGCGGGGTGCAATCGAGCCCGCCTCCCGGTTCTGGCTCGCCCTAGTGCTCATAGCCTGCGGTGGGATTTCGAGTGTGATGCTCTGTTAGCGCCAATCAGTGCTCAAACGTACGGCTCATGCAGGTGAACAGGCACAGCGAGTCTCCGGACGCGCAGGTTGATCACTTCCACAAACACTGAGAAACCCATCGCAAAGTAGATGTAGCCTTTCGGTATGTGCATGCCGAGGCCTTCGCCGATCAACGAGACGCCAATCAGCAGTAAAAATGACAGCGCGAGGACTTTTACCGTCGGATGGCGATTAACGAAGGAACTGATGGGTCCCGCTGATAACATCATCACGCCGACGGCCAGGATCACGGCTGTAACCATGATGCTGATTTCGTCGGCCATGCCGACGGCGGTAATGACTGAATCCAGCGAAAAAACAATATCCAGCACCGCGATCTGAATAATGACAGCGGCAAACGACGGCGGCACTCGCGCCGAGCTGTGGCCTTCTTCGCCCTCCAGGCGCTCGTGAATTTCGATGGTCGCCTTCGCGAGTAGAAACAGGCCACCGCCGATCAGGATGAGATCGCGTCCGGAGATGGGGCGCCCCAAGATATAAAAAAGCGGAGCCGTCAGCCTAATGATCCAGACAACCGAAAACAAAAGCAGGATGCGCATCCCCATCGCCGCCAGGAGTCCCATCCGCCGAGCCGGGCCTTGCTGCGACCCGGGAAGTTTGCTCGACAGAATCGAAATGAAGATGACGTTGTCGACGCCCAGCACGATCTCAAGGAACGTCAGCGTGATGAGCGCGAGCAGACCGGAAGAAGTGAAGAATGCGTCCATGGTCATCGCTCTCCCTTGGAGCTGAGCTGCATATTAAGGGCGGCTCCCAGCATCTTTCAATGATGCGCAGAGAACTCTTGTTTGGCTAGAGACCTCTATGACTCACATCATTCGGCTCGCAAATTCGGGCTTGGCTGAGAATGAGATTCGGGAGCACTCCAGTTCTGCCCTAGAAAGCGCTAAAAGCACGCGATGTTAACAATCTGATCTGCCACCTGGAAACAGTTGCCTGCAAGACGAATCGGAAGAAGATGTGCCAATTGAGCAAAGAATGAATGTGACCTCCAACGCAGAAAGTCACAGAGACTTTTCGCGGCAAACCGTTGCGCGGTTGGTGCTGGGGTTATTTTTCTTGGACTGGCAGAGTGTACAACGACGCAGCCAACCGCTTCAGTCCGCGATCACGGGCGATGACGTCGAGATGAATTGAGGTCCAGTCAGCCAGCAGCACGTTCTCACTTCCTTCTCCGTCGTAGGTCTTGAGATAGCCGCGGCAGGCTTTCGCAATAGTCAATGCGAAGGCCTCCTTCTCCTTCGACCGCCAGAACTGCGAGGCGGTGATCGTTCTGGTTTTCGCAGAATGGGCATCCGGTTCGTCGGTACCGCCAGCGTGTTTTGCAACGACCGCAAGAGAGGAGTCGGAGGCGTCCAGGATCGGTGCCGACCAACTGAGCCATGCTGGGTCGTGATCCGCAAGTCGGGCAGTAACTGCGGAGCCAACGCTCCTCATCGCGCCATCCAGCGAACGCATCCACCATCGGACGAAGGTATCGAGCCAATACAGTCCAGCCAAAGTAACGCAACAGGCCCGGACAGGCGGACGCATACTCGTTTCGATCAAGCAGCCAGGCAACCGCCCGGCGAGGCGCGTCCGGGTCGCAGCGCAGTTCGGAATCTAGAGCTCTGGTCTCCTGTGCTAGCTTGTCCGGCAGGGGAGCTGAGGCCAACTTCTCGATTAACAACATAACTGCTATTCGCCGCAGTAGTGAGGTCGATGACAGTGGCCGAGCTCTCCAGGAGCGGCACGCCCTCCTGAAAATCGGCGAGCGTAGTCATCCCAGATAGGAACACAAGGGTCTTCGTTCGGGATTCCGGCTGCCGCGGTATCGACCAGTGCGTGCAACTGCGCCACCGGTTGGAGGTATGAATGCGTCGACAACCAGACGTCTTGAGTCACGGGATTAATCGCCTTGTCCGACCTGTTCTCTGGGGAGTACAGGCATGAGTCGGGCGCCCAGACCGAAGAGGAAGATGGTGGCTGCAATGAGCCCAACCGAGATGCCCCACTCGAAAATCGATGGAGAGTAGGTCTCTGGTGCGATCTGCGGCATTGGCCCTTTCAAGCTCATGGCCAACAGAACCACATTCACACGATTGAAAACCACGCCCAACACGGTGAGGAGTGCCCCGACGAAAAGTACAGTCGGATTGCGTTCGCAGCCGTAGCTGGGCTAGTAACACCAAAGGAAGGATGCCGCCCAGAAGGAGCTCGACTGCAAAGAGCGCGCCCGATCCTCCGGAAAATGCGCTGCCGAACTGACCTCGAATGACCATATCACCGAGCCGAAAGACTCAGATAGACCAAGAGCGACCAGAAGGTGATCTTGCCCATCGCCGCCAGTTGCGTAATTCGAAGCTGCCGTTTCCACGCCTTCGCGATCCACATCTCAATCAAGATGACCAGAGCCGTACCGGCCGCGATCGAGGACAGGAAGAAAGAGATGGGCATCACGGGAGACCACCACTGCGGAGCGAGCTTATCCGGCATCAGCAGGAATAATGAGCCGAGGGAACTCTGGTGCATCGTAGAGAGCGTCACCGCGGCGATGGCCAGCATGATCGGTTCCGCCTTCTTTCCCCGGGCTCGGAACGACCAGGCGAGGAACGAGAAGAGCGGCTGCTGCCAGGGCCGCATAAACCAGATTGCGCGAGAGCAGGTAGACGAACAGCGTAACCGCAAACGCCACATAGGCGCCGGACCAGCGCTGCCATATGTCCATCGCCTTCTGCAGCCCCCAGCGCTCGAACGGCACCGGAAGGAATTCGATCAGCAGGATCGTGACATAGAGGCCGACGCACCAAGACACTTCAAACATCGCCGACTGCTCGGGAGCTTGCAAGCCGAGCTGATAGAAGTGCCACGGCAAACCGAGGTCAGCGATGAGAGTGACCGTGACGAACGAGTAGCTCAAGAGACCCATGAGCACGGCCGAACGGCCCATGGAGTAAAGATCCTTCCGCTGAAAGACGTAGATCAACCCGGCGGTCGCGAACGCGCCGGCGGCCACCGCGATCCAGACCAGGTCGAAGACGATCCAGAGTCCCCACGCATACGTGTCAGAAAGATGCGTGCTGCCGCCCAAACCCAAGGCGAACCGGGCGATCAGCGAAATGGCGCCGAATGCCATGAGCACCAGAAGAATCCAATTGAACGGTGTCAACAGCTTGCTCTGAAGAAGCTCGAACTCCACGTGATGGCCATGGTCCTCAGTGCGAGGTGCCGCAGACTGCGACCGAGCGGATGCCCTTCGTTTCAGGAAGGCATAGGCGCTGCCGAGCAGTGCACCAACGGCAATGACGGCAGGAGGTACCGCGTGGAGGGCCATTCGGGAAAGCCCTGGATACGGCTTGGTGCCGACATCGGGAAATCCGAGTTTGTCGAACGGCACGGAGGATAGATATAGAACACTCGTGCCGCCCGCCTCTTTTTCTCCGTAGATGTGGTCCACATACTTTTCAGGGTGAGCGGAAATGCGGTTATGTGCCTCCTGCAGCATTTCTTCCCGCGTTCCGAAACGCAGGCAGTCCGCCGGGCACGCCTTGACGCAAGCCGGCGTGACAATCTTTTCGCGGTATCGCTTGCTCTCCTCATCGGTAAGAGCCTGTCCGTTGCGGGCCGCGGGGAGCGGCTGATCGGAGCGGTCCGCGCAGTGCGTACACTTCTGTATCTTCGGAGCGAGCGAGTCCCATTCGGCTGTGGGCACGCCCCACGGGCACGCCCAGATGCAGTAGCGGCAGCCGATGCACTTGTTCGCGTCGTACGTGACGGGCCCATCGGATTGGCGCTCCAAGGCCGTGGTCGGGCAGGCCGAGGCACACGCTGGCTCCAAGCAGTGCAGACAACGCCGCATCGTGAAGAGATAATGCAGCCCACCGGGTGCCTTCTCGTCGGGTCAATTCGTGAAACGTGATCAAGGTGAGAGTTTTGGCACTGAGAGTGGCCGGATTCTGAAAACCCAGATTGAAATCCAGCTCCGTCTGTTCTCCCTCGCGATCATTCCACTGCTTGCAGGCAACCTGGCATGCCCGGCAGCCGATGCACTTGGTGATGTCGATCAGCGTGGTCTTGATCGGTGTCGCGGCTGGCTGGCGGCGTCATGATCTTCTCCCTTTAACCCTGGGTCCGGTTGCGGCGGACTCGTGCGCCTTGACCACATTGACCAGGCAGGCCTTTGTCTCCTGAGTTCCAGCGCCAGGATCCACCGCATCGATCGTGAGGTGGTTCACGCTCGGTCCTGTCGAAAGCCCCTTGATAGCCCCAGTTGTATGGCATCCACACGACAGTAACTTCACGTCCGTCGACCTGTAGCGTCTTCATTCTGGGTGTGACCACGGCTTTCACAGTAAGTTCGCCGCGAGCGGAAGACACTTTCACCCAGTCTCCCGTTTTCAGCGATAGCTTTTGCGCGAGGCTTTCCGGCATTTCGAGCATGGGCTCGGGAACGAGCTCGTTCAACCACGGAATGTTGCGCGTCGAGGAACCGCCGCACCAGTGTTCCGCGACGGTTGATGTCATGAGCACGTAGGGAAACTCCGCGACCGTACCGATCGGCTGGTAGGACTTGACGCGCGGATACTTGAGCAGCGGGTTGTGGTTCACCTTCGGGTGCAGGACGTTCTCCACCGGACTCTCGACGGGCTCGTACATCTCCGGCAGCGGGCCGTCCTTCGGCACGTAGGCCACGTCGCGCGGATACCCTGGATGCTTCTCGTCCGGGTCCGAGTAGACGGCCGCGAAGAGGCGCCCGACGCCCTCCGCGCCCAGGTGGAAGGCCCGCTGGCCGTTCGGCGTGGCGGGTCCGTCGGTCGCGACGGGGACGTCCGGCACGTCGTATCCCGTCCAGCGCTTCGCCTGCTCGTCCCACCAGACGATGGGTTTCGAGCCCGGATAGGGCTTGCCGTGCCGGTCGCACGACGCTCGGTTGTAGAGGATGCGCATGTTGTTGGGCCAGGTCCACCCGAAGCCCGGATAGAGGCCGAGACCTCCCGGATCCGTTTGCGAGTCGCGACGCTTCGAGAGGTTCTCGCCGTTAGCGAAGACGCCCGCGTAGATCCACGCGCCGGACGACGTGGAACCGTCGGCCCGAAGATCGCTGACCTTGCGGACGAGATCGCCCGCCTTGAGGCCGGTCTCCGGGTTGTCGCGCAGGGCGTACCCGTTGATCTCGCGCAGGACGTCCTCGGCCGTGGTGTAGGTCCAGAAGGCCTTCCGGATGATCTCGTCCCTCGGCTCCTTCGAGTCCTTGACCAGATCGCGCACCCTGCGGAAGACGAGGTCCACGATCTCGCCGTCGGACTTGGCCTGCCCCGGAGGCTTCACGGCGGCGTGGCGCCATTGCACCATGCCGCCCGAGTTGCTGATGGTGCCGTTCTTTTCCATGAAGAACGCCGCGGGCAGCAGGATCACCTCGGTGGAGATGGACTTCGGGTCGACGCCGGGCCGGCGCCAGAACGTCGCCGTCTCGGTCTCCCAGATCTCCTGGACCACGAGCGTCTCGAGCTTCGCCATCGCGTCGAACGTCAGCTTGAGGTTGGGCACGGTGACCGCGGGATTCTGGCCGACGATCCAGAGGAGCTTCAGCTTCCCTGCGAGGGCATCCTCGAACATCGGCAGGGTCCCGTAGTCCTTGGAAGCGTTCCGCTTGGGCAGCCAGGCATAGGCATAATCGTTCTCGGCGGTGGCCGCCTCACCGAAGAACGCCTTGAGCGTGTTGACGAGGTACCGGCTGTCGGCGATCCCGTTCTTGCGCACGTAGTCGTGGATGGTCGGCTCGGCGTTCGACGCAGAGTTGAGATAGCCCGGCATGTAGTTGTAGAGCACCGCCATGTCGCACGCGCCCTGCACGTTCGGCTCGCCGCGCAGCGCGTTGACGCCGCCGCCCGGCTTGCCGATGTTGCCGAGCAGGAGCTGCAGGATCGTGAACGACCGGATCCCCTGCACGCCGGTCGTGTGCTGGGTCATCCCGAGCGCGTAGAGGATGGATCCCGGACGGTTCTTCGCCATCATCTCCGCGATCTGGCGGATCTGCTCGGCCGGAATGCCGGTGATCCGCTCGCCCGTCTCCAGCGTGTACCGTGAGACGAAGGTCTTCAGGCGCGAGAAGACGCAGTGCGGGTCATCCAGGCTCTTGGCGACACGGGGCTTTCCCTTGGCATCGAGCTGATATCCCCAGGTCTCCGTGTGGTACTTGTGGTTCTCCTCGTCGAACCCGCTGAAAACGCCGTCCTTGAAGTCGAACGCCTCGATCGCCCAGGAAAAGGGCGTTGGTATGGGTCGTGACGTAATCCTCGTCGTACAGCTTGTTGACGAGGATGTGGTTGATCATCGTGTTCTGGAACGCCGCGTCGGTGCCGGGCCGGATGCGCGCGTACACGTCCGCCGCCGCGGAGGTCCGGGTGAATCGCGGATCGACGTGGATGATCTTCGCCCCGTTCTCCTGTGCCTTCCGGATCCACTTGAAGGCCATGGGGTGGTTCTCGGCCACGTTGCTGCCTTCCACCAGGATCGTCTTGCAGTTCTGCAGGTCGATCCAGTGGTTGGTCATCGCCCCCCTCCCGAACGAGGCCCCCAGACCGGGGACCGTGGGGCTGTGTCAAAGTCGGGCCTGGTGCTCGACGTAAGCCAGGCCGAGCAGCCGGGCCGCCTTCTGGAAGAGGTAGCACTCCTCGTTCGTGTTCTGCGCGCCGCCCAGGAAGCCGATCGCGTCCGTCCGATTGACCGGAACCTCCTTGTCGTCGACCTTCTCGGTGGCGATCCAGGTCGCGTCGCGCGTCTTCCGAATCTTCTGCGCGACCCGCGCGATCGCGTCGTCCCAGGAGATGTCCTCCCAGTGGTCGCTGCCCGGCGCCCGGTAACGCGGCGTTTGAAGTCGGTTCGGCGAGGCGTGCGTCGCGAACATGGATATGCCTTTGACGCACAGCGATCCGCGGTTCACGATGTGGTCGTAGTCGCCTTCCATCGCAATCAGCTTGCCTTCGCGTACGGCGGCGATCATGCCGCACCCGCACGAGCAGAAGTTGCACGAGGTCGTGAACTCACTGACGTTCGCAAGCTTTAACTTTTGCGTGGCGGCCCTCACTGTGGACAGATCGAGGAGACCACCGAGCGCGAGCCCCGCGCCACCGCCTACCGTCAACCTCAACCAGTCTCGGCGGTTGATTGAGTCAAGCCCGGTGTCCTCGGACTGCTCCCTACCTCCTGAGTCTCGACTTCCATTCTCGGATTGTCGATCGGGTCCATAGTCAGAGGTTCTGCTCCCTTTCCGATGGAGGTGAAGGAAGTCTGTTGAAATAGGTTTGGTCTTGTGACGCACAAAGACCGCCTGCTTTATCCCCAGCGAAGCATTCTTGTTTCTAAACAATATTTGATTTTGACGACGACAGATACTGTCACCTCTTACAGTCCCTTTTCTCGCTCGACCTCTTTAGCCTGCTCCTCAGGCAAAGCTCGAGGCTCTTGATTTCCTACCAGGTTCTATGGGTGCGACGAGTGAAAAGCCTGCCTGGTTCGTGCTGACTCGACATTGGCTGAGTCTGCTCGGCGTGGCCCTGCTCGCGACTGCTGTGATTTCGTGGCTCTTTGTGCTGCCGCAACAGGTTCGCGGCCACGTCGACAATCCTTACGTCGGCATCGTGGTGTTTCTCGTTCTTCCAGCAATTTTCTTCACTGGGTTGGCGCTGGTTCCGATCGGTGTCTACCTGAGCAAACGCCAGATTCGCCGAGGGCTGTCCGAGGAAGGCTTCGATCGCAAGACGGCGCTGCGCCGCATCGCCTGGTTTTTCGGCGCCACAACTCTCCTGAACATCCTCATTGGAACCCAGGTCTCCTATCGAGCCGTTAAGTATATGGAGACACCACAATTCTGCGGAGCGAGCTTGTCACACGATGAATCCTGAACTGGCTGCCTATCAGAATTCTCCGCACTCCAGGGTGGAATGCGTCGAATGTCATGTAGCGCCGGGTGCAGCCGGTTGGATCAACAGCAAAGCGAGTGGAATTCGTCAGCTGATTGAAACCGTGCTAAAGACCGCTCCGAAGCCGATTCCTTCCGCCCTGGAAAGCAATCGTCTCGTGCCCGCGAGAGAAACCTGCGAGAACTGCCATTGGCCGCAGAAGTTCGGTGGTGCGCGTCTGCGCTTATTCAGCAAGTATGCCGACGACGAAGCAAACACCCGAACGGAAACCGTTCTCCTGATGCTGGTGGGTGGAAACCGGATCTCCGGAATTCACGGTGCGCACTTTGGTCCGGGAGTTCACATCCGTTTTGCGGCAGCCGACGCGAAGCGGCAGACCATTCCGTGGATCGAATACAGGAACACAGAGACAGGAGAAGTCCGGCACTTTGGCACTGCGGAAGCGCCGCCGGACTCGGCGACCGCGCTTCCGCAATTCGACATGGAATGTGTGGACTGTCATAACCGACCGACGCATACCTTCGACTTGCCGGAACGAGCGATGGACAAAGCGCTCGCCCTTGGTGAAATCGCTACAGGCCTACCCTACGTCAAGAAGAAAAGTGTGGAGTTGCTGAAGGCGAACTACGCCACAAGTGCGGAAGCGGCTGAGAAATTGCCGCCGGCCCTCGCTGCTTTCTATCAGCAGAACTACCCGGACCTTTACGCCGCGCGTTCACAGGACATCCACCAGGCCGGTCAAGCGGTTCTCGCGATCTACAACCGCAATGTTTTTCCGGACCTGAAAGTGACTTGGGGCACTTACCCGAACAATCTTGGCCATACGGACTTTCCAGGATGTTTTCGGTGTCATGACGGCTCGCATACGACAGCAGATGGAAAAACGATCACTCAAGACTGCAACACTTGTCATGAGCCACTGGCGATGGAAGAGGCGTCCCCGGAAATCCTGAAGACTCTGGGAATCGCCGATCGGATCTCGAAAGTGCAGAAGCAATGATCGTGGCGGTGTGCAACAAGCATGAAAGATCTACAAATCAGCGTGATTTAGGAGCGAAGTATGAACCGCAAGTTTGTGGTTAGTTTGGCAGCGATGTTACTGGTTGCGTCTTTGGCTTCATGGGCCGCGGACGATGGAGCGGCCCTTTACAAGAAAAAGTGTGCAGGTTGCCACGGCGCGAGACGGTGAAGGCAAACCTGCGATAAAGGCCCCGGCGCTGAAGGGAACGAGCCTCGAAGCAAATCAAATCGTGGAGCACATAACCAAAGGCGAGTCAGGAAGTAAGGCACCGCACAACAAGGGCATCGCCGGGCTGAATGATGAGCAGGCCAAGGCGATTGCTGAGTGGGTCAAGACTCTCAAGTAGGTTGAACTTGATCCAGATGGAAATCGGCTAGCGCTGCTGCGGTATCCAGTATTGCCAAATGGGATACTGCGACGCTTGACGCGAAACGAGGAGTGCGACCGTGAAGACAGGCAGAACGTACTTACAACTCTTGGAATTGGCAGCGATAGCGATCTTGCTGTTCGGCGTGTTTCGACCCGCCCGCGCCGCCCCACAGGAAAAGAGCAACGCTACTTCCCAGAAGCAGGCAGCGCAATATGTCGGAGTCGACACCTGCAAGACCTGTCACGAAGAGCTCTACAAAAAGAACTTCGAGAACACAGCACATTTCAAGACCACGCTGCACGACGGACACGGTTGTGAGTCCTGTCACGGTCCCGGATCCGCGCACGTAGAAGGCGGCGGGGATGTAACCAAGATCATTAGCTTCAAGTACGATGTCGAAGCAGGATGCCAATGCCCGTTGCTTGAGTTGCCACGGCGAAAAACATGAGCAGCGGCACTTCTCCGCGTCGGCGCACGCGAGCAACGATGTTGGGTGCCTGGATTGCCACTCGCCGCATAACGCCAAAGAACCGGAGCATCTCCTGGTTCGAGCACAACCGAATCTCTGCTACGGATGTCATACAGCCGCGAAGGCCGACTTCGCGAAGCCGTACCACCATCGAGTGGACGAAGGCCTGATCCAATGCAGCGACTGCCACAACGTTCATGGCACGACCACACTCCGACAGGTGAGAGCCATGCCCAGTGGAGACGCGGTCTGCGTGAAGTGCCATGCCGACAAGCAAGGCCCGTTCGTCTATGAACATGTACCGGTGAAGACTGAGGGCTGCAGCAGTTGTCACACGCCCCACGGATCAACCAATCCGCGCTACTTGCGCGTGAGCCAGGTGAATCTGCTGTGCCTGCAGTGTCACACATTTCCCGCTCAAGGGCCCGCGGGACCTTCCCATAACCAGTCCACCAAATACCAGGCGTGCACGATGTGCCACGCAGCGATCCATGGGTCCAATGCGAGCAACGTGTTTTTCAGATGAAGAGGTACGTCATGCTTTCACACTGGCTTCGGATGCAACAAATTGCTCTCATCGTTTTGCTTTGGACCATCGCGGCAGCAGCTCAAACTGCCGGGAGTAATGCCGGCCAAAGTCAATCTCAGCCGGAAGGTTGGGAAAACGGTGGCTATGTAATTCATCAGTCCATCGAGATCGGCTATCGCGTCATCGGACGTAACTGGCAGCGAGCAAATGTACAACTCACTCGTGAATCTGCGTACCGGACCGCGCTTTCTCGACCAGAGCCTCTCCATGCAATCGCAGACCCACGACGGCCTGCTCTTCGATAACCTGTTCGTCAATAGTTACGGTTGGGGAGGCGACCCAAACAACGGGCTCCGCGCGCGAATCGACAAGAATAAATGGTACGACTTCCGGGCAAACTTCCGGCGCGATCAGCAGGATTTCGACTATAACCTTTTGGCCAATCCTCTCAATCCTTCGACATCGAGCCCAAACATCCCCGTTACTTTTTCACCCCACAACTTCGGAACCCGCCGGCGGATGAGCGACTTCGACCTGACGTTCTTGCCGCAGTCGGTGATTAGTTTCCGATTCGGGTATTCGCACAACAACATGACGGGCCCATCGTATTCCAGTGTCCATGAGGGTACGGACGCGCTGCTATTCCAGGACTGGAATACCACTCTCAACTCCTATCGCTTGGGTGCAGACCTGAAGATCCTGCCGCGCACGGTCCTCAGCTATGACCAGTTCCTCGATTACTACAAGGGAGATACGACTTGGCAGCTAGCTCCGTTCGCCCAGGCGCTCTTGCCGGGAACGCCGGGGACTGTAGAACTGGGCCTTCCCATCGACACCGCCAACAAAACTCCGTGCGCCATTAATCCACCGGCAACCAGTCTGATTGATTCCACAGGAACGCTGACCAACACAGCCTGCAATGCGTACTTTGATTACAATCGCACGAATCGTACCCGGACATCCCAACCGACCGAGCGCGTGAGTCTGCATAGCAGTTATTTCCAGCGACTGGAGTTGAACGCATCGTACGCCTACAGTTCGGCCGACATGAACGCTCCACTGAATGAATTGTTCAACGGACTCATCCAGCGCTCAAGCATCCGGCAGGAAACCGTAACAGGCCCCGGCCTGGCGACGCGCATCTCGAATGTGGCCGATTTCAGCGTCACCTTCCACTTGTCAGAGCACTTCCGACTCGTCGATACTTTTCGCTTCTGGGCGTACCGAATCCCGGAGAGCTTTGATTCCGTCGAAACCGACTGGACATGCACCGATACTTCAACCTGCTCCTTGCTCACTCCGCTCAGCGGTACCACACAGAGCGCAACCATCACTTCCAACGATATTGTCATTCAACCAGAGTTGGAAGAGGAACCAGGTCGATTTTGTGTGGGACGCGTCGAAGCACTTTGGAGGCCGCATCGGGTTCAGATATGGCGACAAGGTGTTTCATCACGTCCTCGACTTCACGACTGGAGACGAGGACCGAGTGGTCATCCACGAATACACACCACTGATCGCATTCTGGGCAAAGCCAATGACGGGTTTGCGATTCAATTTCGACTGGGAGCACACCAACAACGACGACGCCCTCGTGCGCATCGGACCGCGAAACGAGGCCCGCTACCGCATTCAGGGCAACTACACTCCCAAACCCTGGGCAGTGCTCGGTGCTTCCGTCAATCTCTGGGGAGCTTCGAACGGCGACGCTTTAACCGACTATCATGCACACAATCGCAATTATGGATTCACGGCAAACCTTACGCCCCGCGAGCGTTTCGGATTTGACTTCGCTTACAACTACAACGACACCAAGCAGAATGCCCTCATTTGCTTTAACGACTCCGATACTTCGCTCTCTCGTAGTAGCGAACGCGGGAAGTTGCACGGCGAACGGCTACAACGACAGCAAGAACCCGTTGCTCACCAATGGCTACTACACAAGTAATACGCACTACGGAATGGGATCGGTGATGTTTAAACCTCACGCACGCATCACGGCGCAGGTGGGCTACAGCATCACCAGTGTTGGCGGCCAGACGCCACAGTTCAACGCTCTCCAACCGTTCGGATCACTCCAATACAATTACCATCAACCGCTGGCTAATTTGAGCGTCGACATTGGCCACAACCTGACCTATCGGATGGGGTGGAATTACTACCAGTACGGGGAGAAATCATTTGTAGGCCCAACCGATCCCCGCTATTTTCACGCCAACAATGCGACATTTTCCCTGCGCTGGGCTTTTTAAACGGGAGGAATGTAAAAAAGAAACTGGAAGTAATCTGGAGATGCGGCGGGATGATGTGGCGGCCATATGGCGACCGGAAACAGTACCCGTCACACCTCTCGCCATTTTTTGCGATCCTGCATTTGAAATCTCCTTTTCTTTCCCTACTGAAGGGTGGTCGCGACTCTTTCGGTATGCTGCCGCTGGCGATTCAAGGTTAACTAAAGAAATGGCCACTGCTGGTCCTGTACAACACGAAGCCCACGGCAAGGCCCTGTCCCTAAACCTTGATTCATCCATCTATGGCACGCTAGCGGAAATCGGAGCGGGCCAAGAAGTCGCTCGCTGGTTTCTCGCGGTTGGCGGAGCGTCAGGCACGGTCGCGAAGACGATTTCCGCATATGACAAGACAGTCAGCGACGACATCTATGGCGCGGGCACGCGTTATGTCTCGAAAGAGCGTCTTCTGGACATGCTCGACCATGAGTACACGCTTCTGCTCGACCGGCTAAAGACGGTTCGTGGGAAGGATACGCGCTTCTTCGTCTTTGCCGACACCGTTGCGGCCCGGAACTACCAAGGTAACAACGAGCAGCATGGATGGCTCGGCATTTGTTTCCAGAGCGAGCCCGGCTCTCAGCCGAACCAGATACTAATGCACATCAATCTCTGCGATTCGACTGCTCAACAGCAGCAGGATGCCATCGGAATTCTGGGCGTCAGCCTGATCTACGCTGCGTTTCATCAGAGATCGGCGATAGAGACTTTTTTCGAAGGGTTATTCCAAGAGCTTTCCGTCGCGCGCATTGAGATCGACGTCATCGACTTCGACGGCCCTGCTTTTGTCGACCAGGACGCCCGCGCCTGGTGTCTGGAACTCCTGCGCCGCGGGATGGCTCACGCGATCGTCTTCGACGCCCGGGGGCAGGTCGTGGAGCCGTCGAGCGTGCTGCGCAAGCGGGCGCTGCTTGTGATGCGGGGCAGCTTCAGCCATCCCGAAGTTTTTGATCCAACCCTGCTTGAATCTGCGCGCCGGCAACTGCTTTCGGAAGGGATGTCGTTTGAACGCGAGCCCGCGACATTGCTGGAAATGACAATTCACCATGCCAGCCTTGTCGAGAACCTAGCTACCCCTGACATGCTGGCACATATCCAGCAGCTCGTATGTTTTGGTTCTGTGATCGTCACTGACTATCCGGAAACCTACCTGCTGAGCCGTTACTTGCGGCGTCATTCAACCGAACCGGTGCGCTTCATCCTCGGGGTTGCGGCGGCGGCAAAGATCATGCACGAAGTGTTTTACCGGTCTCTGCCGGGAACCCTGCTTGAGGGCATCGGTAAGTTGCTCGCGACAAATGTGAAGCTGTATGTTGCACCCATGCCACGAGAGGCTTTCCGGGCCGCTCTGAGAGGTTTATCCGGTTCTATCGTGCCGAAAGAATCAGGCGACAGCATGGTGACACTAAACGATTTGACACCTTCCGTTCCCACCCTCCATCTGTTCGAGTATCTGCGCGCATCCGGACGGATCGTTGCCCTTGAGCAGCAGTTTGATATCAGCAGTAGGGGTGACTGACGGCTGGTGTGGTGCAGCAGTTCGATGGTCGTTGCTCTGGTGCAACAAACCCGGCTCTGCCTTGTTGCCCGGCCTGAGGTGCAACTTCCCTGGACAACTTAATTTTGGATAGTTGCTGATACACAGAAAACGCATCTGCGCTACGCATCACGTGAGACACAAATGACCCAGCTACGCAAACTTGAGCGCCTCGTGCTTAACGTCTTGAAGCTGATTATCGCGCTTCGAGTTGCAAGCCGTCTTCGCGGGTCGTGGGAATGAGCAGGCTGGCGCCCGTTCGCGAGAGCTAGGCCACCGCGCAAATGTGTTCCCCGGATTCACTAAACTTGGTTTTGATGCTCGTAAAATGGACTCAACCTAGGAGATTTGCCAGTTCTTCGGAGATCACCCCGCCCTCTAACATGCCTCTCGGAATACCGTTCGGCACGAATTCCGTTTCTGCAGAGGACGGAGACTCCGTCAATTTCATTGCCTTGTACGCTACAAGGTGAATTAACGCAACCGGCTCAAAGCAAATCGCCTCCAGTGTCCGATGTCTACAGGCTCATGGGGCTGACAGCAATCGAGCGTAAACAGGGATCGAGGGTTCACTTCAGAATGGCACGAATGAACCGAGTGGGCTTCATTAAAACGACGGTCCTCGGAGGATTCGTCTTCCTCATTCCAGCAGTGATCGTTGTCATCGCGTTAGGCAAGGTGATTGGCGCGCTGAAAGTAATAGCAAAAAACCTATCACCTTTGTTCGGAATTGAGTCCGCGGTCGGTGGGTTTGTCCTGGATGTGCTCGCATTCGCGGCAGCCGTCCTGCTCTGCTTTGTTGCAGGATTGGTCGCCAAACATGCGTACGCCAAACGCATGCGAGAAAAGCTAGACGCCATTTTACTGGGTTCCTTCCCCGGATACGCCCTCATCAAAGGATTTGCTGAAAACTTACGCCAAACTGAACAGCTCGCTGAAACCTTTCTCCCTGTCCTCGTTCGATTTGACGACTACGTTCAAGTTGCCTTTGAAACCCAGCGGGACTCCGCGGGTAAGGTTACGGTTTATCTTCCTGGAGCGCCGAATCCGTGGTCAGGAACGGTTGTCTACGTTTCCCAGGAAAGAGTCGAACCTCTCGCCATGACGCTTACGGAGGCGGCGCGCAACATTCGCAGCCTGGGTAAGGTGTCAATTGAAAGCACTGCCAAAGAACAAAACGTTGGCAGTACGCGATGTGCCTAGAAAGTGGCACTGGGAGGGGAAGCAAGAACAATACCATGCCAACAACAAGGTGTGAAGAGACGATCACCGGTTCTGGCTCGCCCTGCTTATGAATCTTTTCCGCTTCCCGTTACTTGCGTTTGTGCTGGCTTTCCTCGTGCAGTGGCTCTCGGCACAGATGGGCAATTTCTATCGCGTGAAAAAAGGTCCCATGCAGGACCAGGATCGGAGCGACTTCGGCACGATTGAAACCGCTACCCTGACGCTCCTCGGCCTCATCATTGGATTCAGCTTTTCGATGGCGATCAGCCGCTACGATCAGCGTAAGAACTACGAAGAAGCAGAGGCAAACGCAATTGGTACGGAATACCTTAGAGCCGACGTGTTGCCTGAGGGCGATGCCGTCCTTGTGCGAGAGTTGCTGAAGAAGTACATCGATCTGCGCGTGCAGTCGTATACAGTGCGCGAAGCCGTGCAGCTTAGCAAGATCGACGCTGATACAGCAGAAGTGCAGAACGAGCTCTGGTCCACAGTGCGACATGGGGCCGCGCTCCAACCCACACCGGTCGTGGCCTTGGCGGTTTCAGGCATGAACGATGTGTTGGATTCTCAAGGATACACCCAGGCTGCCTGGTGGAATACCATTCCGGTTGCAGCGTGGATTCTGATGATGGCCATCGCGATCTGCTGCAATCTGCTGATCGGCTACGGTGCGCATCGCAACTCCTGGGGCCTGTTATCCATTCTGCCGCTCGTGATCTCCATCTCGTTCTTCCTCATTGCTGATATCGACAGTCCGCGCAGGGGCATCATTCTTGTCGTTCCGCAAAATCTCCTAGCGCTCTCGCAGTCATTGCACCCGCGTTGAGGTTCAACAATTGCTCGTCGCCACGGTTCGCGCTACTCATTGCGGAATTCTCGAGACAGCACGAACGACGTTGCCCTGGATGAGGGGTGGCGCAAAAACAGCGAGCAGTGCTGCTGTCCGGAGACTTGATCTCAACCTCGTTCCTGAAGGCCAGGGGCTGAGAGGCTGTTCCAGTTGTCATTGCAGAGTTTGATAGGCGCGATAAGAAATATGAATTGGACTTGCTTGTTGCCTGCCTCTATTGTCTGCGGATTAGTTGAACCGACACCGCCATCACGAAAAATTGATGCATGAAGGAGTCCAATCCTTTAGCGCCAACCCGGTGGGCGGTGTGTGAGTGGGGAGCACGGCCGTTATTCGTTCCTGGGGGCCAGCGGCAGAGCATCCGAGTGGTGCGGATATCTCGTCGTTCAGCCCGCTCGTGCAACGCAGAGTGTCGTGGTGCGAGCTTTCGTGGCACAAGCAGAAGCTTGTGGGGACCAGCAACCCGTCCGGGCTGCTCAGCGTTCGAGGCACAAGACGGAATGGCCGCAACTTGGAAACTGATCTATCTCGTTTCTTCGCTGAGCGCATTTGCGGCTCTGCTACTGGGCCTGTTTGCGCTGCCGGTCTATCCGATCATGGGGGCGTTGCTCACGCTAGCAGGGATGGCCTTACAACTCTACGGCGTTGCGGGGTTTTGCGGAGCGCCAAAATTCAAGAATGAGTCGAGTGAAGAACGTATTTGGAGGGAGAATCACGATTGAATTCAGATGGCGTTCAGCACGATGAAGTCGCGTACACAAGTGTGGTTGTCGCTTCCAAACTGGGCACCCAGGGATGCAGCTGAGATGGTCCACCCTGGGGGACAGGAGCGAATGGATATGAAGAAAAGGGCCGACAGGCGATTTCTACCCCTGCCGGTAGTGTCGGCGGTGGTTGCCGTTGTTCTCATCGCAGGATTGTCCGCAGGACTGTCAACGCCTTGCTTGGCTGACGACGGTCCCAAGCCTGATCCGTCTGGCGTTGCGACCGGCGACAAGACGACCGCGGTAGATGCCGCCGGCAATCCTTTTGTCGTTGCCGAGCCCGCCGACAAGACGGCTCCAGACTATGCGGCGCAGAAGAAGGCATTCGATGACTTTCAGGCGCAGGCGGCGAAAGAACCGCTCACATTGAAACTGGCCGACAGCGTGGGGCACATTCGCATCGCGACCAACTTCGCGTGGACCCTGAACACCGGATACCTCGTCTTGTTCATGCAGGCAGGCTTCGCGCTGCTCACGTGCGGGCTGGTGCGAAAGAAAAATGCAGCGCACCTGATGATGCTGAACTTCGCGGCGTACGTGTTCGCGTTCCTCGCGTACTACGCGGTTGGATACGCATTCCAGTTTGGAGCGGTTGCCATTAATGCAGCACCCACCAACCTGGGCGGCATTCCCACGCTCAACAAGTTCCTGATCGGCGGTGGTCAGTGGGGATTCGTGGGTGGCAAGGGTTTCTTTCTGACCGGTCCAGCGTATGACAGCGCCAGCAATTGTTTCACCCTGTTCGAAGTCGTATTCATGGAGACGGCGGGGTACATCATTGTCGGCGCCATCTGCGAGCGGATTACGTTCTGGGCGTTCCTGCTGTGTGAACTCTTTATCGGCGCGATCCTCTACCCGATTTCCGGCTGCTGGACATGGGGTGGTGGTTGGCTCTCTCAACTGGGATCTTCGATGAATCTCGGTCACGGCTATGTGGACTTCGCCGGCTCGACGGTCGTCCATGCGGTCGGCGGTTTCTGCGCCATGGCACTCGCGATCATCCTAGGCCCGCGGCTGGGCAAGTACGGTCCTGGCGGAAGGATTCGGGTCTTCCCGGCTCACAACATCGTATACGTGGTAACGGGAACGTTTCTCCTGCTCTTCGGATGGATGGGATTCAATCCTGGCTCGACTCTTGGAGCGACGGACCTTCGTATTTCGGTGGTCGCGGTGAACACCAATCTGGCGGCGGTCGCGGGATCAGCGGCAGCGATGGTCTTGTGGTACTTTCTCTTCCGCAAACCCGACATTACCATGGCCTGCAACGGGATGCTGGCGGGCTTGGTCGCGATCACGGCGCCGTGCGCGTTTGTATCGCCAACTTCCTCGGTTGTCATCGGTGCGCTGGCAGGCTGCCTTGTTTGTGGCGGAGTTCTCTTCAACGATCGGGTGCTCAAGGTTGATGACCCCTGTGGAGCGATTTCGGTGCACGGGTATTGCGGATGGCTGGGTGCTGTGTGCGTGGGCATCTTTGCTGACGGTGCCTATGGAGCGGGTTGGAATGGCGTGGGCGCGAGTACTTACCTGGGACGAGCGGGCCAGGGAGTGACGGGTCTGATCCACGGCGACACGCGGCAGTTCCTGGTCCAACTCGGCGGAGCGACGTTATATGCGGCTTGGGCGTTCGGGGCAACCTACGTTGTTTTCTGGTGCGTGAACAAAGCGAAGAGCATGCGAGTGGCTCCGGAAGTGGAGGAGGAGGGGCTCGATGTTCCGGAGTTTGGGATGCCGGGCTATCCCGAAGACGCAGTGATGACCCCCTACTAGTCGAGAGACAGGGCCGTTGGAGCGATCATTACTGTTATAGCCTTGCACTATGTACACTCGTCTCAGCCGAGCGCGGAGAACGATCCCCGTTGGTCTAGGTGTGATCACGCTGGTTGGCGTCGAACTACTCTTCGCATAGGACCCTCCCCCCCCTCTTTGCTGGAAGCCGTAGAAGCCTGTCCCGAAGAAGCATCCTGCGTGTGCAGGCTGAGAACCGAAAGCAACCATGTGCCTCACAAGAAAAAGGCCGAACCGCCTCGCCGGTTCGGCCTGACGCCGTCGTTGTACAGTGAAGCACTGCGGTCGTGTGGATCGTAACGCCGGTTCCTGCTGGCCCTAACCCATGACCGCATTTCGTTTCAATTGGATAATACCTGCGACCACCCGTCCTGATCAGCTGGTATTTTGGACCGCCCCAGCCTTTAATTTTGCTAGTGGATGTTCGGCCTTGACGATTGTTAACAATAACGCACAGTCTGCCGTTGAGAGTATCGTGCGAAGACATCCTATGATCCCGGGGATGTAAGAGCAGGCCTTCCATCTATTCCCCCTTCCTTTGGAAACCGTCTCTTCTTGGCCAGAGACTTCATGAATAACCGAGGCTAGAAGGTTTTGAGGGTTGTTAGCTGGTACTTGTGGGAGTTACCCCTTCGCAGAAATTGCGTTAATCCTTGTGATCGCGGCTTCTTACCCTTAACAACTCAAGACAAACAGCCTGAAGTTGAACCGAGGCAAAGGAGATAATAATGCCAGTTAAGAATGCTAAAGACATGTTTGTGTTCATGCTTAGTGAATTGCAGCACGGTTCACAACGGACTTCAAAATTCTTTGATGAAATCAGCCAAAAGGCTCAAGACGAAGACGTAAAAATAAGCGCTGGGGACGCGTGTATTCGTGACTCAGAAAGTTCTCAGCACCATTGATCAGTGCTTCAAGATCATCGGCGAGCAGCCGGTGAAGACCAGTGGGTGCCTATTGCTGAGTACAAAGCATTGATCGCGGCTGCTGATCTGGCGGGCCATTTCGCCGTTGGGGTTTTGCTGGAAAGCTGCCTCGCCGACAACTTGACTTTCGTGGAGCGGAAAAAGCGCCTCACCTGCGCGCTTGCCGAAACAAAAGGTAGGTGAAAACTTCGAGCACGGTCGGCTGCATAGCCGACCTTTTCAGCACCTCAACGTCCGCATGATTGGAGTCACGCCAGGGTCGTGGCTGGTCTGCACGACCTTGGCGGGACATGAGGGCACTCGTTAGTTCGGCCTCAACCAACATTAATTAAAGATGGTATTACGCCCGATTGCTTCACCACGCCAAGTACTGTCAATAGATGCAGTTCACGGAACGACATTACCTTTGATACACGTTTCTGAACCCTCCGAAGGTTCAGTTTGTGGTCGTTGGAGAAAGCAGGCACAGCAAAATGAAGGTTGCAGTCACGATGCGCCGCCCACCTAGAGCAAGCCATTCAACTGACTCTAGCCTTGTGCGCCAGGAGAAAGTCCGTTGCCGTGCTTACGAACTTTATGAGCAACGCGGACGAGTGCATGGGCATGAGCTTGACGATTGGCTACGGGCTGAATCGGAGATAACCCAGCAGTTCAAGAGGAGAAGAACCATGGCAGGTACGTTCGACTTGAAACAAGGCGGAAGTGGTCAATTCATGTTCAACCTAAAAGCAGGAAACGGTGAAGTGATTCTAACCAGCGAACTCTACAAGCAAAAACAGAGCGCGATTGCTGGCATCGACTCTGTGAAGGCTAACGCCGGCGACGATACTCGCTACGAGCGCAAAACGGCGAAGAATGGACAACCGTTCTTTGTTCTGACGGCAACGAATGGCCAGATTATCGGCAAGAGCGAAATGTATTCTTCGGTCTCGGCAATGGAGAACGGGATTCAGTCGGTAAAGAACAACGGACCCGTGGCCACCATCGAAGACAGTACTAACGAGCTTAAAAGCCCAGCTGCGTGATCAATGATGATGGATCCCGCTTAATGGGATCTCGTGTGTTCATCTTCAAGGTGATTATGCGGGACAGTGGATGGCTTGCGGAGGCGACGTTGCTGTGGCATCTGTGCTCACACATGCTGTAGCTGCTAAACATGTTTTTACCGACCTCACCTGTCCACCCGTTTTTGGGCGGCGGGTGTGTTCTGCGCGGCCCTGCCCGATCTCGACGTGATCGGATTTCGATTTGGTATCCGGAATGCCAATTTCTGCGGGCATCGCGGATTTACGCATTCGTTGGTTTTCGCTGTTATCGTGGCGAGTGTAGTTGCGACTATCGAGATCCGACGCGGGCCTCCGGGATCGGACAATCGCCGTTTTTTCTTTCCGTGGAGACCGATTCGTGTCTCACCATTAGCATTCGGACGCTTCTTAGCCTGCAAGGATATCTCATCTCAAAAATGAACAGTTTTGGATTTGGTTTCCAGCAGGACTCTTTGCAGTGTTGGTGTTGATGATTCGTCGTCCCGAGCGAGCGGCTGCGACGGCGGTGAACTGACTAACCAGCAATATGTTGGAAATCAACTGGTGAACTCAGACCAGCGATCATTGATCATACTGCACCGACATTGTCAGAGAGGCAATTTGTCGTCAACCGCTGCGTCCGCTTGATCCTTACGAAGCGCTTTGATCAGCGTGACATCGCACTGGTACACGCACGCCCCCACATTGAGGAACAATTCTGAATCCTTCCTGTCACAGGTGACAGTGGCTCCACTCCACCCTATTGAGTTCAATGGCGGTAGTTGCAGGGGCTGGGCAACCGCAAACGCAGCGGTCCGTCCGAAAATTCTGCCCTGCTGTGACGTGCAGGGGAGCTAATGCGTCGATGTCAGGGTCCAGAATGCGCATAAAATGCAGGCACGCTATCCGGCAATCTATCCGTCTAGGCCAGAGATCACCGTCACCCGAAGACTCCGTTTTCCACTCGAATAGCTGTCTTGAAATTCGTAACTCAGATCGTAGAACTGCCACCAGGGTTCCTGCCGCGCTGCTCATCCCCTTCCTGATAATCCTTAGCGGTGCCTTCTTGATTGCGCCGGCGGCCGCCCAATCTTTCATTGTTCAAATCTCCGAGCCGGGTACACTGTTGTCTGCCGATTACCAACTCACCGACCCAAACCCATCAGTTCCAAGATCAACGTTCAGCACTTCTCTCAATTCCTCCGACCGCATTCTGTCCAGCTCGTTTCCCGACGCGAGCGATCCGACGCGTGCCTCCTCCTCTAGTGCGTTCCGGCCCGGGCCTGAGGCTACCCCCGATACCAGGTTCCGGTGGCGTTTTGCCAACCAAGAATCCCTTCTTTTCACCGGCATCATGCACACCTACAATGTTGGAACCGAAGCCGGAACCCGCGACACACTCAATGGTGAGTGGCTGAACCAATACCGGCAGTCGGTCGGCGAGCTCCGCGGCTGGAGCGACGGTGACACATTCATGGCCCCGTACGTGGGCCACACGATCGAAGGGGCCGTTTTCGGGTACATTCAGCGTCAGAATGACCCTCAGTACCGGAATGTGCAGTGGGGGGATGGGCGCGATTACTTCATTAGTCTGTTACGGTCCCTGGCGTTTTCGGCGATATGGCACACGCAGTGGAAAATCGGGCCGATCAGCGAAGCCTCCATCGGCAACGTCATGCTGCACGCTTCTCCCGGCTTCATCACGCTCACTGACACCCCTACGTTGGGCAGTGTCGCAATGATCGCAGAGGACGCGGCGGACCGCTATTTGCTCATCGGTCTCGAGAACCGGACCGCCAACCGCCCTCTGATCATCCTCGCACGCAGCTTCCTGAATCCCAGCCGAGCCTTCGCCAACGTCATGGCCTTCAAGGTTCCCTGGCATCGGGATACGCGCATTGGGATATGGGGTGAGAACTTCAAGCTCCGCAAGGACCTTCTCGCGGAATACAAGCGAACCGGAGAAAAGCCTTTTGACTTCGTCTCTCGCAAGGCACTTGAGACGTCTGCCGAATCGCGCCGCTCGTATCCTTTAGAGGCTCCGATTGAGTTGACAGCCTTCCCCTATTACGAGACGTTTCTGGGAGGCGGCAGTTGCGTCGGCGGCGGGGGTTCCGGGGCGGCACGCGTAAACCCCACTTGGCAGGTGATTGCTGAGGTGAACGGTTGCTTGATCATGCACATGCCACAAAGCAATCAGAGTGGCGACTCGCTTTTTTACGGCGGAGGAGCGCGCTGGACTCCGCGTGCAGCTCATCGCATCTCGCCCTACATCGAGTTCATGTTCGGCGGCAAGAAGGTAACGCATGAAACCGATAACATCGCTTTGCGCAACGAGTTGATGAAAGCCTGGAACGATGGCAATGGCGTGCTCGCACACTACCCCAAGCGGAGTGACTGGTCGGTACAGGTTTCCCATAACGGCCCCAGCATCGTTGCCGGTGCCGGCTTTGATGTAGTAATCACCCGCCCGTTCGCCTGGCGAGTCTTCAACCTGGAGTACAGCCACATGTGGACTTCCAATGTCGACATGATTCATCCCCAGAATGCCCTTCGGATCTCCACCAGCGCCGTTCTGCGTATCGGCACCTGGTAGCTGTTGAACCACGAGCAAAGTTCCGAAGTGCTCAAACATGCTTGTCGCGACGGCATGCGTGCCAAGGGCGACTACGCGATGCGAGCCCTGCACGCGGCGAACCTGTGCCACACGAGCGGCGGCGAGCTGGAAGAGCTTCAATTCTTGCCGGGCCATGCATCGATCCACGGAACGCTATTCTGGACTGCAAACAAAATCTGGCGCATCCGGTGAACGATCTTTTTGACCTCAGAACGGACCGGCAGCGGCGTGAAAACAATGGTGAATGAATTCCCTCCACTGTTTCTCCGCCGGGCTAATGAAGTTGCTTCGTTGTGTCCCTGTATTTAACTATGCCGATGCTCTGATCGAGTTGCTGAACCAGTCGGGCGATATCCAGATTGGTGTAAACCCGTGTCGCAACCCGCCCCCTGGGTTGCTCTTCGGCCATCAACTTAGCCACGCCTTCGCTGTCTTCCGAGGTGCCAACTCCCACATTGATAGAGTTCCGATCTTGCGGTGGAGCGAGTGCAGCGCTCGGTTCTTCAGAAACGGTGACCGGGCCGTACCAGGTGAGGGCGGCAAACCCTCCACGTGCCGCCGATAGCGGAGGTGAATCCAGCGTAACCGAAGGAGTACGTACGAGAGGGGCATCTCTGAGCGCGGTCACCCCAGGCGGTTGCACCCGGTCACTGGCATGCCCCGAGATCACTGTGGCTTGACCACCGTTCTGAGCGGCCGCGAATATTGGAACTGCAAGCCCGCAAATCATTATAAGTTTATGCATGGCCGACCGACTCCTTTCATCATGCGATCAAATCTAAAAACACACAGAGTACAGTCGCAGCTGGCAGAACCGACCTCTCCATCAGGGTCCGTGCCGCTTCTGGGCCGCTGCAAACTGAAAATCAATGGTGGACTGAACTCTAAAGTGTAGGTTGGCTAATGCGCCAAGCCGGTCTCAGAAGTTCTGATGACGAACAGTGCGACTACGCACCCATCGGCCCTATTCCATAACAGCGCGCAAGGTCATTGAGATTATTGCGCAGGGCCGCCCAATATTTTTCTGCCTGGGAACCATAGCTGCCCCGGACCAGGACCTGATTGATCCTTCTGCCGTCGTCCATCACTTGTTGCATCTGTGCCTTGGTTTCCATCCATGTGTCGAGTGGATCAAACTTCCGCCGTAAGCGGTTTGTGGAACGATCCAGGTCGGACAGTGCGTCGTTGAGATCGTCTTTGGTCTGCTGTGCCGATTGCTTCTGTGTGTCGTCTGGCGTGTTTCCGCTGCGGCGAGTACGACCGCTAGTCTTTGCGGTTTGGGCATTGCTTTTAGCAGTGTCGCCCCTCTGCTCCGCCCATTTACGAAACTGGTCCACTCCATCCTCGACTTTACGAATACGGTCGGCGACCTGCGCTTTAGTGAACGTCGGCTGTGCGAACGTTGGGGACAGTCCAGCATATGGCAATGAGAGCGGCGCAAAAACAGCGAGCGATATTCTTCTTCACTTCCATAATCCTGAGGTTCTCCGCAAGCCTCACACGGCAAGAAGAGTGGCGCAGTCTGATAGTTTGTGGGGTCGAAGAAACTGCGCCACCCAAAGAAGAGGAAATTATGGGCTAACAATTTCTCCGTCAGCACCATTCCTTAGGATTCAACATCCGGGCGGACGAACGGGAAACTGTCACAACTGCCAGTACGAAGGGAAATGACCTGAACGTTGCTAGCCAAGTCTCGACTTGTGGGATTGCGTGCTTCCGGTTTTGCCAGTTTCCAACTGGCAATCGTGTTTATAGATTGCACTCGTCTGAACTAATCGGGAAGGAGCCAGATGATTTACCTCGCTGTCAAGCGCATGCGTTTCTTGTGCGGAACCGCTCTCCTTGTCGTGTGGTTGGCTTGTATCAGTGCCGGCCAGCAATCCGACATTCAGAATCTGGTCCAGAGCGGGAAATTGGAAGGCATGCGCTGGCCGAACTTCAGCGACTACCGCGATTGGCTCCAGAAGTTCTACGGGCCAACAGGATACTCTCCGGTTTGGTTGCAAGGGACGCAGTTGGTTCCTCAGGCCCAATCATTGATCGATCGCTTCAAAGATGCTGGGAAGAAAGGTCTCAATCCGGAAGACTACGATGCTTCGCGATGGGAGGAGCGCGTTCATTCGCTGCGCGACCCCTCCAATGTTTCGGCAGTGGCGCGTCTGGACGTCGCTCTCAGCGTTTGCGCAATGCGCTATGTGTCGGACTTGAGAATCGGACGGATCAACCCAAAGCACTTCAAATTCGGATTGAGCGTGGAACGGAAGAAATACGATCTGGCAACGTTTGTGCGAGACCAGATTCTTGTGGCTTCGGACCTAGACGCAGTCTTGGATGAGGTGGAACCCCCGTTTGCCGGCTATCGTCAGACTGAGCAAGCTCTCTCGCGCTACATCGACTTGGCAAGAAGCGATGATGGGGAGAAACTTCCGGACGTCAAAAAGCCCATCGACCCGAATCACCCCTACGCGGGTGTGCCACGTCTGGTCCGCTTCTTGCGACTTGTCGGCGACCTGCCAGCAGAATCCACTCTTCCCAAAGACCCTCAGATCTATGCCGACTCGCTAGTGGATGCCGTCAAACACTTCCAGCGGCGTCATGGCCTAGATCCGGATGGCCGACTCGGCTCATCGACCATCAAACAACTGAATGTTCCACTGCAGGACCGAGTCCTCCAGCTACAACTCACCTTGGAGCGCTGGCGGTGGTTGCCGGCTGAGTTTTCTGCGCCGCCGATCATAGTGAATATTCCCGACTTCCGGCTACGTGCCCTCGATGACAACAACAAAGTCGTGATGGATATGCGTGTCGTGGTCGGGAAAGCGATGCGCACCCAGACACCCGTCTTTACTCGCGAAATGACCTACGTTGTCCTGCGTCCTTACTGGAATGTTCCTCCCAGTATTCTCCGCGGTGAGATTGTTCCGGCGATCCAGCGCGATCACAGCTACATCGCCCGCAAGAACTACGAGGTGACCACGGTAGATGGGAATGTGGTGACGTCAGGAGAGATTTCGGATGACATATTAGCGCAACTGCGAGCAGGCAAGCTCGCGGTACGGCAGAAGCCCGGACCGTCCAACGCGCTGGGGTTGATCAAACTGATATTTCCCAACGAGCACAACGTCTATCTTCACAGCACGCCTTCCCAGGCTGCGTTCTCGCGCTCCCGGCGTGATTTCAGCCACGGCTGTATTCGAGTCGAGAAGCCCGCCGAACTGGCCGCGTGGGTTTTGCGAAACAATGCCGATTGGACGGTGGAGCGAGTGCAAAAAGGAATGCAGAATGGAAACGACAACGTAACCGTGAATCTCGTGAAGCCAGTTCCGGTCTTCATCGTTTACGGAACGGCGCTCGCCTATGAGAACGGCGAAGTTCACTTCAGTGATGACATCTACGGACACGATGCCAGACTGGCGGCAGCCCTTGCGAAGGGATATCCCTACCCTTAGAACCGTCGACCATTACCAACGCCGGACGCGACCCACGTCGACATGTACAAAATCGGAAGCCGCGTAATAGCCGACACCTCCTCGATGCAGCGCAAGGGCAGTGTCTCTTACTTGCGCGATAGGAATCCCCGGAATCCGAATATCGATGGCCATGGCTTGCATATGGAGACTGTGGCGAGCGACACCGTGTCGATGAGTGCGGAGGAATTCGTTGGTCCGAGGCGTGCGATAGCCACAGAGGACGTCGATCTCAAGATCCGGATTCCCGAGTGCGGCAGTCAGGTCGTGGAGCAGGTCGAACACTCGAGCGTCGTACTCGTGAATTGTGCCGGTCCGGTAGTCGCGCAAATAACGGTTGAGGCGAACGTAGGCATTCTGATCGTATCCTTCGCGATTGCGGTAGACGATATCGAGATGCTCTCCCGTATGTGCGTGGAACAACCGCAGGCGGTAGGTACTATCTGAAACGACTGAGAGCTTCTGCTCACCCGCAGTCGGCGCCACCAATCCGCAGGTAAGCAACAGTGTTGTGAGAACGAAACTGCAAGAAGTTGTGAATGAACTACGCAAGAAAACTCCAAATAGACTCGCTACCGTGAAAGTGTCCTAGGTCTTTCTGAATAGTCCCAAGCCGCGTCGGGTTGACGGTTAATCCGCCGAGCGCGAAACAGAGTGTTGCATGAGCACGAGTCAATTTGAAGTCTAAATTCTAATTTGCGGGTCGTCGTTGCTACACAGCAATGTCTTTTGATTGTTGATAAATAGAACTATTAATCATCCACGTGGATAGCGGAGTCCTATAGCCTTCCACGAGAAGCGAGAAGGCTGATCGGAGTCAAGGCGGTCGTTGAGGTGTCGTTGGCATTGGTGTCTTGTGTCGAACTGCCAATGTTGCCGAGACATCTCAGCCTGTTGACGACTATGCGGCATCGCGCTCTGGGAAGCAAAGCGTGGGCTGGAGATCGAGAGCTCCTCCGGCCGGGTTCACATTGATACGGAATGAAGCGCTGTCATGCGCAAGCGCCGGGCCAATCACATTTGTAAGTCTCTCAACCGTGGTGCTCAAGTCTTTGGCATGCATCCGATGCAATTCAATCGTCACTGTGATGTCGAAAAACCAACTTTCCCGTTCTTGTTTCGCCTTGTGCGCGAACAGACTACCCCCGAGTATCCGATCCATGCTCATAATTGAGCGGCTTTTGCACTGGGCACATTCGTCACCTCGACTGCTGCTGATGACCTCGCAATCCAGGCAGAAGACAGCACTTGAGAGAGGAAGAATTGTCGCGTTCAGATGGTTCTTTGACCCGTTGATCATATACGCCGACCCCGTTTCTGAGATGTGTCACCTGTGTTCAATACCGATTACAGCGCTGGTCTCGGCATGTAAGCTGTCAAAACCTTCAGTACCTGAGCCGATTCGGTCGAACGGGCGAGGGTCCGGGAAGACGGAGAAAACAGTGAGCACCGCTCGTCTGATCTTACGTGACATTGCATCGTCCCTCATTGACCTGCCTGGGCATCGAGTGCGACGGTCCTGATGATGGCTACGGTTCTGACCCGCGGCTCAAGCTTAGGGTGCTGAGCGCCGACCGGTAGTTCAGTGTACCTGGCCGCTCTCGATTGCTAACAACAAATTCTGGTCATTCCACCGACTGTACATTGTGACAGTTCCAATCAGTTCGCCTCGATGTTGTACTACCGCACTCAGGGTCCAGATTGAGCTATCAACGCCCTGCCGAACTAACCCCCAGGAGAACGATACAATGAAGAAAACTCTTTTGTTCGCTGTCTTGGCACTGGCGCTGCCAACGGCGGTATTTGCCAACACCACTGTTGACTATACGAACAGTGGCGGCACCCTGTCGGGTTCGAGCGGTGGACTCTCGCTGAGTGGATCCGCCTTGATTGCCGTTGATGGATTGAACGGAGGCGGGCCGATCGTAGGAAATGATCTGGGCAGCGTTAGCTTCCAAACTGGAGCGCTCACCAGCGGCGATCTCCAAATGGGCGGAGCTTTCGCCGGTGGAGGGTCGTTTACCATCACCGGGAACGGTACCAACGGAATTCCGAACGGCACGTTGTTTAGTGGAACATTTGACGGGCCTGTGACTTGGACGCTGGTGACTCTCGCCAACGGGACCCACAATTACACGTTGATGGGTACCTTGTCGGGGACGGCCGGTTCCGGAGTCTCGACCGCAGGTGTGACTGTGCAATTGACGATCAACACTGGGAAGGGATTCTTCAATGGCAGCACCACCATTTCGAGCGGTGACACGGAAATCGTCGTGTCGGGCGTCACGAGAGGCGTGGTTCCGGAGCCGGGCTCGATGGGCCTGCTGGGAATAGGGCTAATCGCTCTGGCTGGAGTGGTTCGTCGCAAAGTGAAGGGCTAGGACGGGTTCACGCTAAGGAAAACCCCGCCGGGAGGTGGGGTTTTTGTTTGTCGGGATTCAGTTCCTTCAGAGCATTCCGCCCGGAGCGGGCTGCCGCAGCACTCCCGCGAAGCGATTCAGCACATTCCAACTCGTCCGCCCAATGTTGAATTGCTGACCGGAACGCTCGCTCACCTCGTCTCACCCGCGCCTGTTCCTCACAGGGCTACATCGCCAGTTTCTGCGTTTACACAAGTGAGCACGTGGAAAACGATTTGTCCTCACGGTCGAGGGAATGTGTCATTGTTTCAACAGTTCATACCTTATTACGAGCAGGCGGGTGGGATATGTTTTCAATTTCTGCCAAGCGCCTGATGGCGAGCCGAATGACTTGAATCATTCCGAGCCCGAGTTTGTCTCGCAGAGAGTCAATGACACGGAGATCAGAGTCCGTGAACCGAACGGTCGTGGACTTCAGTTTGTCATTCGTCATCGCTGTTTATTTTTACAACACTACAAATCGACGTGTCGTTGCCAAAGAGCAATGAACGAACGCATAGAGACAGCTAAACGATGTCTTAAAGGTACTGCGTCTCGAAAAACTTCGCAAAGCATGCTGGTTCATGGCGAAAATGAAGTACAAGTGTTTTGGTTGTCCGGAGAGAGTCCCCTCCCCCCATAAACTGAATGGTCAGTAGGCAGGGTCAAGTCCTGAGGGCGACGGACTTGACCCTGCCTTGACCTTCAGTGAGATCCTTTGGCGTCTTCACGGTTGGGAAGGCAACGGTCAACAGTCGGCCCTACTTCCGAAATGGAAACCCCTCCAGTCCGCCTTCTCGTCGTGGACGATTTCGGCCCCTTTTTGCAATTTATTTCTTCAACGGTCGCGGGGCGCCGAGACTTGCAGATCGTCTGCAAAGTTTCTGACGGAGCGGAAGCGGTTCGGAAGGCAACAGAAATGAAACCCGATTTAATTCTACTTGATGTCGGGCTCCCATCGCTTAGCGGAATCGAAGCCGCTCGACAGATTCTCACATTTACGCCGCAGTCCAAGATAATCTTCCTGAGCCAGCATTCCGCCCTAGACATTGTGCAGGAAGCCCTCAACTTGGGAGCGTGGGGTTACGTCTTGAAACCAAACGTCGCAACCGATTTACTACCTGCCATCGATGCCGTTCTTGGCGGTAGGCGGTTTGTCAGTAGGGGCCTGATTTCTGAGAGCCCTGGCTAGGCAGGCATCCCATGCGGCTTCCTTTACGCGGATCCGGGTGCCAAGGCGTTCCCTAATCAGGCACCTCATCTTTCCGGCACACAATCCGGGGGGATTGTAGGTGGAACCTGGAGCTTCGATTTCCGCCCGCGGTGTTGTTCGAACCTCTTAGAGCTCATTTCATGTGCGCAGATTCCCATGCCCGCACTCTTTCCCTGGCCTCGTCGAAAACGCGTTGGTAATTTCCTTTGCGCACCTTCTCGCTCGCGTCTTTGCTCAACAATTTCCACAAAGGGCCATATTGCTGATAGACCCGCAGGTACTGCTGCTGATCGGAGGGGGCGACCTCGTCTGTCCCAAACAGAAATCGATCGGGGTAGCGGTTGATTATGTCAGCCACGGCCTGTGTGGACGCTGGAGTCGCAACCACATACTTGGCAACCTCATTCCAGGAGATGTCGAAGTTTACGTGGCTGAGCTCTGGATCCTTCAGCATCTCCTCGATGATGGCACCTTGCTCCTTGGCGGGGCGGACGACTCTGCCCACTCCGATGTGCGCCCAGATGATTGTGGTCTTGGGATGTCGCTTAAACAGAGCTCGCACCTGTTCCGCATACGCGGGAGGAGTGCCTTCCTTAGCGAACGGAGTATCGATGTCGTTATGAATTAACACCACGAGGCCGCACTCAGCGGCGAAATCCAGAATTCGATCGAGAGCGGGGTCCTGGAGACTGGCTGTTGGTCCGGCGACCTTCGCGGAGACGAATTCCTTGTGGATGCTGAATTCCCCAATTCCTGAGAAGACTCCGGGAAATGTCAGAAGGACGCGACGAATGTGGTCGGCAGCGTACATGTCGGTAGGGTTGAAACCGGTGATCATAGGATCGAAACGCGCCCGCTCCTCCTTGGGCAGCGATTTGTATGCCATAGCGATGTATGCGTCGGTGAACGAATAGTAGTAGAGTGGGGCGTCCGTATTCAGGTAATAGGTCGGCGCTCTGTCTCCATCCACTGAGTACGACCACTGCTGCTGCAGCGGGATGCCAAATATTGCAACCCGCCCAACCTTTGTACCCATGATTTTCAGGAAATCGTGAATGTCGGTCCCTTGCTGAATGTAATTGGTGAGGTGAAAGTGAACGTCATTCAGTTCCGGCTGATCTGAGGGCAGTTGTGCAGTCGCAGCAGAGCACCACAGCAGGAACGAGATCGCAAAACTGATAGCTAATGGGGCTGTTTTGATAGGCCCGCGAGCAGTCGCCCTTTTCATTGAGGCCCTCACTAGGCGTTCAAATGTCGATTGAGTGGATCGATCCGCTCAGAACGCCAATTCAAGATTGGTATGGAAGATTGGTCCGGTGCCCCCGAGCGCGAACGGAACAGATGTATAACCCACCGGAGAGTGATGCAGGTAGAGAAATTCATTGTTCCACCGGAGGACTTTGTTGTGGAACGGAAAGTAGTTCAGGCCCGCCCGAAAATCCCACGGATCTCCATACTTGCCATAGATTGTCGACTGCCCAAGATAGAACTGAAGCGTCCTAGGCAAGACCATCGCTGAGGCTTGCATTTGGAAGCCGTGAGAAAAAATCGAGGGAAGCCCGCCTGTACCTGGACCTTTGAAGTGGTCGAGCCATCGCAAAAAGTACTCCCCCTCAAGCGAGAAACCGTGATACTTGAGGCCGCCGTCAAAAGATGCCATCTTGTATGTCACGTTCGTGACCGAGATACCCTGCCCGAAGAGGTTGGGTGTAAAGATCACGGTTCCATCTTCGAGTCTGATTTGGGTGTTCTCGAATGCATCACTATTCGGCTGCTCCTGTTTGTCCTCATCGCTCCGGGTGTAGTGTGCGGCTAGACGGGTAGCTAATCTCTGATGCTGTTCGAAATCACCGAAGCCGGGGCCAAACTCGCCGGTCGTAGGCTTCCAGACCAGCGAGTTGGAAAAGGTATTGAAACCATTGTTGAGCTGCGCCGCGCTCACGCCCAAAGTGCTCAGGTTGTTGCCGATCATTGTGATGTAGTCGAGTCGCTTCGTAATTTGGCCCCAGGCCCAAACCCCTGAGGTGTAGGAAGGGCGAAAAAACTCATCGGCGATCAGGCGGGTATCGACTCCCAGCCAAAAAGGGAAGTTGCCCTCCACGCTTCGGGTTCCCGGTAAGGATCGAATGCCGGCGCCTATGCTGACGAACTTGTTGAAGCTGTAGTTAAGATTTCCTGCGAGGACTACCTGCGCACCTAAGCCCTGCGAGGCGTTGGAACTCCAAGCGTATAGAAAATATCGGAATTTTGGATCTAGCATCCATCCAAGGAACTTTATCTGTACCTTTTGAAGTTGGAAATCCTGACGCTGCTGGACATTCTTTACGTTGCCGAACGCGTCCTTGTAGGTTGAGTCGAGTCCTAACTGATTAAGGTAGCGTCCATAGCTATAGATACTTACACTTATGTCACCGCGGTCAGTGTCAGCAACTCTTATAACCATAGTTGGGCGTATACCTACCCCACTTATAGGGTTCTTCCTGAGCAGCAAAGGTGCTAGCTGCGCTCGTTTCATCGGCTTGCTGGGTATCGGTGGTGGTCGAGGCGGTCTTTGTTGGTCCTTTGTCTTGTACCGTCTCCGTTACCTTCCCAGCCTCCGTTGATAAGGTCCGCCGCAGAGAATCAATCTGATCCATGAGTTCGCGATTCTGCTGTTCGAGCCGACGATTTTGGTCGACCAGTTGATCGATGGCGTGCAGCGCCTGAGAGGAGTCACCCGAGGCATTTGTTGCGTGCTCTTCCTGTGGAGTCGCCTGACCATTGGCTAAGCACGTGCAACACGCTACGACCAGTGAGATTGAAAGAACAGCTCGATCTCGCACACCATCGATAGGACCCCATGCGCTCTCCTTCCGTTGACTGTGTGGCCTTTGGCAGACATGATTCAGCTGCAGCTCCCTGCGGTGAACAATGGAAGATCTAGTCAGTCGTGAGGGCACCGTAGATCGGCGATCTCCTGGCGTTCACTGCCCTCGCTGGCGGTGATTCGACTCACTTCAATCCCACCGAACTCGGCGAGTAGAGGTTGTAGCTAAGCTTCTGGGCGACGTATTCGATTACTTCTTGAGCCTTTACGCTGTTTCCTGCCTCGTCCAGTGGCGGCGCGAAGACGGCGATAGCGCCCTTGCCGGGAACGACCGCTACAATCCCGCCTCCCACCCCACTCTTCGCGGGCAGGCCCACGTGCCAGGCCCAGCCACCGGAACCGTCATATAGGCCTGCCATAGTCATCGTGCTGAGAATGTGTGGAATGTCCTCGCGCTTGATGACCTGTTCACCAGTAAGAGGATTAACGCCGTTGTTCGCCAGCGTCGCGCCCATGCGGGCGAGTTGGGCGGCATTCACGCCCACCGAGCATTGCTTCGTGTAAATGTCCACTGACTCGAACGGATCAGCGTAAATCCTGTCATACTTGGCCAAAAGCATGGAGAGAGCTTTGTTCCCGGTATTCGTCGCCGCCTCTGACTTGTAGACCTCGTCGATGAGTACCAACTTTTCCCCGGCGGCCTTACTGTAGAAGTTGAGGATCTTGTTCCATTTGTCTTCCGCATCTCTTCCAGAAATCAAACTTGTAGTCGCGATCGCGCCCGCGTTGACGAGGGGATTCCCGGTGTGAGTCGGCATATCCACTACTGCCAAGGGGGAATTGAAAGGGCGTCCCGTCGGCTCGGAACCAACTTTCTCAAAGACTTTATTTGGCCCTAACTCCTCCATCGCGAGTGCCAGCGTGAATACCTTGGAGATCGATTGAATGGAAAAAGAGTATTTCACGTCGCCCAACGTGAACACTTGGTTATCCGTCGTGACGACTGCGATACCGAACAGTTTGGAATCCACCTGAGCCAGGTAAGGAATGTAGTCGGCGTTCTTCCCGTTCGTGTCAGTTTTAAACTTGTCATACGCTTCCCTGACGACAGCTTCTACAAGTTCCCGTCTGGGGGCCACCGGACTTCGTGAGACTTGGGCTGACAGCATTATCGAAGCCAGGTTCGATGTCACTAGAGCCGCGATGAGAACGTATTTTGCAAACATCTTGCGCATAAGCATTGCCAATTCCTTCCCTGATTGCTGACAGTGCGGTCAGAGGCCGCAGGTCAAAACTTGAAGCCTTTGGACCAGTCGTATTTGAACGAAAATTGCATCCGATAGTCGTTTGTGTTGAATCCGTCGCTAAAATTCACCCGTCTCCCAAACTGAAACTCACCACCAATCATTACTTTGGGAATCGGGTGGTAGAGCAGGTTTGCAAGTGCGTAATGCCCTTGATGGAAGTCCGACGGATTCTGGGCATTTGAGTTTTCGATGTTTACCATCGAATACCCGATCGAGCTCGTGAATCGTTGGCTCCAGTTGTGGTCGAGAAAAGAAACGACGCCTAACACTGGAAGAGCTACACCTTTTACGGGTGTGGTGACATTTCCGGGATTGTTCTTGATGCCGATGTCAACCGGAGCGTCGTCCATGTAGTTCTCAACACCCGGGCCATAAACAACTTGCAGCTTGGCGACGTCCTTTTTACCCATTTTGAGGTTGGAGCTTACGTTCACCCCCCAACCAAAGGCGGAGCCACCGAGATTCAACCCGTCATTGTTGGTATCGACCCATCCGATCTTCCGGAAGATGCCTGCGACCTGTAAATAGCCCCAGTCACGGATCAATCGCGCTTGCCACGAGAGATCGGGGAAATTAAACCTGGGCTTGACGCCCTGGAGTTCGATTCGGCCCGAGTACACGCCCTGGTCTGCGCTGGCCCCGGGCCGCTCGAGAGCGATCGTGATGCGCCCTTTGTCGCTTCGAAGCGGCATCCATCGCACTTGCACGTTGCGGAAGAAGACCATCCCATTGGGTCCCCAGTACTCGATGGAGTTCGGGAAGACGTCGATATCCATGAAAGGACTCCAGGTCTGTCCGGCGCCGAACTGCCCCAACTCGCCGTATGCATGACGCAGACGGAATGTTGTCTGGCCGGCGTCGACTCCAGTCCCAAATAGCTCAAATTCGAAAATTGTGTTCAGGTCGCCGACCGACGTTGGGGTGGATGACTTGATGCCAAACCGACTTTGGCGCACACCCGCAAAGACGTTCCCGTCGGGAGCGAACTCATTCTTAAACGATGGCAACTGGGTGGGACGCACTACATCGAACCAGTTCGGATTTTGCTGTTTGAACTCGTAACCGGAGTCGAGCATGACGAAACCGTACACATCGATACTGTTCTTCTTCTCGGCGACGTTTCCTTCCAGTGGTACCGTCTGAGGCTGGCCTTGGGCAGGCGGGGTCACGGCTGATACCTTGACTGACGTCTGCTGGCCTCGTTCTGCGGCCTGAATCTGCTCCTTCAGGTCCTGCATTTCCTCGTCCAGTTGTTGGAGCTTGTTTTCGAGTTGCTGCAGATCAGGGCTTTGCGAAGCTTGGGAATGGGCTAGTCCTATCGCGCTAACGATAAACACCAATAATGTCGTGCTAGAGATCTTTATCCGGTGACGCAGTTCTGCCAGTGTCATAGTTGCTCCATCACCTATGCAAAGTGACAGAGCTCAGCGCGACAGAGAACTGTCACTTTTGTCAGTGAAGAGCGGGCTTCTTGTTCCGCTAGCATTCGGATGTAGTCCTCGCCCGGGGCCACCGGTTCCGATTCAGAAACGGAATTGCACCTAAGCCCATGGGTTCAAACACATAGGTCTGGAGTTCTCATCCAGGCGTTTGCCTAATCCGTGTCCCACTGGTTATCTTCGGGAGGCTCTGAAGTGACAATACTACCTAAGCAGTTACGTACGATCCTGCTGAAGTGCGGGACACTTGCCGCTCTTATGTTGTTACTTAGCAACCCGTTATTCGGAAAGCGAAAGACGACGTAGTCGTTATGACAAATGGCGACAAGTTCACGGGAGAAATTAAATCGCTGCAGTACGGCGAGCTCGTTTTCAAGTCTGGTTACATGAAAGATTCGGTTCACTTGGACTGGAAAAAAGTGAAGACATTACAAAGTAAAGACACATTCATCATAAGTTTGACGAACGGGACACGTGTAACCGGAATGATCAGCAAGGAAGTGACTTCCGCCGAAGATAGCAAAGATTTCAAGATTGTTGCCAAGGAGTCAGCCACAGCGGTATCAACCTCAGATGTAATCGCGATCGGGCAACGAGAAGCCAGCTTCTGGAACCAACTCACTGGCTCGATCAATTATGGGTTCGGTTTCGCGAGTGGGAACAAAGAGACCAATTCGTCTTTGAGTGCGGACGTGGCCCTCCGCACCACCAAGAATTCTGTAGAATTGGCGACGACGTCGCAGTTTGGCTCTCAAACAAATGCAAAGAACACCAATCGCTTCACCTTCGATTCGCAGTATGACAGGTTGCTAACGGAAAAATGGCTTGCAGCAGGGCTTTTCTCATTGTTGAAAAGCAATCAGCAAGATCTTACTTTGCGTTCTACATATGGAGGTGCTTTCGGGTGGAAACTGGTGCAGACAGATAGAACAGCATTGACAATTCTCGGCGGAGGAGCCTTTAACCATGAAAGCTACGTTCCCCGGCCCGGCAACGAGCCGATCCATAACAATGCCGAGTCTCTGTTCGGCGTAACGTTCTCTACGTTTCGATTCAACACGCTAAACCTTAGATCACAGACGCTGGCATTCCCAAGTCTTAGTGATCCGGGACGCCTGCGCTTGAGCTCGCAGTCAGGAATACGCATTGAACTGATGCGCAATTTCAACTGGAACTTCGACCTATACGAGAACTACGATACCCGGCCGCCCGTTACCGCTCCGAAGAATGACCTGGGAATCACAACATCCATCGGGTGGACATTCTGAGCCATGTCACTTGCCTGGATAACCGCATGACTCCTGGCGGGGCGATGCAGGTTAGTCCGCACGGGCCGTAAACTTGCGAGTGCTGGCCCTTATTCAGTGTCTGGGAGCGCTATGGATTGCGTCGCTCTTCACACGGCTGCTCTCGGGCGAGACCTCCGCGTTAGATTTATAAGTGTGTTCCGTCACATCGTCTCCACTATCGAACCCATCGTTTACCGAAGGTGGGCGCGAAAGCGGAACGGGTTTCTTGAATTGGCGTATCGTTACATCTTCCGCAACATAGTCCACTTCATTCGGCCCAACCTGAACCCGCATGAACCGCGGTCTGGCTGCATTGTTCTGATGTGTTCCCCTGGGCGCATTGCTCAAGTTGTTGATGGACCCCTTGCGTGCGTGCTCTCCTGAAGGGTTTGTTGCGGTTAGGGGCATACGTTCCATTGTCGATGCGACGGGCTGATGGAGTGAAATCCACCCTGCCAGTCCAAGGATAACCGCTAGGACAGGGACATCGAAGGTCCAACGAGGATTGCGGAAAAACGCGCGTTTGCGCGGCCACCGGGTTGAAGACGCTTGCGTGGGGGGTGAGCCTTGTCTGCGTGTCGCACTGGGTATCCTTTCGGTGGCATTGCGGACCGGAGCGACTGAAGGACTGGGAATCGGGTTGCCGGCACTCCGGGGCCCTTGTACTCGGGATGGTGGTTTCTCAACAGTGGGCTGAGTGTTGGTGGATCGAGTTGTTAGCTTGGCCTTCTGGCTATGCTGAGAGGTCATCGCTTCCTCGACTAGGTTGGCCATGATTCGATAGGTGCGCATCTCCCCATCATCAAAACGATGGGGATCTCTATATAGGACTTCAAACACTCCCGCCATGGAGCGAGTGTCGTAAACCGGAACTATCAGAAGGGCTTTGGCGTCCCACTCCCGGCAAATTGCCGCCTCAATCCTAGAGTCATTCTCAGCGTTCTCGACGCACAAAATCTCTTTTCGTTGACCGGTGCGAGTTGATGCGCTCAGTACCGCTGTCACATGCTGGCCGATATAACGTGCACCGCTTCCGCTGCCAGCGCGGTAAACCAATTGATCTCCCGCTAGCAGGCCAATCGCGATCCCGGTGGCGCCTGCCACGACTCGCGCGCGGTCGGCGATCAGGTCGAGGAGTTTATCGAACGGCAGCTCATCTTTCGCAATCGCCTTGTGGATCTCGATGATGGCAGAAAGAGATTGCTTGTTGATTCCACTTTCCTGGACGGCGAACGCACTCGCCAGGACAGTCTGGAAAGTTTCGCGATCGAGGCTGGAACGCGCACTCATATTGAGCCCCCATACAATGCCCCGCGACCAGGTGCAGGAGTAGCGACTGGCTGAAACGCAGGCAGCAAACGATCCGTGTCCAACATGCGCAATGTCTCAGAAATAATTACTGACACACATACCTCCTTCTCGCGGTATGAGCATTTACGCGCTGTGCATTTCCCTGTGCCCGCCCAAGCCTTGAAAGTCTGGGAGGTCGCCTGACGCCGATAATTGGAAAGGCAAAGGCAGCCCAAGCACTATTGGATACACCGTCTTAATCACCCGAGCCCCTTCCGAAGCGATTTCAGCCATCACTGACACTGGACGCAGTTCCTTGCTCACATGTTCTGCTCAAAAGACAATCTTTGCGATTAAGAACCCGATCACTACCGAGGACACCGTCGCCACCATGCCCGGAATCATGAAGCTGTGATTCAGAATGTACTTGCCAATTCGTGTGGTGCCCGTTTGGTCAAAGGAGATGGCGGCGAGCATCGTGGCGTAAGTGGGCAGAAAGAAATATCCGTTCACGGCTGGAAAGACAGCGATCAGGAGGGGAAATCCCAGGCCCAGCGCAATACCCACCGGCATGAGCGTTACAACAGTTGCCGCCTGGCTAGCCAGTAAGACCGAGAGCGCGAAGAGTCCCACGGCAAAGACCCAAGGATATCGCTGAACGACGCCTGAAATACCGTGGATAATAAACTGCCGGTTTCCTTCAAAGAACGATGACCCGAGCCATCCGAGACCCGCGATCGAGATTAGAGCCACCATGCCGGCGTTCATGATGCTGCCTTTGACGGCTTTGACGGGAGACGCCCGAAACACCAGCATATTGATACCCGCGGCGGCAAGCATGACAATCATGATCGCGGGCGCCATCTCTACTTGTTCGATCCTTTCCTGTCCTCCGTCGGAAACCGAGTAGGTCGGTCGCATCGAGGGGGATAACCCGAGTCCCACCACCAGTGCGGCCGCCACCAGGAATACGATGACCGAACCACGTGCGCACATCATCCGTCCGCCTTCCAGATTGCGCCCGTTGCTGGGGCTTCAATCAGTCCTCGTGCCAAGCGCTCCTTATATATAGGATCGTCCTTGAGTTCCGGCCCCTTCCACATGACTGCGAGTGCGCCGAGCAAACTGCCCAGCAATGTCGACGGGATGCAAATCAGCAGAATGCTCTGTCAGATGAATGCCGGCGGGAGCCACCAGTCCGAGCAACGCAACCGTAGCCGCGGAAATTGGAGAGGCCGTAATGGCTTGCTGCGATGCGATGGTCGCGATGGACAACGGCCGCTCCGGCCGAACACCGGCCTTGCGCGAGACCTCCGCAATGACCGGCAACAATGCGTAGATGATATGGCCTGTACCCGCCGCGAGGGTGAAGACGTACGCGATGACGGGAGCTACCAAAGTGATGCCGGCGGGCCAAACGCGCAGCGTCCGGTCGGCAATGACGACGAGGTAGTCCAGTCCGCCCGCAGCCTGCATGGTGGCCGCTGCAGTAATGACCGCGAGAATCATTCCCAGAACAGTGCGCGGAGGCATCCCTGGTGGGAGGCCAAAGATGAACACCAGGACGACCAAGCCGATCCCGGCCACCGTACCGAGAGCGATCCCACCCAGACGGGCGCCGACAAAGATGCAAACGAGTACAACCAGGAGTTCGAGCCAGATCATAGCGGCGCCCTTTATCGGCCACCGGTGCCGGTCATCACCCTTGGATCGAGGACACGTGCTGATCTGCTCCTCCGACAGCAACTTTTTCTCTCGCACGAGTTGGACGATTCCCTTGCCGCGTCTTCAGAGCCTCGGCTGCCAGCTCGGTGGTGACGTCGTAGCCCAGCAACGGATTCAGTGCCGTGACCACTCCGATGCTGTGCTCCACATATCTGCGGCAAACATCACTATTCGCGGTAATACCTTCCACGCAGTGCTCGCGTAGCGTGTCGGCAGCGTTCATGAACATCGTCTGCGACTCAAGAATGCAATAGGCGATAATCGGCTCCATTACGTTGAGCTGCAGTTGACCGGCTTCGGCGGCTAGCGTCACCGCAAGGTCGTTGCGCGATAACCTTGAAACAGACTTGATTCACCACTTCGGGTATCACAGGATTTACTTTGCCGGGCATGATGCTTGACCCGGGCTGCATAGCCGGCAAATTAATCTCATTCAGGCCCGCGCGCGGCCCGGACGAGAGGAGCCGCAAGTCGTTACAGATCTTCGATAGCTTGATTGCGAGGCTTTTCAGGACGGAGGAGAAGAGAACAAAGGGTTGCGTGTCTTGCGTAGCCTCGACCAGATTCATCGCTAGCCTGATTGGCTTGCCTGAGATTTTCGCAAGATGTTCAACGCAACGTTCTGCGTAACCGGCAGGAGCATTCAACCCTGTTCCAATAGCTGTGCCACCCATGTTGACTTCGTTGAGCACAGCCTCTACTCGCTCCAGAGCGATCACCTCGTTGTCCAGGCTTTCGCCAAACGCCAGGAATTCTTGGCCCAGCGTCATAGGAACCGCATCCTGTAGCTGAGTGCGACCCATTTTAATTACTTCGCGAAACTCGTCCCCCTTACGGCGGAATGCCTCTACTAGTTGCCGTAGCTGGGTCGTCAGCTTCTTGTTGAGCAGAAAGATGGCAACGTGTAATGCGGTTGGATACGCGTCGTTCGTGGATTGCGAACAATTAACGTGGTTATGTGGGTCGCAGTGCTGGTACTGTCCCTTGGCAAATCCCATAAACTCCAATGCACGGTTGGCGATCACCTCGTTTGCCGCCATATTGGTCGACGTACCGGCTCCGCCCTGGATCAGGTCCACCTTGAACTGTTCGTGCAGTCGCCCGTCAATGAGCTCTTGGCAAGCACCTTCAATCCCGTGAAGTATCTCCTCTCCAAACTGTCCGCACTCATAGTTGGCGCGCGCGGCAGCCAACTTCACCATCGCTAAAGCTCTGATCAGATCTGGATATTGTGAAACTGGAACTCCTGAGATGTGGAAGTTCTCCAAGGCTCTTGCTGTTTGCACTCCATAATAGACTTCGTCCGGAATGGCCTTATCTCCAAGGAGATCACGTTCGATGCGCATGCGTACCTCCACCACCCCCCGATTAGGCGGATTCCGCCGTCCATCACCGTAGTGAAGGAAGAGCGAATATCAAACTGTCAAAACTCGCAGTGGCATGTTCGTCGCGGGCTTCCTACCCGCGAATCATCCCTGCGCGGCGAGTTCCAGCGCCAAGATTGCAAGGTTGATTTAGGCAGCAGTGGCAGGTTCGTGCCATCGACGAAGGCACAGGCTCGATTTTTACGAATGCGAGGTGCGCTGGTAGGAATCGTTAACTTTGCGGTTTTGTCGGGCCCTCAGACGATTTCGCAATCAGAATCATCCATGCCGCTTGATCTCCACATGTCTCAAACACCCGGCTAGAATTGTTAGCGTGCGAGTCCACAAGCCCGATTGAGATGAATTTGTCGGGATAACGGCTGAGCTCGACCGTTAAGTCTTCGCGAAAGGAGTGATGTAAATACACTCTGAAACGCTGGTTTCCAAAAATCATCCAACGACGGAGCCGGCCAGGCGAGCGGGCGTAGGTGTCAGCGTTCTCCGGAGGGCCAAGCAGTTTCGTTACTAAGCTCGTCATCTGCACAATATTCCCTTCGCCTCAGTTGCGCTCACTCGTCTTCATCTCGGCGATTAATTCTTTCAGTTCCGTCTTCTGCTGTTTGCGAAGTTCCACGAGCTTGTTCACCTGAACGGGCGAAAGGAATGCTGTAATCTTTGCATCCGACTCCCTCACGATTTTTTCAAACGCTTTGAGCCGGTCCTTCGCCGGAACAACCGGCGTCCATAGGATGTTGCCTGCCACAGCAGCTTCTTGTTCAATCAGTGGTTTTATTTTGGCCTGTTGATCTTCCGTGAGATCCAAAGCATCCGAAAGATGTTGCTGTTTCATGCTGAAGTACTGACTGGGAGCCTTGGACCAATCGATCCCGCTCTGGGCGGGAAGGATTTCCCGTCGCAGGATTGGCACCTGGATCGTTCCGGATGTCTTGCTATTGAATGACAGTGTGTTGCCCCTGACCAGGAACAACAATTCCAAACCAGGGTAATATTCCACGCTATTGTCGCCTCTTTGAGGCGTGTACAACACGACATAGACAACGTCCCTGATCTTCACCGATACGTCGTAACGAGTAGCATCGTCGCCCGGCTCGCCGGGAGCGTTCTGATGTGATGTGACGGCGGTGATTGTGCCCGGTTGATATTTGCCGGATGATGTCTGCCCAACGCCCGTGAGCACGGATACGCCGATCAGAATAAAGCTCAGGTGTTTGAGCACATTTCCTCCGACGCTAGACTCACAACAGGGGCAACACCGTCGTTGCCGTTCCACTGGCCTTTGAAATCAGCGTACGACTAGAAGAGGTGAGAGAACACTATTAAGAGTGACAGGCGAGAGCTAGCGCTAGTGTCAGCGCATTGTCCAGGAACACTACCCGAAGGCGGACCGAAAACTTCGTCAACGCTCCAAGCGGTAAGGCCCTCAAGTTTACTGCTCCAGAGCAACGACATCGAGCCGTACAAAGCTCATCCTTAGCAATGGGCTCGGTCCGTCCGCGCACCTGCTGAGGGGGTGCGTGCTGAACGGCACGCTGCGACTCCGGGTGGGGGATTGGGCCGAGCCGTTCCTCAAATCTCCAAGGCGAGGAGGGCAAGTTGACGTGGAGTATTCGGGCCTGGTATGGCGCACGCCCATCGGAGAATTGGGAAAAGTCTGTATCTATTGACGTACCGGCGCAAATGGACGCCCGAACGGAACTGCTGGCGCGACACTGTCGTGAAGCAAACGGAGATGCGAGGAATGTTGATCCCGCAACTAGCGCAACATCTCACTCGCGCTTAAAAACGCGGCCGCAAGTTTGATTGAGTAAAATGAGATCACCTAAACCCATCGAAATTCCTGCATGACGGACGTTCAGACGAAGAAGTACAACATCCTCGTTTGCGGCAGTCGACGTCGTACGATGGGAGTGGTTGTGGGAGTCTTATTGCTCTTAGGGACTATCGCCATGGGTCTGTATTCCCCAATGGCGGCCCTGCGCGCATCTCGCGATGATCTGCGAAACCAAGTTCTTGAACTGACAGCACAACTACAACAGCTCGGGCAAGAACAGTCAATGCCCGCCCTCGTTCTGAGCCGTTACAGAAGTTCGATCGGCTACGTTTATGGCGTCTATCGGATAGGCTTCGCAAATCAGCCTCCGAAAATCAGGGCACGCGTTTCAGGCACATGCTTCGTTGTCGGCGACCATTTGGTGGCAACAAACCGCCACATCGCGGAGCCCTGGTACGGAGATTCAGATGGCGAAAAACTGATCCGGCGAGGCGCCACCCCAACCATCGAGACTCTCGTGGTATTTTTTCCTGGCTCGTTGATGGCAGTCCGGTTATCGCATCCGTCTATTTCGAAGACTTCCGATCTGGCTGTCCTCCGCGCGGAGGACTCCGAAGTCTTCCGGCGACTCCCTATCCTGCCTCTCGCGAAATCACCCGCTTCTGCCGGACAGTTCATCGACGTGATTGGCTATCCCATGGGTATTGCCGGGATGGTCGCCAAATCCCCCGCTGCGATGAACGAGCATCTCGCCGACCGGCCCAGCGACATCATTGTGGCGAGAGCGTTAGCCGCAAAATCTCTGATTCGTCCGCTGAGCACTTGCGGACATCTGGGCGATGTGATTGGCGACATGCTGATCTACGATGCCGCCACCGCGCACGGTGGCAGCGGAGGTCCAGTCTTCAACTCAAACGGCGAAGTCATCGGCGTCAATTCTGCCTATATTGACGGGTTCTCTGGGGGCAGCATCGGCGTTTCGGTCGAATCTCTCCGCTCATTGCTACAGGAGAGTCAAAACAGTGCAGTTATACCTGACACCGGATCTATCGAATCTCACCGTTGTTTCGACCCGCCCTACGGGCGGAGCGGGTTGGCAAGAGACGAGACGAGAATGATGAGTGTAGGGGCCTGTCGATATTGACAGTCTCCAATGCGTTCGTAGCGCAATAACCTGATCCTCTGCATTTTTGAACAGGGGAGGGGAGATGCGCGTGCGTCCGGCGAGTTTTGTTTTAGTTCTTTGGCTCAGTCTTGCGGCGGTGGGCGGGATTGCGAATCGCGGCGTTATAGCACAGGGTTCTGGCCAAAACCTAATGGCTCTTTCGAGTGCCGTTTCTGCCGTGTCAGTGGACCCCAACAAGGCTCCCTCCGAATTCAATCACCACATAGCGGGATGGGCATTGATTGGAGTTGGTTGCCTTGTCCTGTTGTCCTTCATGTCTACGAATCTTCGCGCATTGCGTTACTTCTGGCCAGCCTTGTTTGTGCTGATGGGGTTGTTCCTGGCTCTTTGGAGCGATGCTGAAATCTGGCCGCGCGGCAACCTGACCTGGGTCTGGCTTCTGCATCACGACCAGGAAGCGGGACAGCACAAGATTTATGCCCTGCTCCTTATTGTTATTGGCATCGTCGAGTATCTTCGCGCGCGTGACTCGCTCAATCGTTTTTGGCGGGCGTGGGCATTCCCCGTACTCGCGATCATGGGGGCGGCATTTCTCCTCATCCACGACCACACGGCCAGTTCGGGCGCGACCTCGGCTGAAGCCCGAGCTTACTTGATCAATCCCGCCCTTGGCCCCGACGGTGAAAGGCCCATTCTCCATGTGTCGGATCCGATGCCCGGAATGGACCACTCGATGATGGGCTTAGATCACGCCAGTATGACCATGGAAGGCGCAAGGGGTGAGGACTCCTCCACACCGATCGGTGACAATCCAACTCTCACCAATACCTCATCGGCTGATCACCACCACCACAAAATGACGCCCTCGATGCTGCTGGTCGAGCGCGAACACTTCTGGTTTATGATCGTTGGCTTGGGAGTGGCCCTGTTCAAACTCGTCTCAGATGGCGAAATTTGGCGCCGACGCTTCCTTCCCTACGTTTGGCCGGCCGGCATGATGCTGTTAGGAGTATTGCTGGTCCTCTATCGGGAGTAACAACCGTGGGGAGAAGAAGCTCTTGTGCGAAAGGAAACCTGGTATTGGGTTTCGCGCACAAGCAGAGCGCAGACGTGCCTCCCAACCGAACGAAACCGCCAGTTTAGTATCGGATTCCAAGCGTAATCGCTATGAAGTGGGTGCTCATGTTCTTGGTGGGAGCATAGTGATAACGCGCCTCTGCATAAAATCGGTAAGGACCCTCACCTACTCTCGCCGTGAGGCCGATTCCCCCATTCGCACCCAAGGTATTTGTGCTGGAAGTTACCGGGGGCTGGTTGGGATTGACAGTTCCTGACGTGCAAGTGTATCCGAACCAGCGCCAGACCGGCGTGCAAACGTTGCCCGTTCCTGAGTGAACCTGTGTCGAGAGCCACGTATTCCGAAAGTACCAACCCCCGCCGCCGATGAGATAGACACCGACTGCTCGCCCAGGCAATTCAAATCGGTAATTTGCAGTCAGGGCATAAAAATCAGTATTTGCACGAAGATCTTTCGATTGAAGCACGGACTGGAGCGGTTGCAGAGCTCCTTGCGATGGATAAACCCTATTCCACATGAATTCGCCAACAATTGCATTGTGATGATTGAAGTTGTAACCGGCCCCGCCTACGATACCCCAGCCGGTGCCGACTACCTGGGCCGAGGAACTGACCGGGGCATTGATCACCATCGCAATATTAGTGTTCACTTTACATTCGTCAAGACAGCTCTCATCCTGCGCTTGGAGAATCTGCAGCGGAATTAGCACCATCCCCAGAACTGTGATCTTTCTCAGAGTCGATTTGCGAAGCTGCATCTGTTCCTCAAGTCTGGCTTCTCGATCGAGACCCGTATCAGCGCAGCCTAAAGTTGGGTAACTCCTGTTACGCTCGTACGCGAGCCGATGGGATCCGAACACTCTGACGCGTTTCTTTTGTTTCTCAGTAGGTTCTGCGGCACCTGAGTTCCTGATCGCAAGTGAATGCTATTGGTCGGCGACCTAGTCCGGGACTGTCAAGACTTACAGCGGGTGGAGCCTGCCCTCCCGGCTGAGCCGCGCACCGTGGAAGAAGAAAAGACGATCGGAGAGTGTTTGGAGAGGGCGACCGGTTTCGAGGCTCGCGACCGCTTACGTCCGCAACCCTGCGAACTATGCGAACCCTGTCGACACTCTCAAGCGTCAGCTTTATTTGCGCTTTTCGGAGAGTAGAGAATGCACAAGGGGAGCCATGAACGTGGGCAAAGGAGGAATCTGGCTCCCCTTTTTGTTATTGATTGATCAATTCATCTCCTAAAACCGAGGAAGCAACCACTGCAAGAATTGTCAGTTTGAGAGAAAGGAAAGGTGGGTTCGTGGACCGTGCCTCAACTGGCCATCGCACGATATACGCTAGTTTTCAATGGAACCCGAGCGCTGACTGTGGTGCCGGCTCCGGGTCTCGATTTCACTGAAAGCTCTCCGTGCACCAATTGCAGCCTTTCGCGCATGCTGATTAGTCCCAGACCGTGGCGAGTAAAGGCCTCTTGTTCTTCAAAGCCGCTTCCAATGTCTGTCACTGTCAGGTCGATCACGTCCGCTGTGCCATGCAGATCCACGGCGAAACTTCGAACTCCACTGTGCTTCACGCGTTCTGCAGCGCCTCCTGTAAGAACTCGGAACAAACAAAGAGAGACTTCCTTGGGTAGAGCTTCGCGGAATTCCCGCATGTCTGAACTGAACCTCAACCTTGTTCTGTTCCGATAGTTCCTTGCAGAAGCTATTGGCCGCGGTGGCGAGTCCCAGATATTCGAGCTTCGAGGAATGTAAACGATGGGATAGACCTTGCACGTCTTTGGCAATCTGCGAGATACGCTCCTGAGCATGGCGAACGTGCTCGCTGAGCCCTGGGGTGGAAGAGGAGTTTGCTGCCTCCATCGATCCAGTTCCACAGCCAACAGCGCGAGGCGCTGATTGATGTCGTCATGAAGCTCTCTGCCAATCCAGGCGCGCTCTTCTTCGTGGGCTTCAATCAACCTGCGGCCAATGGTCGCAAGACTCTCCTCTGCGAGCTTTCGTTCGGTGATGTCGATACAAGAGCCGATGTAGCCGGCGAAGGTACCATCCGGGTCGAACCTCGGTACACCCTTGTCCAGAACCCAGCGATACTCCCCATCGTGTCGCCGCAGCCGATACTGCATTTCAAACGATTCTCTTCGGTCAAATGCTTCGTGTAGGTTTGCAGACTACGGCGTACGAATCGTCGGGATGAAGGCCGCCGGCCCAACCGTCGCCAAGTTCCGTCTTCAAGAGGGCGACCGGTGAAGTCCAGCCAGGTCTTGTTGACGTAGCTGCATTTTCGGTCAGTCCCGGCCGTCCAGATCATTACAGGTGCGGTATTTGCGAGTAGACGGAAACGCTCCTCGCTCTCGCGTATCGCTTTCTCTGCGCGACGCCGCTCTGTGATGTCCCGAACAATGACTGTAAGAAGCTTCTTCCCCTCGGACTCGAGGTGGGTGATTGATGCCTCGATGGGGAATTGCTGTCCGTTCGTGCGGACCGCCCACAGTGTGGCCGGCGTCTCCCAGATTGCCACTGGTGACCCCAGACTCACCGAAAAGGCTCGTGTGTGTTCCGGTGCTCCGAGCGGAAGGCGCTCTGGGATGAAACGATCGATGGTGGTTCCGAACGCTTCGGCTTGGGTGCAGCCGAACATCTTCTCGGCTGCTGCGTTGAACAGAACGATTCGTCGCTCCTCGTCGACAGCGATGATCGCATCCATCGCGGATCCTACGATTCCTGCCAGCCGATCCTCGCTCTCCCGCAATTTCTGTTCTGCCTGCTTGCGATCGGTGATGTCCACCGCCATGCCCAGCATCCGCTCCGGATCGCCATTGCGGGCGTAATAAAATTTTCCTCTGGCAGTGATCCAGCGGACGGTTCCATCGGTGCGAATGACACGAAATTCTGCCACGTACGGTTTCCGATTTTGTCTCGCATCGGCGACCGCGCTGCCAGACATGTTCTCGGTCATCCGGGTGCACCCTCCGACGAAAGTCGTCGACGTGCCCGGAATAGTGTCCGATGGGATTCCGAAGACGGTTTTCAGGTCACCGAACCACTGATCTCGTCCGCTCTGAATGTCCCAATCCCACCCTACCGACTTCCCGGCTTCCACGGCCAAACGAAGCCGGTCGAATGTCATCGCCAGCTCGGATCTCTGCACGTTTTGCCCTTGCCCTCTGCCACAGCAGACCGAAAATCAGCAGAGCCTCGGCCAGGATCAGAGAAATGCCGCCGATGATGTACCCTTGTAAGATTCCCAGACGCGTGGGCTGTCGATTCAGCACGATGCTGCCAGGGGGAAGGTTCTTTTCGTTGAGCCCCCAGCGCTTGAGTGCCCGCCAGTCGAACATGTAGGCATTGCGTGCTCGTGGCGACGGGGATATCCTGGGGCTTCTCGCCGTTGAGAACCCGCACAGCCATCTCTGCGGCCATGCGACCATCGTCGGCCCAGTTCACCAGATCGCCACCCACTGTTCCTGCCCTAAGATTCACATCGTCCATTACAAAGACAGGAGCATTCGCTGCACCGGCCACCATCGGTATCGATTGAGCTGAATCGATAAAGCGGTCTCCCGCTGCATCTTGCGAGATTGCAGTGTGATAAACAATCGTATCGCTGGGTAGATGCTTGAGCCTCTCAAGCAGTGCGGGCATGGTCAAGTCGAAAAGATACGTGAATTCAAGCTTCGATTCGTAGTTGTGGAAACTCTGCTTAGCGATGGCTTCGAATCCTTCGTCAAACTTACCCACTCCACCGACGACTACCACGTGCTTGGTGTTGGGCAGCAAGTGCAACGCCGCATTCAGGGTTCCCTCGGCGTGTAACTGGGCCAAAACACCAGTAAAGGGCATGCCGTGCCTTAGCTCGTCCGGAATTCCGCCCCAAATTGTGCAGAAGATAATTGGGGTACCCTGGAACTTGTCGTACAGCTTGGCGATGAACTTCAGGGACTCTGGCCCGGCGGCAATGATCACGTCGGGCTTGCGGGCTGAGTATTTTTGAATAATCTCTTCTCGAAACCTGTCTTGCGAAACTCGGTCTGGGAATAGGGTGAAATCCAGGCTCTCCTCATAGAACTCGATCCGGTACGGAGATTCTTGTAGACCAGTGAGGACTGCCTGATCGATTTCAGCGAAGCCGGGTGACGAGATAATGCCAAGGTCGTTAATAATGAGAACGCGCCGGACTTCTCTTGCAGCATCTTGCGGGACTCGACTGCAGTAGCAGAAAGGGTGCCACAACTACAACGCAGATCAGCCGTGCCGCTCGTCTACGCACTTCTCGGCCTCGTTGCTTAGGGGCGCATCGTCCTATGCGGAAGAACTTTGACCACAGTGACGTAACACACCACGGCCAAAATGTTATGAGCGCCACGTCCGAGTAAACAAAATTGCGAATCACCATTTCTAGCAATAGTGCTAGCGATCCCAGTTACTGGCAAAACTTACAGTCCCCCTCTATACAATGGCGAGTTAGCATGTTCGACCCACGCGGTGCAACACCCGAATGGCGACAGAAAGCAAGGTCGTCGGGTCACCGCGCAATAGCGCTCTGGTTCTCCCGTTGGGGAGGTTCAACGAATTGATGCACATGGGAGATCCGTGAGCCGCAAACAACTCACGCGGCGAAGGTCATTTGTGGGCAATACCTTACATGAGCACCGCCAGCGATCGTGTTGCCGCTGGTCGGCGCTCCTGGTGATTCTGACTATTGCTCTGGTTTTTTCCGCCCGTGTACGAAGCCAGACAGCTTCGACCGGCGCACTGACCGGAGTGGCGCTCGACCCAACCGGAGCCGTCTTAACGGGGGTCGTTGTCCGACTCGCTAACCAGGACACCGGCGCGATTCAGTCTGCCACTTCTGACAAAGATGGTAGGTTCAATTTTTTACTGCTGCCCCCCGGCAGGTATGAGCTACAAGCCAGCAAAACAGGCTCTGACACCCTCATCGCCAGCGCAACGGTAGATGTCAGCGTTACCGAAGTGGTACACCTCGAACTGCGTCTCCGACTGGCAACCGTGTTCCACAGCATCAAGGTGTATGCAGAGGCGGCAACAGTCCAGACCGACAGTTCCGCTCTGGGCAAGGTGGTCAACGAAACGGCGGTCAGCGGTTTGCCCCTGGTCACGAGGAATTTTGCCCAAATTGCAAGCCTCTCTCCGGGGGTCTCGACCGGAGTGTACAACGCAGGAGAGCTTGGACTCGGTGGAACCGCGCTCTCGCAGATTGCCAAATCGAACGATGGGATTTACGTGCACGGAGCGCGTTCCTATGACAACAACTTCCAGATTGACGGAATAAGCGTAAGCGATGTGCAGGGCAGTGCAGCAGGGAGTGGCGGCATTCCGATTCCCAACCCCGACAGCATAGAGGAGTTCAAAGTCCAGACAGGACTCTACGATGCAGGCTATGGGCGCTATGGTGGTGCCAACGTCAGCGTGATTACAAAAACCGGTAGCAATGCTTTCCACGGGACGGTTTTCGAGTTTCTTCGCAACGAGCTGCTTAACGCGAACGATTTCTTTTTGAACCAAACAGGCCAGCCACGCCCCGTCCTCAAGCAGAACCAGTTTGGTTTCGCGTTGGGTGGGCCTATCAAAAAGGACAAACTACTTTTCTTTGGTTCCTATCAGGGGACGTACCAAGTTAACGGCATTGCTGCTGGTCAGTCGAGGACTGCTTGCACCGCCAGCTTAAGCGAGCCGCCGCTCACGAATGACCGCACACCCGCTGAACTCGGGAAAATCTTTGGCGGCATGACGGGTGCGCAGGGAGGCACGGCGATCAAACCCGACGGCTCCAACATTAATCCCGTGGCTCTGGCCCTACTGAATTTCAAGCTTCCTGACGGAACTTTCCTGATTCCCACTCCGCAAACTGTAGACCCGACGAAACCACTTGCGCAGCAGGGCTTCTCAGTCCTCACCGATCCTTGCCATTTTAATGAAAACCAGTTTTCAACCAATGTTGACTACCTGAATCGACCGAACAGCAAAATCGCGGTTCGCTTCTTCCTGGCAGATGACGATGAGACCGTCACGTTTCCCGGCAATGGCCTCAATCCAGCAGGTAATATCCCTGGGTTTCCGAGTCCCAGTGATTCTGGATTCAGAGTCTTTTCTTTAGCTCATACTTACACTTTCCATAACGCATGGCTCAACGAAGCACGGATTGGATATGTCCGCACGAGAACCACCACAGAGGCCAGGACTCCGTTCCATTGGTCGGACGTTGGAGTTGCCGAAGGAGAGATGAGCCACAATAACGAGCTGCCTAGCTTGCAAATTCTCGGTTCCGTCAGTATTGCCTCCGGGTTTCCACGAACGATTGCCCAAAATAGTTTTGTCTTTGGGGATAATCTCAGCTTCGTCCGCGGCGCCCACACGGTACGATTGGGAGGATCTCTCACTAGGTTGCAGGACAACGTCAATCTTGTGGGACTTGGATCATTTCTGCAGTTTCTGAGCTGGCCCGATTTTCTACTTGGCCTTAGCGCAGAGGACAACGGCACCGGATTCAGCAATGTGTTTGCCTCGTTTGATGACTTCGGCCTGACCAATCGGGAATTCAGAGTGTGGGAGGGTACAGGCGTTCGCGCAGGATGACTACAGAATCCGCAGGTCACTTACATTAAATATTGGCTTGCGTTACGAGCGTCTCGGCCAATTTGGAGACCGTCTGGGCAGAAACGCAAGCTTCGACATCGGCAAAGCTGACCCCAACCCTCCGCCAGGCGGGAGCGTGGCAGGCTACATTGTGGCTTCCAACTTTCCAGGTGTACTTCCGCCTGGTGTTTTGCGTGCGAATAATACTTTCGGGAACTACGGCGAGGGACAAAACACGATCGCACCGCGAATCGGGTTCGCTTGGCAGTTCTTGCCCCGCACAAGTCGAATGGTGCTAAGAGGCGGGTATGGCACGTATTATTCCCGACCCACCGGTCAGGCCTTTTATCAAAATATCTTGGGTGCTCCGTTTTCAGTGTTTCGTTTAAATGCCGGAGCGGCGAACGCAAACGCGACATTTCAAGCGCCTTTCCCGCAGCCGTTTCCCACGCCGGAGTCCTTCCCTTCGTTCCCCGCGTACTCTCCCACCAGCACGACGACTATTTACTCCGTCGCGCCCGGTTTTCGGCCCGCCCTGATTCAGCAGTATTCGTTGAACGTTCAGGCTGAGCCACACGAGGGTTGGCTCTTGGAAATTGGATACGTGGGCACTCGCGGCACACACTTGGTTCGCCAACGTTCTCTGAATCAGGCGCTCAGCGCCTCCGCGAACAGCCCAATCAGGGGAGTAACCACAAACACTGTCGCAAATATTCCATTGCGAGTCCCCATTCTCGGGGTGCCTCCGGACTCTCTTGTGGAGATGGAATCCGAGGGCAGCTCCTGGTACAACGGGCTCGAAGCGAGCTTGACGAAGCGTTTGGGACGCGGCCTTCAGTTCCTCGCCTCGTATACCTTCTCCAAGACTCTGGACACCGATGGCGCCGACATCAACTCAACATCGTCCGGAAATGCGCTGACGCTAGGAGACCAAAACTCTCCCAGACAGCGATGGGGACGGGCCAGTTTCGACCGTACTCATCGATTTCGTTTTTAGCGAAACATGGAGTTTACCCAGCCCGTCAGCCGGACTCCGGCGAGCGCTTCTCGGAGGGTGGGACTTTGCTTCGATAGTTACGATTCAATCTGGCAGTGCTCTCACCATCTCGGATACCAATGCAAACAACGTTTTCGGAATAAGCGATGACCGGGCGCAACTGAGTGGTACCTGCTCAAAAGACCAGCTGGTAACGGGAGGGTCGGTTCAGTCGAAATTGAGCAGCTATTTCAATGCCTCCTGTTTTACGGCAGCCGCCAATAATCGGCGCGGATGGCATCGGAACCGGATTTGGGAACAGCGCAACTGGAATCGTAGACGGCGCCAGGTCAGGCGAACCTAGATCTCGCGCTCTCAAAAACCGTGGTGTTGAATTGGCCCGTTGAGAAAAGCAGTCTTCAAATTCGCGCCGAGTTTTACAATGCGCTGAACCATCCGCAATTTGCGACCCCGGACGCTAATTTCACATCTCCAACGTTTCGGCGTCATCAGCAGCACGGCTGTAAATGCTCGCGTTGGACAGTTGGCCCTGAGGTTTGCGTTCTAGAACTCAGACCTTTCATTTTCTCTCGCTCACGCGTGGTGACACTAAATCCGTCGCCAACCCTAGTTTCTTGTGGTCTCTTCCTGCAAGAACTTACAGTTTTGCCGCCCGCAGTGCCCGTAGTATGAATGTTTCCTTGGAATTCAGGCGTCCTGATCCTGACGGTCCCCGTCGACAACCGACTCTGAGCGTTGCGTCTCAATGGTAGGGCAGAAGCATGGCGCAACAGACAAAGTGGCACCACGCCTGGCTAAGCAACTTCGACCGCTGGAGGAGTAAACAATGAAATCCCGATTCATGGTTCTTGCGCTATGCTTGGTGGCTTTCATACCGCGTTTTGTTGTTGGCCAAACAACCCAGGCTCCCCAAGGAAATGCAGGGGAGGAGCCGTCCCCTTACCTGCTCGTGCACGCCTTCGCCAACACAAGCCAACCAAATTGGATCATCGCACGTCTGATTGAATTCCAGCCGGTCATCCCGATGGGCCCCATCGATGTGCTCAAGGCATACGAGGATGGAATGACCTTGACCGCCCAGAGACTGTCCGACGAGTTGATGAGCATCACGCGGGCGAACCGAAGCAATCAGATTACGCGCGATGAAGCCGAACACCTAATCCTCGACAGATATCAAGTCGCGATGATGCAGCATGCCACGCTCACTGCATTGCGCGACAGTTTGGAACACGACATCGCCCAGGTCGCGAGACGGCAAGATATAGCTAGCCGGCCGGATACCCCAGCCGTTGTGCAGCCGCCGTCGTCCCCGCTGGTTCGATATCAATAATGTGGTGTGCATCATGTCTGTTGGATTGTCTGTTACCGCGGCCCACAGAGGCTCCGGCGGGCAACCTCAGCAGTTCTGTTCTAACAGACCGTATCGGTTCTTGCACAAACAGAGTTGCGTCTGCACATACCGGTATTACATACCGACGCAAATAATAGCGGCATTAAGCGACGCATAAGGAAGTTCATCCAGCAATCGTAGGCTGCCCTGCGACGTACCATTCATCACAAGCAGGAATTTTCTTAAATTTGGAACCTCTGGTCGGCACGATTCTGGGTGTTTCTTTTCTTTATGAAGTCTTGGGCCGGATGGCTCTCGCGGGCGGTGCGCTGATTATTGGGGGAGCACTGTATTTCAGCCACAAACCGGAAAGAGCCAGCCAAAGTAAAGGATGTCGACCAGAATCTGATTGCTGCCGCACGGATTGTTCGCGCTTTTTTGCTGGCGTCAGCCAACTATCGTTAAATTCTTATGCGGCCACTGCTTGGGGTTGATGGTAGGCGCCGATTTGCTGCAGCATTCCTAGCTGGTCCCAGTTGTCCCAACCTTCAATCACCTGGCCATCGGCAAATCGAGCGATGGTGATACCAGTGAGCTGAACCTGCTTGCCGGTGGCGGGAATACCCAAATGATCCCCGCGGTGGGTCATGGTCGCCGACCAGCGGACCACAACTTTGTCGCCGGATCCAAAGCCGTCTTCGATGCTGACGTGGATGTCGGGGAACGCACCGCGAATGCGCTCGACGAAGGGGACGAAATCGGCGGGGCCGTGAATATCGCCTTGGCCGGTTTGTCCTTTTCCGATTGCGTCGGGAGAAAGAAGTTCGTGGATGGTGGCGACCTTGCCTTCGTTCCAGACTTCCTGGAACCAGCGATGCATCAGTTGGAGATTTTCTTCGGACGACATATGGGGCGCTCCTTGAGGAGATTGGGGCCGGGTGGCTACATTATCCCGAGAGAGGGGAGGCTGCAAGTGCAAAGTTCGACGTGTGAAGCGAAGGGTGAGGTGCGCAGGAGTGGAGATCCTTTGCTTCGCGCTCGGGATCAAACCGTTGCACACAAGCAGACACCTTGTGAAAGGGCTGCCGCCTTCGCGTCAACTCGCGGAGTTCAATGTTGCACGCTCATTTGAGCCGAGCCCAGCGGCGGTAGACGCGGACGTAATCCACGAGCATGGTTTGGGGAAACGCGGAGGAGGCATCCGGATCTCCCGGCCAGCTTCCTCCGACGGCAACGTTGAGCAAGAGAAAAAAAGGATGGTCGTAAACCCATTTCGCGTCTTTAGGCAGGTCGGACGGCGTTCTGGTTTCGTAGAGATGGTCGTCGACATAGAAGCGAATTGCATTGGGGTCCCACTCGACAGCGAAGACGTGAAAATCGTCGGCGAAGCGCTGGTCGGCGGGAATGCTGAAGGGAGCGCCGATGCCATGGTCGCCGGAATATCCGGGGCCGTGGAGCGTGCCGTGAACCATGGAAGGTTCCTTGCCGATGTTCTCCATAATGTCGATCTCGCCGCACGTGGGCCAGCCCACTTTATCGATATCGTTGCCCAACATCCAGAACGCAGGCCAGATTCCCTGGCCACGCGGAATTTTGATGCGGGCTTCGAAGCGGCCCAGGGTCTGCGAGAACGTAGTCTGAGTTTTCAATCGGGCTGAGGTGAAGTTCCGGGTTACGCCGTCGGGGCCGGTGAATTTTTCCTGCAGCACTTTGATGACGAGATTGCCGTCCTGCTGATAGGCGTTCAGCGGGCGATTGGTATAGTACTCGAGTTCGTTGTTGCCCCAGCCGCCGCCGCCCGTTTCAAGGGTCCACTTGGCCGGGTCGACGGGAGAGCCGTTCGGTCCGTTGAACTCGTCGCTCCAGGCGAGCGCCCAGCCAGAATCGGGCTTTTGGGGGGCGGTAGCTTGCCCCACGGCGCAGGCTGATACTGTCAGAATCAGGGCGGATATTGTGGCGAACACCATGGCGAACATCGTGGGGCGCTGCGATTGCAGAATCATGTGACTCCTCAACTCGGGCGATATTTTGGAACGATAAGCTCTTGATGCGGTCTGCGGCAATGGATTTTGAGGGTGTTTCCTGGCGAGTGGCGATCCGCCGTGGACTGGGGCGGAAGTTCGAATGGTGCTTGCGCGGATGGGCTCACATCAATAAGATAGCTGCGCTGCTAATGATGCCAACGGAATGATCGGCCAGAACATATCCCACTACCGGATCTTGGAGAAGCTTGGCGGCGGCGGGATGGGTGTCGTCTATAAGGCCGAGGACACGAAGCTGAAACGCTTTGTGGCGCTGAAGTTCCTTCCCGATGAAGTGGCGCGAGATCCGCAAGCATTGACGCGTTTTCAGCGCGAGGCGCAGGCCGCGTCGGCACTGAACCATCCGAACATCTGCACAATTTACGAAATTGATGAGCACGATGGACACGCGTTCATCGCGATGGAGTTCCTCGATGGGACAACGCTGAAGCATCGCATCGGCGGGCGCGCGATGGATGTCGAGACGCTGCTCGGGATCAGCATTGAGATTGCGGACGCACTGGATGCGGCGCACAGCCGGGGGATTATTCATCGCGACATTAAGCCGGCCAATATTTTTGTCACTAAGCGCGGGCAGACGAAGTTGCTGGACTTTGGGTTGGCGAAGTTGGCGCAGAGTACTGAGCACACGGTGACGATGCCGGAAGGGGCAATGACGAGTCCGGGATCGACGATTGGGACGGTGGCGTACATGTCGCCGGAGCAGGTGCGGGCGGAAGAGTTGGACCCGCGGACCGATCTGTTTGCCTTTGGGTCGGTGATGTTTGAGATGGCGACCGGGCAGATGGCGTTTACGGGCAGCAGCAATGGAGTGATTTTTGAGGCGATTCTGAATCGAGCGCCGGTCGCGGTGGAGAGCTTGAATGCGGCGATTCCAGAGAAGCTGAACGATTTGATTTTGAAGTCGATGGAAAAAGAGCGCGATATGCGCTACCAGACGGCGGCGGAGTTGCGCGGCGATTTGAAGCGCATCAAGCGCGGGCTCGAAAGTTCGCGAATCCGGGCGGCGAGTGCTTCGGGGATTGCGGCGGTTTCGTCGTCGCGAATTGCGGCTGCCACGGCGCGTGAAGGCATGGTGCCGAAGCGGCGAGTGTGGACAGTGTCCGCAGTGGCCGGAGTTCTGGCGCTGCTGGCGGGATTGGCGGCGGGAGCGATGCTGCTGAAAGGGAGCGCGGCGAAGGCGGAGTTTGCGGCGTACCATCCGCTGACGTTCCGGCGTGGGATCGTGCATTCGGCACGGTTTGCGCCGGACGGGAAAACGGTGATTTACAGCGCAGCGTGGGAAGGGAAGCCGCTCGATCTTTACACGACGCGTCCCGAGAGTCCGCAGTCGCAGCAAGTGGAACCGAAGGGTGCGGACGTTCTGGCAGTGTCGGCGGCGGGAGAAATGCTGCTGGCATTGCACAGCAAGCCGAGGGATTCATCCTTCTTATATGCGGGGACGTTGGCGCGGGTGCCGCTGGTGGGCGGTGCGCCTCGCGAAATTTTGAATGACGTAGAGTGGGCGGACTGGGCTCCTGACGGAACGAATCTGGTAATTGTTCACGAAGTCGCGGGGCGGAAGCGGCTCGAATTTCCGCTGGGCAAAGTGCTGTATGAAGCCGATGGATGGATCGGCAATCCACGCGTGGCGCCGGACGGCAAGAGCATAGCGTTTGTGGATCATCCACAAGCCGGGGACGACGGTGGTTCGGTAGCGGTGCTCGACCTGTCTGGTAAAAAGAAGATGCTGTCGGATGGGTGGGACAGCATACAGGGGCTGGCATGGTCGCCGGACGCGAGCGAGATCTGGTTCACGGCGACGCGTACGGGGGGAGACCGTTCGCTGTATGCGACAACGCTGGCGGGGAATGTGCGCTTGCTGGCGCGGGTGCCGGGCGAACTGACGATCTTGGATGTGGGCAAAGAAGGGAATGTGTTGCTGACGCGCGGCAACGATCGCGCCGGAATGATTGCGCTGGCGCCAGGTGAGCCGAAGGAAAAAGACTTGTCCTGGCTGGACTGGTCGGTGCCGGGAAGTTTGGCAAAAGACGGCAAGGCAATTCTGTTTTTTGAGTCGGGCGAGGGTGGCGGTCCGAAGTATGCGGTGTATTTGCGGAACACAGACGGATCGCCGGCGATCCGGTTGGGCGAAGGCTCGGGACTCTCGCTGTCGCCGGATGGGCAGTGGGCGTTGTCGCGGCTTAATGTGATGCCGTCGCCGCTGGTGCTTTATCCGACTGGCGTGGGCGAGATGAAGGAATTGAAGCCGGATGGGTTGAACCACATCGCGGCGACGTTCTTGCCGGATGGAAAGAGGTTCGTATTCTCGGGCACCGAGAGTGGGCATGGAGCGCGGCTGTACCTGGAATCGCTCGATGATGCCAAACCTCACGCGTTCAGCATGGAGGGCATGGCGCAAGGATTCGTGTTGTCGCCGGAGGGAGGCACCGTGGCGGCCCGCGGGCCGGACCAGAAAATCTATCTGTTCTCAGTGGGCGGAGGAGATCCGAGGGTGCTGCAGGGAGTGCAGCCGGGAGAATTTCCGACGGCGTGGTCGTCGGATGGGAAATCGCTATTTGTGATCACCCGCGGACAGATTCCGGCGCAGGTGTTTCGCATCGATGTGGCAACAGGGCAAAGAACTTTCTGGAGATCGTTCGAACCCGCGGATTCAGCGGGGATTGATACGATTCGGGGCGTGCTGGTTTCGGCTGACAATAAGGCTTACGTGTACGGGTACAGCCGGACGTTGTCGGATTTGTATCAGGTGCAGGGGTTGAAGTAGGAGAGGCTGCCAAGCTTCTCGGTGGAGCGCGTGACGCGTGCGGTAATATTCTCAGCGTGATCAAAACCAATCTGCGGTTTTTCGTGCTGCTATTCTCGATGGTCTGCGTAGCCAGCCTGGCGTGTGCTGAATCCTACAAATATTTTCGACTGGGAAATAAAGAGGATGTACAGACCAAGCCCGTGGCGGGCATTGCCATGATGGGCGGTGGCAGCGACATTGATGAGGCGTTTCGTTGGCTGTGCAAAAAAGGGAACGGCGGCGATTTTCTGATTGTGCGGGCGAGGGGCGACGACGATTACAACTCGTATGTGAACGGGTTGTGCAAGGCGAATTCGGTGGCCACGCTGATTATCCCGAATCGCGAGGCGGCTGAGGATCCGGCCGTGGCGCAGATCATTCGGAAGGCCGAGGCATTGTTCATCGCGGGAGGAGATCAGGCGAACTATATTCGCGGGTGGAAAGGGACGCCGGTTGAGGGCGCGATTAACGAAGGCATCGCTGCGGGGAAGCCGATTGGCGGGACCAGCGCGGGACTGGCAGTTCTGGGCGAGTTTGTTTATAGCGCGACAGGCGACAAGCCAGATGATAAGAATCTTTCGTCGGCCGATGTGCTGGAGAATCCTTACTTCGAGCGAGTCACTTTGGATCGCGATTTCTTGAAGGTTCCACATCTGGAGAATTTGATTACGGATTCACATTTTGCGAAGCGCGATCGCATGGGGCGGACGCTGGGGTTTCTCGCGCGCATTATTAAGGATGGATGGAGTTCGTCTCCGCGTGAAGTGGCGATCGATGAGAAGTCGGCAGTGCTGGTGGAGACGGATGGGAAGGCGGTTGTGGTCGGAGCTGGGAAGGGTGTGTATTTTTTGAAGCCGACGCAGGCGCCAGAGGTTTGCGAGAAGGGCGGGGCGCTGACATTTCGCGGGATTGACGTTTATCGCGTTGGGACGGGTGGGCATTTTGATTTGGCGGCGTGGACGGGGGATGGTGGGGTGGCGTATTCGTTGTCGGTGGTGGGTGGGAAGGTGGAGAGTACGCAGGTGGGGGCAGGTGTCTACTGATTCGCCTAGTCAGGGCCAGGTTTATTTTTCCGATACCGGTGGGTGCACCGCATACGATTCCAAGTAGCCGCATTTTGGGCACCGGAGCGTGGTGACTGGAATCGAATGAGATCTGTCAACCTTGAGACCACGCCAGAAGCTTGATTGCGGTTCCCCCTGTGACCAGTTTTCCTGCGCATATCCACCATGTGTCACGTCGGCGATAAAGCCGGGCTCCATTTGCGCATGACACCGCAAGCAGTTCACCGATGCTGCCATTTCGATCTATCCTTTCATTCAGCGCAGCCAGAGTCTCAATGCAAGGCGACTCGGACCGCCATTGTAACGAAGTATTGTTAGTTATGTTTTCTCACGCACACAAGGAACCTGTAAGGCGGTCCTTCGAAATCGGATTCATTTGCCAGAGGTCGAGGGACATCAATTCGACGTGGCCTTCGAGTTTCAGGTGGAGCGGGCCGGTGGGGATTTGGTAGATGCGGGCGGTGAGCGCGACAGTGTCGTTCGCGAAAAGTTCAAGGACTGATCCGTCGAGGTACATGTGCAGATGGACGGGTCCGGCGATGCCGGGAAGTGGGGCAGTGACCGTGTTGACACGGAGTTCGCGACTGCCGGATTTGTTGGCGCAGGAGATGGCGACAAAGTCTACGCCACTTTCAGATTGGAGTCGGAACGTGAAGTCGTCGGTCTTGGGGTGGAGGCGCAGGTCGATTTCTGCGGCTAGATCGTGGATGCGGAGGGTATCGAAGGCTTTTCGTTCCTTCACAGCGCCTGTATTTACATAACTGTGTGTACCGCGAAGCATGCGAGCTGCGGGAGCGACTTCGGTCTGCAATTCGTTTTGCGCGTTCAACGAGAGCACGCGGGGAAGTGACATTACGCCGGCCCATCCGGCCGCGAGAAGGTCGGCGTCGGGACGGGCTTCGGGGATCCATCCCCACAGAATGCGGGTTGCCGTCTTTGTCGAGCATGGTCTTGGCGGCGTAGTACGATCCCCAGTCGACGACTCCTTCTTTTTCGGGCGTGAAGCGCTGGTTCGCGTAAGTGCCGACCTTCCAGCGAACTTTTCCCATGGTCGAGATCAGCAGCACGTGCTTGTTGCCGAGAGGGAAGAAGTCGGGGCACTCCCACATGTCGCCGGTGTCCACGGGGTTCACGCGCATTCGTATTGCTGGCGCCACCTTCGACCAGCGGGATGCAGGTAGGTCCAGTGGCGCAGGTCGGGCGAGGTGTAAAGAAGAGATCGCTCCGCCTTTATTCTTAATGCCGGAGCCGAGGATGAGCATCCAGTTGTCGCCTTCGCGCCAGAGGCAGGGATCGCGGAAACCGGTGACGGCGAGGCCTGCAGGCGGTGCGGCGATGACGGGCTCGGAAAGTTTTTTCCAGGTGCGCAGGTCGTCGTCCTCGGCGACTGCGAGGCACTGCGTTTCGCGCCAGGTGTGGACGCCATCGCGGAGAGTCGCTTCGGCGTCGGTGGCTGGCGGTGCGACGGCGGTGTAGATCATGGTGGGCTTGCCGTGGTCGAAGACGGCGCTGCCGCTGAAGACGCCGTCGCGGTCGGGGCCGTCCGGGAGTGGGCGAGAGCGCGATCGGCTCGTGCGTCCAGTGGATCATGTCAGGACTGGTGGCGTGCGCCCAATTCATATTTCCCCAGACTGCGGATTGCGGATTGTATTGATGAAACATGTGATAGCGGCCGCGGAAAGAAGATAGGGCCGTTGGGATCATTCATCCAGTTGTGCGCGGGGAGCAGGTGATATTGCGGGCGTAAAGGATCGGAGGCGAGCTTGCGGCAGAGCGCGGTGGTGGCCGGGTCCGTAGCGGAGGTGTTAGCGGCGTATGTGTCGCTGGAGTAAAGGGAGCGGCGAGGCCGCATGGTGGCGAGTGCTGCGGCGGCAGAGAGTTGCAGGAACGATCGGCGAGAAACGGTCATAAGGGCTCGGATGCCAGCTATGTCATACCACAAAGGCGCGTGAAGATGCGTTGGATATAATGCGGGAAGACCAGCAACTTCCATTCATCGTGTCCCGAAAAATTTCCAGGCTCGTGTGCTTGATGTTCGTGGTGACGCTCGGGGCGAGCTTCGGCCAGATGTCCGCTCCAGGGAAGTCGGCGGAGCGGTTGGCGCTGCAGCGAGGACAGGAGGCATTCAAAAACGGGGACCTGACGCGTGCGCGATCCGAATTTGAAAAGGCAGTACGGTTGGCTCCGAATGACGCAGAGGCGCAGTCGGCGCTGGGTTGGGTGTTCGCGCAGCAGGGAGAACTGGACGCCGCAGTCGCGCATCTCAGGGCAGCGGTGAAGGCCAAACCGGGATTTGTCGAGGCGCGACTGAGTCTGGCGAGCGTGCTGGCGCAACAAGGGAAATCCGCTGAGGCAGAGCAGGAGACACGGGAGGCCGTGAAGGCTTCTCCGGGGAATGCCGAGGCTCATCGCATGCTGGGCCGGATGCTCAGCGTGCAAGGCGCGCGGGACGAGGCGTTGGCGGAGATGCGGCGCGCGGTGGAATTGGCTCCGGAGCGTGCAGACTTGCGAGACGATCTGGGGTCGGTGTCTGGCGCAGCAGAATCAATTTGCTGACGCCGAAGCTGCGTTTCAGGAAGGGATACGACTGAGTCCGGACTATGAGCCGGCACATTTTCATCTGGGTGTCGTGCAATTTCAGGAACATCAACTCGATGATGCCGCGGGTGAACTGGGGACGGCCATTGCACTTGCGCCAAAGGACCCATCGGCGCACTACTACTTAGCGAAAGACTCTGACGGCACAGTCGAAGAACCCCGAAGCATTCGAAGAGCTGCAGGAAGGCAGCCGCGATCGAAGCCGGACTGGTTCGAATTGCAGAGTGGACTTGGGAATTGCCTGTCAGCGAGCGGGCGAGATCGACGGCGCTGTGGCGGCGTTCGAAGCGGCATTGAAGCTGCATCCACAGGATGCGGAAGTTTACAACGATCTGGGGCTGGCGCTGATTCAGAAAGGAGACGCGACAAGCTCGATCGCGAAATTTAAAACCGCGATTCAGTTGCGCCCGGAAGATGGGACGTTTCGCGGAAATCTGGCGCATCGCATACATGCAGCGGGCGGATTTCGATGCGGCCATCACGGAACTGGAGGCGGCGATCAAGCTTGCTCCGGAGAATGCGTCGCTGCACTACAACCTCGGTCTCGCCTACAAGCTAAAGGATCAGCTCGACAAAGCGGTGCCCGAATTCCAGAACGCGATTCGGTTGCAACCGGATTTGGCCGACGCGCACTACACGCTGGGAGTTTTGTACTGGCAGAGGGGAGAGTTCGACAACGCCGGCGCAGAACTGCAGAAGGCGATTCAGGGACAGCCCAATTACGCCGAGGCGCACTACACGCTGGGCACGATTTTCAAGCAGCAGGGGAAATTGCCCGATGCGGCGGCTGAGTTGCGCGAGGCGATCCGGTTGCAGCCTGATTTCGCGCGGAGCCCACACCACGCTGGCCGCAGGTGCTGCGCCAGTTGGGCGATGCGCGAGGGCGCTGCTGAGGAAGCGAAGGCGGGAGCGAGAATCGCGGCGTCCACCAACAACCTGCAGGCGGCGACATTTTCGACGAACTCAGGCAAGAGATTGCTGAGCGTTGGCGACGTGGATGGTGCGATTGCGCAGTTTCGGTCGGCGATCCAATCGCAGCCGGACTATGCGGCGGCGCACTATCAGCTTGGACTCGCCCTCAGCCAGAAGGGTGAGAAAGATGAGGCGAAGAAGGAATTTCAGAGAGCTGCGGAACTGGATCCGCATTTGACGGCGCCGGTGAAATAGGAATTCTTCGGCGCGCCCCAGTCGTGCCATTCCCACACATCCTCAGTTGCTGCGATTGCGGACCGCGACCAGGTCCGTCACTACGGGAACGCCGTGGGCGATCTTGACGTGAAGCAGGGCCTCGAACGGTTTCAAATCGCTTGCCTTCGAAACATTCAGACGCTGCAGCAGTTCCTTCACGGAGTCTTCCCGGCAAACGATACTCCACTGCAGCCTGCGTGCCGAAGGTAGAGTTTCCAGCCAGAATGAGGATCGAGCGCGATGGATCGAGACCGGGGAGCAGGCCCACGACCGCATAGTCTTCCGTAGTGGGCTGATTCGCAGGGGTCGCAAGGAACAGTTTGGGTTCACCGGGCGCGGGTGAACGTTGAGCACGGCGAGATCTCCTTTGCGCGGACCGGAGTCAAGCCGCTCGAAAAACGAATTCCTGGGTCCCGGGAATATCGAGCAGCGTGAGATTCTCCGAGGGAGAGCCGACGAAAATCAGATCGTTGTTCTTCGCGTCATCGAGAGAGAACAGGGCGCCGCGCTTCACCCGAATCGGTCGATTGAAGAGACCGAAGACCTGGTCAAGCTGGTGGATGGCCAGCACCTCTCCCACGCCGGTGTAGTGATCGAGAATGAAAGCGCGCGTGTCGGATGCGGGATTGAAGTAGCGCATGCCGGTTTCGGGTCTACCGACAAAGCTGCCGTTGCTGAAGATCACCCAGGGTTGCTGCGGGCTGGTCACGAAACGATTCCAGAAAATCTGATAAGACAGCGGGGACCGACGGGCCAGTCACCGGTCTGGGTCCGGGCGCGCTGCGACAGTAAGCACGGCGGTCGATGACCAGAGACGCTGCCAGCAGCACGGAGAGAACGAGCACAGCAATTGCCCAGCCCGGCTCGATTGAGGAGCCGGCTCTTTTTTCCGCGCTGGGTTCGAGGAGCAGCGAGGTTGCCGGTTGAGATCCCGGCCTTGCCGGGTCGCAGGTGGAAAGTGAGCGCGTACGAACCCTTGGGGAGTTCGACCACAATGGGATCGTCAGGGCCCTCATGGGCGTAGTACTCGGCCAGTTTCACGCGCAGGCGTCCGGCCTGGACCCGGACGGTGGAGTCGCTTTGGGGATCGAATCCCGCGGGCCGGCCGAGGACCTCGGTGGCGATCTGGTACTCCTTGAGAGCGACGCCGGGATGATCGAGCGAATGTTCGGCCAGGTAGCGGAGCAGCTTGCAGAGGGATTCCGAGGTGTGGAGGCTATGACTATTAATAAGTTTATCTATTTGCTGGAAGCATTGCTCCCGACCGATCGCGAAAGTGTGCGTGACAGCCATATCACAGGGAAGTAACGGAACAACGTATCTTACTGCAACACTAGCACTTTACACCTGTAACGGTATCAAACCTAGTGAAACTTAATCCAGATAATTGTTTTGTATTACGACTGCACGTCTGTTTGAACAGGTCTCCCTCTGCATTTCCGGGGCACATTCGTTTTGGCAAAGTTCGAGGAGGAAGTTCATGAAAAGGTCAGCGTTGGTCGGCTGTGGCGGCGTTGAGTCTGCTGTGCAGCTCTCTGGGTGCCGAGCGCATTCGGTCAGGCCGTCTATGGCAGCATTTTGGGCACGGTCACCGACCCGTCTGGGGCGGCGGTGAACGGAGCCAAGGTCACCGTCACCAGCCAGACGAAGAACGTGTCGACCGAAGCCACCACGCAACGAGAGCGGCAACTACGACGTCACGCACTTGATCCCGGACGTGTACACCATCCGCATCGAGGCTCAGGGCTTCAAGACTCCTGGAGTTTAAGGACATCCTGGTGTCGGCCGACGCGGGTCGCGTGTAGACGGCCAGTTTCAGGTGGGCGGATCCTCGGAAACCGTCGAAGTCACGAGCGAAGCTCCTCAGCTGAAGACGGACCGCGCCGACGTCGTCGATCGAATTCAATGCGAAGCAATTGGAAGAACTTCCTATCTTGAACCGAAACTTCCAGAGCCTGGAGTTGCTCTCGCCGGGAACGCAGAAGCTGATGGGCTGGAGCCACGCCGCCACGGAGAATCCTCAGGGCAGCAAGCAGATCTTCGTGAACGGCCAGCACTTCAGCGGCACCGGATATGAACTGGACGGCACCGACAATCAGGATCCGATTCTGGGAATCATCATCGTCAACCCGAGTCTCGACTCGGTGACCGAGACGAAGATCGCGACTCAGAACTACGACGCCGAGTTCGGCAAGGCGGTCGGCTGGCATCATGACGGCGCAGACCAAGTCGGGCAGCAACGAGTTCCACGGCAGCGGCTACTTCTATGATCTGGACCCGGTCGATCCGGCGAGGAATCCGTTTACCGGGTCGCCATCCCCGAACAGCTGGAAGCAATTTGGCGGCGCGGTCGGTGGACCGATCATCAAGAACAAGTTGTTTCTTCTTCGGCAACTATGAAGGGACGCGGCGCACTGAGGGCAGCAGTTTCTCAGTCACGGTTCCGACCAACCTGGTTCGCTCGACCTGCCTGACGGCTGGCAGCGCGAACTGCGATCTGAGCGAATATCTAACCGCGAATCTCGGAGGCGGCGCCGGCCAGGTCTATAACCCCTACGAGGCCGCAAGGGTCCAGAACGGCATTACGCAGGCGACGTCATTCCGATGAGCGTGCTGCAACAGTACGATCCCAGCGGAGTGGCTGAGCATATCCTGTCTCTGTTGCCAGCACCGAACACGGCCGGATCGGAACAATGGGACCGTGGACAATTACAACGCCAGCGGAAGCGGCAGCTTCAACGACTACCAATACACGACGCGCATCGACTACGCCGTGAACTCAGAAGCTGAAGATCTTCGGGCGTTACTCGCACGCCCACTTCAAGTTGTCGGGCGCCCCGGTCTTTGGAACCGCAATCGGTGGTCCCGGACTGGGCCCACTGGGTCTTGCTGGACAATCGTTAATCCAAAACTACAGTCTGGCAACGGGCTTCGACTACACCCTCAGCAGCAGCCTGCTGACGGACTTCCGCTTCGGATACTTCCGTTACAATCCGCACTCCACCAAGTTTGACCAGAACGTTGCGGCAGCAACCGCGCTGGGACTACCCGGTTTGAACACCTCCGATGCCACCACGGGAGGACTGCCGGCTCTTATCTTTGATCAAACGATTGGCCAGAACACCCTCGGCAATAACGGTATCGGTGAGGGTCTGGGTATCGGCCGCTGCAACTGCCCCCTGACCGAGCGCGAGCAGGGCATTCAGTTCGTGAACAACTGGACCAAGATCGTAGGAAATCACCAGTTCAAGTTTGGCGCCGACCTGCGCCACGCGAACAACTTGCGCGTTCCTTCTGACAACAACCGCACCGGCGTCATCAACTTCAATCATCAGGGCACATCTGACAACAACAACGGCGGTCTCGATATTGCAACCTTCCTGTTCGGCGAAGTGACCTCGTTTAACCGCTATGTCGGCTCTACGGGCGAACCGTCGGCGATGGAATCGCAGAACCGCTGGTTCTTCTACGGGCAGGACACCTGGCGCGCGACCAAGAAACTTTCAGTCAACTACGGTTTGCGATGGGAGTTCTATACTCCGGAAAAAGTTAACGGCAAGGGAAATGGTGGTTTCGCAGTTTTGCCTGAAGGCGTGATTCGTGTTGCGGGCTACGGCGGCATCGGTATGAACGGAAACACCGCCGACAGCTTCAAACAGTTTGCCCCCAGGCTGGGTCTCGCGTACGAACTGACTCCCAAGACAGTGGTGCGAATGGGGTACGGACGCAGCTTCGACATGGGCGTGTTCGGCTCTCTGTTTGGCCACACCGTTACGCAGAACCTGCCTGTGTTGGCGAACCAGCAACTGACCTCGCCAACCAACGACAACAAGACCGCCGCGTTTAACTTCACCGGAACCTGCCTCCCCGCTTCGGGAGGGTATGATCCGACGATTTGCGGTCCGGCTCCGAATCAGTTCCCAGTGATCCCAGCCAACGGAATTCTACCGTTGTTCGGACCTACTGGAACCGTATCTCCGCGTATTCGGCCCGATCACCTCGTGGCTCCGACGCTCGATGCGTGGAACGTAACCGTTCAGCGTCAGTTGACCAACAAGACGAGCCTTGAAGTGGGCTACGTTGCCAATCATGGAAGCCACGTGTTCAAGGGCAACAGCAATACCTACAACAACAACCAAGCCACCATCGTTGGGTTTGGAACGCTGACCTACAACGAGCGGTCGCCCTACAACACCGCTTTCACGACTCCCTATACCGACGCAAACGGCGTGACCACTAACGTTGTTTGCTGCTCGGGTCAAGGATTCAACTACAACGGAAGCGATGGTGTGAACTCGTACAAGGCACTGAACATCAAAATAGATCAGAGGACGTCGAACGGATTGACGTTAACCGCTTTCTACACCTACTCGAGGGCTATCGACCAAGGCGGCAACGACGGCGTTTACCAGCCACAGTTGAGTCAATTCACCGGACGTGGCGATTACAATCGCGACAGCGTCTTCGTTTTGACGTCGCTCTACGAACTTCCGATCGGACGAGGGAAGCACTTCCTGGGCAACATCGGCCGCGCAGCAGATTTGCTATTGGGCGGCTGGCAGTGGAACACAACGTTTACTCTAGCCAGCGGATTACCATTCTCTCCGAGTTACGAGCTCTGCAATCAGGATCGAGATACCGGACCTTGCAGACCTGACCTGGCTGGTGGATTCCATATGGGATCCGGCTCATTCGGATCAGGGGGACCGCAGAAGGTTCTCTACTTCACGCCTGTGCAGGACCAAAACAATCCGAACTGCAGTGTTTCTGGAGATTGCGGGCTCTACACGCCCCCGGGCGGATCGCCTGATTGCGCGGGAGCATTCTGCCGGCCAGCGGCGGGAACATTCGGCACAACTCATCGCAACCAGTTCACGGGACCGGGACAGTTGATGTCTGACATGTCGCTGTTCAAGAACTTCAGCATCACTGAGCGAGTCAAAGCTCAGTTCCAGGCGGAGTTCTTCAACGTGTTCAACCACCCGGTCTATGCGCTTCCGGGCAACACTTGTATCGACTGCGGAGGCGCTGGGATCATCAACAGCCTGGAGTTCGACAGTCAAATGCGGCAACTCCAATTCGGCGCGAGAGTTACCTTCTAACCGCGGTATCAGCAAGCGAACAACCTGGGGGAGCCAATGGCTCCCCCAGATTTTCTGATAGGAACTTCGCCTTCCCCTTCGAGGTTTAATCGGTAACGTTTACGGAGCCAACCGTGCCGGGTGTAGGACGATGAAAAAGAAAGTCGTGGGGCTGGGCGAAGTTCTCTGGGATCTGCTACCGGAGCGGACGTGTCTGGGCGGGGCTCCCGCGAATTTCGCTTACATTACGACGCTGATGGGCGATCAGGGAATTGTGGCGAGCCGCGTGGGCGAGGACTCACGTGGGCTTGAGGCTCTCCGGCGCATGGAGGAGTTGCACGTCAATATTGACCATGTCCAGACAGACCGTAACCATCCGACGGGGATCGTGAACGTTGAACTCGACGGCAAAGGGCTGGCGCGATATGAGATCGCGCATTCGGTAGCGTGGGATTTTCTGGAGTGGACGCCGGAATGGCAGCATCTGGCCGAGAAAGCGGATGCGGTCTGCTTCGGTTCGCTGGCGCAGCGATCGGAAGAAAGTCGCGCCACAATCCGCAAATTTCTCAAGGCCACACAGCCGAGCGCCGTGAAGGTTTTTGATGTCAACCTCAGGCAGTCTTATTATTCCGCGGAAGTTCTAGCGGAATCGATGAAGTTGTCGGACCTCGTCAAGCTGAATGACGAGGAACTGCCGAAGATCATGAGTCTTTCCCACTTTCCACACAAGGATGAATTGTCGTCGGCGCAGCGGTTGATCGACACCTACGAGCTGAATCTGGTCTGCGTCACGCGGGGCGGGCGGGGAAGTCTTTTGGTTCGGAGTGACGAGTCGAGCGAGCATCCTGGATTTCAAGTGCGAGTCGCTGACACCGTGGGATCGGGAGACGCTTTCACGGCCGGACTGGTGCACGAATATCTGCACGGCGCGTCGCTGACCCTGATGAATGAGGTGGCAAACCTGGTGGGAGCATGGGTCGCGAGCGAGGCGGGCGCCACGCCCACTCCGAAGCGAGGAGCCCTCGAGCACTCGCTGGCAGAGATTCGTTAAGCAAAAGCGAAAAAACCTCTGGCTGTTGTATAGTTACGAAAGATTGTGTTTTCTTTCGTTATGCAATAGCGGAGAGGGAACCATGATGCGCATCGCGTGTAGCCGTCGGGGCAGTCTTCCTTCGTTGTATTCCTTCCTCAATGTTCTTGTTGCTGGAGCTGTGTTGCTGATGGCGAGTTGCACCAAGCCTTCGCTGCAACCCAAGGCAGAGCCCTCACGTCCGTCGGACATCAAGGTCGAGGTGCGCGACGGAGGGCCCGTCGTGGTCACGACAATCGCCGCCGAGTTTCAGATCCTTCCCTCCGGATTCCTCCAGGCGACATTGTTGAAGGATGGCAAGCGGCTGACGCTCGATGAGCCCAGCGTAGGTTCGACCGGGGGGAGTGACTCGATTGTGCACGAAGGGAAAGAACTTGATTTCGTTCCGGACTTTGGACAGGCGAAAGTGTTGGAGGCGAGTGGAAAACTGGGGCGCGGGAAACGGATCGAGATTCCAGCGCGTCCACTGGCGCCCGCGGGAGTTGCCATTGAGCGCAGGTTGGTCGTGGAAGCGTATGACGATTTTCCGAATATTGCCCTGGTCAGCTCGACGTACAAAAACGTAGGAAGCACGGATTTTCAGATTGATCAGGTGTGGATGCAACAACACCGCTTCAGTGCAACTCAGGTGGACGCGAATGCGCATCCGTATGACATGTGGTCGTTTCAGGGATCGAGTTACGACTGGGGAAAGGACGACGTGCAGAAGCTGACCCGGATCTCGTCGCAGCCGAATCTCATGGGAGAAAGCGTGAAAGGCGGCTACGGGGGCGGGATTCCGGTGGTCGCATTCTGGACGGCTTCGGTCGGGGAAGCGATCGGACATGTGGAAACTCTGCCGTGGACGTTATCAATTCCCGTCAAGACGGAGGCCGACGGCCGCGTCACCGCAAGCGTGCAGATTCCTGTGAATGCCGTGCTGAAGCCAGGAGAGAGCTACTCATCGCCGCGAAGTTTTGTGTCTGTGTATAGCGGAGATTTTTACGAGCCACTGCGGATGTGGTCGAGCGTGCTGCAGAAAGAAGGGTGGCAGATTCCGAAGCCTTCGAACGAGGCCTACAACGTGAGTTGGTGCGGGTGGGGCTACGAGTTCAACGTGACGCCGGCGCAAATGTTGGGCACGGTCCCGAAGTTGAAGGAATTCGGAATCAAGTGGGCAACGCTGGACGATCGCTGGTTCGATACCTACGGGGACTGGAACCCGCGGTCAGAGACGTTCCCGGGAGACTCCATCAAGCGGATGGTGGATGACTTTCACAAGCAAGGCATGCTGGTGCAGTTGTGGTGGCTGCCGCTAGGCGCGGAAGACGGACAGGGAAAGTGGGAGTCGCACAAGTACATCGTGAGCAAAGTGGCGCGGGAGCATCCGGACTGGTTCATCCTGGACAAGAACGGCAAGCACGCGCGGATGACGCGCGATTTGGCAACACTGTGCCCCGCGGTGCCGGAAGTGCAGGCGTACCATAAGCAACTTACGGAGAAATTCATTCGCGACTGGGGATTCGACGGTTCGAAACTCGACAACATTTACAGCGTTCCCGCCTGTTACAACCCGGCGCATCATCACAAATCTCCGCAGGACTCGGTCAAGGCAATGGGTGCAGTGTACAAAACGATTTTTGAAACGACGCGGGCGATCAAGCCCGAGAGCGTGACACAGGCGTGTCCGTGCGGTACGCCGCCGTCGCTGGCGTGGTTGCCATTCATTGACCAGGCAGTCACTGCGGATCCTGTCGGCGGAGTGCAGGTAAGGCGGCGGATCAAAATGTACAAAGCTCTCATGGGGCCGCGATCGGCTGTGTATGGAGACCATGTGGAGCTTTCGGAGATGACCCGCGTTGGAAAAGACGGATGGAGCGAGCATGGCAGCGATTTCGCTTCAACGATTGGAGCCGGCGGAGTGGTGGGGACGAAATTTGTGTGGCCTGATCCAGGCCCGAAGTACAAACCGGTGGCGTTGACCAGCGAGAAGGAAGCCCACTGGAAGAAATGGATTGGACTGTACAACGAGAAGATGTTGTCGAAGGGCGAGTTCCGCGATCTCTATACTTATGGATACGACGTGCCAGAGGCGTATGCCATCGAGAAAGACGGCAAAATGTATTATGCATTCTTTGCCGAGAAGGAGAACGGAACGTTCGCGGGTGAGATTGAACTGCGCGGCTTGAAGCCGGGATCGTACCACGTCGTGGACTATGCGGAGGGGACGGACCTTGGCACCGTGCAAGCAGAGGCAGGGAAGGTTCCTCGGTTAAAGACCGAGTTTAAGGAGCATTTGTTGCTCGAGGTCAGCGCGAAATAGGAATTCGCAGGTCTGCGTGGTTGGAGAGACGTTACAAACAACGTCTCTACGAATTAAGTTTAAGAAACTTTTCGCGATGGGCGACGTCGCGGAAGGCTTCGGTGCCGCCGGGCCGGGTCGTCGATAGTGCACCCGCGACATTGCCGCTCGCAAGGCAGGTCTGCAAGTCCGCTCCCCGAACGTATTGATGCAAGAATCCAGCATCGAAGCTGTCTCCGGCGCCGACAGTGTCCACCGCTTCAACCTCGCGGGAAGAGCTGAAGAAGCGCTCGCCACCGCGCTGTGCCATGGCTCCTTTGCGGCCAAGCTTTACTACGACAAGCGGAACCCACTCCGATAACTTGCGAATTGCAGCATCCAAGTCTTCGGTGCCGGCGGCTTTGCAGGCCTCGCGTTCATTGGGCAGAAATACGTCGACGTCGCGCAGAACTTCTTTCAGATCGCCTTCCCATCGGTCGTCGGGATCGTCGTTGGTGTCGAGAGAGATTGTGAGTCCCTTCGCTTTCAGCCGCTGAAATAATTCGCCGACTCTCGGGCGCAATGCGCGCTGCAGGTAGTAAGAAGAAAAATGGAAGTGCCGAGAGTCGGCAAGATACTCGAGGTCGAGATCTTGCCATGATGTCTCGGCAATCGTTCCCGAGTACGTAAGAATGTTGCGCCACGCTTCGTGATGAAGAATCACGGTGAGCCCAGTGGTGATAGCACTGGGGACAACACGCACGTGCGACACATCGACTCCGTTTTGGCGAAGGCGCTCGAGGGCAATTTGGCCGAGAGAGTCGTCGCCGATGCGCGACTGGAATCCGACGCGACTGCCGAGGGCAGCGAGGTTATGAGCCACGATCGCGGAAGACGAACCCAACGTAAGCATCATGCGATCGGCAAGCAATTCGCGCTCGGGAGCAAGTTGCTCGGGAAGGCCGTAAAGGATTAGGTCGAGATTTAGTTCGCCGGCGATGGTGACGTCGAAGCGGGGCATGGCGTGCAGGTGCCTCAGGGGCTAAAGCCCCATTCGATGAAAGATTGTTAGCGCTGAAAGCGCTGCGCCACCCATCGGCGAGCGTTTCAAGAGGAACTCGTAGGCCTCAAATCTAGCCTTAGACCAGCGTGACCTCAATTCCAGCCTGCTTCAAAATGCGAAGATCGGATTTTGGCACACCACGGTCAGTAATGACTTCTTCCAGCGAGGACGGCGGCGCAATGAGTGACAAGCTGCGGCGGCCGAACTTGCTGGAGTCACAGACCGCCACCGTCTTCTTTGCGACCTCAACCATCACCCGATTGACTTTCGCTTCAAGCAAATTCGGCGTGCTCAATCCGTAGTGCACATCAAATCCATCCACCCCGAGAAATAAAAGATCGGCGCTGAGACGGCGTAGCGTTTCCTCAGCGATAGGACCCACCAGGGAAAACGAATTCTTGCGCAACGTGCCGCCGGTCAGGATTACTTCTACCGCCGTTCCCGCTAGTTCTGCAGCGATGTTTACCGCATTGGTGACGATGGTGAGGTTCTTAAAATTCCGCAGAGCTCGCGCGATCGCGGTGGTGGTGGTTCCGGAATCAAGAATCAGAACCTGGCCTTCCTTCACTTTCGATGCGGCGCTGTCAGCGATACGCAACTTCTCCTGACGGTGAAGCTTTTCTTTTTCGCGCAACGTCGGATCTTCGAGCGCGCCCTCACGTGCGGGGAGCGCGCCTCCGTGCGTGCGATGGACGAGGCCGTGCGCATGCAAAATCTCGAGATCTTTGCGGATCGTAACCTGCGAGGTTTCGAACTGGCGCGCCAGTTCGGTGACCAGGACGCGTCCCTGGTGGGTCAGCAGATCGAGAATGGCGCGACGGCGTTCTTCGTTGAGCACGGGAATAGCTGATGGCGAATCCGTCGGATACGCGACAGTCCGCGCATTTCTTTTTATAGCGTTTCCTTTCGTTTGTCCACTAGAAAGCTTTCGAGCCTCCGCGCCGAGCGGGACCGCCATTCCATGCGGACGGCGAGGCCGGAGGACGCCTCCACTGGGCTACAGTCAACCCTGTAACCCCTGTTTTTATGCCGCATTCGGAACCATTCGGGATGATAACCAACCCAATACCTACCCCGAAGTCTGATTGCCTTGGCGGGGGCATTCTGCCGTAATCTCAATCTGGGACGAAAGCGCCGGGGTTTCGAAGGGTAGCGTTTGTTACGAAAACCGGAATGGGGAGATAACAAATTGGTAAATAGCATAAAGGACGCAACTTTTGTCCGTTCACAGGCAGTGGTAGGGCGTGTAGTTGGAGGCGAAACTCTGATCGTTCCGGTACGCGCCAAAGTCGGTGACCTGGCTTCGATCTATAGCTTTAACGGCACGGGCTCGCTGATCTGGAAATTGCTCGACGCGCCGAGAACTGTGGCGGAACTGGCGATGGCCATCGCCGAGGAATATGACGTCGAGGCTGGCGCAGGCCGAGCGCGATGTAACGGAATTTGTGAGCGAGATGAAAGCGGTTGGTCTGGTCGAGGTTCCCATGGCAGCGGCAATGGCCGGGGACTGAAGGGCCAGTGGGGCGGGAAGGACTGGCGGCAGCGGGCGCGTGCGAGCGCGTCCGCTGCTATCAGACTGGAGGGGGATTTGGAGCAGTTAAGCTACGGCGCGTTTAGCGCGAACGTACACCGGAACCAGGCTGGTGAGCGAGTGCCGCTACAGGTTTCGATTGAGGTGACGCGGCGCTGTCCACTGGAGTGCCTGCACTGCTATAACAACCTGCCCATGGGCGACATGGACGCCAAGCGGCGGGAACTGAGTAAAGAAGAGCACTTCCGGATTCTGGACGAACTGGTCGAGATGGGCTGCTTCTGGATTCTCTACACCGGTGGCGAAATCTTCGCGCGCAAAGACTTCCTCGAGATTTACACGTACGCCAAGAAAAAAGGATTTCTGATCACGCTGTTCACCAACGGCACGATCATCAACGAACAGATTGCGGACTATCTGGTGGAGTGGCCGCCATTCGCCATCGAGATCACGCTGTACGGGCGCACGCGAGAAACGTACGAGGCGCTGACGGCGGTTCCGGGTTCGTATGACCGGTGCCTGCGAGGAATCAAGCTGCTAAAGGAAAGAAGGCTGCCGCTCAAGCTGAAGACCGTTGCGACCACTATCAATAAGCATGAAGTCGTTGCAATGCGGCAGTTTGCGGAGGAAGAACTGGGCGTGGAATTCAAGATCGATGGGCAGATCAATCCGCGGATTGATTGCTCGCAGAGTCCGCTGGCGGTGCGGCTTGCTCCGGAAGAAGTTGTGGCGCTGGATATGAATGCTCCGAAAGGTGTGAGTGAGTATCGGAGGCTCGCGAAGCGCGATCTGGAGAGGCCTGCGAACCTAGCACAGATTGACACGACCTATTTCTGCGGCGGCGGGATGAACTCGTTTGCGATCAATGCTTACGGAGAAATCGGCATCTGCGTGATCTCGCAACAGGAGACCTTCGGTATCCGGGAGTCTGGGGTAAAGAAGGTCTGGGAAGACTCTCTGCTGCAATTGCGGAATCGGAAGCGCACGCGGATCACGAAATGCGTTCAGTGCCGGATTCAATCGCTGTGCACTATGTGTCCCGCGAATGGAGAAATGGAGAACGGCGATCGAGAGAGTCCCGTAGAGTTTCTTTGCCAGGTTGCGCACCTGCGGGCGGCGACCATAGGAGCTGAAATTCCGCCGCATGGCGAGTGCGAGTTTTGTGCCGGCGGAAGCCAGCACGAGGCTTTGCTGGAATCAGCGCGACGGATACAGAACAAGGAGATCGACGTGGAAAGTTGGGTTGGACCGCAACACCTTTTACCCATCCTGAATAACCCTAGTGTAGTTGCAACGGGATGCGGGAGTTGTGGGAACCACTGAGCCGAGGACAGAGGTGAGACTGAATGAACAGTGAATTGAACCAGGCCGACGGCAAGAAACCCTATGATCCACCGCGAGTGCAGACGATCAGTCTGCGCCCGGAGGAGGCAGTACTCGGGCACTGCAAGACCTCAACCGGCGGCGGGGTAAATATTGGTTGCCAATTCTTCACCTGCAGTTCGGTTGGATCATAAATGAAGCCGGTTCAGAGGAATAGGAAGGAATGAAAGCAAATCTTGAGCAACCGGCGATTTCGCATCGAGAGTTCGCCTCAGTGCATTCCAGTCGATTTTGCGTGGGTGGTGTGTCGATTCAGCTTACCGGCGGCACTGACGCGGATGTCACGCTAGTTCCTTCCCTGGAGCCCTTTCGAGCGGGGGCGATCGTTTCGGACATTAATATTCAAGTCGAGTGGGTCGCCGAGCTAAGTGCGATATGCGGACGACGCGTGTTTGATTCTGGAACGACTTGGCGGCTCTACGAAGATGACGCAGGATTTCAGTTTGACTTCAATGCTCCCCTCTATGGAGAGTCGCCTTACAAGAGGCTCCTCGTTGACCGACACTTCTGTCGAGCAACCTTGCAGATGAGTGAAGAGGCGGCGTCTCGCGGCGCGGTGGATCCGCTGGGTTATCCCTTGGATGAATTGTTGATCATGCACCGGCTGACGCAGGAAAAAGCGATTGAATTGCATGGAGCCGGAATTGTCAGGAGCGACGAAACTGGAAATCTGTTTGTCGGGCACTCGGGAGCGGGGAAGAGTACGACAACGCGGTTATGGACGGAGCGGGCAGACGTCGAAGTTCTCAGTGACGACCGGATCATTGTTCGGCGGGATGTCGCTGACAATCCTGGCCGCATGCGGATGCACGGTACTCCTTGGCATGGGGAGGCGATGTATGCGTCGCCGGGAAGTGCGCCGCTGGCGCGGATCTTCGTGCTCGAGCATGGGCACGGGAATGTGTTGACGCGGTTGTCTCCCAGTCAGGCAGTGGCGGAGTTGTTTGCGCGCAGCTTCGTGCCGTTTCATCGGCATGAGTACGTCGATTCGGCGTTGCAGTTCTTGCAGGAAGTCGTCGACGCGGTTCCCGTTTATCACTATTCCTTCGAACCCGACGAGCGCGCAGTAGATACGATCCTCAATTTTCGTGATTGAACATTTGTTTGATTCATCCTTTTCATGATTGACCGCGGGGCGGATTCAAAGCTCTTTGGAGAGGTCACACGTGAATTGCTGGGACAGGGCGTTGGCGTGCGTTTTCAGGCACGCGGCGCCAGCATGTCTCCGGCAATCCGCGACGGCGAAATTGTCCAGATTACTCCCGTAATCGTGAGCAAATTACGAAAGGACGATATTGTCTTAGCAAAGTCCCATAATGGTTTTCGGCTCCACAGGCTCGTCGTCGCCGATCATGCCAGGAATTTGTTCATTACGCGCGGCGATTGCGGACAACAGGACGATCCGGCAGTCCGTGGAGAGGAAATTATAGGAGTTGCTGTGAGTAAAGAGGTGCGGGTAGGAAGGACGATGCGGCAGTCGAGGTTCAATGGCCTGGGTGGACATGCGCTGCGCTCTGCGGCGCGTGGGCAGCATATTGTGGCGAAGCTTTTCTTGAGCACCGTGCCCTCGTGCAATCACCGTTTGAATGCTGGCCGTGCGCGGTTGGGGCTGTTCGGTCTTCTGCTTGTCCTGTTGTTTACACCGTTTGCTGTGGGTCAGGTCGCTGTCGACGCAAGCACCAACGGCGGGGCGCGGCTGATCGGCGTAGCAAATTCGGCGACGCTCAATTTCACTCACACGACAGGTGCGGGCGCGAATCGTCTGCTGGTGGTGGGAGTCTCCATCAACCTCACGAATGCAACCACCGTCGGCGTAGTTGGAGTTACCTATAACGGAACGCCGCTCAACTTCATTGGGGCTAACAACGACGCGGCGAACACACGTCGGGTGGAGCAGTGGTATCTACTAAACCCTGCGTCGGGAACGAACCTTCCGATCGCGGTGACCTTGAATATTCCCACAGGAAAGACTGAGGGTGTGGTTGCCGGCGCTACCACGTTCACCGGCGTGGATCAGACAGTTCCGCTGGGGACATTTACTTCCGCGGATGGCGCGGCTGGCACGACTTCATCCGAGGATGTGCCGAGCGTTATCAACGGGATGATTCTCGACACGCTCGCCATCGGCGGAAACCGGACAGCAGCGGCCGCAAATCCTCAGGTTACGCAATGGAATGTCACGACTGGAACGGGTAGCGGCACAAACGACGTTACGGCGTTAGGTAGTTCAAGGACCGGCGCACCCAGCGTGCCGATCTCGGAGACCTTCACTGGTGGGACATCAAACTGGACGCTGGGCGCGATCTCGATTAATCCAAGCACGGCCGATATTGGAGTGACGACCAGCGTAAGTGCTGTGCCGCTCGGGCAAAACTCCACGTACAACATCACCGTGACCAATAGTGGGCTGTCGCCGGCGAACAGCGTCACATTGACCGACACGTATGCGGCCACAGGATTGTCGGTTGTGTCGGTGACGCCGAGCGGCGGAACCACTTGCACCACCGCCGCCACCATCACCTGCACTCTGCCGAATCCGTTTGCCAGCGGTGCTACCGCGACGATTGCTGTGGTCGTGTCCACCACAACGGCGGGGTTCTACCCCAACACAGCCACGGTGACCGATTCGGGAACTCCACCCGATCCCGAACACCGGCAACAATACTTATGTGTCATTGGCGCCGGTGGTAAGTGTGGTTTGCTCCACAGCTACGTTGACTGCGGGTGGTACTTTGAGCGGCAACCAGAATACGTACTTCCCGGGACTGCGAGTGTGGCCGCGGGAGCCACGTCGATTCCGGTGGGCACAGCGACCGGTGCCGGAGGCACAATCGCGAACGGAAGCTTGCTCCTCGTCATTCAGATGCAGGACGCTAGCATCAACGATTCCAATTCAGGCCTCTATGGAAACGGCAGCACCGGCACCGGATTCACCACGATCAACAACGCCGGCAACTATGAGTTCGTCACCGCAACCGGACCAGTGAGCGGCGGAATTGTACCTATCACGGGAGCAGGAACTGGCTCCGGGTTGGTATTCGGATACACCGCGGCCGCAGCGTCGACCAACAAAGGGCAGAGTACGTATCAAGTCGTGCTGGTGCCGCAATACACAACGGCCACATTAGCCGGCATAACGGCGCCGGCGTGGAACGGATCCACGGGCGGCATTATTGCATTAGATATCGCGGGACAATTGAACCTCGGCGGAGCCACAGTACAGGTCGACGGACAAGGATTCCGCGGTGGCGCAGGAATGCAGTTAACGGGCGGAGTCGCCGGCGCTTCAAATTCGGATTATGTGCAGACATCGCCTGGAACATACACAGGTGCGAAGGGTGGCGCAGCCGGAATTGATGGGTCAAAAGGTGAAGGTGTCGCGGGCACGCCGGAGTGGGTCGAGTCGGGAACGTCGTTCCTGCAAACGACCACTGGCGTTGGATATCCGAGTGGAACCGCCGGTGTCGACGGCAGCATGGCGCACGGTGCGCCAGGCAACGCGGGTGGTGGCGGAACGGACGGCGACGCGACTGGTAATACACAGAATGCCGGCGGTGGTGGTGGCGGCAACGGCGGAACGGGCGGATTTGGCGGCGACTCCTGGAACACGAACCTGAGCGCCGGAGGCGAAGGAGGGACAGCGTTTCCGGCGACGATTGACCGAATCGCGCTGGGCGGAGGTGGCGGCGCAGGATCGCGAAACAATTCCGACACCGACAACCAAGCCAGCGCGGGAGCCGCGGGCGGCGGAATCATCTTCATTCGCGCAGACAGTTTAACGGGCACCGCGACGCTCACCGCAAACGGTGCAGCTGCGTACAACGGAACCTCGAATGATGCTGGCGGCGGTGGCGGAGCCGGCGGGACCATAATTGTGCTGTCGGCCAATGGCGGCGAGGGCGGCTTGACCCTACAGGCGAACGGTGGCCGCGGCGGCGATGCATGGGACTCTCAACCCTATGGCCTGGCGGATCGTCACGGCCCAGGCGGCGGCGGTGCGGGTGGCGTGATTCTGACTTCCGGTGCGGCGTCCAGCATCAGCGTGAGTGGTGGAACCAATGGAACGACCCTGACTCCGGGCGTCGCTTACGGGGCCACTCCCGGTGGCGCCGGAACGAGCGCGACCAACAGCAACACTGGGGCAGGTAACGGGAATTCAGTCGTCCGCGCTCTGCACTCCAGACATGACGCTGAGCAAGAGCCACGTCGGCAACTTCACGCGCGGTACGAACGCGAGCTATACGATTCCAGTTTCGAACGTCAGCCCCTATGGTGCAACCAACGGAGTCGTCACCATCGACGACACGCTGCCAATCGGCATCACTCCTACGAGTGCCACGGGAACGGGATGGACGTGTTCGGTTTCCGGTCAGACAGTGAGTTGCGTGCGTTCAGATTCGCTGGCGGCGAGCAGCAGCTATCCCTCGATTACCGCTGAATGCCATCGTATCGCCAGGCAGCTCCAGCAACTTTGACCAACACCGCGTTGGTCACCGGTGGCGGCGAAGCGAATCTTCTCAACGACACCGCGACCGACATAGCGAGCGTGGTCTCGACGGCGGACCTGAGCGTGACCGACAGCGCATCGCCGAATCCGGTAGCGGCTGGAAGCAATATTACTTACACGCAGGTGGTGACCAATAACGGACCAAGTGCGGCCGACAACGCGACCTTTGTGACCGTCAATTCCAGCGAACACGACGATGACTGGGTTCTCGACGCCCGCAGGGTGGAGCTGTGTTGCGCCCACAGGCGGCACCGGCAACGTGGTCTGCAATAACGTCGATATGCTGGGACTGACTACGGCGACATTCACCCTGATCGTGAAAGTCAATGCTGGAACCGCGAATGGAACTGTCATCACGGATGTAGCATCGGCGGCATCGTCGGTAAGCGATCCGAACACTTTGAATAATTCGGCTACCGCCAATACGGTGGTTGGCACTACTGCAGGTGGTGAATTAACGGTCAGCAATACCGCGTCTCCGAACCCGGTGCAAGCGGGCAATAACATTACCTACACGCAAGTCGTAACGAATACCGGGACTTCTGCCGCCACTGGCGCTACATTTACTGAGAGCCACACCGGCCAACACGTCGTTCGTTTCGATTACACCGCCAGCAGGCTGGAGTTGCGCCGGATTTCCGGGCACTCCGTGCACAAACCCGAGCGTTGCGGTGGGATCTTCCGGAATGTTCACGGTGATCTACAAAGTCACGGCGGGTACGGCCAGCGGCACGACGATCACCGACACGGCAACGGTCAACGCGACGAACCAGGCATTTGGCGCGAACTCTGCGATTGCGACCGACATAGTCGCAGCATCCAACCAGGCGGATCTATCGCTCTCGACGGCCTACACGCCTGCCGTGCTGGCCGGAAACAATATCACTTACACCCAGACGGTCACGAATAATGGTCCAGCCGCCGCGGCGGGCGCCAGTTTCACCGAGGCCACTCCGGCCAATACAACATTCGCGTCTGTCCTGGCTCCTGCGGGTTGGACTTGCACGACTCCTGCGGTCGGCGGCACTGGTACTGTGAACTGCACCGACCCCTCGCTGGCAGCCGGAACCGCCGCCGACATTATTGTTGTGGTGAATGTGGCGCCGAGCGTGGTGGCGGCGACGATCACCGCGAGTTCTTCGGTAACGGCGACGACGACCGATCCCACGTCAGCCAACAACAGCACGAGCGTGACGACGCAGGTCTCGACCGTCTGCGATCTGGCGGTGACGGACAGCGGAACTCCGAATCCGGTGGCGGTGAACGGCAACATCACGTACACGCAGGTGGTTACCAACACCGGGCCGAGCAATTGCAGCACTGCAACATTTAGCGAACCGACGCCGGCCAATACCACATTCGTATCGGTCGCCGTCGTGACTGCAGGCGGCGGAACCTGGACGTGTCCGAACTCGGCTCCGGTGGCCTGCACGAACCCGAGCGTTCCTCCCGGTTCCACAGGAACGATCACGGCAATCTACAAAGACACTGGCGTCGCCGGGACGGTTATCACTGATACGGTGACGGTAGGCACTACGACGAAAGACTCGAATTCGGCCAACAATACCGCAACCGTCAAGATCGGCGTGTCCTCGGCCACGCAAGCGGATTTGAGCGTGACGAACTCGGGAAGCCCGAACCCGGTCACGGCGGGCGGCAACATTACGTATACCCAAGTCGTTACCAATCGTGGAGTGGCGGCAGCGGCTGCTCCGCAATTCAGCGACACACTGCCTGCGGGTACGACGGTGGTATCACTGACGGGCCCGGGAGGAACGTGGACCTGCAACCAGGTAACCTTGATCTGTTCCGACTCGGCGGCCATGAATGCCAACACGACGGCGACTTTCACGTTGGTGTTGAAAGTCAACTCGACGGTAGCGGCCGGTTCAACGATCACGCAAACGGATTCGGTTTCGTCTACAACGGTCGATCCGAACAGCAACAACAATAGCGCAACGGTAAACATCGGCGTCGCCGACTCGGCTGATCTTTCGATCACGAATGTCGGTAGCCCGGTTCCAGTTCAGGCAGGCAACAACATTACCTATACGCAGATCGTGACCAACGGTGGACCGAGTACGGCCACAAGCGCCAGTATGACCGAGACCACGCCGCCAAATACGAACTTCCAGTCGATGACGTTTCCGGCGGGATGGTCTTGTGTTACACCCTTGGTCGGCGGAACGGGGGCGATTACCTGCACAAATCCTTCATTTGCTCCGGGAACGGGCAGCTTCACCCTCAAGTTGCAAGTGAACGCCGGAACGGCCTCGGGCACCGCCATCAATGATACGGCGAGCGTCACTTCCGCGGTCACCGATCCGAATTCGGCCAACAATAGCGCCACCGCCGCAGATGTAGTTGCTACAGCCACGCAAGCTGACTTGGTCACGACGAATTCGGCTTCGCCCACTTCGGTCGCGGCCGGCAGCAACGTTACGTATACGCAGAGTGTTACGAATAATGGACCGGCGGTGACGACAGCTGGCATGACGTTCACGCAGACTACCCCGCCGAATACGAATTTCCAATCCATTTCGGCTCCGCCGGGATGGTTATGTGGCACCGTTCCGCCAGTCGGCGGGACGGGCACCATCATCTGCACCGACAGTGGAACCCTTGGTGTTGGCGCTGGGAACGCCGCCAACTTCACACTCGTATTGCAAGTGAATGCTGGCACGCCATCGGGAACGAGCATCACTGAGACCGATACGGCCTCTGCAGCCAATATGCCTCCCGGACTCACGACCAACACAGCTAGCGCCACGGTGCTGGTGGCCAACGCCAACAGCGCAGACATGGCGATCGTGAAGACAGGAACACCGAACCCAGTGACCGACGGAACGCCGCTTACGTATACGCTCACCGTGACCAACAACGGTCCTGCGTCGGCGACGAATGTGCTCGTGACGGATACAGTGCCATCGGTAGAAACGTACCTTTCTTCAACGACCACGCAGGGAACCTGTTCGGAAGCGGGAGGAACCGTCACGTGTCAGCTGGGCACCATGGCGAATGCGGGCACGGCCACCATTACCGTACTCACGCTGCCGAATGCGCCGGGACTGGTCCCGAATACCGCGACCGTCACCGCGGACCAAACAGATCCGAACCTGGCGAACAACTCATCGACGTGGAACGAAACCATTACGGCTCCAACGAGCGTCACGCTACAATCCTTCTCCGCGCACCAGAGCATCGATAAGAACGGCGCAAACCGCGTGCTGCTGATATGGAAGACGGGTGGTGAAGCACACAACCTGGGATTCAACGTGTACCGCGAGCAGAATGGCAACCCGGTGCGCATGAACTCATCGATGATTGCGGGCTCCGCGCTGCTCATGAGCGGAGCATTGCCGAAACATGCGGGCAGAAGCTACGCGTGGATCGATTCTTCTGTGGGAGCAAGTGGGGCTTCTTATTGGCTCGAGGACATTGACGTGAGCGGTACGCGCACTATGCACGGCCCGGTGTCAGTGCAAGCGAGCACGTCAGTGGAAAACAACGCGACAATATCGGCAACGCGCATGTTCAGCCAACTGAATCAAGTCCCGCCTGTACCGGTGGACGGTCACGAGAGCCATTTCGTGGAGACGTTGCCGCTGCGTCCGGCACCTACTCCAAGTCAAATTCAGAAACAGTTTGAGTTGGCGGGGCATCCCGCAGTCAAAATTTTCGTCAGGCACGAGGGCTGGTACCGAGTGTCGCAGTTGGACCTGGTGAAGGCCGGGCTCGATCCCAATGTTGATCCGGCACTGCTGCACCTGTTCGCGGAAGCTACCGAGCAGCCTTTGCAAATCACGGGAGCGACAGGAGGGCCGGGTGGTTTCGGCCCTCAGGCAGCGATTAACTTCTACGGCACAGGGATCGACACGGTATTTTCGGGAACGCGTGTGTACTGGCTGGTCGCGGGCGAAGGCAGAGGGGTCCGCATCCCATCAATGCAGACATCCTCGGGATCGAACCAGCCACCCACGAGTTATCCGGCTACCGTGGAACTGCAACCGCATACCATTTACTTTGCAGCGCTGCTCACGGCAAATGGTGAGAACTTCTTTGGCCCGCTAGTTTCGCCTGCGCCGGTGGAAGAAGTCATGACACTGCCGCATCTCGATCCCACATCCACGCAATCCGCGCGAATTGAGGTGACGCTGCAGGGAATCATCGTGGCCTTCCCCCACGACGTGAAAGTTATGCTGAACGGAACAGCCATTGGCGATGTGACCTTCACTGGTCAAGCCAAAGGCACATTCAGCATGGACCTGCCTCCAGGTCTGCTCCAAGACTGGAATAACACCGTGACGCTGACGGCGCAGAACGGGGATTACGACACCAGCCTGATTGATACCATCCGCATTACCTATCCGCACACCTATGTTGCCGATTCCGATCAGCTGAAGTTCACGGGCAGAGCTGGCGACGAACTCAAAGTGAGTGGATTTACCAGCGCTCCGACGTTACTCGACATCACCGACCCGGGTAATCCTATACAACTCGCTCCGCAAGTAACCTCAAACGGCGGCAAATACGAGATCGCGGTACAGGTGCCGTGGACCACCACGAACCGGGCTGCCTTAAAGCGGCACACACTCCTGGCAGTGGCAGATGATCGCGTCTCCTCCGCGGTTAGCGTGCGCCCGAACCACCCGTCGCATTGGCACCGTCCTCAACCGGGCGCAGACATTGCGATGGTCACCTACGAGGCGTTTGCCGGAGCGCTTGAGCCGCTGGTTCAGGCACACCATGCGGAAGGGAAGTCGTCTGCCGTCGTCCCAATCAACGACTTATACGATGAATTCAACTTTGGAGAGCGCAGTCCGTTCGCCATCCGGCAGTTCCTGCAGACGGCAAATGCGAACTGGAGGAAGCCTCCAACTTACCTGTTGTTGAACGGACGGGCATCGTTCGATCCGCGCAATTATCTTGGTTTTGGGCACCTCGATCTCGTGCCAACGCGAATCCTGCCAAGCGCGAACCTGATGACTGCGTCGGACGACTGGTTCTCTGACTTCACCAACACCGGAATGCCGACGATCGCCACAGGCCGCTTACCGGTCTCCACGCCAGCTGAATCCACGACAGTCGTTGGGAAGATCGTCGCCTACGAAGGCAAGTCGACGAACGGATCCTGGACTGCGAATGCCTTGATCGTTGCCGACAAGGACGATACGGAGAGCTTCACGCAGGACAGCCAGACAGTGCAGGCAGCGCTCCCAACGAGCATGCAGGTGACGGATGTATTTACCAACACAGTGGGAACATCCGCCGCGCAGCAGGACATCATCAACGGCATCAACGCAGGTCAGCTGTTGGTGAACTATCTGGGACACGGTTCAGAAGAGCAGTGGTCGGGTTCCGACATCTTCGACACGAGTTCGGTCACGTCTCTGACGAACAGTTCACAACTGCCGGTGTTCTTGATCATGAACTGCCTCAATGGATTCTTCCAGGACGTTTACTCTCAGCCGTTGGGAGTGACGCTGCTCCTGGCGCCGAATGGCGGTGCGGTGGCAGTGTTGGCCTCGACGGGCTTGAACCAGCCAGCACCACAGGTCAAGCTCGACAAGCTGGTTCTGCTGAATGTGCTGAATGCGGCGCGACCGACGTTGGGTGAATCGATCCTCAAGGCGAAGTCGAGCATCGGCGATCCCGGCGTGCGCCGGACGTTTGTGCTATTCGGCGACCCGGCGATGCAAGTCAAGCAGCCATCCGGGACCGCGACCGCACACTGAGCGGCCAGCGGCCCGGAGGGTGAGAAACTACTCTACATCGAACTCAACAACACGAAAGTTTGTGGAGTTTCCTGCGGAGTCTTCGGCTCGCAAGTCTACCCGGTAAGTTCCGGGAGTCAACTTATCGAGCGGTAACTTCACTGCGTATGGCACCAGGGGATTTCCGGGCTTAATGAGATCCTTTGTGTCCGTCATCCCGACGTCAAGCTTCTTCTCACCGGTCTTCTGGTCCATTACTCGGAATTCCACCCCGAGTTGTGGTGGTTTGTCTCCAGCCAGCAGCGGATCGTAAATCTCGATGTATGCTACGCCCACATCTGTTTTCTTGAAATGGTTGGTAGCGGAGGGTGAGATCTGTCCGCCACGAACCACGAGTGGTTTGCGATCTTCCAGGAATTCGGAATCGAGCGCCGCGTCCAGATCCGAAACCTTGGTAACGCTGCTACTCAGGGCGATGGAACTCAGGCTGAGTTTCTTGCCGTCGAAGGGCAAGACCTGCAGCGGGTATTCCAGTTTTCCGAAACTGTTGTTGCCCGAACTGAATGCGACCCGGAGCGTATATTTTCCAGACGCAATCTCGAACTGCTTTTCGTAGTGAAACGGCCTCTTCTGGAATTCTTCCTGCTCTTTCTTGCCATCGAAATCCAGATTCACGGTGTCGCTGAAACGGGCTCGCCACCGAGCCGTCGGGCTTGTAAGCGATCCCCAACACATTGACCGCCGCATGCTGCTTGCCTTTGACCTTTTCAAATTGCAAAGCGTTCGATGGAATATCAACGGCCAGATAAGCCCGGGCAACATCCGGGGAGGTATAGAAGTAGGGAACCCGCATCGAGGCGGTCACATTGCTCGGCATTTCGCCCGAGGCGCGACTCTCCAAGTCCTTTTCGGTTGTGCTGCCTGCCAGCAAGTCCAAAGGCCGAGCCTTGCAGTAGCCGCTGCGAGAGCGGATGTTGGTTCCACCGTGGTTGATTTTGACCTTCAGAGTATGGCAACTGCCCTCGGGCGAGTCGGGTGGTTTGTACCCGAGCAGATAATATTCCGATTGATCCTTGGCGATCCGATCCATCCCGCCGAGCAGGTCGTTGGTATTCACGATCACGAAACCGCCCGTGCCATCCGCCAACTGATACAGAAATTGCTGATTGGCCGAAACGTCAGGGATCTGAGGAATCAATTGTCGCGGAGGTTGGTTGTTTGGCGCATACGGAGTGCCCACAACACCAACCCCTCCGCCTCCGCCGTGCCCGCCACCGGTCCCGCCTTTCCCACCGGTACCACCCTTCCCGCCGCCGGATCCTCCGCCGCCGGTTGTTCCACCACCACCGCCGCGTCCGCCGCCAGTCCCTCCGGTGCCACCGCCGCCACCATGGCCTCCACCACCGGTACCGCCTCCGCCAGTTCCACCTCCACCATGTTGGGGAGATTCGGCGGGCTCGGCGACCAGCGATGCCAGCCGCAACAGTGGATAGCGCGGAGAGCCATCATATCGGAATGTTGCAGGAGTGAGACGGGCCGTGTTCTGCCCGACCTTTTGAGGATGGAAGGCATTCCCCATCGTGGGAATCGGTGCTACCAATCCGCGAACGTCAATCGGATACACAGCTACGTTTGCTTTGTTGCAAGCGTCAATCACCGATGTCAACTCGGATTGCAGTTCCAGGGTCATCGGAAATCCAGCGCTCAACATGATCACACTCTTGCGGCCTGATACTCCAGCGAGCCCCTTTGCCAGATTGCGCAGAGCGAGGAAAACGCTGCGTGCTCCGAAGTCCGCTTCAAGCCCACCCATACTGGGCGATCCCAGGCTTTGCGGTTGTGACATTTGAGAAGCGCTGAGAGAAGCAAGGTCCGGAGAAGGTCCATTGGGAGACACGGTTGAGAACTTCACACCCGCCACAACCTTCTTGAGGCGATCCGGGTCCGCCGTAAAGTTCTGAGCGATCCGCAGCATGCCTCCAAATTCGACGATTGCAATCAGGCGGCTGGGTCCTGCGTTCGCAGCAATAAATTTTGCCGCTGCATCGCGCGCCTTGGCCTGGTCGCCGAACTCCATCGTGGTGTCGTCAAAAAAAAGCACCATGTAGTGGCGCGTAGCATGGGCGGGATCCAGGTTCGCCTCCTCCCGCGAAAAGCTGGTTACGGCCTGCTCCTTGCCGTCTTCCCAGACTTTGAAATCGTTGGCCGTAAGATCGCGAATGTAGTTCCCCTTCTTATCGGTGACGATGGTATCCACCAACACAACCCGGGTTTCGACCTTGAGTGTGGCTATCGAGTCGCTCGAGGGAGCCGCCGTCTGCGCTTCTTGCGCCATCAAGCCCGAGGCAAGAGCGATGACTGCTGCCAGAACGTTCATCGAGCGAATCCGAGCCTGACTGTTCATAACCCACCTCTCACGGAATCTCAACCGCACCGTTTTCTGCGGACATCAATTGTTGTTCAGTATCCCTGGCCACAACTCGAACCATGTAGCGCCCAGGTTTGACATCAAAACTCGTTCTCAGAGTAATGCCGGAACCCAGCTTGCTCTGCAGCGTTTCGCTCTTCCAGCGCATCTGCACGACTTTCTGGTTCGATTGAAGAAAATTTCCATTGCGATCAAACACTGCCGTTACAACCGTCAGGTCGTTCTGGTTGCGCCCCTCGGCCTGCTTGTAGTGGAGGTGTTTTACATCCACGCGCGCCAGGACGGTAAGCTTAGCGGTGTCGTCTGTCGCTTTGAAAAACTGCGTGTGCAGCGCCACTGGTAAATCGTGCAGCTCTTCGACGGACAGAACTTCGTCGTCAATTTCGCGCTTGGCCTCTTCTGCCGCGTCTGGCGCGTGTTTCGGGGCGTAGTAGCCGCGGCGGGCTTGCAGGTCGAGCTTCTCTTTCAACTTTAGCTTGACCTTCAGCGTATGAAATCTGCCATCCATTTTGAGGTTCTGCGGCGTGAAGCCCAGAACGTACCAGGAGTCCGGCACATCAGCAACGCGGCGGAATCCTTCGTCCATGTCGTTGTTGTTGTGGAAGAAGATGCCACCGGTGCTATAGGCGAGAACCGCGAGTATGTCACTCTGAACCGACGCACCCTGGAGGTCGAACTGAGCCCTGGAAGTCGGCGTGAACGGTTGGCCTGGAATGTCAGTTTCAGCTCGGCCAGGTTGGCTGGCGTCGCCGAACGGGATCACCGTGTAGAGCCCACGGGCATCGAGTGCGCCGATCACTACTTGTCCTCGCAGCGCGCGATCAATAACGTCGTTGTAGTCGTATTCGAGTTCGGGAGTCAGAAAACCAGGAGACACCAGGATGAGGTGTCGCTGGCCTGGCATCAACAAAATCCGGCGCACTACATCCCTTAACGATCCAATGGCCAGCCGGCTATCCTGTTCGCCGACCTGAAGGGTCTGCATCGCGAGTCCGTTGACAAAACTTCCCGCGTTTCCGGCAAGGTTCTGCGGCAGACTTGTGTTCAACCCGGGAGTGCAATGCAGGTAGTCGTTCACAGCAAGCTGCAATGCTTCGGGATCGTTTTTGTTCACGATCAGATCAGCCATGTACAAACTGATGTCCGGGCATGTCGTGATCTCACCCCCGAGGGTTGGACGTGGACGCAAGTTCTGCAGTGCTTGCCGCAGTTTCGCCCGATCATCGGTGAAGTCAAGTTGGCTCTGGCCCGAGGTAGAAAAGATTGCTACTCGCTCCGTGGGAGCAAGAACGTTCACTCGGCGTTCCGCTGCCTCTCGGACCTGGTTTATGTTCTCGAACGTGAGATGCAAGTCGTCGAACAGGTAAGCGACATAGCGTATGGGTACGACGGGCTGTTCTGCAGACTTCGTGGCTTCTGTTTGCCCGGTGCTTTCAGCGGGAGGTGGCGTCTCAGGCTTGCTGTGCTCTGCATCAAAATGCGAAATGACCTGGGGCTTGCCGTTATCGAAGAGCTCGAAGTCTTCTTTATGTAGATTTCCCAGCGCGTTGCCCTTGGAATCCCGGACTACGACTCGCGCCAGCACCAGCTTTACATTTACCCGGAAAGTTGCGGCTGCATCCACTTTCGCGGAATTGGCTTCGTCCTTGACGGCCATTTCACCCGAGGACTCTTGAGGCGAACTGGGTGACGTGGATTGCCCCGGTGGCTGAGCTGCCGCTTGGGATTTCAGATTTTCAGGTGAGAGCAGAGTTGAACTGAGAACCAGAACGAGAAAACCGCAACTACCCAGCTGTCTTCCGTGGAAGAGCTGGACCAGCCAACGCGCCAGATTTTTCATACTGCACCAGTCGGAACGACTTCGGCTTCGAATCGCAGGTCGGCACTATCCTACCTCATTTTTGCCCGTAAATTGTCGCGTTTCGTCTCCGTTGCGTCGCGAGCGCGGCTGATCTTATAAGGCCACGGGCACCGCCGCAGGCAGGCTGGCGGTCTGCCGCAGCGGTTCCGCCAATGCCCGCATCACCTTGCCGAATCCCGCGAAATCGAGAGACTGGGGACCATCCGACAGCGCGCGCTCCGGGCAGGGATGCACCTCGATAATCAGGCCATCGGCTCCCACCGCAACGGCCGCGCGCGAAACCGCGGCAATCAGGCTCTGCTTGCCGGTTCCGTGCGAGGGATCGGCGATCACCGGCAGATGCGAGAGATCGCGCGCCAGTGCCACGGCCGCCAGGTCGATGGTATTGCGCATCTCGGTTTCGAAGGTCTTGATGCCGCGCTCGCACAGCACGACCTGGTGATTTCCTCCAGAGAGCAGATACTCGGCGGCCAGCAGCCATTCCTTTACCGTAGCGGACGGGCCGCGCTTCAGCAGAATGGGCTTGTTGACCGTGGCCAGGCGGCGCAGCAGCGCGAAGTTCTGCATGTTGCGCGCGCCCATCTGCAGCATGTCGACGTGCTCGCAGATGATGTCGACATCTTCGGTGCTCATCACTTCGGTGACCACGGGCAGGCCGGTCTCTTCCCGGGCTTCGCGCAGAATCTTGAGCGCTTCGATGCCGAGTCCCTGGAAGTCATAGGGCGACGTTCGCGGCTTGTAGGCGCCGCCGCGCAGCATGGTGGCTCCTGCGCGCTTCACGGCATGCGCTGTATCGAGCAATTGCTCGCGCGACTCGACCGAGCACGGTCCGGCGATGACCACGACCTCAGGGCCGCCGATGCTCACGCCGTTGATCTTCACGACGGTGCGCTCCGGCTTCACCTGCCGGCTGACCAGTTTGAAGGGCTGGGCGATGGCGACGACGTTGTCCACGCCGGGAGCGACCTGAAGCGCTTCGATTTCGTGGCGGCGTCCGCTGCCCACGGCGGCGACAATCGTGCGCTCGGTGCCGCGCGTGACGTGAGGCTGGTATCCGGCCTCGCGGATGCGCTCGATCACGTGGTTGATTTCCTGTTCGGTGGCCTTCTCTGACATGTTGACGATCATCGGATCGGTTCTCCTTGGTGGGTTCTTCGCAAAAAACAAAAGCCGCGATCCTTGGATCGCGGCTTGCGGCTGAAACTTGTTAGGTTTAGGTTGCCTTACTGGCTCACCCTTCCCCAAGCTGCGCCGCAGCCGCTACGCTGCTAAACCAGCGGTAAGCGGTAAATGCGAAGCCTGAGGTAAATCGTGTCATAGAATTTCCGTCATTCAGCCTGAATCAGACGAAGTGGCCTTGGAGTCGAAACGCCCCTTTTACTGGATCGAACTGGCTACGCTGGAGAATGCGTTGTTGGCGTTCGATCCGATCAACCGGACCGTGCCGACCACCAGAACCAGAATGACCGCCAGCATCACTGCGTATTCGGCGATGTCTTGCCCCGCATCTTCCGACCAAAGCCTGCGAATCAAATTGAACATTTGCTCTCCTCCAGGCCGCTGTTCAGTCCCTCCTGGGGGAGGAACTGATCTATTGAGTGCACCCATGATGCACGCGCCCTAAGCTGCTTGTCAAATACAGTTTCGAAGATTTTGACAAGAAAATCAATTGCCTGGAATGGCTGACTACTGGCGCAGTTTGCGAAGCATTTGCCGGCTGGGGCGGGCGGTTGCGAAAGCAGGTCCTGAGCCGACTGCTGCGCGAACTGCAGAACTCGGTTCGGCAGCATTCCTAGATAGAGAGTAGCCAGCAATGCTGACTGCGAGCGCCACTCCCAATCCGAAGGGGATCGGGGTGACCGGAACTTCTTTGCGCGCTTCGCGCATGTACATCACGACGATGATGCGCAGGTAGTAGTAGGCCCCGACGGCGCTGTTGATCGACGCCGATGATCGTGAGCCAGATCAGGTTCGCCTTCACGGCCGCGCTGAACACGTAGAACTTGGCGAAGAAGCCGCCGGTCATCGGGAATGCCGATCAGCGACAGCAGGAAGATCGTGAGCGTCGCGGCCAGCAACGGCGACGTCCGGCCCAGCCCTTCGTAGTCTTCGAGCGTCACGTAGCGCTCGCCGGCATTGGCGAAGTGGCTGACCACGGCGAATGCGCCGACGTTCATCGCGGCATAGGCAGCGGTGTAGAACATGGCGGCGGAAATTCCATCGCAGAATTCTCCGGCGTGGTCATCGCAAACGCCACCAGCAGGTAGCCGGCGTGCGCGATCGAAGAGTAAGCCAGCAGTCGCTTGACGTTGTTCTGCACGAGCGCGCCGACGTTGCCCAGAGTCATCGACAGCGCGGCTGCGACCCAGATCAGCCAGAACCGTCCGGGCGCATTGATCGCGAACACGACCCGCAGCAGCACCGCAAACGCCGCAGCCTTCGGCGCCGTCGACATGAAGCCGACGACCGGCGCCGGCGCGCCTTCGTAGACATCGGGCGTCCAGACATGGAATGGAGCTGCAGCGACTTTGAATCCCAGGCCGACGAACATCAAGGCCATCGCCGACGTAGACCAGCAGCTCGTACCGGCCCGGCTTGCAGCTTCTGGCTGATCGACGTCGATGTTGGTCGATCCCGTTGCGCCGAACATCAGCGCGACGCCGTAGAGAAAAAATGCGGTGGCGAACGAGCCCAGCAGGAAGTACTTCAGCGACGATTCGCTGCTGGAGGCCTCGTTGCGGCGGAATCCGGCCAGAATGTAAGTGGAGATCGAGGAGATCTCGAGCGCGATGAAGATCAGCACCAGTTCGACGGCCGACGACATCAGCGCCATGCCGACCACGCCGAAGAGAATCAGCGCGTAATATTCGCCGGCGCGAATCCGCTGCACCGCCATGTATTCGAACGAACTCAGGATCACGACGCCCGCGATGGCGATGACGAGGAAGTGGAAGAAGACGCTGAAGCTGTCGACCCGCACCATGTTCGAAAAGGCAAGGCCGGGCGACTGCGCCATGTACCAGGTCGAGACCAGGGCAGCGAGCAGTGCCGACGAACGCGATCAAGCCGAGAGTCTTCTGGCTCTTCTCTTCGTCCACCAGAGGATCGAGCAGCATGACGACGATGCCGAACGCCGACAGGACCAGCTCCGGCAGAATGCGGATGTAATCCACGCCCTGAGGAATCGTCTGGGCACTGGCGTCAAGGAGCATGGTCATTGGCCCACCACCTTGCTCGACATCTGCGGGAACGGAGTCAGCGCAGCCTGCACCGCGGGATCAATCGCTCCCAGCCACAGAATCGGAGCGACGCCCATCACCAGAGCGGCCGACGGCGCAAGGCCAGACGGCCGCTTTCTCGAAGCCGATCATGTCGGCGCAGGGAATTGTTCACCGGGTGCGTGACCTTGCCGTAGAACACCCGCTGGTACATCCACAGCAGATAGCACGCGCTCCAGATCACGCCGGTTGCGGCGAGAATTCCGTAGATCGGCTTGGCCTGGAATGCGCCGCTCAACACCAGAAATTCACCGATGAATCCATTCAGCAAGGGCAAGCCCGACCGATGCCAGCACAATAAACAGGTAAGAAGCTGCATATACCGGCATCGGCGAAGCGAGGCCGCCGAACTCCGAAATCTCGTACGTGTGACGGCGCTCGTGGAGAATTCCCGCCAGCATGAACAGTCCGCCGGTAGAAATTCCGTGCGCCAGCATGACGAACATCGCGCCGTTCAGTCCCGCCTGCGTGAAGCTGAAGATGCCGAGCACCACGAATCCCAGGTGGCTGACCGAAGAGTAGGCGATCAGCTTCTTCATGTTCGGCTGCACCATGGCGACCAGCGCGCCATAGATGATGCCGATCAGCGCCAGAATCATGATCCAGGGGCATTGTGGCGCGACTGCTCGGGAAACAGTCCGAGGTTGAAGCGCAGCATGCCGTAAGTGCCCATCTTCAGCAGAACGCCTGCCAGCAGCACCGATCCGGCAGTGGGCGCTTCCACGTGCGCGTCCGGTAGCCATGTGTGGAACGGGAACAGCGGAACCTTGACCGCGAATGCGATGAAGAATCCGAGGAAAAGCCACTGTGCGGCGGCAGGGAAGTTCGGCACCTTGCCACGCGCGATCTGGTCGCGAATGTCTACGAAATCGAAGCTTGCCGTCTGCGCATAGAGCCACAGAATCGCCGCCAGCATGAACACCGACGCGATCATCGTGTACATGAAAAACTTCACCGCCGCGTAGACCTTGCGCTCGTGCCCGAAGATGCCGATCAGCAACGCCATCGGGATCAGCGTCGCTTCCCAGAAGAAATAGAAGAGGAAGAGATCGAGCGACGTGAAGACGCCGATCAGCGCCGTTTCCAGAATCAGCAGCAGGATGAAGAATTCCTTCACCCGATCGTGCACCGACTTCCACGAAATCAGCACGCACAGCGGCGTGAGGAACGTGGTCAGCACGACCAGCCACAGCGAGATGCCGTCCACGCCCATGTGGTAGTGAATGTTGGGAGTCGTGATCCATTGATGGTTGACCTCGTACTGAAAGCCCGCCTGGCTACGATGAAAGTACACCGGCAGGTGCAGCGACAAGACGAACGTCAGCAGCGAAATAACGAGCGAGAAGATGCGAATGTCGCGATCGCGCCGGGGGAGCAGCACGAGCAGCAGGGCTCCGGCCAGCGGCACGAACGTCACCAGGCGTCAGGATGTAAGGGCTGAGATGGTCGATGTTCATCGTCCCACCCCCAACCAGATCATGTAAGCGATCACCACGGCCGCGCCGGCGGCGATCCATCCGGCGTACGAACGCAGGTTGCCCGACTGCATGTGGCGCACTTCGTCGGAAACATGGCGCGCGCCGTCCGCAGCGTTGTTCACCGTGTCGTCGATGACTTTGCGGTCGACGCCCTGCCACAGAATGAGCGTTGAGCCATCCACCAGCGGCTTCACGAAAAGCTTGGCGTAGAGTTCATCGATGTAGTACTTGTTCACCACGGCCTGGTAGAAACTGCCGAGCGCATCGGCGATCTTCTGCGGGAGATCCGGCTTGCTGATGTAGAGTACCCAGGCCAGAATCAGTCCCAAGAGAGCGACCGTCACGGATATGCCCATGAGCAGGAGTTCTGTGCCGTGGCTTGCAGCCTCTCCGGCGGCCTCCGTGGCCATACCTGAACCGAACACCGGTTCAAGGAAATGCTCGAAGCGGTTGCCGATGCCGACCAGCCCGCCAACCACCGACAGCAACGCCAGAATCATCAGCGGCACCAGCATCACCATCGGGCTCTCGTGCGGTTCGCCGTGGCCGTGACCGTGGGAGCCGTGGGCTTGCCATGCTCATCGACTTGTGCGCCGCGATAGTCGCCGAAGAAAGTCATGAACAGCAGGCGGAACATGTAGAACGAAGTAATGAAGGCGGTGATGACGCCGACTAGCCAGAAGACCCAACTCCCATGTTCGCTTGAGAACGCCTTCCACAGAATTTCGTCCTTGCTCCAGAAGCCCGCGAATGGCGGGATTCCGGCGATCGCCAGCGTCGCGATGCCCATGGTCACGAACGTCCATGGGATATAAGTTTGCAGTCCGCCCATCTTGCGCATGTCCTGCTCGCCGCCCACGGCATGAATCACCGAACCCGCTGCCAGGAAGAGCAGGCCTTTGAAGAATGCATGCGTCATCAGGTGGAAGATTCCCGCCGAGAACGCGCCCACGCCGCAGGCCATGAACATGTAGCCGAGCTGCGAAACCGTGGAGTAGGCGAGCACCTTCTTGATGTCGGTCTGCGTGATGCCGATGGTCGCGGCGAACAGCGCGGTGAGCGTGCCGATGATCGCAACGACCGTCAGCGCCATCGGCGCGCGTTCAAAAATCATGTGCGACCGCGAAACCATGTAGACGCCCGCCGTCACCATCGTCGCCGCGTGGATCAGTGCCGAAACCGGCGTCGGGCCTTCCATCGCGTCCGGCAGCCAGACGTAGAGCGGAATCTGTGCCGACTTGCCGCAGGCGCCGACCATCAGCAGAATTCCGATCGCAGTGAGAAGTCCCGCGCCGCTGTTCTCGGCTGCCAGAGGCTGACACTTGGTCGAAATACTCTGCGTGAAATTCAGCGACCCGAAATGCTGGATCATCAGGAAAAGCCCGATCAGGAATCCGAAATCGCCAATGCGATTGACGATGAACGCTTTCTTTCCAGCCGACGCCGCCGAATCTTTCGTGAACCAGAACCCGATCAGCAGATACGACGCGAGGCCCACGCCCTCCCACCCAATGAACATCAGCAGGTAGTTGTTGGCCAGGATCAGCGTCAGCATGAAAAACATGAACAGGTTCAGGTAGGCGAAGAAGCGGTAGTAGCTGGGGTCGTCCCACATGTAGCCGACGGAGTAGATGTGAATCAGGAATCCGACTCCGGTGACGACCAGCAACATGACCAGCGAAAGTTGATCGAGATAGAGCGCGAAGTCGACGCTGAAAGCTGCCCGAACGGATCCAGTGCGCGAAATACTCCTGGTAGGGAATGCGCGAGCGATGAAAAGCGCAGCGCCACCGTCAGGCCCAGGCGAACGCCGCGCCGGAGAAGAAGAGTCCGACCGTGGTGACCGCAGTGCGCGACGATCGTCTTCCCGAGAAAGCCATTGATCGCAGCGCCCGCCAGCGGCAGCACCGGGATCAGCCAGAGATTGAGAGTTCGACGTCATAGCTTGAGCAGGTTCACCTGATCCACGTTCAGCGTTTCGCGCGTGCGATAGACCGCGATGATGATGGCCAGTCCGACGGCCGCTTCCGCCGCCGCCACCACCATCACGAAGAAGACGAAGACCTGCCCGGCGAGCGCATGCCAGTGCGCCGCGAAAGCGACGAAGGAAAGATTCACGCCGTTGAGCATCAACTCAATCGACATGAAGATGGTGATGATGTTGCGCTTGATCAGGAATCCAGTCACGCCGCAGGCGAACAGAAATCCGCTGAGCACCAGGTAATACGAAAGCGGAACCATCAGTCCACCTTCCTTGCCGGCGGCGCCGACGCGGCGGCTTGCTGGCCAGCACCACCGCGCCCATGATGGCGATCAGAATCAGAATCGAAGTGATTTCAAAGGGCAGCAGAAATTCGTGAAAGAGAAGTGGCCCAATCGTCTTGGGATCCCCGGGCAGCGCACCTGCAGCGACGGCTTCAGTCCCCGAATGCCGCAGTACAACCCAGCCCACGAGGATACTTCCCAGCAGCATTCCCGGGATGCCGAACAAAACGGCGACGCGGCTTCCCGTAGTGCGCTCTTCCACTCCGGCGTTCAAGAAGCATGATGGTGAAGACGAACAGCACCATGATCGCGCCCGCGTAAACGATGACCTGCACGGCGGCGACGAACTCCGCGCCCAGCAGCAGGTACTCGCCAGCGAGCGCGGCCATCACCGCGATCAGCGAGAGCGCGCTGTTAATGGGATGCGTCTGCGCCAGCAGGTTGACTGCCCCTGCCACCGCAACCGCCCCGAAGGCCAGAAACAGAATTAGATGAATGCTGAGCATGAACGTTTAGTACTCGGTACTCAGAAAAACCTCGGTTTATGCCGCTCTCACCCAGACAACGAATTCCTCTGAGTACTGGGTACCGAGTACTGAGTACTGCCTCTTACCACGCTACGGCGATCGCGGTCGCGATCAGATTCATCAGCGACAGCGGCAGCAGGAACTTCCAGCCGAAAGACATCAACTGGTCGTAACGGAAGCGCGGCAGCGTGCCGCGCACCCATATGTACAAAAAGAGAAATCCGAAAATCTTTGCCCCGAACCAGAACACCGGCAACAGCGCCTGCAAGATCGGCGGCCCGAACAGTGGCCCGTTCCATCCCCCGAAAAACAACAGCGTGGCCAGGCATGCCACCGTAATCATATTGGCGTACTCCGCCATAAAGAACATGGCGAACTTCATCGCGCTGTACTCGGTGTGATATCCGGCGACCAGTTCGGTTTCCGCTTCCGGCAGATCAAACGGAATGCGGTTCGTCTCCGCGTAGGCCGCCATCAGGTAGCAGAAGAAGCCAATGAACTGTCCGTGAAAAATATTCCAACGCGGAATGAATCCCCAGAAATGTCCGCTTTGAGCGACTACGATGTCGCGCAGACTAAAGCTGCCGGACATGATCAGCACTCCCACTAGCGAGAGACCGAGCGAGATCTCGTAGCTCACCATCTGCGCGCTGGCGCGCAATCCGCCGAGCAGGGAATACTTGTTGTTCGAGGACCATCCTGCCAGGGCGACTCCGTATACGCCAATCGACGTCACGCCGAGAATCAGCAGAAGTCCGGTATTTACGTCGGTGATCTGCAGCGGAATGAGGTACGGTCCAATTACAGCCCCACCCCAGTGGAACGGCATTTCGAGGTGGAACGGCAGGAATTGGGGGACGGTGAATGGACCGAACGTGAAGCTGTTTCCGAACGGAACCACCGCTATCGAAGTCAGCGCGAAGATGACGGCAATCAGCGGCGCCGCAAGAAAAAGTGGCTTGTAGACGTGTGGCGGCGTCAGATCTTCCTTAAAGAGAAATTTGATTCCGTCGGCAGCGGGTTGCAACAGGCCAAACGGGCCGACCCGCGTGGGCCCCCAGCGATTCTGCATGTGGCCCACAACCTTGCGCTCAAGCCATACGGTGTACGCGACGGCGGTGAGCAACACGCCCAGAACGATCGCAGACTTGATCACCGACGCGAGTATGTAGAGCCAAATTGGCAACGCCTTGCTTCCTCTCTTCTCTAGCTGCGAGTCGTGAGTCCCGGTTCAACCTGCTTGTTGCTCGGGACTCGCGACTCAGGACTCGGGACTAAAAATCAGTCCGCCGCGACTTCCGCGGGTTTAACCTCGTGACTCTCCATCACAGACTTTAACGTGCGCGAGTAACGTCCCAGCGTCCCGGACGTAAACAGGTTGTCGTTGGCTGGAGAAATCGTCTCCGGCTTGGGCGCCGCGCCCAAGCCGCTCTTGGTCAGCGTTGTATGCTCGCTGTTGCCGGCCAACAAATTCATTCGGGACACGTCGTAGCCGGGAACCAGTCGCTGAATCTCGTCGAGAATCGCCATCGGATCCAGCGGACTCAACTTCGGCTCCAGTCCTTGCATCTCGAGCCAGACGGCATGACGATCGGCCTCGCCCGATTGTGCCCCGCGAGACTGTCCCATGTCGGCGCGCGTGCCGCTGCCGAAAGGCACGAGCTTGCGAACATCGAAGCCCATGGCATCGGCGATGCGGACAATCATTTCGAAATCAGCCTTCGTGCCGGAAATCTCACCAGCCTTCTTCACCAGTTGCACGTCGCCGCAGGTGTTGGTCATCGTGCCCGACTTCTCGTATGCATTGGCCGCCGGAAGAACAACGTCAGCCATCACGGCGGTCTCGGTGAGGAACATGTCCTGCACCACGACGAAGGTCTTCGAAAACACGAATGGATCAATGCTGAGACGACCGACTGGGTTCGATCCGACCACATGGAGCGCTTTCAGTTTGCCGCTCTTGCCGGCTTCGAGCATGCCAGTGACGTCGAGTCCCGCGGTTGTTGGAGTAATCCACTCCTGGTGCAAGTCGCTGCCACCCGCTGCCGGATGATAACCGGGGAGCAAGTCAGGGTAGAGGCCCATGTCCGCTGCGCCGCGAGAGTTCGCATAGTCCGCCAGGCATACGAACTTCGCGCCCGGCACGCCTGAACCGAAAGCGATGAGGCTGGCGATGTCGTTGCCTCGAATCTCCGAACCAAAGACGATGATGAGGTTCTGTTCCCCGCGCAATTTGTCACGCAGTTCGTGTAGCGACGGACGCATTCGTCCGTCTGCGTCCGATTCGCTCGCGCTTGCGCCGATCCCGTCCAGTGATCCATCGTCCCCGGCGAGGAACGCCGCGACCTTTCCTTCCGCGCCCGTCGGAATCTGTATGAAACTCGTGGCCTGCCGGCGTAGCTTGATCGGCGCCGAATTTACGACATAGAGCTTGGCGCGGTGCAAGCGAACATTGTTCCGAATCTGATACGCCAACAGCGGATGCTGCTCCGTGGGATCGTTGCCGATCAGCAGAATCGCCGGCGCGTTGAACAAGTCGGCCATGCTGGCCGTCGCATCTGGCTTGCCGCGAAGCGCCGCAGCGAGAGCAGGGAAGTCCGCCGTGCGGTGGTGATCCACGTTATTCGTCTTCAGCACCGTGCGCGCAAATTTTGACAGCAGATACGCTTCTTCGTTCGTGGTGCGCGTCGAACCGATGACGCCAATCGCCTGTCCGCCCTCAGTGTCCCGAATGCCCGCAAATGTCTTTCCCACCAGGGCGAACGCTTCTTCCCAGGTTGAGGGTGTCAACTTGCCGTTCTTGCGAATCAACGGCTGCGTCAAACGCTCCTCATGATTCGCGAAGTCGAACGCATAGCGCCCTTTGATGCAGAGGAAGTCGCCATTGGTGCCGCTCTTGTCGCGGTTGTCGCCGCGCACAATCTCCATGCCGGTGTCGGAGCGGCGCACGCCCAACGTGGTCTTACAGCCGTCGCCGCAGTGCGTGCAGACCGTGCCCACATGCTTCATTTCCCACGGACGAGTCTTGTAGCGATACGCCCCAGACGTCAGGGCGCCGACCGGGCAAATGTCGATGCACATGCCACACTCTTCGCATTCCAGATGATCTTCTTTATTCGGAGCGATTAAGGAACTCACGCCGCGGTTCTGCACGCCCAGAGCCCAAACGTCCATCGCCTCGCCGCATACGCGCACGCACCGGTAGCACAGAATGCAGCGCGGCCTGTCGAAGAACACCACGGGAGACCACTGCTGCTCCTCCTTGTGGTTCTTCGCCTCCATGAATTTCGATTCGGCTGCACCGTAGGAGAACGTCATGTCCTGCAATTCGCACTCGCCCCCGGCATCGCATACTGGGCAATCCAGCGGATGGTTGCCGAGCAGCATCTCGAGCATCGACTTGCGCGCCTGCTTGATCTCTTCGCTCTCGGTGGTGACTATCATGCCTTCGCTGATCACCGTGGTGCACGCGGTCTGCAGCTTGGGCATCTTCTCGACCTTCACGAGGCACATGCGGCAGGCGCCTTGAAGAGAGAGGTTGGGGTAATAGCAAAAGGAAGGCACTTCGATGCCCACCGTCTTGCAGGCCTCAATGAGGAGCGTGCCCGCCGGAGCCGCGATCTTCTTGCCGTCGACTATGAGATTTACGTCAGCCATGAAATATTTTGCGATTGAGCGATTGAGTCATTGAGCGATTGATAAAGCTGTTGCCGAGAGATTTCTAATCGCTCAATCACCTGATCGCCCAATGACCCAATCTTTCTAGTGCGCGAACACTGGCTCTTCGGCCCCTGCCTTCTTGTAGGGGCAGGGCCTGCCTTCCAGGTGGTCCTCAAATTCCTTGCGGAACTTCTTCACGAAACCAATGGTCGGCATCGCGGCCGCATCGCCCAGCGGACAGAACGTCCGCCCGAGCATGTTTTCCGCCAGGTATTGCATGTTGTCGATGTCTTTCTTCATGCCGCCGCCATTGTGGAAGCGAATCAAAGTCTTCTTCAGCCAATCAGTCCCCTCGCGGCACGGAATGCACCATCCGCAGCTTTCGTGCTGATAAAACTTCATGGTGCGGAGCGCAAATTTCACTATGCACTGCTGATCGTCGATCACGACAACGCCGCCTGAACCCAGCATCGAGCCGGCCTTCGCAACCGAATCGAAATCCATCGCGACATCGATCTCGTCCGCAGTCAACACCGGGCAAGACGACCCGCCCGGCACGACGCCCTTCAACTTGCGCCCGTTCGGGATTCCCCCGCCCACGTCGTAGAGCATCTTTTTCAAGTTGTAGCCCATGGGCAGTTCGTAGACGCCGGGCTTGGCGATGTTGCCGCTCAGGCAGAACAGGCGCGTGCCGCCATTTTTCGGCGTCCCCAGCTTGGCGTACCAGTCCGAGCCCCCCAGAATAATGTGAGGCACATTCGCAAGCGTCTCGGCATTATTAATGACGGTAGGCCCGCCCCACAGACCAACGACAGCAGGGAACGGAGGCCGAATGCGCGGTATGCCGCGCTTGCCTTCGAGCGATTCCATCAGCGCGGACTCTTCACCCACTTCGTACGCTCCCGCGCCGCCATGCCAATAAATGTCGAGATCGCGGCCGCTGCCGAAGATGTTCTTCCCGATGAATCCCTTGGCGTAGGCGTCGCGAATCGCCTTCTGCATGATGATCGACAGATAGCGGTACTCGCCGCGAATATAGATGTAGCCGCTCTTTGCCCCAACCGCCAGCGCCCCGATCATCACACCCTCGATCACTGAGTGCGGGTCGTGCTCGAAAATCAGCCGGTCTTTGCAGGTGCCGGGTTCGCTCTCGTCGCCGTTGCACAGCACATACTTGGGCTTGGCCGACTGCTTCGGCACGAACGACCACTTCATTCCCGTGGAGAATCCCGCCCCTCCCCGCCCGCGTAGCCCAGAGTTCTTGACCTCATTAATAATTGCGTCCGGTTCCATGGCGAGCGCCTTCTGCACGGCCTTGTAGCCGTCCAGTTCGAGGTAGCGGTCGATATTGGTCGCACCCTGGCCGAAGCGCCGGGAGACGACCTTTACCTCGTCGGGATGAGAAACGATTTCAGCCATTTTGTAATTTTGTAATTTAGGAAACGTTGACCGTGCCGGTTTTCAATTACGAAATTACCAAATTACACAACTACCAAATCAGCCTTACTGCGTTCCCTTCTTCTTGTATTCGTCAAGAATCCTGTCCATCTTCTCCGACGTCAGGTTCTCGTGAAAATCGTAGTTCACTTGTGCCGCCGGAGCCCAGCTGCAGGCTCCGATGCACTCCACTTCTTCGAGCGTAAACATGCCGTCGGGCGTGGTCTGCTTGTGACCAACGCCAAGTTTTTTCGCGCAATGATGCAAAATCTCTTCGCCACCGCGCACCATGCAACTGATGTTCGTGCAAACCTGTACGTTGAACTTGCCACGCGGCTTCGTGGTCAGCATCGAGTAATAGCTGATCACATTGCGCACTTCGAGTTCCGTCAGGTCCAGTCGCGAAGCGAGTTCTGCGATGACTTCATCCGACAAGTATCCGACTTCATCCTGCGCGTAGAGCAGCGTCGGCACGAGCGCCGAGCGCTTGGTCGGATAGTGCGGCACCATCTCCGCAAACCGCGCCTCGAATTCGTCTGAGAACTTCATCTCTAGAGAATTACCCTGTGTCCCCTGTGTCCTCTGTGGTGAGAAAATCACCTACCACAGGGCACACAGGGGTTCACAGAGTCATCGATCGATTTCCCCCAGCACAATATCAATGCTCCCGATCGCGGCCACGACATCCGCCAGCAGGTGCCCCTCGCACATCTTCGCCAGCGTCTGCAGATTCGCAAAGCACGCCGAGCGCATGTGAACACGGTACGGTTTCGCCGTCCCGTCGCTCACGATGTAGTAGCCCATCTCGCCGCGCGGCGATTCGACTGCCTGGTAGACCTCACCCGCCGGCACCGCAAATCCTTCTGTGATGATCTTGAAGTGGTAGATGAGTGATTCCATCTGCGTCTTCATCTTTTCCCGGTCCGGCAGCACGATCCCAGGAGCGTCGGCCTTGATCGCGCCTTCGGGCATACCGTCGAGCGCCTGTCTCACGATGTTGATCGACTCGCGCAGTTCCGCCACGCGACACATATACCGCGCGAAGACGTCACCTTCCTGCGACACCGGTACCTTGAACTGAAACTTTTCATAGCTCGAGTACGGCATGTCGCGCCGCAAATCGATATCCACGCCACTGCCGCGCAGCGTCGGGCCGGTTGCGCCCAACGCGATCGCATCTTCCGCAGTCATTCGGGCGACACCCTTGGTGCGCATCATCCAGATCGGATTGCCGGTCAGCAGGTTCTCGTACTGGTCGATTCTCTCCGGAAAATATCCGGCGAAATCTCGCACGCGGTCGAAGAATCCAAGTGGCGGCTCTAGCGCAATGCCTCCCACGCGGAAGTACGAGGTCATCATGCGCTGTCCGCTCACCATCTCGAACATCTTCAGAATCTCTTCGCGCTCGCGGAAGCAATATAAGAAGACCGTCAGCGCCCCGATGTCCATGGCGTGCGTGCCCAGCCACACCAGATGCGAGTTAATCCGCGTCAACTCATTCAGCAACACTCGCAGCCATTGCGCCTTCGGAGGAATCTCCAGCCCCAATAGTTTTTCCACTGCCAGCACATAGCAGAGGTTGTTGGTCATGGGGCAGAGATAGTCAATGCGGTCGGTCAGCGGCACCACTTGCTGGTAGAACTTCGCTTCGCAGGTCTTTTCAATTCCCGTATGCAAAAAGCCGATGTCGGGCATCAACCGCACGACGGTCTCACCGTCAATCTCGAGCAGCACGCGCAGCACGCCGTGCGTCGACGGATGTTGCGGGCCCATGTTCAGGATCATCGTGCGATCCTGGCCGGGTTCGAGCACAGGCGTGGGATTCAGATGCGCCATTTAGCGGTAGCCCTCCACCGGATAATCTTTGCGGAGAGGGTGGCCTTCCCAGTCTTCCGGCATCAGAATGCGCCGTAAATAAGGATGCCCGGTGAACCGAATGCCGAACAGATCGAAAACCTCGCGCTCGAAATAATTGGCGCCGGGCCAGACCGACGTGATCGACTCGACCGCCGGACTCGCGCTGTTCAGCCGGACCTTCAGCCGCACGCGCTCTTTATTCGGGATCGACAGCAAGTGGTAAATGACCTCAAACCTCGGTTCCGCCGGATACCAGTCGACGCAGGTCACGTCAGAGAGGAAGTTGAAAGGGCAGGCCGGATCGTCCTTCAGTACGACGCAGGCCTCGCGAATGCTGGCCCGATCCACGACAATCGTCATCTCGTCGCGGTCGAACTTCACGCCTTGCACGGCCTCGGCGTTCCACGCCCGCAGGCGCGCGACCGAAGGATGGTCCTTCAACTGCTCAATGTCGGTAATAGCGGGAACAAGCGGCATCTAGACCTTCCCCCGTCCGGTTGCGGTCTCGCCCCAGTCCAGAACGCCCTTCTTCCACACATAGAAGAAGCCAACGAGGAAAATCCCGATGTATACCAGCATCTCCCACAGCCCGAAGCGCTTCAAATCGCGCAAAATAATGGCCCACGGATAGATGAAAACCGCTTCTACGTCGAACAGAATGAACAGCATGGCTACCAGGTAGAACTTCACCGAGAAGCGCTCGCGCGAGTCGCCGATCGGGGTCATGCCGCATTCGTAGGGCGACATCTTGGCGCGGGTCGGTTTCCGCTGCCCGATCAGCCAGGAAAGGGTGACAATTGCGGCCGCAATCCCGCCCGCCATAAGAATATGGATCAAAAACGGGAGGTAGCGTGCGAAGTAATTGTCGGGCATAGGACGAGGTATATATAATTCGCGCGAAGTGTTGCTTAAACGTTCCAGATTATGGGGTTACACTCAATAGTGTCAAGCTGGTCGCGGTCATTTTGCGGAATTGGAAAGGATTATTTTGTAATTGTGTAATTGGGTAATTTTGTAAATTGAAAACCTGCGCCGTTTCAATGCAGGTTGACGGTCAAATTACCGAATTTCTAGATTACGAAATTACAAAATTCCTATGATTTTTGGCTTCAACACTGACGTAAAGCATGGTGACACGATCTACCACGTGCAGAGCGAAGCGCGTGAAAGCGAACTCCTGCTGCAGACCCAGGTCTTCGTCCGCGGCCGATGCATTGGCAAGAAGGCCACCTCTTACGCAGCGAAGTCCGGCGAAGTGCAATACGGCGACACGCAGAAAGAGCAGCAACTGCGCGAACAGCATCGCCTGGTGCTCGATGCCATTCGGGAAGGGAAACTCGACAACGTTCTTGACCATCCCGAACCCGAGGTCCTCGCCGCAGTGAAAGAGCTCGAAGTGCAGTGGGTCAACGCCGACTCGATTCACGTCGATCGTAATCTCACGATGCAGTTGAAGGTGACCGAGGGAGGATCGGCCGCATCAGGCGCGCGGCTAACGTTCCGCTTTGCTCGTCCCGGAGCGGCGCCGTTTTATACCCAAGCTGTCGCCGACTCGGGCGGCACGGCAGAGATCAAGATCGAGGTCGAGGAATCCGCTCTGCCCGACTCGTCTCTGCTGGTCCAGGCCAATTTCGAGGGCCGCACCGCGACGCGAAAGTTCGTGCTGCGCAAGGCGGAGTAGGTTCGTGCTGTGCCGAACGGAGTAGAATGTCTGGCTCCGCCACGCAACTAGCCGCGAAGCGGCGGCATGTGATAGCCCGGCACGGCAGTGCCGGGAAGGCAAAAGTGGAACAGTTGGAGTCCGCTTCAGCGGACGGCACAAGAGGTAACCGCTCCGCAAAGCGTGTGTCGCGAGCGCAACCCGCGAAACGGAAGTTCCTTCACCGCATGAAACTCCACATCAATGGGGACGAGAAGACGTTCGACTCCCCAATCACGCTGGCCGCGCTAGTGGAAACGCTGGGCATGAAGTCCGATCGCGTTGCCGTGGAACTGAACCGCGAGATCGCCCCTCGTGCGACCTGGGCCGAAACCACACTCAACGAAGGCGACCGCCTCGAAATCGTCCATTTCGTCGGTGGCGGATCGGCCAAGTTCGTCGGCCGGGAACTCTCTTAGTCACCCCTCCCCCTCCGATTCTTCATTGATCCACAGGCGTCCATGCCTAAAATGTTTGAAACATTTTGCAAGCTGAATGTTTCAAACAAAACTGGGGGCCAATGCAAGATCGGTTCACATCGCAAGAGGTGATAGCCCTGACCGGGATCACCCCGCGCCAGCTCCAGTGGTGGGACGAGCGGGGCGTCGTGAAGCCCGAGCGCGAAGGCCATCGCCGCCTGTATTCGATGAACCATCTCACCGAAGTCGCCGTGATCTGCGAATTGCGCCGCAAGGGATTCTCCCTGCAAGGCGTCCGCAAGGTCATGCGCTTTCTCGATCGCGAAGTGGGCAAGGGATTGGCCGAAATCGTCAGTTGCAGCTCCGACTACCATCTGCTGACCGACGGAACGCATCTTTATTTAGAGACTTCGGCCCGCCAGATTGTGGACATTCTCAAGAATTCAGACCAGCCGATTCTGGGCGTCTGCCTGAGCGATGCCGTGCGACAGGTGCGGGCTGAGGTCGTCTCCAGGAAGTCGAATACTTCGGTAACTACGCCTGGTTACCCCAGGCGTGCTAAAAAAGTTTCGTAGGCGCAGTTGGGATTCACAGTACGAGCAGGAAGCAGGACACAAGGGAGGGAACACATGGTCGCTGAACTCGATGTCCTCAATGAGTGGATTCCGGAGCAGATGCAGCCCGGCACGGTCTTTGTCCTCGAAAACGCCGGCGATGTCGGCGAAAAGGAAGATCCCTACTGGGCCGTGCTGTCTTGCCCGTCCTGCGGCATGCTGGGCCTGATCACGCGCAAACAGATCAACGGCCTGCTGCCCGTAATCTGCGGCTCCGAGTGCTGCTCCGCGCAATTCTTCATCCGCGACGCCGAAGTCGTCGTGCGCAAACCCTTCTAGACATCCTCCGTGGAATTCAGGGCCGCAAGCTGCGGCCCTTTATTATTCGAGCGATTTTGATCTAGTCGCGAAAAATCCTCCAACCGAAAATATCAAAGGCGATCTGTCCGATCACACAAATCACGGCCAGCGCGACAAAAATCGCTCCAAAGAAGTGGGCAAATAGACGACCGCCAATCGAATGCGGAGAGTGCATCCACACCGGAAAGCCAGCGAGGAACAGAATCAGAATCAGGAGTCCAGGGACAACCACGCTGATTCTGACTTTCTTGCTCATGCTGCTCCTTCAACACCTACGCATTCGAGTATCCCAGAAGACTCCAACTGTTAATGCTTCTTGCTTGCGTTCGCGTCTTGCAACTCCACCGGAACCTGCTCCACAATTTCAATCCCGAATCCCTCGAGCGCAGCGACTTTCTTGGGACGGTTGGTAAGCAAGCGGATGCGGCGAAGGTTTAAGTCCGAGAGAATCTGCGCTCCGATGCCGATCTCGCGTTGAATCTGCTTCTCGCTCTCGAATAGCGACGGCAGCTTTCGTCCGCGATGGAAGCTGAGCGCGGTGCGGTCGCCGACCTTTTCGATGGAGAAGCCCTGCGAAGTCTGGTGCAGGTAGATCAGCGCTCCTCCTTCCTGCGCAATACGGCGCAGAGCGCCTTCCAGCGTGGCGTGACATTCGCATCCGGTTGCCCCGAATACGTCGCCCATCAGGCAGTGCGCGTGCATCCTCACCAGCACCGGAGCCTGGTTGTGTTCCACGTCGCCGCGAATCAACGCGACGTGCGACTCTCCGCCGTCAATCTCGCTCTCGTAGGCAATCAGCCGAAACTCGCCGAATCGCGTATCCACCAGCGCCTCGCCCACGCGATGCACATAGCGCTCGTGCTCCATGCGGTAGCGGATCAACTCGGCGACGGTGAGCATCTTCATGTTGTGCTGGCGGCAGAATTCCGTGAGATCGGGCACTCGGGCCATGCTGCCATCGTCTTTCATGATTTCGCAGATGACGCCCGCTGGAATCATCCCCGCCAGCCGTGCCAAGTCGACCGAGGCTTCTGTCTGTCCAGCGCGCACCAGCACGCCGCCCTTGCGCGCGCGAAGCGGGAACATGTGTCCTGGCCGGGCGAGGTCCGAGGGTTTCGTCGCGGGATCGATCGCCACCTGAATCGTGCGAGCGCGATCGTGGGCCGAGATGCCCGTCGTCACGCCCTGACGCGCATCGATCGCCTCGCAAAACGCCGTACCGTATTGCGATGTGTTCTCCGCCGTCATCGGTCCGATGCGCAGGTGCTCGAGCCGCTCCTCCGTCATCGCCAGACACACCAGTCCGCGGCCATATTTGGCCATGAAGTTGATGGCTTCGGGCGTGACCTTCTCCGCCGCGAGGGTGAGGTCGCCTTCGTTCTCGCGGTCTTCGTCGTCGACGACGACGATCATGCGTCCGGCGCGGATTTCCTCAATCGCGTCGGGAACATCGGTAAATGGAGGGTGGGGGCTCATAATGCGGACATTCTAGCAAGTTCGTCCTTACTGTGTTCGTCGACATCGAGGAAACGGAAAGGGCGCGGAATGCGATATTCGGACTTCGGCTGTCGGAAGTATCGGGTGGTGAACCGTTCTGGACCGACACGATAAGTTATTTATTTTCTTCGATTTATGGAGCTTCGATAGCGGTGATGGCTCGCAAAATCCTGAAACCAAGTAATTTACGGGTAAAGTATTGCTGAATAAAGGGTTAGCGGTGCACGGAGGTTGATCATTTTTTCGAGCGCGATTCAATAAAATACTTGTTTTGTTTGGTTTGCAAGGTTCAAGAGGCGGGCTTGCTTGGTAAAATATTGAAAACAAATAACTTACATGTAAAATATTCCAGGATAAGGAGTTATCCCCGGTTGGCCGTACGACGAAATTTGCGAACGTTGGGACTTGGTTTGGCCGACTTGAGGTCGCGTGCGTGCACGCTTCTTAACTATGCGCTTTCCGTATCCTCGGTCAAGGTCATCCGTCACAGGAACTGAATTTTCTTGGGGTATGGGCTGTGGAAAATTTCCAAGCTCAGAGGTTGTGTGAGTCGAGTCGATGCGCCCCATAGGGCTGCCATCAAGGCGCGGGACCTCCGGTCGGTGTGAATGATAGAGTTTTCCGATGCGATTTAATCGATCTGTGCCACCCTGCGTTGTGATTCCGGTGCTGATTTATCCCGACCCTAGTGCAGCGGCAGATTGGCTCTCAAAGGCTTTTGGCTTTGCCGTCCGTCTCCGCATCGCCAATCACCGCATACAGATGAAGGCTGGTGATGGCTGCTTTACCATCGCCGAAGGCAACGTGGTGCCCAACAATTCGCACATCATTCAGGTTCGCATCGAAGACGCCAAGGGCCACTGCGAGCGCGCGCGACAGAATGGCGCGACCATCGTTACTGAACCCAAAGACCAGCCCTATGGCGAGCGCCAATACAACGCTCAGGACTTTTACGGCCACCGTTGGGACTTCACCGAAACGATCAGCGATGTCGCACCCGAAGACTGGAGCGGCGGTGCGTTTCACCTAGAGTGAGTCGATCTGAGCCGTTCAATCGTTGAAAGTATTGCCTCTTTGGGTCAATTTTTTGGGTTCGGGTCGGACTGGCGGTCCTTGGAGTGAATCCCCCAGTTCGGCAAGTGCGCGACAGAATATGTGATAAAGCCCGGCCTTTGTCGTCGCCGCTCGCGAAGAGTGAACATGATAGCCAGGAGAAATCCTGTCAATGCTCCGAGCAATCCTTCCGTAATTGAGAGGCGGTTGAATGTGCGCAGGCCCTGGCCGGTCAGAATGAATCCGGTATACGCCATCATTCCCGTCCATAAAATCGCGCGAACCTTCACGGGGACCTCACACCTCGGCGGAATGCATAATAGTGTCCCAAAATGCCCTGTGCAGAGCAAGTCCGGATTGAGGGAAATCGCTTGGTAAGGGCAGTCGTAAGGTTGGAACGGCGGGTGAGTGATCTCGTTGCATTCCGCCAATAATGGCCCGGCTATTCGGGCGCGCTCGGGTGTGGGTTACGCAAGTCGTTGGCAACTCGGCTGGCGATCTGGCTCATCAGTCGCGATACGAGCGCATCCTCAGAGACCGAATCTTTCTCGGTGACGATGCCCGACGACCATAAGCGGGGATCTCCAATGCGCGTCGTGCGGTAGTTGACGGTGGCGTCGTGGAGAAGTCGGCGCATATCGGGTGGCTCGTCAACCTTCCCGAGAGTTACGCCGGTGCCGGTAGCGCCTGGAACGGTGGTGCCAACTCTGCCGGCACCAACTGGCTGCACATCCACGAGATCGGTATTAAGGACGAAGTCGCAGGCTTTTTTCTGATCCTCGGCATGGGGATCGCCAGGCGAGTCGATTCCCACAGCTGCAATCCGTGCTGCCGTACCCTTCTTGACTTCCTTCTTTGAGTTTGTCCGCTCCAACGCCCTGATCAATTCTTTTTGCTGCCATTCGGGGCTCACTGCCGCATGGGAGTGGTTTTCGAGCAGGGCAACACAGAGCCGTATCGGCTCGGAATTCTGCGCGGCAAGGTCGAAGGAAGATGCGGAAACAACGGTGAGCAGGAGAAGCGCCAGATGCCGCATGCTTGCCTCCATCTCGTTGCAGGAGCCGAGAATTTGGATTGTACATCCATTGAGCACGGGTGAAATTTCGCTGTTACTTGCAACGCGCCATTGGCTCCTTATTTGCCCGAGAGCTCCTTGGCGCTTTTCAGCAATAGCGGGGAAGGGACGATTTTCCGTAGCTCTGCGATTTCGGCGAGAGCTTTGTCGATTCCGGTATAGCCGCAACGATGGAGCCACGCAGCCACCAGGATTGGCGACCGGCTCTTGCCAGCGAGGCAATGAACGAGCAGGTTCCCGCGGCGGACAAATATGGCCATCGCGAACATAATGTCCTCGAACTTTTGCGGAGTGAGCGGCCGCGAGTCTGGAATCGGGATATGGATGTAGGTGATTTCCGCTGCCCGGTTCACGGCCTGTTCCCGGCAGAGCGAAATGACGGCGTTGATGCGCTGCGGATTAGACCGTGCGAGTCGCTGCGCATCTTTGAGGTCGCCGAGATATAGCCGCTCCCAGATCCTCGTCACTCGAGTCCTAGTTTAGCCCGGCCAAGATAGTACAGGGTCGAAACTTCACAGCCGCAATATGCAGATTCCAAAAAGCGATTTGCTACGGTGATTCTTTCTTGGGTGGGTTTGGTGTTTGGTCTTTGCGCTCAGCGCGCAAGAACCAATCCTCGTTTTAGGCTCATCTGCTCGCTTCAATGCTGCGGTGGTATGAGTGCAGAGCCACTGAAGCCCGCAGGTAGGATTTCTACATTCATGACTTTCAAAATCGTGCTTCCGCGATTGTAAGCACGATGCGTGACATCACCTGGCTCGAAGAACGCGTCTCCGGCTTTGTAGACGGTCGTCTTATCACCTTTCACGTAGGTGAACTCACCGGCCATTATGACCCGGACGCCAGGACCCGCATGATTGTGGTCGCCAACGTAGCCTCCGGGCTGATAGGTGACTTCGGAGACTCGAAATTTGTACTTGCCATTCAGATCTGTGACATGACCCGAGATCACCTGCTCAAAACGTTGAACCGGTTGCACGTCCTTTGTCTCGACACGTGTACTCTGAGCGAACGAAACTACCAGAAACAGCAGGACTGCCATAGTCAAGGCGCCTTCCCATTTCATAGAGCCTCCGTGATTATTTCCTCAGCGTGAAGCGCGGCGGTGCGGCAAAACGCACCTTAAAATAACAGCAATAGCGCTGCCAGCCAATACGCCGAAGTGTCCACCTTCTATATAACGCGCGGTTCATGATCGTACTGTTTCTGTGCCAAATTTGTTTGCGGCAGTCTTGCTGCACGGCGGTTCGGTAATATCTCTGCATGGCGATCACGCTCGACGACCTGCGGCGATGTGCGGTTTCCAGGAGTCTGTTCGCGCCAACCACTTTGAAGGGCGCCCTCGAGCGCATGGGATTCGTGCAGGCCGATCCAATTCGCGCACCCGCACGCGCCCAGGACCTGATCCTGCGCCATCGCGTCAAAGATTATCGCGCCGGCGATCTCGAACGTCGCTATGCGAAGCTCGGGGTGCATGAGGATTTCTTTATCAATTATGGATTTGTGACGACGAAGATGCAGGCGCTGATGCATCCGCGGTCGAAGAGCCGCGTCCCCGCTGCCGGCTGTTTGCCCTGGCCTGCCGGGCGCAGAAAGCGGGCGCAGCTGTTGCTCGACTTCGTGCGCGAGCGCGGCGTGGTGCATCCGCAGGAAGTCGACGAACGCTTCTCGCACGGCAAGGTGAAGAACTACTGGGGAGGTTCGTCAAACGCGACCACGCACCTGCTCGATGCCATGCATTACCAGGGCTTGCTGCGAGTGGTGCGCCGTGACTCCGGCATACGCTTGTATGCCGTGCATGAGCACGGGCCGTGTCCGGACGCAGCTACGCGACACGCGCGGCTGGATGATTTGGCGGATGTCGCAGTCGGAATCTATGCTCCGCTGCCTTCGCGGAGTCTCACGTTGCTCTTGCGGAGGCTGCGCTACGCCGCGCCGCAGTGGGAGGACGAGGTGCCCGGCGCATTGAAGCGCGCCTTGCAACGCCTTTCGCACGCCGAGATTGACGGCCAACACTGGTATTGGCCGGCCGGCGAGAATCCGAAGCGCAGCGCGCTGCTAGATACGGTGCGTCTGCTGGCTCCGTTCGATCCAGTTGTGTGGGATCGTTATCGCTTCGAGCTTTTCTGGGGATGGACCTATCGCTTCGAGGCCTACACCCCGGTCCCCAAGCGGATTCGCGGTTATTACGCGCTCCCGCTGCTCTGGCGCGACCGCGTGATTGGCTGGGGCAATCTGGCGGTAAAGAATGGTGAGCTGATGGCCGACTTCGGATATGTAGATTCGCATCCGCCGCGAGAGCGTGCGTTTCAGCGAGAGCTGGATGCGGAACTCGACCGCATGCGGATTTTTCTCGGATTGAAAAAGTGATGGCGTTTATCCGGCCAGTTCGTGCTCGGCGCCAAGAAACAGCGCTCGCATTGCACGAATCACCAACCGCGCCAGCAGCACAATGATCACGACGAAGATTACGGCCAGCGTCCCCGCTAGATAAGGATGCCGCGTCGCCAGCCAGGTTAGACCGATTGCCAGGACGTCCTCCCCGAGGCTAAGCGAGATATTCGAGAATGGCTCTGGCGAGGGCGTGACGGCCGCGCGCGCTGCTGTCTTTCCGCCATGAGCAACCAGCGCCACCGCCGCGCCTAGCAGGGTGGCAAGAAGTTGATGCTCGGGAGATAGTTGGCTGGTTGCGCGGTACGCGAGCAATCCCGCTACGGGTACCCGGATGAAGGTATGCAAAGCATTCCAGATCAGGTCGAATGCAGGAATCTTGTCGGCGAAGAATTCAATCGCGAACAGAGCGCTGCTCGCGCCAATCACCGGCCATCCCGCGAGGAGTTGCAGTCCCGGCGGCAATGGCATGTGTCCGAAGTGCGCCAGCAGACCGAGGACGGCCACCGTGGCGTACAGGTTCAGTCCCGCGGCAAAGCCAATGGCCACCAACAGCGCGAACAATTCACCAGGCGGGATTTTCAGGACATCGAGCATCGGATTGGGTGTCGTTTTTGACGCAACATTCAATACCTAACATCTTCAATGCCTAACATCAACGACGCGGGAGCGCCAAAGGAAAAGGGCCGCTCCCAACAGAGCGGCCCTCAGAATTCAAAAGCATCTGTCGTTTACAGCGTGGACTCGATCTCAAAGCCCCATGCCTCGAGTAGAGGCTCAGGGATGTACTTCGAGTTCTTGTTGCGCCGTGCCCACTCCCGCAGGCGCGTCGAGCGCAGGTACTGGTCGGGGGAGAGCTTGTACTCGCGCACAACCTGCTCAAATTCGGTGATGGTCGGGGTGATCGGCCCGATCGGCTCGGGTTTGCCCCAGTTCGGATTTCCGCGTCGCTTGGCCATGAAAAAATGCCTTTCCACTAATGGGGATGAACTCACTTATAACTACATCTGCCCTAACGATATGATTCTCTGAGTCGTCCTCCGGATTCAGAACAGGGCAAACTTAGCCCTACCGGAGACCACAGGCGAACCCAAAGCTAATCGGAGACTCAACATCTTACAGTCAATTTTGCCCGAAAGTCAACGGAAATTTCGCCCGCGAAACATGAGCCAATCGGTTGTAAGTACATGAAAACAAGAATCATGAATCCGTTCCCGCACCTTTCCCGTGTCGGCTTCGCTCCAGTTGACCAAGGAACGCGAAAACCCTCCATTTCTTGCGCACGAATCGCACCCTCGGGGAGTTGGTTACGGCCGTAACCCGCATGTGGGGCCAAGCCGTTGATCATGGCTCCCGGTGGACATAGAGTGCAAGACAGGGAGTTCCGTTGTGCGGTCGCGCGTTGCGTCAAAACGCTTCGCGGAAGACAGTTAAGTGCGGACCCCGGAGTTTTTCATTATAGAGGGCAGTCGGACCATGAGTCTCAAGGCGTTGCTGTTGTGTTCGGACGAAAAAATTGTACGCGTACTGCGCCGTACGCTGGGCGATCTGGATATTGAGGTCGAGCTTTGTGCCGACGCCGACTCTGCCCTGCGCAAGCTGACCCGCCAGCGCTTCGAAGCCATCATCGCCGACTGTGCGGACGATGGCGCCTCAGACGTATTGCGCGGAGCCCGCAGCGCGCCCTGCAACAAGCAGGCCGTCGCAGTCGCCATTGTTGAACCTATCGTGGGGCTCAAGGCGGTGTTCGACATCGGAGCCCACTTCGTGTTGTACAGACCCGTATCGAGCGAACGCGCGAAGTCGAGTTTCCGTGCGGCCCGCGCCCTGATGAAGAGTGAGCGCCGCCGCAACGCCCGTGTCGCCGTGCAGATTCCCGTCGTGATGCGAAGTCGCGAAGTCGGTAGCAACATGAAGGTCACCACCATTGACTTGAGTGAAGGCGGTATGGCGGTGAGCATTCCGCACCGCAAGCGTCCGACGGGACACTGGCAGATTGCGTTCACGTTGCCCGGCACAGAGACCGCACTCGAACTGCCCGCTGAATTTGCGTGGGAAGGCACGAGGGCCCAAGCCGGTCTACGCTTCCAACAGATGTCGCCGGAAGCGACTCGCCAGTTGCGTGAGTGGCTCAAACAAAATTCTCCGGACGCCGAGCAGGACGATCCGCCCATCCGCTGCCAGCTTACCGATCTGAGTCTGGGAGGCTGTTATCTGGAAATCTCATCTCCGTTTCCTGTGTTGAGCCGGGTTACGCTGTCGATGCGCGCTGGCGGCGTGGAAGTTCGCGCCCAGGGACTCGTGCGCGTGATGCATCCAGAGAAGGGAATGGGTGTCGAATTCACGCAGGCCACACCAGAACATCGCGCCGCCGTCGAAAAATTCCTGGGAGTTCTCTCCGAGAACCGAACGTTGCTGCCGGAGTTGCTGGTCGAACCCGAAGGTCTAGAGTCCGATCCGGCAGCCGCAAAATCGCAATCGAGTGACAAAGAAGATCCCTTGCTCCAACTGTTCCACGGCGAATCGCTTACGCAGGAAGCCTTCCACGAGGCCTTGCGCCGACAGCGAGCCACACCCCCGGCCGGCGCCAGCAGCGCCGCCGCCGGCGCTCACGCATAGCCCTTCCTGATTCCGCGTTTTCTTGCGTCGCCACAATCGCCTTCGCGTATCCCTAAGCTAGAATGAAACCCGAGCCGGGATGGCGAAATTGGCAGACGCAGCGGACTTAAAATCCGCAGGGCCGAAAGGCCTGTGGGGGTTCGATTCCCCCTCCCGGCACCAGTTGACTCCGCGTTGGGCGGCGCAATGCTGGGCTTGGCGCATCCGTTCTTCCGCACTTAGGTTTCCCGAGCATCGACTCCGTGCAGGAATTCTTGCGAGCAGGTTCCTCATTTTGCACCCCCATCCGCTCATCGCCGAGATATAACGTAGTCGTAAGGTGGATAGCGTATGTCAAACTCATCGATGTCTAACAAGCCTGGGTCTAACAAGCTTGGCTCAAGCGAACTGACCAGACGGGCGGTGCTGAAACTCGCTGCTGTGGGATTGACCGCAACCGCAACCGGCGACCTTCCATCCGCGTTTGCATTCGCGGGTTCCACTCCTCCTACAGGCGATATCGCGATGCGAGTTACCAGCGGCAAACTCCTCTACGCGGCGGCGGCATCGTTGAACTGGCGAACCGGCGCGGCGGAAAGCACCGCCAACACGATCGCGCTTAACCCCGACCAGAAATTCCAGGAGATGCTCGGCTTCGGCGGCGCTTTCACCGACGCTACTTGTTACATGTTCAACCAGCTTTCCTCACCCGCCCGCGAGCAGTTGTTTCACGAACTCTTTCATCCCTCGGAGATGGCCCTCAACGTTTGCCGCACGTGTATTGGATCAAGCGACTACTCCACGGAAATGTTCAGCTACGACGAAGGCGAGCCCGATCCTGAACTGAAGCGGTTCTCGATTGCGCACGATCAAGCCTACGTCTTGCCGATGCTGCGGCTGGCGCGGAAGGAAAACCCGGATTTGTTCCTGTTCTCTTCTCCGTGGAGTCCGCCAGGATGGATGAAGGCTGGCGGCTCGATGCTCGGCGGGTCAATGCGGCAGCATTATTTTGCTCCGTACGCGCAATACTTTCTGAAGTTCTTGCAAGCCTATGCCGCGGACGGCGTGCCTGTGCAGGCGATCACGGTGCAGAATGAACTGGACACCGATCAGGATGGTCGTATGCCCGCCTGCCTTTGGCCGCAGGAATACGAGATTGGATTCGTCAAGAACCACCTCGGTCCTCTACTGCAGAAAAACGGTCTCTCCACCAAGATCTGGATTCTCGACCACAACTACAATCTGTGGGGCCGGGCTATTTGCGAACTCGACGATCCGGACCTGCATAAATATTCCACCGCCGTCGCCTTTCACGGATATGTCGGCACGCCTGAAATGATGAGCAAAGTCCACGACGCGCATCCCGAGGCGCAGATGTATTGGACGGAAGGCGGGCCGGACTACACTTCGCCCGGCTACCTCACGGACTGGACCCACTGGGGCGAGATTTACACCGGGGTGATTCGCAACTGGTGCCAGGCGATTACCGGATGGAACATCGCACTCGATGAACGAGGACGGCCCAATATCGGACCATTTCCCTGCGGTGGGATGGTCACAATCAATTCGCAGACCAAGGAGATCACGCGCAGTGGTCAGTACTGGGCGTTTGCCCATTTCTCGCGCAACGTCCATCGAGGCGCCCGCAGATTTGAATCCGCCAGCAAAGTGCAGGGCGTGCAGCAGGTGGCCTTCGAAAATCGAGACGGACAAAAAGTTCTGGTTGTAACGAACTCCGGTCCTGAGAAAACGGTGACGCTGAGCCAAGGCGGAAAAATCGTCGATGTCACGCTAGCGCCGGATTCGCTTACAACCTTGATCTGGACTTAACTCACTTGGTCTCGACCAGCGGCAGTTCGATGAAGCTGGCCTGATCTGGCGAATGAAAAACGCGCTGCACAGCTTTCTTGTAGTCGCCCGGCTTCGCCCAGAAAATGTTGGGCACAAACGTTTGCGGATTCCTGTCGTAGAGCGGGAACCAACTCGATTGCACCTGAACCATAATCCGGTGCCCGCGTAGAAATACATGATTCGCCGTCGGCAGATCGAACTTGTAGGGCAGCGGTTTATCCGGCGCGATCGCCTTCGGCGTTTCGAGGCTTTCACGATAACGCCCGCGAAAAATATCAGCGGACACCATTAATTCATATCCGCCCATCGCGGGTTGATTGCCCACCTCGTCGGGATACACATCAATCACCTTCACCACCCAGTCGGAATCTGTCCCGCTGGTCGAAGCAATCAAATTCACGCCTGGCTGCCCGCTGATCTTCACTGGCTCGGTCAGCACATCCGACACGAACGCCAGCACATCCGGGCGGCCCGCAGCCTCGCGTTGATCGTCCACCAGCCACAACGGCCACGTCATCTCGCCGTTGTATCCCACGGGCTGAATCGGCCGCTTGCGGAAGGGAACGGGCTTCGCCGGATCGGAAACATATTCGTCAAATGCCGCCTCTCCAGCCTTCGGCGCTATGAAGCCCGCCTTCAGTCCCGCTCCCAAATAGAGTTTCGTCGGATGAATCGCGCACCCGGTCGCGCATCCCGCCGGCCACGCCGGCAGTCGCCGCCAGGTGTTCGTTCCAGTTTCAAACGCTGTCACTGGAGCGACGTCTGCCTTTGGTGCGTCGTCTTTTAAATAGTGATCGAGAAACGGCCGCAGAATGTTCTGCCGGAAGTACAGTCCCGTATCGCTGCCGAATTTCAACGCGCCCAGCGTGCTCGCGTCCTCGATCTCCTGCCCGTGATGCCACGGACCCAGCACCAGGAAAACCTTGTCGCCCTCGGTGTCCTTCGGCTTCAGCGCTTTGTATAGAGCGGGCGCGCCGTAGATATCTTCCTGGTCCCACAGGCTGTCCACGATCATGGTCGGCACCTTCAACGGTTGTGCCGCGAGAATTTTATCCATTGCTTGCTGTTGCCACCATGAGTCATAGCTCGGATGCTCCAGCAATTTGCGCCAGAATCCGACTTGCTCGAGCCCGTGGCGCTTTCCCAACTCACCGGCAGATCCTGCGGACATGTACACGTCGTAATCGTCGTAGTGATCGGTCCACCACTGCGCACTGTTGTCGCGCGTCGCCTCCTGCTCGAAAATGTATGGCATGTTCTGTTCGCGAAACGCACCGTTGTGAAACCAGTCGTCGCCACGCCATCCATCCACCATAGGGTTCATCGGCACCGACACCTTCAGCGCCGGATGCGGATTCACCAGCGCCATCAGCGGCAGAAATCCGTCATACGAAATTCCGAGAATGCCCACCTTGCCGTTGCTCTCCGGAACATTTTTTACCAGCCAATCGATGGTGTCGTAGGTATCGGTCGAATGATCAACCATTGTCGGATTCAGCGGCCCGTGCAGGGGCCGCGTCATCACATAATCGCCCTCCGAACCGTACTTGCCGCGGACGTCCTGCACCACGCGGATGTAACCACCCTCGACGATCACTTCGACGGCGTTGTCATAGCCATTCAAAATCGGCCCCAGATGCGAACTCTGCGCGTGACTAAGCTGAGCGCTGGCGTTATAGGGCGTTCGCGTCAGGAGGATTGGCGCATTCTTCGCGCCTTTCGGAACCACGATCACCGTGTGCAACTTCACACCGTCGCGCATCGGGATCATCACCTCGCGCTTCACGTAGTCGAAGCTGTCGGTCACTGGAATGACTTTAGCCGGAGTCTCGCTCGGCAGAGAAGCGGCCGGCGACTGTCCGTTTTGCGCGGGACACGGTTCCAACGGCAGAAAGGTTATAAGGCAGGGCACTAGCAACGCCAGCGTACGAACGCGGCAGATCATGGTCATTGGGGTTCCTTGGAATATTCGCAAAGGGAGTGCCGAAAATAGTAACGCGTTGCTGTGCCGGTTGCCAACTCAAACGCGATCCACGAACCGCAGCACCCACAACATGCGGGCGGTAACCATTCCATGATTACCCGCGGACTACGCGGTATTCCGTATTTCCCCTTCGTAACTCGCGGCGCGCGCGCCTCCACAACTAAGCTTTCCAGCGGGGGTTCACTCTCACATGACGAACAAAATCACGCAGTCGCTCTTAGTCCTCGCAGTGGGTTGTCTTATGGCAGTCGGATCGGCCTCTGCGCAAACCCAAACCAGCAACACGTCCGGCGCTGGAGCAGGCCAGGTCGATCCCGGGCATCCCCGCGTCAATCAGGTGAACCAGCGCGAAACCAACCAGCAGAATCGCATCGCCAACGGCGTGAAGAACGGCCAACTGAAGCCTGGCCAGACCGCGCGCCTCGAGCGTGGCGAACAGCGCCTGCAGAACAACGAAAAGAAAGACATGGCCAAAGATAACGGCCACCTCACAAAACAAGACCGGAGGCATCTCAACAAAGAAGCGAATCACATGAGCAAGCGCATCGCCAAGGACAAGCATCCGGCCAACTAACTCTTGCTCCTCCCAAGTTTTGACATCCTGGTAGATGAGAGAGCCGCAGCGCTTGCGGCTTTTTTCTTTTTCCGGAATCGAATCAACTTGGTGTTCCGAAGGGCGCCGAAAGTGGTAGGCTACCCAATTCTGACCTGGCAAGGGCTGGGCCGGAACGCAACGCCCGGGCTTCCCTTTATAATGACCAGGGCCAGCAAGGCTGCGATCGCGGGCTTAGCTTCGGAACCAAGCTGTCGGCACCTCTTTATGGCGGTTGATTGTATTAACACCAAGCCCGGTATCGAGATCGCGAGCCTGACCGACGTCGGCCGCCAGCGCGCCAACAACGAAGACTCCTATCTCTATTGGGAGCCCGACTCCGACGAGGACTTGCACCGCAAAGGCCGCCTTGCCGTGATCGCCGATGGCATGGGTGGATACGAAGGCGGACAGGAAGCGAGCCGCCTTGCGGTCGAGACCGTGCGGCACGTCTACGACAGCGGCTTCGGCGAAGATCCGCAGACCACGCTCCTCGAGGCCTTCTACGCCGCTCACGAAAATATTCAGCGCTTTGCGGTGGAGCATCCGCAATTCCACGGCATGGGCACGACCTGCACTGCCTTTTCCATCGTGGGCCGCAACCTCTACTTCTCCCACGTGGGCGACAGTCGCCTGTACCTGATTCGTGCAGCCAGCATCTCTCGGCTGACGCGCGACCATTCCTACGTGGGCAGATTGGTTGAGAGCGGTATCGTGCGCTCCGAGGATGCCGAAACTCACCCCCAACGCCACATTCTTACCGCTGCTCTTGGATCGGGAAGGGACGTGCTGCCCGACAGTCCTACGACTCCGCTCGCCGTCGAAGAGGGAGACACGTTCGTCTTGTGTACCGATGGACTCTGGAGCCTGGTCGGCGAGCAGGAACTCGCCAGCGCGATTCGCAAGAACACGCCCGCTGAGGCCTGCCTCAAACTCGTGAACGTGGCGCTCGAACGCGGAGGCCCGGACAACATCACCTTGCTGGTACTCCGCGTTTCTGCCTGATCACTCCTCCATCGCCACGGCTTTGTTGATGCCTCACTTACGGAGTGAGTTTGAACACCAAGCCGCAAGCGTCGACGCAATCACTATTGTTGCTTGTACCGCCGGCTGCGCTGGCGCCATACAGATTGCCTCCATTGTCGAGGACAAAGCTGTAGTTGGAAGCCCAACCACCTGCAAAGCCGTTGAAATTGAAAATCGGGTTATAGACCCATCCGCTGGAACTCGGCGATAGCTCATAAGCCGTACCGAAGCCACCACCACCCGAACCAGTTGTGCCATAAATATTACCGGCGCCGTCCAGGATGGGCGTGGCGTAAGGGCCGGCTCCGTCTCTCCCGTTGAAGCGGTGAAGAATGCTTTCGGTCCAGCCAGTGGAACTCGGAGAAAGCTCGAATACGGTCCCGCATCCCGCTCCGTTCTGGCAAATAATCCAACTGCCGCCGCCGGTGGTTGCGCCGTAAAGATTGCCCGCTGCATCGGAAGTCAATCCGGCGGCCGGAAGCGCTCCGTCTGACGCGCCGTCTACGAAGGTATGCAGAACGGCTTCTTTCCATCCTCCGCTCACATGCGACAATTCGTATACGACACCGCAGCCCAGCATGCCGCAGAATCCTTTCTGGCTGACCCAGCCACCATAAGTGGTCGTGCCATAAAGATTGCCAGAGGCATCGAGCAGAGGCGTGGCTCGGGGATTTGCTCCGTCCTTCCCGCTAAAACTGTGCAACACAGTTTCCTTCCATCCAGAGCCAGGGACAAACGATAGTTTGTAAACGACGCCGCAAGGGGCGCTCTCAAAGCAAAGGCTCTTTCCTCCGCCCGCCGTGGTGCCATAAAGATTACCCGCGGCATCGATCGTTAAACCGGACCATGGAGTTCCGCCGTCGGCTCCACCAGTAAACGTATGCAGAATTGTTTGTTGCCGGCCGCTCCTTCCCAGCGTGAGCTTGTAGACGACGCCCTGTCCGTTTGAGCCGCCCCATGCTGTCCCGTATAGATTTCCGGCCGCATCAAACACCAACTTGCTTTGAGGCTGCTGTCCACCGGTACCGCCCACAAAGCTGTAGAGCACAGTCTCGTTCCAGCCTCCACCAGAAACCGGGGAGAGTTCGAAGACGGTGCCGAACCCGTTTGCACCGCCAGCCTGCGTGACGCCGTATAGATTCCCCGAGGCGTCTATGATCAGGCCTTGGGGTGCTTCGCCGCTGGCTCCGCCGGGAAAGTTAAAGAGCACGGTTTCGGTATCCTGGGCCCATGCGCCAGCGGAGAGTGTCAATGCGATGGCGAGAGTTGTCACGCCCACGAATAGGCAGAATCTGGAGTGAGTCATAGGTGCATTCCTCTGATGGGATTTGTGTGGCTGCAACTCGCGGGGACAACATTCTGGCAGAGAATGCAGGGGCGGTCAACTTCGTGAGATACCCTCTGACATTTCGGTGTGCAAGTATTTGCGAAGAGAGTTTTCCACAATCGCGAGATCCAATCTCCTTGCTTTAAAACTGCAAACGGATGCACATAGCCTTTTCCATCTGCCGCTCCTTGCTCTTCTAAGTGATTGAATTCACAGCGCGACTGTTTCCGCGCTGCTCCTAAGTAAATGGCATCCCGCTTGCATTGTCCTCAACGCCAATAAAGTCTATTATTTCAATCGAGTTAATGGAAACGTTCGACTATGAAGATCTCACAAAAAGGACTCTACGCCCTCCAGGCCATGATGATGCTGGCCCGTCATCACCGTCAGGGCGCCATCAAGATCCGTGACGTAGCTTACGAAGAGGGGCTCCCCGAGAAGTTTCTCGAGTTGATTTTGCTCGAACTCAAGAACGCCCGGATGGTTGAGAGCGTACGCGGAGCCAAGGGTGGATACCAGTTGCGCCGCGATCCCTCCGACATTCATCTCAGCGAAATCATCCGCCTGGTTGACGGCCCGCTCGCGCCCTTTGGCGATGCCGAGCAGTTGCGCGAATTGATTGACCGCGATCTTCCGCACCGCGCTCTCTACCAGGTATTCCTCGACGTTCGCGACGCGGCCGCTCGCATCCTTGACAACACAACCTTGGCCGATCTCATCACCGATCGCAGCCGCCGTCCCAGCAAATCCGGCCGATCAAAGAACAAGAAAGAATCCGCCAATGTCGTCCCCATGGTGGTTGGAGGCTCCCGAGGTGAGTAGCAAGATGAGTAGAAATATCCTGGTTGCAGTAGGCCTGTGGTTGGCAGCGGCGGTATCGGGATGGGCGCAGGGAAGTGCCAACACGATTCGTGTCGGCGCGTTCCCCAACATTACGCATGCGCAAGCTATGGTCGGCAAGGCGAATGGCTGGTTCGACAAAGCCATGGGCCCGCAGGTGAAAGTGCAGTGGACCAGTTTCAACGCCGGTCCTTCCGCCATCGAAGCGCTATTCGCCGGGGCGATCGACATGACCTACGTCGGTCCGAATCCGGCGATCAACGGATATGTTCGCTCCAACGGCGAGGCGCTGCGCGTCGTCTCGGGCGCTGCCAGTGGCGGCGCGTCTCTCATCGTGCGCAATGACTCCGGCATCAACAAGCCCGAAGATTTCCATGGCAAGCGCGTGGCTTCCCCGCAATTCGGCAACACGCAAGACGTTGCCCTGCGCAACTGGCTCAAGAATCACGGTATGAAAAGTAATGACAAGGGCGGCGACGTGCAAATCGTCCCCATGGCCAATCCCGACCAGTTGACGCTCTTCCTCAAGAAAGATCTCGACGCAGCTTGGGCTCCCGAGCCTTGGGCGACGCGCCTGATTCACGAGGGCAACGGGCATCTCTTCGTCGACGAGCGCTCGCTCTGGCCCAACGGACAATTCGTCATCGGTCTGCTCGTCGTCAATACGAAGTTCCTCAAGGCTCATCCCGACTTGGTGAAAAACTGGATCCGAGCCAATGTCGAATTGACCGACTGGATTAACACTCACCAACCCGAAGCGCGGAAACTTCTGAACCAGCAGATTCAAGCCGAGACCGGCAAGGCCCTCCCGGCCGTCGTTCTCGACGAAGCGTTCTCGCGCATGCAGGTCACCTACGATCCGCTGCACGGAGCGCTCACGACCGCGGCGCAGCAGGCCTTTGATGGCGGCTTCCTCGGCCGTCAGAAGCCAGACCTCTCGCGCCTATACGACCTGTCACTCCTCAACCAGGTGTTAGCGGAAAAGGGAAAGAAGGCATTTCAATGAGTACTAGCGCACACAACATTCCGAGTCGCAGGCGTCCCGCGGGACTGCGAGTGCCCCATTTCTCGCCGTCTTTGCGAGAAGCGGGGAGTTTCTCGGCAGCCCCGGTGTTGCTCGACCCAAACGAGGATGCTGATGCGCCCCAAAAGGTCGGCCTCAGCGACATCTGCTTGAGCTACCGCACGCAGAGCGGAGAGCGCTTGCTCGCTCTTGACCGCATCAATCTTCAGGTGCGTGCCGGCGAATTCGTCTGCATCGTCGGACCGTCCGGTTGCGGCAAGTCCACGTTGCTGCACTTAATCGCGGGATTGCATCAGCAAACCTCTGGACAAATCCTCGTGGACGGGAATGCCGTCCAGGGCCCTGGCACCGACCGCATCCTGATCTTCCAGGAGCACGGCCTGTTCCCCTGGCTCACCGTCGGACAGAACGTGGAGTTCGGCATGAAGATGAAGGGCATCGCGAAAGCCGAAAGGGCAGAGAAGACTCGCTACTACCTGCAACTCGTCCACCTCGGAAAATTCAAAGATAGCTACATCCATCAACTGTCGGGCGGCATGCGCCAGCGCGTAGCGATCGCCCGTGCACTCGCCACAGAGCCTGACGTCCTTCTGATGGACGAGCCTTTCGCAGCGCTCGACGCCCAGACCCGCGACCTGCTGCACGACGAACTTGAGCGTATATGGAGTGAGACCGGACGCACCATCATCTTCGTGACGCACAACGTCCGTGAAGCGATTCGCCTTGGCGACCGCGTCGTCCTTCTCACGTTCAGACCTGGCCGCGTAAAGAGCGAATTCCCGGTTGAGTTGCCGCGGCCCCGTCACTTGGAAGATCCAGCCGTTGCCCGCGCGGCTCGCGAAATTCTTGACGAGTTGCGCGATGAGATCAACCGCTCTCTCGAAGCCGAATACAACGAAGGGGTGAAGCCGCACATAAACACCTCAGTTGATCCTGGAGTTCAGGTATGAAACGCGCCGCCCGTTACCTAGTCTTTTACTCCGCACTCTTCGGCCTGTGGACACTTCTTGCTGAATTGAAGATCTGGCCGCCCTACCTATTCCCCACGCCCTGGGGCGTCGCCGAAGCCCTTTACGCCGGATTCCAGGATCACTCCTACTGGATCGCCATTCGCGTGAGCATGCAGCGCGTCCTGATCGGCTACGGCATCTCGGTCGTGCTCGGCATGATTCTCGGACTCGGCGTCGCCAGCAACAAGTTCCTCGAAGAGACTATGGGCGGACTGCTGGTCAGCCTGCAGAGCCTGCCCAGCATCTGCTGGTGGCCCCTCGCTCTGCTCTGGTTCGGCCTCAATCAAAACGCCATCCTCTTCGTGGTGGTCATGGGATCGCTGTTGTCGGTGACTTTGGCCATGGAAGATGGCCGCAAGCAGATGCCGAAGATCTTCGGCCAGGCCGGACGCAACCTGGGAGCCAGCGGATTTAAGCTGTTCTGGTATGTCCTGTTGCCCGCGAGTCTTCCGTTTATTGTTTCCGGTCTCAAGCAGGGATGGGCATTCGCCTGGCGCTCTCTGATCACCGCCGAAATGCTCTACCTGAGCCTTGGCCTTGGCCAGGTGCTGATGATGGGCCGCGACCTGAACGACATGAGCGCTGTCATCGCCGTCATGATCCTGATCATCGCCCTTGGTTACATCGTCGACGGCATCGTCTTTAAAGGCATGGAACGCCATCTGCAGAATAAGTGGGGATTGACTTCCGCCACCTAGACCTCGAATAGGGCCTCGGTTCTTTCGGAAATAAATGTTTTGAGAAGCGAAAAAAATGTGTCAAGTATTTACAAGTATGTCTATAATGTTTATAGTGATACTTGAAGAAACGAGTTGGCACAATAGGCATTGAAAATGCCAGCCCGAAAAAGAGAGTCGGCACCGCGAAATAGCGGCCAAAGACTTCCTGTTGTATCCCCCACGAAGTAGCAGTGCAGGAACAAACCCAAAAGGAGAGGACCGTAACTTCCATGAAACTCACCAAGCACTTTTTCACAGCCTTGGCGCTCGCCGCGTTGACGGCCGGAGCCTGGGCACAATCAGAGACGGCGTCGAACGCTGTTCCACCGACTCCGTCTCCCGCAGCAGCCGCCACCCCTGCGTCGCCTGCCGCAACACTTGCCGACATCGAGGAACTGAAAGCCGCTCTTGCCGCCCAGCAGCGGCAGATTCAGGCTTTGCAGGCACAATTGCACAGTAAAGATGAGGCGCTGGCAAACCTTCAACCCAGTCCATCAGTGGCACAACCTGCGGTCGCACAACCTGCCATCAGTGCGCCATCGAGCGCGCCAACAACGGTCGCGGCCAACCTGCAGGACGCACCCGCCGACAGGCCTCAACAGAACGCCGGTAGCTCGGACGAACGCATCCGCAATCTTGAGCGGCAAATCAAAGGCATCGGCCCGATCTCTTTCAGTGGCGACATTCGACTGCGCGGCGAACCCTTCTTCGGTGGCCCGTCGGACGAATCCCTGGAGCGTGCCCGCGCCCGCGTTCGTGCCCGCTTTAACGCGATCGCCACTCTCGGCGAGCAATTCCGCGCCGGCCTCACTCTCGCCAGCGGCGACATCAACGACCCAACCACGACGAACCAGACCCTGACTGGCTTCTACACCCGTAAGGCGGTTGCCCTGGACCAGGCGTTCGTCGAGTTCACGCCGAAAGCATTCAAGCCCCTTACTCTCGTAGGCGGCAAATTCCGCTATCCCTGGTACAACACCGAACTCACCTGGGACAAAGACTTGAATCCCGAAGGCGCCGCCGAGACTCTCGCCTTCAATCTGAATACGCCCGTCCTTAAGCGATTTGCTCTGATCGGCTTTCAATTGCCCTTCGCCGAAATGGCCGGCACCTCGGCCTCCGACAAGCGAATCACGCAAGCCATCACCTATGGCGGCCAGATCCAGACAACGTGGCAACTCGCACCGCACGTAACTCTGAGTGCCTACACCGGCTACTACGACTTCCGCGGTGCCGACGCCGTTGCACTGGCCCTCGCGCGTGCCAGCAGCAAGAATCCGCAGACTCCCTTGACCGGCTTGCTCCCCTTGGGAGTCGGCAACCCGGTTCAGGACTCAACCTACACGACCACCGCGACCACCATCGTCACGGTGAATGGAACAGCCTATCCGACCGGCGTTTCATCCATCAGCAATGCGCAATTCGCCTCGAAGTTCGGGTTGTTCGACAGCATCGCGCGCCTCGACATCGATACCGGACACGCTCGTGTTCCGATCAGCTTCATCGGTGACTACGTCCAGAACACCGAGGCTTGCGGCAACCTCATCAATATCGTCGCTGCTCCAGCGACCACCTCCACGACAACCTACAAGCAGACGGTCAATTCCCCTTGCAACTCGCATTACCGGCGCGGATATTGGGCAGAAGGAACCGTCGGCCGCCTGCAGAAAAAAGGCGACTTCCAGTTCGGATATGCCCGCATCTACATCGAGCGCGAAGCAGTGCTGGGCAACTTCAACTACAGCGACATTCGCCAAGGGACGAACGTCACGCAGCACCGCTTCACCTCCTTCTACCAGATGGACTCGAGCGTGCAGCTAGGGGTCACTGCTCTGGTCGGCCGTCCGCTCGGCACCACCGAGCCCTGGCTTACCCGCCTGCAGTTCGACTCGGTCTACATCTTCTGACCCACGAGTCCCTCCCCCTTTCCGAGGGACCCTTCCTTCGGAAATGCCGCCGGCCCGGTTTTGGCTACTCTCCTTTTCCGGGCCGGCGGTGTTAACTTAAATCACTGCAAAACCTGAGGTCGCATCGCATTCTTAGTTCGTGGAACGCTATGAACTCGAGACGCAACTTCCTGAAGCAGATATCCGGCGCCGCGCTCGCAGTGGGGGCCGCTTCCTCGTGGTTATCGTGGGCGCAGGCTGCCAACCAAAGCAGCGCGATCGACATTCCCGGCGAAGATGGCATGATCGTCCGCTCCTTCCGCTTCGTCGATCTGGAAACTCCAGTCGAGTACTTCAAGACCTGGCTCACGCCGGTGCCGCATTTCTTCGTGCGCAACCACATGCACGAACCGAGCGAACTCGACGCAGAGAGCTACCGCCTCACCATCGGCGGCGAAGTCGAGAAGCCGATCTCTCTCACCCTTGCCGATCTTTCAAAGCTCGAGTCTCACTCCGTGGTCAACACGCTCGAATGCGCCGGCAACGGACGCAGCCTGCACCGTCCGCAAGTCCCCGGAGTGCAATGGGGCAAGGGCGCAGTCAGCACGGCGAAATTTTCCGGGCCGCGCCTGCGCGACGTGCTGCAGCGTGCGGGAGTCAAGGCCACCGGCAAACACGTCATGTTCCGCGGCCTCGACGAAGTTCCGGGTAAAGTCCCTCCCTTCATTCGCAGCATCCCTATCGAAAAAGCTCTCGACTCCGACACGCTCGATCGCCACCCACATGAACGGCACTGCCGCTAACCAAGCACCACGGCTTTCCTGCCCGCGCACTCGTCCCCGGCTGGATCGGCGCCGCATCCTGCAAATGGCTCACTGAAATCAAAATTCTCGAGGCCGAATTTGTCGGCAACTTCATGAGCCCCGGCTACCGCTTGCCGAACCAGCCGGTGAAGCCCGGCGACGCGGTGAAGCCCGAAGATACTCACCCGCTCACGGCATTGAACGTGAAGTCGGTGATCTCCGGGCCGCTCGATGGTGCGACCGTGAGAGCCGGCAAGGTCGCAATCCACGGCGCCGCATGGGCCGGCGAAGCCGACATCGTCAAAGTAGAAGTCTCCACCGACGGCGGCGCGAACTGGAATGCCGCCAGTCTCGGCCACGACCAAGCCCACTATGCCTGGCGTCTCTGGACCTACGAGTGGAAGGCCAAAGGCGGGCGACTACACGATCCTGTCGCGCGCCACCGACTCGCAGGGACGCACTCAGTCCTCCAACCCTGTCTGGAATCCCAGCGGCTATCTCTACAACGCCGTCGATCAGGTGAAGATCCATGTCGCATAAGAACGCTTCGACCAGGCAGGGACAGCAGCTCTCGGCGGTCCAGCCGGGCGAAACCCGCCAACTTGCGATGCTGGTTGCAGTAGCCATTGCCTTAATCGTCGCAATCCCGCCGTTCACCGCCTTTGCACAGAAGCCAGCTCCCGCTAGGACAACCGAGGATCTTCCAGCGGGCGCCATGCAGGCCAAGGCCACGACGTCGTGTCTGGAATGCCACGAAGCGCGCATCATCCTGCAGCAGCGCCTCAGCAAAGCCGCATGGACGAAGGAAGTCGACAAGATGATGAAGTGGGGAGCGGTCGTCGATGCCAGCGATCGTGACGCTCTGATCGACTACCTGAGCACGAACTTCAGCCCCGATCAGCCGCCATACGACCCGCCGCGAACGTCATCTGAGAAGAACAGCACGGCGAAGAAATCAAAGTAAGGGGGCAAAGAGCAAAGCGCCACCGACCCAGTGTCCCTGCAAGGAGTGTCGGACACTACGGTAGCGCTGCCAATTCAGAGCCCAAACTATCGAGAGTATAGAAATGGGGATGCACTAGTAACAGTGCATTTGTAGGTACTGGCAGGTTAATAGCTGCTGAGTAAATCTAACCTCAGGGGCTAAAGCTAACATCCTTCCAGTCGCGGTTCCTGTCTACTTCTGTTCCTCCGCGGGTTCCGTGTCCTCGGAGGTGGAAGCTTTTTCTGGGCGAAGGAGCGGGAACAGGATTACGTCGCGGATGGTGTGCGAATCCGTCAGCAACATGCACAGTCGGTCGATGCCCACGCCGACGCCGCCTGCGGGAGGCATGCCGTAGGAGAGCGCGCGGATGTAGTCTTCATCCATCTGGTGAGCTTCGTCGTCGCCGCGCTCGCGTTCCTTCAATTGCGCTTCGAAGCGCTGGCGCTGATCTTCGGGATCGTTGAGTTCGCTGAAGCCGTTGGAGATCTCCATCTGTCCGGCGTAGATCTCGAAGCGCTCGGTCCAGTCGGGCTCGTCCGGCTTCTGCTTCGACAGCGGAGAAACGGCCGTCGGAAATTCGTAGATGATCGTCGGCTGCGTGAGGTGTTCTTCGGCGGCCGCTTCAAACAACGCCGCGATCGTTTTGCCCGCGGGAGCATTCGCATCGTAGGGCATGTGCGCGTGCGAGGCGTTGAAGCGCTCGACCAGTTTCTTCACGCCGTCGGCACTCGCGAAGTCGCTCATTTCGGGCTTCGCGCCGGCGGCGTCAGGCCAGAAGTGGATGATGGCTTCGCGCATGGTCATGCGCTGCCAGTTGGCCCAGTCGATTTCCTGATCGCCCCACTTCGACTTCGTCCCGCCGGTAACGGCCTTCGCAGCCTCGGTGATGACTTCCTGCGTGACGTTCATGATGCCCTGATAGTCGGTGTAGGCCTGGTACGCCTCCATCATGGTGAACTCAGGATTCCAGCGCCACCCCAGGCCCTCGTTGCGGAAGTTGCGATTGATCTCATAGACGCGGTCAAGGCCGCCGACGACGAGGCGCTTCAGGTAAAGTTCGGGCGCGATGCGCAGGTAGAGATCCATGTCGAGCGTATTGTGATGGGTGACGAACGGCTTCGCCACGGCGCCGCCCGCGATGGGTTGCATCATCGGCGTCTCGACTTCGATGAAGCCGTGCCCGTCAAGCGTGCGGCGGACCGACTGCACCAGCTTGGTGCGCTTCAGGAAAACATCACGCACTTCGGGATTCATCACCAGATCGACATAGCGTTGCCGGTAGCGCAGTTCGACGTCGGTCAGTCCGTGCCACTTCTCGGGCAAGGGCAAGCAGGTCTTTGCTGAGGAAGGTAATCTCTTCCACGTGCACGCTGAGTTCGCCGGTGCGCGTGCGAAATAAATATCCGCTGACGCCGATGTGGTCGCCGAGGTCGAGGAGTTTGTAGAGTTCGAATCCCTTGTCGCCGACGGCGTCTTTCTTGACGTAGATCTGCAGCTTCTGTCCGTCCTGCTGCAGATGAGCGAATCCGGCCTTGCCCATGAGGCGAATTGCCATGAGGCGTCCCGCAACGCGAACGTTGACCCGCGCCTGGTCGAGTTCCTCGGCGGTCTTTGGCGTGTACGCCGCCAGGATCTGGTCGACCGTGTGGGTGAATTCGAATTTGCTGCGGTACGTGGGCTGGCCGAGGGCTTCAATCTGTTTCAGCTTCTCGCGGCGCAGTTCGTAGATCTTGTCGTCCAGAGCCAAAGGGAGTCCTTTATGTATGCCGTGAATTCTTTCCTTGGGAGGAACGGAGATTATAAACAATCCGCACCGGTGATCCAGACTGCGACCGGGAGTTGGAGATATGGCACAAATTTTTTATATCCTTTCGCGCAAAATATTGATTCTTTTGCGGTTAGGGAGGGGATATCGGTTTTCGGGCGTGCAAAATCTTGATTCTAAATATTTTACGCGCAAAATATTCTGGAATAAGGAGTTAAGCGCCAACTTCTGCGGTCCAAGGGCGACCACGTCGGAAACGCTGGCAGGTTGGCGAAGATTTGCGCGCATGATCTGAGTGTGCGCTTTCTGTTGGCAGGGTCAAGGTTGTACGTCACACAAAGCGGAAATATTTTGGTGGAGAGCTGTGGAAAAGTGGCGGGGCGAGAGCGCTCGGACATGGACGCGCATGGGAGTTTACATTCGTGCGGCGGCGGGAAAAGCAGGTTCCTCGCGCGATAAAGCCGCGCTGCGGAATGACAAAACGGTTCAGGCTCGCGATCGACTTCGCCCTGTCGAAAGCGCCAACATCTCGCGCAAAGGACGCGCGAGAAATGGGGCACCCGGCGATGCGTGACGACGTCACCAGATGCGAACGCGGTCTTCGGGTTTCAGGTAGAGCTTGTCGGTTGGGGAGATCTCGTAGGCTTTGTACCAGGCGTCGAGGTTGCGGACGGAATCAGTACGGTAGTTTCCGGGCGGATGAGTATCGGTTTTGATCTGATGGCGGAGCGCGAAATCGTTTTGAGCCTTGCGCCATCTTTGGGCGAAGGCGAGGAAGAAACGCTGTTCACCGGTCAGTCCGTTGATCACGATATCGGACTGGCCTTTCAATGCCAGTAGGTAGGCGTCGTGAGCCGCGAGCAGCCCGGCCTGGTCGGCGATGCTTTCGGTGAGAACCTGTTTGCCGTTGACGCAGAGGTCGGCAAAGGGGCAGTAGGCGTCGAATTGTGCGGCGAGTTTGGCGGCGGCCGTGTCATATTGAGTGCGATCTTCGGCGGTCCACCAATCGCCGAGGCGGCCGTGAGCGTCGTAGATGTGTCCAAGTTCGTCGAAGCTATGGGCGATTTCATGGGCCATTCCGGCGCCAGCGGATCCGTAATTGGAGGCGGTGTCGCCCTGGGGATCGAAATACGGCGGCTGCAGAATGGCGGCGGTGAAAAATTCGGCGTTGGGGCTGAACATGATCACCGCGCCGGGGATTTGCGGATTGATCGGCCACTCGATGGGATCGACCGGCTCTTTCAATTTGGCGAGATTGCGTGCGCGAAGAAAAGCTTCGGCGCGACGCATATTTCCGAATGCGTCGCCGCGGACGATTTCGAGCGTCGAATAGTCGATCCATGTGTCGGGGTAGCCGACGATGAGTTCAAACGCGGCCAGTTTGGCTAACGCCTTTTGCTTGGTCTCTGGGGACATCCAGGCGAGATTTGAAATGCGCGCGCGGTAGGCGGTGACCAGGTCGGTGGCCATCGCCTGGGCTTTCGCTCTCGCTTCTGGCGGGAAGTAACGTTGCGTGTAGAGTTGGCCGACCGCCTGGCCGAGCGCGGCGTTGGTGGCGGCGATGGCTGACTTGGCGCGGTCGGGCGGTCGCTCGGTGCCCGACACGATTGCGTCGTAAAAGGCGAAGTGCTCGGCGGCGATGGCGCTTGGGCAGGACGCTGGCGTAATGTTCGACCAGATGAAATCGGAGATAGTCCTTCCAAAGATCGGCGCTTTCACTTGCTACAAGGGCGGAGACTCCGGTCACTGCCGACGGCTGCCACACGATGAAGTCGGATTGCTCGGCGAGTCCGGCTGACTTGAAATAAGTTTCCCAGTCGATGCCCGGCGCCTTGACGGCGAAGTCGGCGCGCTTCCATGGGTTGTTCTGCTTGAAGACGTCGGCGGCGTCGGCGTCGGGCGCGAAGGCTTGCGCGATGCGGATCTCCAGCGACAAAATCCGCGCGGCTTTGGGTTCGGATTCGGCGACACCCGCGAGTCTCAGGACCGCCGCGATGTGGGCTTGGTACTTCGCCCGCAGATCCGCCATTTTCGATGACGGATCGAGGTAGTTGTCGCGGTCGGGCATTCCCAGTCCACCCTGCCAAACGTGGACAACGTTGTGGTCGGTGTCTTCGAAGCCCTGGTTGATCCAAAGGCCGAAGATGTGGTCAGCATTCGCAGTGAGTCCGTCGACCTCTCCGTTCAACGTGGTGCCGAGATAGGCGGAGAGCGACGATTTGTTGGTTATGGCGGCTATCGCGGACAACTCGTCCGCCAGCGGAGTCAACTTTTTGGAGTCGATGGCGTCCTGGTCCATGAAGCTGCTGTAGTAGTCGCCAACTTTCTGCGCAATGCTGCTCTTGGCGGCGTGAGCTGCGGCAGCCTCTTGAATGAGATCGCGAACACGCTGGCTGGTCTTCTCCATCAACATGGCGCGTGTGTCGTAGCTCGACTGGCCGGCGGGGATGGTGGTTTTTGCGAGCCATGCTCCGTTGGCGTACTGGTAAAAATCATCACCAGGCCTGGTGGAGCGATCGATGTCGTTGGCACCTGTATTTGGATCGACAGGTGGAGCGAGTGCGGTTAAGAAGAGAGCAGAAATGAGGAGAGCGAAGAACGTCGTCGCGCGTTTGAGATGCATGGTGTCTCGGGCCTCGGAGTTGTCGAACTGGGACCGCCAGTCGTGACCATACCGAAATGTATGGATCGAGAGTGGACGTAAGCGGACTTGTATCCCTTCGATATTCCATCGTTGATCGCAATGGGTACGGCGAGAGCGCGGCATCCCCAGCCGCAGGAATGTCATCTGAGTGGTGCGCAGAAGCTCTGCCGGCTGACGTCGTAGCGGAGGCTTTGGGGCAATGCCTATCTGGGACAAACATTTCGGGTCGGAGGCAACAATCGATGAAAATTACGTTAGCGTTTTTTGGAGCACTGATGAGTTCTGCTCGCGCTTTCTGCGTGGGCGCAGAAAGCGGAGCGCATTACGGACGGTCCGGTCGTGAAGAAGACGACGGATACGGTGGCGGAGATTTCGTGGTCAACGGACGCGGCGGGCAGCAGCATTGTGAGGTACGGAACGAGTCCCAATGAGCTGAACCAGAGAGCCGAAGAGCCGTGGGGAGGAACGCACGAGCCGAATCACGACTACAACCACACGGTTTGGGTTAAGAATCTGCGGCCGAACACGACGTACTATTTTGTGGTCGAGACGGGACAAGGACGGGGAACGGGCACCGGGACGCAAAGCCAACCGCAAGAGTTTCACACGATGGCGAGAAGATAGCGTTTAGAAACGGACGCCGCGGCCTAATACGCCGATGAAGATTGCGGCTGTGATGGCGGCGGCGACGATCCAGGCTCGACTGCGCGGCAGAGTGAATTGCTGGCTGGGAATTCTTGGGACGAGCCTGGATCCGAGGCATTGCGTCATCCACGCCATGCCGGAGGATCCGCCGAACGAGGACGCGGCCGCGGAGATTCCGACGAGGATCATACCAACGGGATTGAACAGTCCAGCGACGGTGTAGAGAGTGCCTCCGGTGAGATAGGGAACGATGGTGAGATCTTTGGCGCCGCCACGGCGCCAGTCGCGCTCGCCGAGAAATGGGCACAGCTCGAGCAGCGAGTGCCAGACGAGCAAAGTGTAAGAGACCGCGCCCACGAGAGTGAGCGCGACGTGCCAGAGCCATGCGGGCTCCATGCCTTGAATGACGTCGGCCCAGTCGCCGATGTTGCCCACTCCAGAGAAGAGAAAATATCCAGCGGCTCCAAGGGAGTTGATCGTCATCAGGAGCCATAGAAAAAAACGCAGGTAGTGGTGCGTCCGATTCGCGCTGCGGAGCACGATCCAGGAGAGGAATGCGGTGATGATGTTGACCAGCGTGCCGGCGGCGGCGATGAACCGAGTGTCGTGATCGCATTCGAAGTGCACGGTCGAGAGTGCGCGAGCATGGCCTCCGGTGAGCACACAGGCACCGCCGTGGCCGACTGCTTCGTGCAACACATTTGCGATTGAGAAAGCGACGATGGAGATGGCGATGATGGTGGCGAGGTCGCGCGTGCCGGCGGTGGTTGCGACTGTGGGCGTGGGCTGATCCGTCATGACGAGGTGTAGCTGTGCGGGGAGCGCTTACAAAAGGGTCGCGCCATGTTATGTCAGGTTGGGGTGCGAATTCCAAGGATTTATTCGGCGCAGCGGGAGACATTCGACTTAGAAACGCAATGAATTCAGCGGACGCGAATTTGTAATTGCAAAGTCTTCCGAATTTCTGGAAGGTTGACGACTGGGGCGCGTATAATTCCGCCACTCTGGGCGGGAAGGTCGATCTGGTTGACCTAAAAATTGAGCACAGGGAAAAATGAAAGAGCGCACGCTGGCGCGGTGACCGCACGTGTGATGTGTTCACGTGTTTCTGCGCGGCGATGCCTTCTTCCTGGGAGGCTATGTCGATGACGCGAATCCATCAGCAAATGAGCGGCGGGCAGCACGGGCGGTGGTACGAGTTGAGCATTCTTTATTCGAAGGAATGTGCGAAAGGATTTGTGCAGGGAGCCGGGCGCGCGATTTGCGGGTTCGCGGTGGTGGCGCTGTTGACCGCGTTGGCGACGGCCCAATCAAGTACACAACTCAACGGCAGCGTGGTTGACCCGTCGGGCGCGATCGTGGCCGGCGCGAATATTACTTTGACGGATTCGGCGACGGGGTTGCAGCGAGCGACCACCAGTAACACGACGGGGCTGTATCAATTTTTGGACGTGCCTCCGGGAACGTACCGGGTGGATGCGACGGCGAAGGGATTCTCTCCGTATTTGGCGTCGAATGTGATTCTCATCGTGAAAACGCCCTCGACTTTGAACATCAAGTTTCAGGTTGCAGGCGGGGCGACGACAGTGACGGTCGAAGGACAAGCTCCGCTCATCAATCGCACGGACGCGTCGTTGGGCAACACAATCGAGCAAGATCAAATCGCGGAATTGCCGATTGCGGACCGCAACGTAGTTTATTTGCTTAGCCTGCAGCCCGGTGTTGCGTATCTGGGAGGCGCTGCCGAGCAGAATCAAGCGACGGACACGCGAAGTGGCGCAGTGAATGGATCGCGCAGCGATCAATCGAACGTCACGCTCGATGGCATAGGGGTCAACGATCAGAATAATGGTTACGCCTTTACGAGCGTCCTGAATATGCCTCCCGACTCGGTGGAGGAATTCAGGGTTACTACCGCCAACTCTACGGCCGACTCGGGATACTCCAGCGGCGCCCAGGTTTCACTCGTGACCAAGAGCGGGACGAACAACTTTCACGGGTCGGCGTACGAATACAACCGGAACACGATCTTCAGCGCCAACGATCCGTTCTTGAAAGCGTCGCAATTGGGAGCAGATCAACCGAATAAGGCGTCAAAGCTTTTGCGCAACGTATTCGGCGTCTCCGTAGGTGGGCCCATCATGAAGAACCGGTTTTTCTTCTTTGCCAATTATGAAGGGCGCCGTGACGCTGAAGGCAGCAGCGCCTTGCGAACTGTGCCAAGCGCGACTCTGCGCGCGGGTGATCTCGTCTACAAATGTGCCGATCCCAGTCAATGCCTCGGCGGCACAGTAAATGGCGTGGCGGGTGTTCAATCCGGCTACTACGCGCTCAGCCCCACCCAAATCCAACAGATGGACCCGCAGGGGATCGGTGTCAATCCGGCGGTACTGACCGTCCTAAATCAGTATCAAAGCGCCAACGAATTCAACGCCGGTGATGGTTCGAATACGCTCGGGTTTCGCTTTTCTCCGAATGTGGACCGCAGCTTCAACACCTACATTACCCGGCTCGATTACCACATCACGGCGAATGGGTCGGAGACTTTGTTTGCTCGCGGAGAGACGCAAAATTTCAAGGAGCCCGGACAGCAACAGTTTCCCGGAGAGGGCCCGGCGACCAGCCTGCTCGATAACAGCAAGGGCATAACCATTGGACTCACTTCATTGCTCAACCCCAAACTCATTAATGATTTTCGCTGGGGCTTCGTGCGCCAGGGGCAGAAGTATGGCGGGACGTCAACGGATCCCGGAGTCTTTCTGAATGGGTTGGACAACCTCATCTCCTTTCAACGCCCGACCACGGCTTTCGTGCCTGGCAACCAGTTTACGGATAATGTGACCTGGACACGGGGCAACCATGCGATTCAATTCGGGACCGACCTGTTTTTCATTCGGAATAATCACAACAGCTTTCTCAACTCATTTTCCGACGTTCAGACCAACGCGGTCTATCTGAATACCGGTGGCATCGCTGGCACATCCAGCCCGCTCGATCCCGGGAACAACGGCTTTCCAGCGGTTGATAGCAATTTCGGGCCGAACTACGACAGCGCGGCCACGATCGTGATGGGTATTTTCCCCGAGGGTGACGGCATCTATAATTTCGCGCGCGACGGTACCGCGTTGGCCCAGGGCACTCCGATTAACCGTCGTTATGCCATTAACGATTACGAGTTTTTTGGTCAGGATACGTGGAGGGTCAATTCGCGGTTGACCCTCACCTATGGCCTGCGCTGGGTGCTGGAAGCTCCGCCTTACGAAACGAACGGATACCAAGTCGCGCCGTGCGTCGAAGCGGCAGGCGGCGGATGCACGAAACAAAACGTTGCTGACTGGTTCAACCACAGCGCCGCATTGGCGACGCAGGGTCAGCCCGCGAACAGCGCGGGAGAGATTTCTTTCGTCCTCGGTGGGCCCAAGAACAGCGGTCCGGGGCTGTGGAACTGGGACCGCAAGAATCTTTCGCCGCGTTTTGCGCTGGCTTGGGCGCCCGACACCGGCGACGGGTGGGTCTCAAGAATTCTAGGAAAGAAAGACCAGTTCTCGATCCGCGCCGGCTACAGCATCATGTACGACCACTTCGGCGTTCCTATTGTGAACAGCTTCGACCAGCACGGTTCTTTCGGCCTATCCACTCAACTCGGTAATCCAGCCGGCGTGGTATCCCCTGCGAACGCGCCACGCTTTACCTGCCTCACTCCGGGATCGGCGGGTCAGTCCTGCTTACCGCCGCCCTGCCCGTCTCTGAACGGTCCGGGATGTTTGTTCGGCCCGGCGCCCAGTGGAGGTTTCCCAGTTACTCCCGACAACACTGCTTTTGCGATCAACTGGGGACTCGATCAGACTTTAAAAACCCCGTATACGCACATCTTCAACATTTCGCTCCAGCGGCAAATCACGCCACGATCGTCGCTACAGATTGCGTACGTAGGCAGTATGGGCCGGCGTTTGCCGATGCAAGTCGATCTGGCGATGCCGACAAACCTAACCGATACTGCCAGCGGGACGCCGTACTTCAAGGCAGCCACGATGCTTTCGAAGGCCGCCGCTACTGGCACCGACGTCAATTCCATCAAGCCCATACCATTCTTTGAGAATATCTTTCCTGCGTGGGCTGGCGTGGGCACCCAAAGTGCTCTCGGTGGCAACAACGTGACCTCCACGAACCCTGCCGGAGACAATTGTGCTCCAGGCGCGTTACCGGGCAATCCGACTGCTACCCAAAACGTGTACGAACTCTGGAACTGCTTTCCGCACAACGAAACGTTCTCTCTCTTTCAAATGGACTTGCCCGACTCGATTACCGGGCTCAGCCCGGCAGTTCCCAACAGCAAGTTCGGCCCGTACGCGTTTTACCACGACCAGTTCAGTTCGCTATATGCGTGGCGCAACATCGGCACCTCCGACTACAACGCTCTGCAAGTTACCTACAACGTCCGCTGGGGAGCGAATCTGCAGGGGCAATTTAACTACACGTTCGGGAAATCATTGGACGAAGCTTCGGCAGCCGAGCGCGTCGGTCCTTATGAAGGAACAGGAGGAACGGGCAACGACCTGAACGGCGGCGGGATTGTCATCAATTCCTACGAACCGCTGACTCTGCGCGGGCCCTCGGACTTCAACGCGACGCACCAGATCAACGGGAACTTGGTCTACCTGCTGCCCTTCGGCAAGGGACAAATGCTGGCGGGAGGAGCGGGCCCAGTACTCAACGCTGTCATTGGCGGGTGGCACGTCTCCGGCGTCGTGCGCTGGACCAGCGGCTTCCCGATTACGATTGACAATGGTTTCACGTGGGCAACCAACTGGAACATCGAGGGTGATGCGATGCCGAACGGACCGCTTCCTAAGGCATCAAATCCGAAGAACGTCTTCGTGAATGGCGTGGGCGGGCCGGACATCTTCGCTGATCCGGCAGCGGCCCAGGCGGCCTTCCGACCCGAGTGGCCGGGAGAATCCGGCGTGCGCAACAACATTGTGGGTGACGGCATGTTCAACGTCGATACCGGAGTGACGAAGGATTTCTCCCTCGGCGAGAAGCGGCGCATAGAGTTCAAGTGGGAAGCGTTCAACGCGACCAACTCCGTGCGTTACGATGTGCGCACCGCTCAGCCCGGGCTTTCCCAGGACCCAAGTCAGTTTGGGCGATATCACGCGACGCTGACCCAGCCGCGGTTTATGCAGTTCGCGTTGCGGTTTGAGTTCTGAGTGAGGTAGGGACTCGTTTTGACTGCTGGGGCCGCGTAGCGAGAGCTTATCGCGGCGCGGCCCTCGCGGATTTTTGGTGGCCTTTCAGGCGTCCCTGCGGGACGCGGGTCTCGCCTCATGCGGTCGAACCCGGCGTTGGAAACGCCGGGCTATTGTTAACGGTCCCTTCGGGACCGGCCTGTTCTATTCCCACCACATTAGTCGCGAGGATTGTTGTTTGCATTGATGTATGTACCGTGGTACATTGGTACACATGACAGACGATCCAAGATTGGAAGTGGAGCGCGTGCAGACGGGCGTGCGCATCGAGAAGAGAATCCTCAAGGTGCTGAAGGCGTTTGCTGAGTATCACGATATGACGCTCGGGGACGTGCTCGAGGGCATTGTGCTGCATGCCTTCGACGGGAAGACGCCGTTCAGTCCGGCGTCGCTCGAGCGGATCCGTGAGTTGAAGAAGTTTTACGAGTTGGACCTGGATTCGAGCGCCAGCCACCGACTGAAGGAAATCAAGGCCAAAGGCCCGCGCAAACGCACGGCGGATAAAGACAAGAAGGGCAAATAGGAGACGGTGATGAGGCCTGCACGCAGCACCCTTGGACTGACCATTCTGCAGTGGGCGCTGGGCGTCGTGATCCTGATCGAGGCCGTGATGTTCGTGATGCCGAGCGCGGCGCACGATTTCGCGCGGACGCACATGCCGGGATTTGTGCGGCTTGTACTGGGAGTTGGGGAGATTGTCGGAAGCGTCCTCCTGCTGATTCCGGGGACCGTGATTCGCGGTGCGTGGATGCTGGTGGCGGTATTCGTGATGGCGATCCTCCTTCATCTGTTGCACGGGATGTACGGGATTGGGAACCTGGTGATCTACGCGGCGGCGGCTTTGGCGATTGCGATGGGGAAGAATGGATGACCGACGAGGAACTCATTCACGCATTTGAAACGGACACGCTCCCGGAAGATTCGTTTCACCACGCCGATCATGTTCGGCTCGCATTTGCGTATTTGTCGCGGTACACGGTGCTCGAGGCACTCGACCGGTTTGCGACCGCATTGAAGCGCTTCGCAGCCGCTCGCGGGAAGTCGCAGCTCTATAGCGAGACGGTGACCCATGCGTATTTCTTCTTGATCCGCGAACGGATGGCCCGTTCCGCCGGAGGTGGATGGGAGGAGTTCGCGGGTTCGAATTCGGACTTGCTCACGTGGAAGGGCGGAATTCTTTCTCGCTACTACCAGGAGGCAACGTTACAGTCTGATCTGGCGCGTGCGGTGTTTGTGTTTCCGGATAAGTGTGGGTGACGTCGAGGCCCGCGGTGCCGTCCCTTCGGGACTCGCTTCTGATTCCAACGCTTACCCGGCACTTACGTGCCGGGCTATCACATACCGCCGCTTCGCGGCTAGGATCGGTGGCTCGGCGTGGGGCGAATCGCGCGACCGTGTTTGTGTTTCCGGATAAGTGTGGGTGACGTCGATGGGCGCGGTACCATCCCTTCAGGACTCGCCTCTGATTGCAACGCTTACCCGGCACTTACGTGCCGGGCTATCACATACCGCCGCTTCGCGGCTGGGATCAGTGGCTCGGCGTGGGTCGAATTTCTTACTGCGTTCCCATTTCTAGAGGGCCGGAGTCCCGTTCCGCTTCGCGGCTGGATTGCGGTGTTTCGGGTTGGCTCCGATGTCCTTTTTTGCCTTCTAGCGTCTAAAGCGCGGGACACTGTTTTGTGTGTTCCTTTAGACTACGGACTGCTTCGAACTGAAAGGCCCGAATGCTCATGCTGAAACGCACGATCCTCATCTCCATCTTGTTGACTCTGGCAGTTGCGCAGGCTCAGGAAATCCGCAGCGGAGACGCGCTTCTGCGGGCCATGCACGAGCGCTACAAATCGTCGTGGTACCAGACGGTCACGTTTACGCAGAAGAGCACTACGTATAAAGAGGACGGGACGAATTCGTCGGAAACCTGGTACGAGGCGGCGATGCTGCCGGGGAAGTTGCGGATTGATATTGGGGCACCCGCGGACGGCAAGGGATTCGTGCTGGTGGACGGTGATGTATCGATCGTGAAAGACAACAAAGTCGTGGGCACTCGACACTCGGTAAACATGCTGCTGGTGCTGGGATTTGATGTGTACCGGCAGGATCCGGAGGCCACGATCGGCGTGGTGAAGGGCGAAGGGTACGATTTGTCGAAGCTGCACGAGGATACGTGGGAGGGGCATCCTGCGTATGTGGTTGGGGCGGACAAAGGCGATCTGAAGTCGAAGCAGTTCTGGGTGGCGAAGGACACGCTGCTGTTTGTTCGGGTCATCGAGCCGGCGCGGGGAGATGCGACGAAGGTAGACGACATTCGCTTTATGGACTACCGGCCGCTGGCTGGTGCATGGATCGCGGCGCGCGTGGAAGTGCATTCCGAGGGGAAGAAAGTGTTTTCTGAGGACTACACGGATATTCAGGCGAATGTGAAGCTCGATCCGGCGGTGTTTGATCCGGAGAAGTTCAGCGCTACGCATTGGGAGAAACCGTGAAGGGCGCGGTAAAGAAAAGCAGATTCCTCGCGCGATAAGGCCGCGCTTCGGAATGAAAAAGCATACAGCAGATTCCTCGCGCGACGAGGCCGCGCTTCGGTGACAAGCACATGGGGCCTGTAGCGTGAACTTCTACAACCCTTCCGATCTATTCTGATTTGCATTCCGACACTCTTCCGGCAGTAGAATGATTCCATAAAATTCGTAACACTCCTGCAATCAAGGAAGTGAACCATGGTTCATCTCAAAGTGAACGGAAGCGCAAAGACGTTTGAAGGCGATCCGGAGATGCCGCTGCTTTGGTACTTGCGCGACATTCTCGGGCTGACTGGAACTAAGTTCGGCTGCGGCATGGCTTTGTGTGGTGCGTGTACGGTGCTGCTGAACGGGAAGGCGATCCGCTCGTGTACCAAGCAAATGGGCACGGCGGAGGGCGCGGAGATCACGACGATTGAGGCGATCTCGGTGCAAGGGCCGCATGCCGTTCAGAAAGCGTGGGAGGAAGTGAACGTGCCGCAGTGCGGGTACTGCCAGCCGGGGCAGATCATGCAGGCGGTGTCGCTGCTGTCGTCGAAGCCGAAGCCGACAGACGACGACATTAACTCAATCATGTCAGGGAATATTTGCCGCTGTGGAACTTACCAGCGGATTCGTGCCGCGATCAAGGAAGCGGCGAAGGAGACCGCATGATCGACTATGAAGAGTTGGCCGCAGAAGAAATCGCCATCGAAAACGTGACTCGCCGGAAGTTTCTGCAAGGTGTGCTGGCGAGCAGCGCGTTTGTGCTGTGCGTGGGGAAATCCTCACTCCTGGCGAAAGCGGCAGGGAGTGGGATCTCGGAGTTCGGAGCAGGTGCGGGCGAGTTAACGAGTGTGAGTGCGGCCGCGTTTCATCCCAGCGTTTTTGTCGGGATACATTCGGATGGAATGGTGTACATCGTGGCGCACCGGTCGGAGATGGGGAACGGCGTGCGCACCAGCCTGCCGCGGATTCTTGCGGACGAACTCGATGCCGACTGGAGCCGCGTAATGGTGGTGCAGGGCGATGGCGATGCGGCCTATGGGTCGCAGGATACGGATGGATCGCACTCGGTGCGCGAATTCTTCGATGTGCTGCGCGAAGCAGGGGCGACGGCGCGGTTGATGCTGGTGCGGGCTGCCGCGCAGAAATGGGGAATACCGGAGTCGCAGTGCGTTGCTGATCCGGTACATAACGTGACCGACCTCAGCGCCAAGCGGAAGATTGGATATGGCGAACTGGCGGCGCTCGCCGCTGCGCTGCCTGTCCCGAAGAAAGAAGAGTTGAAGTTCAAGCCGCCGCAGGATTGGCGGTATATCGGGAAGCCTGCTCCCGGATTTGATGTGAAAGAGATCTGTTCGGGGAAGCCGCTGTTTGGAATGGACGTGCGCGTGGATGGCATGCTCTATGCCGCGATCGCGCATCCTCCGGTGCTCGGAGGGAAGGTGAAGTCGGTCGACGATTCGGCTGCGCTTAAGGTCACTGGGGTGCAGAAGACGATTGCGATTGATCCGTTCAAGCCTCCGCATGCATTTCAGCCGCTGGGCGGTGTGGCGGTGATCGCGGACAATACCTGGGCGGCGTTCCGGGGACGCAATCGGCTCAAGATCGATTGGGACAACGGCAGCAACGCGTCGTACAACTCGGCGGACTATAAGAAGGAGCTGCAGGCGACGGCGCGGCAGCCGGGGAAAGCGGTGCATACGGTCGGCGATCCGGACGCGGAGTTCGCCAAGGGCGGCAAGATTATTGAGGCGGAATATTTTGCTCCGCATTTGGCGCATGCCTCGATGGAGCCTCCCGTGGCTGTAGCCGATGTGCGGGGCAATAAGGCGACGGTGTGGTCGCCGACGCAGAATCCGCAGGGCGTGCAGGAAGAGGTGGCGAAAGCGATCGGAATCAAGAAAGAAGATGTGACCTGTCACGTGACTTTTCTGGGCGGCGGATTCGGGCGCAAGTCGAAGCCTGACTACGCGGTTGAAGCGGCCGTCCTTTCGAAGAAAACGGGCAAGCCGGTCAAAGTGATATGGAGTCGAGAGGACGACATCAAGTTCGACTACTACCATTCAGTGGCCGCGATGTATTTGAAGGCGGCGGTGGATGGGGCCGGGAAGCCGACGGCATGGCTGCAGAGGTCGGTGTTTCCGCCGATCGGGTCAACCTTTAGCACGAGCGAGGTTTACGGCAGCGCGGGTGAAATGTCGCTGGGGTGGGATCTGAGTCCGTTTGACGTGCCGAATTTTCGGTCGGAGAACGGACAGGCTGCGGCTCACATTCGCATCGGATGGTTGCGGTCGGTAGCGAATATTTATCACGCGTTCGCTGTGCAGTCGTTCGCCAACGAGCTGGCTTACGCGGCTAATCGTGATCCGTACGAGTATTTAATGATGTTGCTGGGCTCGGCGCGCAACGTTGATGCGGGACCGAAGGGGTCGCCATCGGTGAAAGAAACGTATCCTTACGACATTGGACGGCTACGGCATGTGGCCGAAGTGGCGGCCGAGAAGGCGAATTGGGGCAAGAAGAAATCCGGGAAGGGAAGCGGGATGGGGATTGCAGTCCATCGCAGCTTCTTTACTTATGTCGCGTCGGTGGTCGAGGTTGAAGTCGAGAACAATGCGATCCGTATCCCGCACGTTACGACCGTGGTGGACGCTGGAATTGTCGCCAATCCGGAGATGGTGCGGCAGCAGTTCGAAGGGGCGGCAGTCTTCGGGACGAGCATCGCGCGTACCGGCGAGATTACCGCGAGTGGCGGGGCAGTGGATCAATCTAACTTCTTCGACTATCCCGTGGCGCGCATGAACGATGCGCCGTATCAGGTGGATGTGCACATCGTGGAGAGCACCGCGCCGCCTGCGGGTGTTGGCGAGCCGGGGGTACCTCCGTTTGTGCCCGCGCTGTGCAACGCAGTTTTTGCGGCGACCGGCAAGCGGGTGCGCGAGCTGCCGCTGACGCGGAATGGATTCTCGTAGACCGCTTAAAGCTTTCACCACAGACAGCCCTGAGGATCGCTGTGAAAACCCGCTCACCAAAGCGGGACGGCGTTCGTCCAACCTTGCAGCGCCGGTGACGCTAAACGCAGCTTAGGAGGCTTCCATGAAGTACTCTGCCGTCGTCGTGTGCGTGGTTTTGCTCGCGCTTTCTTCGTTTTTCGCGAATGCCGACAATGCTCCGGGCAGAGCGGCGGCGGAATACGCGCAGCACTTTGGTGCTCTCAGCGGGCTGTCAGTCGCGGTCGCCCAGGCCATGCCTGCGGATCAGTATTCGTTCCGGCCGCACCCGGAATCGATGACTTTCGGGGAGTTGATGTTGCACATCGCCAGCACCAACTACGCGTTCTGTGCGGGATTGAAGGATACCGACGCGCCGGCGACTCCTCCACCGGCTGTAACGGACAAAGACGCCGTGGTCAAGCAGCTGAGCGGTTCGTTCGAATATTGTTCTTCGATTATTCCGAATCTGACGGAGCAGCAACTCAGCCAATATCACAACTCGCCGGATGGGCGACTGGTCGGGCGGGAGGTTCTGCTGGCCATGTATGTGCATGTTGCGCATCATCGTGGGCAGGCTGAAATTTATTTGCGGGATAAGGGGATCAAGCCGCCGTCGTATCGGATCTGAGGAGCGTATCCCTACATGGTCAATCGGCTGGGCCGGCGAAGAGAATGAGATTTCCATCAGGATCCTGGACGATGAACGTTCTGGCGCCCCAGGATTCCTTCCTCAATGTTTGTTGAAACAGCACTCCTGCGGCCTGGTACCTCAGGAAGAGTTGCTTGATCTCATCTGAGGTTGAGACGGTGAGCGAAGCGGAGAGCAGGTGCTCACGCTCCCGAATATCGCCAACGAACACGGGTTCGCCGACCACCCTTAAATTCAGCCGCGCATGGTCGCGGTTGACCTGCACGTAGAATGGCGGATCGCCGTAGACGAAGGCGACCGTGAAGCCGAGCTTACCGGCATAGAATTCGGACGATGCTTTGATATCGGCGACGAACAGGTGTGCTTCGGTTGAAGTGAGAATAGGCGGTACGGTCTGTCCGGCTTTGTGGGGCTTAGCTTCGGTGATCATGGCGTGGGCTCCTAATCTTTAGTCATGGTGGAAATAGAAGAGATTCCCGTCCAGATCCTTTACGGTGAACTGCCGTAATCCCCAAGGCTTTCTTTCCAGAGGATCCACGATGTTCGCACCTGACGACTTCAGTTCCTGATACGACGCATCGATATCTTCAGCGAACATCCAGTGAACGGCAGGTTCGAACGGCGGCTTCCTCTTCCGAAAGAATATCGCCACATCACCGCGTGACACGGCCCCAATCTCTTTGTCTGGGTAAAGCCATCCAATCTCAAAGCCGAGTGCATCTCTGTAATGCTGTTGTGCGCGTTCGACATCGGCGACCGGCAACTCCGGCACTGGCGGGCCAATCGAGGTCATTTTCTCTTTTGCGCCCATAGAGGCTCTCCTCTGGTCTCCTTTATGCAACAAGACCGCCCGCGCGTCAAATTAGGACACTCTCGGGTACCCTGCCGTTTGGCTTACGCGCGAGGTCGTATGAGATCGAGATCCTTCGCTTCGCCTGAAAGGCGGCTACGCTCAGGATGACAGCCGCTGTATGAGATAGCGAGCTGCACCACTAACGTTCTTACACCGCCCTTGAACCGTGGCGCCATCGGCGCTACTATGGCCTGCTCTGCTATTTGGGAGCTGAGCCACGCTATGCCGCAAAACTACGTTCCTATCTTTATCTTCATCGCCATTGTCGGACGCCTGCTGCCGATCACGTTGCTGCTGGCCAAGCTGGTGCGGCCGTAGAATCCGAGCAAGACCAAGCTGATGCCGTATGAGTGCGGCATTGACCCCATCGACAGCGCGCGCGGACGCTACACCGTCCGCTACTACATCATCGCGATTCTTGTTTGTGGTGTTCGATGTGGAAACGATTTTCCTGTTTCCGTGGGCGGTGAAGTTCAAGGCCTTTGGGCTGTTCGGCCTGCTCGAGATGCTGATCTTTCTGGTCATCCTGATCGTCGGCTACATCTGGGTGTGGAAAAAAGGCGCGCTGGAATGGGTGTAGTGGGACAGTGCGCGGCGCGAGACGCACCCTGCGACACGCCGCCGAGAGGGTCGGCGCTACGTAGGATCATGAACCATGTACTGCCGCGTTCGACCAACCCGATGGATTCCTCTCCTGCCGAAACCTTTACCGCCAGCCGCTGGACGCAGGGCAACTTCTTCTTTCCGACGCGGCTCGTGATCAGCCCGCAGCGCGTGATCCGGGTCAAGTCGCGGCTGTTTGGCAGCAACGAAGAAAGCATTGCGATCTCGAAGATCGCGTCGGTGCACATTTCGACCGGCGTGTTCTGGTCGGAGATCGTGATCGAATCCACCGGCGGCACCGATCCCATCACCAGCCACGGACACCGCAAGGCGGACGCGCAACGCATCCGCGATTTGATCGAGACGTATCAGGCGCAGTCGCGCGCCTGAATTCTCGGCTTCGGCAAAGGAATTTTTCACCACGGGCGGCGCGACGCGCCCGCGCGAACTTTCACAAGTTCTCCGGCCCAGCCTCGTTGACACCATCCCCTCAAGCTGATAAAAGTTAACGTTCTTTTCGAACGCACACTGCGCCGGAGGTTTGTGCCTTCGCGAGCTATGCCGGACGAAACCAAATCCCCCTCTTCGCCGCCGCCGGAAGGTGAACCGAAGCCGACGGCGGATCAGCCCGCTACGCCGGGCGGGGTGAAAGCTACTCCCTCCGGTTCGGTTCAGTCAGAAACCAAGACTTCTCCTGACAAGCCTGCCGCTGCGCCCGCAGCACCGCCAAAGCCCGCTGCCGCCGCCCCTGGAGCGCCGCAACTCCCGCCGCTGCCAAACCTGCCGCACCTGCTGCTCCTGCGAAGCCTGCCTGTCCCGGTGCCCACGCCGTGGGATTCGCCGATGGTCGCGAAGCTCAAGGGCGAATACGGCTCCGGCATCGAGCCGCTCACGTATCTTGGCCAGAACTATATGGTGGTCGATCGGTCGCTGATTCCCGAGATTCTGCAGGTTCTGCGCAATGAAGAGCAGTTCGACTACTGCGTGGACATCACCGCAGTGCACTATCCGAAGCGCGAGAAGCAGTTCGACGTGGTCTGGGTGCTGTATTCGTTCGCGCGGAACGAGCGCATCCGGGTGAAGACGCAGATCGCCGACGGCGAGAGCATTGCGAGTTCCGTGCCGATCTGGGCGACCGCGAACTGGCTGGAGCGCGAAGTCTTCGACATGTTCGGCATCAAGTTCGACGGGCATCCGGACATGAAGCGCATTCTGTTGCCCGACGGGTGGAAGGGACATCCGCTGCGCAAGGATTACGGGATTCTGCAGCAGGACAACGAGTGGGTGCAGATCAACCTGGGGATCGAGAGCGGGCAATGAGGGCATCTAGTGAAGACTGACCGCTCATGTAAAATTCACTGAGCAAGCCCATCAGAGGCTAAAGCCCGGTTGTTGTGCGAACCCTCAGCGGCACGACTGAAGTCGTGCCCTTCCCGATTTATCAGCGACCGATTTATCAATGACCGATCCCAACACACTCTCGCCGCTCGATCTGGACACGCCGGACAAGACGTTTCTCGATGCGAACGAGCTCGTCATCAACATGGGGCCGCAGCATCCGGCGACCCATGGCGTGCTGCGCGTCATTCTGCGGCTGGACGGCGAAAAGGTGCTGGGGCTCGAGTGCGTCATCGGGTACCTGCACCGCGGCGTCGAGAAAATTGCCGAGAACCGCACCTATACGATGTTCAATCCCTACGTCGACCGCATGGACTACGTCGCGGCGGTCTCGAACGGGCTGGGATACTGCGAAGCGGTCGAAAAACTTCTGAACGTCGAAGCGCCGCCGCGGGCGCAGTACATCCGCGTCATTCTGACGGAGCTGAACCGCATGGCCAGCCATCAGCTTTGGCTGGGGACGCATGCGCTCGACATTGGCGCGATCACGCCTCTGTTCTATACATTTCGCGACCGCGAAGAGATTCTCAAGATTTTCGAGAAGTATTGCGGCGCGCGGCTTACGACGCACGCGTTTCGCATTGGCGGGCTGCAGTACGAGACGTACGACGGCTTCGAAAAAGAGGTGAGGAACTTCGTCAAGTTCGTCCGGCCGAAGATTGATGAGTACGAAGAACTGCTGACCACGAACCGCATCTGGCTTGAGCGGACCAAGGGCGTCGGCGTGATCTCGGGCAAGGACTGCATCGCGCTGGGCGTGACCGGGCCTGTGCTGCGTGCCAGCGGTGTGAAGTGGGACATCCGCAAGGCGCTGCCTTACGCCAACTACAAGAATTTCGATTTCGAAATTCCCATCGGAGAGAACGGCGACACGTATGACCGGTACATCGTGCGCATGGCGGAGTTCCGGCAGTCGCTGCGCATCATCGAGCAGGCCGTCGAGGGCATTCCCGAAGGGCCGATCATGGCGAAGGTTCCGAAGGTGATCAAGCCTCCGGTGGGCGAGATCTATCACTCGATCGAAGCGCCGAAGGGCGAACTGGGATACTTCATTGTGAGCGACGGATCGACGCAGCCTTATCGGATTCGCGTGCGGCCGCCGTCGTTCGTGAATCTGCAGGCGCTTGATGTGATGTGCCGCGGGCAGCTGGTCGCCGACGTGATCGCCGTGATCGGCACGCTCGACATTGTTCTCGGCGAGGTGGACCGCTGATGCACGAGTTGATCGACTACATCCAGTCGTATCTTTCAAGCGACTCAAGACGCCCGGCGCGGCCGGAAATATCTTCTGGGCTGCGGTCTATATCCTGCTGGTCTTTGGGGGACTGTCGGTCGCCGTGATCGCGATGAACTGGCTGGAGCGCAAGATTCTGGCGCACATGCAGGTGCGGCTTGGGCCGATGCGCGTCGGGCCGCACGGATTGCTGCAGCCGATCGCAGACGCCATCAAGCTGCTGCTGAAAGAAGACATCATCCCGGCCGAAGCCGACGCGGTTGTCTTCTGGATTGCGCCGTTCATTGTGGTGCTGGCGGCGTTCACTGTGTTCGTGGTCGTTCCCTTCGGACCGACGCACGCGATCACCGACATGAACATCGGCATTCTCTTCATGCTCGGCGTGTCGTCGTTGAGCGTGCTGGGCATCGTGACCGCGGGATGGGCTTCGAACTCGCACTATCCGCTGATCGGCGCGCTGCGTTCGAGCGCGCAGATGGTTTCCTACGAAGTGGCGATGGGACTAGCCGTGGTGTCGGTCATCATGATGACCAGCCTGTCGGCAAGATCTCGGACTCTATGGAACCGGGGTCGCAAATGCGACGAGCACCGGTACGCTCAGCATGATCGGCATTGTGCAGGCGCAGCAGGCGCAGGGGATCTGGTTTGTCTTCAAATTTTTCCCGCTGGGGCTGATCGCGTTCGTCATCTTTGCGATCGCCATGGTCGCCGAGACGAATCGCGCGCCGTTCGATCTGCCCGAGGCCGAATCGGAATTGACCGCGGGATTCCACACCGAGTACAGCGGCTTCCGCTGGTCTCTATTTTTCCTGGCCGAATACTCGGCGATGATCGCGGTCTCGTCGATCGCGGTCACGCTGTGGCTGGGCGGATGGCTGCGGCCGTTTCCGAATCTGCTGAGCGGCTCGACCTGGGATTCGATCTTCTCGTTCTTTCCGGGCATCACGTTTCTGCTGTTCGCGGCCATGTGTTTCTACAACACTGCGCGCATGCCGAAGCATCCGCTGTTCAAGATTCAGACGATCGGGCTGGCGGGATTCGGCGCGGTGCTCGGGCTGATCGGGCTGGTGCTGTTCATTCCGCAAGTGCGCGTTCGTGTCGGCGACATCTTCTGGTTCGCGGCGAAAGTTGCCGCGTTTATGTACCTCTATATCTGGTATCGTGGCACGTTCCCGCGTTACCGCTTTGACCAGCTCATGAAAGTGGGATGGAAGATTCTGCTGCCGATGGGGTTGGGACTGCTGATCCTGACCGCGGTGTTCGGCATGCGGACGGAATTGTGGGCGCAAGTTCAGGAGGTTCTGCACCGATGAATCCGGTCACAGCGAATCCTCCGGTAGCGACACCGTTTTTCTTTTACTTGCTCGCCGCCACGATGATCATCGGCGGCATCCTGGTGATCACGCGCAAGAACGCCGTGCACTCGGCGCTGGCGCTGATCACGACGCTGCTGGCGCAGGCCGGACTCTACCTGATGCTCTACGCACCGTTCGTCGCTGGCGTACAGATCATTCTTTACGCGGGCGGGATCATGGTGCTGTTCCTGTTCGTGATCATGCTGATCTCGATCGAGCGCACCGTGAAGGAGCGGCAGTTCAACAAGCAATGGCTGGTGGGAATCGCTGCCGCCGCGGCGCTGGGCGGACTGTTCATTGCGGTCTATACGAAAGGGCAATGCGCTGTTTCCCGCAGGCGAAAGTCCTGAACTACGAAGAGGGCAGAAACACGCAGGCGATCGCGGCACTGCTGTTTGATCAGCACGCAGGGATCTACATGTTCGCCTTCGAGATCGCTTCGCTGCTGCTGCTGGTGGCGATCATCGGAGCGGTGGTGATGGCGAAGAAGAGGATTTGAACCCAGAAGCTAATCTGTTATGGACGCAATGCTCCACATCTCGACGCTGCACTACCTGGTGCTGGGCGCGGCCCTGTTTCTGCTGGGCGTGATTGGCGTGCTGACGCGGCGCAACGTCGTCATCGTGCTGATGTCGATTGAACTGATCCTGAACGCGGTCAACCTGAACCTGGTGGCATTCTCGCGCTACTGGCAGGGAATGAGCGGCATTTGGGTGGGCCATCAGCGCTGCACGGTCAGGTCTTCGCGATTTTTGTGATTACCGACGCTGCCGCCGAAGCTGCGGTCGGGCTCGGAATTTTGATCGCCTTCTTCCGAAATAAGGAGACGGTCAACGTGGACGAAGTGAATTTGCTGAAGTGGTGAAGTAGCAGTACCCAGTAACGAGTACCCGGTACCCAGTACCCCAACATGCTATTTCTCGACAACATCTATCTGATCCCGCTGCTGCCCGCCATCGGTGCGGCCATTATGTTCTTCTTTGGCCGGCGATTGCAGAAGCAGACGGTGAGCGCGGTTTGCGTGGGGTCTGTCGCGCTGGCCTTTCTGATCGCGTGCGGGGCGGTCTGGCAGTACACGCAGACGTACGCTCCGGCGCACGACCATCAGCCGTTCGAGAAAGTGCTCTACACCTGGCTCGGCACCGACACCGGCCATATGAATTATCTGAAGTCTGACGGGATCGCAGGCTGCGTTCCATGCGGACGCCGGATTTCTGCTCGATCCGCTCTCGAGCATCTGGCTGCTGTTTGTAACCGGCGTCGGGATGCTGATCCATATTTATTCGACCGGGTACATGGCGCATGAAGGCGGGTACTACCGGTTCTTCGGGTACCTCAACCTCTTCATGTTTTCCATGCTCACGCTGATCCTCGCCAACAATTATGTGCTCATGTTCGTCGGGTGGGAGGGCGTGGGGCTGTGTTCGTATCTGCTGATCGGTTTTTACTTTCAGCGGAAATCGGCCAGCGATGCGGCGAACAAGGCGTTCATCGTTAACCGCATCGGCGATGCCGGATTCATTCTCGGGATGTTCTTCATCGCGTGGATTTTCGGATCGCTTCGGTTCACGAAAGTTACTGACCTCGCGCGGGCAGGACATTTCTCGCCGGAAACGCTCGGCTACATCACCGCCGCGACGCTGCTCCTCTTTGTCGGAGCCTGCGGGAAGTCGGCGCAGCTTCCGCTCTACGTCTGGCTGCCGGACGCGATGGAAGGGCCGACGCCGGTTTCTGCACTGATCCACGCGGCGACCATGGTCACGGCGGGCGTCTATATGGTGGCGCGGTCGAATGCGCTGTTCGTGCTGGCCCCGAAGTCCATGATGGTGGTTGCCATCGTCGGGGCGCTCACTGCAATCTTCGCCGCTTCGATCGGTCTGGTGCAGAACGACATCAAGCGAGTGCTGGCGTATTCGACCGTCTCGCAGCTCGGGTACATGTTCCTGGCGCTCGGCGTGGGAGCGTTTGCGGCCGGTGTCTTCCACGTTTTCACGCACGCGTTCTTCAAGGCGCTGCTCTTCCTTGGCGCAGGCTCGGTGATTCACGCCATGAGCGGCGAGCAGGACATGCGGAACATGGGGGATCTGTCAGGGAAGATTCCGGTCACGTTCCGCACCATGCTTGTGGCCACGCTGGCTATCGCGGGTATCCCTGGATTCGCAGGCTTCTTCTCGAAAGACGAAATTCTGTGGCAGGCGTGGAAGTACAGCCCGTATCTGTGGGCCATTGGTTTCGCGACCGCGCTGATGACCGCGTTCTACATGTTCCGGCTGATCTATCTCACATTTTGGAGTCCGTCGCGCGTCACCAGTCATGAGGTCGAACACCACATCCATGAGTCGCCGAAGTCGATGACGGTGCCGTTGGTGATTCTTGCGTTTTTCTCGCTGACTGCGGGCTATCTTGGAGTTTCGCCGAGCCTCGGTGGATCGAACCGGTTCGAGAAATTTCTGGAGCCGGTGTTTGCGAATCATGTGGAAACAGCCGAAACGCCCGCTGGAGGGGAAGGTCCGCGCACCATCGAATATCTGCTGATGGCACTATCGGTCGCTGCGGCTGGTGCGGGATGGTTCATTTCTGCGCGGGCATACGGCAATGCAGAGAAGGGCTATCCCGAGCCGATCGACACCGCGGCCCCGCCGGTCTACAACACGCTGCTGAACAAGTACTACGTGGACGAAGGCTACGACTACGTCTTCACCGGACGCCGCAAGGTTGGCGACGTGCGCCTCGGCGTGATGGGGCTGGGCGAAGCCAGTTCATGGTTCGATGCCAACGTGATTGACGGGACGGTCAATGCGGCGGGATGGATCACGCGGCTCACCGCGACGATCTCCAGTTGGTGGGACAAGTGGATCATTGACGGCATCGGCGTCAATGGGCCTGCTATCTTTGCGCGCATGCTGAGCTATCCCGCCCGGCTTTTCGAGTGGGGGCTGGTGCAGTGGTATGCGCTGGTCATGACGGCAGGGCTGGTAGGTTTCGTCTTTTATTACGTGTATCACTAGAAGCAATTAGCATTCAGCATTTAGCCATGATCGGTATCGCCGAAGCCGGCACGGAATGAGACGGCCAAGTGCTACTTGCCAAGTAGCTAATTGCTGGTAATTGAGAACTGCTCTTATGCAAGATCACATACTGTCCATCATTCTTTTCACGCCGCTGCTGGGCGCGATCCTGCTCCTGTTTGTGACCAAGGAGAACAAGGACGCCGTCCGCTGGATCGCGAATATCTTCGCGCTCGCCGGCCTACTGGTCTCGCTGCCGCTGGTGCCGTGGTTCTGGGAGAAGGTGAAAAGCGGAGATACGGCCCATTTCAAGTTCATCGAGGGTGCGGCCAACAACTGGATTCCCTCCATTGGCGCAGGCTACGTGCTGGGCATCGATGGCATTTCGTTCCTGCTGATCATGCTGACCACGCTGCTGGGATTTATCTCGATCCTGTCGTCGTGGACCGCGATTGAGAATCGCGTGAAGGAATACTACATCTGGTTTCTGGTACTGCAGACGGGCATGCTCGGCGTCTTCATGGCGCTCGATTTCTTCCTCTTCTTCGTGTTCTGGGAAGCGATGCTGGTGCCGATGTACCTGCTGATCGGCATCTGGGGCGGGCCGCGAAAACTCTACGCTGCGATCAAGTTCTTCCTGTACACGCTGGCCGGTTCGGTGCTGATGCTGCTGGCGATTCTGTTCCTGTACTTCCACCACCACAGCGTGACGCAGATTTACACCTTCAGTCTTGAGGCGCTGTACGAGACGGCTCCGCAGATTCCATTCCACTATGCGATCGTGGTTGTTCCTGGCGTTCTTCGTCGGATTCGCCATCAAGGTGCCGATGTTCCCGTTCCACACCTGGCTGCCCGATGCGCACGTGGAGGCGCCGACCGCGGGATCGGTCATCCTGGCGGGCGTTCTGCTGAAGATGGGAACGTACGGCTTCGTGCGCTTCTCGCTGCCGTTCTTCCCGCAGGTGCTGTCGAGTCCGGTACGTTTCTGAGCGTGACGGTGCGCGGTTGGATGATTGCGCTTTCGATCATCGGCATCATCTACGGAGCGCTCGTCTCGCTGATGCAGAAGGACATGAAGAAGCTGGTGGCGTATTCCTCCGTCAGCCACCTCGGCTTCTGCACCCTGGGAATCTTCGCGCTGAATCCTGCTGGGCTGAGCGGATCGGTGCTGCAGCAGATCAATCACGGCATCTCGACCGGCGCGCTCTTCTTGATCGTCGGCATTCTTTACGAGCGGCGGCACACGCGCGAGATCTCGGAGTACGGCGGCATTTCAAATGTGATGCCGGTCTACGCCACGATCACCATGATCATGTTCCTGTCGTCGATGGGGCTGCCGCTGCTGAACGGCTTCGTCGGCGAGTTCACGCATTCTGCAGGGCACGTTCATGGAGAACTGGAAGTGGGGCGCGTGGGCCGTGCCTGGAGTCGTGTCTGGCCGCAGCGTACCTGCTCTGGCTCTACCAGCGAGTCTTCTTTGGGACGGTTACGAATCCGAAGAACGAAAAGCTGCACGATCTGACACCGCGCGAAGTGGCGACGTTTGTGCCGCTGATCATCATGGCGTTCTGGATCGGACTCTATCCCAAGCCGTTCTTCCAGATTCTTGAGCAGCCGGTGAACCACACGATTGCGATGGCGCGGCCGGATTATCCGCAGCCCGGGGCTACGGTGAACGCCGCAGCGCAGCCTGCCGCTGGTGAGCTGATGGCGCCTGCGGCCGTTATGCCGGCTGGGACGCCGGGAGCCGCAGCACCTAAGATGACCGCACCCACGAAAGGGAAGAACTAGTGGTCTGGACCGACTATCTGCTGGCGCTGCCGATCACGCTGCTGGTGCTGTTTGCGCTCGGCATCCTGCTGATCGACTTCATGCTCCCGAAGGAGACGAAGTGGGCCAACGCGGTTACGGCGTTCATCGGAGTGTTGTTCTCGGCCGCCGGGGTTTACAAGATTCAGATCTGGATGGAGCAGACAGGCTTGCCTCCGGGTAGAGGGATGCCGGGCATGTTGAACACGATGCTCATGGACCGCTTCGCTCTTTACTTCTTCTACCTGTTCCTGGCGGGCACCGCGATCGCGATCCTGATGTCGGTGCGCTATCTCGAAACCGAGCACGAGAATCACGGCGAATACTACGCGCTGATGCTGCTGTCGGTTGCGGGAATGATGTGCATGGCTTGCGGCTTGGATATCGTTCTCATCTTCATCGGTCTGGAATTGATGGCGATCTCGACATACGTGCTTGTCGGATTTCTGCGCCGCGACCGGCGCTCGAACGAAGCGGCGTTGAAATATCTGCTGCTCGGGGCATTCTCCTCGGGCATCTTCGCGTACGGATTGTCGTTGCTATACGGCCTCACGGGCAGCACGAATCTCTATGTCATTCAGCGGGAACTCGCGGTCAGAGTTCTGGCCGGGCCGTACAAGCCGGTCGCGATCATCGCGCTGATCACGACCATGACCGGCCTGCTGTTCAAGATCGCAGCGATTCCGTTCCATCAGTGGGCGCCGGACGCCTATGAAGGCGCACCCACGAGCATCACTGGATTCATGTCTGTCGCGGTGAAAGCGGCAGGATGGGCGATGCTGCTGCGCATTCTTCTTTACGGACTCATTCCCATGCGCACCATCTGGGTGCCGATGCTGGTCTTCGTGTCGATTGCGACCATGACGGGCGCCAACCTCGCGGCCCTCACGCAGACGAATACCAAGCGGCTGCTGGCGTATTCCTCGATCGCGCACGTGGGCTACATGCTGCTCGGGCTGATCGCCGGGACCCCAACCCGATGGACTCAATGCCGACGGCATTAAAGGGATACTGATCTACCTGCTGGTCTACACCTTCATGAACCTGGGGGCGTTCGGCGTGATCACGTCGCTGCGCCATCGCAAGGTGATCGGCGACGAACTCGACGACCTCAACGGGCTGTATTCGCGCGCTCCCGTCGAAGCCGTGCTGATGCTGGTGTTCATGCTGTCGCTGGCCGGGATTCCGCCGCTGGCCGGATTCTGGGGCAAGTACTTCATCTTCCTGAGCCTGATCGAAACCGGGCACTACGCGCTGGCGTCGCTGGGCGTGCTCTATTCCGTCTTCGGCCTCTACTACTATCTGAAGATCGCGAACGCAATGTTCATGGGGCAGGCGGAGAAGGGCGAAGAGAAGCTGCCAGTCAGCTTGACGATGCGGGCCGGCATCGGCATTGGCGGGGATCGCCACGCTTTACATCGGGCTACTGCCGAACAGCTTCATCGAGCTGGTGAATTGGGCGCTTGGATTGGCGCAGACTCCGAGCGTGGCGAAGCTGGGCGGCTAACCCGCGAGGCGGCTGGTAGAATCGTTCCCATAAATGCCGCCGTCAACCAGGCCCGACGATCAGAACCCCAATCAGAAGAAGAATCCCTGGGTGCAGGTGGGGCGCTACAGCCAGCTGGCGCTGATGCTGCCGGCCGGTATCGTGGTGGGATGGCTGATTGGCTCCGCGCTGGACCGATGGCTGCACACGTCGTGGATCAGCATTGTCGGGCTTTTCTTGGGGATCGCAGCGGGCATGACCGAATTGATCCGGACGGCGCTGAAGGATTCGAAGTAGGATCGGCGGCGCGGGGAAGCGCAGGCAGTGTCGTCCCTGCGCGGACTTTTTTGGGGCTCCCGGCACAGCCATGCCGGTCTTTCCCATGTCGCCGCTAGGGGGCCGGCGCCGGTAAGCTAGAGTCACTATTCGAGCGCATGACCCAAGAGACCATGAATTCGGACCCGCAAGCGTCGGTCTCCGAAGTCTTTTTACGCAGGGGCGATCAGTCGCATTCGCAACTTCATGCTTGCTCTTGCGCCGGTCCTGGCCGCGGCGGCATGGTGGAGGTTCGGACGGCTGGCGCGCGCTCTGGGATTTCTTCTCGGGTGCGTCATCGCCTACCTCAACTTCCACTGGCTCAAGAGCGGCGTTTCCGGCCTCGCCGACCGGGTCACCAATACGCGGTAAACCCCAGTCGGGCAAGGGGATCGTGGCGCGATTCCTGCTGCGCTACGTGTTGTTGGGAGCCGCTGCGTATGGTATATTAACCAGTTTTCCCGCAAGCCTTCAGAGGTCTGTTTGCGGGCTTGTTTTTGCCCGTAGGGGCGATTGCCTGCGAAGCGGCGTATGAGCTGTATGTAGCCGTGGAACGCGCAGGGATTGCGTTCAAGATGCGCGGGCGAATCGCACTCGCGACGCCAGGAGTCGCGAGTTAGATCAGAAGCTTTCTTATGCCTGAACAACTTTGGTTTACCGCAAATCCTGAACCGCCTGTTCGGCTGCGCCAGTCACGGCGTTTCTGCGGGCGCTGCACATTGCGCCGAAACATCCGTTGGCGCCGATCACGCAATTCCTTCGCGATGGAGTTGCTGGTCTTCGTGTTTCTGCTGGTCGTGTTTCTGATGCTGCGGTCGCGGCTTTCGGTGGAATCTCCCGGAGGGCTTGCAGCATGCTTTTGAAGGCCGTCGAAGGCATTTGTGCTGGGCCAGAGCCGCGAGATCATTGGGCATCACAGCGAACCCTACACTCCGTTCTTCGCCATCGTATTCATCTTCATCCTGGTCTGCAATCTGATCGGCCTGATTCCCGGGTTCGAATCGCCGACGGGCGTGCCGATCGTGCCGCTGGGCTGCGCGATTTGCTCGTTTCTGTACTACCACACGCAGGGATTCAAGCACGCCGGGACTAAGTATCTGCTGCACTTTCTTCGGGCCGCCGATGGAAGGGATGCCGCTGATCGCCCACATTCTGCTGGCGGCCCTGATGCTGCCGATCGAATTGGTCAGCCACTTCGCGCGATTGCTGTCGCTGACGGTTCGTCTGTGGGCCAACATCTTCGCCGGCGATCTGATCACCCTGGTGTTCTTTTCCATGATCCCGATCGGCGTTCCGATCATTTTCAGCGGCCTTGCACATCGTGGTCGCGGTTCTGCAGGCATATGTGTTCATGCTGCTGTCGATCATTTATGTGTCGGGAGCGGTGGCGGAAGAGCACTAGAAGCCGAGTTAGGGCGCGACGGGCTGATTCAGCTGCGGTTCGAGAGCGTGTCTTAAGATTGCGACAGTTGGCTGTGAGGTCAGTGCGCAGTTGTCAGCTCTCATAGCTCGCAGAGTGTTTTCTGAGAACTGAGAACTGAGAACTGAGAACTGACCAGCCGCAAGCGTGAGGGCGTCTGCACGGTATGGCGTCAACCACCCACTGGCGGCAATTTGATACGAAGGAGAAACACCAATGCGTAAATTGAGCTATCTGTTCATGACTCTCTCCGCCCTGTGCTTCGCCATGCCTGCCTTCGCGCAGGGCGGGGAATGCCAGCGAAGACCAACTGGGTCGCCATCACCGCCGGATTCTCCATGGCGATCGCTTCCGCCGTCTGCGGCCTGGCGCAAGGCAAGGCCGTGGCCGCGGCCACCGAGTCGCTGGCCCGCAATCCTGCCGCCCGCCCGGGAATCCAGTTCGCGCTGATTCTGGGACTGGTGCTGATCGAGTCGCTGGCGCTGTACACGCTGGCGATCATCTTCTTGAAGGTGAAGTAAGACAGGTTTCAGAGTTTCAAGGTTTCGCAAACAGTCGAAAGAGCCTCCGCGATCGGTAGAGGCTTTTTTTTTGTTGGCAAGATGCGAGAAGCTGGACGCCTGCGACTGTCGAAACGGCTGTCTTCGCTACGACCTTCCGCTCGCCGCTCCACTCCTGGCCCTTGCCTTGGGGAGACGTGGTTCAGAGCGTCCACCAGCAGGCGGCGGAGGCGGTAGCGGCTCTCGAGGTCGGTGCTCACGATTTCGAATCCGACTTCATTGACGCGGGCGCGGCGCAGCAAAACGTGGGCGCGAATCTTCGTGCGCATGCCCAGCGAAATTTCCAGGTCGGCTTCGCTGCCGATGCGGAGATTGTCTTCCTTCGTGCCCATGCCGCCGCCAAGGCTCAATTCGCGAATCTGAATTCTTCGACTTGCCCCACGAACTGCCAATGGTGCCCGACACGGTTTTCGACAACACCATGCGCTCATAGCGGCGCTGCCGCACCCACGGACAGGCCGGAGCCATATCGAGCGGGGCGATGGCCAGTTCTGCCGGCTCCAGACCGCTGTCCGAGAGCACCTGCGTGCTGTAACGCGGATCGGTCTTCGACAAAGCCTGCGCCGCCGCGATTCGCAGTTCGCGGTGATGCACCCAGCCGAAAGTTTTCTTGGCTTCGAGAATTTCGCGCAGCGTCGCGACCGCCTCGATGTCCTTGCAGACGTGCCCAGCGACTCAATGGCCTTCAGCTGCACAAAAGGGGAGCGCGAGGCCGCCTCGCCCGGCCGTGCCATGGCAATCAGCGGCGGCGCCGCGGTCAGGTCGCCGCTCATGCCGATTTCGTCGACCGCTTCCGGCAGAACCAGGGGATCCAAGACCTCCGCCAGTTCAAGCAGCGTGCGACCGCGGTCGGGGGCGGCGCCATAGGCAATCTGCCGCACCACGACGTCGTGATAGAAGCGATTCCACTCCGGCAGACGGACCGGGCAGCAGTTCGAGCAGCGTTCCCACATCCAGCCGGCTCACCAGTCCGACGACGCCAGAGGCCTGCCGGGGCTGTCCGGTGCGCAGAATTTCGCGCAACTGCAGGTCAGCACGGGTGATCCCAGTTCCTTCACAAGTTCGATCATGCGATCGCATTCGTCGCGCCGCATGCAGCGGAAGAAGCGGTCGGCAAGATGTTCGGCGCCGGCTGGCTGGTGCGCCGCAGAACAGAAAGCATGTCGGGAGGAATCGGCTCCAGGTGCAGAGCTTCCTCAATGAACTCGGGCAGCCGGTTCTCGACGCCGACGCGCGGGCGCAAATCGCTCATCAACACCGGGCGCTCCACGCTGATCAGTTCCATGCCGGCGCACACTTCGTTGACGGCGGCGTAGTTCTTGGCCGCGCTGGCTTCCTGGCTCAGGCGCACGAAGGCCGCGCTGAACAGGCTCTGCAGCTCGGCATCTTTTTCAGCGATGAGTTGTTCGCTCAGCTTGCGGATGGCCTGCCCCATGGGCTGTCCGCCCAATCGCGGCAGTAAAGATCGGCCAGTTGGCTCAGGCCGATCGCGGTTCGCCGGCGCGGCTCCATGTCTTTCGCGCTCAGGCAACTCGAGTAATTGTTCAGAATGTCGGCCGCTGTCTGGTTGTCGTCGCGATCGAGCAGCAGTTTCCACGAACTGGCGCAGGTTGCGCGGCGGCACGCAGGGCGCTTCGTGCGACAGCAGAACGCTCTTCTTGCCGGATTCGGGCACTTCCGCCCAGAACATGCGGTCAAGGATGTCGGCGTGGGACTCCACCAGAATCCCGGCCTTGTTCATCTTGTCTTCCTGCATCTTCAGAATCTGGCGCAGCGAGTCCATCTGCCGGCTCATGTGCTCCATCATCTGGTGGACGGCGTTGACCTTGACTTCGCCCTTCTGGTAACGCTCGAGCGCGAAGCGAATGGCCATGTGCTCGGCCGCCTTCATGAGCAGCGGCGTATCTTCTTCCTGCGCGGTTGTAGCCTTCGCCGCCAGGCTTCCCAGCAACTGCTGCAGATTGAGCCGCGTGTTCGGATCGGTCTCGACGAGTTCCTTCTGGAGGTCTTCTTCTTTAACACTTGGATCCTGCTGTACCTGCCCAAAGCGCGTGAGCAGGCGGATCGCCTGAATAACCTCCTCCTCCTGCAGCGGGACGATTCCACCGGTCCATGCCGGAGCGGCGCCTGTGCCCGCCCCGCCCGTTCCGGTGCCGCCAGCGCCACCACCGCTTCCATGAACGGGTTCGGTGCGCTGCCGAGGGGCACCATGGGACTCCAGCAGCGCCCGCTGCTCCGCCTCCCGCGTTCGCGCCTTCGGCAGCCGCGATCAACTGCAACAGTTTCTGCGGATCATTCAACCACTGCTTGAACTCGGGGCCGAGCGTCTGCGCCGCGATCTGCGCCGCAATGCTGACATCGCCGGTCAGCGGATCGGCAGCCACGAACTTCACTTCATTGATCTTGATGGTGCTGCCTTTTTTGTTCTCGCCCAGCGCTTCCTTGATCTGCTTCGAAACGTCTTGCGCCTTCGATCCGGCGACCGTGAAGGCGCGCACCAGGCGAGTGAAGTCTTCGATGGTGACGTCTTTCGAGAAGTGCAGGCTGGCCAGTCCGGCGGTGGTCAACAGCGTAGCAAAGCTGCGCTCCGCCTTTCCGGTTTCGAGCGGAATTCCATCGAGCAGCAGTTTGTTGTCAGAAACGCCCAGCAGGAAACCAGCATCCCCCGCGGTCGGAAGACCATTCTGCAATTCGTTCCACGTGATTTCGAACTGCGCCTCCGTGCGTTTGTGGTCGTAGCCATACATCCGCGCATACTTGATCAGGATGTTCAGGCTGTGGACAAACGCCCGCGCCGAGGCGGCACGTGCACCTTGCGACATGTTTGTGGCAGAGATAACAAACTCCTCGCGAACGCAAGTTTGAAGCTCAAGGTTAATGCGAAAGGGTAAGACCTTAAACGTTACGGAGGTAATTGCGTCTGCCGTTCCCAGTCCCGTTAGGGCATGTCCTCGGCATTGAAAATAGGCGGTTTAGTGTGGGGAGAACACCCTAAGGTGGGTTCTGTATAACAAATTTCCCGATTCGTGTTGAAATTCCATCCCTTAGACGAGCCTAAGGGTTTTCCTTCTGAGGCTTCCAACCTACTACAACGGCAGAGTTTCTGGGCATTTCAGCGCGTGGCCCCCACCGTGCATTTCTAACGCTTGCCCGCTCGCACGCTCAAGGATTTTTCTATTCAGGAGGACTTTGACTCATGAAGCGTACAAGTACGGCAATTCGATATTGCTTTTTAACCTTAGCGCTCGGCGCATTGCTGTCGGTCATTCCGGCGCAAGCGCAGACTCCAGCGCCCGCGCCAGACCGGGACACTGATCTCAACCGGCAACAGCTCGCTGCGTTTGATCAGTTTCTCGACGGCCATCAGGAGTTGGCGCAAGAACTGCGCAAGGATCCGTCACTGGTCAATAACCAGGAGTTTCTCGCGAGCCACAGCGATCTGCAGCATTACCTGGAGCAGCATCCCGAAGTCCGCGAAAATCTCACGCAGAATCCGAACGCTGTGATGAATCAGGAGCAGAGGTTCGACCGTCGTGAGGATCGACAGGAAGGCCGCCAGGATCAAGATCAGCGGCAGGACCGCGACATGGACGCTAACCGCGACCTCGATCGTAATCGTGATAAAGATCGTGACCATCGTGTCGGCGACTCAGACGTAACGCGCGGCGAATTGCGGAACATGGATGCCTTTATGGACAACCATCCCGAAATCGCCGAACAGCTGAAAAAAGACCCATCGCTGGTGAATAACAAGCAGTTTGTGGCCAGCCACCCGGCTTTGCAGCAGTTCCTCGCCGATCATCCTGGAGTGCGCGAAGAGTACAAAGAGAATCCGAACGCCTTCATGAATCGCGAGCAGCGATTTGATCGGCAGCAAGACCGTCAGTTTAGCGGAGACCGCGACGTAACGCGCGGTGAACTGCGGAACATGGATGCCTTCATGGACGCGCATCCTGAGATCGCCGAGCAACTGAAAAAGGATCCATCGCTGGTGGATAACAAGCAGTTCGTCGCCAGCCACCCGGCGTTGCAGGAGTTCCTCGCCAACCATCCTGGAGTGCGTGAAGAGTACAAAGAGAATCCCAATGCCTTCATGCAGCGCGAAGACCGATTTGATCAGCGGGAAGACCGTCGGTTTAGCGGCGACCGCGACGTAACGCGCGGCGAACTGCGGAACATGGATGCCTTCATGGATGCGCATCCTGAGATCGCCGAGCAACTGAAAAAAGACCCATCGCTGGTGGATAACAAGCAGTTCGTCGCGAACCACCCGGCGTTGCAGCAGTTCCTCGCCGATCATCCTGGAGTGCGCGAAGAGTACAAGGAGAATCCCAACGCGTTCATGCATCAGGAAGAGCGGTTTGACCGTCGTCAGGACTTCAACCGGCGCGATGGCGATGTAACTGGCGGCGAGCTTTCCAGCTTCCACGAATTTTTACAGGGACACGGTACCATCTCGGCCGAACTCTCGAAGAATCCGTCGCTGGCGACCAACAAGGAATATCTCGCGAACCATCCCGAGTTGCGCCAGTATTTGACCGCTCATCCCAAGGTGAATGAAGAATTGGGTGAGAATCCGCAGTCGTTCCTGAAGTCGTCTCAGCAATTCGAGACTACGACCAAACCGATGCCGAAACCGTTGACCGAGCCCAAGATGAAGTAACACTACTTGCGACCGCATAGATCGAGAGAGGAATCGCTGCCGAACCTCTCTCGGTCTCGCGGTTTTGGTTCCAGGCCTGATCGATCGAACGATTGTCTTAGGGAGGCATTTATGAAGGGCCAGACTTTAGTGGTGACCATGTTTGCTTTGATGCTGACAGTCCCCGCTTTTGGTGGAGACAAGAAGCATTCCAATCGCGCCATGATTGAAAAGATGGAGGCCGTTCCGTGCGGCGCCAAAGAACGCGGTTTGACCGGACTGGGCAGCGTCTTTGCCTCGGTCGGCGCCACGCGCGTGGATTCGGACGAGAAATTGTGCCCTGTGTACCTGCTGCGCAGCGACGATATGGAGTACCAGATTCGCCCCGTAGACCATAAGCATCCTGCAGTCCTTCCCGTGGGGAAGGAGGGCGAATTCAAAATCTCCAAGGACGTGATGGAGATGCGCGTTCCGGACGGCGATCGCAAGAAACGGCGGTATCAGGTCGTAGCAATGAAGCCCGTCGAGCATACGAGTTCGTACCAGGGTGATAGCAAGTACGACAATACGAAATCCAAATATGATCCAGCGAGCAAAGATTATGGCAAGCCAGTCACGGATAGAACTGCGGCTGGCACACTTCCGGTTAAGCCGGCGGATCCGAACGTGCCTCCGCAATAGGTCTAGCTGAACGAGGTCAAAATCCGGCCCCCTTAGACGTCGCTCAGCCTGCAGGCTTTGTCCCGCCGAAAGATGGCGGGATAAGGCCTGCGTTCCTACGTCTAGAGCCCATTCCGAATGTAGAATGATCGCGGAGCAATTCCGCGAGATTGCCTTTGAAGACAGCCGCCAAGACGACCGGACTGCGCTACTGGATGGCGCGGGTGCTTGAGGAGTGCGACCACGTCGCCGCCGATTTCAGCGCTGATCCGGTGCACGATTTGCGGGTATCGCTGCGCCGTTGCCGGTCTCTCGCTGATGGCATGATTGCCATGGATCCCGATCCGGACTGGAAGGATATGAAGAAGGCGGGGAAGAGACTGTTCCAGCGGCTGGGCGCACTGCGCGATGTTCAAATCATGATGGAGTGGATTGAGAAACTGCATCCGGCCCCGGCAGTTTCTGCTGAACCCGGCGCGGGCGAGTCGCCCGAGTCCTTGCAAGTTGAACTGGAACACAGCGTGCCCGCGCGCGATCCGGCAGCGCAAGCCCTGCTCGGAATTCTGCACCAGAGAGAAGATGAGCAGAAGCACGAAGCCCGCGCCGCCCTCGACGAATTCGACCGCAAACAGTGGCGGCAATGGGGGCGGAGCCTGCCACTGCGTGCTGCCCGTATTCGACCGGGAAGTGCGGTGTTCAAGCATCTGGCGCTCGAGCGCTGGACGGCAGCGCGTGACCTGCACAATCGCGCACTGCGCAACCGCTCACAGGTTGCGTTTCATACGCTGCGAATCGGGATCAAGCGCTTTCGCTACATCGTCGAAAATTTCCTGCCCGCCGAGCACAAAGCCTGGAGTAACAACCTGAAGCACATGCAGGATCTGCTCGGCGAAGTCCACGACCTTGATGTGCTATGGGCGACCGCGCTCGCGTGCCATGTTTTTCCGGATGAGGCTTCGCGAAAGAGTTGGCATGCGCGCATTGTGGAGGAACGGACGAAGCGGATCGAGGAGTATCGGCGGGTGATGGTCGGTCCGGAGTCACTGTGGAATGTGTGGCGTGCTGGACTGCCACAGGGGAAGCAGATTCCGGAGATCGCCACCAGGCGTATGAAGCTGTGGGCGAAGGCGCTCGATCCGGACTTTGCACACTCAGAGCGCGTGGCAGCACTGGCACTGGCACTATACGACGGACTGCTGGCGGGAGGGTTGCTTGAGATTCGGTCCGATACGAATGGTGGCGGGGATGCTCGCGCCAGTCTTTACGTAGCTGCATTGCTGCACGACGTTGGGAAGGTCAATGGCAACAAGGGACATCACAAGGAATCGATGGAGTTGATTAAGAAGCATGGGGCGCCGCTGGGATGGAAAGAGGGAGACATGTGCCGCGCAGCCGTGGTAGCGCGTTTCCATTGTGGAGCGCTGCCGACACGGAGTCACAAGGTGCTTCGCGATTTGTTGCCGGACGAGCAAAGGGTCACGATTCAGTTGGCAGCCGTGCTACGGCTGGCCAATGCGCTCGACGCTTCGCACGATGGACACATTCGACGAGTACAGGTTGAAAATGTGGACCGCGGGAAGCGGCGGCTGAATGGATTCGTGCGAAAGGCCGCCGGTCTGGGAAGGAATGAAGCGCTGTTGATTGCCGCCGAAGGATATACGCCCGCGAGTCCCGTGGCTCAAACCGTTGCGGCGGAGAGATATCTGCTGGAGACAGTGCTGCGAAGGCCGGTGGTGGTTCGGCCAGCGAAGATGCCATGATAAAAGCCCTGGTCGCACTATGCCTCTGCGCCATATGCCCCGCGTTGTCGGCGCAGGCGAGTCTGAAGACATTCACTAGCTCAGACGGCGTTTTCCAGTTCCGATACTCCCAGATACTGATTCATTGCACGCCGGAAAGAGGTTCGTGGACACCTGCCGAAGCATGCTCCAGATGCGATGACCTCTCAAGTTCCGGAAGCATGGTCTGCTTTGCATATCCGAGGGACAAATTCAAAAATAAGCCTGCCTTCGGAGGGGCCGCATTTCTTGTGGCGAAAATCAAGGATGCGACCACCGAAAAAGCCTGCCTCGCTGGAGAAAAATGGCTGGTGCATAGCATCGAAAACAAAGAGATTCATGGTATCCGCTTCAAGGTCTTTGACATCAGTGATGCATGGACGAGCGGCAGTGAGGGTGGGGAGATTTATCGAACATTTCACGACAGCGAATGCTACGAACTAGGGATACAACAGGTCTGGGTGAGCACAGGAGGACTCGACGCCGGAACCTTTCAGGAGTTCACGAAGCGCGACGAGCGAATGGTTCGGCTCCCATTGAGACAGGCCCTCGATTCGTTCCGATTTGTCAATTAGGCTGAGAAGTCTCTTGGCCCGGAAACCTTCCAGCCACTTTTGAGTGTCTAGCGAAACAGATACAAATAGTGGGGACTTCGGCGAGCAAAATATCTATGACTCACGCGCAACTGGTGGAACGTGCGGTGCGATGGCTGCGGTCGTATCGCTGCGGAGTGGTGCTGTCAGAGCAGGCTTGCGTCAGCGGGGAAATGCCCGACGCGATTGGATGGAAGCGGGCGAACCATTCTGTGCTGGTGGAGTGCAAGGTCACGCGTGCGGATTTTCAGGCGGATCGCGCGAAGCCTTTTCGCCAGAAGGCCGAGCAGGGAGTTGGCAGCGAACGCTTTTATCTGACGCCGCCTTCACTGTTGAAGGCGGATGAGTTGCCTGTGGGTTGGGGGTTGCTGGAGCTACGTCGCGGCGGAATCGAAATGGTGAAGGCTTCCTTGAAGAATTTGCGGACAGCTCTTGGACTTAAATATGAAATGAATCTGCTCCTGGCCAGTTTGCGGCGGGTCGAGGTCCGGATCGAGCCGCAGAGCATTACCGAGTTTCTGAAGTGGAAGAATCGGATGGCTGAGTACAATCGTGGGACGTTGCCCGAGGGCATTGCTCCGGCGGAAGAAGAGATGAACGTGTTCCTCGAGCCGGAATTGCCGTGCTGATTTTTCGGTTCCGTCCCTTACGGGATTCAGGTTAAATTTCCTTCAGCATTCCCGGCACTTCCGTGCCGGGCTTTCCCATGCCGCCGCTCCGCGGCTAGACTCCACTTAAGCTTGGCCAGAAAAAGAAAACCGGGCTGGTTGGCCCGGCTTCTATGCGTCGAGTTGGATGCGGTTACATCGCAGCGCGGCGCGACTGGCGCTGAGGCTGCTTTTCTGGCTGGGTTAGGGCCAGTCCGGTCGCCCGGAATTGCTTCCTCTTGCCAAGTCCAAGAATCGCCGAACTTGTTTCGTCGAACAGGTCGAAGATCCGAAAGAGCGAGGAAACAGACAGAGAGAGTCGTGCAAGTTGGGGGCCAGAATCAGCCTCCAAGTCGATCTGCTGGGTATGGTGTGTAAGTTATTGAAGTAATTGATTTTGTCTTGCTGCTAATAGCCGGAGCGATCGCGAGTCAACTCCTTCGAAATGCCGGGAATTGGAAAACTCTTGCACAGGTTTGCACCGGCTGTGGTGCAACGGGAGAAATGTAAGAGCGGCGTCATCCTCAAGATTTACGTTTGCACCTACATATCCCTGCGGCCTTCCATCGCTTTCAGCATCGTGATCTCGTCGGTGTATTCGATGTCGCTGCCGACTGGGATGCCCATGGCGATGCGCGTGACTTTCACTCCGGCTGCGCTTGAGTTGCTGCGAGAGATAGGTGGCGGTGGCTTCGCCTTCGACGGTGGGATTGGTGGCGACAATGACTTCGTCGACATTCCCGGAGTCAACGCGGCGTGATCAGATTCGAGATGCGGAGTTGTTCGGGGCCGATGCCGTGCAGCGGCGAGATCGCGCCGTGCAGGACGTGGAAGACTCCGTTGAAGTGCTTGGTCTTTTCGATGGCAGCGATGTTGGTGGGCTCCTCGACCACGCAGACCAGGCGCTGGTTGCGCGTCGGCGCTGGTGCAGTAGACGCAGGGATCGACGTCAGTGATGTTGTTGCAGACCGAGCAGAGACGGAGGTTGGCCTTGACGTCGCGCACGGCGGCGGCGAGGGCTTCGGCATCTTCGTCGCTGGAGCGAAGAATGTAGAAAGCCAGACGCTGTGCGCTCTTTGCGCCAACGCCAGGGAGCTTTTTCAGCTCATCGATCAGGCGCGACATGGGTTCGGCAAATTTGGACATAGGAGATAGATAGTGTAGCTGCCCGCGAGATCCTTCGCTACGCCTGAAGAGCGGCTTCGCTCAGGATGACAAGACCAGTTTAGGCGAAGTGCTATTTCGTCGCCGGGAGCGTGTATTCGAAATCGTAGGAGTGTTTGCCGTCGGCGATGATGATGTTCATTTTCCCGGTAATTCCTGCCAAGTCGCCGGTGCCGGAGTCGGGGACGACGGTGATGGTGAGTTGTGGCGTTCCGCGGTTCATCGTGGCAGTGTGTTGCAGAACGAATGTACCGGTGTGACCGTGCAAAGTTCCCGTAACTTTTTCCATCGCGACGTAGCCTCCTGATCCTTTTACGCTGGTACCGGCGGTGAGCATCTGACCCTTACTGGTGGCTTCGAGATCGCCGTGATACTCCTTGTCGATCATCATGCGGGTGAGGAGCGGGTCGCCGGTCTTGTCGTCTTGTGGAGTGATTTTGACGTCGAATGGTCCGGTGGCGTGAATCACAGGGGCCTCTTTTGGGGCGGAGGATGCAGTTTGCGCGTGGGCGAAAATGCTGAGAAAAACGATCGCAGCCAGGATGGCGACTGCGAATTGTGACTGAGTATGTTTCATTTTTGGTACCTTGGTCGCGTTTATCAGGGCTAATGATCACAGGCCGGGAATGCCCATGCCGCCGAGCATGCCGCCGACCGTCGATTGCATCTGGGCGTCGACTTTGCGGGCGGCTTCGTTGACGGCGGCGAGGACGAGGTCCTGGAGCATTTCGACGTCGCCGGACTTCACGGCTTCGGGATCGATGCGCAGGCTGAGGAGTTGCTTGCGGCCGTCCATTTTGGCGGTGACGGTGCCGCCGCCGGACGTGGCTTCGACGACGGTCTCCTGCATTTTCTTCTGCAGGGAATCGTACTGCGCTTTGGCTTTCGACATCAGGTCTTGCAGGTTGAATCCGCCCATAGAACCCCACGTTTCAACAGTCCAGAGTTTCAAGTTTCAGGTTTCAAATCCGCTGATTCAACAGCTTCGTTGAAGCCTTCAGACTCTGAAACTTGGAAACTGTTTTATCGTTTCTCCCGGTAGTCGATCACCGTACGAATTTCGGCGTTGAATTTTTCCTGCATGCGGCGGACTACCGGATCTTGTTCGGCGCGGCCGCGGCCTCCGGGGCCGCCTGAGGGACGTGGCGCCCCGCCGTTTTTTCTTTCCTGCGGAGCTACGGTCGAGCCCGGGACGACCTTCAACTTCATGGCGCGGCCGAGAATTCCGCTGGCCGAGGCGATCGCAAGACGCTTGGCATCGGGGCCGAGCGACATATCGACCACGGTTTGCGACTCGGCGACCTTGATAACCAATTCGTTGCCCTGGACGCTCCATTCCCCAGACGAGAGCATGGAGACCAGGATGCGCTGATTGCCGTCGGTTAGCGCCTGCAGGACTGCGGCTTGCAGAGTTTCAATCTGTGGTTGCGCGGAGGTCGCGACGACCGGCCCTGGCTGCGGCGTTTGCAACTCCGCTTGCGGCTGCGGTTCGAGTGACGGCTGTTTGACGGCTTCGTCTCTACGATTGGAGATCGGATCCGGACTTGGCTCTGGGATTGATTCGCGCCGGGGCGCCGGGGCGGCAGAGCCCATGATTACTGGCTCGGACTGGCTTGCGGCAGCTACGATGCGCGGGCCCGGAGACGGCGTGGCTTCGGTTGCGCCTTCCTGCCGGGGCGTGCCCTTGCGGGCTGAGTCGGCGGCGAAGGGGCTGACGTAATTGGGGCGCGCTGCGGGCGGTTCGGGGCGACGCGTTTCAGACGCCGCAGGGCTTCCGACTATCGATGGCCTTGCGGGCGGCCGCTGCACGGTCGGTGCCGGCGCCGCGGCTACTCCGCTCAGCAACTGTTCGATCGGGATAAGCTTTTGGGCATGGGCCATTTTCAGCAGGCCCAGTTCGAGATGGAAGCGCTGTTCCTGCTTGTATCCGAGCTCGCCGTGGGTGCGGAGCATGATCTGCAAGTGGCGTGTGAGATCTTCTTCGCCGAAAAGGTCGGCCACGCGCGCGACGCGTTCGCGCTCTTCACTGGAAATCTGCAGCAGGGAAGAATCCTTCCCGGCGATCTTGGCGACGGTGGCGTTGCGCAGGAAACGCACCATCTGGCGGGCGAAGTGCGTGGGGCTGTGTCCTTCGCTGATGAGATGGTCGACCTGGCGCAGGATTTCCTCGCTCTTGCCGTCGGAGACGGCCTGCATGACCTGCTCGAGAATGTGGGCGGGAGCCGCGCCGACCAGATTGCGAACCGAGTCGGCAGTGAGGCGCTCGTTGGAGGAAGCGATGGCCTGGTCGAGAATCGAGAGCGCGTCGCGCATGGAACCGTCGCCGGCTTCAGCGAGCAGGGCGAGGGCATCGTCATCGGCCTCGATGTTTTCGCGGGTGACGAGATCGCGGAGCTGGCCGACGATGGCGTCGAACTTTACGGCGCGGAAGCTGAAGTGCTGGCAGCGCGAGCGGATGGTCTGGGGAATATCCTCAGGCTGGGTGGTGGCGAGCATGAAGACGATGTGATCGGGTGGCTCTTCAAGCGTCTTAAGCAGCGCATTGAAGGCGGCGTCGGTGATCTGGTGAGCTTCGTCGAGGATGTAGATCTTGAAGCGGTCGCGGGCAGGGCGGTAGCGGGCGGCCTCGCGGAGTTCGCGAATTTCGTCGATGCCGCGGTTCGTGGCGGCGTCGATTTCGATGACGTCGACGGCATTTCCGGCGCGGATTTCGGTGCAGGATTCGCAGACTCCGCAGGGCTCGGGAACGGGATGATCTTTCGAGCGGCAATTCAGGGCGGCAGCCAGAATGCGGGCGACGGTGGTTTTGCCGATGCCGCGATGGCCGCTGAAGATGTAGCCGTGGGCGGTGCGTCCCTGCTCGATGGCGTTCTGCAGGGTGCGGGTCACGTGCTCTTGTCCGATGACCTCGGAGAATTTCTGGGGACGGTATTTGCGGGCCAGGACGGTATAACTCATGCGGAAGAGACGATTATACGTGATGGGTGGGGAGGTGGAAGGACCCAAAATCAAGAGCTTTCACCGCAGAGGAGGCCAAGTACGCGGAGGAATGCGGGGCTTGCTAACGCTGGCCGCACGCGATAGGCTGGTGCGTCAAGAAGTGGGCGGAAGCGGCTGTACGAAGCCAGTCTACAGCGGGCCGCAAAGGAGCATTGATATGCAATTGAAATTGAGGAAGCGAACCGTCGATGGAATTCTGGCCATCGAGTGCAACGGACGGATCGTGTTTGGCGAAGAGGCAGCGCTGCTGCGAGAGGAAGTCAAAAAGGCTGTCGCCGAAGGGCAGAAGCGGATTGTGCTCAATCTGAACGAAGTGGATTACATCGATTCGGGCGGACTGGGAACGCTGGTGGCGCTGCACACCACCGCGCACAGTGCTGGAGGCTCGATCAAACTGGCCAACTTGACCAGGCGCGTCGGCGATCTGCTGCAGGTCACGAAGCTGCTGACGGTGTTTGAAGTGCATAACTCGGAATACGAGGCGCTGGAAGCGTTCCGTCAGGCCGCGTAATCAATCCCCACTTTCTCGCGCGAAGGGCGCGCGAGAAATGGGGCGCCCAGGTTTACCCTCGCTTCGGATCTTGCGTGAGGCGAAAAGCCAATCCCAATAAGGCTGGCGTGATGCGTCTGCGGATTGAGCAGGCGATTCGCGCTATTCCGCCTGGAAAGGTTTCGACCTACGGGGGGATCGCGCGGGCGGCTGGATTTCCGGGGGCGGCGCGGCAGGTGGCGGCAGTGTTGCGGCGCGGATTCGGATTGCCGTGGCAGCGCGTGCTGGGGGCGGGCGGCGCGATCAAGCTGACCGGCGACTCGGCAATCGAGCAGCGGTTTCGGTTAGAGGCCGAGGGAGTGCGTTTCCGCGGGCGCCGCGTGGACATGAAGACGCACGAGTTCAAGACGCCGCTATCCAAGAAGGCCGGCAAACGTCCAACCACTCGATCCTCGAGAAAATCCTGAAGGGGCGTTCCACAAAATCTACTGCACCTCGGAGTTCCCATGAAACAGTTCTTCCTGGGGTCGCTGGTTACGGTGGTTGTCCTTGCGATTGGTGGTTTCATCTATCTGAGATTTGGATTCGCCGAGGTGCGTGGCGACATTTCACCTTCTCGTTTGGAATCGTCTCTCATGCACATGGCAGTGCATGCTTCCGTGCGGCGTCACGCCCCGGAGGTTCCCAATCCTATTTCCCCGACCGAAGAGAATCTGATTGCGGGCGGAAAAATATATTTGAACGAGTGTGCGGGTTGTCACGGCACGCCGGGGAAGCCGCAAAAATGGGCGGATCCATTGAATCCTGCTCCGCCACGGTTGGCGGAAGTAGGGACGGAATATTCGGAGGCACAAATATTCTGGGTGGCGAAGCACGGCGTCCGCCGAACGGGCATGTTCGCGAATGGTGTGTGGGAGTCCGACCAGAAGTTGTGGACGGTGGCGGCCTACATTTACCGGATCAAGAATCTGCCGCCCCGGCTCACCGAAGAGATCGACAAAGCCGCCAAGAGCGGGGGATAGGTCCACCGCCTCGTCAAACGTTTTGTGAGCCTCCGCCCTATTTATGCGGAGCGCACGCCGCTTTTTCTGGAGGGTTGGGCGATTGCTTCCACGGGGTGGTCCCGCTCAATATGGCCGCCGGGCAACAATTCGCGCAGCGCCCAGTCGATGCGCTCCACGCTGCGCTCGATCGTCGGGACGCGCTCTTTTTCCGGATGGTCGAGGCATGCGTAGAGCACCTGCAGCTCATTTCTCACAAAGGAATTCATCTCGCGGATAACGCGCAGTTTTTCCGAGAGAAAACGGCTGCGTTCTTTTTCATAGCGGAAGACAACGATGGCTGCCGCGATTGCGAGGACTAAGTCATCAGAAACCATCCAGATCGGGTGCCGCGCCAGGATGAGATCAGAACCGTATCCAACCACGACGACCACGGAAAAAGCTAGAACGGCTAGGAGAAAGCGCTGCCGTGCAGGGGACGCGGTACTCATATCGAGCACCTCCAAAGCTTGCCCCCATCATACCCCCTCGTATCGAGCAGCGGACAATTGAAAATGTCCCCGCGTGTACAGATTTCAGGCATCGTTCTCGACCAGAATGGGGCGTCTGAGGGAGTATCCCTGCGCAACTATTTTCTGAATTGCTGGTCGATTTCGACCTGATATCCGGTGACCATTTTGTTGGTTTCGTTGGCCATGCCAACGATGGCCATTAACTCTTTGAACATAGCGTCGGTCATGCCTTTTTTCTGCGCCGATACAGTGTGCGAGGCAATGCAGTAGTGGCACTGGTTGGTGACGCTGACGGCGACGTAGATCAGTTCTTTCGTCAGCGGATCAAGGGCGCCGGGCGCCATGATCTGCTTAATGTCTTCCCATGTGCGTTTCAGCGTGGCGGGATCATGCGCAATCGCCTTCCAGAAATTGTTGATCCAGTCGGTCTTGCGGGTGGCCATGATGTCGTCGTAGACGGCGCGGACTTCGGGACTGGCGTCTTTATATTCGATGAGGCCTAAGGTGGACATGAATTCTCCTGTGTTGTTGGATCAAGAAATCCACCACAGAGACACAGAGTCACGGAGAAAACAGATTCATTACGGTTTCTCAGGGTCTCGGTAGTGGGTGGTTTAGGCTGCCATTATTGCGGAAGTTCTCCACTCAACAATTTTTCCAGTTGCGCTGCGGGTACGCGGACTCCTACGTAGAACTGGCCGAACAGGGCATAGACGGCGCTGACCTGGTCGAAGCGCATTTCGTAAATCAACTTTTTGAACACGAGCGGTTCGTCTGCAAAAAGGTCAACGCCCCACTCCCAGTCATCGAAGCCGATCGAGCCGCTGATGATCTGTTTGACCTCTCCGGCGTAACGGCGGCCGACCATGCCGTGCTCGTTCATCTGTCGCGCGCGTTCTTCAATGGGGAGCGTGTACCAGTTCTGCTCTTCGCCGCGGCGGCGGTCCATTGGATAGAAGCAGGCGTACCGGTGCGGAGGAACCTCGGGATATAGGCGCGGGCGCATCGCTTCTTTCTGTCGCGCCAGGGTCTCGGCGATTTCGCGCTTCCACTCATCGGAATGCGGTTCGATGCCGCGATCGATCAAACCTTTGTAGACTTTGATGGTGGACTCGTAGAGTCCGAGTTCGATGATCGAGAGATAGGAAGTGGTGGGTTCGAGGTAGTCGCTGAGGCGCAGGTTGGTCAGGTTGAGTTCGGCTTGATTGAGGTCTGCGAAAGATTCGCGGAAGTGTATGAACATCAGGTCGCCCTTGTGTCCGATGAGCGAATAGAGTGCGGAGCGGCCGGTGTGAGCGTTCTCCATGACGGAGAGGGCGTCGGACGCTTGTTTCGCGATGGCCGATTTTTCGGCGGCAGGCAAGGCGCGCCAGGCAGACCAGCGGATGCGCATCATCTGATGCAACACGCTGTAGCCTTCCGTGGTGAGTGGGACGGCTGGGATTTCGGTCGCGGCCTGCGGACGGGGATGGTGAGTGGTGGTCATGAATCCCTCTCTGAACGAAGCGCTTCTGAATGCGAAATGCTATTGTACGCGGAGCGAATCCCTCGCCTCGCGCAAAACCGCGCGAGAAATGCAGGATCCCTCAATACGATATAACTAAGTTTATGCGAAGAGTGCTGCTCGTGATCGCTTTGTTGGCGGCGCCCCTGTTGGGGCAGCAGAAGCGGGTGTGGGTGCTGCGTGCGCCGGGAGAGATGGTGGAGTACGATCCGGCGACCTTTGCGCCGAAGCAGACCGTGAAAGTCCCGAGCGAGGCGGTGTCAGTGCCGCAGAGCGTTGAGGTGAACCACGCGGGGCAGATTCTTTTCGCACCGGCGGTCACGCTTCCGCTGGCCGAGGGAGACGCAGAGTCCGCACACAAGGCTTGGTTTTGGAACGGACGGACCGCGGCGACTTTCGACCTGGGAGCGAAACGGGATGTCGGATCGGCCGGATCGAATCAGGCAATCACAGAATTGGCCCCGGCAGTGTATACTTCCGGCGGAGGGGGCGTCCGCGGAGGGCGCGCACTTGTTCTGGTTCGCGAACCAGTCGCGCCGGTTGGTGCGTGAGGATATTGACCTGTCGGCGACTACGACTTGGCAGGCGTGGCATACAGACTTGAGCGGCGGTGCACGCGAAGATTTGGCCACCCTGAAGATTCCGGACTGTCGCTGCCCGACAGGAGCCTGTGAAGACAGTTGCCCGTACGGAATCGTCTGGGTGCCGGAGAACGGTGTAGGAAAGTTTTTTCTGGTGACGCAGTTCGTCGCGGGAAAGACCGAAGCCATGTACAAGGCGAGCACGCTCTACCATGAAGATGGTGGCAAATGGACGGCCACCGCGCTCGAGACGCCCTTGCGGCGCGTGCTTGACGCGGCCTCTGGTGGGAACGCGATTGTGGAGGCGATTCCGGATAAGGGCTGCTGCGGATGGTCGAACCAGAGCAACGATCAGACGCAGGTGCGGACCGAGGGCAAGGTACGCACCGTGTTCGACGAACAGGCGACGTATAAGAACGCCGACTACGACGTGAGTTTCTATACTGCGAATGCTCGGCTTTCGCCGGACCTGGGCCATGTCGCGATGACCATCACCGCGACGGCGCAGGCGAACAAGCCGATTCAGTTGGCCGAAGACGGGCAGGCGAATCCGGAAGAATCGAAGCAGATTCACAAAGCGCTCGCGGATTTGCCAGCGGTGGAAGTGAAAAGCGTGGAAGATTCTCCGCGGCGGGTTGCGTTTGTCCCGCACGCCACGCTCGTGGGATGGATTACCGAGAAGGAAGTACTGATCGTAGAAGATCATCTCCTCGTGGTTTACAACGTCGCGACCGGGGCACAGCGGAAGTCGAGTGTGCGTGTAGAGGATGCTGCGCACGTTTTTCTGCGATAGAGAAGAGCCGAAACCGCCCCGAGAATAGCCGAGGGCAGCCGTTCTTACATTCAGACTACGGCTCTCCTCTGGCCGGCGCGGTAGATAATCCATCCGATCAGATTCGCTGCCAGCACAACCCCAGCGATTTTCCAGGAATAGCGAGCTTCGCTCTCAACGCGAATGATCGGGAAAATCGAAAGCACCACAAAAAGCAAAGTTACGAGAAAGCCGGAGGCCGCCGCTATACGCAGGCCGAGGCCAGGGCGGATCGCGCTGCCTTTCTTCGCCAGCAGAGGAATGGCAAACAGCGCCAGATAGGCGATTCCGTAAAAAGTGAAACCCCAGGTCAGAAGGAGTTCGTACGCCTCCTGTTCGCCGACTCCAATCAGGGCTGCGATGCTCGCGGCGAGAGTAGCGCCTCCAAGAAAAACGATGGAGTTCACCGGCGTCTTATAGCGGGCGTGCAGACGCGAGAACCACGTGGGAAGAAGATGGTCCCAGCCGGCGGCCATCGGTAAGCGAGCGCTGCCGCTGAAATAGAGGCTGAATGTAGAGAGGTAGTTGGTCAGCAGAAGGAAAATAACAACCGGGACGATGACGGCTCCGAAGCTGCCAAAGCCGCGACGAAGCGCTTGCGGGATGGGGCCGATGACATCGACGGCATCAGGAGAAACGTAGGCGAGAATCGAACTCGTCGTGAAAATGTAGATCAGGGCGATAGCCGGTGCCGTGATCAGAATGGAGCGGCTGATGTTGCGCGCGGGATTGCGCGATTCTCCGGCAAAGATGGCGACATATTCGAAACCGCTGAGGGCGCCGAATGTCATTTTGCTGAAGACGCTGAGGGTGAAGAGCGTAGCCGGCGGCGCGACAAGGCGCAAAGGATGAAAAGCGGAAAGCGTTCCGTGCCATAGATTTGCCAGTGGAAGGCCCACGAGTACGGCGACCGTGATGAGCACGGCAATGCTGCCCGCGTTGTTGAACCATTTGCCCACGCCGAAGCCAATTCCTGCCAGCAACATTTGTAGAGCGATCAGGGCTACGGATGCCGCCAGCACTGCCCACTTGTTTTCGGCGATCCATGCGAGTGAGGGCACGGCATAAGCGACGAACGTCGTTGTCACGAGGCCGATAATCGCGACATAAAGCATGATGAAGAGCCAGAGATTCCAGGCGACCAGAAATCCAATCTGGTCGTTGAATGCGAGACGCGCCCACTCGTAGAGGCCGCCTTCGAGCGGCATCAGCCGGTTGAGATGCGCGACGATCAACGCCAGTGGGATGAAGAACAACAGGATGGCCGAGAGCCACAGAACGACGTGAGATGGTCCCGCCTTGACCGCGGTGCCGAAAAAGTCGGGGACCACCACGAGCAGGATTTGTGCGAAGACAAGGTCGAGGAGTCCGAGTTCTTTTCGCAGGCCAGTGCTGTGGGCCTGGATCGCGGCTTCGGCGGTGGTCAGCGACGGATTGTTGGCGGTGGCCACGATCAGTGAGATGGCAAGTCAAAGTCTCCACCCTTGCCGCAAAGGACCCGGCAAAGATGGGGCAGCCGCGAGTTCCGCTTCATCCAGAACACCTTGCTCACTACACTCCGCGTCACTTCTTTTGTGCAGGTTTCAACAGTAAGTCCTGATAGTCGAAGCTGAAATCGGCTAGCGGAGAAACAGCAGCCATTCTCGCGCTATCGATCGAGCCATCGGGATTCAGCGTGAAAGTCACGAACGCGTCTTCGATGGTGTGGTCGCGCCAGTGAGCTTTGAACGTGTTGTATTGCCAGTGCTGCAGGTCGCCGATCATGGACGGAGTGTGGTCGAAAGTGATGACGAGGCCTGCGTTTTCCGAGCGAATGGTGATGGGTCCGTACCAGGCATCCGTGTAGACACCCGCATATTTTTCGAGAGGCAGAGAGGGCTTGGAGTCGGAGGCGCGCGCGCCTTCGGCCTTCTTCATCGTGTCCGCGGCTTCTTTTTCATCCACGTCTTTCACGGCTTTGTACGCGGTGATCCAGTCGGTAGGAGGCAGGCCGAAGTAGTGATCGAGCACATGATAGAGGATGGAATCGAAGGCCCCGTCTTCTTCGGCGTTGGTGAGGATGACTACCCCCAGGTTCTGGTCAGGTACCAGCATGACGCGGGAGACGAATCCTGCGACGCCGCCAGTGTGACCAACGAGTTTGTGGCCGTGATAGTCGCGCAGTCCCCAGCCCAGGGCGTAGTCGGCGAAAGTTGGTTTCAGTCCCGCCAATGGCGGTGGATAGTTGCCGATGGGAAGAATGGTTTGCGGCGCCCACATTTCGTTGGAGCGCTGTTCGGCGAAGAGGCGGCCTTCATGATCTACAAATTTGCCGTGGTTGAGTTGCAGCTCTACCCACTTCGCCATGTCAGCGGCGCACGAGTTGATGGCGCCCGCCGGGCCCGCGTTGTCGAGCACTTCAAAGTGGATGACCTGGAGCTTGCCCTCCAAGTTCGAGTGGGGGAACGCCACGTTGTCGCCGGGCTTGATGGTGGCGTTCGTGACGTTGGAGTGGGTCATGCCGAGCGGTTTGAAGATGCGCTGTTGAATGTAGTCGTCCCACGAAGTTCCAGTGACGGCGGGAATGATTTGTCCGGCCGTCATGTAAAGCAAGTTGTCGTAGGCGTAGTGGCTGCGAAAACTGGAGGCTGGCTTCATGAAGCGCAGCTTGTAGATGATTTCTTCGCGCGTGTAAGTGCTGTGCGGCCAGAAGAGGAGATCGCCCTCGCCGAGTCCCATCCCGCTGCGGTGGGTGAGCAGATCGCGAACGGTCATCTCGTGCGAGACGTAGGGGTCGTACATGACGAAGCCGGGCAGGCGCTGATAGACAGGATCATCCCAGGAGAGCTTCCCCTCGTCGACCAGCGTGGCGAGTGCGGTGGTGGTGAAGGCCTTGGTATTGGAGCCGATGCCGAAGAGCGTGAACTCATCCACGGGCGTGGAGTCGCCGAGTTTGCGGACACCGTAGCCTTTCGCGACGAGAATCTTGCCGTCTTTCACAATGGCAACAGCCATGCCGGGAACCTGGAAAGTTTTCATCGAGGCGGCGACGTAGGCATCGAGGTCGGCGGGCGGAGCGGAAGGCGCGGACTGCGCCCAGGTGGAACTGATGAGAATTAAGGCCACGAACAGATTTGCGAAACGTCTCAGGGGCTGAGGCATGCGTTTCTCCGGGTAAAGTGCGTGGTGCAACAATTGCGACGCGGAGATTAGAACACAGCAGGGAGGAATTTCCGAGGGAGCGCGGCGAATAAAAAAGCGGGGAATCGATCAGCTGCACTCGACTCCCCGCGCGGATGGTCTTCAGTTCATGCGATCGGATACCACTGCTGAGATGTAGTCGAGCAGGTGATCGGTATTCAGTTCGCATTCCAGCAAGTCTTCCATTTCAGACCGGCTGAGGCCGATCCGGGCCGCAGCTTGTTCAATGATGTCCGCCACAGAAAGCGCGGGTATCGGGTTGGAGTGAAAACTCATTGCGTGCTCCTCGATGTTTTGTTGATTCGATGTTGTTGGAAAATGGGGCAGGGGTACGACACCAGGAAGTCCCCCCCGGGACCCGGAATCGCCACCGTACTGCCCCCCTCCCTGCTTCGCGAAGCGAAGCAAGCTTGAGTGCAGCGCGCAGACTGCGCTAGCAGCGAATCGAACGGAGCAAGATCGGGCGGAAATTGGGATCGGAGGCCACCGCTAGCGGCTCCAAGCCGCGCAGCGGACGCAAAATCCGGCCGGAATCGGGCAACTGTGAAACCGTTGCAACGATGACCGCAGCCGGCGCCGCCGTGGCCTTGGCGTGAACGACCTCAGGGGCGGTGCCCCGGTGAAAGGCAGTGTCGGGCAGATCGACGTCAGGCAACACCACAATCAGGAGCATCAGAAAGACGACGCAACCGAGAATGATGAGAGTCGACGCTTTTACATTCCACTGCGACATGTCCGCTCAGTTTTGCCAGAGTTTGGCGCAGAAGTCAATCCCCTAGAAGTGGCGTCCAGCATGGGACTGGCTGTTCCATGGGAGGCGCTGGGGTGCGTCGTGCCGTAGGTTGGAGGGGAAGGCAGGATTCGAGTGCAAGAGCCATGCCAACCTCTAGCCCCAAAATAGCAGCCATGCAGGCGTTCATTTCAGCTTAAAGTCGCCTGTACAAAGCCGTAGGCTTCGTATACAAACTCTGGAAGTGGTGTGCGGGGCGTTGTCCGGGGGATTCGGGCCTTTGTATCTCAAACCCAACACATTAGACGAGGCGGTTTCTCTGCTGGTTTCGACCGGCGGCCGGATTCTGGCTGGGGGAACGGATTTCTACCCGGCTCTGGGCGAACGCCTGCCCAGCGGGAACGTGGTGGACATCTCCGCCCTGCGGGAGATTCGGGGAATCTCGCGCGAGGCGGGCAGTATAAGGATCGGCGGGTTGACGACCTGGACAGAGGTGATCCGCGCGCCGCTGCCGCGATGCCTCGATGCGCTGAAGGCCGCGGCCAGGGAAGTCGGATCGGTGCAAATTCAGAATCGTGGCACAGTCGCAGGGAACTTGTGCAATGCTTCGCCGGCGGCGGATGGGGTGCCTCCGCTGCTCGCTCTGGATGCAGTCGTGGAACTGGTCTCGGCGTCGGGCAGGCGACGGCTGCCGATTGCGGAGTTCTTAGCGGGGAATCGGAAGACCTTGCGGAGGCCGGATGAGGTTCTAGTGGCGATTCTGGTTCCTCTGGCAATGGAGAATGCCTCCTCCGCCTTTCTTAAGCTGGGGGCGAGACGATATCTGGTGATTTCGATTTCCATGGTCGCGGCAGTTTTGCAGGCGGACGATGCGGGTCGAGTGGCTGGGGCGCGAGTGGCCGTCGGATCTTGCTCGGCGAAGGCGCAACGGCTCGTGGCATTGGAGCGAGCGCTGGTTGGACTGCCTGCGAAAGCGGGACTCGGCGCGGCGGTGAGGCCAGAGCACCTTGCAGGGCTTTCTCCGATTGATGACGTTCGCGCCACCGCCGAGTACCGGCGCGATGCTTCTCTGACGCTGGTGCAGCGCGCGTTGGAAGCCTGCGTGGGGGCTCGCTGAGATGGCGATCACGGAGAGAACGTTATCGCCGGGAGCCGAGTTGATTTCGTTCTCCGTGAATGGACGTCAGGTTGAGGTCGCCGTGGATGGGGCGCGCCGGCTGTCGAGGGTGCTCCGGGACGATCTTGGATTGACGGGGACGAAAGTTGGCTGCGACGCGGGAGACTGCGGCGCATGTACGGTTTTGTTGAATGGCGATCCCGTGTGCGCGTGCCTCGTAGCTGCAGGGCAGGTCGCGGGATGCGAGGTCACCACAGTGGAGGGCCTGGCGGCGCGATCACCGCTGAAGGGGCGACTGCAACAATCGTTTCTGTCGCATGGCGCCGCACAATGCGGCGCCTGCACCCCGGGAATGCTCGTGGCCGCAACCGCGCTGCTCGAAAAGAATTCCGCTCCGAGTGAAGACGAAGTAACGGACGCGATCGGGGGGGTGCTGTGTCGATGCACGGGGTACCGCAAGATCATCCGCGCGGTGGTTGATGCTGGCGCCGTGGCGGCCGAGGCGTCGACCGCTGCCGGGGGCGCCGTCGGTGCCCGTCTCGTCCGGCTCGATGGAAAGAAAAAGGTTGAGGGCAGCGAGATTTTCGGGGCAGATGAAACTCCGGCGGGGGCGCTCGGGCTGCGCGTGATTCGCTGCCCGCATCACCGCGCGCGGTTTCAGTTTGGCGATCTCGATCGATTCGCTGCGTCCTATCCCGGCTTGCTGGCGGTTCTGACTGCGAATGACATCCCCGGAGTGGATTGCTATGGCGTGATTCCAAAATACTCGGATCAACGAGTTTTTGCGCATCGCGAAGCGCGGTTTCGTGGGGAGGCGGTTGCGGCTGTGGTGGGCGAAGCTGATGCATTGGAGGCGCTGGATCCGGCCGAGTTCCCCGTGCAGTGGGAAGAGTTGACGCCTCTGAAAACAATGGACGAGGCGCTGGCGAGCGATGCGCCTCGTATTCACGGTCATCGCGAAGGCAACGTGCTGGTCCGGGGACGCGTGGTTTGCGGCGATGTCGAGAAGGCGCTTGCCGTGGCAGACGTCGTGGTCGAGGGCGAATACGAAACCGGATTCGTTGAACACGCCTATATCGAGCCAGAGGCGGGGTTTGCGCGACGAGTCGGCGATTCGATTGAGATTCAGGCATGCACGCAGTCTCCCTACATGGATCGCGACGACATTGCGAAGATTCTCGGCATCGCGCCGGAGCGCGTGCGAATTATTCCGACCGCGGTCGGCGGGGGATTCGGATCCAAGCTCGATCTTTCGGTGCAACCGTTTGTGGCGCTGGCGGCGTGGAAGCTGGGTCGGCCGGTGCGCATGGTGTATTCCCGAAACGAGTCGATTGTCTCGACGACCAAGCGCCATCCCTCGCGGATTCGATTGCGCGCAGGTGCGACTCGAAACGGCAAAATAACGGCGGTCGATTTCGCGGCAGACTTCAATACCGGCGCTTATTCCTCCTGGGGGCCGACTGTGGCAGCCCGGGTTCCGGTGCATGGATCGGGACCGTATCACGTTCCGAACTACCGGGCGCTCACGCGGGCGGTGCATACGAACATCGTCCCAGCAGGCGCGTTCCGCGGATTCGGCGTGCCGCAAGCGGCGATTGCGCAGGAGCAACTCTACGACGATCTCGCGGACAAGATCGGAATGGACCGTCTGGAATTCCGCATTCTGAATGCGCTTGACGATCAAACGCCGACCGTGACTGGGCAAGTGCTCGGCGAAGGTGTGGGGATTCGCGCGTGTTTCGAAGCATTGCGGCCGGAGTGGAACGATGCGCGTGCGCTCTTCGCCGAATTCAACCTCGCAGCGAATGGGCCTTTGCGGCGCGGAGTCGGAGTTGCCGGCATGTGGTACGGGTGCGGCAATACATCGCTGCCAAACCCGTCGACGGTGCGAATCGGCTTGAAGAGAGATGGGCGAATTGCGTTGCATCAGGGTGCCGTCGACATCGGCCAGGGATCGAACACGATCGTGACTCAGATTTGCGCAGACGCGCTCGGGGCGCCGATCGCGCAGTTCGATCTTGTTTCCGGCGACACGGCGATTACGCCGGATTGCGGTAAGACCTCCGCATCGCGGCAGACGCTCGTGACCGGCAAAGCCGCGTACATGGCGGGAACCAAGTTGCGCGGCGAAATCCTGAAGCTGGCGGGCGCGTGCAGTTGCGCGACTATTGAGTTTGGCGACGGGTGCGTGACTGTTCTCGAAGATGAAAAGAGCAAAGTAGTTTCCCTCGGCGATTGCCGCTCGATCCGCACGGGTACGTCATCACCTGCGAAGCGACGTTTGATCCGCCGACCAGTCCGCTCGACGAGAATGGGCAAGGCAATCCGTATGCCGTGTACGGATTTGGCGCGCACATGGCGGAGATTGAGGTTGACATCGAACTGGGGACAGTTCGGGTGCTGAAAGTGACGGCGGCGCACGATGTGGGGCGCGCGATCAATCCCACGCTAATTGAAGGTCAGATCGAGGGAGGCGTCGCGCAAGGTCTCGGCATGGCGCTGATGGAAGAATTCTTCCCCGGCAAAGGCGAGAATCTGCACGACTATCTGATTCCGTCCGCCGGAGACATTCCTCCAGTGCGAATCGATTCTGATCGAAGATCCGTCGTCGATTGGTCCGTTCGGCGCGAAGGGAATCGGCGAGCAGGCAGTGATTCCGACTGCACCAGCGATTCTGAATGCGATTCACGACGCAGTCGGCGTGCGCATTCGCAAGATTCCGGCGACGCCGGACCGTGTGCGCGCGGCGATCCTGGCAAAAGAGAATGGAGGCGCGCGTGGCTGACGACGCGATCCGATGCGATGCCTGCCCGGTTCTGTGCTACATCAAGCCGGGACGGACGGGATCCTGCGACCGCTACGGCAATCACGAAGGCAAGCTGGTGCGGCTCGATCCACACGTCGTGCTCGATCGCGCGCTCGAACGTGGAGACTCGGTCGTTCCATTTCTGGAGCGCAGTCGCGACTGGGACGGAACGCTCGTCAGTCATGGAGAGACGTTTGTGACCGCGATTGGCGCGGGTACGACCTATCCCGATTACAAGCCGGCGCCATTCATCATTTCGTCGCAAGTCGAAGGCGTCGACATGGTCACGGTGGTGACCGAGGGAATTTTCAGCTACTGCGGCGTGAAAGTGAAGATCGATACTGACCGGCACCTGGGAGCGGAGTGCAGCACGGTGCGCGCGCAGGGCGAAGCCGTGGGCCACGTCACCACGAGCGAATACGGATCGCAAATGCTGTCCCTCGGTGGCGTGCGGCATTTGACGGGAGGCAGCCGCCAAGAAGGAACCGCGACCTGCGACGCGCTGCTGAATCTTGTGCAACGGCAACGCGGTCGAACTCAAAATCGACGACGGCGCCAAGGTTGTCGTGCAAGCAGGCAAGCCTCCAGTCGTCGACGGCGCTGCAGGAAGAGCGCATGCGCGTCGGCTGCGGCTCGGCGACGATCGGAATGTTTGCCAAGCAATGGTTCGGCAAAGTCGATGACGTAGTCGTGGTCGACGATCACATCACGGGCGTGCTCTCGGAGCATCAGGCGGGAAAATTGCTTGGCGTGCCGGAGACCGGAATCAAGCTGAAGGGAAGACGCTCGACGCCGGGAAGATATTTTCAAGTGGCCGAGCCGGGAACATCGTGGGGCGGAACTGACATTGAGGATCCGCTGACGATTCTGGGAAAGTTCAATGCGAAGAAGGCGTGGTCCGGTCTGCGCCTACTGATGGTGAGCACGACGGGCGAGCATCACGCGTACTTCGAGCTGGAGAAGATCTGAAACCGCGGGAGAAAGAATTGCCGGCGAACTTGAGGGAGTCGGTCGCTCGCATCAAGGAAAACTGCGAGCCCGCGCTGTGCACCGTGCTTTTCATGGGTGGCGCGGGAGGATCCTTGCGGGCGGGCGTGACCGAGAATCCGGTGAAGCTGACGCATTCGGTGCGCGACGCGCTGACGCGCGTGACCTGCGGAGGCGCTCCGGTCTATGTGTGGCCGGGCGGCGGGATCACCTTCATGGTCGACGTGACGCGCATGCCGCGGAATGCGTTTGGCTACGTGCCGACGCCGGCGCTGGTGGCTCCGATTGAATTCACGTTGAGGCTGGCGGACTACGCAGCGCTGGGTGGCTACGTGGAGAACGTGCGCCCGCTGAGTTCGATTGTCGCGGAAGATGACGGGCGAAAGCGAGTCACTGCGAGGGCAGATAATCCGTGGCCGCTGGAGTCGAAGGCGAAGAAGCGATGAACGAAGCAGCGATGAATCAACGCGCGCAAATTCGAATGCTGCCCGATGGGCGACGGCTGCATCTTCACGATGGTCCCATCGACCTGATCGTGGAGGCATTTGGAGAGTCGCGCGAAATCTAAACGGCGTATCGTGCGGCGAGCGAGCGGTTTGTCACCGTGCTCGATGAGTTGTGCGGCGAACTTTCGTTCTTGCGGCAGCCTTGCTGCGACAGAAGCGAAGTGGCCGCATGGTGCCGTCGCGCGCAGGATGCTCGCGGCGGTGATGCCGTATGCTTCCGAACATTTCATCACGCCCATGGCGGCAGTCGCAGGCGCGGTAGCGGAAGAAATTCTGGCGGCGATGGTTTCCGTGGCCGACGTTTCTCGCGCCTACGTGAATGATGGCGGAGACATTGCTCTGCACCTGACGGCGGATGAGAAGTTTGTCGTAGGGATGGTCGAGCGGCCGGATCGCCCGTCGCTGTGTGGGCACGACTACTCTGAGCTCGGTCGATCCGGTCCGCGGAATCGCGACCAGCGGATGGCGCGGGCGCAGCTTTTCACTGGGAATCGCCGATGCGGTGACCGTGCTTGCGGATCGCGCGGCAGCGGCCGATGCAGCGGCGACGATCATCGCCAACGCGGTCGACCTGCCGGGGCATCCGGCGATCGTTCGAGTTCCGGCTCGCGAACTCGCGCCCGACAGCGATCTCGGAGATCGCTTGGTGACGCAGGCAGTTCGGCAAGTTAACGCCTGCAGAAGTGGATCAAGCTCTGGCCTCGGGCGTGCGGATCGCTGAGTTGCTGCTCAGACTCGGTTTGATTCGGTCTGCGGCGCTGAATCTGCAAGGTGAGACGCGCGTGGTTGGAGCGATGGCCGAATCGCGAAAGCTGGTGTCGGTTCGGGAAAGGGGCCTGGTGCATGCCTGAGGTCGTGGTGCGAAAGAAGATCACCTGCGTGGAGGAAATTTTTCACGAAGGAGGCCCGATAGCAGAAAAACCATTGCGGCGTGCGGCAGCGCTCGCGGTGATTCGAAATCCGTTTGCGGGATCGTACGTCGCGAGCATCGAAGGATTCATGGACGACTTAAAGCCTTTGGGCCTGGAGATGGCTCGTAGCCTGGTTGCAGCGCTCGGTGGCGACGCAAAAATTGTGGAGGGTTACGGCAAGGGCGCGATCGTAGGATCGGCGGGAGAACTCGAGCACGGAGCGCTATGGCATGTTCCGGGCGGTTATGCGATGCGCGAAGTGCTCGGTGGAGCGAAGGCGATTGTGGCTTCGACGAAAAAAGTCGGCGGTCCGGGAACTCGGCTCGACGTGCCGATCACGCACATCAACGCGTCGTACGTGCGCAGCCATTTCGATGCGATGGAGGTTGGTGTCAACGACGCTCCCCGGGCGGACGAGATCCTGCTGGCCCTGGTAATGACGACCGGAGCCCGCGTGCATGCTCGTGTGGGCGGGCTGAAGGCTTCGGAGGTCAAGGGAGAAGACGGACTGCGGTGATGCGGGGTGAAAGAGGCGGGGTGAAAAAGAAAAATGAAAGCGAAGATCCGCAAGATTGCTGTCTTTGTGGAAGAGACGCAGCGTGAGATGGAACGAGAAATCTCTCCGCCGACACGGCGGGCTGCGGCGGTGGCCGTGATCGAGAATCCGTGCGCGGGGAAGTATGTCGACGATCTCTCAGAGTTGATGGCCATCGGCGAGGAACTTGGCGAACTGCTCACGGCGCGGGCGGTCGCGGCACTGGGGATTGCGGGGCCGTCGGCCGAGAGCTACGGCAAGGCCGCAGCGGTCGGAGAAAATGGAGAACTCGAACATGCCGCTGCGATTCTGCATCCGAAACTTGGGACGCCCGTGCGGCGCGTGCTGGGCAAAGGCGCGGCGTTGATTCCGTCGTCGAAAAAGCGCGGCGGGATGGGCGTGGTGCTCGACATTCCTCTGGGCCACAAGGACGCGGCTTTTGTGCGCAGTCACTTCGATGGCATGGAAGTGCGGTTGAACGACGCGCCGCGCGCGAATGAAATCATGGTGGCGATCGCGGTGACCGACAGCGGACGTCCTCTCGCACGTGTCGGCGGGTTGACGAAGGATCAGATCAAAGGCGAAGACGGGCTGCGCTAGAGTTCGGCAACCTCTTCACAGTTTCAGTGCGCCGTCGGTGCCCGCATCAGAAACGAAATATCATCCACCTTGTAGAGGACCTTGCCGGGAGAATCCGGCGTTGCAGTCACTTTTCCGGCGCGCACCGCGTCGAAGGCCTTCACCAGTCGTGCCAGCACCGCTGGCTGCGCCACTGGAATGTTGTGTGCGCCGAGAACAAGTTTCACTTTTGGGGCTAACGCCGCCAATCGACGGATTGATGCGGCATACGCATCGAGATCAGTCTCGGGCCGGAACAGCCAGATGGGCGCCGGATAATACGTGTCTCCGGTGAAGAGCAGGCCGTTGGCGCGATCGATCAGCGAAATGGCATCCGGCGTGTGTCCCGGCGTGGCGATGATCTCAATGACGCGACCGCCCAGATCGAAGTGATCACCGTCGTGCGTGTACGCGAAGATCTTCCAAGGCCGGGTCACATAGGTTTTCGGATCGAATCCCGTCGGCAACGCGCCGCAGATCTGGTCCGGCGTGATTTCAGCTTGTGCGTCGTCGCGCGATCCGCGCGCGTTCTTCATCGTGAAGTCGGTGATCCATTCCATAGATCGTGTCGAATTGCCAGTTGCCGCCGACGTGATCGTCGTGGGTGTGCGAATTCAGCACGACGATGGGCAGCTTGGTGAGTTCCGCGGTGACTTTCTTGATGTCGCTGATGCCCATCCCGGTATCGAAGAGCAGGGCCCGCTTCTCGCCGACGATCAGGTAGCTGATGATCTCTTCGGCCTGATGCGGTTCGTAGATGGCGAAGACGTTGGGCGCAGGCTTATAGACTTCAAACCACGGGTCGCTGACCGGAACCCGTTCGATGGATTTATATTCAGGGCGAGGGAGCGCACGGCACCAGTCGGGGAAGGGCGTCTGCGCGAACAAAGACGCCGCGGCCAGGAAGATACCAAGAACGAAAACACGTTTATGCATTCACCACCTCCGGTACGCGCGTCGCCGGCGGAGTGTTGCGGCTGCGCTGTATGCTCACCGCGCCATCGGTGATCACCATGCCAACTCCGGGCAGGTCTCCTTTTTGAATGCTGTCGAGCAGATTTTTGCCGGAGGATTGCTGCGCCGTATCGAGGAAAACGAAACTCGCTTCGCGCCCAGCGGCAATCAGGCCGCAATTCAGGCTGCGCATCTTGGCAGTGTTGCCGGTGGCAAGGCAGATTGCAACCTCTGCCGGAATTTCGCCCAGCGACGACAGCATAGAAATCATGCGGAGAATGCCCAGCGGTTGTACCCCCGATCCCGCGGGCGAGTCCGTTCCCAGGATCACGCGATGCAGTTGCTTGAGTTCCCTCGCTGTGCGCAACGCAAGCAATCCGGCGCGCTCATTTCCGTTATGAACAATTTCAAGCGCGCGTACGGAGCGCTCACACAGGGCGACGATCTGATCGTCGGGCAGTGCCGTGTGACCTCCGTTGACGTGGCCGATCACGTCGGCGTCGGTTTCAAGCACCATATCTTTGTCGATGAGGCTGGAGCCGGGAATCGACGGGCCGCCCGTGTGAATCGTGCTCTGAATACCGTACTTGCGGGCCCAGGCGACCATGCGTCGCCCGGTGGTTCCATCTTTCACACTGCCCAGACCGACCTCGCCGAGAAACTTCACTCCGGCGGCGGCGAGTTCTTTGAAGTCATCTTCGACCATCCCTTGTTCGAGAACCGGCGCACCGCCGTAGACCTTCACGCCTCCAGGACGAAAGGCATGGAAGGCGCGCTGCGCGAAAATCGCCATCGCTTTCAGACCAACAATATCTTTGGGGCGGCCGGGCGTGTGTACCTCTCCCGCCGAAACCATGGTGGTGACGCCGCCATGCAGGCAGCTATCGATCCAGCCCAGTTGATTTTGCCGCGGAGTCCAATCGCCGCACACCGGATGCACGTGGCTGTCGATCAGTCCGGGAGCGAGGGCCGTTCCTTTGGCATCGATCGTGGTGTTGGCGTCAGCGGTGTCGAGATCCTTGCCTTTCCCGACTTCGTGGATCACACCGTCAATCGCGACCACAGTGTCGGCGTCGAGAATGGGACGGTCGAGATCTCCGCTCAGAAGAAGTCCAATATTGCGGATGACTAATTTGTTAGGAGCTGAAGATTTTGCGGGGGCGTCCTGGGTCATGGATGTTCCTGGCAGACTAATCCTAATACAGCGTTGTCATCCTGAGCACAGCCGTTTTCCAGGCGAAGCGAAGGATCTCCTGCCCATGCGGCCTCGCTCGTAGGCCAATTGGGGCCGTTTCGTTTGTCAGCGCCGGAGCAATGATGTTACGCTCGGCCTTCGCGGGGAAGGAGAGCCATGGTTTCGCGCGATTTCATATTCTGGGAAGTGGATACGCAAGCCGACTTCATGCTGCCCGGAGGACATCTGTATGTGCCGGGAGCGGAGAAGTTGCTGCCCAACATACGCCGGATGACGGACGCGGCCCGGCAGGGCAAGGTATTCCTCGTCTCGCACGGATGTTTTCATACACCGAACGATCCCGAGTTCAAGATTTTCCCCCCGCATTGCGTGAAGGGAACCGCTGGTGCGGAGTATGTCCCCGAGGCTCTGACGGAAAGAGTGGCGCGCGATACCCAACGAGCCCGATGCCAAACTGCCGGAAGACTTGTCCTCCTACCAGCAGATTCTGCTCGAAAAGCAGACGCTGAATATTTTTGAAAGCCGCCATGCGGATGCGCTCGTGCAACGGCTGGGAAATCACGCGGAATTTGTTGTGTTTGGTGTCGTAACCGAGTATTGCGTGAGCTTCGCTGCCAAGGGACTGCTCGAACGCGGACGGCGTGTGGCCGTGGTCGAAGACGCCATCGAAACCCTGAAGCAGGAAGATGGCCAGAAGACGATTGCGGAATTAAAGAATCTGGGAGCGCGATTGATTACAACGGACCAGGCTCTCGGGGCCTTGGAACGCTGAGAGCCTGGCTCGGACTCTAGTGATGGTCTCGGTCGTGATCCCGGTCATGATCATGGTCGCCATGGTTGTGACGCCAAGTCCAGTATTCTTTCTGCTCTTCCGGTCGCAGCTTGCGAAAATCGCGGTCGTGGTCGCGATGATTCTCATCGGCCCATTGACGGTAGTAAACGACCTCGTTGTCATTCCACGTGTGATAGTCAGTGTAATAAGGATCGTAAACGCGGTAGGCGTGATGCTCCGCGCACCCGATTCCAGCGAGGGACGAAGCCAGCGCCGCTGCCAGCAGCAGCGCGCTCAGGGGATGCGAACCACGAATCATGTTGTTCTCCTTCAGGGAAGGAAACCCATCTTCCGCAGATTAGTTGCTGTGAGCGCACCGCCGGATGTCCCTAACGTTTACTTCCGAACTCTATTTCATTTCATTTCGAATGCTTTTCAACCAGCGCGGATTGTAATAGACTACATTGTCTTTTCGAGCCGGAGGAGATTCGTTGGGAAACCCGTTACGCATGCTGCTGGACTTGCCGGAGCCGGAAAAAGCCGAGCGCGGACTGGAGCATACTCCGCGCGAAATCTGGCAGCAGCCCGCCACCTGGGGCAAGACCTACGCGCGCTGCGTGGAGCGCGGAGCGCGAATTGAATGACGTGCTGCGCCGGGCCGGAATCGGCCGCGGCAGCACGTCTTCGCCGACCGTGTATCTGGTCGGTGCCGGCACGTCGGACTACACCGGGCGCGCTCTCGCTCCGTTGCTTCGCCGGCGATGGGGATGCGACGTGTGGCCGATTCCCAGCACCACGCTGCTCACCGAGTTCGAAGAGTTCCATCGTCCGGGCCGGGAATATCTCTGGATTTCGTTTTCACGCTCGGGCGAAAGTCCGGAAGGAGTGGCGCTCTTAGAACGTGCGCTTGAGCGGCACAAAGAAATTCGGCATCTCGTGATCACCTGCAACCAGCATGGGCCGATGGCGCAACTATGCGCGCGCCATGCCGATCGGGCGCTGGCACTCGTGCTCGATGATGCAGTGAACGATCGCGGGCTCGCCATGACCAGTTCGTTCAGCAACATGGTGCTGGCTGGGCAGTGCGTGGCCAACGCGGACGACCTGGCGTCAGTTCGGCGACATTGTCGCGCACATCGAGCAGACCGGACGGCAACTTCTTCCTGCAGCGGCTGAGGTCGCTGCTTCCATCACGATGCTGGGATGTACGCGCGCATGTTTTGTGGGATCGGGAGTGCTGCGTGCTGTGGCGGACGAGTCGCGCCCTCAAAGTCGTCGAACTCACCGCCGGAAAAGTGACCACCTTGGCGGAGACTCCGCTTGGGCTGCGTCACGGTCCGCATGTCGAGCGTCGACGGCCAGACGGTGTTTGTTGCCTTTCTCTCGAGCGAAGCACGGCGGCGCGGATACGAACTCGACCTGCTTCGCGAGATCGATCGCAAGCGCCTGGGACGAGTGCGGGCCGTGGTCACGGCGCAGGGGACTCGACGACGTTACCGTCATTGGCAGATTATTCTGTGTCGTTGAATTGTGCCGCGGAGTTTCCTGATGAGTACCGTCCAGTGCTCGATGTGATGCTAGGTCAGTTGATTGGCTTATTCGCTTCGATGCGATGCGGCCTGAAGCCGGACCAGCCGAGTCCGAGCGGAACCATCACGCGCGTGGTTCAACCCATCAAGCTGTATTCCTGAAGGCGCTTTCAATACAATCCAGGCGCGATCCCAGAAAGGGCGAATGATGTCGCGACCGTTTTCTTCAGCTGGTGGAAACTATGTCGGAGTTCGTGACCTTGCGGCTTCGGTCTCCTGGTACAAGGAGAAACTCGGCTTGCGCGAGATCGAAATCGAGATGGACGACAGCGAAGGATCTGTGGCATTGGGATTCTCGAACGACGAGTACATTGTTGCGCTAGGTCCAACTGGCCGACCAACCGACGAACTCAGACCTTTGCTCTTCACAACCAATATCAAGAAGGCTAGAGAATTCGTGAATTCTCGAGGGGCCAGCGTTGGCGAAATTGAACAGGATGCGCAGGGCACCCATTATTTCGAACTCCGGGACCCCGAAGGCAATATGATTGAGGTATCCGAGGAGCCGTAGGCAGCTTTGTTTGCCTCTCCGCATGAATCTTGCTAGGGGTGATCAACTTCGCTGGCTTGCGGAACCAGTTGCCGATAAACGTAGTCTGGGACGTCGCCGTTCCAGTAGCCGGCGGTCTTCGCGAATCCCACAATCCCAAAAAATAAGACTGCAATTCCTGCTGCCATGGCCCATGCAGGCAGACGGCCGGCTTTCGGGGCTCGCGTCCAAGGTGGCAGGGCAAGTTGCAGGCGTCTTCCGCGGGACATACCGCGACGCATTCCATGCATCCCGTGCACTCCGCGGATTTAATCGTGATCAGTTTGTCGACGGGTAGCGCGGACGGGCAGGCTTTCGCGCACTTCGCGCAATCAATGCAAGCCGGTTCCGATCGCCGTATGCGCAAGGGGCTGAACAGTGAGGTGATGCCGAGTAACGCTAGTGCTTTTTCGGACGCGACGCCGGGATGAGTGCTTCAGGCTGAAAGAAGGTGTGAGGCGTCGCGTTCGAAAAAGCCGTCAGAAGGAAGCCGCTGGCGCGGCGGACGCGGAACCTATGGAAATTGAATGGAGCGAGGGAGGGGTGTAGAAGTTCGCGGGAGTCGTCAAGGCCGGCGGAGGAGGAGCTGAGGCAGCTGTGCAAAGACGAGGCGAGGGCCGAAGTGAACCTAGGCGAGGACAGGAAGAAGATGTCCGGAGGTAAGGGAGACACACTTCGGCGAGACGCTCTGCAGCGCGCCGGCAGTGCAGTGTGTGGGCGAGTGATTTCATGCAGCCGGGGCCAGGAGCGGTGGAGAACGGAGTTGGAGTTGTGCCGCTGTGAATCGTTCGACGACGGCCATCGGTCCGCCGCACTTGGGACAGCGCCAGAGCGGGTGCGCGGTAGGAGCGGTCGAAGTTTCCCATTCGTTTTTTGGTGGAGTGGCGCGGAGAGCGGCGAAGCACCGTGGCAGGAGAGCGGCGCGCCTTCGGTTGGCGAGGAAGCCGAAGTGGCGGATGCGGACGAAGCCCTTGGGGAGCAGATGAAGTAGGAAGCGACGGAGAAACTCATCGCGCGCCAGAGTCATCACTTTCTGCTGATTGTGGTCGGCGGAGTCACGCCAGCGAAAAGTAACCTGGCCGTCGGCCAACGAGACCAGGCGATGGTTGGAGATGGCCACGCGATGGGTGTAGCGGCCCAGGTAGTGCAAGACGTACTCGGGTCCGCCGAAGGGTGGTTTGGAGTAGACGATCCAATCTTTGCGGAAGAGCGGACGCAGCCAGGCAGCGAAGAACTTGGGATGGGTGAGCGGCGCGAGTTCTCCGGCCAGGTGCAGTTGACGGCGTTCGAAGGCCGACTTCAGGCCGGCGACGAACTTGCCGCGGAACACGCGCCGTAGAATGGCGATGGGGAGGAAGAAGCGTGGATGGGATCGAATCCAGCGGGCGTGATCGCGGGAGAGTCCGCCGGCGGGAACGACACAGTGGACATGGGGATGAAGTTGGAGTTTCTGATTCCAGGTATGGAGCACGCTGAAGAAGCCGATCTCGGCTCCGAGATGGGCAGGATTGCGCGCGACCTCCAGCAGGGTTTCTGCGCTGGTGCGAAGCAGCAAACCGTAGATGAGTTTCCTGTTCTGCAGAGCCAACGCAGCCAGTTGCGGCGGCAGGGTGAAGACGACGTGGACGTAGGGCGTGGGCAGCAGTTCACGACGACGCGCCGCGATCCAGCGTTCGCGCCCGCTGGTCTGACACTTCGGGCAGTGCCGGTTGCGACACGAGTTGTAGGAGATGGTGGCACGATGTCCGCAGTGGGTGCACTCATCGATGTGGCCGCCGAGAGCGGCGGTGCGACAGCGCGCGATGGCCCGGAGGACCTTAAGGTGGGTCCAGCGGAGCCAGCGACGGTTGCGCGCGATGAAGTCTGCTCCTGCACTGCGAATAATGTCGGCCACCTCAAACCGTGGCTGACTCATCTACTCCTCCTCGGACGACCTGCCTTTCTTCAGCACCAGCGCGTCCAGCGGACTGGGCGTGGCATGCAAGTGCCGTTGCGAGAGGTGGAGATAGCGAGCGGTCTCTTTCAGATCGTGATGACCTAAGAGGATCTGGATGGTGTGCAGGTCGGCGCCGGCTTCGAGTAAGTGGGTGGCGAAGCAATGGCGGAGCATGTGGGGATAGATACGTTTCTTAATCCCGGCGCGGCGGGCGGCCTCGACACACGCGTGGTAGGGCGTCTTGTCATCCGTGGGGTGATCACCGCTGTGCCAGCGGTTGCCGGGAAATAACCAGACGGACTTTTTGCGCAGACGTCGCCAATGAGAGCGCAGTTCCTCGAGCAGGACGGGGCTGAGCATGACGTCGCGGTCCTGCCGACCTTTGCCGTCTTGAATGTGCACGACCATGCGTCGGCTATCGATGTCGCTGACCTTCAATCGCGTGAGCTCGGTGCGGCGCGCGCCGGTGCCGTAGAGGGTCATCAAAATGGTGCGATAGAAGGGAGTGGGCGCGGCATCGATGAGCTGTGCTACTTCTTCCTGACTGAGAATGGTGGGCAGGCGATAGCGCTTCTTGGGATAGGGAGTGTCGGCGATGCTCCAGGGCCTCTTGAGCGTCTGGATGTAGAAAAAGCGCAGGGCGCAGAGATGGTTGGTCACCGAACCGGGAGTCAGTTTGTGCAGGGTGAAGAGCTGGGCTTGGTACTCGCGGATGTGCTGCGGTCCCAGGCGATCGGGCGAGCAGTGGAAGTGTTGGGCGAACCGCTCGATGAAGCGAATGTAACGCTGTGTGGTAGCCTCAGAGTAATGACGTCGCTGGAGTTCTTCCAGCATCATTTTGCGTAGATGGGTCACAGGACACCTCCTTGTGACCCACAATTTATCTGAGGGCAAGAATCACACAACTGCTGACATCACCCACGCGGCAGCGTCCGCCGCGCCAGCGGCTTCGTTCTGACGCTCCATACGGACACAAATAACGGCACCAGAAATTCTGGACGAACAGCGAAGCGACCGCCAAAGCACCGAGCACGACGGCAGCAGTTGCCCCGAGATAGCGGAAGAAATTCAGCATGCGTACATCGGCAATCGCGCCGTAGGAGCTGTGCATGAACTCTTCAATCGCACCCGCCGACATGTTCGATACGGCGAAGACGAAAAACGCCAGCAGCGCATATTTCAAACTGCGCAGCGGAAGATCGAGCCAGCGGGGCAATTGGAAATTGCGGCGGAAAATCTTCCGGCCGGCCCGCCAGAGATATTCGGAGAGCGTCCCAACCGGACACAGCCAGCTGCAGAACGCTTTACGCAACAAGAACGCCATCGCAAGGAAGCTGACGAACAGGAACAAAGCTGCGGGATGTGTGGTGGGCACGTGTCCGGTGGAGAGCCAGTACTTCAAGTTCATCAGGCCGGCGATCGGGAGCCAGCCTTCCACACCGGCGGGCCGAGACATCGCGCGTGTGTGGGTGCCGTTTTCGATGTGGCGCACCCAGAAGTAAAACACCGTGCCGAGCCAGACATTCAGCAATAGGAACGTAAATTGAAAGCTTCGTCGCACCCGCTGCGAGTGATCGGGTACCTCACGCCGCACCAGTTTTTTTCGTAGCGCGGAAATGTGAGCAAAAGTGGCATCGGCGGAGAGGTGTACAAGCGGATCCGGCACAGCGTCGGGACGCGGTCGGTTGACCTGTGGCTGAGTTGCCATTTTTACTTCGCGTTTCTCCGCTAGGCCATCGCTGGCTCAGGCGTGCTCGGTTCGTAGGGGCAGAAAGGATCGGTGCCCAGAGGGTCGCCAGTGTAGGCAAATGCCCGCGCGCGCGATCCCCCGCAGATGTGGCTGTATTCGCAGGCGCCGCATTTTCCGTGGAACGTGTCGGGAGAATGCAGCGACCGGAAGATGTCAGAGTTGCGGTAGATGTCTACCAGCGAACCGGTGCGGACGTTGCCGCAGTGCAGCGGCAGAAATCCCGAAGGATAAACTTCACCCAGATTCGAAACGAAGACGATGCCATGTCCGTCGCGGATTTGAAATCCCCGGTATACCGAGGTGGCCTTCATTTCCGGCTTCGCCATGCCGGAGGCGCGCATGGTTTCAATCGCGATGCGGCGGTACGACGGCGCTTCGGTGGTCTTAATTTGAAACGGCGAATGCGGCGACAAATCGAACACCCACTTCATGATCGACTCGCCCTCTTGCGGTGAGACCTCGTTGAGTTGCTTGCCGCGCCCGACCGAGATCAGCATGAACAGGCTCCAGCGCATCACGGGGAAACTCGTGCGCAGCAGTTCGTAGATGGCAGGAAGATCGTCGGCAGTCTCTTCGGCCACGAGCGTATTGACCTGAATCGGCAATCCAATGCGTCCGCATTGGCGGGCCGCCTCCATCGTGCGTTCGAAAGTGCCCGGGACATTGCGGATGTTGTCGTGCCGCGCGGCGGATGATCCGTCGAGACTTAGTCCCATGGTTTGAATGCCATGGGTCTTCAATTTCGTGATGGCCTCGTTGGTCAGTTGCGAAGTGGCAGCGGGCGTAATCGAAACTCCCAAACCGATGCCGTTCGCATAGTCGATCAGTTCGTAGATGTCTTTGCGGTTCAGGGGATCGCCGCCGGTCAGAATCACGTGCGGCAGAGGATCGCCGAACTCGACCAACTGATTCAGGAGGCGCTTGCTCTGATCGGTCGAGAGTTCGAGAGGATTCGCCTCGGGCATCGCTTCAGCGCGACAGTGTTTGCAGGCCAGTCCGCAAGCCTGGGTCATCTCCCAGTAGACCAGCATTGGATTTCTGGAAAAGTCGTGTTTCGGAAGATCATGAGCCATGTGGCTCATGGAATGATTGCCCCCCATAACGTTCCCCTTTCGGCGATTGACTCTAAAAAACTCCCACAGGCAGGCTCAGATTACTTTTGGAGTGGGAAAAAGGCTGTGATTACAATCACACCCAAAAGTGACGGCCTTCGCAAAATCAGCGATCTTCAAGGCCTTACGTGCCAAAAAAATGGCTTTGACGGTATAGAATTGGCGGCCGTTGGGGGCGGTTTCATGAAAACGAGACTTATGCAGCTGTACCCCGGCCTGCCAAGAAGCCTGCATACCGGAGCCGCTTTGGTTCTCTGTTCAACCTTTCTAGCGTGCATTGGCGCCACTCCATTACCCAAGCGCACGCGCACCCCGGAGGGTACCGAGGTGAAGAGCGTGGATCTGACGTTCATTCATCCCGGGCAGACGACGCGCGACGAAGTCAGACAAAAGCTCAAGATCATCGACACCGGCTATGAGGGGGATCACTTTTTCCTCGGGCGCTGGTCGTCCTCCACCTGGGGCGGATGGATGGTGGCCGTAGGGATGCCACCCGGTGGGTTCGGCGGAGGCGGCAGGGTGTGGAAGAGTGGGAACCTGCTCGTCGAGTTCGACGACGCGGGGGTCGTCAAGCGATCCGAACCGTTTGACGATAGGAAGTCGATTCGGGTGCTTACTCCCGTCGCGGCCAACACTCCTCTCCACCTGACTCCTCCGTTGGAACTGGATTTGAAGTTTTGGGAAACGGTAGGCGTGGGAATCGTCTCTGCGAAGATCGTGCTGTCACCCGGCAGGCTCGATTTCGAGGAACTGGGGGATCGGAAGAATAAATACAAGTTCTCCCTTCCAGCGAAAGATGTGCTTCGAGTGGAAACGCCCATCACCGCAGCGAACACAGATCCCACCTACTCCGGTTACCGGCTCCGCTGCGCGCACGACCTAAAGAAGGTTGGCGGCCCGCACAGCCGGGACATCAATCTGGCTCTGACTCTGCCGCAAATCGTGACGCTCATGACCTACGTCTCTCAGGCGAAGTCCGCGCCAGACTCGGCCGCGAGCGCAACGAATGGGAAATAGTTCATAAACTAATGACCCCAATCATCGCCGGGTCAATGAGCGCTATTGGTTGCTACAAAACTCCTCAGGTTCATTTTCCAGCGGTTGAACTGGAGAAGACCAGTGCAACAGCATAGCGCCGCTGCGGACCTACTTGAGGCACGATCATCGGTATCAGGGACGCGTGTGTGTGTGCGAGATGGCTCATGTGCGTATCATAGACGTAGCGCCCGATGAACCAGCCCATCGTTCCTCCCGCGACAACGTCCGAAGCAAAGTGTTTCTGTGCTGCGATTCGCGCTGCGCTCACGATGCCAGCCAGGCTGTACGCGGTTATGCCGACGATTTTCTTGTGCTTGAATTCGTGATCGAGCAACGAGGCAATCGACCATACTTGAATCGCGTGACCGGACGGAAATGAAGTACCTCCGCCCCAAAAATCGCCAGGGTGTTTCTCGTCAGGACGATTGCGTCGAAAGACTTCTTTCAACACTCCGACTGTGATCAGGCTGTCGAGCAACGTCTCCGTTCCGAGAACGCCGATTTCTCGCCCCTTCGGATTATCCCGCCATACTCCATAGACATAGGAGCCAGCGACGATAGGGAGTAGTGTTTGCGGTGCGCCAATATTTGAAATGCGGCTACCCCAGCGAACCTGGCCCCGGCTGTTTTCAAAAGCATTGGCGATGTGGGTATCGCTGGCAATCAACGCTCCGGTTGCTGCCATAGGCACCAGCCATTCCAAGGCATTGTGCCGATTGGCACGGAAGGGGCTGGTGAAAATGTCTTTCTCATCCAGGAGAATATTCAGGAACAATTTTCGCAGAAGCGGTTTTGGTCGCTCTGTGTCCCCGGGATAAAAGATGCGGTCACGGCGATCCAAGCTCGACGCTGGCTGGCTTTTTGGCTCATCACTTCTCGCGTCTGCTTCGACGGTTTCGGTTCCGGCGCGAAATGCTTGACCGGCGGCCAGGGACGCCGGGGACAAGTCATCTTGTGCGCTTGCCGCAGTCGCGAGAGTCCCCGCAAGCACAAGTATTTGCAGTGACCAGAGCCCTTTCATGCATTGTTGGATGCATTTTAAGTTTGGGCGTGTTGCGACCTCATTCTCGTCTGAGAGCGGATGTTTGCGCAGCATTGGAATTAGTGGAGCAGAGCGTGTGAGATCCGTATCCAGAAAGCTGCTCGATGCAGAAAGATTTGTGCGACGGCCGTTTGCGCGGCTACGAGCAATGGAATGGCGATCAAATAGATCGTGTGAATGCGGCGGCTCACGAGGAGGTCGCGCGACGCACCGAGCAGAATGAGTCCGTCGATGCCGCCGTAGAAGTGCAGGGGCGAGTGCATGAGCGGCATCCTGCCGAACGCCGCTCCCGTAAGTACGCAGGTCCCGATGAGCATCAGGCGGCGGTGGCGTTCTGGATTTTTCCTCCATACAATCGCAAGCCCGAAAGAAATCGCAAACGCGAGGATGTCCGCGAGCGGGACGAGCAGGAAGGCATCTCGATTTGGTCGATGCAGTTGGCTGGTGTCAAAACGCGCCATCACCACTGCTACCCAGAAACCAACCACGACCATCGAGGAACCAAGTGCCGCGCCCACCCACCCGAGAGTCCGGTGAAGCTTCACTTTTCTGATCCGCACCAGGGTGGACTGCAAGATGTAAAACGCGACCCAACTGGAGAACAAGGCAACGTGCACCCAAAGCAGAGTCGGAGGTCGAGGGTTGGCATGGATCAGGCGACGATCAATCGTGTGGCTAAATCCATAAATCACGACTGTCGCGATCAGCAGCGACATGGCAAGGTAAAAATACTTTTCCACCCATCGAACGCTTCGGGGAGCATGGTCCACGGACAACGCGGTCATAGTTTGGGTGGCCATTGGCGTCTCCGTGGCAAATAAAGGGTCGTGCTGGGGTCTTATCGTAGCAGCGAGCGAATGACACCGCAACGAATCGTCCTCAACTGCCCCACGCTTCATGGCGCTGCTCGGCGATTTAAGAGGACCGTCAAGCCGTTCAACAGAGCATCGCAATCATGCAACGTGCAAACATGAATGCCAGAGAGTGGAGCGATTGAGATCGTGCAGCGGCGCGAGCGCACAAACAAATGCCCGGGTCTGGGGGTGAGCACCTAGACCCGGGCGGGCTGTTCCATTGAGGTGGCGAACCGGAGAGGGGACTCCGGCTGTCCGGCGGTGAGGCCAGAGGTGCCGGCGAGCGGATCACTCACCCTCGCGTGTGTGTCGCGCTGCCTGCTTGAGCAGCGCGGGTTCGCCGATTGGAACAGCGATCTTACTAACACAGCAACATCTACAACTACTTCTTCTGTGCTTCGCGCACGTAGGAGATGACCATCTTCACCTGATCAGGGGTCACGCCCTTGGCCACGAATGCATGGCTGGCTTTCTTGTCTTTGCCGCCGTTGGCGATCATGTCGGTCAGATCGGCGTCGGAGGCCTTCTTGGCATCGTCAGAAACCAGGCTGGGAATCTTGGCTGCTGGTTTGCCGGCGAGGTCGGCGCCATGGCACATCGCGCACTTTGCTTTGTAAACGGTTGCGCCGTCATCGGCGGCCCAAGACAGGTTGGGCAAAACGAGGAATAGCGCCAGGGCGATCATCACGATCAGGATTACGAGCTTCGTCATCTTCATGATTGCTTTTCCTTTCACAACTTTTAGTGTCTCGCCTCGGCCTGCGCTGAAGCAGGAGAATCTCGCAGACAAAGTGTCGGGACGGAATAAGAACTTGCTAACTCGTCATGCAGTTTCTACGTTCGGAGTGTTGCGGTCAGTGATTACAGTCACTCCCGTTCGTGATTGTGGTCTGCTCTAAGTTGGTGCAGCGCAGGCACATCGCGTCAAAAGACTCGCGATCCGCGTGATATGCCGCAGCCGCGGAGTTTTGAACCGGTGGTGACTTTTGCCACAGCGTTCAAGTCTCTGAAAATAAAGTGATTTACGATCTGGTCTCCTTCCCTCCCTTTGGCAACGGTCTTGCGATTCCCTGATTGCAACTTGCGCCCGAGGTGTTCGTCTTGGAACAAACGCTCATGGTGATCGGATTGAACCACCGGACCGCTCCGCTGGCCATGAGGGAACGCTTCTGGATCAGCGAGAACCGGCGCTATGAAGTTTTGCGCGAACTGCGAAAGGCCGACGGAATTGAAGAAACAGTCGTTCTGTCGACCTGCTGCCGGACTGAGTTCCTATTGTGGGCCAGCGAGCCGACCGCGGCGGCCAATTCGCTGCTTCACTTTCTGGGAACCGAATACGGATTGAAGCTGAGCGAGTGGGAACATTTCTACCGTCTGCTCGATGAAGGTGCTCTGAGTCACATTTTCCGCGTCACTTGCGGACTAGATTCCCTGGTATTGGGTGAGCCGCAAATCGTCACGCAGGTGAAAGATGCATGGGAACGGGCACAGACCGTCGGTTCGGCTGGACACTTTCTGAACGCGGTGCTGGAGAAAGCTCTCGCAGTTTCGAAGAAAGTGCGCCGCGATACGGCGATCGACAAACTCGCGGTCTCGATTCCGACAGCTGCACTCGACCTCTGTTGCCAAATCTTCGGCTCGCTTGAGGGCCGGCGAGTATTGCTGCTGGGAACCGGAAAGACGAGTGAACTCTCGGCCCGCACCATGCTGGAGAGCGGGGCAGGGTCGGTGATTGTGATCGATCAGTCTCCGACGCGCGCTCGAGAAGTAGCGCAAAAGCTCGGGGGCACGGCGGCCACGCTGGCTGACCGCTGGCAGTGGATGTTGCGCGCCGACATCGTCATCAGCTCGACCGGATGCCCGCATGTGGTGCTGACCCGCGAAGAAGCGGAACGAATCGCGGCAGAGCGAAACCGCGTCGCGCTGGTAATTATGGACATCGGTATGCCTCGCGACGTGGATCCGGACGTGCGCCGCGTGGATGGAATTCTGCTTTACGACCTGGATGGACTGGAGCGCGCGGCGAAGAGTAATCCCGCCGATCGCGCGGCCACGGCCACAGAGGCGGAAAGAATTGTAGCTGCGGAAGCGCAGGGCTTCCGCGGACGAATACAGGCAGACGGCGTCGTGCCGACCATCGTGGCCCTGCGTCACCAGCTCGACCAAATTTGCCGGCAAGAACTGGAGTCCTTCATCGCAGAGCGCGGGCCTTTTACCCGGGAGCTGGATCAGTCACTTCATGCAATCACAGCGCAGGTCATACAGAAGATTGCCAGCTCCCTGGCACGCGAACTCAAGGAACTTCCAGAGAAGGAGGAACAGGAAAAGATGACCGCAGCGGTCACGCGCCTGTTTCACCTCGAGTCGCCCGAAGTGGCGCTTGCCGGCACCAGATTGGAGAAACGAAAAAATGAACGACGCAAAGAGCACGCAGTCGCAATCAACTATTGATTCCGCCGCCGCAGAGTGGACCGGAACGCAAGCCTACGTACTGGCAGCATTCTGCCTGATTCTGGGCGTGGCCCTGGGCTACCTGTTTCGCGGATCGGCGTCGCCGGTTTCGGCGCAGGCTTCGGCTCCGACGACCACCGCGCAACCGGCGAGCGATCCTCGCCAGCAGCAATCGGCTGAGGTGCAAGCCGCGCTGGCACAGGCTGCGGCGCCGCTGCTCGAGGCGGTTAACAAGAATCCCAACGACTACGATGCGCTGGTGAAGCTGGGCAACATGTTCTACGACGGCCAGCAGTTCTCCAATGCGATTCAGTATTACGAGCGGGCCCTGGCTCAGCATCCCGAGAATGCCGACGTCCGCACCGACATGGGCACCGCGTACTGGTACGCCGGGAATGCGGATCGAGCGGTCGTGGCCATGGAGACTTCGTTGAAATACCGGCCGGGACATCCGCAAACGCTATTCAACCTGGGATGGGTGCGGTGGCAGGGAAAGGCCGATCCCAAGGGAGCAATTGCGGCTTGGCAGGAACTGCTGAAAGCGAATCCGGATTATCCGCAGAAGCAGCAGGTAGAACAGTACATCGCCAAGGCGAAGGAACACGCTTCGCGCGGATAAGTCGCCTTCCACGAAGACTTGGCGCTTCTTCATACACCACTTATACGAGCGCCATGGGGCTTCCGAATAGGAAGCCCTGTTTCCTTTTTCTAGCTGGAAGAGTTTTCCGACGTCACCGAGTCTGACGCTTCTTCGTCGCCCGCGGGGACCAGGTCGAACTTCTTCAGCTTGTAGCGTAATGCGTCGCGGCTGATGTCGAGCAGGCGGGCGGCATGGGTTTGATTGCCATTCGCTTGGCGCATGGCGAGTTCCACCATCGCGCGCTCCACTTCTTCCAGAGACGTGCCCTCTTCCGGAATGTAAAGGCGGGGAAGAACTCGGCCGTTGGGTAGTTGCTTGCTGCCACCATCTCCCGTCGCGCTGCTATGTTCGAATGCGGTCAGGCCGCTGCGGGCGGCTTCTCCCACGGCGAAGGGCATGTAGACCGGGCGCAGAATGGATTCGTCTTCGAGGATCATGGCGCGCTCAATGGAATTCTTGAGCTCGCGCACGTTGCCCGGCCAGTTGTGCGCCAGCAACAGGCGGCGCGTTTCCTGGGTAATCCCGCGCACTGATTTTTTGAATTTCTTGTTGTACCAGCCGATGAAGAAATCGACGAGCGGAAGAATGTCTTCGGTGCGTTCGCGCAGTGGCGGAATGAAAATGGCGATGATCGCGAGGCGATAGTAGAGATCCTGGCGGAAGTGGCCTTCGCGCACAGCTTTCTCCAGGTCGCGATTCGAGGCAGCAATCACGCGTACGTCCACCTGCATATCGCGCACGCCGCCCACGCGGCGGATCACTTGGTCTTCAAGCACGCGCAAAAGCTTGGCCTGCAGCAGGGGCGAGAGTTCGCCGATTTCGTCGAGGAACAGGCTGCCGCCATTGGCCGTTTCGAACAGGCCCTTCTTCATCGCCTTGGCATCGGTGAACGCGCCTTTTTCGTGGCCGAAGAGTTCGGCTTCCATCAGAGTTTCGGGAATGGCCGAGCAGTTGATGGCGACGAAGGGACCGTTCTGGCGGCGAACTCTCGTAGTGGATGGTCTTGGCGATCAGATCCTTGCCCGTTCCGCTCTCGCCCTGAATCAGAGATCGTGGTCGCCTCGCTGGCAGCGACTTTCTGCACGAAGTTCATCAGTTCGGTCGTTTTCGGCGATACCGCGACTACTTCGTGATAGCCGGTGTGGCGGCGCACCTCGCCGCGCAGAGACTGCACCTCGCTGCGCAGGTGGTTGGCCTCGAGCGCGTTCTGGATGGTGACGTGGAGCTCTTCGAAGTCCAGCGGCTTGCCGATGAAGTCGTAGGCTCCGAGTTTCAGGGCGCTCTTGACGTCGTCCAGTTGCGGGTCGGCGGTGATCATGATGACGGCCTTGGCGTCACCGTTCTTCTTGAGTTGTTCCAGAACTTGAAGACCGTTCAAGTCCGGCAGGCGCACGTCGAGCAGAATCGAGGTCAGGAGACTCGTGCTGTGCGAGGCGCAATCCGGGCTCTCCGGCGGCGGCCTCGACGACCTGGTATCCCCACTCTTCGCACTTCTGGCGCAGCGACCAGCGCACCAGGCGCTCGTCGTCGACCACCAGGATTTTCTCAGCAGGCATGCGTTCTTTAGCTTACTACGGAAGGGAAGGAGAGGGCACGCCGGGGGCAAGCGGGTGCCCATTCATTTGCAGTCGCAGAAGCCGATGAGAGCTAAGGGGAAGTTACGCCAGTTGTATTCAGCCCCAGAGCTACAGTGCAAATACTTTCATCTTGACACGCACGTGTTTCGGGTGCAGACTCGCGGGCGTCTTTTTTCCTAACGGTCCCCGTTTTGGTCATGTGCGGACCCCGTCGTTGGGCATTTTCTGACGTTATTCGACTCTGTTGGAGTCAGTCTCTGGTGTGGACCCAACCATAGAATGGAGATGTGTCTCATGAAGAGAACTGTCAGTTCCTTGCTTGTTGTTCTGGTTTCTGTCGTTCTTGTTCCCGCAATTCAGGCTCAGAAGGTGACGACCGTTGCCGGCGGATTTGTGGGCGACGGCCAGCCCGCCACGCAGGCGAGTCTCCAACTCCCCACTGGGCTGGTTCGGGATCACAGTGGAAATATCTACGTCGAGCGATGAATCGGGACAGCGCATTCGGAAGATCTCGAGCGCTGGCACGATTACTACCTATGCAGGCACGGGCATCTCCGGTTTCAGCGGAGATGGTGGCCCGGCCCGCCTGGCCATGGTGTCGTTTCCTCTCGGCATGACGCTGGACCCGGCTGGGGAGATCGTTTTCGCCGACGCCTTGAACTATCGCATCCGAAAGATCGATCTTTCCGGAAAGATTTCCACAATCGCAGGCAACGGCATCGCGGGATACAGCGGCGACGGCGGACCGGCAACTTCGGCCAGCCTGAACGTCCCGTGGGGCGTGACTTATGACAAGGCGGGCAATTTATATATCTCCGACAATGGCAACGCCGTCATTCGCAAAGTCGACACTTCGGGCATTATCACCACCTACGCCGGCAATGGAACGATCGGCTACTGCGGTGACGGAGGGCTGGCCACGCTGGCGTGCTTCGACGGCCCGAAAGGCTTGGTCACCGATACGAGCGGGAATCTCTACGTTGCCGACCAGGCGAACCATCGCGTGAGAGTCGTCAGCGCTGCCGGTCTCATCAACACTGTCGCCGGGAACGGCCAGGGCGGGTTCAGCGGTGACGGAGGACCGGCGACCTCGGCGAAGATTGGCAGCCCCAAGGGCTTGGCCGTTGCAGCCGGCGTGTTGTACATCTCCAACGCCGGAGACGCCCGCGTTCGCAGCGTGCAACTGAGCAGCGGAACCATCAACACATTCATCGGCTCCATCCCAGGTTTTGACGGAGGAAATAATCCGCCGTTGTCCACCGAGATGTTCAGCCCCACCGGAATTGTCTCGCTTTCGAGCAGCTCGATGCTGGTCGCAGATCAACTCGACGCGCGCGTTCGCGAGTTGGTGGGCGGCGTGGTGAAGACTGTGGCCGGAGGATTCATCGGGGATGGCAGCGCTGCAACTTCCGCGGCGCTCAGCAACCCACAAGGTGTCGCCTTCGACACAACGGGAAACCTGTTCATCGCGGAGTTTGGCGGACATAGCGTGCGAAAGGTGGATACCGCAGGAAAGATCAGCACCGTCGCAGGCACCGGGGTAAGTGGCTACAGTGGCGACGGCGGTCTGGCTACCTCGGCGCAGCTCTACTTCCCGCAGGCTGTCATTGCGGATGCCAGCGGCAACCTGTTCATCAGCGACCAGGGCAACAATGTGATTCGCCGGGTAGACGCGGCGACACAGATCATTACAACTTTTTCCAACAACGCAAACTTTGGCGGAGGGCTGGGCTTCATGGCCTTCAACGCCGCGGGGATACTGTTCGTCGCCGATGCGGGCGCGTGCGTCGTGTGGAGTATTGATGCCAGCGGCAACGCCACGGCGGTGGCCGGTCAGCCATTCAATTGCGGTTACAACGGAGACAACATTCAGGCCACTGCGGCTCTGCTGAATAGTCCGTGGGGCGTGACGTTCGACGCCCGCGGAAATCTCTACATCGCGGACAGCGCAAACAATCGCGTTCGCATGGTCAACGCGGCAGGCACGATTACGACGTTTGCCGGAGACGGAAACACCTGTGCGTTGAGCACGAGTGCCTGCGGCGATGGTGGCGCCGCTACAGCCGCGCAGCTTAATTATCCGTTGGGCCTGGTGGTTTCGGCCGGAGTGCTCTACATCACCGACGAAGGGGATGTGAAGATTCGGAAAGTGTCTGGAGGAATCATCAACACGTACGCCGGCACAGGCAATCAAGGCTACAACGGCAATAACCTGGCTGGGCTGAGCACGAATCTCGATGATCCGCTCGACATCGCCGTCAATCCAGTAAATCGAGCGCTCTACGAGGTGGACGATCTTCAGTGCCGCGTGCGCCGCATCCACTGAGTCGCGCCGGCGGATAACTATAACCGGCTTGCTGGCAAAGACAGGCCAGCTCGCGCGGAGTCTTCTGAGGGATATGCTGGTCGCCAGTTATTGTAATAGGCGATTACACGCAATATAAAAAGGCGCCCACTTTTGCGGTAGGTTGAGAATGTTCGCACGACCAACCTAGCGAAAGGAGCGCCTTTATGAGTCAAGAAAAGTATATCGGCATGGACGTTCACCAAGCAACGATCTCAGTTGCTGTCATGGAGAGTTCGGGCAAGCTGATCATGGAATGCATCCTGGAGACCAAAGCGGCCACGATTCTAGAGTTCATCGCTGGGCTACGCGGAACTTTATCAGTAACCTTTGAAGAAGGAACTTCTGCCGCCTGGTTACATGACCTGCTGAAGCCTCACGTCAGCCATCTTGTAGTCTGCGATCCGCGAAAAGCGGCTCTGTTGAAAGAGGGGAACAAGAGCGACCGGATCGATGCGCGAAAGTTGGCAGAGATGTTACGCACCAACCAACTCAAGTCGGTGTACCACGGAGAGCATGGATTACGCACACTTAAGGAGTTGGGGCGTAGCTATCTGACGATCACCCAAGATGCCACCCGTTCCATGAATCGGATCAAAGCGCTGTACCGAAGCTGGGCCATTCCCTGCAGCGGCAGCACCGTGTATGCTCCCCGTCATCGCGCCGAGTGGCTAGCCAAGATCGAGCAACCTGGAGTTCGGATTCGAGCCGAGCGTTTGTACCAGCAACTCGATAGTTTGCAGCCGCTGCGTTTGCAAGCCCGATGCGAACTCCTGCAGGAGAGCCACAAGCATGCGGCAGTGCGGCTACTTCGTGAGATTCCCTCGATCGGTCCGATTCGCTCGGCTTTGCTGGTGGCACTGCTGCAGACACCGCATCGCTTTCGTACCAAGCGCCAGCTCTGGGCCTACAGCGGTTTCGCCGTGGAGACTCACGATAGCGGCGAGTACCGCTCAGTGCGCGGCAAATTGCAACGCAACCGTGAACGCATCACGGTACGCGGTCTGAATGACAATCACAACAAGGATCTCAAGAATCTTTTCAAAAGTGCTGCCATCTCGGCCAGCACCCGTCCGGGTCCTCTGCAGGACTTCTATGTCGCTTTGGTTGCCAAAGGCATACGGCCGACGATGGCCCGGCTCACCCTGGCCAGGAAGATTGCCGCCATCACTTTGACCATGTGGAAGAAAGGAGTGAGTTTCGACCCCAAACAGTTGCATCGGCAAGCAGCTTGAGCCTCTCCGGTGAAGCAGGCTTTCCCATCTTCGCGGATTCTCTCCGATGGGCAGTCGGGTTCTGGAGATGCTCGGTTCGAGAGGAGTATCAGTCAAAACGGTCTGGCCCTGCGTGCCTCGGCACCGAGTCACCCATTTACACTCTATGCCCTCTCGGATAACCAGAAATAGCCATAGGCCACGAGCCTCGGATAGAACCATGGTTGCCTCGGAAGCAACCAGCTCGCTTGCTGCTCTCTTAAACTCGACGGCAGCGTCACCAGCAGCAGAGAAACTCACGAAAATGGACAACAAGCCAAACTTCTCAAGAGAAGTGAAACTTCAGTGGGCTGGATCTCGAGAAAAAAATCTCGCCTCCAGTCGAGGCGGAGCTTTTTTTCTTGACATCCCTTTTTATAGAACGTTTTGAGCGCGAGTCAACCTGTCTAAGACGCAGAGACCGGCGCCACAGCCCTCTGCAGTGGCAGGACCACGGCGAACGTGGTGCCTTGGCCGACTGCGCTGGTGACGTCGATGCGGCCGTGGTGGTCTTCGACGATGCGGCGAGCCAACGACAGTCCCAGGCCGGTGCCGTCGCCTTTGGTGGTGTAGAACGGGCGGAAAATGTTGGGCAGATGATCGGGTGCGATGCCGCGGCCATTGTCGGATACTTCGATGACGGCAGCCGTACCCTGCCGCCTTACACTGACCTTGATCTTTCCACTCGCGTCGATGGCCTGCAGTGCATTGAGCAGCAGGTTGAGGAGTAACTGGTGGATCTGATCGCTGTCGTGGTCCACTTCGGGCAGGGAAGGATCCTTCAGCAGTGAAATTTCGATGGACTTCGCCAGCGCCTGCTGGCGGCCAAGCATGACGGCGTGTTCCACCGTGGTGTTCAGATCGCTCTTGCGGACTTTCGGCGGATGCGGCCGCGCCGTCTGCAGCAGATCGGTGACGATGTGGTTGATGCGCGCGATTTCCTGGCGAACATCTTTGACGACGGCCCGTGCCGGGCTGGTCGAAGGCAGATCGCGTCCGATGATTTCGATGACGCCGGCGATTCCTGCCAGCGGGTTGCGAATCTCATGCGCCAGGCCCGTGGCCAGTTCGCCGAGAGTGGCGAGGTGCTCTGCGCGTGACATCTGGGTGCGGTGCAAGCGTTCGATCTCGGTGCGACTCTCGCGCAACTGCCGCACCATTTGATTGAAATTACGGCCTAAGTCGCCGATCTCGTCGTTGCGATGCGAGAAGCTCACCGCCACGCTGAGATCGCCGCCGCCCAACCGGGCGATCTTCTGCTGCAACTCGACCATGGGGCGCTGCACCGTGTAGGTGAGTACCACGAGCAGAGCGCCGCAGATTGCTACCGCACCGACACCAGCGACCAACAAGACCATATGACGCTCGGGGTCGCGCCACGAAAGCGTGGCCAGCAGGAACAGAAACATTCCGCCTAACAGAACGCAGGCAATCGGAACCAGCGCCTTGATCTCCCAGTTAATGCGGAACCATGGCAGGTCCGGATCTTTCACGGCAGAGTCCGTAGCTCGATCCGCTGTCTCGGGTTCGCTTGATTGGGGCTCTGCCGGCAGCGCTGCACTCGAGTACTCCGTGCTGAAGAAACTCGTTCGCGCGTGATCTGCTGCTGTTAACTCGCCTGTATCTTCCGAATTTTTATGTTCCATAGCGGTCTCAGGCATATGCGTGCAATCCCGGCAACAGGTAGGTGACTCCGAAGAAGGTGAACATCACCACCGCGAAACCGAGGATGGCGAAGTAGGCCGCACGGCGCCCGCGCCAGCCGCGAGTGATGCGCATGTGCAGATAGCCGGCATAGACGAGCCAGGTAATCGCCGCCCACGTCTCTTTGGGGTCCCAGTTCCAGTAGGAACCCCAGGCGCGGTTGGCCCAGTAGGCGCCGGCGGCGATCATCAGGGTGAGCAGGGGGAAGGCAATGCAAATGGTTTTGTAAGTGATGCGGTCGAGCGCGTCGGCGTCAGGCAGCAGCCGCTCGAGATCGGCGCGCCGCCACAGCATGAGCAGGTACAGCAGGTTGGCGAAGATGCCGCCGACCAGAGCCGAAAGCAGAAACGGGCTCGCGGCCAGGCTGGTGGGATACACGCCCTCGGCATCGAGCGACGGATAGCTTCCGTTGCGCGTGCGCAGCAGGAAGAAGATCAGCGCCAGCGCCTGCAACAGAATGCTAAGGAAGACCGAGCGATTGGCGATCGCCAGGAAGCTTTCGTTATTCCTCACGCGCGCCAGAATATAGAGCACCAGCGGAGCGGCGACAGCGGCGAAGACCAGCAGCATCAGCCAGCCGAGGTCGGGGATCGTGACGAATAGCCGCACTCCACGCGAGATGAACATTTCGGACTTATTCTCAGCGTCCCAGGCCACCACGTTGAGGCCTCCCCACTTTTCAAAGCGCAGCAGGATAGAGGCGTAGACTCCTACGGTGAATATGCTGGTGGCCGCCAAGAAGGTTTCCGTTTTCATCTTGTCCTGGATCAGGAACATCATGGCGAGCGCGAAGCTCAGGGCGCAGGCGGCGTAGGCCAGCATGGCGAGCGTCACGTGCACGTGCAGCCACGTGGACTGCAAAGCCGGTACCAGCGGCCGGACGTCGCTCGGCAGCAACTGCATCAGGATGACGCCGACAATCGCTACTGGCATGGTCACGGTCCCGATCACCTTCACGCCGTAGCGCTTTTCGGCAATCAAAGTGAGCGCGGCCAGTGTCCAGACGAAGCTCAGCAGCATTTCATAAATGCTGGCGAACGGCGGATGCCCTGCCTCGTACCAGCGATGTGCGACCGCGCCCGTGTTGGCGATCAGCCCTGCCCAGGTAGCGATCGAAGCGAAGCGGATGTAAGCGTCCGTTCCAGTCACGCCAAACCCGAGATACAGGGCGCCCGCGCCTGCGTAAAACACCAGCGCGGCGTAGAGCAGGTTGGCTTCACTCAGAATCGATCCGCTCTTCACTACATTCAGAAAAGCGATGAACAGCAGGAAGGCGACTCCCAGTCCCACCATGACGACCAGCGTGGTTCCGGTCGCGGGATGCTGTTCCACTTTTGCGCGTGTCATACGTTCTTCCTCCAGGGCCGAAACTCACCTTCCGGCCGATCTTGTTGCGCCCATCAGCGTTCCGCCGAGCTATTTTTCCGGCGAACTATTTTTCGACGGTCGATGCGGCCTGCTGCTCGGCAGGGGCCGCGTGTACGGGTTTCAACTCTTTCTGAATCTGCTCAACGACTTTCTTGAACTTGACTTCAAATGCGTCGCGATTACGATTCGCAGTGCCGCCGACCCAGAGCACCAACTGGCCGCGGGCGTCTAGCACTGGCACCACCCAGAAGCGCATGTGGACGACATAGAAAACGAACGTCAGGCCGATCGCCATCAGAACTACTCCGGCCCAAACTGCCCACTGGCCGGGCTCGTGTGAAACTTCCAGCCCGGTGAAGAATGCCGTCTTCAATTCTTTCGGCTCAAACCTGTAGGGGGAGGACGCGTTCTCGGCGATACCTTGAATCTCCGGCAACCAGAAGTTCACGCTTGTGCCGGCCTTCTTCGAGGTCACGATCATGTGGACTGCGGGGTTCTCGACTTCGTTGCTGCGTGCGTAGACGTGTCCGTCCTGCACGGTGTAGTCGGGAATGAACTCGGTCAGTTGAACCGTTGTGTCCGGATCAAGCGCGACGGTCTGGTTCAATGCCAGGGAAATCTCTTGCGGCGTTTGGGCTGCGCCGTTGACCGGAGTCGCGTTGAGAATGAGGCGATCGAGTTTTCCAGTGCGGCCGTAGCTCGCCTGGTAGAAGCGAACTCCCTGATACACCATGGGATCGTTCACCACGATTTCTTTGGCGAGGGTTTCGCGCCCGCCATCCACGACAGCCAGCTTGGACCACCACTTCTTGGGGCTGCCGTCGGCGTAGGTTTCTTCACCGGTGGCATCGCAGCGAACCGCGAACGGAATCGTCTTATTGACGCCAGTCTTCATGACCACCTGCGTGCTGTCGCCGCCGGGAGAGAGCGTCATAAATCCGCGCCAGCCGTAGAGTGCGTCCACAATGCCGCCCAGGAAAATCAGCAGCAGGCTGGCGTGCACGATGTAGACAGCCATTTCCGAGATGCGATTGCGTTCCGAGAACAGAGAGAAGCTGTTGGTGCGAACAATGCGATCCGACTTCAGCCCGAGATGTTTGAGGGCGCGCTCGGCTGCGCTGAGGCCCTGCTCTTCATCCGTGATGGCGATCTGCGCCTGCGTGGGCAGTACTCTGCGGAAGCCTTCGTCGGGACTCTTGTAAGGACGCGCGAAGTATCTCCACGCATTGGGGAAGCGCTCCACCGATGCGGCGATGATGCTGAGGCTCACCAGAATCATCAGCGCGACGAACCAGCGAGCATGGAAGACGTCACTCAATCCGGCGGCATCGAGAAAGCGCAGCATCGCCGGAGAATAAGCGCGCTGCATGTCGTCCGGATCGGTCATGGGACGCTGCAGGATGACCGTGCCGGCTGCGGAGAAGATGACGACCAATATGATGAGAATGACGCCGGTCTTGATGGAACTCAGGGTCTGCCAGATTTTGCGCGGCGTATTGCGAAGTGACAGGGCCATAACTTTCCTCTTCCTCGGCTCTCATCAATGCACGTTCCGCGCCAACGTTTGAAATGTCTCGAAACTCCTTTGTCATCAATCATTTGAAGTAAGATTCGCGTTTCTGTTGAAATCCCCGCAATGAGGCATAACACTCATCTCCGCAAGGGCTTGCTGCGGATTCCCGCACTGTCGCGGAGGTGTGATTTAGATCACAAACGGCTCTAAAACCGGGCCCCAAACGATACCGGTGAGTGTCTTGTCTAACGACGTGCGTGATTTCACCGAGCGAGTGAGGCAGAAGGCCCATTTCAGGAACAGCGAATCGGAGGGACTCGCTTTAAGGTTCTTCTGTGTGGAACTTAGAACATGATTTGTTGCAATAATTTACAGTTCAATCGCCGATTTAAACTTTCTTCCACACCAATAAGGCTAGGATCGTGCACATGCAACAGTCGCCAATGGTGCCATCTTTGCCAAACCGTTCGCTCCTGATCCAGAAGGTGAGTCTTGAGCAGGCCCTCCCCCGCCTCCTTAGGCTGCTGATCTTCTTTGCCATTGCGACGATGCCGGCCTTCGCGAAGACGCATCCGGTTCCGCTCGACAAGAACGTCGATTCGGCGAAGTGCCTCGAGTGTCACGAGGACCGGACCAAAGGAAAGTCAGTTCACTCCGCCATCGCTACGGGATGCTTGAGCTGCCACGAAGTCCGGGTCAACAAAGATGTGACGCGCGTGAAGCTCAACACGACCACACCTTACAAGCTATGCCTCACTTGCCACAGCGATAAAGATGCGGCGCAGATCAAAGGACCGATACACAAGCCTGCGGTGCGCGACTGCCTGACCTGCCACGATCCACACGTCAGCGACAACAAATTTCAACTGCTAAAGGCGACTGCGGGCGATAAGAAAGATAATCTTTGCCTCACGTGCCATACCCAAGGCTTGAATGTTCCCGAGAAGGGCAGCCGCCACGCCGCGCTCGATATGGGATGCGAGGCCTGCCATCTCACGCACAAGACGGGAGCGGATCTTACGGTGGAGAATCGCTTCCACCTGACCAAGAATGCTCCCGCGCTCTGCCTGGATTGTCATGATGTGAAAGACGTGGCGCTGCAGAAGGCGCACCAGAACCAGCCCTTCGCGACCGCGAATTGCCTGCAATGCCATGATCCGCACCAGTCGGCCGCTCCGAAGTTGATGGCCAAGTTCCAGCATCCACCGTTCGCCGACAAGCAGTGCGACGTCTGCCACGCCCCGGCGAAGGATGGAAAAGTCGTGCTGACCCAGACGGACGCGAAGGCACTGTGCGTCACCTGCCACGACGAGAAGGCGAAGCAGATCGAGACCGCGAAGGTGCAGCATCCCGGAGCGGCGGGCGAGTGTACCGACTGCCACAATCCGCATGCCGGCGCGACTCCTGGATTCATTCAGCCCGATCCAGTGAATGCCTGCCTGACGTGCCACGCCGACCAGGCGGAGCTGCACAAAAAGCAGCACTTGCACCAACCAGCTTTCGAGCAGGGGTGCGCGACCTGCCACGAGCCGCACGGTGGGGAGAACGAGCACCTGCTGCGCACCGCCAAAGTCAATGCGCTATGCCTGGAGTGCCACGGTCCTGATCGCGCCCCGGTCAAACTCGAGGCCGAGCATCTGTGGACCATCTTTGACGGGAAAGTGAAGCTGCCAGAAGACTATTTCAAGACGAAGCGTCCGCCGATACTGCCGCTCGAATATGGCATGGGCCATCCGACCGAGCGCCACCCGATTTCAGATTTCACGAACCTGACCACCAAGCAGGTCACACAGATGAACTGCCTGACCTGCCACCAGCCGCACGCCGGCGCGGACAACGGCATGCTGGTCAAGGACCAGGCACCTAATATGGAATTCTGCCGGAACTGCCACAACAATCCCGCGGACCTGAAATCTGTGGGAGGCAAGTTCGGAGGCGCGGAGAAGAAATGAAGCGCGGAGAAAAAATTATGTTCGGACACGGCAAACGCCTTCTTACTCGCACGCTCACGCTGGCTGTGCTGCTCGCTGTGGCGCTGGCATCTGCGGCTCCAGTGTACGCACAGAAGAAGAAGCCTGGTCCGACCGTGCCCACCAAGCTCGCCGACCAGCGCAGTACCGCCCATTTCGACATCAGCAAGATCGTCTGGCCGAATCCTCCGGCGATTGCGCGCATTAAGTTCGTGGATCTGTTCACCGGAGAGAAGATCGATCCCAACCTCTTCTCGAATAAGAATGCCAAAGGGAAGCAGAAGTGGATGGACCGCCTTGCGGGCACACAGCAGACGGACGAGATTCAGATCAAAGATCTGCCGTTTCAGCTCATTCGCACGTACGGGCTGGCGGTTGATTCCAAGGGACAGATCTACGCTGCCGACCAGGGCGTGAGCGCGGTCTTCATTTTCAATTCAGAGACCAAGAATGTTGAACTGATCGGCAATGGGAAGCAGGCGCACTTCGGCGCGATCAGCGGCTTGGCCATCGACGACACCGATCGTCTTTTTGTCACTGACACTGGGCTGCACCGTGTGGATGTCTTCAGCCCCACGCACGAAATGGTGTCTACGTTCGGTGGCGACGTGCTGGCCAATCCCGCAAGCATTGCGCTGGATAACGAAAACCGCTTTCTCTATGTCGTTGACTCGCAGAACGATGTAGTGGACGTATTCGACGCCGATACTTTTAAACTGCTGCGCAAAATCGGCACTCCCGGGAAGAAGCACACCTTGACCGCGCCCGGCACGTTTGCATTGCCGCAGGGCGTTGCGGTGGATCATGACGGCAACGTCTATGTGACCGATACACTCAACAACCGGGTAGAGATCTTCGACGCCGACGGCGGCTTTGTCAGCACTTTCGGCAAGAACGGCGACGGGCCCGAGGATTTCGAGCGGCCCAAGGGAATTGCGATTGACTGCGATGGTCACATCTGGGTAGCAGACGCTGCCCAGGATCGCGTCAAGGTCTTCAGCCAAGAGGGACAGTTACTGATTTACTTCGGTACGCACGGTGAATACCCGGGAAGGTTCATGGGCGTTCACGACATCGTGATCGACAAAAATAACCGCGTGATCACATCGGAGATATTCCCGGGCCGCGTGCAGATCTTCCGCTATGTGACTGACGCCGAAGCTGACGCCGAGAAGAAGCAGCGGGAGGGCGAGGGCGAGACCAAGCCAGCCGCTGCCCCCGCACCTAAGCCTGCCAGCGAACCGGCGACAGCTGCTCCAAAGGCCGCACCTTCGAATTGAAGGCAAGTTCGATTTACCGAGTGTGGGTTATATCTCGCCGCTAAGGTGGACGTCGTATTCCGCTATTCGCTCCAGTGAGCGATGAAGTCCCCAGAAACTCTCAGTCCTTCCCGTTCGTTCTCATTGGGTCCTAAACGGTGTGATTCCAGTCACATAAAGCGTCCCCAGTCATGCGCCATTTCACCAGTGCGGGTGCGGGAGAAAGCCCATTCCGATGCGAGTGGGCGTCTGTGGAAATTCGCATCACCTCTCGTGGGGAGCCCGAACCCCCGCTGTTGCAATAACTTACAGTTCTCATAATCTTTGCCTCCCGGGAGCCATTAAGGGCGAGGCTCGTGCACAAGTAGGAGTGGCTATGGTTCCCGAATTCACAACCCGAACAGCTCCGAACCCGGTGGTGACCTTCGGGCGAGTCCTCCCCAAATTCTCTGCTTCGTCCACCGGTTCGGCCAACGCTGAGCCACAACGAGTTTCTAGCGGTCCATGGGCCGCGGAAAAAAAAGGGTCGGACCAAATCCCGCCCCTTGGTCCAGCTGTACCTGCATTATTTGTGTTGCAACACAATCCTAAGGAGGTTTGCATATTTATGAAGAAAGCACTGTTAGTTCTGCTCGTGGTCGTCGCCGTAGGTGCTATGGCGTCGGCCCAAGACGTACTGGGCGCTCACCTCGGCTACGGCCGCGGCTGCGTTATGTGCCATGCTCCGCACAGCGGTCCTGCTGGAAACAACAAGGCCACCAACGATGCACAGGCTGGCGAATACGCTCTGTGGGGACAGGATCTTACTCCCCTCTACGGCCAATCCCTGACCTTCAGCGGCGACGGCAAGGCGACCTACGCGGTTACCCTGCCGGCGAAGGGCGCCATCACCAGCGCGCACGACGCCAACACCATCATCCTCTTCTGCCTGAGCTGCCATGACGGCAACCTGGCCAAAGTCGGCATGATGAAGGGCGTTACGGTTGAAACTCTGCCGGTCGTCGGCGGAAATGCTCCCACCCTGCTCGGCGCCGATGGCACGGGCTCGACCAACATGTACCAGAACGATCACCCGGTGGGCGGATCCGCGACAGTTACATGCGGCAGCCAGTACACACTGGGATTGCACCGGCGGCGGAACCACGGCCATCACGATGAACGGCCCGAATTCCTCGCAGTTCCTGATCAACTATCCCGGGTCCTTCTGGAATAGCACCAGCAGCCCGCTGGCTACCTTCGGAACCACGGTAACCGCAGTGGCCTGCACCACCTGCCACGATCAGCACAGCATGACCGTGTTCACCAACACGAACGGCAACTTCGCGACGAGCTTCTTCGTTCGCGGCAACTATGTTCCCCAGACCGGCGGCAACAACGCGGCGCAATTCTGCCGCAACTGCCACGGCGGCGAGGCGAACGAGTCGCACGGCGTCATGAACGTCCCGACCACCTAGGACGAAACGTTGTGAACCAGGGGGAGGGAAGTTCCCTCCCCCAATTTTTCGAGGAAAGACTTATGACACACCGACTCTCAATCTCGATCCTGCTGCTGGCAGCCATCAGCCCGGCCGCGGCACAGCTGGTCAGTTCGCACGCCGCAACCGCGGCAGTGGCGCCCCAGCCTGCCGCAACTGCTACCGCGAATACGCCCTCGCAAGTCGTACTCAAGCCGGTGGCGCGGGTGAACGGAACAGTGCTGACCGACCGGGATTTACTGCGCGAGGAGTACGCGATCTTCCCCTACGCACGGCAGCACAACGGCGGCATTCCCAAGGGGATGGAACCGGACATTCGCGCCGGCGCCATGAAGATGATCGTGTTCGAAGAGTTGGTTTATCAGGAAGCGCTGCGCCAGAAACTCACGGTGGCTCCGGCCAAGATTTCAGAAGCCCAGGCAGCCTTCCGCAAACAGTTCTCGACCCCGGAACAATATCAAGAGCTGCTGAATGCAGAGTTCAAAGGTTCGCCGAAGTTGCTGCGAGCCAAGATCGAGCGGTCGTTGCTGATTGAACAGCTTTTGAAACAGGAAGTAGAGGACAAGTCAGTGGTCTCGATCGCCGAAGCGCGCACTTTCTACGACAAGAATCCGAACCGGTTCCTGATTCCCGAGTCGTTCTCAGTGCAGACGATTTCGATCTTGCCGCCCAACAATGCCACGGCAGAGCAGGCGAACGAAGCGCGCAAGAAAGCAGACGATGCGCTCCGCCAGGCGAAGCTGACCAAGGACTACAACGATTTCGGATTGCTGGCCGAAAAAATTTCTGAAGACGACTACCGCGTCATGATGGGCGATCACAAGGCGGTCGATCGATCCAAGATACCACCGCAGGTTTTGCAGGCGCTGGCGACAATGAAGCCCGGCGACGTGAGCGGCCTGATCGTCGCGGAGAACAACACCTACACGGTGGTCCGGCTGAACGAGCATGTTCCCGCGGGCAAGCGTGCCTTCGCCGAAGTGAAGGACTCGGTCCGTGAGTACCTCAAGAAACAGAAGTCGGAAGAACTACGCAGCTCGCTCGACAAGCGCCTGCGCAAGAACGCGAAGGTAGAAGAGATCTAGTCATGTTGGACGGATACAAACGCGCGAGCCTGGCGGTTGCTCTCTTGGTGGTGCTGCTCCTGGCGGTTGGGGCACGGGCTCAGCTTCAGATCGGGGAGAACACCAGCGTGAACCTGAACGGAAATATCTCGTTTGGGTACAGCGGCGACTACTCGAATGTCACAGGGGCCAGCCACGGGATGACCCCCGGAGGCAACGCCGACCTGAGCGGCTCGTACTACAGTCCCGCCTTCCTTTCGTTCGATGTACAGCCCTTCTTCGACCAGTCGCGTAACAACTCCACGGTCCAATCGGTCTTTCAGAGTAGTGGGTTGAACAGCAACGTGTCTTTGTTCTCGGGCAGCCACTTTCCCGGAACCGTCAGCTATAGCAAAACCTACAACAGTGAGGGCGGATTTTCCGTGCCGGGTGTAGGGAACTTTACGACTCGAGGCAACAGCGACAATCTTGCGCTGGGATGGGGGATTCGCATTCCTGACTATCCCAACGTTTCGTTTCTGTTCACCGATGGGAACAACAGCAGTACTGTGTTCGGGACCGAGGCGCCCGCCTCCTTTCACGCGAAGTTGTTCGGAGTCGTCGTCTCGGACAAATGGGCCGGCTTCAACTTCAACGGGGGCTTCCATCACAACTCGATTCACTCCTTGACGCCGGAGTTTCTGGTAGGCGAGGGACCGCAGACCACGGACACCTCCTCGAATAACTACGACTTCAGTGTGGGTCATAAGTTGCCTTTCCGCGGAGCGTTCTCGGCAGCGGCAAGCAAGTCCGACGTCACTTCAGAATCCAGCACCAATAACTTTGACGGGTCCATCGACTCGGTGACCTCCGGCGTCACCTTTGAGCCCGCTCGGAATCTGAATCTCGGAACGACTGCTCAGTACACCAACAACCTCGAGGGAACGCTATATCAGTCGGCGATAACGACCGGCGGAATTCTGCCGGAGGGAATATTCAATTATTCCACCCACTCGCTCGATATCAACAGCCAGGCGGACTACACGCTTCCCAAATTGCACTTGAACTTCGTAGCCAGCGCCGATCACCGCCAGCAGTCGATGCTAGGCACCTCGCTTTCGGCGAATACGTTCGATGAAATGGGAACTTACGGCAACGAACTGCTGGGCGGGTTCATCAACGTCACGGCAGGGGTTACGCAAACCGCATTGACCGCGGTGACGAATTCAACGTCCCTGGGTCTGTTCGGCAATTTATCGTATACGCGGAAGGTGGGAAACTGGAGCTTCAGCGGTTCCGGTAACTACTCGCGTAACACGCAAACCGTTCTAGTCGGTATTACCTCCTCAGGACACGGATACTCCGCCGGGATTGGGCGTAAATTCAGCGCCTATTCTTATTGGAGCTTCAATGTTGTGGGGACGAAGTTGGACTTCAGCGACATGGCCGGTTCAGGAAACTTCACGCAAAGCTACTCGACGTCACTCTCGTTGAAGCACTTCAGCTTCAGCGGAGGCTACGGCAAGTCCGATGGCACTTCGTTTCTCACGCCGACGGGGCTGACGCCGGTGACGAATCCTGTGCCCCTCATCGCCGCGCAGTCCGTCATCTTTTGCCGGCAAATCGTATTCGTTTGGCGCATCCACGTCCCCGATCCGAGGGCTCGTTCTGTCGGGCAGTTACTCCAATACGAAGAGCGACACGACAGCGCGAATCCGCCGATTCCCGGAACTCGACCGCGCAACTGAATACGATGTTACAGTACAAAGTGCGGAAGCTCTGGATCACCGCTGGTTACCTCAAATTGCAGCAGGATTTCAGCATTTCCGGCCAGCCGCCCGCTTCGTACTCTTCGTTTTTCGTGGGGATCACGCGGTGGTTCAAATTCTTCTGAGATCGATTCTCGGCCATATGCACTGGAGAGTGGTGCTGATTGGAGCGTTGATGCTGACGCTCGCGCCGATTCCGGGCGTCATGGCGAAATCATCGAAGACACAGCCCGTTGCTGTGCCCGAGTTGGAACTGGAAGGCGGGCGCCGACTCAGCTTTGAGCGCAGCTTCTGGTCCGAGCCCGAAGTCAAACTGAAGCGCGGCTTCTGGACCAAGATCGTGGACGTCGTCGCGGGCGCCCCGGATTTTCACGCTCTCATCAGTCCTTATGAGGTCGCAGAGGATTCCCGCGGGCGCATCATCGTGACCGATCCGGGGGCCTCTGGCATTCACATCTTCGATTTCGAGCAGCAGAAGTACAAGTTCATCTCCCGTGACAAGGACAGCGATGGGCTGGTCACGCCGCAGTGCGTCACCGTCGATGCGGCGGACAACATTTACGTGACCGATTCCGAGTCCGGCAAGATCTTCGTTTTCGATCCCAACGGGAAATTCCAGCGAACCATCGGCAGCCTGAAGGGCGGTGAAGGATATTTCAAGCGGCCGACCGGCATTGCCGTCGATTCGGCAGCGGAGCGAATCTACGTCACCGACACGTTGCGCAACCAGATCTTCGTCCTCGACATGCAGGGCAACGTGCTGCAGACGATCGGCAAAACGGGCATGGGAAACGGTGAATTCAACTATCCGACCGAACTGCGGCTGCATGGCGACAACCTGATCGTGGTCGATGCCATGAATTTCCGCGTGCAGGTGCTGGATCGCTCCGGAAATTTCCGCTACGCCATCGGACGCATCGGCGAGGCGCGCGGAGAAATGTTCCGCCCCAAAGGCATCGGCGTCGACTCGGAAGGCCATCTCTACGTTGTGGAAGCGGTGCGTGGGATGGTGCAAGTGTTCGATGATGCCGGAAATCTTCTGTATTACTTCGGGCAGAAGGGCAGCGGCTTCGGCGAATTTCAACTGCCTACCGGTTTGTGGATCGATCGCAATGACCGCGTGCTGGTGGTGGATTCTTACAACCACCGGGTTCAGGTTTTTCACTATTTCGGACTGGCCAAGCCGGGAGCGGGAGGCCAGCAGTGAAGCTGCGCTTCATCGCGGCGTTCGTGTTGCTGTTGAGTGGCTGCATCGCATCGGCGCAAATCACGACCGATGTGCTCGGCTCTCACGACATGTCGCCTGCGAGTGGATCGCCGATTACCGGCAACCTCGGCAGCCCGTGCTTGTATTGTCATGCTCCGCACTCCGGCATCAACGGGACTCCGGGAGTGGGAGGCACGCCGCTTTGGAGCCAAAAGCTCTCGAGTGTGACGTCGTATCAGGTGTACACCAGCACGACGCTGGTGAATAAGACGACTACGTCGCCGCCGCTTGGTTCGAACAGCACGCTGTGCCTGAGCTGCCACGATGGCACTGTGGCTCTGGGAACGCTCACGCCCTATGGTCAAGTGGCGATGACGGGCAGCCTGGCGAACACGCCGGCCGACCTGGGAACGAATCTGCAGTCCACGCATCCTTTCAGCTTCATTACTCCGCTGCAGCCGGCATCGGACTTGTGGCCTTCGCTGAGCGCCAGTCCGCCGTCGACGGCCGACACCACTGGTGCGGTTACGCTTATCAACGGCAACGTCGAGTGCGGAAGCTGCCACAATCCCCACGTGCAGAACATTGATTCCAGTTCTGACTTTTTGGCGATTGATAATTCGCAGAGCGCGCTCTGCCTTTCGTGCCACAGCACGGTTCCGAGCGGAACTGGGATGGGCTTATCCGCTGCGCCTGCCGTGAGTGGCGCAAAGGTGGCGAAGACTGCAAGCAATCCGCTGGCCCTGTGGCGCGAAAGCATACACGCCACCGCCAGCAATCGCGTGGCCAGCCAACTGCCCCCCGGCAGCCTTGTTAGCCGGAAAATGGCCAAGGCAGCCTCTCTCGGGCCGTACACTTCGCTCCGGAACAACGGCTGCCTATCGTGTCACTCGACGCACAATTCCGCGAAGGTGCTGCTGCGCGCGTCCGACGATCAGGCCTGCCTGAGTTGCCACAACGGGGGCACCAACGTCGCGCCTGCCGCGCCTAATATCTACGCTGAAATGGCTGCGCCGAAGATCAGCCACGCCGTTGCGGCTTCGAGCGCAAATAATTCACACTCGGCGCATGAGCCCGACCTGTTGAATCACAACCGGCACGCCAACTGCGTGGATTGTCACAATCCTCATGGCACGAGGCAGGTGGGATTAACCTTCCCGGCGCCGCCGATGATTCGTCCTTCGCAGAATGGCGTGGATGGCATCAGCGCGACCGACGGCAAGACCGTCGTCTCTCCGGCCATCAATCAATACGAGAACTGCCTGCGCTGCCACGGCACGAGCACCGGAAAGACAGACCCTGGCCGCATTTCGGATACTTGCCGATCTGGGCGGTGGCTTCGGCGCGATCCGCTGAATCTCATTCCCCAGTTCGCCTGACGGCGACTATCGAGCCATCCCGTCACGCACGACCGCAGCAGCGCTCTGCCGCAGCCCAGCCTGCTGGCGACATGCTCGATCTGGATGGAGTCACGCCAGGGCCGCACCATGGGCGTCGCGCATCCTCTGCACCGATTGCCACAACAGCGACGACAACCGCGAATTCGGCGGCACCGGCGCCAACGGTCCCCACGGATCGAAGTATCCGCACATTCTCGAGCGCCGCTACGAGTATCAGCCAGGCGCCGCTGCCCGGTCAGACCATCACCAACTCTCTTCCTCCCGAATCTAACCCCGACCGGCCCCTATGCCCTCTGCGCCAAGTGTCACGACATGAACAGGTCCTGAACAACACCAGCTTCAATCGAGCACGCGCGCCACATCAACGCGGATTCAGCTGCTCCGTCTGCCACACCGCCCACGGCATGGGTGCTAGTCAGCGACGGTGTCCGGCGAGCGCATGGTGAACTTCGATTTGAATGTCGTCGCTCCGAACGGCAGACGCCCATCTCGTACAACCGGGCCACGAATTCCTGCAGCCTGACTTGCCACGGGCACGCGCATAACGGAACCGGGGCTCTTCCGACTGGCGGTCCCATCCGATCGCGACCCAGGTAGACGCACCGGGTTGGTAGTGCGCTTTTTCTCGCAGTGGCGGTGGTCTTTTGGCGCGTGAAGAGCCGTTCCCCGGTCGTCGTGCGGCAGGTTAATCCCGCTAAACCATAGACTTAGCGGGCGCCGAGGTCTGGAATGGCGAGTGCAATCACTTCTTAAAGAATGACTACCGAAAGCAAAGAAGTCACAACTCCAAACGCCATCTGGCCGGCATGGCAGGTCTACACAATGGCTGCCGTTTGCCTCGTCGCTGGCGTGTTAGTTGGATACCTGGCACGCGGATCGGCTGGGGTCGCTAAGGCTGCTCCGAGCGTGGCAGCGCAACCGGCAGTCGCAGCGGACTCCGCTCCGCAGAAGATGCCCACGCTCGAAGACATGAAACGCATGGCCGATAAGCAGGCGGAGCCTTTGCTGGCGAAGTTGAAAACCGATCCCAACAACGCGGAACTGCTTAATCAGATTGGCAACCTCTACCGCATGACCCATCAGTTCCAGGATGCGGCGTCGTACTACAGCAAGGCGCTCGCGATTAATCCCAAGAGCGTGGGAGCGCGTACCGATCTTGCGTCGTGCATGTTTTATCAGGGCGACATTGATGGCGCGATTACACAGCTCGAAAAATCGCTGACCTACGATCCCAAGCATGCCGGCGCCCTGCTCAACCTTGGCATGGTCCGGTGGAAGGGCAAGGGCGATGCTGCCGGCGCGATCGCTTCCTGGAACAAGCTGCTCAACTACTATCCTGATTTCGAAAACAAGGCCGTCGTTGAGCGACTGATCGCCGAAGCCAAGGCGCACCCCGCGAAGAAACTCGTCACCAGCGAGTAAGCGTCGTCTGGCCGTCGAGTCATCGCACGACCGGTTTGAGCTCTCGCTATTATTGATTTCTCATCATCCCCTGGTCTAGCCGCCGGGACGCCATCGTGCTGGCCTCTGCTTCCTCGAGCATCTGATTGCGGTCCCACTCGGGTCGCAGGAGCATCGCCTTGATGCGAAAGTGCGATTCCTTCGACGCGTCATCGATGCGAATGAGCATTTCATTCTTCTGAAGGCGGAACCGAGTGGTTTCGGCCAGCGGTATCAGTTGGTCCGAACTCTTGCCGTTGATTACGTAGACAACTTTGTCCGCCACCAGAACGTACTCCGGGCATAACGCGCCCGCTTCGGCTTGTGCCCCGCCACCCGACATGACCGCCATGAACCCATGCTGCGGGCCAAGACATTCCGTCATCCGCATGCGAATGATGGTGCCTTGCTGGTGAGACGTGCCTTGCGCCGAGAGAAGAATGGGGAACATGAGCAAGAGAATACAACTTAGTGTGCGTTTCATTAGGCTCCCGATTACTGAACGCGGGTTGGATAGTAATACCCGCTTCGGCTGTGGAACTGCAGCTTCAGGTTGTGTGTCGGCAGAATTTGAACGGTGTGAAATCCGGACGAATGGCTCGGCAGCCGGTAGGTCACGATGTAGGTTGCACGAAAACCTTCCAGAATCACGTCAAGCGCTTCGATTGCGCTGCTCGGTGGCGGGAAATAGCGACCTCCAGTGGCATGGGTCAGGCCGCGGAGAACTGCCGCTCCCTGATAGGTCCCGGAGTTGCCGAGGTCAATCCCGTAAATCTGGACCTCCGTCTTCAGGGAAGTATCAATCGCCTCGCTTAGAGAGGCGCGGCTGATGGTGTCTTCGCCATCCGAGAACAGGATGAGGATTTTCTCAGCATGGGCGTCGCTATGTTGCGCCAGATAATCTGAGGCGAAGACGATGGTATCGAACAACGGCGTGAGGCCCCCGGCTTGCCGTGCGGGGAGGCGGTCGGCAGCGTGGGTAGCCCGGCAGTCTCCGGCGCAGAACAGGGCCGGTTGCGAGCCGTGAAACGAGAAAATAGAGAGGTTTTCGTCAGGCACTCCCGCAGTTTGGGAAACGAGATCCAGAACGTCAGCCATCTCCCGGCGAAACCGTGGCGTGACCGACTCGCTGGCGTCAACGACAATGGCGATTTCGAGCTTCGTCCAGTCGGAACGCGTAAGGCTTTGAAAATTTCTGACGATAATATCTTTGTCAACGATCGCGAAATCGCCGGCTTGCAAGGTGGCCACGCCATGGTTGTACTGGTCCATGGCCGCGAAGGTCATGCGAACTTCGTTGACGTTAGTACGGTAGGTATATTCGGGTGGATCGCCCGACGCGCCGCGAGCCATGGCGGCGCCTAGCAGAACGATCGACAATATCGGGGTAAGTCGTCGGCTGGGTACAAGTATGGCCATACCGACTACATCGGCCTTTCGTGCGAAACTTTAGGGCATTCCCCATTACGCAGGTCATTTCCAGCGTTGCAACTTGCTTGACAGGATTCCGCGCCCCGCGCGCCGCTCGGCACGCTTCCTAAGATTCAGCAAATGTAGTTTTTGAGCCCTTGCGCAATGCCGGTGCGCTACTTCTCTTTCCGGTAACAGTACATCGTGTCGCTGCGGTCGGGATCGCGGGCGACGAGCAGGGTGGTATCGAGTGCGCTGGCGAGTCCGGAGGGTACGTTATCCGGAAACTTGTCGTTCGAGAGCAGAAATCCGCCGGACTTTAACATGGCGGCGATGTTCGCCCGCGCCAGTGACTGTTCGAAAGCGTCGTAGTAAATGAAGATGTTGGTTCCGATGATCAGATCGAAACCCTGCTGCGCAGAGAGCGGCTCGCGCTGGTACACGATATTCATATCGAGCGGCTCGACCCGTCGCACGATGCCGGGGCGAATCTTGACCGCGCGCGTCTGCATATCGGTCACACCGCCCGGCACGCTGTCCGGAGGCTGGATCGGCGTGACGGGTTCGCCAATCTGATCGCCCAGTCGCTGCCAATATTCAACAAAGTTCCTGCGATATTCCGAGGTGTGCCGCGCCGCCGTACTCCAGGGCAACTGGATCGTATAAGCGTGGCCGGCGATGGAGTTCTTTCGGGCGCCGGCCACGTGGTAGTTCACCTCTGAACTGATGTCGAAGGTGTACAGCTCAACCGTCTCACTGCTCGCGACGCCCAGGCGAACCAGCGAGTCCACCACGGCAAACGGTTGGATCGTTTGCGGAGGATAGAAGTCGTTGCCCTTTTCCTTGTTGGCGAAGTCGAGCCCGGGACCGACGATGGCGACCTTCGTCACACTGCCCGGTTTCAGCAGGCCCTTCTCCACCATCCGCCGGAAGTGTTGGTCGAGCAAAAAGTCGGGCCACAAGTTGGTGTCGAGTGAGATGCCGCGGTCTTTGAATAGCTGCCCGCGCGTGGCCTCATTCGCCGGCACGCGATAGCGCTGGACGTCGTCCCGCATGCGGGCCAGATTGTCGAGCAGGTACTTTTTCACTCTCTTGCGTTGCTCGGGAGTTTTTAGGGAGAAGCCCTTCTTCTCGAGGAATGCCCGCATGCGCTGCATGCTCTCGGTGGAGTTCCGTGTCCAAGTGTCGGGTTTCGAGAGCGCGCGGATCAGATCATTTGCGCGGTTTTCGGCGAAGGAATCGACCAGCGAACTGCTGCCGTAGCGCGCCAGATAGTCGTCGTCGATCCGATATTCCCTGGTGAACGTGACGCCGAAGCGTAGTAGGTTGGTGAGCGTGTCTTCTTCGCCCTTGTTCAGGCGATCGCGGACCTCGCGGTCCGCTTTCTGCACCCAAGCCGACCACTTCGCAGCGTCGAGGCTGCTCGCGGGCTTCAGCTCAGCGGGAAGGGAATCTGCGAACGCAGCCACGACCGGCTTGGCTGCGTCGAAGGAGACGAACTCGTTCTTCGGAGTGCCTTGAGGAAATGCTGCCACCTGGGCCGCGAAAATGAAGATCAAGCTGAAGACACTGCGCCGCGCCAATTTATTGCTAGTCATCGTGCCCACCCGAGGTGCCGGCCAGCCTGCTGAAAAATGACGAGCAAATGCTTCCGAGCGCCCAATATAGGATGGGCGCGTGCACTCGGATTGCCAAAACCAACAATAGGTCGTCGGCGAGAGGTGCGTATTTTGAGGACGTTAGGGGCGGGGAGCGATAGGGTTGACGACTTACACGCGGGACGAGCGGATTTTTCCCCAACAGCCGCGTTTTTTCCCGCGCCCGGAAACAGCCGAGTTGTGCGGGCTCGGTCCTGCTACGTGATGCTGACTTCCGTGTAGGTGCCGTACACCTGCCGCAGCGCTTCGCAGATTTCGCCCACGGTGGCGTAGGCACGGACCGCGTCCACGATGTAGGGCATGGTGTTGGCGGAAGAGACGTTGCCGTTCGATCCGGCGTTGGGCTCTTTGCCGGCAGCCTTTTTCAGCGCATCGAGGGTGCGGCGCACTTCGTCGTTCGAGCGGCGGGCGCGCAGTGACTTCAGCTTTGCCGTTTGCTGGCGCGCGACGCTCTCGTCGATGTAGAGGATGTGCGGCGATTCTTCTTCGATCACGAATTCGTTCACGCCGACGATGACTTTCTCGTTCGCCTCGGCAGCGCGCTGGTACTGGTAGGAAGCCTCAGCAATTTCTTTTTGCGGATAGCCGCGCTCAATGGCTTTCACCATGCCGCCCATGGCATCGAGTTTGCCGAAATAATCGAAGGCGCCGTTTTCCATTTGCAGCGTCAGATTCTCCAGGAAGTACGAGCCGCCCAGCGGATCGACCGTCTGCGTCACGCCAGATTCGTAAGCGATGATCTGCTGCGTGCGCAGCGCGATGCGCGCCGCTTCTTCGGTAGGCAGAGCCAGCGCTTCGTCGTAGGAATCGGTGTGCAGCGACTGCGTCCCGCCCAGCACCGCCGCCAGGGCCTGCAGCGCGACACGGGCGATGTTGTTCATCGGTTGCTGCGCGGGCAGCGAGACGCCTGCTGTCTGGGTGTGAAAGCGCATCAGGCGCGTGCGCTGGTTCTTCGCGCCGAAGCGGTCTTTCATCATGCGATACCAGATCTTGCGCGCCGCTCGATACTTCGCGATCTCTTCGAAGAAGTCGTTGTGCGCGTTGAAGAAGAAGCTGAGGCGGGGACCGAACTCGTCGACATCAAGTCCGCGGCGGCGCGCCCACTCCACGTACTCGACGCCGTCGTACAGCGTGAATGCCAGCTCCTGCAGCGCGGTCGAACCCGCCTCGCGGATGTGATATCCGCTGATCGAAATCGTGTTGAAGCGCGGCGTGAACTTCGACCCGAACTCGAAGGTGTCGATCACCAGCCGCATCGACGGCGCCGGCGGATAGATGTATTCCTTCTGCGCGATGTATTCCTTGAGAATGTCGTTCTGAATCGTGCCGGAAATCTTCTTCCAGTCCGCGCCCTGTTTCTCGGCGACCACCAGATACATCGCCCACAGCACCGACGCGGGCGAGTTGATGGTCATCGACACCGTGGTCTTCTCGAGATCGATGCCGCCGAAAAGAATTTCCATGTCTTCGAGCGAATCGATGGCGACGCCGCACTTGCCGACCTCGCCTTCGCTGGCCGCGTGGTCGGAGTCGTAGCCCATCAGCGTGGGCAGATCGAAGGCGACCGAAAGTCCGCTGCCGCCGTGTTCGAGCAAATATTTGTAGCGCTGGTTGGTTTCTTCCGGCGAGGCGAAGCCGGAAAACTGCCGCATGGTGAAAAGCTTGCCGCGATATCCGGTGGCGTGAATGCCGCGCGTGAAGGGCGGCTGGCCGGGATAGCCGAGATACTTTTCTTCGCTCCAGTCTTCGGGCAGATCGGCTTGCGTGTAGAGGCGGCGGATGGGAACGCCCGAAATGGTGGTGAAGCGCGCGTGGCCGTGCTCGTCGAGATTCACGCCGGTGGGCGCGCCGATCGGCCTCTCGGGAGCCTTCTCGAGCGTGGGCGCCAGTGTCTTCTCGGCCCACTTTTTTTCGGCATCGGAAGGATGGCGATTCTCAAACACGTCGGCGAGCGGATTCTCGGCGACTTGCGGCTTCAACGGCTTCTTTTCCATGCAATCCCCAGTGGTCTCTATTCGATGATAGGGAAGTGAGGGCGCAGGAGCAAGGCGGGGCCGTTTCTTCAGAACGACCGGTCGGTAGGATTGCTCACGGTTTGTTTCGCGAAAGCTCCCACGCCTTCGAATATTTCCACGACACGTACACCGCGTGGTACAGGTGCAGCAGCAGTCCCTCGCGGCCGTCGAGAAAGCCGAGACGAATAAAGTAGTTGTAGATAAAGGTGAACATCGGCCGCACGACGATGTTGATGAAACTGAAACTGCGGTGCCCTTTGGCAACCGCCAGTTGCGCACCAAGCGACGAATAGCGATTCATGTGTGCGAGGTAAAGAGTGAGATTCGGATAGGTGTAGTGCACCATCGCGTTCTTGAACTGGCGCGTCTTTTGAGGCATACCCGGCAAAGTTCGCAGCGGTCGTGCGGATCGTGGCCGGTGACGAATCCCTGGCCGCGGCGGAAGAGGCGCAGCTTGGGATCGGGATAGAATCCGCCATGGCGCATCCAGCGGCCGAGAAATAGATTCTTGCGCGGCAGCCAGTATCCGTTTACAGCGTTCGGATCGGCGATCGCGGCGCGAATTTCATCGGCCAGCCCCGGACTGATCTCTTCGTCGGCATCAAGCAACAAGATCCAGTCCTTGGTGCAGAGTTCAATCGCATACTGCTTCTGGGAAACGTAGCCGCGCCACGGCTCGACGACGACGCGCGCTCCATATTCGCGCGCAATTTCGCAGGTGCGGTCTTTCGAGCCGGAATCGACCAGCACGATTTCGTCGACCCAGCTCACGCTGGCGAGGGTTCGGCCAATGTTCGCCTCTTCATCCATCGCGACGATGGCTACGGAAATCGTCATAGGTCAGTACGATTGAACGCGGTATTGTCTCACGAGGTTTGGCGATTTGGTCGTGTCGAAGGCGAGACCGTAGATCCACTCGCCTTTCCGATTTCTGACAGCAGAAACACGATCAGGATGAGCAACTCCGGCTCGATCGGATGCCGGTAGCGTGCATGCGGGAACACGAAGTAATACACCGTCGGGTAAGTCAATACGAGTCCGGCGAAAAGCCACGCCCCCGGCCTCTTTTGCTGTACTGCTCGGCCCAGACCCCACAGCGCGAGCACCGACGTCGCGAGAAACGCCGAACTGCGGAAGTCCACCGGTGAGACACTGTCCGTCGGCCTCGGTACGCCGTTCCAGTAGTAGAAGAAGCGCTTCAGGCTGATGATCGCAAACCGCGATGGATGTTCGCGAATCCAGTCGAATGCGATGCGGTTGCATTCGGCCGCGTAGCCGAGTTCACCCAGACGCTGAAACTTATCGAATTCCTGAAAATCAAGGTTGGGTTGCAAATACGGCATCAGCATGCCGTCCGCGTACTTACCGTTTCCCAACCGACACTGCAAACCGAAATCATCGCGAATGAAAACGAAGCGCCCGAAAACTTCATAGTTTCGAATCAGCCACGGAGAGAGTACGGCAAAAAATATAACGGAGGACAGCACCACGCCGCCCAGCGAAGAAAGACCGCGCTGGTATCGCTGCCGCCAGATCCACAGCCCGCAGAACGGTAGAAATGCAAGCATCGTCGGATTCGCCAACGCGCCCACGCCATACAGCGCGCCGAACAGTGCCCACCCGCGCCATCCGGGCCATTCCTGCAACTCCAGCGCGAGCAGGAAAAGCCACGCAAGAACCAGCGGTGTAAACGTGGTATCCCAAATCCAGTGCACCGACCAGTACCAGACGTACGGACACAATCCCCACGTGTACGCCGACCAAACGGCGACGCGCTCGCCGAAAGTTCGGTGCGCAATCCAGTAGATAGGAATACTGGTCAGAGTGGCGAACAAACTGTTAATACTGAGCAGCACCCACGCGGAGGCGAAGGTGTATACGCCGAAAGTCTTGAACACTCCGCCGATCAGGTATGGATAAAGCGGCGGCTCCCAAGCCGATGGGCCGGTGTGGCCTTCATAAGGACTCGCGAAGCCGTGTCCTTGAGCGATGGACCGGCCGATGCGTCCCATCTCCCAGCCGAACTCAAAGTTGTCTTTGCCGGGCCGCCACCGATATTGGTGAAAAACCCCGATCGTCGCCAACTGCAGCACGAAACGACAGTGGCAGGAGCCAGAGAAAAAATCTGGGAAGTGCGGGCCGCGCAGATTTCGCCATTGCGCGATAGTCTATCAGGCACACTGAACGGCGCGGCCCCGAAGAACTGCAGAGAGTTCTGGTGCCACGTGGTTAAACTTGGCCGGCGCTGGGCTTTGTCTTGTCGTCCAGCTTCTTTGCGCCCTTCTCGGTCTTCTTGGCTGCCTTGTTCGTTGTCTTCTTGACGGCGTGTCCCGTCTTCTTGGCGCTCTTCTTCGTCGCGCGGCCGGTATCTTTCGCTGCGTCCTTTGTGGCGTGGCCCGCGTCCTTCATGTCCTGTTTGGGACTCTGGGCATCCTGCATGGAGCGCCCGAAGGCCACGCCCGCCAAGCCAACGATCAAAGAAAGGGAAATGGTTAAAATGTTTTTTCGCAGACTCATCAACAGGTCCTCCCGAGCTTGCGGCGTACGACACACACGCCAGCATTTCGAGACTAACGGCCGCTGAGGACCTCGTATGTACTGCGAACTTTGTACTTGTCAGAGAACATATACCGAGGCGGGGAACCAAACCCGCGGCTCTACATCTGCCCTCCCGTCTGCGGCGGAGTGCCGCTTGCAGGAGGCGAAGCCGGCCCGGTCGGTGGATCCTGGCGCGGAGACACATAAGGAATACTGGGCAAATGGGTGACCTGCCCGCGCGTGGCGTCGGCAACGTCGATTCCCGCGTGATCGAGAAGCAGTCCCGTGGCCCGATCGAGCTCGATGCGCGACTTCTCGTACGCCGCCTTCGCCGACACGAGATTCGATTCCCCGGTCGTCAAAGTGGCCGCGTCCTGCAGAATCGCGGTCTGCGTGGTGAGTCCGACTTTCAATTTTTGCTGGTCGGCATCGAGTGTCTGGCGTGCCAGGTCGACGGCCGATTGTGCCGCCTGCACGGCTGCGCGGTTCTGCCGCACATCAAACTGCGCGTTGCGAACTTCGACTCTTACTTGATTCTCCAGTTGGTGCTGGCGCACCTGTGCCTGGCGGTATTCGAGTTCGGCACGCACCTGGTTCGACTGCGCCAGGCGATTGCGAATGGGAATGTTCAGCGACAGTCCAATTCCCTTGTCGGGCGCCGTTGAGTTAACCAGCTGTTGCAAAGTACCGCCGTAGCTGACCGGACCGCCATTGCGAAACGGGGGCGGTGCGTTCGCCGCATTAAAGCACGCAGTGCCTCCGAACTGGCAGGCCGGGTTCACGTCTCCGCCGACTCCAGACCCGCCGTAGTAAGCGTACGCGTCCAGCGTGGGCAGCATGGCATTGCGTACGGCTTTGGTATTGATGTCGCGGGAGTTGAGATCGATCCGCGACTCCACCAATTCGGCGCGATGCTGCAGCGCATCGTTAATCAGGTCCTGGATCGGGATCACCGGTTCTTCCGCGGGCACCTGCACGGTTGAAGTCGGAATCACGTCGGCCTCCGCGAGCACCGGATCCTCAAAGCTGCGGCTCAGCGCGTTCTTCATAAGCAGCGCTGGAGTTGCAGATTGTTCTGCGCGACGATCAGATTCTGCTGGCCCGTGGCCAGCGCGCTCTGTGCGCTTACGACCTGGATCGGAGGAATGGTTCCGACTTGCGCCTGGCGTTTGGCGTCGTCCAGCGCTTTCTGTGTGTAGGTCAGCGACTCCTGCTGCACGCGTACATTTTCGTAGGCATACACCAGGTCCCAGTACATGTTCTCGATCTGGTCGACTGTGGTGATGACTTGCAGGCGGAATGCGACGTCAGAAATCTCGCGGTTATTTTTCGCGATGCGAATGAAGCGTGTGTTGGGCAAGGTGCCGAAACCTTGCAGCAGATTTTGCGTAACCCTGGACTTGGAAGTTCGAGCCGAGTTGCGGAGTCAGCAAACTGGTCGTGCTGTTCGTGGTGAGATGGGTATTGTTGAAGCCCACTGACAGCGTGGTTCCCCACTGAAAACCCTGGGTGTAGGCAAAGTCCGCAGTGTAAGTGTTCTGAGCCAGGACTGGCACCGGGCTGAACGGGCTAGTGGACTCGGTATTGTTCTTGTCGAGTTGCAGCGTGCCCGTGAGTTGCGGATCGAAGCTGGTGATGGGCGATCCGATGCCGAGCGTCGAACTGACCAAGCCGTTGGTGCCGGTGCCGGCGCCGCCTGCCGCGACAGTTGTGCCACCAGTGCCCGAGCCTACCGTGCCGCCGAGTCCGCCGACGCCGCCGCCCGGCGTGTTCTGCACGATGCCGGTGTTGACGCCGAGAATGCTCGCGCCTGACTTGGCGCGGAGCAGGTCGGCTTCGGCGATGTTCAGGTTATAGCGAGCGATGTCGAGGTCGAGATTGTTCTCGAGCGCCAGGGCGACGGCGTCATCGATCGAGAGGTAAATCTTGCCGTCGCGCATCAGCGTATCGATGCGCGGCGAATTCCCCAGATTTGGCGGAGCCAGTTGTCGCGCTGTGTACGGCTGCAGCAAGTGAGGGAACGCCGAACGGGGAACGGAATAATCCTTCAGGAGCACGGGTTGCGGCGGCGCCGCTGGCGCCGACGGCGAAGCCTGAGAAGTAGGAGCCGGCGGGGGCTCTTGGGCCGACAGCGCAGTCGGAGCCATCGCGAACAAGATAGCGGAAGCCAAAGACAGAGGCAGCAACCGGACAAACGAATTCAAACACGTAACAAGCATGAGTCTTCTCCTTGCATAAGAACGGGTGCGCATTTCGAGACGATCAGAATTCAGATGATGCCAGTGTTGGATGCAGCACACAAAATGCGTTCCTTCATCTTAGCGGGAGAAGTTTCACGGAAAGGGCGGGAGATTGTAAAGAATTGTGAGGGGCAAATGAAAGCGACGCCGCTGTCGGTTAAGCAGCGGCGCCGCGAACAGACTGCGGACTTATTGCTGGGGCTGTTGTCTGCTGCGGTTGCGCTGCTGGTTGGCAGGTCTTTGCGCGGCGCAACGTAAGGAACGTTGGGCATGTGCGTGACCTGACCTCGGGCGGCATCGTCGATGCTGATGCCGTTCTTGATCGAGCAGCGTGCCTACGGCGCGCTCGAGTTCGACGCGCGACTTTTCATAGGCTGCCATCGCCGACATCAACGTGGATTCCGCGGTGGCCAGCGCGCTGCGGGTCTGCAGCACCGCGGTCGTGGTCGAGGTGCCGAACTGATATTTCTTCTGCTCGGCATCCAGCGACTGTTTGGCGTAGTCCACGGCAGCTTGGGCTGACGCGACGCTGGCGCGGTTCTGTTCCACCGCGAACTGGGCCTGGCGAACTTCGATGCTGACCCGGTTCTCGGTCTGCTGCAAGCGCCATCTGCGCCTGGCGGTATTCCAACTGGCCGCGGATCTGCACCGACTGAGCCGCGCGGTTGCGCAGCGGAATATTCAACTGCAAGCCGACGCCTTTGTCGGGTGCGCTGGAATTGACGAGCTGGTTCAGCGTCGCGCTGTAGCCCACCGACGGCGCCAGCGGGAACTGGCCTAGAGCTGGGTTGGGATTTGCTCGTAGCGCAGAACTGCTGCGATGTCGGCGTCCTGGCAAATGCTGGCCGGATTTTGCGATCCGCCGAGTCCCGAGCCGCCGTAGTAGGCAAACAGATCCAGGGTCGGCAACAGACGAACTGCGCACGGCCTTGTTGCTGTGCTCCTGGCTGTTCAACTGGATTCGCGACTCGACCAGTTCCGCTCGATGGCGCAGCGCCTCGTTCACCAGATCCTCAGTCGGCTGGACCTGCTTCATTTTGCCGGAACCTCCATGGTGGAAGTCGGAATCACGTCGGCATTGGCCAGCGACGGGATCATGCAGCGTGCGGCTGAGCGCGTTCTTCATGATCAACTGCTCCAACTGAAGGTTGGTCCTGGCCACCGTCAGGGCTTGCTGGTCGGCGGCGACTGTGCTCTGGGCGCGCACGGCCTCAATCGGAGCCAGGCTGCCGATCTCCACCTGCTTCTTGCGTGTCGGAGAGCGTCTTCTGGGAGAAGGCCAAGGACTCTTCCTTCACCCGCTGATTTTCGTAGGCGTAGACCAGATCCCAGTACATGTTTTCGATCTGATCGACCGTAGTAATGATCTGCAGGCGGAACGCCACATCCGACAGCTCACGGTTGTTCTTGGCAATGCGGATAAAGCGAGTGTTGGCCGGGAAACCAAATCCCTGCAAGCAGAGTGCTGGGTCAGCTTGAATTGAAAGCCGGAATTGAGAGCCGGGCTGACCGACTGGAACGCGCTGTTCGAAGTGACCCGGGTGTTGTTGAATCCGACAGAGATATTGGTGCCCCACTGGAAGCCCTGAATGTATTGAAAGTTTGCGGTGCGTCGTTCCTGAGTAGCTTCCCTGAAATGGACTGGTCGGAATGAAGCTGGCGTGATCGCTCTGGAAGGTACCGGTCAGGACGGGATCAAAGCTGGTGATGAGCGGACCGAAAAGACCGCCCGCCGTCGAACCGACGATACCGCCGACACCGACGCCGGCTCCGCCCGCGCCCAGACTGGTGCCGCCCGTGCCGGAGCCGACCTGTGTTCCGATTCCGCCCACGCCGCCGCCGGGGGTGTTCTGTACGATGCCGGCGTTGACGCCAAGAATCTGCGCGCCCGCCTTCGCGCGCAGCACATCGGTGTCGGCAATGTTCAGGTTGTAGCGCGCGATGGCGATATCGAGGTTGTTCTCGAGCGCCAGCGCGATCGAGTCATTCAACGACAGATAGAGCTTGCCATCGTGCATCAGAGAGTCGATGCGCGCCGTGTTCGCCAGATTTGGCGCGGCCACCGTCATGTGGCGTGTAAGGTCCAATGGGATTGGGGAAATGCGACGCCGGTTTGCTGTAGTTCAGCACCGGAACCGGCTTGGCTTCCGGCGTATTCTGCGGCGTCGGAGCCGCGGGCGCTTCCTGGGCCCAGCACGCCAGAGTCAGCGATCGCAAATAGGCTTGCAGTGGCGGCGAGCCGGATGGTCGGGATTAAACGTGCGAATGGCATCTACTCTTCTCCGTTCGTTAAACAGTTCGTAAAGCAACTTGGTATTGATTAAGACCTGCAGCAAAAACACCTGGGTTTTCGCCTGAGACGCCGACACTATCCAAAATGAAACTCCTGCTCAGGCATTGAGTACGCAAAGGACGGGCGAAAGGTTCCGGAAAGCTGGGAGAAAACGATCTTCTCCATAGCAGCTCTGAATTGCTTGCGCCGCCGCTTCCTGACCATGATCGCTTCCCTGGGCCGCAGCGGCACAGAACATCTCCAGCCCGAAGACCTGGATACTGGTGGAAACCATCTAGTATATCTGACCAAACGCCTTGCCGAGTTACGCCCACATCGCTCGCGAAACTGGTACAGTGCTGGCGACAGATGAGTCTCAGCGAAAGATCTCGCAAAGCCTGAAATGCCTTCGATGATGCAAACTGGGCCGGGACTCGAAAGATCGCAGCGTGCGCAATCTCAAAATGATCCTCTCCTATGACGGGGCGGACTTTTCCGGCTGGCAGGTGCAGCCCGACGCAGCTACCGTGCAGGGCACACTTGCCTCAGCCATTGGACGCATTACCGGAGAAAAGGTACTGCCGCAGGGCTCGGGACGAACCGACGCGGGAGTGCACGCGCTCGCGCAGGTGGTGACATTTGTCACGGAGTCTTCCGTCCCCACGGAAAATTTTCTGAAGGCGCTGAACGATATTTTGCCGGCGTCGGTGCGCGTGCTCGACGTGAACGAAGATGCCCGCCGATTTTCATGCGCGGCACTCGGCGCAGGCCAAGACGTATCGCTATCGGATCTATCGCGAGTCGATCTGTCCGCCATTTCTGGCGAGATACGTCTGGCACTATCCGTATCCGCTCGATGAAGATGCGATGGCGCGCGCGGCTTCGCTGGTGGTGGGTGAACACGACTTCACTTCGTTCGCCGCGGTCGATCCGAACGAGGACGCGAAGACGAACCGGTCTCGAATGTGCGGACGATTTTCTTCTTCGCTCTGGGAGCGAACTGGCGAAGAATTGATCTACACGGTGCGCGGCTCGGGATTTCTGCACCACATGGTCCGAAATCTGGTGGGGACGTTCATTCTGGTCGGGCAGAGGAACGTTGCAGGCTGAAGATGTGACGCGCATCCTCGAAGCGCGCAAGCGGTCGGCGGCGGGAGCGACCGCGCCTGCCGAGCGGACTGTACCTGGTCGAAGTGGAATACCCAGACTGAGGCGATAACGAAAACGTAGCAAGCCGTGTCTCGCCGGACTAAGATTTCTTTATGGCCACTGATCTGCAAATCGCAGCGCGCAAGATCTCATCGTGAATCCGGCGACCGGGGATGTGCTGCGCGAACTCGAATGTGCAGGCGAAGCGATGTGTTCGCGGCGGTGGAGCGCGCAGAACGGCCCAGCCGCATGGGCCGAGCTGGGCGTGCGACGCCGGATCGCGATCTCGCGCGAATTTCAGGCGGAAACTGTTCGAAAGAAATCCGAAATCGCAGCGGCCATCACGCGCGAAGCCGGCAAGCCCCTGGCCGAAGCGCTGATCACCGAAGTGCTGGTCGTGCTCGACGCGGCGCGATTTCTCATCGACAACGCCTGGCGGCTTGCTGCGCGACGAGCCGGTTCCGCACGGCAATCTGGCCACCAAGCTGAAGCGCGGATGGCTGGTACGCGAACCGCACGGCGTGATCGGAATCATCTCGCCGTGGAACTATCCGTTCTCGATTCCGGCGACCGAAACGCTGGCCGCGCTGGTCGCGGGCAATGCCGTGGTGCTGAAGCCGTCTGAGTTGACGCCGCTGGTCGCGCTGGAACTGGCGTCACTGCTGCACGCGGCTGGAGTTCCCGAGGATGTGTTTCAGGTTGTCGTCGGCGAAGGTGCGACCGGCGCGGCGCTGGTGCGCTCGCCCATCGACAAGCTGGTGTTCACCGGCAGCGTTGGCGACCGGCAAGCGGATCGCTGCGGCCGCGGCAGAGCGCTTGCTTCCCGTCGTGCTCGAATTGGGCGGAAAGGATCCCATGCTCGTGCTCGACGACGCCGACGTCGATGTGGCATCGAGCGCCGCGGTCTGGGGAGCATTCGTCAACGCGGGGCAGGCCTGCCTGTCGGTCGAGCGCTGCTACGTGCATCACAGCCTTGTACGAATCGTTTGCCAACGCGTGCGCGGAAAAGACGAAAAAGCTGCGCGTCGGCAACGGAATGGATCGCGCAACCGACGTTGGCCCGATGATCCATGAGCGGCAGTTGCGGATCGTCGAAGCCCACGTGGAAGATGCGAAGGCGCGCGGGGCGCGAGTCCTGGCCGGCGGCAAGCGGCTGCCGGAACTGGGCGTGAATTTCTACGCTCCCACCGTGCTCGCCGATGTGACCCACGACATGCGCATCATGCGCGAAGAAACTTTTGGCCCGGTGCTGCCGGTGATGGCGTTCGACAGCGACGACGAAGCCGTCCGGCTGGCCAACGATTCCGAGTACGGCCTGGCCGCCAGCGTCTGGACGCGCGATTCGAAGCGCGGCGAGCGCCTCGCCCGCCGCATTCATGCGGGCACGGTCATGGTGAACGACGTGATCTCGTGCTTCGGCATCAGCGAAGCTCCGCATGGCGGCGTGAAAGCCAGCGGCGTCGGCCGTACGCACGGCCGCTTCGGCCTCGATGAAATGGTGCGCGTGAAATATCTCGACATCGACCGGATGCCGGGGATGAAAAAAGTCTGGTGGTACGGCTACGGCGAGAGTTTCCGCCGCCAGATGGAAGGATTTCTCGATATGCAATTCGCGCGCGGGCTGAGCAACGCGCTGTGCGCGGAGCGCTGAAGAGCAGCAGGCGTCGGTTCTAGAAGGAAGCAAGCTGTAGGACTCGTAGCGCCGGCGCCGCTCAGTCGTTGAACCGGTCGCCGTGGCTTCGCGGATGCGAAATCACCAGGAACCGCACCGGCACCGACGACGGATTGCGAATCTGGTGCCGCTTCCCAGGCAACACCCGGATGCCGCTTCCTGCGCCCAGCAGCGTGGTCTCGCCTTCGATTTCCATGATGACTTCGCCGGTCAGTATGTAGAAAAACTGCTGAGCATTCTCGTGATGGTGGCGAATCTCGGCAGCCCCTGGCGGCATGAACTCTTCGATCACGCTGAGTTGCTCTTCGTTGACCAGATACCACGCGTCGCAGTCAACTCCCCAGCGATAGTGCTCGGCGTTCTCGCGGCTTATGGATCCCGACTGTGCAGGTTTTGCCGACTTCGATCGGAGCGAACCCGGTGGGTTCGCAGCAGGTTGGGCTGGCTTCGCCATTGCTTTTCGTCTCCGTTGACCAGTGTAATCTGGCCGCCTTGAACGCGCCTTCCTCGTCCTAGTCTACTTCCCGCGGTTGCGGTAAAGCGAAGCGTCCACCTGCTGGGTCATCGCCTCCACATCTAACGGTGTTCCTAGAAATTGCGCGATCTGCTCTCCGATTTCTTTCGGCTTGCTTCAGCACATCGTGATACGGAATCCGCAACGCCTTCACGTAGGACTTGCCATCGAGCCAGGCATAGACCTCGCGCAAATGCTTCTCGAACGCCGCCGAGATGATCGCCGGATTCGCGCCTTCTTTGAAAGTTCCGCGCCGCTTCAGCATCTGATCCTGCGACGCGAGCACCTCGGGCAGCGGACGCTGCATAAAAATCGCGCGGTACTCATGACCCGCGGGCAAAGAAAGCAGCAGCCGCGAGATCACCTTCACCACCTTTCCCTCAGCCTCGGCAATGCATCCCGGATCGTTGGGCAGCGTCTTGATCCGCTCCCACTCGAGATATCCGCGCGGATTGTCGGTGTCGGCGACGCGCTCGCCGTCGGAGAGCGCCGGCATCCCGCCGGCGACCAGCATCTGCATCATTAAAGACGTGCCCGAGCGTGGCAGTCCTGAAACAATCGTGATCATGCGTTCCTTTATTAGTGCGGAAGCGCCAAAGCCCAGGCCAAATTCCGGGCCAAAGCAATTTTCGATTTTACAGACTAGCAGACGCTTGTGGCGCCTTCTCGGTTACTCACGACCACAGCGGACACCGATATTAAGTAGAGAGCAGACTCTCTGTGGTCCCCGGTGCCCTTGTGGTTAGAGCCGTCCGCCGTAGGTTACAATGACCGCGTAAGGCCGAATCTGGCGGCGTTTGCGCCGCGCGAACGAGGGGGACGTCCTTTGGCGACTGGCGAAGTGACCACTTCCGGATCTTCGAGTGTCGAGCAGAATGTTCAGCAGCTTCCCAACCACAAGGTCAAGGTCAAGAAGGCCGGGCAGCGCGCCTGCAACGAGAAAAACGACAAGGGAAAATTCTGCGGCGGCCACTTGAAGCTCTGGTCCTATAAGACCGACGCGGTCGAGCGCGAGTGTGGCGACGTTGAAAAAGCCTGGGGACCGAACGCCGAAGTCTATCGCTGCGAAAACTGCAAGACGCTGTATCTGCCGACTCCCGGCGAAGCAAAAATAAATGTCGCCGGACAGGGAATGATTTCGGTGTTCGGACTGACGCTGCCGCCGAAAGAGAAATAGAGCTAGCTCGCGAGCTACTTGAGCTATTGAGAAAGACGATCGCGTAGCGTCGCCGCGCGTCGTCGCAACAGCTGGACGCAGGATCTGGCATCTAGCGGCCAACAGCCGAACGAGCTAAGAGCTAAAAGCTTTTCCCATGAATACTCCTCCGACCTCATCTACGACTGGAACAAGAACCATCCGCCGGGACTGAAGCCGCCCGGGCCGGTTCTGCTCAACGATGAGAGCCTGCGCGACGGCCTGCAATCGCCTTCCGTGCGCGATCCCTCGATCGCCGAGAAGATTGAAATTCTTCACCTGATGGAAGCGCTTGGGAATCAACTCGCTCGATCTCGGACTGCCCGGTGCGGGCGCGCGCGCGGTCGAAGCGGTGACGGCGCTGGCGCGCGAGATCGTCGTCGCACAAGATGAAGATTCGCGCCAACTGCGCGGCGCGCACGCACGAAAACGACATTCGTCCGATCGCCGAGATCGTGCAGAAAACCGGGCTGCCCATCGAGGCGGCGACCTTCATCGGATCGAGTCCGATTCGCCGATTCACCGAAGGATGGACCGACGACTTTCTGCTGCAGACCACCGAAAAGGCCATCAAATACGCGGTCTCGCTCGGTCTCGACGTCATGTACGTCACCGAAGACACCAGCCGCTGCGATCCCGAAACGGTGAAGCGGCTGTACGCGACGGCGATCAACTGCGGCGCGCGCGCGATCTGCATCTGCGACACCGCGGGTCATGCCACGCCGATGGGCGCGCTGGCGCTGGTGCGGTTTGTGATCGCCGAAGTCGTGAAGCCCTCGGGCGAAAAGATTCGCGTGGACTGGCACGGTCACAGCGACCGCGGCCTTGCCATCGCCAACTCGATGGCAGCGATCATCGCGGGCGCCAATTGCGTCCACGGATGTGCCATCGGTCTGGGCGAGCGCGTCGGCAATACGCAGATCGATCAGATGCTGGTCAACCTCAAGCTGATGGGCATCGCGCCCTGGGACCAGCAAGACCTGACCAAGCTGAAGCAGTATTGCGAGGCCGTGTCGCGCGCGACGGGCGTGCCGATTCCGAAGAATTATCCGGTGGTCGGCGACGATGCGTTCCGCACCGCGACCGGCGTACACGCGGCGGCGATCATCAAGGCCTATCACAAGAACGACGTCGTGCTGGCAAACACGGTGTACTCCGGCGTGCCGTCGCACGTCTTCGGCCTGGAGCAGATCATCGATGTCGGCCCGATGAGCGGAAAGTCGAACGTGCTGTTCTGGCTGGAGCGCCACGGCATTCGCGGCGACCGACGATGTCGTCGATCGCATCTACCAGCGCGCCAAGCAGAGTGACCACACGCTGACCGAAGCCGAGATTCTCGAGTGCGTGCCCACCGCCGCAAGCAAGAGATAGACTCCTTCATGCCAGAACCGATGCGACATGCAATTCTTGGAGCCGGCGGCATCGGCGGCCTGATCGGCGCCTGGCTGGCGCGAAACGGCGCTGCGGTCACCATGGTCGTGCGTCGTGAGTCGCTGGCAACTTATCCCGAACAATTGCAACTCGAAAGTCCGTTCGGCAACTTCAGCGTGCCGGTTGCAAGTGCCGCGGAAGTTCCGCCGTGTGACGTGCTCTGGGTAACGGTGAAAGCCACCCAACTGCCGGCCGCGCTCGAAGCCATCACAAACCCCGAGTCGATCGAGCCATCGTTCCGCTGCTGAACGGCATCGATCATCTCGCGCTTTTGCGCTCGAAGTACGGAGCCGAACGCGTCATCGCCGCGACCATCGCCGTCGAGTCTGAGCGCGTTGCGCCCGGGACACATCATCCATCGCTCGCCCTTTGCGCGTCTGAACGTCTCGTCGGCCGGGCGAACGTCTGCTCGGCGGGACCCTCGAGCAGTTTCAGAAAATCGGTTTCGAATGCCGCTTCATCGATCGATGAACCAACCCTGATGTGGAGCAAGCTCGTTTTCCTGGCCGCCTTCGCGCTGACCACCACTGCAGCCGACAAGAGCGTCGGCGAATTTCTGGCCGACTCCGGAATGGAGAGATTTGGGTCTGTCCTGCATGCGCGAAGCCTGTGCGGTCGCGGTGGCCGAAGGAGCGAAAATCGATGCCGATCGCTGTGATCGCCGCAGCGACCAGGAATATTCCCGGCAACATGCGCAGCTCGATGCAGAAAGATGTCGAGCAACGCAAGGCTCCCGAACTCGACGCCATCGCCGGTCCGATCCTGCGCGGCGCGCGCCGTCACGGCATCGAAGTTCCCGCCACCAAGAAGTTAGTCGTGGCCGTCGAACAAAGGGCGGGACTCTCGGCGTCGCTGCTATAGCACGGAATTAGCGCATCTCATAGGTGTGCACTACCGATGGTGCCGTAGTACTAGTCCCCGCGGCAGTTACTTTGTGTTGGCGGTTGTCTTCCGTAACGCCCAAGCCAATCCCTATTCCCCTCAAGCCGTTGTAAACTGACGCAATACCTTCATGAGCCCGAATCCCCCGCGTGCGGATTTGCATGACCCTGCGCCTGCCGTGAAGCAGGAAATGCAGCAGGAAGTGGCTCGTCTGGCCGCTTCTCCCGAGGTGCGGTCGGCGTTCAACTGGTTTCGCACGCAGGAGCCCCAACTGGCGCAGTGGCAAATGGAGATGGCGCGCATTCCGGCGCCCCCGTTCGGCGAATCGGCGCGCGGCGACTGGCTGTCGGAACGCTTTCGCGAAGTCGGCCTCGATGACGTCCGCATCGACGACGTCGGCAACGTCTTCGGCACCCATCCCGGATTCGGCAAGCGCTACGTCGCGCTGAGCGCGCACATCGATACCGTTTTTCCCGCGAACACGCCGCTGAACATTCGCCAGCAGGGAAGCCGCATCTACGGCCCTGGCGTCTCCGACAACGGCGCGGGCGTGGCTGCCATGCTCGGCATCGCCGCGCTGCTGCGCCATGTACGCCTTCGCCATGCCCTGCCGTTCGTGTTCATCGGCAACGTCGGCGAAGAGGGCGAAGGCGACCTGCGCGGCATGCGTCACATTTTTTCCACGCCGCGCTGGAAAGATTCGATTGCCTACAGCCTGGTGCTCGACGGCGCCGGCGCCGACACCATCGTTGCCGAGGCCCTGGGCAGCCGGCGCTTTGAAGTGATCGTGCGCGGTCCGGGCGGCCATTCCTGGAGCGATTTTGGCGCGCCCAATCCCATCGTGATTCTGGCCAAGGCGATCGAGACGTTTACTGCGACTCCCGTCCCCACGGCGCCAAAGACAACCTTCAACATCGGCGTGATTCGCGGCGGCACTTCAGTCAATTCGATTCCCGAGTCGGCCAGCATGAAGGTGGACATCCGCTCCACCTCGATGACCGAGATGGAGCGCCTGGAGCAGTCCATGCGGCTGGCGCTGAATCGCGCGGTGGAAGACGAAACCATGGCGGCCGAGATGCGCTCGTCGGCGCAGAAACGCCCGTCGGGCGTGAGTTGCGAGGTAGTGGTGATCGGCAATCGTCCCGCGGGCGAACTGTCCGCCGGGCGCGCGAATTTTGCAAGTCGTTCGCGCGGTCGATGCGCAGCTGGCCAACGCGGCGCAGGTGCAGCGGGCCTCGACCGACGCGAATATTCCGCTGTCGCTCGGGCAGGAAGCGATTGCCATCGGCGGCGGCGGCTCCGGTGGCGGCGCACACACTTTGCAGGAGTGGTTCGATTCCAACGGGCGCGAGCTTGGGCTGAAGCGAATTCTGCTGACCATGCTCGCGCTGGCAGGAGTGGGGGAATGAATCTGAGAATGAATCTGAGATGCAGAGCGAATCTGGGTGGTGTGGTTCTGAGTTTCATTCTCGGCGCGGTGCAATGCCCTGCGCAGACATTTGACCCGCCCGCCGACACCCGCCCCAAGGCCGACATCATTTTCATGCACGCCAACGTCTACACCGGAGTGCCCGTCGAATACGCCGTTCAGTTCGATGCTGCGGGAAGAAGCGATTGCCGTGCGCGGCGACCGCATTGAGGCCGTCGGCAAGACTCTCGACATCCAGAAGCTGAAAGGCCCGCAGACCCAGGTCATCGACCTCGACGGACACTTCGTCATGCCGGGATTCAACGACGCGCACCTGCACCTCGACGATGCCGGAACCACCAAGCTGAGCGTCGATTTGACCGGCGTGAAGTCGCTCGACGAACTTCGCGAGCGAGTGCGGAGCAAAGTGGAATCGGCGAAAGCTGGCGAATGGATTCTCGGCTCCGGCTGGGACGAAACCTTGTGGCCGGTGAAAGTAACGCCCACGCGCTGGGATCTCGACGAAGTCTCCGGCGGACATCCGGTGTTTCTCGAACGAATCGACGGCCACATTGCCGTTGCCAACACTCGCGCCTTGCAACTCGGCAGCATCACTCTGGCCAGCCGCGATCCGCAGGGCGGACACATCGACCGCAACGAGAACGGCGAGCCGACCGGAATTCTGCGGGAAACCGCGCAGGCTGCCGTGCTGGGAGTGATTCCGAAACCGAATCATCAAGCGCCGGCAGGGAATTGAACTCGCCCTCGCCGATCTGGCCGCGCATGGAGTGACCTCCGCGCAGGACTATTCCCCCGAATGGGAGAATTTTCAGATCTACGAAGAACTCGAAAAAGAAGGCAAGCTCACCGCGCGCATTTCGGAGTGGCTGCCCTTTGATGATCCGCTCGAGGAATTGGGCAAGAAGCGCTCGTCCCATCCGCAGTCCGATCTCATGCTGCACACCGGAATGCTCAAGGGATTCATGGACGGCTCGCTCGGATCGCACACTGCGGCCCTGCTCGAGCCCTATGCCGACGATCCGAAAAACTCAGGCCTGCCGCGTTACGACGTCGCCAAGCTGAACGACATGACGAAAGAGCGCGTGCTTGCCGGATTTCAGATCGGCTTTCACGCCATCGGCGACAAAGGCGTGCAGATGGCGCTCGATGCTTTTGCCGAAGCCGAGAAAGCTGCGCGCGAGGCCCACGTAAAGGCTCCGAACGGCGGCGACGAATTTCGCCTGCGCATCGAACACGCCCAAGTCACCACGCCGGCACAAATCGCGCAATTCAAGCAGTTGAAAGTAATCGCGTCAATGCAGCCCAGCCACCTGATCACCGACATGCGCTGGGCGCAGGACCGGCTGGGTCCCAAGCGCGCGGCGACTTCCTACGCATGGCTTTCTTTCCTGAACAAGGGCGTCGTGCTGGCCTTCGGCACCGACTATCCGGTCGAGCCCGTCACTCCGTTCCGCGGCCTGTATGCTGCCACCACGCGCAAGAGCGAAAACGGCAAGCAGGAATACTTCCCCGAGCAACGACTGACCATGGATCAGGCCATCGCTGCCTACACCACGGCTCCGGCCTATGCTGAGTTCGAGGAAAAAGAAAAAGGCAAGCTCGCGCCGGGGATGCTCGCGGATTTCGTCGTCCTCGATCGCGACCCAGCCGCAACCGCGCCCGAAAAGTTGCTCGCCACCAAAGTGCTGCGCACAGTGGTCGGCGGCAAGACGGTCTACGAGGCGAAGTAAGAAAGTCGCTGACCTTCTCGATCCCAAACCCGCACAAAGTCAGAGTGGACCGGGCATGCCCATAGAAATCGGACAGGTGGAGGCGCTCTTCCGGTATCCAGTAAAGTCCATGGCTGGCGAACGACTTGCGGTCGCCAGCCTGGGGTGGCACGGCGTTGAAGGAGACCGGCGCCTGGCACTCCAGCTCTTTGAGAACCGCACCGGGATGCCATGGTTAACCGCAAGCAAGCTTCCTGATTTGGTACTGTTTGCACCGCAGAGCCGCGAAGACGGCGGGGATGTTCCTACCCACATTCGCACGCCCGATGGCCACGATATGCCTGTTTTCGGGGAGGCGTTGGCCGCGGAGGTCCGACGTCGGTGCGGGACTCGCGTCGGGATGACGCAGTTGAGGCACGGCATCTTCGATGAAGCGAGCATCTCGGTGATCGCTTCCGATACGGTGTCGGAGATCGGACGGCTCGCGGGGCTCCAGTTGGACGTACGACGATTTCGACCAAACATTGTCGTTCGTTTACTGCGACCGGTTGCATTCCAGGAGGATGAGTGGGTGGGCGGCGTGCTTTCCTTTGGTGCGGGCGATGACGCGCCCGCCGTCGCCGTCACTATGCGCGACGAGCGCTGCTCGATGGTGAACATAGATCCTGACACGGCAACTCTTGCACCCGAGGTCATGAAAGCCATCGTTCGTGCGAACGAGAACCACGCGGGAATCTACGGGACGGTCACTCGTACCGGTCAACTGGCGGTTGGACAGTCCATATTCCTCCGCGAGGCGTAATGAGAAAAGGGAAGTGCCAAACCCCTGATAAATCACGGGCTTCCCCGTGGCATCAAACACTTTTGCCCGTTCCCGCGTCTAACGGCTAAAGTTCCGCCGGCGCCCGTGGTGTCGGCTCCTGCGCCATCCCCAGTTGCTTGGCGTAAATGGGTATAATGTAAAGGACTTAAACGAGTTTCGGAGGGAAGTAGACTTATGGATTCGCGCGCGATGTGGATGCGCATGAAGGCTCATCGTTGGGCCTATACGCTGAGTATTCTGGTGACGCTCACACTCGGCATTCTGATCGGCACTGTGATTTCCTACGGCGTCAAGGGAAAAGAAGGGCAGAAGGGCGACGCGACACCGCTGACCTTGCCCTCGCCGCAACAGATGTCGAACGCTTTTTCGCAGATCGCGAAGACGATGGAGCCGAGCGTCGTCAACATCAATACAGAATCGACCGTCAAGAACATGCGCCGCCGTCGTGGCGGACAGGATGACGACGAAGATGGCGGCGGTGGTATGGACGACTTCTTCAATCATTTCTTCGGCGGCCCGGGCGGGCAGGCCGGTCCAGGCGGACAGGGGGATGGCTCCATCCGCGAGCGCTCTCTGGGTTCGGGTGTGATCGTCGATTCGAAGGGCTACATCGTTACCAACCGGCACGTCGTCGAAAAGGCCGACCGCATCCGCGTGCGCTTCCAGGATGATCCTCCCGGCGTGCAGCACGATGCCAAAGTCATCGGTACGGATCAGGAAACCGATTTGGCTGTGATCAAGGTAGACCTCGACCGTTCGTTGCCCGCGGCCAAAATGGGCAACTCCGACAGCATGCAGGTGGGCGACTGGGTTCTAGCGGTGGGCAGTCCGTTCGGATTGTCTGAGACCGTGACTGCGGGAATTGTTTCTGCCAAAGGACGTGACATCGTTCCCGGCAAGCAATTCCAAACTTTCATTCAAACCGATGCTGCCATCAATCCCGGCAACTCCGGCGGACCGCTGGTCAACATGAACGGCGAAGTGATCGGCATCAACACGGCAATTCTGAGCGAGACCAACGCTTACGCGGGTGTAGGTTTTGCGCTCCCCTCGAAGACCGTGGTTGAGGTATACAACCAGTTGACCGGGCCGGAGCACCGCGTATCGCGCGGCTCCATCGGCATCATGTTTGCCGGGCAGGATAATCCGGCAATCGCCCGCGTCTACGGTGGCGGCTCGGGCATCACGGTTTCGACCGTGGTGGCGGGCAGTCCTGCAGATCAGGCCGGCCTGAAAGTGGGCGACACCATCACGGCCGTGGATGGCAAAAAGGTCACCAAGGGCACCGAACTGGTTTCGGATATCGCTTCGCGGAAACCCGGGTCCAAGGTGAGCTTGGCCTTCATCCGAAATGGCAAGGCACAGGATACGACCGTGACCATCGCGGACCGCGCCAAGCTGTTTGCCGCGCGCCTCGGCGAAGATCAGGAGGGCACCGACGAAAGCACTCCGAAGTCGAACAAGTTCGGAATGACGGTGCGCAAGCTGACTCCTGAAATGGCCGATCGTCTCGAAGTTCCCGCAGGTAAAGGTGTGATCGTGCAAGATGTGAAGCCGGGATCCTTTGCCGAGGACGTTGGTCTGGGACGCGGCGACGTGATCCTCGAAGTGAACAAGCAGCCTGTGAACAGCGAAGAGGAAATGTCGCGTATCGAATCCGGCATGAAGAGCGGACAAGACGTCGTGTTCCTCGTCAGGCAGCGTGGCGCGACGCAACAGGAAGGCACCGGCTTCCTTGCCGGTACACTTCCGTAACCGAAATCGGCCCAACGGGCACTGGTAGTGTAGCCTCGAATCGAGGATGATTACAGGGCCAGCGTCTGTTGAGCTTTTCTTTTGCAGGAAGTCTGGCAGTGAGGATTTGCGTTGATGATCAGGCGTTCTGGAATCTGGCGAGCATGGTTCAGCGCAATGGCGGTAACGGCGCTGCTGCTGGGGTTCGCCTGCATTCCCGCGAACGCGCGCCAGAGTTCGACCACCGACTCGTCGGTCGCGAAGAAACCAGCATCCACGAAAACCACCACTCACAAACCTTCAACGTCCAGCACGAGCAAGACTCATACAGCCTCTTCCGGGAAGCACTCCTCGCGCAAGCGAACGGCGAAGACGCGCGGTCAGCAGAAGATCGATTCCGAGCGAGCACAGGCGATTCAAGAGGCCCTCATCCGCGAACACTACATGAGCGGGGACGCCAGCGGCACATGGAACCAGGCCAGCGAAGATGCCATGCGCAAGTACCAGGCCGATCACGGATGGCAATCGAAGACCGTGCCCGACTCGCGCGCGCTGATCAGCTTGGGCTTGGGGCCGAGCAAGGATCATCTGCTCAATCCCGACAGTGCCATGACAACCGGCCCGGAGGCTCCGCGTGCGGCAACATTGCCGACAGCGTCTCACAGCGCGAGCCCGGCGGCAGATCCCGCCGCTCCCAACTCCAACGCGACCGACCCGTCGCGACCGCAGTAAAAAACGCTTAGTCCAGAAATTGAAAGTGAACAGTCCATTTTTGGTTGCACAATAACCGGTGCAATCGCGTACAAGCCCATTGTTCCGAGGCGCCTGCACCGATCATCCGCTGTGATAAATAATCCCCGTAAATCAATGAAAATAAATGAGTTAATGTACCCGATTAAAACGATTGAACTCGCCGATAGCGAGGCGCGGAAGTCGAACCATCCTGAGAGTTGGTGCCACTGATCGCTGCTCAACAGAGAGCACGGAGATCACCGCCTGAGGCATTCCTCGGGACGAGCCGTATTGAAACTGCCAACTGAGAACTGCTAGCTTCCCTTGCGGTAGCTCGCGACCGCGGGTCGCGGGAAATACGGCAGAGTCTGGTTCGAAATAATGGCGCGTGGGTTCGACTCGACCAGAGCCTCGGCGACTTCGTCGCCGCAGATTTCGGCAGCGGCATCACGGGCGGTCGAAAGAATTGGGACACGTTTTTCCGTGTCGTGCGCATCCGTGGCGAGCACATGGACGGCCTGGCGCTCGAGCAGCCACAACGCGGCGCGGCGCGTACGTTCGCCCCAGAATCCGGTCAGAGCAGAGCCCGTCATCTGAATAATGCATCCCTGCTCCGCCCACTCCACCACGCGCTGCGGACTCTCGCGCAGAATCGGATTGCGCTCGGGATGCGTGATGATCGGCGTGAGCCCGCAGTCTCCCAGCTTGAGAAAAGAATCCGTCGTCTGCTGCGGGACGCTGTAGTTGCTGAACTCCACCAGCAGGTATCGCGTGTCTCCGATGACATAGCGCGCGGGGTGGACCAGCGCGTCCTGAATGTTGTCGATGGAAAGATGAAAGTCGCAGCCCAGAATAATTTTGGGTGCGTCGCCGACAAGTTGCTGCAGGTGCGCGACGAGTCCCTGTAAATATTCGCGATCGTAGTGATATCGGTCGTTGGCGTGGGGGGTGGCCACCATGTACGAGATGCCGTCGGCGGCCGCCGCACGGCACATGGCGACGCACATGTCCCAGGTCTTGGGCCCGTCGTCTACTTCAGGAAGAATGTGTGAGTGAATGTCGACCACAGTTGTTTCGATTTAACCAGATTCGAAGGGAAAACCAAAATCTTCAACGCAGAGGACGCGGACGTCGCGGAGGTTTTGGCAGTGGTGCCGGGAGCGTTACCTCTGAAATGGCATTCATTCTGTCATCTGTTACTTCCCATTTGTCCTCGTGCTTCTTCACCGTATACGTATTTTGTGATGCGCTTACATTTGCCTCGTCGTATCCTCCTTCGACCCTGACCTCCGAATCCGAGATCCATGTGATCGTCGATATACGAAAAAGCAGACCGGGCTTGCCTGTGCCCTTGTCCACGATTTCCACCGAGGTCGAGTGGCGCGCCGACGCCTTACGGACCGGCGGCCTGTGGTGTGTAAACCGCTTCATGAATTGGTCTGAGGGATCGGCGTCTTTCTCACCAAGCGCAAGATAGTACGCATGAGCGGTCTTCTGTTGCCCCGATGCGTTGTGATCGAACTGGTGCCGAAACACCATTTCGCGAATGTCGTCTTCCTGCAAGGCGCGGTCTGTGTTGGCTGCGAACCCAACGGCGGCCAATGCCATTGGAATGGCTACTCGAACCGCTACAACTACTGCGCGCCTAACAATATGCACTCTAAAAATCCTCCGCCTACTCCGCGAGCCCGGCGTTCTCGACGGTGAATCATTTTCCATATCGCTCGCCAATGAACTCCGCGATTCCTGCATAAGCCTTCGTCAGCGTCGCCTCATCCGGCAGGAACACGATGCGGAAGTGCTGCGTGCCGGGCTTCTGGCCGAAGCCGGAGCCGTGGACGACCATCACGTGCTTCTGGCGGATCAATTCCTTCACGAAGACGTCGTCGCTCTCGGGGATGTCGATGCGCGGGTAGGCGTAGAACGCGCCGCGCGGCGCGACGCAACTCACGCGCGGCGTCGACTCGCACCACTTCTGCGTGAGATCGCGGCGGGAGCGCAGCTTGCGCTGTACTTCGACGAGATGATCCTGCGGGCCTTCGAGCGCGGGCTTGATGGCGTACTGCTCGGGATGATTGGCGCAGAGGCGCGCGCGCAGCAGTCGATGAATGCCTTCGGTATACGTCTTCACCGCGGCTGGCATCGCCGCTGACAATGCCCCATCCGATGCGCCATCCGGGAACGAGATAATTCTTCGACATGCCGCCGAAGGTCACGCAGGGCACGTCGGGCGCGACCGCGGCGAAGGCGATGTGTGGCGTGCCGTCGAGAATCAGCTTGTCGTAGATTTCGTCGGCGAAGATGACCAGGTTGTTGCGGCGCGCGAGTTCGGCGACTTGCTCGAGCATCCGGCGCGTGCAGAGCGAGCCCGTGGGATTATTGGGATTGATCAGCACGATGCCGCGAGTGCGCGGCGTGATCTTGCGCTCGATGTCGGCCAGTTCGGGCTGCCAGGCGTCGTCTTCGTTCAGGTCGTAAGCGTTGAGCGCGATGCCCAGCTTGCACAGCACCGCCGAATAGAGCGGATAGTCCGGGCTGGGCGTCAGAACGTTTTCGCCGGGATTGACCAGCGCAGACAGGCAAAGATCGACCGTCTCGCTGACGCCGGAAGTCACGAAGACATCCCGGACCGTCGTGATGCCTTTGCGCGCGGCCTCGCCGCGAATCGCTTCCAGCGCTTCGGGAATGCCGGGCGACGGCGCGTATCCGTTCTTGCCGTCGCGCATGGCCTTGTAGACGGCCTCGATGATGTGCGGCGGCGTCTGGAAATCGAAGTTGAGCGGATCGCCGACGTTCAGCGGCAGGACTTTGTGTCCGTGCTTGATGACTTCGTCGGCCACGCACGCCAGATCGCGGATGGCGTAGCGGACGTTGTCGAGGCGCGAGGCGGCGGTGATTTCGCGGGATTGGGTGAGCGGCATAGGAAATTCTAACCGCAGAGGGCCGGGGAAACACAGAAAACTGAATCGAGCTGCGAAGTGGCGCGCAGCGGGATTAGTGAGGGCTGAAGCTGAGACCGACTTCTTCGACCGTCTGCGTGGAGGCCGGAGCGTACTTCCAGTTCATGACGGCCTTCTGCGCCTTCTCGGCAAGAATGGGATTGCCCCCGCGCACTTCAACCTGAGTGACCGTTCCGTTGGGCAGCACGGTGGCGCTGCGCCCACGCAGTCGAAGGATCCCTGCTTCGTTTGGATCATTCGAATAGATGCAAGGCTTTCGAACTACGCGCGCGCGGGATAGACCGATCGGCGGTGCGACTCACAGCGCTTTGAGGCCGAATGTTGCTGGTCAGCCGAAGCGCGCAGTCCTGCGACTCGCGGAACTATCTTGTGCCGCTGCCCGGCAGACAGCGAAGATCGTCGCTCCGCTCCTCGGGATGACAAAGCGACGGTTAGCTCGTCCCGATCGATCTGCGCCTTCTGCAGCTTGTCGGAGTAATCGACGTAGACCGACTTCCACTCGGTGTAGAAATCGATCGCGCCGATGCCGCCTTCGCGATGGCCGTTGCCGGTGGCCTTCGTGCCGCCGAAGGGCAGATGCACTTCGGCGCCGATCGTGGGCGCGTTGATGTAGGTGATGCCGGCGTACAGGTCGCGCATCGCGGTGAAGGCCTTGTTCACGTCCTTGGTGTAGAGCGCCGACGACAGGCCGTACTCGATGCCGTTGGCGATCTCGATCGCATCTTCCAGATCGTCGCAGGGAATGATCGAGACGACCGGGCCGAAGATTTCTTCCTGCGCGATGCGCATCTTGGGATCGACGTCGACGAAGACGGTCGGCTCCATGAAGTAGCCGTGCTGGTAGTCGCCCTGGTCGAGGCGATTGCCGCCGCACATCAGCTTCGCGCCTTCGTTCTTGCCGATCTCGACATAGTTGAGATCGGTCTGGAGCTGCTTCTCGTTGATGGCCGGACCCATCTGCACGGTTTCATCGAGGCCGTTGCCGACTTTCAGTTTCTTGGCGCGATCGACGTAGCGCTCGACGAATTCGCGGTACACGCCTTTCTGCACGATGATGCGGCTGGTGGCGGTGCAGCGCTGGCCGGTGGTGCCGAATGCGCCCCAGAGGCCGCCTTCGATGGCGAGATCGAGGTTGGCGTCGTCGAGCACGATCATGGGATTCTTGCCGCCGAGTTCGAGCGAGCAATGCTTGAAGCTCTTCGCGGCGGTGCTGCCGATGATGCGTCCGACGGCGGACGATCCGGTGAGCGAGATGGCGCGCACGTCGGGATGCTCGGCCAGCGGCGTGCCGACTTCGGGGCCGTATCCGGTGACGATGTTGATCACGCCCTTGGGCACGCCGGCGTCGGTCGAGCGCGCGAACCAGATTGAAAGTGGAGAGCGGCGTGTCCTGCGCGGGCTTGATCACGCAGGTGTTGCCGCAGACGATCGCGGGCAGCAGCTTCCACGACGGAATCGCCATGGGGAAATTCCACGGCGTGATCATGCCGCAGACGCCGATCGGCTGGCGCACGGCCATGGCGAACTTGTTGGGCAGCTCCGAGGGCACGGTCGGGCCGAACAGGCGGCGGCCTTCGCCGGCCATGTAGTAGGCGGTGTCGATGGCTTCCTGCACGTCGCCGCGAGTTTCGTTGAGAACCTTGCCCATCTCGCGGGTCATGTCGCGGGCGTATTCTTCCTTGCGCTCGATCAGCATTTCGGCGGCGCGGAAGACGATCTCGGCGCGGCGCGGCGCCGGGACCAGGCGCCACTTGGCGAAGGCGCGCTTGGCGGCGTCGACGGCGGCGTCCACGTCGGCCTTGGCGGATTTCTGGAAGATGCCGACCAGGTCGCGGGTGTCGGCGGGATTGCGATTTTCAAAGGTCTCTCCGGTCGAGGACTCGACCCACTCGCCGTCGATGAAGTTCTTGTAGACCTTGGTCTGTGCCGTTGCTGAGCAGTGGCCGGGCGTGGCCAAAGTATCGGTTGCCATGATTTCTCCTTGATATGAATGCCTGAATATTGATGCTACAGCGGGCGAGGAAGGTGCGGCAAGGGAGGGGCTATCGAGGCTAGTGCTCATTTTGAATATCTTGATGGCATCCTCTGTCGTCGATGGCGTCATCCTGAGCGTAGCCGTTCTTCAGGCGGAGCGAAGGATCTCCGCTACCACGCTGTGTGCCACGTGAGATCCCTCGGCCCGCTAGTGAGAACGCGGGCTCTTCGGGGTGACGCCTTTGTGAGATTCAGCGTTCAAACTGAGCCACTACCGATCGTGCGATGCTGATAGAGGAACGTACTCCCCGATCGTGAGACCGCTACCGCCAGCGTTTGATCTTCGGCCAGACGTCGGTGAGGGTGCCGAACTTCTGTCCGCGGCAAATGTTGACGCTGATCTGCGTTTCGAGCGCCCAAGGGTTGTCGGCGGAGAGGCCAACGAATTCGACCTGCTGGAAGAGTTCGTGCAAACGTTCTTGACGGTCACCGAGCACGATCAGGCATTTGCCGGAATAGCCGCGCGGCCCCCAGAGCCAATAGGTGCGATCGCCGCTGATCGCGGGCGGAAGTCCCATCTGGCGGCCGAAGAAATCGATGGCTCCGGCTTGGCCGTAATCCTGGGCGAAGATACCGCAGTCGGCGC